>NZ_JAPVOT010000009.1 GCF_027257845.1 Alteromonas sp. BMJM2 | reverse complement strand
GCAATTTGCCTAACATCAACCATGACAGACGAAGTAAACGAGTTCTAAAAAGGCAACGGTATTGATCTTGAAATAGCGGTCAAAGGGCTATCTTTTTTCATTGACAGCCCGGAGGCTCATATGTGTTCTACGCTTAACTTTACGTTTCGCTTCGCGCCAATTTCCCCTAAATGCTGCATTATCTCTGCCAATGCCTCATCTCGCAGCGTGTCATCCTCACTTCTCACGTCTAGTGAAAAGCGCGTTCTTCCCGATATCACGTTTACGCCGTTTGGCATATTGTCTATTTTACCAACCGTTGCCACGACACCTGTTCGCTGCTGGCTTATGCGCTCTACCGCTAAAATCATTTCTGCACTAGCAGCAAGGGCGTCGTAACGCATAGACATAGGCACCGTGCCGGCATGCCCCGCCATTCCTTCTATCGTGATGTTAAAGCGCTTTGCGCCAGCAATCGCGCTCACTACACCAACAGGTAAGTTTTCTTGTTCAAGAACGGGGCCCTGTTCTATATGAAGTTCTAAATAACCTAATATGTCAGTGCGAGAAATACTGGCACTGGACACTTCGTCAAAATGAAGGCCAAATTGCTCCATGGCCTCGGCCAAACTTATGCCGTTTTCATCTTTTAAATGACGCCAGCTTTCTTGCCAATTTCCCGTAAGGGCGCGGCTGCCTAAAAGCGTGGTGCCAAATCGTGTGCCTTCTTCATCGCAAAAGCCCACTATATCAATGTGGAAAGGAAATTTACGCTGTAGGCCGTCGAACATGGCAACCATTGAAATGGCGGCAACCACACCTAGCATACCGTCGTATTTTCCGCCGTTTGGTACGGTATCTAAATGGCTGCCTAAAATAAGGCGAGGTGCATTCGGCACGGTTGACGTATAGCGGCCCCAAATATTGCCAACGGCGTCTTGCCACGTTGTCATGCCTGCTTCAATCATCCAACCAGACGCGAGTTGATTGGCAAGCCTGTGTTGCTCACTTAGGTAGCGCCTATCTAGGCAATTAGGGTTTTGACTTAGCGTGCCTAACATTTCGCATCGCGCCATTACCTGCGTGGCTAGTTCAGCGAATTCACTCATTCGTGCTTCCCGCCTTGTTAACGGTTTGCTTTGCTTGGGTGTAAACTTCAAGTGCGGCTTCAACACCTGCTCCGGCAGGGCAGTGATGTCCCTGCATACGAAGCACGGTTTCCAGGGACTGCAATGTATGAAGCACCGCGTCTTCGCGGGCGTTGTAGCCCATAGTGCCAATGCGCCAAATTTTTCCTTTTAATGGCCCAAAGCTGGTGCCAATTTCAATGTTAAAGCGAAGCAATAGGGTTTCTCGAACCTCTTCTCCTTCAACATCATCTGGAATGTACACACCTACCACGTTATACATTTTGTGCTTTAAGTCACCAAAGGGTGCTAACCCCATTGCTTGAATACCTGCAAGCATGGCGTCGCCCGCCACTTTGTGACGAGCAATAACCTGTTGCTGACCCTCTTCTAAGTGCACTCGTGCGCACTCTCTAGCACAGTACAGCATGCTGGCGGCTTCGGTATGATGATTAAGGCGCTCATCACCCCAATAATCCATGATCATGGGTAAGTCGAAGTAGTTGGAGCGAATTTTAGGGCCGGTTGCTGCCTGATGGTGAGCATCGCGAATACCGGCTTCCACGTGATGTCGAGTACGAACGGTTTTAACGAATTTGTCGCTAAGGGTAATAGGCGCACTGCCAGATGGGCCGCCTAAACACTTTTGCAGCCCTACTGATACTGCATCGAGTTTCCAAGCATCTACCTCTAGCGGGTTACCGCCAATCGACGCTGTGGCGTCGCAATAAAACAGTACATCGTGAGCTTCGCAAATGGCGCCAATATCAGCCAGAGGCTGCAGCATGGTGGTGGAAGTATCGCCTTGCACAGTGGCTAGCAATTTGGGTTTCACTTCTTTAATTGCCGCTTCTATTTGCTCAGGGGTAAATACTTCGCCCCATGGGACTTCAATGGTATGTACGTCTGCGTCAGCCCGTTCAGCAATTTCAGCCAACAGGTGACCAAAGCGACCAAAGATAGGAATAAGCACTTTGTCACCAGGTTCAATAGCCGACACGAGCACGGCTTCAATGCCTGCACGTGAGGTGCCATCAACCAAAAAGGTTTGCTGATTTTTAGTATTAAACACATTGCGATAAAGGGCCATGGTTTCGTTCATATAGCCGGTCATTACAGGGTCGTATTGCCCTACTAATTGGGTTGCCATTGCCGATAGTACCCGCGGGTAACAGTTAATGGGCCCTGGACCCATGAGAAGGCGAGGCGGAGGAGAGAGCGGTGAAAAACCTTGCATAAAAGAAAACTCCTAAATGAGTACCTGCGCAAGCATGCGCAGGCCTGTAATGATAAGAACGACGGCAAATATTTTTTTGAGCAGTCCAGCATCTAGCTTGCTGGCAATGTTTGCTCCAATAGGCGCAAAAAGAACGGTAAGGGGCACAATACAGGCAAAGCCTAATAGATTGACGTATCCGTAGGTTGCAAAGGGTGCATCTGGTGGAGTTGTGCCTACAAACAGCAGTGTAATAGCCGCTGGCAGTGAAATAATCAGCCCCACAGCGGCGGCAGTGCCTACGGCTTTGTGCGCGGGGTAATTACAAAAGGTAAGGGTTGGTACGGTAAGTGTTCCACCGCCAATGCCCACCATAGAGCTAAATAATCCAATGCAGGTGGCCATGACAGACTGCCCGCCCTTACCTGGTAGGCTTTTAAACAACGCTTCCTTTCGGCCAATAAGCATGTTTATCGCTGATAGCATGGCAATAGTGCCAAACATGAGGGTTAAAAAGGTAGGATTAACTTGCGTAACGGCATAGCTGCCTACAAGTACACCAATGAGAATAAACAATGCCCAAGATTTAAGCAGGGCAAAGTCTACGTTGCCCTTGCCATGATGAGCTTTAATTGAGCTCAGCGAAGTTGGCACTATGGTAGCCAACGAGGTTGCGGTAGCAATAACCATGGCGCTTTCTGAGGATACACCAAGTGCTTGAAACAAGAAAAAGAGTACAGGCACAATAACAATGCCGCCTCCTACGCCGAGCAACCCTGCTAATAATCCGGCAAAAATGCCGGTGCCAATTAACGATAAAATTACCGTTATGTTATCCATTAAAAACTGCATGTTTGTGTTATCTCTTATTAATCTAAATTTTATGCGCTAAAGCCGATGTGCGTTTGTCGCTGCGCTATACCGGGTTCTTGTAGAAGACCAAGTAAATGACCGGGTAAAAGGCCAAATAAAGGAGTCTTTATTAAAAGCCCGCACAACAAGCCGCTATCAGTAACGGCCTTGAAAAACGGAATTAGGTAGCGGTTATAAATAACTGCTAAAAATAACCGCCAAAACTAACTGCTACAGATAGCCAAGAAAGACCTTACCGTCGCTACGAGGATCGCTGGCCCCTGTTACATCACCTGTTTCTTGACGAATGATGGCGCCAGCATGTCCCATTAATTCATTGCATGGATCCACGGTTACCATGTCATGTCCACGAGCTACCAAGCTTTCTCCTACGTATTCCACAAGGTCACGCTCCGCTTTCAAGTTATGGCTCTCATCACCCCAGGTTCGGCCCAATAACCACCTGCCTAACCATATCGCTTTGTCGATGGGCTGATTGTGATACACGTGGCGGGCAAATACGGCAGCCTGTGTTTGTGGCTGGCCTTCACCGCCCATGGTGCCGTAACTCATGCGGCGACCGTCGCTGAGCTCTGCAAAGGCAGGGTTTAACGTATGAAACGGCTTTAGCCCTGGGGCTAAATATTGATTGCTAGAGGAGTCGAGCGAAAACGAAGTTCCGCGGTTATTCCACACAATGCCGGTTTGCGGGCTCACAATGCCTGAACCAAACTCCCAATAAAGCGACTGTATGTAACTCACCATACGGCCTTCACTATCACAGCAACCCATCCATATAGTGTCTCCCGGCTTTGCCACATGTGGCCAAGGCTGGGCTTTTTCTACTGAAATGTGTTGTGCCATTTCATCTAATGACTCGTCGGTGAGCAACTGCTGCAAGTCCACAGGCGTTCGAGATGGGTCTGTTACGTTGTTATTGCGAGCGATAAACGCTTGCTTGGTGCATTCGATAAGTAGGTGCACCATGTCAGCATCGCTGCTGCCTAAATGCTGTACTTTATCGTAAAGCGCTAAAATAATAAGCGATGCCACACCTTGGGTTGGAGCCGGTAAATTATAGAGTTTACCTTTTGAGGTAGTAACGCTTAGTGGGGTTACCAGCTGCGCTTTATAATTTTCAAAGTCTTCTAAACGAATAGGAGAGCCGGCAGCTTCTAAGTCAGCAGCCAGTTTTTGAGCTAATTCACCGTGATAAAAGTCGTCTAGACCTTTTTCTGCCAAATGAGACAGGGTTTTCGATAATGCAGTGAGCTTAAGAATCTTTCCCTTTTTAAGTGCCTTGCCCTTAATTAGAAACTGATCGAAGTTTTCATCACCGGCGAGGTCATCAAAGGTTTTGTTACTTGCATCGGTTAAGCTTTGGGTTACTTCAATTCCCCAATTTGCTTGGCTTATAGCGGTATCTAGTAGTGTAGCCAATGGAAGTCCTTCTTTGCCTCCTTGCCACTCTTTACTTATTTTTAGTGCTTCGCTCCAGCCCGCTACCGCGCCTGCCATTGTAAGCGCAGATTTACCGCCGCGACTTGGAATAGCATCATAGCCGTTATAAAACTCAGGGGTAGCGCCTTTTGCTGCAACACCGGATGCGTCGATGCCCACCGGTGCTTTACCGGGCTCGCTGATAAGCCAAAAGCCATCGCCGCCCAGACCGTTCATGTGCGGGTACTCAACGGCAATTGAGGCCGCGGCAGCAACCATAGCTTCAATGGCTGTGCCGCCTTTTTCTAAAATATTTAAGCCTACCTGAGACGCCGCGAAATGCGGGGCGGTAAATGCAATGTTAGATTTTTTAGTCATTATTCTTTCCTTTTAATGTCAGGCACTGGGCTCTTCAATTTGGACAACTTGGGCAACTTGGGCAATTCGCCGCACTATGCGCAAATTAGTTTTGCATGCCGTGAGTCGACCTTGTCGTGCTAGCAAAGTTAGTTTTTATTCAGTTTCGTCTTTGCTATTTTACAGCGCTAACCTTTTCGCTACAGCGAGTAGAGCAAGATCGTTGCCTTTTTTGCCCACTAGCGATAATCCGCATGGGGCGTTGTGTAGAGTAAATAAGGGCAAATGAAGTTGTGGTAACCCGGCTAGCCCTGCAAGAGAGGTTAACGCAAGTAGTGTATTTCTATCATTTGCCAATGTGGTGCTGTCAGCATCGCACCGCGGCGCAATGCCTGGCGTAGTCGGTATGACCAGCACATCAACATCTTGAAACAGTGTATCAAGATGGTTAACGACGCCTTGTTGCTGTAATTTTGCAGATTCAACCTGCTCTGCTGTTATCGTTTTGCACCATAACAAGCGAGACATAATATCATCTGCAATATCGGGTTTTTCTTGTTCAATCCATTGGCCGTGCTGCTGCCAAATTTCACTGCCTTGCAACACCCTAAAAATAGCGGCGGTATCCATCGCAGTTAGGTTAAGCATGTCAGAGGGAATATCTCTGGTTTCAAATTGTGGGCGAAGGTTTTCATCAATCCATTTATTGCATAGTGCTTTGTGAAGCACACCGTCAAACTCGTTGCTGGCAATACCAAAGCAAGGCTCGGCTGCAATAGCATGTTGGGTGTGTGCTGGAATACACACTTCGCTCACTAATTCAAAGGTGGCTAAATCTCGGGTCATCCAACCCACGGTATCGAAAGAAGGCGCCAAGGCCACCATATTATCGCACTCAATAATACCGTGGGTTGTTCTCATTCCCCACAGCCCTTGATAGCTAGCCGGAACACGAATAGAGCCGCCCGTGTCGGTGCCTAAACCGATGTCTGCTAATTCACTGCTAACCGCAACGGCAGAGCCTGAAGACGAACCACCGGGAATAAGCTCAGGAGCCGCTGGATTAATAAGCGCTGGAAAGTGCTTATTCTGCCCGTGAAGGCTGTAAGCAAGCTCATCAGTAATGGTTTTACCTTTGAACACTGCACCTGCGTTTAGTAGTGCCTTCACAGTGCTGTTCGTCTCAATTGTATTATTTTCATGAGTATTTACATGAGACTTCAAATAGTCAGGGTTGCCCGCACCTGTTGGCAGGTTAGCCATATGAAACAAGTCTTTCACCGCCAGTCCTAAATGTTCAAGGGGACCCTTAAAGGAACTCTCTAGGGTGAGCTGGGACTTTTCTTTATGAATAGGTGGCGTTAATACAAAAGGAGAATTCACTGCGCGTTTCGTTATCGTCGTTATAATTTTTGATACCCTATGAAACAATCGTTTCAAAATAATGTCAAGAGAAACAATTGTTCCTTTTAACTCACGCATCTTTATATTAAAGAGGCTATTAAACGAGAGTGTTTTTCTAAGGGGCTTGGAAAAAACCTCGTTAATTAGGCTTACAAGCAGCAAAATAATGCTGGATAAATGCACTCACATAAGAAACTTAAAAGCAATGAGGCTTGATTATCGTTCGGAGTCTTCTAACTCATCCATTTTCTTATAAACTTCTGTAATAGCATCAACCCGTTTAGAGGCGGCTAATCCAAGTTTGGCATAAGTTAAATTACACAGGGTAGCCACTAGGCTCATTGGTGCAGCATAGCTATCAAAGGGTGCATCGCTACCAATATGCGATACTAATAAGTGGTCAACGAAATGTTTATAGCCTTGACCAGTAGGGTCGGTAATTAACACAGTTTTGCAGTGCTTAATGTTTTCTAGAACAAATTTAAACTGTCGAGTGCGACGACGAAAGCCAAACAAAACCACCACGTCTTTGTCAGTAAGATCGATAATATCTTCACTGAGTGTCTGTCCGGGCTGAGGCAACACGCGTACCGAGCCACGGATTTGTTTTAGCTGTTGGCGAAAGTGAAGGGCAATAGGGTAAGCGTTTCGAAACCCAATGAGGGTTACTTGGCCGGCATTTGCAAGCAAGGTTGCGATAGCGCCGAGCTCGTCAGTAGCAATGCCATCAAAACTGGCCGCTAAATTTTGTACCTCGCTATCGAAATGATGGTTTTCATTATTATCTGAGGCAATGGGAACGCCTTGTTCTCGCAGTGTGGCAAGTGAGGCTCTGGCTTGCTGGTGAGATGCAAAGCCAACTTGGCGAAAGAAACGGCTTACTGTGGCCTTCGATGTACCTACATTTTCCGCAATTAGCGATGTAGACTGAGACAGAACCGCAATAGGGTTTTTCTGCAGATAATGCGCTATAGCTTTGCCCGCAGGAGACAGCGTTGCATAGTGCTGGGCTATTTGCTCTAACACGTCGTTTGGGCTTTTATCAGCACGCTTATCAGTCATAGTTTTTTAATGGCTCATCGGCAGTTATGCCATGTTATATCTAGGTATATGGAAAGAGTATTCCACGATTCCAATTGCTTATGCAATGTATTACAGAGTGTGGCAGTAGATTTAGTGGTTATACCAGAGCCTGTGAGTTTTAGCTGTTGCTAAGCGGCCCTGGCTAGCCCGCTTAAGCTACAGGAGACAAATTACAGCGGCCTAAAAACTGCTGCCACATAGAAACGTGGTCCTGCATGGCACTGCTGTAAGAAGTAAATCCTATGTTAGCTTGCTGGTTGATATAGCGCTTAAATGAGCTGTGAAGCACCGGATTTTGCTGCCACTTTTCCCACAACGGCACAAGCTTATAGTGATAGTTATTTATCAAGCTGCCCACCGGCTGAATTTCTTCAATAAAAAATAGATAAAACACGTTGCGAAGAATTTTGGCTGTATCACTTGCGCGTCCCTCGGGGCACGCGATGGCATTGAGTTGAGGGGTAAGAGACTCGGTCAGCTTTGGCAAAGTGGTGGCGAGAGTGTGTTGTGTTTGCCATAAACTAGCAGGCAACCGCGATGAAAGAATTATCTTAAGCTGTGTTTCTAACTCGCCGCTATTAATGCTGTTACCCAAAGCGTTGGGTGATATCAACTCATCTAAAAAATACAAACTGTTGATACTTGCCAACGCATCTTTGTTGTTTTCAGTGGCAAGTAAACGTTCTGGGCTATTCAAACCTAAGCGCAATTCTTTACTGGTTTGAATAAGATTAGCCCAGCTTTGTGTATAGTCTGCCTCTTTGGCCTCTTTCCACGCAGCCAGCGTATCAGCGAGCTTTGTATCGATTTCTCTCAGTGAGTTTTCACAGGCTGAAAATACAGACAGCAGCTTACTTTCATACACTAAGCGCTGAGAGGGAAGCTGACTTTTACCAAGAGACGTATTGCGTTCGGCAACAACTCGGCCAAGCTCACAGTCTTGTATTGCGTAAAACTCCCGTAAGTTTATGCTCAACCCTGCTATGTTGTATTTAAACTGCGAGCCATCGGTCAGTTTGGGCAATGGGCTTACCACCGTTTCGGGCAAAGGAGCGTCTAACACGCGAGACAGTCTACTCTGATAATTTTCTAGGCTATCTTTTACCGTTTCTTGCCCAAAACATCCCGACAGCAGAGCCATCGCTGTAGCAATGGCCATACACCGACGAATTAGTGTAAAAAGCGATGTGAACTGCTTAAAGAAGATAAAAGATTGAAGCTTCATCATAGATAGTGCGTCTCTTTGTCATTGAGCTCTTTAGCTATATTTCGGCGCTGGTGTAAAGACTTCTGCCGCCATCCACATAAATAATTTGCCCAGTGATATAGGGTGCAGATACAAGAAACATGAGTGTTTCAGCGATATCTTCAGGGTTTCCAAGCCGGCGAAGTGGAACGCTATCGAGTAGCCGCTTTTTGTCTTCTTCATCCATTTCTCGTTCAGGCCACAGTATGGCACCGGGGGCAATGCCGTTTACGCGCACATTTGGCGCAAGATCTATCGCCATAGAGCGCGTGAGTGATGCCAATCCAGCCTTTGCCAGTAGGTACACGCTGTGTTTAGGCAGTGGCCTATCAATGTGCATATCTATCATATTTATAACGCTGCCATTACTTTGGGTGAGTGCTGGCGTTAATGCTTGAGACAAAAATAAGGGCCCTTTAACATTACTGCCCACCAATGATGACCAGTCTTCTTCGGTAATCTCGCCAAGAGGCGTGGGGTAAAAGCTCGATGCATTGTTTACCAGCAAGTCTAATCGCCCCCAAATGGCAACCGACTGCATTGCTAAACTTTGTACGCTATCTTTGTCGCATAGATCGCCTTGAAGGCAAGCGGCGGAGTTTTTGCGAGTTTGATTGAGTTCGTTTACTAGGGTGTTCGCTTCATCTGAAGACGTTGAAAAATGAATAATAACAGCATATCCACATTCATGAATCCGCCGAGCTATTGTTGCGCCAATTCGCTTTGCCGCGCCAGTAATTAACGCCACAGGTGTTACGTGCTGCTTATCAGTATCTGCGGCTTCACGTGCATTAAGGCCGTTGTCTTCCATAAAAACTCACTTTGTTGAATTTACGCTTAGCGTATTTCCTGCGCTGAATATCGCCAACAATGTCTTTTGCTAAAACGATACAATGAACACCGAATAATAACCCGTGGTTCAAAATAGGGTAAAGCTGATAGATTGGTTTTCTTTGATTGTCATTTTTTTTCACTGGGGTGGTATTGCTATAGTTTAGGAAAAAGGTTTCGGTAAAGCGGCCAGTCGCTCCTCAATGGCGAGAACTGCCGCTGTATAAAACCCACAAACAGGCAATTTCCGTAACGGATCGCACTTAAAACAAGCGATTGTTTGCCAATTAGTTGATGAAACCCGTTTTCATCGTTGAAGTTGTGCATACACTCGTTATAATCGGCCATCGAAAACATATTAATAATTCAACGTTTTGCTTTGTCGTTATCTTTTGTCGCTATTTATTATGTGCAAACGAACTCTACTAAAATTAGTGGTGTTAACCGGATAAATGCCAACGTTGGAAAAATACGAATAGCGTATTCCACGCTCAAACTTTAAATATGCAAGTGGCGCAGAGTAGGCGTCACCACTGTAAAGGAACATTCATGCCTGTAATTACCCTTCCTGATGGAAGCCAACGCGCTTTCGACAACGCTGTTTCTGTACTCGACGTTGCAAACGACATTGGCCCTGGTTTAGCCAAAGCAACGATTGCCGGTAAAGTAAACGGCGAGCTTGTTGACGCTGTAGACATGATTGACGCTGATGCACAGCTTCAAATCATTACCGCCAAAGACGACGACGGATTAGATATTCTGCGCCACAGCTGTGCTCACTTGTTAGGCCATGCCATTAAGCAGCTTTGGCCCAATACAAAAATGGCAATTGGACCCATTATCGACAACGGGTTTTACTACGATGTTGATATGGAAGAAAGCCTGACTCAGGAAGATTTAGCCAAACTTGAAAAGCGTATGTTAGAGCTTGCCAAAACGAACTACAACGTTGTAAAAAACAAAGTGAGTTGGCAAGAAGCTCGCGATGCCTTTGCAGAGCGCGGTGAAGACTATAAAATTCAAATTCTTGATGAAAATATCAGCAAGGATGATCGCCCAGCGCTTTACATTCATGAAGAATACACCGATATGTGTCGCGGCCCTCACGTACCAAACATGAAGTTTTGCCATCACTTTAAGCTAATGAAAGTGGCAGGCGCTTACTGGCGCGGCGATAGCGATAACAAAATGCTGCAGCGTATTTACGGCACAGCATGGGCAGATAAAAAACAATTGAAGTCGTATTTACAACGACTTGAAGAAGCTGAAAAGCGTGATCACCGTAAAATTGGTAAAGCACTAAACTTATTCCATTGGCAAGAAGAAGCGCCAGGAATGGTGTTTTGGCACAATGACGGTTGGTCTATATACACCGAATTAGAAAGTTTCATTCGCACAAAACTTCGCCAATACAACTACGACGAAGTAAAAGGCCCATTAATGATGGACCGCAGCTTGTGGGAAAAAAGTGGACACTGGGACAAGTACGCAGAAAACATGTTTACTACTGAGTCGGAAAAGCGCGAGTATGCGGTTAAGCCGATGAACTGCCCAGGACACGTTCAAATATTTAACCAAGGTCTTAAGTCGTACCGCGATTTACCGCTACGTATGGCTGAATTTGGTTGTTGCCACCGCAACGAACCATCAGGCGCACTGCACGGTTTAATGCGTGTTCGTGGGTTTACCCAAGACGATGCTCATATTTTTTGTACAGAAGAGCAGATCTTAGAAGAGGTTAGCGGCTGTATAAGAATGGTGTATGAGACCTATGCAGCATTTGGTTTCGACAAAGTGGCAGTAAAGCTATCTACGCGACCTGAAAAGCGAGTAGGGGCTGATGAAATTTGGGATAAGTCGGAAGCGGCACTAGCTGAAGCATTAAAGGCCAACGATATTGAATTTGAATATCAGCCTGGTGAAGGTGCGTTCTACGGTCCTAAAATTGAATTTACTTTGCACGATTGTCTAGACAGAGCATGGCAATGTGGTACTGTGCAGCTCGATTTCTCGATGCCTGGTCGTTTAGGGTCTACTTATGTTGCTGAAGATGGCGAACGTAAAGTACCTGTCATGATCCACAGAGCGATTTTGGGTTCGTTAGAGCGTTTCATCGGTATACTTACCGAAGAGTTTGCCGGTTTTTATCCGTTGTGGTTAGCACCACAACAGGTGGTAGTAATGAATATTACTGACAAACAGGCAGATTATGCGCAAGATTGTGTAAAAAAACTGCATGATTTAGGGTTTAGAGCAAAGTCTGACTTGAGAAATGAGAAGATTGGCTTTAAAATCCGTGAGCACACACTTAAGCGTATCCCATATATGCTAGTAGTAGGCGATAAAGAAATGGAATCGGGCGAAGTAGCAGTGCGCTCACGTCGCGGCGATGACCTAGGCAAAATGAGCCTGGAAGACTTTATTGCCATGTCTCAACAAGAAGTTATGGCAAAGACCATTAAGTAGTTGAGCAAAATTTGTGTATAATGCACACCGGAGTTTGTTTTTGGCTTTTAATAATTGCTGATATCCAGCATCACAAAAACAAACGAAAGAATTAAATGTTTGGAGGAATACCACATTAAAGGCGCTAACAATAAGGCTCAGGGCGACAAAGCCCGCATTAACGATGAGATTAAAGCCAAAGAAGTACGTTTAATTGGCAAAGACGGAGAACAGGTTGGCGTAGTTTCACTCGCTGAAGCAACGCAGCTAGCGGAAGAAGCTACCTTAGATCTTGTAGAAATCAGTCCGAATGCTGAGCCGCCAGTCTGTAAAGTTATGGACTATGGCAAGTTCGTCTTCGAAAAGAGTAAAGCTCAGAAAGAACAGAAGAAGAAACAAAAGCAAATTCAGGTCAAGGAGATTAAATTTCGCCCTGGCACTGATGAAGGCGATTACCAGGTAAAACTGCGCAACCTGCGTCGCTTTCTCGAAGGTGGTGATAAAGCCAAAGTCACAATCCGCTTCCGCGGACGTGAAATGGCGCACCAAGACATCGGTATAGACCTACTAAATCGCGTTAAAAACGATTTAGAAGAGATCGCAAACTGCGAATCTTTTCCACGTCGCGTGGAAGGCCGCCAGATGATTATGGTGCTAGCCCCAACTAAGAAGTAGTAATGGTCTAAAGTTTTCGGGAATCTGCACCCTGAAACACCTTGCTGCAAACATTAACCGACAATTAAGCGACTGCACGCTGAACATGTCGATACAAAACAATGCGGAGTTTTAGCAATGCCTAAAATGAAATCTGTAAGCGGTGCCGCCAAGCGTTTCAAGAAAACGGGCTCTGGTCGCTTTAAAAGCAAGCAGTCTCACTTACGTCACATTCTGACTAAGAAGAGTACTAAGCGTAAACGCCAGTTACGTGGCAAAAAATTGGTTCATGATTCTGATACTAAATTAGTTCAGCGCATGTTGCCGTACGTTTAAGACTTAGGAGACTAAAGAATGGCTAGAGTAAAACGCGGCACGGTTGCACGTGCTCGTCACAAAAAAGTCCTCAAGCAGGCAAAAGGGTATTACGGCGCTCGTTCACGAGTTTATCGCGTAGCGGTACAGGCTGTAACTAAAGCTGGTCAATATGCTTACCGCGACCGTCGTCAGCGTAAACGTCAATTCCGTCAGTTATGGATTGCACGTATTAATGCTGCGTCACGTCAAAATGGTTTGTCATACAGCCGTTTCATTAACGGTTTGAAGAAAGCGTCTGTTGAAATCGATCGTAAGATCCTTGCCGACATCGCAGTTCATGACAAAGCAGCTTTTAGCGCACTAGTCGAAGCGGCTAAAGGCGCATTAGCTTAATTATTAACTAATTAAGTTTAAGTTCTTTCGGGGAAAGGCGAGCAGGATGCTCGCCTTTTTCTTTTCCGCAATATAAGTATTCGAAGTTGAAATATCACTAGCAAACAATTGCTTTTATCTATGTCCGAACAGCCGAACAGCCGAACAGCCGAACAGCCGAACAGCCGAACCCCTGAACACCAAAGATTCTGAACTCTTCAGCATTCAAACCTCCAAATAAACCTCAGTAGTGAATGTGCGCACAGATTTTTCACGTTATCGAAAGAAAAACGGATGTAAAGCAGGGTAAAACAATACCTAAGCTATAAACCTTTGCTGTGCTGAATAAGTTGGTAAACCATATAATTTTAGTTCAAGCGTACGCAAACGAGCGCACGAATTAGCTAATATAAAGCGAAATGTTGTTGAAGAATGGCTGTTTCATTGCTCGTTGAAGTATTGATAGTTTTGCTTAGGCTGCACCATGTGTGACTTTGCCCAAACCGATGAGCAAGATTAAACAGGTAAAAGAAGTAAATCTAAGTGTAAACAAGAGCACAGAGATGGACTCTCTGCGCTAAACATATCCGGTTTTCTAGTATGCGTTTTTATTTAAGAATCCATTGAATACGGTCATAAAAATAATCTTCATATCGAACCAAATAGACCAGCGATGAATGTAATCTAAGTCGTATTCGACTCTTTGTACCATTTTGTTAGTGGTTTCCGTTTCTCCACGCAAACCGTTTACTTGAGCCCAGCCGGTGATACCAGGCTTAACTTTGTGTCGCAGCATATAGCCTGTAATTATCTTTCTATATTCTTCATTATGAGCAACTGCGTGCGGGCGGGGGCCTACAATAGACATTTTGCCTTGCAATACATTAATAAATTGCGGTAGTTCGTCAAGCGATGTTCGTCGTAAAAAGCCACCTATCTTTGTTAAGCGGGCATCATTCTTAGTGGCCTGTTTTACTACTGGCCCGTTGTCTTGGGTTGTCATAGAGCGAAATTTATAAACCGTAATTTGCTTACCATCTAACCCATAGCGTTTTTGCTTGAATATAACCGGCCCTTTAGACGTCGCTTTTACCGCTGCAGCTATGCAAAGCATAGGAAGGGAAATTAATATAAGAATGGCAATACTCAAGACTATGTCTTCCATACGCTTTAATACATCACTGGCGCCCTGAAATGGAGTGTCGTAAACACTTAACGCTTGCACATTACCAACAGTTTGCCAGCGAGCGTTCAATAGGTTGTACATAAAGAAGTTTGGAATAACATAAACACTTGCGGTGGTATCGCTACACTGTTCTAAAATTGAGCGAATACGGTTTTCTGCGCTCATGGGCAATGCAATGTATATATAGTCAACCTCATTGCGTTTTGCCATCTCAATAGCATCGTCTATTTTTCCTAAAACCGTACTTTGTAGTTCGTGCTGGAGTCTATCACCACTTCGGTCGTCGAAAATCCCGTTAAAGCGAATGCCCAAATGTTCGTTGTTTTGAATTTGTAGAGCGACATTTGCGCCAAGCTGTGTAGCACCAATAACGATAGAGCGTCTGGAATTGTGCCCGCTTTTGCGGATTTTAAATAAAAATTTCCGCATAACGTAACGCCATACAATGAGCATGACAAAAGATGAAGCAAACCAGAGCAATATTGCAGTTGAGGAAATACTGATTTCGGAAACGAAAAAATACCCTAGGGTAAGCGTTGCAAATATACTAATAGCCCAGGTTATGGCTGCTGCTCTAAGCATTTCTTGCGTTCCATGACCACGCCAAGAGCGATACAGCTCTACACCTTCGGCAGAAATTTGGAAACAAACTACGTTGATGAATAGAAGAAGTAGGCTAGCGGCATCAATGGTAGACCCAAAATACATCGCACTGGCATAGTAGAGCATGGTTACGATAGCAAGGTCTACAATCCGATAGAACGTAGAGAAGCCGCTCTGATTCCTTACTATTAAGCCAGCATTCCCCGAGGGCTCCATAGAATGAGACTTTAACGCCTTATTAGATTCTTCTTTATTATCCATTAATAAATGTCTCGAAATACTCAGTTGGTTGTAAAATTGCTTCAATTATCTTAAAAAACAGCTCGAATATTTGTTGCTGCTGTCGCGTTATCTAACTGAGAATAACGACGGGCAAGAATTGCGCCACTACTTGGCAACTGAATTCACAACAAAAATCTATTCAATTTTCTACAAAATGAAACGAATGTCAGCCGATTTTGATTAACTTTAATCCCACTCGGTATCACACCGTGTCTTTTATGTAATTTTATTACAAATAGTATTACAGATCCGCTGTCGCAACTACATCTTTATCTGTTAAATCTTTCCATGTTAGCAATAAATGAGATAGCATAAGCTCTTATAAAAGGTTTATTACGAGCACAGCGGTAACCTATTTGAAAACACACCACCTGGTAAATAATAATTGCAAAAGCCTCGCAATCACTTCAATCGGCTAGGCTTATGAAGAACGACTTTATCAAGCCATGTTTTAAAGTAGTGAATATAGTTAATGGGCGCGTTGTTTGCATTAGTTTTGAAGCATTAACTCATTATTTGGCTAGATATCAGGTGTGTTTGTAGAAAAAAGACATATTTATTTCAAAAATATGCAAAAAAGTTACGCTAAAGTACTCAGGTTGCTTTCTTTTGAAGCAGCGGTGTTTGCTTTATGCACAGTTATGGCTCATTCGGATTTAAAATAGAGGAAAACTAATGTTGAGATGGACACGAAACATAGCAGTGATGTCGGCAATTTGCGCCACAGCACCCACCAATGTTTTTGCGCAGGAAGCTGGAAGAATAGAGGCTGGGCAATTTGACATCATTCCCTCTTTAAATTCGTCGATGAGCTATGTTGATAATGTGGCCTATGCTCGTGATGACTTGCCAGAAATTTACAGCTGGAGAGCGATTTTTTCGCCAGAGGTTATTGCAGCAACAGAGCTCGACGGAAACCCTGTTCAATTTGGTTATCGACTCGAACGTGGCGTCTATTTTTCAAGTAGTGCTGACGATTATACCGACCACTTTTTTGAAGCTTCAGGTGACTTTGAGTTAAACAGTCGTCATCGCGTTAATGCTTTAGCGCAATATGAAGACGGCCATGAAGATCGGGGTACTGGTTTCTCGTTAGGTCTTGGCACTAATATAGCAACTCCAGATCGGTATAAAAGTACATTTGTTGGTGGTGAGTACATGTATGGTGCAGCATCGTCTGACGGCATGATTACTTTTAAAGCTAACAGACAAACACTCGACTATGACAGAAGCGAACAAGCTTACCTAATTCGCGACCGAGTAATTAGCAGAGCGGGTGCTGAATTGGCCTACAGAATTGGGTCTGCCACCAATATGGTGCTCGATGTTACTCAAAGCTACGTGAGATATGATAATCAACAGGGAGTTACGACCCGTGATAGTGATGAGACTCGTATCTTAGTGGGTGTTACTTGGGAAACTACTGCCGCTACCACTGGGTTTGCAAAAGCGGGCTATAAAGAAAAAGACTTTAAAGCAGCGACCAGAAGTACCTTTTATGGCACAGATTGGGAAGTAGGTGTTGAGTGGCAGCCTGTTTCATACTCTACGTTTAAATTCTCTACAAGTGCAGACACAAGAGAAACCAACGGCGAAGGTAACTTTATTCGCGGTAGAGATTATACAGCATCATGGAATCATGAGTGGCTTGAACGCTTAAGTTCGTCTGTAAGTATTGCTAAAATTGACGATGAATACGTACTTACCGACAGCGTACTTGCCAATCGAGATGATGAACTAATGCGCTATTCAGCTGCGTTAAACTATAATGCAAGACGTTGGTTAAGTTTTTCTTTATTTTACCAGCTAGATGATAGAGACAGTAACCGTGCGCTTATAGGTTACGACAGAAATGTAGTGGGTATATCGGCAGAGGTAACGCTGTGAAACGTTATGCAGTATCGCTAGTATCAGTTATTTTCTTTAGTTTTATGTGTTCATTTGTTCAAGCCCAACAGGGGAACTTGAGCATGAGCCAATACCAGCTGGGCTCTGGCGATAGAGTTAACATAAGTGTTTTTGGCCAAGACGACCTTTCTATGGAGGTTAGGCTGCCTGATGTGGGCACCATCAACTATCCATTTTTGGGTGAAGTTAAGCTAGTAGGGCTGACTGCGGCAGAGGTAGAGCAACTCATTTATAACGGGTTGCTTGGAGATTACCTTGTTAACCCGTCTGTATCTGTAACAATTGTTGAATACCGTCCGTTTTTCATTGACGGTGAAGTGAAAAGGCCTGGTGGATATCCTTATCAACCGGGCTTGTCAGTTAATAAGGCCGCAGCGCTTGCCGGCGGTTATACTGAAAGAGCTGCGCGTGATAAAATTTCTATTGTGAGAGAAAAAGACGGACAGACCTTTGAATTTACGGTCACTGTCAGCGATATGATACAACCCGGTGACATCATCACCATTAATCAACGCTTTTTCTAATTTATTGATGTTTAGGAACAAAAATGGCAGTTAATAGCAGGGAAGAGCTGAATAATGGTGTGTTCGAAAACGAAACCATCGATATCGCTCATTACTTTGGAATTATAAAGCGCTACGCATTTAGAATTACGTCGTTAGCTATAGCGTTTACGATCCTTGTTGCTCTGTTGGTGATGAGAATGACACCAATGTATACGTCGGCAACGACAATATTAGTGGAGTCTGAAAAAGCAAATGTGGTCTCTATTGAAGAGGTATACGGCTTAGATACTAAACGCAAAGACTATATGCAAACGCAATATGAAATATTGCGCTCACGCCAAGTGGCTGAAAGGACAGTTGAGAGTATTTCGCTATATGACAACCCTGTTTTCATGCCTGTTGAGGAAGGACCTGGTTTTATTGATAACATAAAAACTCAGGCAGCGGAATTTCTGCCGTTTCTTCCACAAGAAGAGGCGGTTATTCTCACTGAAAGTGAGCTTTTAGCGAAGAAAAAACGCCAAGCAGTTTCTATTTTAATGAAGTCTGTAACTATTAAGATGGTAGATAATACCCAAGTTATGGAAATTTCAGTTACCACACCATCTTCTACTTTGTCTGCCACAATTGCTAATACTATCGCAGATGTCTACATAGAAAATTACTTGCAAGCCAAGCTCGATATGACAGCAAAGGCAACGTCGTTTTTAACAGAAAGCTTAGAGGGACTTAAAGAAAAGCTTGATATTGCAGAGCGAAATCTAGAAAAGTTTTATGAGCAAAATCAGGTAGTCAATATTGACGGAGTAGTAGGGTTAGCGGCAGAAGAGCTAGAGCGTTTGAGCGGGCAACTTCTCGATGCGCAAACCGCATTAAAACTAAATGCAGTAATTTACCGCCAGACTCGAAATGATACCTCTCTTGATGATGTGTCAAAACTGCCTGAAGTATTGAATCACCCAACTATTCAAGGAGTTCGACGAGACGAGGCGAAAGCGATGACTCGTGTGAACGAGCTTAGTAAAGTATTTGGTCCAAAACACCCTAAAATGATCGCGGTAAATGCAGAACTTTCTTCAATACGGGAAACGCTTAACAGCCAAATACGCGATTTAATAACCAGTATTACTACACAATACCAAGTTTCAGAAGAGCGCTTGATGCAACTACAGAAAGAAGTAGAGCGTGCTAAATCAGAATTTAGGGCCTTATCGACATTAGATAATCAACGTAAAGGCTTGCAACGAGAAGTTGATATCAATCAACAACTTTACAACTCCTTTTTCACCCGTTTAAAAGAAACCGATGAGCTTGGTGGGTTTGAGTCAGCCAATGCTAGGGTTTTAGATACGGCGATGCCCAATTACATTCCATCTAAACCAAACAAAAAACTCCTTATTGGTGCTGCATTTGTTTTTAGTATGGGTTTTGGTGTGTTTTTAGCTATTGCAATGGAAACATTAAATAGCGGTATTCGTTCTGTGGAGGATGTAGAGCGTAAGTTAGGCCAGCGCATGCTAGGTCTTATTCCTTGGCTTTCTCATAAGAAAAAGACCGATTTACCAATACGCTCATTCTTCGATGGCAAAAAACATCAGTTTGCTGAGTCTGTCCGTACCTTACGTACCAGCTTATCATTGCTTAACTTA
The DNA here is from genome assembly GCF_027257845.1 of Alteromonas sp. BMJM2. Taxonomy (GTDB): domain Bacteria; phylum Pseudomonadota; class Gammaproteobacteria; order Enterobacterales; family Alteromonadaceae; genus Alteromonas. The sequence goes on along the minus strand of NZ_JAPVOT010000009.1, from coordinate 163,021 downwards.
GATAAAGACAGACAAGCAATAATGGTGACCTCCAGCGTTCCGAAAGAGGGTAAAACAACGGTTTCTATTAACCTAGCCTTCGCGCTTGGACAACTTGATAAAACAATTTTGATAGATGCCGATTTACGCCGACCGACTGTAGGAAAACAGTTCAACGTACCAAACTATCAGCCAGGGGTAGCCAACCTCATCTTAAAAACTCATACGTTTGATGAATGCTTGATAACAGACGAAGAGTCAAATATAGATATTCTTACTGCTGGCACCATCCCTTCAAACCCACAGGAGCTATTGTCTGATAAAGGGTTTGAAGCGCTAATTGTAGAATTGAAAAAGCAGTATAAATACGTGGTTGTCGACACGGCGCCGACGCAGGCTGTAAGTGATTCTATGGTGGTGGCTAATTCCTGTGATTCCATTATTTACGTTGTTCGTGCCGACAGTACGAGTGAGAAGGTGATCAATACTGGGTTATCTCGATTCCTTCAAGTTGGACATCGTCTTGATGGAGTGGTATTAAATCAAGTAGACTTACGCAAATCTGATGTAGCAAAAAGGTATGCAGGTTTTTATGACCAATATGGATATACCAGTCATAAAAATAGCTAACAGTATTATTTGATAGACGTTCATAGCCATATATTACCTGGCATCGATGACGGTGCCAGATCTTTAGACATTGCCCTTGAAATGGCTCAGCAGGCCGTTGATAACGGTATTTCACATATGGTGTGCACACCGCACATACACAAAGGCTTTTTTGACAATACTTACGCGACTATTGAAAGTGCGTTTGGTGAATTTAGTCAAAGCGTAGCGCAAAAAAATATTCCTCTTTCCCTCTCATTTGCAGCTGAAGTGCGTGTCAATGAGTTCATTCCTATATGGCTGAAGCAAAATCAGCTGCCATTTTTAGGTGCATTAAACGGTAAGCGAGTGCTGCTTTTAGAAATGCCCCATAGCCACTTACCTCAAGGACTAGATGCACTAGTAAAATGGCTATTGAGGAACGACGTTCAACCCTTAATTGCTCACCCTGAGAGAAATCGGGAGTTGCTAGCCGAACAGCATAAATTTTTATGGCTTCAGCGTTTGGGCTGTAAATTTCAGGCTACAGCGGGAGCAATTACTGGAAGGTTTGGAGAAAATGTTCAATCTTTTGCAGGGTCTTTGCTTCAGAAAAAAGCGTTTCATGTGGTGGCATCAGATACTCATGATTTGGTGAGGCGGCCAAACGATATGAGAGCAGCATATGAAAGCGTTGCTGAATTTGACGTAGACTATGCTGAAGAAATTTTTGTATCTACGCCCGCTGCTATTGTCAAAAATGCAACTAATTTATGACTAACAACTCAATGGCTATTCGCTTCTCAAAATACATATCGCTTTTTAAGATTGCGGCTCTTGCAAAGTATGCCACCGTGTTGATAGGTTTTTGGGGCGCATACTGGAGCGCTCAATTTTTTCTAGCGAGCAACGCTTACTACAGTGTAAAAAATAACGTTGAACAGTGGCAGCGCGAGCCAAATGAGGTAAGTGTTGAAAAAGCTAACGCTGCTCTCGCTAAAATTGACACATCAATTAGGTATTTTTCTGAGAATTCGCTGTACTTTCAAATGAGAGGGCAGGTATACGAGTGGCTTGCCTACACGGGTAGCGACAACAGTAACCAATATCTTAATGACGCTATAAGCAGCTATCAACAAAGCATACTGCTGAGGCCTTATTGGGCTGCAAGTTGGGTTGGTTTAGCGTCGTCTAAGTGGAAGCTAAATGAAGTGGATGATGAGTTTTATCACTACTTAGCCACAGCACAGGAAGTAGGCCCTCAAGATGCTGTATTGCATAGCTTTATTTCTGAGTTTGGCTTAAGTATGTACGAAGCCAGAAGCATTCATTATGTGAACGTTAAACCCATACTGACTAAGCACCTAGATTTAGGGCTGCAGAATCCACTAAGTAGGCAACGAATAGTGCAAAGCATAACAGATAAAGCACTAGAGACAACGGCGTGCCGATGGCTTAAATCATCGCAGTATTCGGTGAGAAAGCAAATTCCTGGATGTATTACTTACAATAAGTAACAAAAACGTCGTTATGCAGTTAGGAAAAAGGCTTAAGCGCTATTTTCAGCGGTACTTAATTGAAGTGATAATCGTTGTAATCGAATGAACTCTTTTTACTTTAGAGATTTTAAGTAGTCCCACAAGCCTAGTGAAAAATCTTCAAATAGGTTTATTCCCATCCAACTCTTTAATATATAAAGCAGTACTAAACCAAGTAACAGTGAAGTGCAAATAAATAGTGTAACCGCTGCGGCTAGCGCAAAGCGGCCCATGCGTTGCTCTGCTCTTGATAAGTCGCGCTTGTCTTTGCCTGCCAATAAAACAAAATAATAGCGACTTTTAAAAAAGCCTAGGGTGCCCCTCAAATCGACTTTGTGACTACCCCAGCGCCTTCCGGCCAGAGCGGTATTTAAATGAGTTAGCTGCTCATTAGAAAACGATTGCGCCACCTTTTTAGGCATACGTTCAAGCATGTGTTGCACGTTAGGCTCTTCATTGATGGGGCGTTTGATTTTAAGAACCACGTTTAATCCTTTAATAGCCAGTTAGCAGAATAAAAGCATATGTTAATGTTGCTCAACATTTTTCACTTTCGTTCGCATTGAAATCTCACTGCTGATTATGCCTAGTGAAAGAAGAACAACAAAGTAGGCTGCGTTTGCAGTAGCTTGTAAAGGAAAGTCGACTGTTGCATGAAGCGCCATGCCAATAACGGCCATAAAGCTTGCAAAGGCTGCACCTCTAGGCAGTGGATGCCGTCTTTTTCGAATTGCCCTAAAACTACAGACAGTACAGAGAACAACTAATAAGCCGAGTAACGCTACGCCTACAAAACCAAATTCTAGCGCAAACTGAAGATATTCGTTATGAGCATGATCATAAAAGTGTTGAATTTTTTCGTTCTGAACTCGTGGGTAAAGAGTGTAAAACGTACCACCGCCAGAGCCTAACAATGGATAGTCTGCCAATAAGGGAACTGAATCGGCAATTACTTCGTCTCTACTCTCCTGAGCGAAGCTCGTTTGCTCAAGTCGCTCTTGAACCTGCTTTAGTCCAAATAAACTACTTACAATAAGAATATCTATAATAAGCATACTTACAAACAGCGTGACATAGCTTTTTTGTCTCGGCTTGAAGTAAATAAGGCCAAGCGTTGCGGTAAGTGTCATGCTAATAAAGAACGCGCTATTGCCCATTCTAGAGCGAGACATCACCAACGCGATTACCATTATAATGATACCAATACGAAACAATACTTTATTACTTAGCCAGAATTTTATCATTCTACGTAAGCGTTCTCGCTTCGTCGAATTGTGAGTAAGGTGTAGGCTTGCTATTAAATAGCCAATAGCTGCACTTAATGAAAGTAATAAGTAATTTGCGTAGTGATTTTTATAGACAAAACTGCCAGTAGCGATGTGTGTTACTGGTAAGTCAAACAGCATGCTTTGCTGCATACCCGATAATACTTCTACAGAGCCGTAGATAGCCTGAAATATACCCGCTGCGCTAAGGGTGATTAGCGTCGCCTTAAGTCGTTTAGATGTATTGATAAGTGAAAGGGAAATAAAAAACAAAAAGCAATAGGCCAATGACTTCATGAAAGTAATATGACTTTGCCCAATATCAAAACTTAATGAGAGCCACGGCTTTTCGTGTGAAGGCGCAAATAATGAGTGCTGTGTAATAAAGCCGTGTAATCTCTCAGGCCTTACTAATTCAATGATAAAGAAGGGTAATGGAGTTATATTAATGAGTTGCCATATTAAAAACGCCGCCCACACCCAAATGTATTTCTTATAGGTTGTGTACCAATTAGCATATGAACCATGGTGGATAAGCACTAACAAGGCGCCCTGCATAAATAGGGATACTTGCATTAGTGACCAAGCCCAAGGGCGATTGGTACCAAGCGCAAGGGGGAGCCAAAACAACGTAAATAAAAGAAAACCGAAAAGAAACTTTTCGGTTTTTTGGAAGGGTTGTACTTTCAACTACATCAGTACCTTAAAAAGCGATTGCGTTTTGCCTATTTAGTTAGCTGAAACAGTAGTATCGCCACCGCCAGCACCAGCAGCACCTGTGCCAACACCTAAAGGTGATACAGAATTTCCATCCGCACCTGCAGCCGTGGCTGTTAATGTTGTTGGATCTATACCTGCATTAATTGCGGCTAGCAAAGCGTCATCTTCACTTAACACACCCATTTGAGATGCAATACTGTAAATTTCATCTGCACTTTCTGGGAAGAATATCATCGCTATCGTTACCACTTGGCTAGGCACATCTGGCATTTGGTCTAAACCAGCAATAGCAATCTCGAATCCAGTTGCATTCCCGTTCAGTAATGTCACCATATTTTCATATGATTCTCGGTTTTGTTCTAAATATGCAAAACCTGCGGCTGCAAAGAATAAACCTTCACTCAGCACTGTTTCACTGACTTCACTAGAAGCGATACCTAATGCTTTTCCTGCTTCAACTTCGTTTATTAATAGCCCTCTTACTTGGGTGCCAGGCTGAATTGAGGATGATTGGCCACTTGCTAACGTAGAAAATAACAATGCCGCGCCAACAATTAACGATACAAAAAAAGTGTTTCTCATAACATCTCCGGAAAATTCTACTTAGTTTCTAACTAAGATTGTGTGACATTGTATATCAAATGCGCGATATGTGCTGCTATTTTCTGCACTATACATATCTTAATGTAATGCGCCCTATAACTGCCATAACGTGGGCTTTGCAAAGTAAAAACCTTGCTGAAATTGAACATCAGCTGAAGACAGCGCCACTGACTCTGCTTCATTTTCAATTAACTCAGCAATAACCGATATTCCCAAGCTGCGGGCAACACTCAAAAGGCTACTTACAAACAATAAATTATCTTTGTCAGTATGAATTCCTTTCGTAAGTTTGCCAGAAATTTTTACAAAATCGGGCTGAATGGCACGTAATCCTGTAAGTGATGCAAGATTGTCACCAAAATGTTCAACGGTAACTCGACATCCTTTTTCGATTAATGCATTTGCCAATGTTATTGACTGTTCTTTGTGATGTATTAACGCAGAGTCTTCAATTTCAAACACGAGTTGCTTACACAATTTAGCATGATGAGCCAAAGTATCTATTAACCACTGCCTAAACGCCGTGTTTGCAATAGAGGCATTAGCAATATTGACTGCAATATTTCGGGAGGTGCCAGGTAGTTTTTGCAATATTAAACTAACGACTAGCTTATCCACCTCAGGAATTAAGTTAAGACGTTCAGAAGCGGGAATAAGCTGAGACATTGGAATAATGCTTCCTGTGTTCTTGTCTTTAAACCGCGCAAAGGCCTCAAAATACGTTGGACAATTTTCTCTCACGTTCATAACAGGCTGAACGAGAATATCAGCATATTGCAACTCTAAAACATCATTCAGTCGTTCTCGCCACGCGGTATTACTGTTAATAAAAGTAAGCTCAGAGGCAAACTGCCAGCCTTTCTCTTGTTTAGTGGCTGCCATCAGTGCGCTATCAGCATTTTCCATTATCTCTGAAAAAGATTGGTCATCGGTAAATTTAGTAACTCCCATCCATAGCGCTTTAGAACCATCTTTAAGCGGATTCACACTAACCAGTGCTTCACTAAAAGTTTGTAATCGATTTTCACACTCGCTTTGAGATGTGGCCTCTGTGATCATTACGAAGTCTGCACCAGACACCCTGAAGAGGAATGACTTTTCAGGAAAGCTATTCATTATTTGCTCGAGCTTCTGTGCCACACTAGATACATACGCATCACCCTCTTGAGCACCCAGTTTGGTATTAATGGTGTTTAAATGAGCAAGTCGAGCAATAATGATGTAGCCGTCGTCGCTGTTTGCTGTATTACTTAGCAGAGCTTTCATATGCCGTGTAAATGCATTTCTATTAGATAAGCCGGTTAAGCTATCTTCATAGGCTTGTGCTTTAAAATGTTCAACCTTTTGAGTCAGCTCTTTAAACATTGCTTCAATAGAAAGTGACAGTCTATTAACCGCTGTGGTTATAAAGCCTAACTCTTTAGTGAAGGGGGTATAGTCTATTTGAGAGAACTTTTGATTTTGAATGTCGTCAATTTTACTAACAACCGTATTTAGAGGCCTAGTTATAGCACTGATGATAAATATAAGAACGATATAGGCTAGAACAAACGCTGCAAAGAACATAAACGCACTTTGCTTTACACTTTCCCACAGTGTTTTATTTGCAAGGCCTGGGTGGCTTTGAACGGCTAGCTCACCGGCTATCGTCCAACCATCATTTAATTCGGTTTTTTCAACAGGTGGAGTAATTTCTACCATATCGGTAAACCAGGTGGGAACAGTCTCAACGGTTTTTGGGTTACGCCTTTCAATCAATAAGTTACCTTCCATATCGGTAATGGTTATATATTGATAAAAGCCTCTATCGAAAATAGCATTAACCATGGTCTCGGCAGTGGCTATTCCATTGGACTCAGATAAATAGGGTGTTACAGATAGTCCAAGCGATGTAGCGGTATCTTGGGCATGAGTAGCTAATTGATCGTTAACATACTCTCGCGTAAGCTTTACGTTAATAATAAACGAACCAGCAAACACAAATATTAAAAACACGAGCAAGCTTGTGCTCAGTTGGGTAGATAATCTCATTGTTATTTTTTATCTCCGTTCATTACGGTATCTAGCCGCTCTACCATGTCGTCCCACATTTTCATGGGGCCACCGCTTCTCAGTTTTTTTCCAGTTCCCATTGCTTTTGCAGCCCAAAGGCCATTGCCGTTAAAGCTATAGATGGGCACAAGGTCGCGCCGCTTATTGGCAGGTAGTATACGCCTATTTATATTGTCTAGTACTAAAGGAATGGAAGTAGGGGTTTCGTAATACGCTAGTACCATATGCGGCTGTCCGAGTTCTAAAGCTGTAACATACATAAGGCGTAGTTTGCTCTCAGGCACGCCAAGCTCTATTAACGAAAAGTATTTAGCAATTACGTAATCTTCGCAATCTCCAGCGCCCGTGGCGATAAGTTCTATGGGTGTTGCCCAGTAGTCTTTTTTCTTCCAGTGTACTACATCATCAACAAAATCGAATCGGTTGAAAAAACGATTAACAGAAAAGAGTTTTTCATCTAAATCCTCAGACTGAAGTTCGTTGATGAGTTGTCGCCAATCAGCAACAGAGTTAGATGCCTCACTGCCGTATACTGTTGCAATTCGCTTGTAAACGTTGGTAGTAAACACATTTGTTTGTTGCGCAATCAACGAGGGGAATGCAAGAAGACAGCACACCCCCAGCACTTTACGAAGCACATGAATATACACACGGCATGCGCTGTGCGTGTAACTGCTCTTGTGAGCAAGGGTGCTGTGTATACTTGTTTTTTGGTGCAAAGCGTACTTAATTAGTGCATGGATAGCTGTTGTCAAAAATGCTTCATTTACTTGCTATACATTTTCATAGCAGAACATACGTATATCATTGCAAAGTTACGTTAAACTTGAAAGATATTTACTGTGGTCTGATGTAATAGCTTTTTTCATTTGTGGCACGAATTGTGAAGATGCTATAGATGAGAAGGAAGTGAGCAAAGTATGTGGGCTAGACAAGTGTGAATATATCCTGACGAAGCTATCTGTGAATATTTGCCGGCTTGGCTAACAAAGAGTTGTTCTAGGTATAGACGTGATAAACTACGAAACAGTAAAATACAGCTGATTTTACTCGTCGTTTCAAGTGCTTCGCCCCCTTAACCTATATACTTGTCGATATAGTCGCTTAACGCGAACTAGCAAAAAAATGTATACGATAACGAATAGATAATATTTACGTTGAATTTTGTAGTTTTGTTACGTAAGCGGCCTTGGTCTGTTAGAATTTGCGTGAATTGTAGTAATTTGATCTAAAAAGGAAGGTTCATGGAACATTCAGCACGCCCTGCTGTTTTTATAATAAACTCGTTAGAGGGCGGTGGCGCTGAAAGAGTAATGGTGAAGCTTCTCTCTATTATGGAGAGTTACTTTGCGTTGCAGAACATTCCCGTGCACCTGGTGTTACTAGATAATCTGCCAGAGTCGCAAGTGTGCCCTGATTACGTTCATAAGTCGGTGCTTAATTCTGAAGGAAGCCTGTTACAGGGCTACAAGCAGCTAAAATCGCTGCTGAAGAAAATTGATCCAGCCTTTTGTTTCAGCTTTCTCACGCGCAGTAATTTCTTAAATGTTATTTTGGCTAAGCAGTTAGGGTATAAATCAATCATTAGCGAGCGAGTAAATACTTCCAGTCACTTTTCTGGTGGTAAAAAAGATGCTGTTAGTCGTTTGCTTGTAAAGCTTTTGTATAAGCGCGCTGATTCTGTTGTTGCAGTGTCTGAAGGCGTAAAAGCTGACCTAATTCAACATTACTCAGTGCCAGAATCAAAAATTTCTCTTTTATATAACCCTTACGATATAACGCAACTCAATGAGCTAGCGAGCGAAGTCGTAAATGATATACCTGACGCGCCCTATATTATTGGGGTAGGGCGATTAGTTAAAAATAAAAACTTTTCGCTGTTACTTAACGCCTATGCCAAATCCGCCATTGCGGAAGATTTAGTCATTTTAGGTGTGGGGAATGAAGAGGCCATGCTTAAAACCCTAGCTAAAACATTGGGCATTACAGATAAAGTGCATTTTCTAGGGTTTAAATCTAACCCCTATCCTTATCTTTGTAGTGCGGAATACTTTGTTTCAACCAGCAATGCTGAAGGCTTTCCAAATGCAATTGTTGAAGCTATGTGTTTAAACAAGCCAGTGATTGCTACTAATTGTGAATCTGGCCCAGCTGAAATTATTGCAGAAAGGTATCCTTATCGGGTAAACGGCGCGAGCGAAGAGAAGAACGGTATCTTGTGTGAAGTGAATAATGTTGACGGTTTCAGTAATGCTTTAATTTCATTTAATAGCAGCGTTAAGCGAGAGCATTACGTCAAAAAAAGCAAAGAGAGTGCGCAGCAATTTTCATACGCTGCGTTTTATGAGCGCGTAAAAGCCATTATAGAAAAAGACGACTGATTAATATGTTTGAAGCAATCAAACTTTTAGTAGCTCTGGTTAGCCTAGTGATGGTTTATAGAACTATTTCAGGCAACTGCAATAAGTATCTTGCTTTTGCTATCTGTGCTATTTGGCTTAGGTACTTCCTTTCTGCTTTTCATACTATTACTTACCCACCTTTAGTGGCCGGCTTCTCAATTAATGCATTGGGTAGTATTGGGGTTGCAGGTTTGGGATTACTGCTTATTCCCTCTGCAGTTTTTACTCTTAAAAAGCTTTTTCCTTTTTACGTGTTTTTCACGGCAATTGCGGTAAGTGGATTTGTAAATATGCAAATTCCAGGCACGATAAATGTTTTAGTTAAGTGGTGTTATTTTTTAGTGCTGGCGGGGGCTTTGTTTCTTTCTATTCGGGCCCAAGGGCAAAATGAAACATTTAAAAAATTGCTCGTTGCTTTTTTCATGCCGGTTACACTGCAAGTATTATCAATTCTGCTTGGGCAGGCAAAGGCTACCGAGGCAGATGGTTCTACCAGCTATATTGGTGGGTATAATCACGAAGCTGCGTTTTCTATGATAATAGTAAGCTTTATATTTGTTGTTGGATTAGTTGAACGTAACAGCATCAAATTCAGGACAAGTCTATTTTCAATGGCTGTATTTTTACTCGTTCTTGTAAACTATAGAACGGCAATCCTTACCATTCTTCCTATTGCTGCAGTGTTCTACTTCACATTAGTAGAGCAGCGTCTCAAGCCATCACAAAAAGCCCCAGTGCTTGTTGTTGTGTCTATCTTATTTTTCATGGTCTTTTCTGTACTTTCATTCACGATGCAAGAACGGTTTGCTGATGTGGGTGTATTACTAAGTAATTTGGACTTGATTGTTAAAGCTCCGATGTATTTTAGTGACGCTGAACGAGACATTATGTCGGCGCGGGTTTTCATTTGGAGTCAATACATTAATGCGTTTATGAATGCGGATGTTGTTCAACAAATCTTTGGTTTTGGCCCTGATTCTTGGAAGCAAAAGTTCGACCTATATGCGCATAATACGTTTGTATCCTACTTATACGAATACGGAATTTTAGGCCTTTCGAGTTTCTTTTTAATTTGTACTTCTGTGGTAATTCAGGCTTTAGCTATAAAAGATAACAAGCTATCTAAAATAATTGTTTTATCTTTTGGTGGTTTTTTAACAATGAACTTAGCAACCATGCCGCTTTGGAATATTGAGGGGTTGATCTTTTTTGCAATTCTCAGCGCGCTAGTTTTTAACGGACAGTTAAGTGCTAAGCGAAACGGATTAAATAAAACAATGAGTGCGACATACAATGGAAACTAACAGTGAATTAATGACTAAATTAAAATCGGGTGCAACATGAGTATGGGAGCAAATTCAGTATTTAATAAAAGCTTCGATAGCAATCTTACTATTGCCGGAGTGCATGTAAAAGCCATAAGTAATGTTGGACCTTTACACTATAGGGATGCGAGTAAATGAAAGTAGTTGTAGTCGGGTTAAGAGGCATTCCAAATATCATGGGGGGTATAGAATCCCACTGTCAAAATTTGTACCCACGAATGGCGAAAATGGGGTATGACGTTACGGTGATCGGTCGCACTCCCTATCTTCCTCAATCCGAGTACGAATATGAGGGTGTGAAAGTAAAGGGAGTATGGGCGTTTAAAAGCAAATTTTTAGAAACCTTTCTGCACACATTCGTCGCCATTATTTATTCGGGTTTAGTATTGCGGCCCCATGTTCTTCACATACACGCAATTGGCCCTGCATTGTTCACACCGCTAGCAAGGTTAATGGGGCTTAAAGTAGTGGTTACACATCACGGCGCTGATTATGACAGGCAGAAGTGGAACGGTTTTGCTAAGACTATTTTAAAACTTGGTGAGAGACTTGCCGTAAAGTTTGCCAATGCAATTGTAGTGGTGGGTGTATCTTTGACCGACAAGTTAAAAGAAGAATACCCACAAAGCAGTAAAAAGATAGAGTTTATACCAAACGGTACATTAGTTGGCTTTGCTGACGAGGTTACAGAACAAAACTTACCACAAGATTTAAGGTTGACTCCCGAGAACTACATTTTGGCAGTTACTCGCTTGGTTCCTGAAAAGGGAATTCACGATTTGATAGAAGCTTATGAAAAAAGTGGAAGTACGCTTAAGTTAGTGATAGTGGGTGATGCCGATCATTGTGATGATTATTCACAAAAGATTAAAAAGCATGCGGGTAAAAATATACTCATTGCCGGGCGAAGGAGTGGTGATGAGCTTTCCAGTCTTTATAAATACTGCTCGTTGTTTGTGTTGCCAAGCTATCACGAAGGGCACCCTATTGTTGCATTAGAAGCTATAAGCGCAGGCAGTAAAGTTCTACTTTCAAATATTCTTCCGAATGAGGATATTGGCTTGCCAAAAGAATGTTATTTTCCAGTAGGAAATATTGAAGCATTGGCAAATAAATTGGCCTCTTTGGCATCGCTCAATTTATCAATAGATAAAGAAAAATTTTTGGCAAAGTACGATTGGGATACCATAACTACTGAAACCATGCAGTGCTACTCAAACATTGTGAAGAGTGCTGCTTAATGGACGGTAATGAAAAGATTGATATTGTTTATATTTTGTCTGAAAAGTCATCAGGTTCGAGCTTTCTGTTTAGAAGCTTAAATGACGCTTTAGGCATTACTGCTTACCCAAAAACTAAACACTTCGAGTCAGAAACCCTCTATTGGACAAAAGCGGCATCGCTTCTAGATAAACCGCAACTAAGTATGTTAGCAAGTGCTGTTCCCTACGATAAAGAAAGAGCTAGAAGCGAGTTGACAGAGTTCTTGACCGATAACTTATCTGCCAGTGTTACGTTTAATTCAGATGAAGAATTAGTGTTTAATGGCTGGTACGAACTGATTAAAAAATTCGGTCCGGTTTTTATAGAAAAGTCGCCGCATCACCTTCTTCAGTGGAGTGCTCTATCCTTAATGCTGGAGTTTGAGCAGCGTTTTAGTGATAAAGTTAATTGTCATTATGTTTGTATTGCTAGAAACCCTAAAGATGTATTCTTATCCCAATTTAGGCGATGGAATGTTGATATCTCCCAACTAGAGAATCAATGGATTAATACTTATATGAATTGGCAGAGATTTAACGGTATAAGCAGTTCAAGTTCTAATAAGATATTTACGAAATATGAAGATTTAGTAGCCGATAGACAAAGTGTTATTTCTCTTATTTGTCATGCCGTACAAGTAAAACCTAAACGAAAAGGTGAAGAGAAAGTGAAGCGAAGTAAGTCTTCAAAACAATCTGACGCGTTCGGCTACGCTTTATCTCCTTCTGTTATTAATTTGGCCAAATCAATGGGTTACTCTAATGATGAACTTCGCCACACAACTTCGTTGAGGTGGACGGTATATGAGTTTTATATTCGATATTTTTATAGCCCAGCGAAATTTATATACAAACTGGTAAAAAGGAGCTAGCTATGGAGTTTAGTGTAGTAATAACCACGTATAATAGGCCAGACTATTTAGCCCAATCACTCGAAAGCGTGCTAAGCCAAACCGTATTAGCAAAAGAAATTATCATTATTGATGATAACTCAAGTACAGACTATTCAGCAGTATTAGGAAGGTTTAATGACCCTCGAATTCGCTATATAAAGCAACCCGTTTCGGGAGGCGCGAATGTCGCCAGAAATTTAGGGGTTAAAGAATCGAGTGGTGATGTAGTAGCATTTCTTGACGATGATGACGTGTGGTTACCTGATTATCTTAAAGCGCATAAGGCGCAGTATGAAGACGGAGCGGATGCAGTTGTTTCAGGTTTTAAACATTTGGGCAATGAGAAAGAAGTAAGAGTAAATAATGATAAGAAAGTTACGAAAAAATCATTGGTGCAGGGAAACAAATATTGCGGGATGAGCGGGTTTTCGTGTAAGAAATACATTTTGAGTGATTTCATGTTCGATATAAAACTGAACAATGGCCAAGATTGGGACATGTTCGTTCGATTGTATGAAAATAACGTAGCGATATTCAATGTCTCCAATCCTATCTTTTTATATCGTTTTCAGAACCCAGATGGTATTGGAGCAAAATTACGGTCTATGAAACCATCTGACATTGAAAAACGTTTGGGGTCGGCCAGAAAACATAGGGCATTTTTAGGTGAATATTGGTACAAGCAAAGAGTTGCGGAACAATTGCTGGTATCATTGAGACATAAATCAAATAGGATGAGTTGGCTATATAAAAGTGTCAAAATGGTCGGGATTCTAGCCTCATTTACATATATTGCACGCTCTTTATTCCGCCACATCAAGGCTAGAACCCTATTATGACAAAAAATAAAATCTTTAAGAATACGTCTTGGATGTTATTTGAAAAGTTTATAATGATGGGGGGAAATCTATTCATTACTATTTTCCTTGCTAGAATGCTCGGGGCAAAAGATTTCGGAAGTATTAATTATTTTCTAGCGTTAATTGCAATTATAGCGCCTTTTTCATCTTTAGGAATGAATTCGATATTAACTAGGGACGTAATCAACTCTCCGAAAGATAAAATAATGATTTTTTCTAGTGCAACAGCGATGCGAGTTCTTGGTAGTGTCATAGGGATTATATTATTACTTGTTGTTGGAAAATTTTTTCTAAATATTAATGAAAATGAATACTGGTATTTGGTTATTCTAACAATGTTGAGTGTCACTAGTGCTTTCCAAGGACTAGAGTTTTGGTTTCAATCAGAGGTAAATATGAAACCAGTAATCATTGGGCGCTTACTCATCTTCATTGTTTTTTTTGTTTTAAAATTTGTTGCGGTAATTCTTGGTTTACCTCTGATTTTTGTTATTTCGATATTCGGTCTAGAGCTGTTTTTTATAGGCCTAGTCTACTGGTTGATTTTTGCCTTGAATGGAGGTGGGTTATCTTTTAGTCATGTAGATTTATTATATTGTAAGCGACTTTTCAAAAAGGCAAGTTGGTTGATTCTATCGAGTATAGCTGCAGTCATTTATCTAAAAATTGATCAAGTTATGCTTGCAGAAATGTCTTCAAGAGAACAAGTTGGGATTTACTCAGTTGCTGTAAGGCTTTCTGAAGTGTGGTATTTTGTTGCCACCGCTTTAGTATCTTCCATTTTCCCCTCGCTACTGAAGGCAAAAAATAAAAACCAATCTTCTTATTACGAAAAGTTACAATATACTTGTGACTTACTCTGTTGGATTGCAGTATTTCTTGCGCTTTTCGTCTACTTTGTAAGCGACTATTTCGTTCCTTTGATCTTTGGCCAAGAGTATGTTGAAAGTGCTCTTATTCTTTCTATACACATCTGGTCCGGTGTCTTTGTTTTCATGCGTGCATTAGTCAGTAAGTGGATTTTAGCTGAGGACTGTCTGCATGTGTCGCTTATTAGTCAAGGCGCCGGCGCTGTTATCAACGTAATACTAAATTTTATTCTAATACCATATTACCAAGGCATTGGCGCTGCAGTTGCAACACTTATGTCATACTCCATATCAGGATTTTTGATTTTTTATTTTTCGGGCCACACCAGGCCGATGGCCGATATTATGTTGAAATCTATATTTTTGCCAATTTCAGGTGTTAACAGGTATAAAACTATTTTGAGGGGATTAAGATGAGCGGAAGAAAAGACTTGGTGATTACTAAACTCAAAAAGTTAAAGTCTAAGTTACTAAATTTTAAAAGCTCTCTTGAGTTGAAATTCATACCGGTAATTATGGGGTCAGGCTTTCTATCTTCTCTTTATTTTACTTTTTTCAGCACTAGTTTTTATAGAGAACATAAGTCTGTATTGAGTGGTAGAGTAAACTACGAGCGCTCTCTGAGCACCATTAAAGAGAGTTGCATTTTATTACGACGTAATATTCATAGACTCGAGAAAGGCTTAATAATGCAACCTAGACGAGATGTTTTCGCTAGTGGATATATCGACGAAACAGTAAATTGCTATTCGGTTGCTATTAAAAGCAATGAGCTCTGTGAAAGCGAAAAGAAATGGGCAACAGATGTTTTAGCTGAGTATTTTAATGTTGTAGCTGATGTGGATGATGTTCGAGCAAGTAGAGTAAAGTTTAACAATGTTGCGAAGATAGGAAGTATTACCTCAATACCATACAAATATTGCGAGCTTCCGGAAGCTGAAACTTCTTATGAACAACTTATCGTCGCATTTAAAAGAAGACGTTCGGTAAGGTGGTATCAAGATAAAGTGGTACCCAGAGAGTTAATTGAAAAAGCAATTAGTGCGGCCTCATTGGCTCCCTCTGCATGCAATCGCCAACCCTATAACTTTAGATTAACTACAAATGTAGATTTAGCATCGAAAGTAGCCAGCATTGCAATGGGAACTGGTGGATGGTCTCACTCAATCCCTGCGTTAATCGTAGTTGTCGGAAGTCTTAGTGCCTATCCGAAAGAACGCGACAGGCATGTAATATATATTGATGGGGCGTTAGCTGCCATGCAATTAATGTTAGCACTTGATAGCTTGGGCTTATCATCATGCCCTATAAATTGGCCAGATATTGAAAATCTTGAACGGAAAATGGGAAAAGCGCTCGATTTAGCTGATTACGAGAGGCCAATTATGCTTATATCGATAGGTTACGCGGATGAAACCGGAGGGATTCCATTCTCCGATAAGAAAACGAACAAAGTATTAGTAAAGGATATAATAGAATGATTATTGAGTTGAGAGGTTTACAGTTTGTAAACAAGGGCGCTGAATTGATGTTGCAGGCAATATTACAAGAATTGAAGAATTCAGGCATCGAATATCAATTGGCAATGAAGCACAATTCAAACTGCCCAGTACATAAAGTCGAAAATATTGGCGCGATAAAGAAAGTCATGCTTCAAAAAAATAGGCTAAATCTAAATTTTCTAACTTATTATATACCTTCAGTTCTAAGAAATTATTTAATACAAAAAAAGGGCATTGTACTTGAAGCTGATGTTGATGTAGTACTTGACGGTTCTGGTTTTGCCTATGGTGACCAGTGGGGGTCAATGCATATTAGGCAAGTATGTAGTGAAATATTAAGGTTTGCATCGCACGATAAGAAATTTATTTTTTTACCGCAAGCCCTAGGGCCTTTCACTAGACAGGCAGATATCAAAGCATTAAAAAAAGCTTTGCCAAAAGCTAGTTTAATATGTGCGCGTGAAGCAAATAGCTATAACAATATTTCTGAATTAAACTCAAATAAGTCAAATCTGAGGCAGTTTCCTGATTTCACAAACCTTGTGCCTGGCGATTTACCAGACTACTTTAGAAACGGGGAGGGTAAATTCGTTATAATCCCTAACAATAAAATGCTCAGCGGCCAAAACAATAATACAGAGTGGGGCCGAACTTATATTCAAAAGCTTGTTGAGCTTGGGAAATTAGCAAAACAAGCGGGTCTTTCAGTTGTAATACTCAATCACGAAGGTATTAAAGATAAACAAATATGTCTGAAAATAGAAGATGAACTAGGTTTTAGCGTTGAGCAAATTGAAGAAGCAGACCCATTAAAAGTTAAAGGTATAATCGGTGCTAGTAAGGCTCTAGTTTGCTCTCGTTTCCATGGTTGTGTAAGTGCCCTATGTCAAGGTGTTCCATGTATAGGAACTAGTTGGAGCTTTAAATACGAGCAACTTTTTCGAGAGTACGGGCAGGAAAAATTCCTTTTAGATAGTGGTATGAGTTCAGAAGAATTGTCAAAATTATTTATGATGGCTATTCAAAAAGCGCCTGGGGTAATATCGCCAGAGGCTAGTGGGTACAAAGCAAAGTCAAAGGAAATGTGGAGAGAAGTTTTAGGGCTGATTCGATCTTAACCTAATCGTCTGTTTCAATTCGATGTATGAGGCAAATATAGCTGTATTCTCAAATTGAGGCAAAATAGCTAAAATAGTGTCAAAGATATTTACATTTTATATTTCTTTGATTTGACATTTTAAATAACCCTTTATTTATCAGTCGTTTACAATTTGGCATGTGCTTTGCATTTAATTATTTGTAGTGAAACACGCTTTATTAATATCAGAGGCTTTATGAAGTATATAAATAGTTTAATTCTAGCTTGCAGTCTTTCGTTACTGTCTGCTACGGCTAACGCCACTCCAATCATAAGTTTTTTTATAGACGGTAATACGTTCTACAACTCGTTTGAAATACAAAACGACTCAACCGCTAATGAGAAAATTGAGAGTGCTTCTATAGATTTGTCTGGTCTTGGGGTAGTTTTTGACACAGTCAGTGGCGGCGTAGTAAATAATAGCGATGGCAAGCAATTTACACCGGTAGGCGGCTCTGATTTGGCCACTGGATTGGTTGGCCCAGTAGTTGTGGCTGATGGTGCCTCATTTTTTGAGATGTTTTTTACAGATTTTGATTCAGGTGAGTCGATTGTATGGGACATCGATTTAGATTTTATGCCTTCTCCTACTAGAGTTGATGGTGATGATTTGATTGGTGCTCTTGTGTCAATCGTTTTCTCTTCTGGAGAAACGCTTTTTGGTTCCTTAGAAGCAGTTTCTGGTAACTCCGACGCGTCTCAGTTTGTTGCAAGCGGCATCACTATTGGCGGTCCAGGGTCTTCGGTTGCTGTATCTGCGCCAGGCACTTTTGGTATACTAGTGTTATCTATGGCCCTTATGCTTGTAAGAAGATTTAGATAATCGACTTTGTCTTACAAAAACGAAAAAAGCCCTTAGGGGCTTTTTTTTTAATTTTTTTTAGAAATAGTCATAAGCTTGCGTGCTAATCGATTAACTATTGCAACCAAAACAATGCCCAATCCATAGAAGCCCAGATAAAAGATTTAATGGTTACATTACGAAGCAGTGATAAATTATGCGGCTAATCAGTGAGGTTCAAATGTGATTGTAAAAGCTTTTCGACATTTTCTACTCAAGTTAAAATCTTTTGTAACTGCACATACTTCATATACGGCTTAAATAAATTACAGAACAAATAACAGCTCTCTTAATAAGCTGCTATGAATTGTAGGATGTTTTTTGTATTAGCTAGCCATTGTCAAACTTCTATTTCAACTCATGCGCATTCTCGTGCTAGTTAAGTACTCGGATATCATCAAACTTAACTTTATCGCTGTTATGCGAACGGTTTACCTCGTCATTATCTAAGAGCAAAAGCAGATAGCTTATCTCACCGGTTATATGCTCGCCGATAGGAAACGAAATTATACTAGTTGGGGGGCTAAACGCACTTTCAGCATTTACGCCCCAGTCTTGAGAGCCAGTGAATTTTAAAACCCGCGAACTAGTGAGGCTTTTATTCGTTTCGAAACCAATACCTACTATTTCAGGGTTACCCTGTACACTCAAGGTTAGTTCAAGAACGGACTCTTTTGTTAGCGTTAAATCTACAGGAAATATCCGCCAGTTGTTGCCTGTTAGCGTTACAGAGTCATCTTTTGCAATTTGAGTAGTTCCGTACTTGTACTGCTTCGGAAAGCCTCTGTGCTTTTCTCTATTGTCATAGGCGTTAAACTTCCAAATAGTTTCGTTTTCTTTTATAGACGTATGTAAAACTACATCTTTTGTGAAGTTTGGAATTACGTGCTCGTCGGCTATAAACAGATTAGGATCATCAACTGCCTTCAATGAATCAATATATTCTAAATCATCTGAGTACACGTGCTCTGTAATATTGTCGTAGTTGAATTCGTATCTAGCATCCATCATGTTTTGGTTGTAACACAAATCATTAGTGCTAGTGCTGCCTATATACTTTTCTTTATCAAGTATGCAGTAGCCAACCGTGTTGCCCGCATTCTTTGTGAAAATGACATTGTTTTGTGACGTTATCCATATTGTTGAGTCTCCATTAACTCGGGATGCTGCAATACCATTGCGCTTTACATCAATAAAGTTTTCAAAAATAAACGTTCTACCTGCGGGCTTTGCTATTAACCCGCCGGCTTTTATTGCTGTCCATTCTTTTCCAGTTTCATCACCCAGATTGTGAATGTGATTATGAAAAATATAGCTGGGGCCCAACATGTTCGGTGCAATGCTAATACCTGCGTAACCTTGCTCCATCTCATTATCGTAAACTAGTACATTCTGTTGGCCACCATCAATTTCTATCAAATCGTCATTGGCGTAGGCTAGATAGTTTCCATATATGGCAGAATTTTTAACAAAGCCGCCACGACGTTCAAAATTCATTCTGCCTTCTATTACATCGTTAAATCTATGGCTTTGCGAACCGTAAAATTTGTTATTTCTAACTATAAATTCACCCCGGTATTTGTCGCTATCGTGATATGCCCATACTTGAAGCGCATTGGCCCCTTTTGGGTGCCCAACCCTCCAGGTATTCGCTGCCAAATTCGGGCTATGAACTTCACATTCCTCTATAACAGCAATCCCACTTCGCTCTAAATAAATGCCGGAGTCGTAGTTTATAGGTGAGTTAGAAGTAGTGCTTGAATATGCAATGCCGTTTCGAATATCTACCGCTTTGCGACCAAATTCAGACACATTGCATCCTTTAATCCATATGTGGTGAGCTTTTTTGGCAAAAATGCCATATCTCTTTCCACCCTTAACCGTTAGGTTTTCAAGCATGATATAAGACTGGTTACCAATATTGACTGCTGCCAATGCATCGTCACCAACCTCTATTGTTTGACCATCACCAATAATTTTTGCGTAGCCGTTTTCGTTGCCGGAAATATTTAAAGCTTCTAAGTCTAATTGGCCGCCTGAATAAATGTCTGACAAGTAATGAATGTTGTTAGGGTCAATTGGAGGAGAGTTTGGCTTTGTTGTTGTTCTGAATGAATGCGTAATGCTGTTACCACTCGCGTCTGCTATATCTACCTCAATATCGTATGTTGTATTTGCTTCAAGATATACGATGCTGCCAGCAAATGAGCCGTAAATAGGCTCCCAAGTTAAGTTCAAACCTTTTTTCCAATGTGTTTCGTCGGCAGACATATAGCGAACAGAGGCGGTGCTGTCTTCATCTTGGCCATATACAACTAAGCCAATAGAATTAATAAGTGGGGTCGCGGTATCTGCAAATCCCGATGCGGAAGCGGCGAATACTAAAGAGGGATCGAGACCTGCTGCTATAGCCGCTTCGTAAATATCATTCTTTTCTAGCTGAGAATGCTCAGAAACTAAATTGATCCATTTGGCGGCATCTACAGGGAATAATGCAAATAGAGCAGTGGCTTGTTTTGAACTCAAGTCGCGTAAGCGAGTTGGCTTATGTTGTTCATCACCACCTATTGCAAGTGAAAGAATATCCTTCTCAAACAATTGAGATATCTCGCTAGTATAAGTGTTAACGAGAGATTTTGCTTTCTTTGGTCCGCTATAGTTTTTTAAAAGAAGTAATGCACTATTTTCATTGGTAAGGTTTGAAGATAAATAGCTAAAAACTATTTCACCTGGCTGAGTATTATTTTTGTAAGAAACCTCTTCGTTTTTTACTGTTGCGCAAGAAGCAACAAAGAAAGAAAGAGCTAGAACCAAATAGTGGCCAATTTTCGGAAGCCTAACGTGAAAAGTATTCATTTAACGTTCCTGAAGTTTGAGAATGAAAAGGGAAGAAAAAACGTATAACTACTTAAATGGTAGTGGTTGCGGCTGAACGTAGCAAGGTAGGTTTAATTATTTGCGGTAGATAAATTATGTCTAATAGTTATGGTTAAAGTGTTACACATTGCACACAATTAATACAAAAGTTTAATAACTGCAGGGTTTTTCAAAAATAATAGTTATTCAAAGTACTTTGATCGTATTACTACTTTTTAAATCGTTATAAACTAAAAGAGTCATAAATAGATGAAGTAAGCTGAATTTCTAGCGTTAATCTTCTCTTTCTGATGATTTCTAACAAGATAAAGTTCTATGAGTAAGCAAGGGATGAATAAATGACGCATGTATGTGTAATCGGCACCAGAGGGATACCCGGTTTTGTGGGAGGGGTCGAAACAATTTGTCAAAAGCTCTACCCATTAATGATTAGGGATAATCCGTCTTATAAAATAACGCTTATTGCCAGACTGCCCTACAACAATCAAGATAGTTATCAGTACGAAAACGTTGATGTTAAAGTAATCAAAGCGCTTAAAATTTCTGGGTTTGAGACATTTTTTCACACGTTTGTCGCCTTGTGTTATGCCCGTATCTTCATTCATCCGAAAATTATGCATCTTCATGGAATAGGACCAGGCTTCTTTAGTCTACTTTCTCGACTGCTAGGGTTTAAAACGGTTGTTACACACCATTCCCCCGATTACAAAAGACCAAAATGGAAGTGGTACGCAAAGTTAATCTTGAAGATGGGGGAGCTGTTTACTGTTCTATTTGCTTCAAGAGTTATTTGCGTTAGTTCATCCGTGAAAGAAGAGTTAGATTCTCGCTTTCCGTTTTCTATGCAAAAACGTGTAGTTATTCGTAATGCAGGCTCTCTTAATGAGGAGCCTATTCAAATCGATCAAGAAGCGTTTTTAAAAGAAATAGGGGTAGCGCCTAAAAAATATATACTGGCTGTAGGAAGGTTAGATGCCACTAAAGGGTTTGATAACCTTATTGACGCTTACTTAGGCTTGGAGTCGACGGAGTTTAAGCTGGTAATAGTTGGCGATAATTATATTACTAACGACTTTGTAACGAAAATTACCGAGTATCGAAGTGACAAAATTATCTTTGCTGGTGCACACACTGGGGCAGACTTAGCAGTTATCTACCAGAACGCAGCACTTCTAGTTAACCCCTCATTTATGGAGGGATATTGTTTAGTAGTAGCAGAAGCGCTGTCAGCAAAAACACCTATAATAGCTAGTGATATACCAGCTCATCGCGAATTTAAACTCAATGAGGAAAGCTATGTGAAAAAGGGCGATGTGTCGGCGCTTACAGAAAAGCTTAGAGCTGAAGATTATTCGATTTACAGAAGCAAGTCAGCTGAATTACTTCAATCTAATAATACTTGGGAGAAAAACGCGAAAGAGCATGAAACTTTGTTTAGTTCTTTAATTTCTTAATTTATACGGCAAAAAAATATAAATTCTCAATAAAAAATAGCCTACTTACAGAAATCTCCGCCACACTTCATACTATCTAAGCGGTATGGATACGACGTTCTTCGCGCTACTCATACAATTACAATGTTCTTAGTAATATTGAGGTGCGATTAGCAAACGAATGTATATATTTATTTCAATTGTTAAGGACTGATTTTAAAAACTGCCAATAATCTGTAGCAATTTTATCGATATGAAAATCGCCAACCCGTTCAATGCTCTTCTCGCTGTAATGGCACCTAAGCTGACTATTCTGATATTGGTTTATTGCTTCAGTAAGTTGATGTTCATCGCCTAACGGCACTAGAATTCCGTGTTTAGCTAAATGGAGCTTTTTACTATCAAACGTTTCATCTTCTTCCAATATCTCGGCAGGACCAGAAGGGCAGTTCGTCATAATGACAGGCAACCCGACTGCCATTGCTTCAACGAGCGCATTTGGGAAGCCTTCGTTAGTCGAGGCTGATATATAGTATTTAGCTTTGGCGAGAATTGGAAAAGGGTTTTTTGCATACCCCAAAAGCAACACTTTATCTGCCGCATTTCGTTGCGAAATATAATCTAATAATTCTTCCTTTTGCTCTCCTTCTCCAAGTATGCAAAGTGGGCTAGGTTCTTTGGAAGATAGATAGGAATCAATGAGGTGTTTAAAATTTTTTGCAGGTGTTAAGCGCCCCGTACTAACGATATATTCATCAGGTGTGTTTATTTCCAAAGATAGTTCAGCTTTTTCTGCAATTTCTTGTGTGTTGTAGGGGTTATAAATTGTAAAAGCTTTGGCGAGAGGAAGTGAAAAATTCAATACAAGGTCATTTGTTACGCCTGTCGATACACCTACTACAGCGTCGGCATAACGGTATAATAATCTTGGTAAAAGTGAAGAAAGTTTTCGTTTAATACCCGAAAACTGATTATCCAAATGGCTACTCAAGTGCATTCGCTCGCAAAGTATTGACTTTGGGACCTGATTAAATAGCCTTAAAAAAGCGTTTGAAACGTTCGACCTAACCAAAAAGCTTACTACTAAATCAGGTGAAACTTGCCTTAAATATGAATGCAGGTTAACTACACTATTTAACATAGAACCTTTGCTATTTAGCTTAATTAAGTTAATGTTTTTTGGCATCTCACGTTCGAGCGGTTCGTCGTCAAGCAGCACTATTGAAACATCTAATCCGTCATACAATTCAGGCTTACTAAGAATACTGGCTAAAGCGCGTTCCGCGCCGCCATATTTTATTGAGTTTATTAGAAATATAATTTTTTTATTCATAAAAATTAGACGTAGCCCCTATTTTCATCACTAAGCTTTCAAGTTTTAGCCTGTAACGCCTCAATTTATTTACTTAATTTTTAGGTACGTAACTTAGGGCTGAACCCCAGTAGTTGTATTTACGATAAACAAAGCACCTTGATATGCAGAGGATGTTACTACATTAATCAGATAATCCAGTATCAGAATTATAGTCGATAAGTATAATCATCTATTGATATCATGGGTTGCCTACTAAAAATCTGCCAATATCAGCTATATAGGGTAGCGGTAATGTCTGTCACTCGTGTAAACTATCGTTTTTATTTCAAGCAAGCCTTTGCGCGCAGATTTATTCTAATTATGCGAGGGCCATGCAGTCATCATGCACATTGAGGAAACCATGGAGCTTGACGCGATTATCAATCAGGCGCAGAGCCAGATTGACGCTGCCGAAGATGCAGCCACATTAGACCAAGTTAGGGTCGAATTTATGGGTAAGAAAGGTAAACTTACCGACTTACTGAAAGGCTTAGGAAAGTTATCTAACGAAGAACGTCCTGCCGCTGGCCAAAAAATTAACCAAGCGAAACAGGTTATTCAGCAGGCTATTTCTGCCAAAGGCGAACATTTACGCACTAAAGAGCTTAATAAAAAGCTTAGCGAAGAAGCGGTAGACGTAACGCTACCTGGGCGTACTGAAAAACCGGGTAATTTGCACCCGGTTAGCCGCACCATTGCACGCATAGAGTCGTTTTTTGGAGAGTTAGGCTTTTCGGTAAAAACAGGCCCTGAAATTGAAGATGGTTTCCACAATTTCGATGCGTTAAATATTCCGGCCAATCACCCTGCGCGCGCCGACCACGATACGTTTTACTTCAACCCAGACATGATGCTTCGTACGCAAACTTCTGGCGTTCAAATTCGTACGATGGAAGCTGAAAAGCCGCCGCTACGTATTATCTCGCCAGGCCGCGTGTATCGTAACGATTACGATCAAACACACACGCCAATGTTCCACCAAGTGGAAGGCTTGATGGTAGATAAAAACGTAAGCTTTACCGAGCTTAAAGGTATTTTGCACGACTTCTTACATCATTTCTTTGAAGAGTCTTTAGAAGTGCGTTTCCGTCCGTCTTACTTCCCGTTTACAGAGCCTTCTGCTGAAGTAGACGTAATGGGTAAAAACGGCCAGTGGCTAGAAGTGCTTGGCTGCGGCATGGTGCACCCTAATGTACTTAAGTCTGTTGGAATAGACCCAGAAGAATACACTGGTTTTGCCTTTGGTATGGGCGTAGAGCGTTTAACTATGCTGCGTTATGGCGTTAACGACTTACGCGCGTTCTTTGAAAACGATCTTCGTTTCCTCAAGCAGTTCAATTAAGGCAGAGAGTACACATGAAATTCAGTGAAAAATGGTTAAGAGAGTGGGTTAACCCGTCGCTGTCGGCACATGAGCTGTCTGAACAGTTGAGCATGGCTGGCCTAGAAGTAGACGGCGTAGAGCCTGTGGCAGGCGAGTTCACCGGCGTTTTAGTGGGTGAAGTGGTAGAGTGCGGTCAGCACCCTAATGCCGATAAGCTTCGCGTTACCAAAATTAATGTAGGTGGCGATGAGCTGCTCGATATCGTTTGTGGCGCACCTAATTGTCGCCAAGGCATAAAAGTCGCGGTAGCCTGTGTGGGCGCGGTATTGCCTGGTAACTTTAAAATTAAAAAAGCCAAGCTTCGCGGCGAGCCGTCTTTCGGTATGCTGTGCAGTTTTTCTGAGCTAGGCATAAGCGACGATCACGACGGTATTATCGAGCTTTCGGCAGAGGCGCCAGTGGGCACAGATATTCGTGAATATCTTGGGCTTGATGATAACGCTATTGAAGTGGATTTAACGCCTAACCGCGCCGACTGCTTAGGTATTCGCGGTATTGCCCGTGAAGTAGGCGTGCTAAATAACTTAGACGTTTGCGAACCGTTAGTTGAAGACGTTGCACCATCTATTGATGATAAGCTTGCTATTACTCTTAGCGCAGACGATGCATGCCCACGTTATTTAGGCCGCGTTGTTAAAGGCGTTGATGTATCTGCAGCTTCACCACTGTGGCTGGTTGAAAAGCTACGCCGCTGCGGTATTAGAAGTATCGACCCCATTGTTGATGTGACTAACTTTGTGTTGCTTGAACTTGGTCAACCTATGCACGCATTCAACCTTGCAAGTATTGAAGGCAACGTAAATGTTCGCATGGCAAAAGAGGGCGAAAAGCTTACTCTGCTTGACGAAACAGAAGCAACACTTAAAGAAAACACGCTGGTAATTGCCGACGATAACAAAGCGTTAGCCATGGCCGGTATTTTCGGTGGCTTGCATTCAGGTGTTACCACTGAAACTAAAGACATTTTGCTTGAAAGCGCGTTTTTTAGTCGTGATGTGATTATGGGCCGTGCCCGTCAGTACGGTTTGCACACCGATGCATCGCATCGTTACGAGCGTGGCGTGGATCCACAGCTACAGCGCAAAGCCATGGAACGCGCTACCGCGCTTGTTCTTGAAATTTGTGGTGGTGAAGCGGGCCCAGTTGTTGAAGCGGTTTCAGAAGATAAACTGCCTAAACAAGCCACGGTTACACTTCGTCGCGACCGCTTAACTCGCGTGCTCGGTATTAGTATTGATGACGCAAAGGTAAGCGAGATGCTTTCTCGTTTAGGCTTAGACGTTACCGCTACCATCGAGGGTTGGAAAGCCGTTGCACCTAGCTATCGTTTTGATATTTCAATTGAAGAAGATTTGATTGAAGAGATTGCCCGCGTTTACGGCTACAACAACATTCCTAATGTTGCGCCTGCCGCAACGCTTGCCATGTTGCCTTCCCAAGAAGCGCAGTTGCCGCTAGGTACAATGAAGTCGTTGTTATTAAGCAGAGGCTATAACGAAGCTATTACGTATTCGTTTGTCGACCCTAAAGTACAAAACGCATTGTTCCCTGATGTAAAAGGCATGGTGTTACCACACCCAATATCATCTGATATGTCGGTAATGCGCGTAAGTTTATGGCCAGGTTTGTTAGGCGCTTCAGCATACAATCAGAAGCGTCAACAACAGCGAATTCGACTGTTTGAAACCGGATTACGCTTTATACCTCAACAAGATGCACCAAATGGTGTATTGCAACAGCAGGTAATTGGTGGTGTAGTAGCAGGGCGTCGTAACGAAGAACATTGGGACTTAGGCGATAGCCCAGTCGATTTCTTTGATGCAAAAGCAGATGTGGAAGCGTTATTGGCACTTACCGGTAAGCACGGTGAGTTTCAATTTGTTACTGGCGAACACAGCGCGTTGCATCCTGGTATGACTGCAAAAATTTTGCTTAACGATGAAGAAGTTGGCTATATTGGTGCTGTTCACCCACAATTTACTAAATTGCTGGGCGTAAACGGTCGTGTATTTGTGTTTGAATTAGCGGTAGACGCTATTAGTGAACGTAAATTACCGTCTGCTGCACCTATATCGCGTTTTCCATCTAATCGTCGTGATATAGCTATTACAGTGAAAGATGAAGTGCGTGTAGGAAATGTTCTTTCTTACATAGAAAAAATTGGCGTAAATCAACTAGTTGCTCTAAACTTGTTTGATGAATACAAAGGCAAGGGAATTGAACCTGGTTACAAGAGCCTTGCATTGTCACTTCATTTACAAGATCCAGAAAAAACCTTAGAAGAAGCTGAAATTCAGCATGCTGTCGATACTGTAGTTAAAGGTTTGGAATCTGAGTTTGGAGCCGCGTTAAGAGAGTAAACTATGGCATTGACCAAAGCCGAGATGGCTGAACACCTATTCGAGAAACTAGGCATTAACAAGCGTGATGCTAAAGATCTGGTAGAGCTTTTTTTCGAAGAAATTAAAGGCGCTCTGGAATCTGGTGAGCAAGTAAAACTGTCAGGTTTTGGCAATTTCGACCTGCGAGATAAGAACGAACGTCCTGGACGTAACCCTAAGACGGGTGAAGATATTCCTATTAAAGCGCGTAGGGTGGTAACATTTCGCCCTGGTCAAAAACTCAAAAGCCGAGTTGAAAACTCAGCACCTATCGACGAGTAATTTGCACTCTGCTGCAATTATAACGTTGTAAAAACATGAGAAGAGCGGGGGAAACCCTCGCTCTTTTGTGTTTCTTCTTTTTACAGTGCGCCCGCACTGAATTTCTTATGTTAAATCTTCGGAGGATAGTGTGAAAAAAGCACTTGTCGTTCTTTCTATTGTATTGCTCGTCATAGCGGCGTGGTTTGTGTTTTTATCGGTAGACGCTGATAATCGCGATCAGGATGCGGCTAGTGTACCCGTAATTACGGTAATGGAAATACTGCATGCAAGCGACTTGCAAGAAGGCGTAAAGCAGGCGGTCAATCAAAACAACGATGAAGAAATTCAATACTGGCTTCAGCAAGCTTCAAAGGTTGGTGAAGCGGCAAACTTAGCGGCTGACGACCTTGAATACTTGCGCTCTCGCGCTGCGAGAGACTATGTAGTGTTTAACGCGAAGCGCCAGCTTTTTAACGAAGAATTTGAAACTCATTACTATGCATTAGAAAGCATAGAAGGTCTTAAGGCTAGATACCCGGAAGCACAGGACTTGTTTGCCCGTGCTGATGCATTGCTTGAAAAGCGAGATGCTATTATTCAGCAAATCGCCGTGACCATTGCGGGTAATGACGCTCCCAGTGATGCAGTACGTAATGAGGCGAGAGAGCAATGGCTTCAACAAGCCAATGCGGTGCCTGTAAACTCTCGGTAGTAAGAGCTAGGTAAAACAGGCTCTTAAGCACTCACATCGATAGTGTATACCGAGTACTCATATGAATAGCTCACGTCGAGCGCTCATACCGAGTACTCATATGAATAGCTCACGTCGAGCGCTCATACCGAAAGCTCATATATATAGCTCATACAGATAGATTGGCAAATTTTGCATTAGTGAGTGCACCGAGGTCGGTGGCACTTAACGCAACCTCTAAACCACGTTTACCTGCACTCACATGAATGAGCTCGAGTTGTAGCGCACTTTCGTGAATAACCGTAACAAGTCGCTTTTTCTGTCCTAGCGGGCTTACCCCACCAAGCACATACCCTGTTGATGCGACTACTTCGTCGGCACTGGCCATGGTTACTTTCTTTGTTCCTAGCACTTTTGCCATTTTCTTTTCGCTCAGCTTAGTCGTAACGGGTACAACGGCTACTGCCAGTTCCTTATGCTCCTTATTTTCCTTATTCTCATACCTCACTACCAGAGTTTTAAACACGCTTTCAGCAGCCACGCCTAATTTCTCAACGGCTTCTAATCCATAAGATGAGGCGTTTGAGTCGTGTTCGTATTTTAGCACGCTGTGCTTAATACGCTTTTTGGATAGCAGCGTAATGGCAGGTGTCATTCTTCTTCTTTCTGATAAAATGTGCGTGAATAAATAATATCGCCAGGCAAAAGAGGCGTCGCCGCCTGAGTGGCATAGTCATCAAAACCTGCTGTAAAAAATTCTGACAGAGGATGGCCAGACTGCCCGCCAGGCAGAGTAAGAATAGCATTGTCTAAATGCCCTGGGCTTACAAAGAAACGCTCTGAAGCACCAAAGCCAGAAGACTGTACCGCGGGCATGTAGGTATCACCAAAACCTGAAACAGGGGCCATATTTAACTTATCATCTATTAACGGTATTTGTGCCGAGAAGGGGTGTTTAACTGTTAGCGCGTTTACACTTCCCCAGTTAAGCATGTCCATATTTGCCTCAAGAGGAGAGTATTTATTGAGAAGCTTATGCTTGGCTCGCCTGTAGGCATCTACCAACAACTCATCGAAAGTATCAGTTCCCTCGGGAAGCCAGCTGTTTGGCTGACTTTGTATTAGCTGCCACGTGGCAGGCTCGATGCCACGCAAAAGCGTTCGGCTTTGAACGCCTTGCTCATCGAGTGAGGATAAAATACCACCAAACAGTGTTTGTACTACTTCACGGCGAAAGTGCTTTACTAAGGTGTAACCCACAGAGTCGTCGCAAGCACAACTTTCCCATGTGTTTAAATAGGCTAGATCGGGCTTAAACTCTACATTTTGCATAGTTAAAAGGCCACTGAGTAAATTATGCCACGGAATAAGGAACTGAGCATGGTTGTCTAACTGGATGGCGTAAAAATCAGTTTCGGTGAAGGTGTCTTTTTCAAACAGTCGGTCTCTTATTTGTCTACCTCTTGCTCCAAGTGCGTATCCACCATCGCCTAGTCGAGATAAGTCTTTCGCTGCAATAACCCGAGCGTTGGCTGTCCATAGTCTATTAGATACAGGGTTTTTTACCATAGGCAGCATGGTTGCCGGGCGCGGGGGATTATTCCGCATTTCTTGTTCAGATATTGCGATATAAGACGCTTTTTCTCTGTGTAGTAAAGCGCCGCCAGGCATCCATGCCGTATTACCTTCACTATCAACCATCACCAAGTTTTGCGTTGGATTAGCAATTTGCTTCCCAATGTCTATTGCCTCATCCACAGATTTAGCGTTACCAAATTCGGTAATAGCTAAGTTGGCAGCAAACGCATGATGGGCTACCCAATTAAGGGCGTAGCGTTTACCGTTAAGTGTTTTTACCGGGCCAAATTCACTAACTTCCATGGTGTATTCATAGCTGCCAGAGGGAAGGGGAATGGTTTCTGTCACTGTAGTGGTTTCTGTATCGCTATTAAGCGCCACCCAATCTACGTTGTCTAAATTAGCATTGGTAAAACCCCAGGCAATATTGCCGTTAGTGCCCACAACAATACCGGGTATACCTGGTAGCGATACGCCCGTAATCGAAATATCTTGCCCAGCTTCACTGTAATTTAGCTGAGTGCGATACCAAATAACGGGAACACGAAGGCTTAGGTGCATATCGTTTGCCAGCAGTCCTGCTCCGGTTGGCGTAACTGCGCCCGACACCGCATAGTTATTGCTGCCTATGTCGGGAAGTTCAGTGCCACTATAGCTAAAACGAGCGCGGTTATAGCGAGCGCGGTTGCTATCAATATCGCCGCCTGAATAATCATAAATGTCACCTGACAGGGCTTTATTATTACCGTTGATATAGGCTCGAATATCTGCATTTTCACTTTCATTTTTACTTTCGTCCGCAGCTTTAAGCTTGCTAGGGTATTCGGGAATAGGAGCCGTAGACAAAGGGAGTTCGCTGCCATCGAGAGCGGCCTGAAAAGGACTTTGTTGGGTAACAAAATGATAAATTTCATCCCCAAAGGTATCTTTAAGGGCGGTTCTTGCAAGATCCAGCTTTACTTGCCCGTCCTGCAAATCTAAATACATGCTGTAAATAACCAAAATACTGTCGGTAGGCCGCCATTGTGTTATCTCCATACCGGCTGCAATGTATTCAAAAGGAAGAGTAGTGTACTCATCAATGGCTTCATTTACCCCGTGAGCATAGCGAATAAGCAGTTCTTGTTGTTTACTGGGTAAGTTTTCGAAAACGGTTTGTGCTCGTTGTTCAAATTGATGGAAACGGGCGTTTTTATCTATGTCTAAGGCTGCGCTGCCTACCCAGGCTGATAAATTGCCAGAGGCTGCTCTGCGCTGCAAATCCATTTGAAAAAAGCGGTCTTGACCGTGAGCAAACCCCAATGCATAGGCAGCATCAAATAGGTTATCAGCGTTTATAACGGCATGACCTAGCGAGTCTCTCGAAAGCTGGGTAGGCTGGGTTACGTGATAAGTGGCACTGTTACCGTCTAATTTGGGTAAACTTAAATGTAATGTGGTGTATACAGCAGTTGCGGCAATCGACAACAATAGTACCGCACCCACAACAAGCCACTTGATCCAATTTATCACGTGAATTACTCCGCTTTTTTCTCTATCCTACCCCAATAAACTCAACAATGAGAAGTGATGTTTTATGAGACTAATTGAACGCGCTATTCCTGATGAAAATAAGGATGTGCTGTGGGCCCATTAATGCTCGATTGTCAGGCAGAGGAGCTATCGCCTGAAGAAAAAGAGAAGCTGGCGCACCCCGTGGCGGGCGGCGTTATTTTATTTTCTCGTAATTACCATGATAAGCCTCAACTGTCGGCACTGATAAAAGATATTCGCCGGTATGCGAATAAGCCTTTGCTTATCGCAGTTGACCACGAAGGGGGGCGAGTACAGCGTTTTCGTGAGGGATTCACCGCCATTCCTGCCATGGGCGATATCTTGCGCCATACGAAAAACGAAGGCGAAAGTGCTGCTCTTGCCCACGCTTGCGGACTTGCGTTAGCCGTAGAGCTTAAAACACTGGATATCGACTTTAGCTTCGCCCCTGTATTAGATATAAACGGCGTGTCGCAAGTAATAGGCGACCGCGCTTTTGCTGATAATGCCACTGATGTAGTGCGCTTAGCCGCGTCTCTTATCGACGGGCTTAAAAGGGCAAACATGCCTGCTATTGGTAAGCATTTTCCTGGCCACGGCAGCGTTGCCCCAGACTCACATATTGCATTGCCCCTTGATGAGCGCGATTTTGACGAGATAAAACTCACCGATATGGTAGTGTTTGAACGATTACTAGAGCGCGAATTACTAGATGGCGTTATGCCTGCTCACGTTATTTATAATCAAGTGTGCTCAGAGCCTGCTGGTTTTTCTTCCCGTTGGCTTAAGCAGATACTAAAGACAGACCTTGGTTTTAGAGGCGCTGTATTTTCTGATGACTTATCTATGCACGGAGCGTCTGTTGCCGGCGGCTATGTCGAGCGGGCAGATGCGGCATTAAACGCAGGGTGCGATATGGTATTGGCGTGTAACAATGTTGAGGGCGCTGAACAAATTTTAGATGGATTGGAGGGGCGTATTGCCCAGCAGTCTCAAGAAGATATTCAAAAGCGCGACCGCGTCATGAAGCTGTATGGACGCGTATTGCCCTCTGGACTGCGTGAGCAGTACCAGAGCGCCGTGGCGCTTATAGAATCGCAGATACGCTTATAGAGAGCGAGTGGGGCGGTTGTTAAACCGCCACCTCGTCGACACCGGCTTCAATATTTAGAAAGCGTGCAAAGGTAAATAAGAAATCACTCAAGCGGTTTAGGTATGCATGCACCACTTCAGGTACGTCGTAGTGTTTGGCTAGGCTTATTACCGCGCGCTCTGCACGTCTACACACCGCGCGACACACATGGGCTTGCGCCGCATCTTCACTGCCGCCCGGCAATACAAAAGACGTATTCGGTGGCATTTGATTGGTTAACTCATCAATAAGGCTTTCAAGGGCTTCAATATCTGATTGGGTTAACGTTGAGCTAGCTGAAATAGCAAAGCCTGCCTGAAAGAGATTGCGCTGAATAGTGTGCAATTGGGCGCGATGTTGCCGCGCTACAGAAGCGGCTAATAAACCAATATGGCTGTTAAGCTCGTCAATATCACCGTAACTTTGTACCACTAAATCATCTTTATCTACGCGGATCGCTTTGTCTGCGTATATTTGTGTACTGCCTTTGTCGCCAGTACGAGTATAAATTTTCATATAACCGCAATCCTATTTATTTGTATCTGCCTGTAAAGGACGTTTGTAGCGTCGTATTTGCACAATAAATCCGTACAGCGGATGGTCGAAGTAATGTAGCTGGTTACTGATAACGCGACGTTGCTCTGCAAGAGGAATAGAAACCAGCTGATACTCAACTGTTTGGGGACCGGTTTCTAACACGCTGCTGTCAGCGTCGTCATTTAACGATGTACCGCTTTTAGATGAGGTAAGCTCTGAAGCACCATTAATACCGGTAAAATACTGTGTAGGCACTTGATGGCGATAAAACATTTCACTGTCGATGTGCAAATAGGGCACTCGGTTGATGTATTTTAAAAATACCTTCATTCGCCCGTCAATTTCCCAAATTGGCTCACGGAATGCATTACTCGTGTCTGCGGTCTTGTCGCTTAAATTGCCCTCTGTTCCCAAGCGTTGAAGGGCTTTAAATGAGACTGGTTCAGGTTGTGACAAACGCTGCTCTAACGACGTGAAAAAGCCGCTACGGATGTCGGCAGTTTGTTCATCCTCATTGAGAACACTTACCCTCACTTGTTTTTCAGAAATGAACGTATCGTCAGCTGTAGCGGGTTTATCTTTTATTTGCTCGCCGGCTTGATTAAAGCGACTCGCGTAATTAGTGCCGCCAAACAGACGCACGTTAAAGGCTTTATTTTTACCAAACTCTACGGGTTGACGCCACGTAACATGGAGCAGCCGTTCTAATTGACGGTTAGAGCGTATTTGCCGAGAAATAGAGGTTAGCTCTTGCATATCGCTAGACAGAAGGTGAGACGTGGATGCTAGCGGCCAGTCGTGGCCTTCAATTTCAACAGGTAATTGGTCTGGCGCTGGCATACTGTAATCAACGCTATGTCGCTGCCATTTAAATCCGTCTGGTTGCTGCTTTACGCTAAGCCAAGGCTTCTGAGTTTCGCAGTAAGTAGATTGAGGCATTGACACTGTTGGCTCTGAATGAGCACCAAAAAAATCAGTCCAGTTTACGCTTGTCCAATAGGATGCAATAGCTTCTAAAGAAGGTGATGATGGGCTTTGACTAGCCTCACCGCTTTGCGCAAAATCGCTGTTTCCGTAGCTACTATTTCCATAACTACTATTTCCATAGCTACTATTTCCATAGCCACTGTTTTCATAAGAGCTGCTTTCATAAGAGCTGCTTTCAACATCGCGGCTTTTATCATTTTTGCTTAATACAGCGGAATAATCATCAGCATTGCCAGAGGCTTTGAGTGATTCTGTGCTTTCTACCGTATTTGAGTCTTTAAACTGGCTTGGCTCGCTAAGTAGGTTACTACTATTCAACGCTACAAAGTCAGTATCGTAAGCAGGAACTAGTAAACCCAGATCTTTTGGCCAAGCGGGCAAAGCTGCTTTTTCAGGCTGGCCGTTGATATCGCAAGTGGCTAAGTTTTGTTTGATAAAACGAATATCCGGCATGATTACCGCACTGATCACATCGGCTTCACTCGCGGGTATTGCAAATGATTCAGCAAGGTCAAACTGCTCTTCTAACTCTGTGAGTGCTATGTTGCGCTTAAAGGCAACCACTTCTACATCAAACCACCAGTCGTCGCTGTTCGCTGAATTGGCCGTTAACGGATTAGTAAGACAAGCGGCCAACACAGCAGCTAATGTGCACCTGCGAAATAACATCATGTTATCGCGACTCCTTTGCAAAATCGGCAATGATATCGCTAACAAACGCAATGCGCTCTTTAGCTGTCTCGGTTTTCTTTACCAAACGAAGCTTTTGGCTACCTTCAAACTTAAAGGTGTTTGGCTTGGTTTGAACCTGTTTTATTATGTAGGCAGGGTCAACCTTGGTGGTTTCTTTAAACTCCATGGTACCGCCTGTAGCAGACAAGTCTACTTTTAGTATGCCTATGGCTGCGGCTCTTATTTTTATTTCAGCCACATCCACAAGGTTTTTAGCAGGCTCTGGTAATAGGCCAAAGCGGTCGATACATTCCACTTGAAATTCATCAATGTCGTCTTGGGTCATGCAGCTTGCAAGACGCTTATAAAGCGACAGTCGAGTATTGACATCGGCAATGTAATCTTCTGGCAGTAATGCTGGAATTCGCAACTCTACTTCGGTGTGACCAGACAACGCATCATCAAGCGACGGCTCTCTACCTTCTTTTAACGCATTTACCGCTTTATCCAGCATATCCATGTACAGGCTGAAACCAATGCTTGCTATTTGTCCAGACTGATCGTCGCCAAGCAACTCACCCGCACCACGAATTTCTAAATCGTGAGTCGCCAAAGCAAAACCAGCGCCTAAGTCTTCTAACTGCGCAATGGCGTCTAGGCGTTTGCCGGCGTCTTTGGTCATACGCTTAGGGTGAGGTGTTAACAAGTATGCGTAAGCCTGGTGGTGAGAACGACCCACACGGCCTCGTAATTGATGCAGCTGCGCTAAGCCCAAATGATCGGCTCTATCCATAATAATAGTATTAGCACTTGGCACATCAATACCGGTTTCGATAATGGTAGTACACACCAGTACGTTATAACGTTGATGATAGAAGTCGCTCATTACGCCTTCCAAATCGCGCTCACGCATTTGTCCGTGGCCTACAGCAATTCGAGCTTCTGGCACTATTTCGGCAATTTCTTCGGCGGTTCGGGCAATGCTATTCACTTCATTGTGAAGGAAGTAAACCTGACCACCACGCAAAATTTCCCGCATAATGGCTTCGCGAATAGTGGCTGTATTACGCTGCTGCACAAAGGTTTTTATGGAAAGTCGTCTTGCAGGCGGTGTCGCAATAATTGACAAGTCGCGCATGCCAGAAAGCGCCATATTTAGCGTTCGCGGAATAGGCGTGGCAGTCAGAGTGAGTATATCTACATCGGCGCGCAGCGATTTTAGCTTTTCTTTTTGACGAACGCCGAAACGGTGCTCTTCATCAATAATAACTAGGCCCAAATCTTTGTACTTAATGTCGCTTGATAGCAGCTTGTGCGTTCCCACCACAATATCAACTTTGCCTTCACCAATGCGCTGGGTGACGTCTTTTTGCGCTTTACCGCTTACAAAGCGGCTCATAACTTCTATTTCAAAGGCCCAGTCGGCAAAGCGATCTTTAAAGTTTTCATAGTGCTGCTGAGCAAGCAGTGTTGTAGGTACCAAAATCGCCACTTGTTTACCGTGGTTCGCCGCCAAGAAGGCCGCACGCATGGCCACTTCTGTTTTACCAAAGCCCACGTCGCCGCATACTAAACGGTCCATGGCTAATGGATTGCCCATGTCGTGCATTACCGCGGCGATGGCTTGAGCTTGGTCTGGTGTTTCTTCAAATGGAAAACTATCGGAGAATTTTTGATAGTCGTCCCAGTTTATTTTGTAAGCAAAGCCTGGTTTAGCGGCGCGGCGAGCATACACATCGAGCAGTTCAGCGGCCACATCGCGCACTTTTTCAGCGGCTTTTTGCTTGGCTCTCGACCACGCATCTGAGCCTAGAGAGTTAATAGGGGCGCTATCTGCATCACCGCCGGTGTAACGAGAAATTAAATGCAGTGAGGCAACAGGCACGTACAGCTTCGACTGTTTGGCGTACTCAATACATAAATATTCGGTAGCAACGCCGCCTGCATCAAGAGTTTGCATACCAAGATAACGACCAACACCGTGGTCGAGGTGCACCACCGGCTGGCCAACAGACAGCTCGGCTAAGTTGCGAATAATAGCGCTTTCGTCGGTGGCGGTGCGCTTGTCGCGAAGACGGCGCTGACTTACTTTATGGCCTAAAAGCTCGGTTTCAGTAATGAAAAGCAGCTCGCCTTCTTTGCTTTTCCAACGAAAGCTATGTTCTACCAAGCCAACGGTAATACCAATAGCATCATGATTTAAAAGAAATTGGTTAAATGAGTCTACGGGCTTAGGTTTAATACCTGCTTTTGCCAGTACCGTCATTAGCCCTTCGCGCCGGCCTTGAGTTTCGGCACAAAACAGCACCTTTGCGCCTTGTTTGGTTGCCTCATTAACGGTGGCAATTAAGCGCTCAGCCGGTACTTTTTTCTGCGAGTTTATGGCAATGTCGTCTAGCTTTTCGCACAGCAAGTTTGTACTGCCCGCTTTTTCTTCTAGCACTTCACTGCGCATGGAGGCGCGGGGCCACTGCTTTATTTCGCCGAACAACTCGTTAATAGGTAGAAATAAATCATCAGGTGCTAGCAGTGGGCGAGCTAGGTTATACCGATATTGTTCGTAACGTTCTTGTACATCAGCCCAGAAAAACTCACTGGCATCTTGCACATCGCCATGAAGCAGCAACATGCTTTTAGGGTGTAGATAGTCGAATAACGTGGCAGTTTTTTCAAAAAACAGCGGAAGATAATATTCTACGCCGCTAGGCATGGTGCCTTTGCTAACTTGAGAGAAAATACTTTCTGAGGCGTTGTTGGCGTCAAACTTTTCTAAAAATTGCTGCCTAAATAGTGTAATTGCGTCTTTGTCTGTAGGGAACTCACGAGCCGGAAGCAATCGAATGTTATCAACGGCATCGCCGGAACGCTGGGTTTCGGTGTCGAAAAAGCGAATAGAGTCTATTTCGTCATCAAATAGGTCTATTCTGAAAGGCTGATCGCTACCCATTGGGAACAGGTCGATAATACTACCGCGCACTGAAAATTCACTGTGGCTCATTACTTGGCTTACATGCAGGTAGCCGGCTTGTTCTAAATTGCGTCTAAATTGGTCTCTGTCTAGGGTTTCACCTTTATTTAGCATTAACAGATATTTGGCAAGATAATTTGTGGGTGCCAAACGCTGCATTAGGGTGTTAACGGGCACAATAAAAATACCGTCAACTTGCTGGGTAAATCTAAATAATGTTTCTAAACGCTGAGACACTATATCTTGATGGGGCGAAAACGAGTCGTAGGGCAGGGTTTCCCAATCAGGAAATAGGGTTATAGGAACATCTTTCGCAGAGGGCTTATTGGCCATAAAGAACGCGAGTTCTTTCTCTAATTTCATCGCCGATGGCGTATCGGCGGTAATCAGCACTATTGGGCCGTTATACTGCTCCTGTGCTTGGCTTATACAAAGCGCAGTACTGCTACCCTGTAATTGCCCCCATTGCTTATGATCCTGAGACGATGCGTCTTTCTTCTGCGCCGGAAGGGGCAGCGATAATAAGGTGGCTGTCATGACGTCCTATAACTGTTTAATACAATTTATACCAATGTAAGATGGCAATGAGTACTGCTTATGGTGCCAATTAGGATCCAGATTTTTTCTCTTTCGCCCGTTTTCTAAGCTGCTGAGTTTGAACATGCAGGCTAGCTCGCACCAATAATTCTTGATCTTGCTCTCGAATGGCACTGAAAATAAAGGCTATATGGTAGCTATCTTCCACACTCTCGCAAGTAATAACTTCACCGTAACAGAATATGGCTGCCGCTTCGGCATCTAGAAAGAGCTTGAGTTCAGCAAAAGACCCGACCTCTAAAGGAGAGCCTGACTCGATTACAACACCGCCGCCTCCATATTTCACAGAGCGATAGCGTTGCGCCTCTTCGTCTTGCTGATGCAGCACAAATGACATCATCAAATCTATTTTCCTAGATTGATGGTTAAGAAAGTCGGCTAACGATTCGGCGTGATCGCCCAAATTACGCAGGGGCCTTATGGCCTGCGCTTCAATAGTGGCCATTTCACTGGCAATACGAAATGCGTAAGGCATGGCTTCTTCAATAGCGTATTCATCCGGAACAACTTCGTTGTCTTCTAATGGCCTAACATTTACGTTGATGCCAGAGGCAATTGAAAAGTATTCGTCGAATTGGGCTTTTTTTTCATCTAGGCTAAGTTTACTCACGACATTCCCCTGCCACTAATTCTTGTGCAGCCAGTAGCTTACACGTAGTATAGCCACTTTACTATTTTGGGTGTATCTCGTCATCTCACCTTTTGACTAATTAAAGCTAGGTCCACACTAATGGGGTGACCACGCTACCGGTGGGCGAGACGTTAATTTCTTTTTTAAGCAAGGCGCCATGTCCTATCCTCTTTCAGCATCAATAGCCTATCGGTATGCCAAATCTAGCAAGAGCAATCAAACTAGCTTTGTGTCTTTTATTAATCGCTTTTCAGTAGCAGGGATAGCCTTAGGGCTTACGGCGCTTATTATTGTTGTATCGGTAATGAATGGCCTAGAAGGGCAGCTAAAGCAGCGCATTCTTGGCATTGTTCCCCATATCGAAGTCACCTCAGCGGCCAACGACAACATAGCGTCCACACTTGCCGAGTCGTCTATTCACGACGTAATCGCAGTAATGCCTTACCGAGAAACTGAAGCGGTTGTGCAGTCTAAACGAGATTTAAGAGGTGTGCAGGTTCACGGAATTCTTCCCGCACAAATGAAGCAACACACCATGGTAGCCAATAACATGGAGCAGGGGCGTTTTACCGACTTAGAAGCGGGCAGCTTTAGAGTCATCATAGGGCGGGCATTAGCGCAAAAGTTAGATGTGCGCGTTGGAAACCGCCTTCGCGTAATGGTTGCCGGTGCTAGCGTTTATACACCATTTGGCAGAATGCCGAGCCAACGCCTGGTAACAGTATCAGGTGTTTTTGATATGGGCTCGCAAATGGACGACAAAGTGTTGTATATGAACATCAGCGACGTCAATCGCTTGCTTCGCGACACCAAAGGACAAGGCGAGTCAGTACGGCTATTTTTAAACGATGCATTCAATTATTTAGCCACTGTCGAAACCCTTACCAGTGAATTTGGTATTAATGCTGCCGCTATAAAGACGTGGCGCGAGCGGCAGGGGCCTTTATTTGACGCGGTAAAAATGGAAAAGAACATGATGATGCTGATGCTGCTACTTATTATTGCAGTGGCGGCGTTTAATATTATATCTGCTCTTGTAATGGTGGTATCGGAAAAGCAGGGCGATATTGCAGTATTGCAAACCCAAGGCATGACGCCTAACACCGTGATGTGGATTTTTGTTTTAAATGGTTTATTTAACGGTATTAAGGGCGCAGGAATTGGGCTGATATTGGGCTGTATTATTACCAGTCAGCTTAATAATCTGTTAGCACTGGTTAACTCGCCACTTGCTCTAGCTGCCGATGGTAGCGGGCTGCCTATTGATATGGATGTCGTACAAATTGTCAGCATTACAGGTTTTTCTGTTCTGCTATGCGTTTTGGCAAGTATTTACCCTGCCTTCAAAGCAATGAAAACTCAGCCTTCCCAGGTGCTACAAAATGAGTAATTTACTCACTGGCTTTTCAAGCCAATAAAAGAGGTAGTCAACTACGTGGCCCAAAAACGCTAAATCGTTTTGGCAACTAAATCGATTACTAGTTTGTGTCTGATTTGATAACAGCTGAATTAACCGAGTTTTCCGTGCAAAATGCCCTGAAATTCACTATACTCGCGGTCTTTTAAATTTCGCCGAATGAGACGTTATGAACAAGAATTTTATCACCTCGCAATCCCTATTACAGGACTCCTTTCGTTTAGCTGCAAAGGTGTATGACGACGGCTTTCGTCCAGATTTCATTATAGGTATTTGGCGTGGTGGTGCACCGATTGGTATCGCTGTGCAGGAGTTCTTTGAATTCAAAGATACGTCGACTGATCACATTGCCGTTCGCACTTCGTCTTATTACGGGATTAATCAGCAGGCAAAAGAGATTCGCGTGCACGGTTTGCATTATTTAGTTGAAAAGGCGAATGCGGGCGACAAGCTTCTAATTGTTGATGATGTATTTGATTCAGGCAGAAGTGTTGATGCGCTTATTAATCAAATCAACAAGTTGATGCGTTTAAATACTCCAACAGACATTCGAATTGCATGCCCGTGGTACAAGCCGCAAAACAACAAAACCGACATAGTGCCTGATTACTATATTAATGAAAGTGACGAATGGCTTGTGTTTCCTCATGAAATTGCAGGGTTGTCTGAAGAAGAAATTCGCGCTGGAAAAGGTGAGTTGTCTGAGGTAATGGATATTCTGTTCAAAAAATAATGTTAGTAACGTGAGTGTTGAGTATCGTTGCTTTGAATAACGTTTTTTTGAAGCTGCGATGCAAAAAGCTTTGAAAGCCTAAAATGAAAGGCCGTGTTGATTGGTAAGTCGATGCGGCTTTTTTGTTTAGGGCGCCTTATTGTTTAGGCAGATCGTTAGCATTGTGTTTTTGCTCTGCTGAATCAGCAAATTTAGTGCGAGTAGGGTTAGTATTATCCGCAGCGTCTTCGCCTGTAACAGGCAGTTGAAGAATGAAGGTGGTGCCCACATTGACTTCACTTTTTACCTTTATTGTCCCGCCCATAGACTCAATAATTGAGAACGAGATATACAGCCCTAAACCTGTGCCTTTACCCGTTGGCTTTGTTGTGTAAAAAGGGTCAAACAGTTTTTCTAAGTTGTCTTTCTCAATACCGCTACCAGTGTCTTGCACACTCACTATCACCACTTCCTTGTTGTCTTGATAGTCGCATTTGGTTTTGACGGTTAACGTACCGCCAGTGTCCATCGCCTGCGCGGCGTTTACAAAAAGATTGACCAAAACCTGATTCAGTTTACCGGTTTTCCCGCGAATTAACGGTATTTCCGCGAGGTCGGTATTGATGGTTACCTTGTGCTTGAGTTCGCTATTAACTAACCGTAGTCCGTTAGTTATACATTCATTGATATTTACAGTGTCGTCATCTGATACATCTGAACTGTGGGAGAATGAACGCAGGCTCGTAATGATCTCAGTAACGCGATTTAATCCCTCTGCCGATTCTTCGCAGATATCGGCTATTTCATCAACAATAGGGCCTATTTTATTGCTGTTAGACCACTGTTTCGCTTGTTCGGCTAAGGCCGCACGCTCTTCGTCACTGGTGGCCGCGGCAAGTCCCTGTACAATATCCTGCATGCTTGTTAAAGAGGGTAGTATCTCTTTAATAAACATCATGTTGCTATTAACAAAGGCAATTGGGTTGTTTATTTCGTGGGCTACACCGGCGGCAAGCAGACCTAGTGACGCCATTTTTTCCGACGAGATCAGGCTCTTCTCAACCTGCGCTTTTTCTTCTTTTAATTTAATCGTTTCAAGTGCCATTAATTTGGCCTGAACACTCATAGACATTTGTTGAGTAAAGGTGCGGTAGCGGTTTGCCATATCCACATACTCTTGGGTATAGAACCCCAAGGTTTGATGACAAAACACCATAACCGCCTGCTGGTGCACTCTAAATGGGCACAGTAATGCAGAGGTTACCGGAGTATCAAAAAGGTGAAGGTGTTCGCGCCATGTTGGCTGTAGCTTTACATTAAAAAGCGCCACTGGAGAGCTTTTTATGGCCCTGGAAAGTGTTTCGTCCACATTCCACATGGTATCTAATAACGCAGGGTGTGTGGTATTGGTGCAGCGCATTTTACCTTTACTGTCGTTTTCCAGTACAAAGCAAACATCGTAGCTATAAAGGTTGCGAAAAATACCAAACATTTTGGTATACAGCTCTTTTTCGTTTCTTGCGGTAAGCAAAGCCCGAGTGCCAGCCAGCAGCGCATCGCTTTCTTTTTTGTGTGCTTCTGCTTGTTCTTTCAGCCGGTATACGAGGGCTAGGTCTTCGAGAACGTTTTCGTAATCTTTACTCATTTAAAAGCTGCCATCAAAAAACACCTTCGATACAATTCACTGTGAAAAAAGAACTGCCAGTTAACAATCATTATTCCAAAATCGCTAATACTTAGAACCTATTTGGCACCATTATCTTCTTGTAGAATCATTTGGAAAAGACAACCGCCGAAATCATCAAATTGCCATGTCGGCTTTTACCGTCTAAAAACCGGCCTTGTTCACCAAAGGTGTAAGTACCGCAAATAGGCAAGCTCTCAAATTTTTGTTGTAGCGATGTCAGCATAGGGTGAATCTCATCGCCAACAGTCAACCGGCATCCAGCACAATAAACCAAGAGCACACCAACGGCCTTACTGTTATCGGGCAGCAGCATTATAGCGTTATTGATAACC
The DNA here is from genome assembly GCF_027257845.1 of Alteromonas sp. BMJM2. Lineage (GTDB taxonomy): Bacteria > Pseudomonadota > Gammaproteobacteria > Enterobacterales > Alteromonadaceae > Alteromonas. Next base: position 120,017 of record NZ_JAPVOT010000009.1, on the reverse strand, counting down.
CGTTCTGCCCGTGCTGTTAAACTGGCGATGTTGCCCTCCATGAGCACCAACTCTTCGCCTTCTATCACCTCAGAGAATACGTTTAAGCCGCCATCTTGGCAAACCTCATCGGGGTGACATAAAAGATAATTGAGTGCACCATTTTCCAGCTGAACCGGTTTGCCTAGTGGTGCAGTAGAGGTTAGGCCCAGAATTTGCCCCCCTGTCAATTCGTTAGCTATTAAGCCATTAGTAGCCTCGTTATACGCCTTGGCAGCAGGCACACCGTTGAGTTCTACTATGTGCCTGTTGTGGGCTTTTGATGCTTTGAACGCTATATCAGTTGGTTTGTAACCAGAACTGTAGCTAAGCCCTAGCGGCGAGGAAGGATACATCACTGCCACTGCTAAGCAATTGGCGCCGCTGTGTGATGAAGTGCTGATATACCAATTGCCCTCTACGGTATTGTCTGCGGCCGAGCCGCCAAAAATAGGTACTTGCTCGCCTACAACGCTGGTAAAACCATTGAGTATGGCTTCTTCCTCACCGGGTGGAAGCGCGCACCATATAAGAGAGGGGCTTTCAAACGGACGTCCTGCACTCATAAGCGCATTCTCAAGGGCGCTAGCACCTGCACTAAAGGCGTCAGTTTCTGAGCAATCGGCGCTTCCAACACCAAATGCGCCGGTTTTATCAAAAATTGAAAAAAGACTAAGTCCAGCGTCTGCTTGGGCGCGGGACTCATCGCACAATAAACTTCCAAGACACGACGTCGCCAATAAATAGGGGACGTTAATGTCGTTGAGCGCTGCTACTAATGTACTGGGGTCATGGTCGGCATTAGTAAATGCAATAACCAATGATGTTGGTCCATCGCTTTGAAGTGCATCGCACACTTCTTTTGCGGACGCCAATGTGTCTTTTTCATCTGATGAGTAGGTTTTTATGCGCATAGAATTAACTACATAATTGCTGATAGGCATAGTGTAGATTAAAAATAATTAAAATCTCATTAACAATTAGTTATAGAAATTCGGCTGCTAGAGTATGTCTACCTATCATCAGTTATCGAGGTAAAACTTATCGTGGAAGGTATAAACCCATGTGGGCTGATAAATAACAAGTAACGTAATTGCCATGCCGTTAAGCAATGCTTCAGGAAAAATAAGCAGTGGAATAAGCACCACGTAGTTTGAGAAAACAATGTCCCAGGAGTAGACGCCTTCAATAAAGAAATAACCGCCTAATGCAAAGGTTTTTAGTGCAATACCCACTGCCGCTGGGAAAAAAGCGCACACAAATATGTAAACAAAAAGCTGTCTTGGAATACGGTGAAACGACAGCATAAAGAAAAAGTACGTAACGGCGATGGGAAGTACGGTGCCGAGCAGGCCATTTACCCCAAAACTCTGCCAGGTTCCGTATCCAATGATGTGAGCGCCAATAAGTGCAATAAAAGATGAAATAACCGCGTAGCGAAAGCCGAGCATGAGCGTGAGTACAGACAGGCCAAGGAAGTGTACGTCTAACCCTTCAAAGATACCTGCCTTTAGCAACCACAGCACAAAAAGTGCAGCAGCAGTACCAAACACCAGATGTTGCTGATGTTTGGTTTTCGCGAAATGAACGAGGTCTATGTTTTTAAGCGAGCCTAGTACGAAAAGCCCGTAAACAACCATCGCCAACGTTTGCAATGTACTCACTGTTTCTCCTGTGTGTAGTATTAGCTAAGCGCTACGCGTTTTAAGTACTACTAGTTTTAATACTACTAGTTTTAGTATTACTAGTTTTAGTATTACTAGTTTTAGTACAACGCGTTTGTGCACTTAAGAGCGTTTAACGTTTACCAATGAGTATGAGTCACTAATTTACTCATACGTTGCCCAAATGGGGGCGTGATCAGAGGGCTTTTCAATTCCCCGTAATTCGTAATCTATACCTGCGTCTTTAAGTGCGTTGTGCAACGATGGCGTAGCGAGGATCAAATCTATTCGCAGGCCGCGGTTATCGTTAAACCCTTTAGAGCGGTAGTCGAACCACGAATACTCATCGTCTCTTTGTGGGTTTAGGCTTCGGTAACTATCTTCAAAACCCCAAGACATGAGTGTGTTTAGCCACTCACGCTCTTCTGGTAGGAAGCTACATTTTCCCGTTCTTAACCAGCGCTTTTTGTTTTCTTCGCCAATACCAATGTCTAAATCGGTGTGCGACACGTTAACGTCTCCCATAACAATAACTTTCTCGTCAGGCGTATGGTTGTCGTTAAGGTATGTCATTAAATCTTGGTAATATTTTTTCTTAGCGGGGTATTTGGTTTCGTGCTTTTGATTCTCACCCTGCGGAAAGTACCCGTTCAAAATGGTAACGGGGTCGCCTGCATCGTCGATGGTTTTGAGAATTATCATGCGGCGTTGGGCATCCTCATCGTCTGTAGGGAAGCCCTTTATGACAGCCGTTGGCGATTTCTTCGCTAAAAAGGCCACACCATAATGGCTTTTTTGGCCATGAAAAAAGACCTCATAACCCATGTCCTCAACAGCTTTCACAGGAAACTGTTCATCGTGAACCTTTATTTCCTGCAAACCAATAACGTCGGGTTGGTGAGCATCTATTAATGCTTGTAGCTGATGAAGACGGGCACGGATCCCATTTATGTTAAACGATACAACTTTCATATTTTTCTTTTCTAACAATTCAATGATGGGCCTAGAATACCAGAAACTTGCGACACGCTTAACGGGCTTGATGCATATCGGCGCTAATGTTTGGTGCTAATGTTCGGTGCTTGCCGCTATTTATAAATTCTTTAAGAATAATATACCAACAAGCAGAGAGGGTTGATTAAGATAATTTATACGTTGGAGAATAAAAGGAGAGATTCAGGGCTTACTTACCTGTCTGGGCCTTGCCTAGGGAGATTAAAAATGAAAACCACGAGTTTGCATCTTCCACAATATCTCGAATACCCTTGTCATCATCAAGCTTTAATTCAGCCAAAATATGTTCAACGGTTTGCTTAAACGGGACCCACGCTTTAGCGCATCCTGCCATTGCTGAATAATACGCTGTTGGAACATCGTTATTGAGCTTTTCAAGACGTCTGCTAATCATGTTGGCTCCCATGGAAGATCCTAGCCATACATATATGGCTGCGATAGCCGCTGAGTTTTGCCCGCGAAAGCTGAGTTGGTTCTCAAGCGCATTGACTGTCTGAATATCTAGGCTTTGGCTAGTTTGTGCCTGATTCTCAACGTTCGTCTCAGTATCAAAGCTTTCGGCAAAATTAAATTGCAATGCGTTGGTATCGCGATGTAGTGCAGCAGAAACTTCATCTGTGTTTAACATCTCTGCAAGCCTATTAAGACTCGGTGTTTCGTTTTGCGCTTTTGAAACATGAGACGATGTCGTGCTATGAAATACTGACATTACGCTAAGCACATCGTTATACGTTGAAGTACTAAACTCGGATAGGTTGTGAAATAGCGAAAAAGGGGGCGTTTCTTCTAATGTGGTGTGTTTATCGAGAGTATCTTGTTTTAACGCGGTAAATAGTGTGTGCATGGAGGTAATCTTTTGTCCTGTCTCATCATTTGTATGTGTTCTGGGCAATTTATTTAGACTCGGATAACACTTAAAAGTACGTTAAAGATACCTGACTAGAGACAAACAAAACGATTTGGTAAAACGCCGTAGATGCTGTCATAAATAGACCACGTGTAAATGGTATCACAGACGTTTGAAAAGCGGCATCTCAACATTGGTCTAATTGCCGTTGCACCCACAACTGGCATAGGTATACTTGCCGAAAATTTTAAGACGAGAACCGCCGTGTTTCCAAATACTATTAGTGAAAAATTAAGTGATACAGTAATAGACCAAGCAATGAAGCTGTCTGCAGAAGAAAGACAGATGTTGGTTATCAGTTATGTGAGTAAAGCCAAAGAGGTGTGGTTAGTACAAGGCTCTGAAGGTTTCGTTATGCTTGAAGATGATGGTGCAGTGCGTCTTCCTATTTTCCCCCATCGCGATTTAGCGAATGCCTTTGTTACGTCAAATGGCCTTGACGGAATGTGTGTAAGTACACCATTGGATGAGTTCATATCAACATGGCTGCCTGGTTTAGAAAGTAATAGTGTTGAACTGGTGATGTTTCCAACTCAAAGCGATGTTGAAAACCTGGTGATGACGGCACCAGAGCTCAGCCAAGAGTTAAGTGAAGAGTTAAAGGCTTAGCGAATATGCAATTACTCCCTATTGCAGAGCAACTTTCAAATGCTAAAAGTTGGGATGAGTTTACTCGAACTCTTATGCTTGCAGGTAAAAAGTTACCTGCAATGCCTGAGCACTTGCAGAGCGATGCTACCTCAGTTGAGGGCTGCGAAAGCCCGGTGTGGCTGGTTTTACTAAATGCTGAATGCAGTAAAGATGAATACAGTAAAGGTGAATTTGTTGCTTATTCACCGAGTAAAGTTATTCGCGGCGTACTTGCGGTTTTACTGGAAAAAGCAAACCATTTAGAAAGACGAGAGAGAGTGAACTTTGACTTCGGGGCATATTTACACGAGTGTCAACTACAGCGCTATATGAGTGAGTCACGAGGTAACGGTATAAAATCAGTGATACGTCGATTACAAGTGCTGTAAACCCTCTCAATGTGGGCGCAATTGACAGAGTCTGTACTTATACTTTCCTGCTATTTATTTTTTTCTTCTATCCACTGCGACATATACTTAGTCGCGTTGAGACTTTGATGCCACAGCAAGCTTTGCAGAAATAGTGATTTTCGATGAGTTTCTAGCCCGCTAGCGAGTAGCTTCAATTGCTCGGGAAGCGAAAATTCAGAAGCCTGCGATTTGTATGCGTTAAGCACATCTGCGGTTCTAACGCTGGCGCCCTGCCAGGTTTTTTCGTCGTTGTACAGTGTTACGGCATGTTCGACAAAATCATCCACTGCGTTTTTGTCCATCAATGCTGAGCAAATAGCGCCCGGCCATTGAGCAGACATCGTCTTTATTGCTTCGCTGAGGCCTATATTTTCAGGGGTGCTACCTTCCACATTTCCTTCAATGATGCCTTCGGCACTCAGGTCTTCAATGATGCCTTCGGCACCTAACCACGTAGTGACGCTTGGGGTTTGGGTGCGCATGGCATCAAGTAGCTTCCCTTTTATACCTGCGCCAAATCGAATGGGGGCAAGCAGTACGCGCGCGCTTGAAATAACATCCTGTGCACTATCTGCCCAGCCCTTAATCATAAAGCCTTGTGCTTCATTATGAAGTTGAGAGGCTTTCTTTGGTAAGTAAGCGCCGTAAATATGCAGTTGGGCTTGAGGTATTTTTTTACGAATTGCAGGCCAGATGTGCTGTTTAAGCTGCAGTACTGCATCCCAATTGGGGGCATGTCGAAAGTTCCCAATATGCACGAAATGTTGGCGCTGTGAGAACGCTAAAGTGTGTAGGGGAGGGGCTTCAACAAAAAGGGGATGCAAACGCAGTTGTGCCTTAGGCACGCGATAGTGGTTCTCGAGTAAGTGCTTTTCATACTGCGAAATGACTAATGTAAAGTCGCTGCGCAGAATGGCGGCAACTTCTCGCTGCGCCAGGTCACTATTGAGGTCAGCATGAGATGCATCGCCGGCGTTTTTTACTGCTTCATGCCTTGCTTGGCGAAGGCTGTGCAGGTCTTCCGTGTTTAAAACTCTAAGCGCATTAGGGCACGCTTCTTTTACTCGCCAAGAAAATTGCTCTTCTGTCATGTAGCGGTCAAAAATAACAATGTCGGGATTTATTTCACTTATGCGCTCGTTAAAGCTACTGCAGTTAAGAGCAATTGCTTCGCTGCCAACATCAAATTTTGTTAAGTCTGCTTTGTGAATACTGTCAGTTGCAGCAGTGAGAAAGGTTACTTTGTTGCCCACGTCACGATTTTGCTTTATCAGCGACAGCATGTTTTGCCCCGCAGCAGACGATTTTGGCTCAGGCCATACGTAACCAATTACCACTATGTTTAACATACAAAGATTTATTCCCAGTAAGATATGCGCGGACTATATCAAAACAACTGACATATGTTGAGAGTGAAGACATTGAACGATAGTTATTCCAATAAAAAGGGTTAAATTAAAATAAAAGAAGATTATAAGAAATCAACGCAGCACAGCGCTGAAATGCTACTTTGTTCTACTAACTTGATGAAAGATATCCATTTATTTAGTAGTGCTTGTATCCTTTGGTCTAACGGTATGATTTTAAGCTGTTGAAATTATTGGCAATTATACTTTTTGCTAACATAACAACTGTTGACCATTAGACGAAATACGCCTATACCTAAAGTATTGACGGAGGATCGGATCTCTCTAACAACACAAATACCACATTGGTTGCATTGGAGTGAGTGCACACATGAACATAGATGAATTAGTTTCGACAGCCGAAGACTTATTCGTATTACCAGACTCAGTTTTACGCTTGAAGCGCTGTATGGATGATTCAGCGTCAAGCATAGATAACATTAGCGAGATTATTGCTTTTGACCCGTCTCTAGCCGCACAGATTCTGAGGGTAGCAAATTCCGCACTGTATCGGTTCCCTAATCAAATAGAAACAGTAACCAAAGCTATACAGGTGGTGGGTACACGCTCAACTTACGACTTGGCTTTGGCCTACGGCGTGAGTCAAGCCTTTGGGAATGTTGATGCCCAAATTATTGATTTGGATAAGTTTTGGGAACACAGTGTATCGTGTGGCTTGTTGGCTAAATATTTCGCGGATATAAAAGCGCTCAAAGAGCCTGAACGATTTTTTGTCGCAGGGCTTCTGCATAATATCGGTGAACTCGTTGTCGTTTCAACTCTACCAGAGGCAGCGAAACGCTGCCTGAATTACAACGAGCAAGTCACACCCGCTGAACTTCAGTACGGCGTATTGGGGTATACCTACAGCGAGGTTTCGGCTCGCCTCGTTGAAAAGTGGGGCATTCCAAAAAGTATTTCGGAGCCAATTGCGAATATTCACAATGTGCAAAGTGAATCGCAATCAGATGCAAATCGCATACTCCAGCTTTCCTATGCGCTTTCACTGGACAATGTAAACCCTGAAATTTACCCCAGCTATCACAATTTAAAACCAGAACTGCACGAGCAACTTTTGTTGCAAAAAAACGATTTAGAAGACGCGCTAGATATCACCAATATTCAGTGTATCTCAGTAATATCGTTGTTTAACCCTAATGCGTTCATGCTGTATTGATAGCGTATGAAACTGCAAAGGCCAGCATAACGCTGGCCATCAAAGCTTATATATCAAAAGACTGGGCGCCAAGAGGCTAGTCGAACACCGCCACAGTCTGTCTACTTATCGCAATAACTTCGTTATCTTTGTCCCAAATGGTTGCCTCTGTATGCCCATAACCATCCGCTGCCTGCCGAGTATGTGCTTTATAAGCAAACCAGTCACTTGGTGACACCGGTTTGTGGGGGTGAATAAACTCTAAGTTCCAGCTCACCGTACTTGCCGGGGCAGGAAGCTTCATCATTTGCAGTAGGGTGGGCGGCCAGGCATCAATCATTGTGATGATATGAGCGTCAGTGATCTGCGCTGGTGGCTGCTTAAAACGCATGAACCCGTGATAGATAGTGGTTTTTTTGCGAGTAAACGGAATACCGCCATCTTCTATAGCGAGGTCGAAATAGCGCAAGAACTTGGGCGTTATTTTAGGAATTTGAGGAATGAATTTTGCCTTGTTAGGCGTAGACATCAGGTGGGTTTCGGTATTTTCCACTCGTATGCCCGACTCTCGACCCATGCCAAAACAGGCTTGGGAAAACACACAACTCTTACCATTTTGCATAGCGTGAGCTGTGTATTGAGACACATTTTTTCCCATTCTCAACAGCGTAACTTCTATTGAAAAAGGGGTGTCGAGCATAAGCGGCCCAACAAAGTTGGTGGTAAACGAGCGCAATACCCTATCATCGTTTATTTGTTGTTTCACTGCGGTGTACAACATGCCAGCCGAAATACCGCCGAATGCAGTTCTACCTTGTCCCCACGTTTTAGGGATCACAAGATTGTCTACCTTCCATGTGTTATCAGAAGTTTGTGTAAGGGAGGGAATATCTAACAGTTCATCTACTGTCATAACTGCCTATCTGGTCTGATGAGTCTTAAGTCAAATATCCTACCCTAAGCCGTAGGGAACAAAAAGCCTCAGTTACAAATTTTCGTTATGTTTACAAATAAGTAACAATTAGTTGCCAAATATTTTACCTCATGCGTAGACTGTCCTATCTTCATTTAAAAGGACTGTTATGGCCCATACAAGCGTTGAAGGTTTACCTGCACAAGAAGCGGGTGTATCTCGAAGTTACCGCAACTACGTACTTTTTATTCTCACACTTGTCTATGCATTCAATTTTATTGACCGTCAGATAATAGGTATTCTTTCTCCCTTCATAAAAGCCGATTTAGGTCTTGATGATGCGCAATTAGGATGGCTCAAGGGTATCTACTTTGCGTTGCTATACACGGTGATGGGAATTCCTATTGCTTGGCTTGCCGATCGCTATAGCAGAGTTAACATTATCGCCATTTCACTGACCTTATGGAGTGGTTTTACAGCCGCTTCAGGCCTAGCAGGTAATTATCTTCAGTTAGCCATAGCTCGCATTGGGGTAGGTATTGGAGAGGCTGGCGGAAGCCCACCTTCCCACAGTATTATCTCCGACTTATTCCCGAAAGAAAAACGAGCGGGCGCATTGTCTATTTATTCACTGGGGATCCCGTTTGGCATAATGCTCGCGTTTTTTGCTTCAGCGTTTTTCTTACAAGGCGGCTCGGCCGATTGGCGAACAGTAATGTACAGCGTTGGCATACCAGGCGTACTGCTTGCCCTGCTGCTTAAATTTACGGTGAAAGAGCCCACTCGCTCTGTTACCGCTCCTTCGCAAACAGAAAACGAAAATAAGCCAAGCGTTAAGAAGTCGTTAAAGCAATTGCTTAAAATTCCTACGTGGTGGGGGATGGCGTTGGGTATTTCTTTTGGCTCATTCGGTAACTATGCAATTTCGACCTGGATTATTGATTACTATGTACGTGCCTTTGCTGGCTTAGACATTACCCAGCTGCTGGTTGTTTTCGGCATCATTAACGGTACCGCTTATGCACTAGGCGTATGGTTAGGCGGCTACATCGCTGATAGATGGGGCAAGCACAATAAAAAAGCGTATGCACTGTTACCTGCTATTATGCTTATTGTGGGTTTACCCGCGTTTTATGCCTCTTTACAAGTGCAAGATTTATGGTTGTCTGTAGGGCTGATGGCGCTGCTTTTATTCACCAGTGGTTCGTATTTAGGTCCAAGCTTTGCAATGGCGCAAACGCTAGCACCCATTAACGTGCGAGCAATGTCTACCGCCTTGTTCTTTTTTGTGCTTAACATTATTGCTCTTGGTGGCGGACCAACGCTAACCGGTATCATCAGTCAATCCCTCGTGCCATCGTTAGGTGAGACAGAAGCGTTAAGGCAAGCACTGCTGTATCTCGTTATACCCTATGCATTGTCAATTGCGGTATTCCTGTGGACAAGCACAAAGATTGTGAAAGACTGGGAAATGGCAGAATCGAGAGGGTTATAGTACTATCTCGCCAACGTTCACAATACTGTATGATTAAGGGGCTGTAAGCCCCTTTTATTTTGAAGTCTTTTTATCAGGTTCAGGAGTGACACGGTGTCATCAGCAGAGTTAAGTTTTCACTTCGCCCATGCCAATGGCTTTCCCGCAGGAAGCTACAATACCCTATTTTCAGAATTGCCAAACAACTTTAATCGTTTACATGTTGAGCGCTTTGGTCACGATCCAAAGCTTCCCGTAAATGGTAACTGGCGCAATCAGGTACAAGAACTTATTCGCCACATAAGGGCTGAGAATAAGGACGAGCGCGGTGTATTCGCGGTTGGTCACTCTTTTGGTGCGGTAATATCGTACATGGCCGCGTGTGAGGCGCCGGAATTATTTAGAGGCCTAATATTATTAGACCCTCCCCTTGTTGTGGGGCCAATGAGCCACTTTTTTAGATTGGCCAAGTACACGCCATTAATCAACAAATTAACCCCGGCTAAGTTAGCTCAAACAAGAAACACACAGTGGCCCGCTAATACCGATATGGTGGCTTACTTTCATGGAAAAGCCTTATTTAGAGATATGGATAAACGCTGTGTAAGAGATTACGTTAATGCTGTAACAGCAAATGAGTCGGGCGGTATCTCATTAACATTCAAAGCAGATGTGGAAGCGGCGTTGTTTAGAAACGTGCCCCATAACCTTGGAAAGTACAGGGGTAAGCTTAAGTGTCCAGCAGTGTTAGTAACTGGTTCAAAAAGTAAGGTATGTAGACCAGAAATGTATTCTCGATTACTTCAGCATAACGCAATAACGCACATCGAGCTTGAAGGAGGGCACATGTTTCCGCTAGAGCACCCAGAGGCGGTAGCTAAATTTATTGCTACCACCTTACAACAATGGAATGCTTCGTAAACGAGGGTATAGTTAAATTGCTAGGCGCTTAGTATGCGCCTACGTGTTGACCTAACATTTCACGAGTAACGAGTACTACGCCTTTTTCCGATACTCGGAATCCTCTGGCACGGTCTTCCTCATGGTCATAGCCAATGACAGTGCCTTCAGGGATAACGCAGCCTCTGTCAATGATTACCTTTCTCAATTTGCACCCGCGCATAATTTCAACACCAGGCAGTATGACTGCATCTTCAATCAATCCGTATGAGTGCACGCGAACGTTTGAAAAGCAGATTGAATTTCGAAGAGTAGAGCCAGAGATAATACAGCCGCCAGACACCACTGAGTTGATGGCTTCGCCCCGTCTATCATCGTCTTCCCACACAAACTTCGCAGGTGGCAATTGTTCTTGATAAGTCCAGATAGGCCATTTTTTGTCATAAAGGTTAAGCTGCGGAACCGGTGATACCATTTCCATGTTAGCGTCCCAGAATGAGTCAAGTGTACCCACATCTCGCCAATACGCTTTCTCACCGTCGTCGGCTTCAAAGGGAAACGCATGAACCAAGTGCTCTTCAATGATGGAAGGAATGATATCTTTACCAAAGTCTCGTTGAGAGCCTCTGTTCTTAGAATCTACACGCAGCTGTTCAAATAAAAACTCAGTATCAAAGACATAATTGCCCATTGATGCCAGACAACGAGTGTCGTCGTGAGGAAGCGGAGTAGGGTGTTCCGGTTTTTCTTCAAAGCCGTTTATACGGTATGACTCATCTACCGACATCACACCGAACGAGCCAGCAGCCTCCTCAATAGGTACAGACATGCATGACACCGTCATTTTAGCGCCAGATTCAACGTGTTTAGCCAGCATGTCGCCGTAATCCATACGATAAATATGATCGCCTGATAAAATCATCACATACTTTGGAAGTTCATCCCTAATGATATCAATATTTTGAAATACCGCGTCTGCGGTTCCCTCGTACCAATTATCTGAAAAACGCTGAGAGGCTGGTAGAATTTCTACAGATTCACCTAACTCTCTTTTGAAATGGCCCCAACCGCGAACAAGATGGCGAATAAGAGAGTGGGATTTGTATTGCGTGACAACACCAACGCGTTTTATTCCCGAGTTAATACAATTTGATAAAGGAAAATCAATGATTCTGAATTTACCACCAAAATATAGCGCAGGTTTTGCTCTCCATTCTGTGAGCTCGTGTAACCTAGAGCCTTTACCACCAGCTAGAATTAACGCATAGGTATCACGAGTAAGGTTGCTTATGTAACGAGAACTTCGGTCAGTCATCTGTTAAAAACTCCTGTTTATTAAACGGTGCAGGCCTAAAACGATGGAAGTGCTATCGCGATTAGGTTGGCTGTATGCGCTCTTTGATTATAAAATTCTAGGGAAGCACGCTGACAGACACGTGGTCTTTCTACTACTCATATTACAGAACAACCGTGAAAATAATAGGTTGAATTGATAACTTTATATGACTTTTCCATTAACATTTATGTCGATGATGGCGCTTTATTTTGTTTTATACATTTAAGAGTAAAGCGCCCTAGGTGTATTGGGCTTATCAGGACCGAGCCATTATGGCAATTTTGCGGGGTACTTCGGTTATTTAATAAGAACACTTGTCAGTTAAAAGCGTTTTCGTGCAAATGCACAATGACATTTGTTAATTAAATGTTATATTTTAATGCCAGTGACTAAAGAGGAGTAGAACATGGGTGTATTAAAAAAGTTGTTGTTTACGATAAGTGGTTTGATTGTTCTTGTGATTGTCTGCAGCTTCTTTATGTCTCAAAAATACTCCGTGGAACGCAGTATCATCATTGACGCAGAAACGTCAGAGGTCTATCCGTACTTAGTGAACTTAAAGCAATGGGAAAAATGGGGGGTATGGTTCAAACGAGACCCAAATATGGAACTTACCTATGAGGGGCCAGACCGGGCCATCGGAATGCGACTTGAGTGGAAAAGTAATACCGAGGGCGATGGGGAAATGGAAATCACCCAACTAGAGCACAATAGCAAAGTAGGTTACACACTTTATTTCCCAGAAATGGATATGGGGTCTAACGGCGTTGTAGAAATTGAAGCCATTGAAAGTGGAAGCCGGGTAACCTGGCGCGATGAAGGTACAGTGGATAACAACCCGATTAACAAGCTGTTTGTTTTATTTATAGATGACATTATAGGCCCCGATTTCGCAATGGGCTTAGAGAATTTGAAGACTGTGGTTGAAAACAATGCGTAAATACTCAGCCTCTTAATAAAAAACGAATTTACACGATGGCTAAGAAAAAGCACCTATTGGTAACTGGCTTATCCTTTAATAAATTAGCCGATTTACTTATTTCTGCGAAAACCACGCTTCCCGCCTTACTCATTATTCTGGGCGCTCCGGCTTGGATGGTAGGGTGGTTGGTTCCAATACGCGAATCTGGTGCACTCTTGCCTCAAGTGCTCATTAGCATGTATCTACGTAACAATGTCGCTAGGTATGTAGTGTGGCGTGTGGGTATATGTATTCAAATTGCTGCAGTGGCGGGAATATTGTGCTCTGCACTCTTTCTTGAAGGTTTTAACGCTGGGCTGTGTATTTTAGGTTTTCTCATACTGCTGAGCTTAGGTCGTTCTGCATGCTCGTTAACCGTTAAAGACATTGAAGCAGATGTAGTGCCTAAAGGGGAACGGGGTAATCTTGTTGGATTGGCGTCTACTATTTCAGGCGTAATGACGCTGCTGGTTGCAGTTCCTCTACTCATTTTTAATGATACGTTTAAAGATAATGCCTTACTGGGCGTTTTATTTTGCGCTGTGTTGTCGTTCACGATTACGCTGTTATGCATGTTCAATTTGAAAACAAAGGTAGAGGACAACGGCGATGATAACGGAAAAATGTTTTCTATCCGTTTCGATAAAACCGTTTATCAGTTTGTCTTTGTGCGAGGTCTCTTTGTTCATTCTGCGCTGGTTGCCCCATATTTTATGCTAGAAAACGGTGATAATGCGCAAAAGTTATTACCCATTTATATTGCCGCTCAAGCATTAGCATCGATGTGCTCTTCGTTACTTTGGGGAAAGGTTGCCGACCACAGCGCTAAGCTAACACTGCAAATAGCGGGCGTGCTTACTGTAGCTGCTTGCGTGGGGCTACTTATTATAGAGTCTGACACGCTTATTATTTCTGCCATTTTGTTCTTTGTTTTGTCTATCGCCCACTCAGGTGTTAGAACGGGACGAAAGACATACAGTTTGGATGTGAAAGAAGGGCAGGAGCGAACAGAGCTTGTCGGGTTTTCTAACACTGCTATTGGGGTTATCTTACTCACCTTCGGTGCGGTATATGCCGCGATAAGCCCACTTTTGTCGTTCTCGGTGGTGTATATTATGACCGCTATGATGGTGTTAGCCACTATGGCCACGCTCATATTACCAAACGAAAAATAAACTCAAGTCGCGCTCATCGCTCAAGCCTGCGCGCTAGTTAGTTAAGAGCGCGTTTGCCACTTTGGAGGCAGGAGATTTATTGATCACCTTTGAGATAAAGTCTGTTGCTACAAGCAGCTTTTGCATATCAATATTTGTTTCTATGCCCATGCCATTTAACATATAAAGTACATCTTCAGTAGCCACATTACCGCTTGCACCTTTAGCGTAAGGGCAGCCGCCTAAGCCTGCCGCAGCAGAATCAATGGATGCCACTCCGTATTGCAACGCTGCGTAAATATTGACAAGGGCTTGACCATAGGTATCGTGAAAGTGAACGGCAACATCGTCGACGGACAACACAGTTAACACACTATCGAGTAAGCGCTGAGTTGCCGCAGGTGTACCTGTGCCTATGGTATCGCCTAATGATATCTCATAGCAGCCCATGTCGAGTAGCTGCCTAGATACCTTTGAAACCGCACTAGGCGCTATTTCACCTTCATAAGGGCAACCCATCACACATGATACATATCCACGTACTTTGATGTTATGGGCACTGGCTTTTTCAATAACGGGTTCAAATTTCTGCAAACTCTCGTCAATTGAACAGTTTATGTTTTTCTTAGAAAACGACTCAGAGGCAGCACCAAAAACTGCTACCTCTGTCACTCCAGCCTCTATGGCAGCGTCCAACCCTTTAACGTTTGGGGTTAGGGCTGAATAGACAATAGCGTTGGCTTTGTTGATGCCGGCAAATACGTTGCCAGTGTCAGCCATTTGCGGTACCCACTTAGGGGAAACAAAACTTCCAGCCTCAATGCGTTTTAGCCCTGTTTGAGACAGCAAGTTGATAAACGCAATTTTGTCATCAACCGTTACGATGGACTTTTCATTTTGAAGACCATCTCTTGCCCCAACTTCAACAATACTGACGTGCTGTGGTATACCCATGGCGACTACGCTCCCTGTGCGTCGGCACTTGTGAATTCAAGCAGCGCCGCGCCGCCGTCTACCAATTCACCGGGCTCAAAGTAAAAGCTATCCACAACACCATCGCTAGGCGCTACAATGCTGTGTTCCATTTTCATGGCTTCCATAACGAGGATTGGCTCTCCTTTTTTAACCATTTCACCGCATTTCACTAGGTGGGCCACTATGGTGCCATTCATAGGGGCATCGAAATTCGTGTTACCACTATTTTCATCGTCATCGCCCTGTGAAGGAGTAACAACACTGAAGTTAATATGCGTATCTTGGTTGTATAAGCCAAAATCGCCATCGCTGACTGCGACGGTGTAATTCGATTTACTCCCTGCTACGTCAACACTAAGCTTGTGCTCATTCAGAACGCCGCTGACTTTAACCGTTGAATTTGCCGTGGTAATTTCCCACGCCGCAGATGCATCGGCATTAAACACATGACACACCGTTACCGTGAATTCTTCTTCGCCAACTAATAGCGTAAGCTGTTCTTTGTGGGACGCGTTCGCACGCCATGCACCGGCCGTAAACCACGGTGATGAGCTTGCGCTGTCAGCAGCTAAGCCTTTTTCAAAACGGCGACGTAATACGGCTAATATCGCCATTACCGGTAACTTTGCCTGAATGTCGCGCTTAGCCTCAGCAAATAATGCGTCGTTGTGTTTTTCAACAAAGGTTGTGGTTAATTCTGCAGCCTCAAATGCGCTATTACTTGCTACGCGCTTTAGAAAATCGATATTGGTTGTTACACCCGCAATATGATAATCGCCAAGGGCATGCAGTAATCTTTTAAGCGCGATATCACGAGATTCACCCCATACCACAAGCTTTGCAATCATAGGGTCGTAATAAACACTCACCTCGTCACCTTGCACAACACCGGTGTCTACTCGTATAAGTGAAGACTCTTCAGGTGGTTGCAACAGATGCAGAACACCGGTGGACGGTAAGAAGTTATTGGCTGGATCTTCAGCGTAAATACGGGCCTCAAAAGCGTGACCGTTTAAAGTGAGTTGCTGCTGGGTTTTGGGAAGCGTATTGCCTTCTGCTACACTCAGCTGCCACTGAACTAAGTCTTCGCCTGTAATCATCTCCGTTACAGGGTGTTCTACCTGAAGGCGGGTATTCATTTCCATAAAGTAGAACGAGCCGTCCTCATCTAACAAAAACTCGACGGTGCCAGCACCTTCATAATTAATCGCTTTTGCTGCCAATATTGCCGCTTCACCCATACTTTCCCGAATGCTCTGGGTCATGTTTGGCGCAGGCGCTTCCTCAATAATTTTTTGATGACGACGCTGTACCGAGCAGTCGCGCTCAAATAGGTACACACCGTTGCCATGGCTATCGCAGAATACTTGAATTTCTACATGGCGAGGACGAGTAAGATACTTTTCTACAAGCATATGGTCGTCGCCAAAGCTTGCCATAGACTCGCGTTTTGCCGCGTTAAGCGCCTGAGTGAATTCGCTTTCGTTCCACACCTGACGCATACCTTTACCGCCGCCACCAGCGGCCGCTTTTAGTAATACTGGGTAGCCCATGTCATCCGCGGCTTGTTTAAGTGTGGACTCTTGCTGATCATCACCATGGTAGCCTGGTACTAGCGGTACACCCGCTTCTTCCATAATGCGTTTGGCCGCAGATTTAGAGCCCATGGCTTCAATAGCAGATGCTGGCGGCCCCACAAAAATAATATCGTTAGACTTACAGAGATTGGCAAACTCTGCGTTTTCCGATAGAAAACCATACCCAGGATGAATCGCGTCAACGCCCAGTGCTTTGGCGTGCTCAATAATAAGCTCGCTGCGTAAATAGCTATCCTTTGAGGGGGATGGCCCAAGATGAATGGCTTCGTCGGCCATAGCAACGTGACGAGCATTAATATCTGCATCAGAATAAACGGCGACGGTTTTTATACCTAGATGCTTGGCCGTCTTCATCACGCGACATGCTATTTCGCCGCGGTTTGCCACTAAGAGTTTATTTATCATTATTTTGCCTCCAACCAAGCTGCTTTGCGCTTTTCAAGAAATGCACTCAGGCCTTCTTGGCCTTCTTCAGAAGTTCTTACTTTGGCGATGAGTTTGCTGGTATCGTTTAACATGTCGCTGTCTATAGGTTTATGTGATACCCACTGAACTAACGCCTTTGACTGGGAGACGGCTTGTGGACCGTTCTTCAAAATACTGGCAACAATATCGTTCACCGTGCTGTCTAGGTCTTCTTCATTAACCGCTTCGCTGAGCAAGCCCAAACGTCTGGCTCGTCTTGCAGAAAACACTTCAGCCGTTTGAAAGTATCGTCTACACACCCGTGCCCCCATTGCTTCAATCACATAGGGGCTGATGGTGGCAGGCACTAAACCAATTTTCACTTCACTTAAGCAAAAGTTGGTTAGCTTGCTGCCGATGGCGATATCACAGCAGGCGATAAGTCCTACGGCTCCGCCGAAGGCAGCACCTTGCACTCTTGCAATAGTGGGTTTTGGCAGCGTATAAAGTGTATGAAGCATTGAGGCGAGCCCCATGGCATCTTCATGGTTTTGTGCTTCGGTGTAACTGGCCATTTTCTTCATCCAGTTAAGATCGGCACCAGCACTAAAACTCTTTCCTTCAGCTCGTAATATCAGCGCTCGAACTGAGTCATCGCTACCCGCCTTCTTGAAAAGCCTTTCTAATTCAGCAATCATGTCATCGTTAAATGCATTGTGCTTTTCAGCACGGTTCAAGGTAACGATAGCTATATTGTTGGCATCAACGTGATAGGTTACTGCGGTGTTGTCTGTTGGCGTGTTGTCCATTCGTGCTGCTCCTACATTCTAAATATGCCGAATTGCGTTTCTTCAATTGGCTTATTAAGTGCTGCAGATAATGACAAACCCAAAACTAAACGCGTATCTGCGGGATCAATGACACCGTCGTCCCATAGTCTCGCTGATGCGAAATAGGGGTGACCTTGCTCTTCGTATTTATCAACAACAGGCTGTTTAAATTGTTTTTCTTCTTCTTCGCTCCAGCTTTCGCCAGCACGCTCTTTTTGATCCCGTTTAACCTGCGCCAATACGCCAGCTGCTTGTTCACCGCCCATCACTGAGATACGTGCATTGGGCCACATGAACATAAAGCGCGGGTCGTATGCTCTGCCGCACATGCCGTAGTTACCAGCACCAAAACTTCCGCCAATAAGCACCGTTAGTTTAGGTACATTGGCACAGGCTACAGCCGTTACCATTTTGGCGCCGTGTTTCGCAATGCCGCCATGCTCGTACTGTTTACCCACCATAAAGCCGGTGATGTTTTGTAAGAATATAAGTGGGATTTTCCGCTGAGCGCAAAGCTCGACGAAGTGTGCCCCCTTCATGGCGCTTTCACCGAATAGGATCCCATTATTGGCAACGATGCCAACTGGATTGC
Organism: Alteromonas sp. BMJM2; assembly: GCF_027257845.1. Lineage (GTDB taxonomy): Bacteria > Pseudomonadota > Gammaproteobacteria > Enterobacterales > Alteromonadaceae > Alteromonas. The sequence goes on along the minus strand of NZ_JAPVOT010000009.1, from coordinate 101,674 downwards.
CGTAAAGGCGGGCGAAGCCGCACACAAGAGTGGTGCCGTAAAGTGGTTTAAACTCATCAAAGTCGGAGTCATCCACAATGCGAGCGATGATCTCTCTCACGTCAAAAGTCTGCCTGCTATCTTTAGGTACAATCCCGTAAATTTCTTTCGGATCGAACTTAGGTGGCTTAGGCTCTTTTACATCGGGAAGATGCGGCTTTTCTCTGTTAAGGCGTGACACTGCGTTTCGAGCAAGCGATAAGGCGTGGTGATCATTATTGGCTAATTGATCAGCAACTCCAGAAATGCGGGTATGAACATCTCCGCCACCTAGTTCTTCAGCGGTAACCACTTCACCAGTGGCCGCTTTTACCAGCGGTGGGCCGCCAAGAAATATGGTGGCTTGTTCTTTCACAATAATACTTTCATCAGCCATGGCGGGAACGTAGGCACCACCTGCGGTGCATGAACCCATCACTACCGCAATTTGCGGAATATTTTTCGCCGACATATTCGCTTGATTGAAAAAGATTCGACCAAAATGCTCTCTGTCAGGAAATACTTCATCTTGACGAGGTAAGTTTGCGCCACCTGAGTCTACAAGATAGATACAAGGTAGGTTGTTCTGCTCGGCAATTGTCTGTGCTCTCAAGTGTTTTTTAACAGTAAGAGGGTAGTAGGTGCCGCCTTTGACCGTGGCGTCGTTAGCCACAATCATGCATTCAGTGCCGGCAACCATACCGATACCCGCTACCACACCCGCACATGGTACGTAGTCGTCATAGACTTCCCATGCTGCGAGCTGGCCAATTTCAAGAAATGGCGTGTCTTCGTCGAGCAGCGCGTTAATGCGGTCTCGAGGAAGAAGCTTGCCTCTTGAAATGTGACGTTCGGCGGCTTTTTCTCCGCCGCCCTGTGCGATTTTCATTATTTTTTCATGCAAGTCATCAACTTGCGCCTGCATATGTTCGCGGTTTGCTGCGAACGTATCAGATTTGGTATTTACACTTGAACGTAGAACGGGCATACCCCCTCCTGTGTTTTAGCACGTCGATTGCGGCGCTATTAAATGGTTACTTAGATTCGTTAAATAGCTCTCGGCCTATCAGCATACGTCTAATTTCAGAGGTACCTGCGCCTATTTCATACAGCTTGGCATCGCGTAAAAGACGACCTGTAGGGTATTCGTTGATATAGCCGTTACCACCGAGCAATTGAATGGCATCCAGCGCTATTTTCGTTGCTAGCTCAGCAGAGTAAAGAATGGCGCCTGCCGCATCTTTTCGAGTGGTTTCGCCGCGATCGCAAGACTTCGCTACTGCATACACATAGGCTCTTGATGCATTCATTTGCGTATACATGTCGGCAACTTTGCCCTGTACTAGCTGAAACTGGCCGATGGATTGACCGAACTGCTCTCGATCGTGTACATAAGGCACTACAATATCCATGCAGGCTTGCATGATCCCAAGTGGACCGCCAGAGAGCACAAGTCTCTCGTAGTCTAAGCCACTCATTAATACGCGAACGCCTTCGCCTTCTTTGCCTAAAATATTTTCAGCTGGTACTTCACAGTCTTCAAACACGAGTTCACACGTATTCGATGAGCGCATGCCAAGCTTGTCTAATTTTTGTGCTCGGCTAAATCCTGGGAAGTCGCGCTCTACGATGAAGGCCGTAATGCCACGCGGGCCGGCTGCTGGGTCGGTTTTCGCATAGATTACAAAGGTGTGGGCATCTGGACCATTGGTGATCCACATTTTGTTACCGTTTAAAATGTATTTGTCGCCTCGCTTTTCGGCGCGAAGTTTCATACTTACCACGTCAGAACCGGCATTTGGCTCACTCATCGCAAGGGCGCCAATATGCTCACCAGAGACAAGTTTTGGAAGGTACTTTTCTCGTTGGGCTTCGTTACCGTTGCGGTATATTTGGTTGATACATAAGTTTGAGTGAGCGCCATAACTTAAGCCGATGCCGCCAGAGGCACGGCTTACTTCTTCCATGGCAATAGTATGGGCTAAATAACCCATTCCTGAGCCGCCATACTGCTCTGACACTGTCACGCCGTTAAGGCCCATATCGCCAAGCTTTGTCCAAAGCTGGTTAGGGAACTGGTTATCTTCGTCAGCCTGTGCCGCAAGTGGAGCAATTTCGTTTTGAGCAAACTGATAGACCTGATCTCGAAGCATATCGATTTCTTCGCCAAGTCCAAAATTCATCGTAGGGTAGGAGGTGTTCATGCAATTTTTCCTCGTTTAAGTTCTGCGAGTTCTTCTCTACATCTGGTTTCAACGTCGTCCAGTTCTGTCATCAACATTTGTATGTCTTCTAATTGTTGATTAAGCACTGCACGTTTTTGCTCGGACATTTCTAGCATCGCTTCTAACTGAACGGCCGAGTTTGGATTACTGTCGTACATGTCAAATAGGGTCTTTACTTCGGCAAGTGAAAAGCCAAGGCGCTTGCCGCGCAATATTAGCTTTAGGCGAACTCGGTCTTTATTTAAATAAACACGGTTTTGCCCAGTGCGAGTGGGAGATAGAAGCCCTTGCTCTTCGTAAAAACGAATGGAGCGGGGCGTAATATCGAACTCTCTCGCAAGCTCACCAATGGCGAAAGTAGTTTCATTGTCCGACTGACTCATTACATGTACCTTGTCGTATAGCATTTTCTTGCTGTCCAAAATTTAAACGTGGACTCATGTCCTTAACGTTGCGCGTATACTTCGAGTGCGCATACCTAACTGCCATTTCTTGTATTACGCTTGGGCTGTTCTTACTCTTTGTGGTGTAAGAATGTTGCGTTTGGTTGACAGATCCCTGTTACAGGTTTACGTTAACGTTAATTACATTTTACGTAAAGGTAAAGTAACATTTTGCTAACGTCAATTTTTCATGATGACGGTCTTTGTTTAGCACGGTTCAAGGTGTTTACTTTTTTATACATGGCGCAAAGTGAACGCATTTAAGTAATTGAAAAAATTAAATATTAAAGGTGTGATTATGAGTGATAGAACAGTAGTTATTGTTGCAGCTAAGCGTACGCCAATGGGCGGTTTTAACGGTAGCCTAGCGCCAGTGAGTGCAACAGATTTAGGTAATGTGGCGATTAAAGCGGCGTGTGAAAGCATAGATGTCTCTCAAATTGACGAAGTGGTAATGGGCTGTGTATTGCCAGCGGGTCTCGGTCAATCACCTGCGCGTCAAGCGTCGCTAGGTGCTGGTTTACCGCTAAGTGCAGGTGTTACCACAATTAACAAAGTTTGTGGTTCAGGGCTGAAGGCCGTCATGCTTGCCCATGATCTAATTAAAGCGGGAAGTGCAGACACGGTTGTTGCCGGTGGTATGGAAAGTATGAGTAATGCACCCTATATGCTGCCAAAAGCTCGTTCTGGTTATCGAATGGGACACGGCCAAGTGCTCGATCATATGATGCTGGATGGACTTGAAAACGCCTACGACGGAAAAGCAATGGGGTGCTTCGCTCAAGACACCGCCGACAGTGAAAACATTACTCGAGAAGAAATGGATGAGTTCGCATTAAGCTCTCTGTCAAAGGCTCATGAAGCCATTAATAGCGGAACCTTTGGTGACGAAATTGCAAAAGTTACGATTTCTGGTCGCAAGGGCGATGTGGTTGTCGATACCGATGAAGGTCCTGGCTCAGCCCGCCCAGAAAAAATTCCATCACTTCGACCTGCTTTCAAAAAAGACGGCACCGTTACAGCCGCAAACTCCAGCTCAATTTCAGACGGTGCAGCAGCACTAGTAGTAATGAGCGAAGAAAAAGCAAAAGAAATGGGGCTAACGCCGCTAGCCAAAGTGGTGGCCCACGCAACACATTCTATTGAGCCAGAAAACTTTACCGTAGCCCCAGTAGGTGCAATGGAAAAGGTACTAAGCAAGGCGGGTTGGACAAAAGAAGAAGTAGACCTGTTTGAAATAAACGAAGCATTTGCCATGGTCACAATGCTTGCCATTAAAAAGTTAGGCCTCGATGAGAGTAAAGTAAACGTAAAGGGAGGCGCTTGTGCGCTTGGCCATCCAATTGGCGCTTCGGGTGCTCGGTTACTTGTTACATTGCTTCATGCGCTTAAACAGCGCAATGAAAAGCGTGGCATTGCCTCTTTGTGTATTGGCGGTGGTGAAGGTGTAGCTCTTGCCGTTGAGATGCTGTAGATTACATTCATACAACGATTTTTACTGTGTGAACAGTAATCGAGTGTAATTAAACGCACTTAACAGCGGTTAGGTAGCTAGGAAGATTATTCACTATGTAAGTACATCGATAAGTACATAAATAGTTACATAATTTTAATAGTCGAAATGGCACCATTTGTGGTGCCATTTATGTTTAAATAATCAAAAAATACATAATAAGAACGTTATATGAAGTTTAAAACTTACTCTGCCAAAATAGTTTTTATTTACTTAGACGCCAATGTAAACGTCGGTGCCAATGCAAGCGCCTACAAAAACGCATCTTCAAAATTAGCGCTGTCATGAACTGGGCTGCTACGGATTGGCATGAGAAAGCCTGGCCTGTAATGTTCAGGTTACCGAATAAATTACTTTTGCTAGTCGTTACCATGTTGACCTTGGCCGGGTGTTCATCACTGACAGCTGTCGATGAAAAACACAGCGAAATTAAGACGCCAGAAACATTAGCCACCTTTGACCAAGTTCCCTACAGCTCACTATTATTGCTGCCTAAAACTGTGCCTACGCGCATAATTTCTTACGGCAGCGATGCGCTTCAAACGGTGTCAGTGTACGAAGCACAAAAAGATAGCGGGGGAGTAAGCTCTTCTAACTCTGCGATTATTTTTGTTCACGGCGGCTGCTGGCTAAATGCATACGATGCTTCCCATGGCGCTGGCTTCTATTCAGCGTTGGCTAACACAGGCATCGATACTTACGCGGTGGAATACAGAAGAACCGGCGATGAGGGCGGAGGTTGGCCTGGCAGTTTTCACGATATTCAAGACGCGATAAACACAATAACGCACTCACTTTCCCAAACAAACGAAGAAAAAAATGTATTCATTGTAGGCCACTCGGCGGGAGGCCATTTGGCCCTGCTTGCTGCCGCTTCTCAGCTAAATATACCGAAGAGCATAAATATAAAAGCCGTTATCGGCCTTGCAGCAATTACCAATGTAACCGAGTACGCCAAGGGTACAAATAGCTGTCAAACCGCTACGCCTGATTTTATGGGCGGCAAGCCCGAAGTACGTGTTGAGGCGTATAAGCAAGCAACACCACATTTAGAGCGTATTGGGTATCCGGTTGTGCTGATGCAGGGTGATTCGGACGCCATCGTGCCCGCTTCGCACAGTGAAAGCGAGCATGCCAAAACAATCTCTATTGTAAACGGTGGCCATTTTGATTGGCTACATCCTAAATCAGACTCCTACAAAGCACTCGTAAAGGTAGTGACAGCAAATGATTAACAAGGTTTTTTCCGCCAAGCAGTTAGACGATAAAGATCCCTTACGCCACGTTGTCAGTCAATTTGCACTGCCTCCCGATACCATTTACTTAGACGGGAATTCACTGGGGCCACTACCAAAGGCCGCTGAGGAGCGAGCTCGCGACGTGGTAACTAACCAGTGGGGTAAGGATTTAATAAAAAGCTGGAACTGTCACGACTGGATAAGACTCCCTCAAAAGGTTGGCGATAAAATTGGCGCGCTTATTGGGGCAGAGGCAGGGCAAGTCGTTTCCTGTGACTCAATATCCATTAATCTGTTTAAGGTGTTAAGCGCGGCGCTCAATATGCAGCCTAATAAAAAGGTGATAGCAACCACCCGTGACAACTTCCCAACCGATATTTATATGGTTCAGGGGCTACTCACGTTGCTCGGTGACGACTATAGCATTCGTTACATTGAGGAAAGTGAGATTGAAAGCCAACTATCTGATGACATCGCAGTGCTTATGCTCACTCAGGTAAACTTTCGCTCCGGTTTTAAATTGAATATGGAGACGATAACTCGCCAAGCACAGAAGCTTGGTATTCTTACATTGTGGGACTTAGCGCACAGTGCAGGGGCGTTTCCAGTTGAACTAGACAAGTGTAATGTAGATTTTGCGGTAGGTTGTACTTACAAATACCTAAACGGTGGCCCAGGTGCGCCGGCGTTTGTGTATGTAGCGCATAGACATCAACAACAATATAAGCAGCCTTTGTCAGGGTGGATGGGGCATAAATCTCCATTTGCATTTACGCCTGATTACGAAGCTGATGATTCAGTGAGTCAGAACCTATGCGGCACCCCAGGTATTTTGAGCATGAGTGTGCTTGATGCCGCTTTGTCAGTATTTGACGAAATAAGCTTGAAAGCGATAGATGAAAAATCCAAAAAGCTTCAAGCGTTTTTCGCCGCAGAAGGAAAGCGCGCAGGCCTTTGCGACTATATGGATATTGTCAGCCCTCCTATCGAAAACAGAGGAAGTCAGGTGGCGCTATCGCACCCCGAAGCCTATGCAATATGCCAGGCGTGGATTGCTGAGGGGGTTATTGCAGATTTTCGGGCCCCCAATATTTTGAGAATAGGCTTTGCACCACTTTATCTATCATTTGAAGATATTGAAGTCGCGGTGTCTAAACTGGCGGATATTATGCAGAAAAAGACATACGAAAAGGCCGAGTTTCAACGCAAGCAGCACGTTACGTAACCAGTTAACTGCAAAATCACAGAAATTCGCATAAAAACGTTCTTGAAAATATTGCAAAATGGCGGTGAAGAATGAATACTTTCTCGCTGTTTTTGCAGGTAGTGTTAATGGTAAAATTTGAAATTATTTAGCTATGTCGGATGGACAATTTTCTTTAGCGTAAATATGCTTATTTGCGCGGCATCAGCTCAAATTGAAAATGAGTTTGAGAGCGAAATACTCGACAATAGTATTGAGAATGTGACCTACTGTGTCGATCCGAATTGGGCACCCTACGAAGCCATCCGCAATAACCTTCATGTTGGTATATCTGCTGAATATCTCGATATTATCGCCGACATCGGCAATCTCTCTTTTACGTTAGTTCCTACGGAGAGCTGGCAGCAAAGCTTAGAATTTGTTCAACAAGGGCGTTGCCAAGTCATTCCAATGCTGAATACTTCAGACTATCGCCGGCAGTTTCTCGATTTTAGTCTCCCTTATTTTGAAGCCCCCAATGTGTTGATTGCAAAAGAGGGAACTGTGATGCTGCAAGGGTATGCAGGGGTAGGTAACCGAACAGTTGGCATCGTTGATGGCTATCGTCAGCTTGAATATATTTATCGTCATTACCCCAATGTACGTTTAGCGATGGTGCCGTCTGAGCGAGAAGGACTTAAGCTTCTAAGCGAAGATAAGTTCGAGGTAATGGTTGGTTCACTGCTAAGCGTGAACATGCATATCAATAATCAAAATTTAAAAGATTTAAGCATAGTGGGGTATGCAGAGCCACACGACTCACTAGCGTTTGGCGTAAACAAATCGTCGAGCTACTTAATACCAAAACTCAATTTTGCTATAGAGCGTATTCCTGAAGAAAAGAAAGTAGAAATCTATAAGCGTTGGAATAACGTTAAAATGCGCTATAGCCGCAGCTATTCTCAATTAATACTTTGGGTAAGTATCGTATTGCTTGTGTTGCTATGGTTAATCTACCGCAATCGATATGTGCGAAAATACCAACATATTGTTGCGCAAAAAGATGCTGAAATAGGTGCACTTCAAGCAACGCTTCTAGAAAAGAATCGTACGCTCGCTTTTTTATCTGCCCATGACAAAACGACTGGGCTGTATAATCGAAATCACATGATTCAGCGTGCTGAGGAGGAAATTTCTCGCTTCCTGCGTTTTCATACAACCGCAACGCTTATTCTTATCGATTTATCGCAGCGAGATCCTAACGCTAAAATTATCGATGATTTTGTACGCGAAGATGTATTAAGAAAAACAGCGGCAAGCTGTTTAAGTACAATTCGAGAAGTGGATGTGGTGTCTCGTTTTCATGAACAGTTGTTTATAATTTTGTGCCCGCAAACAGAATTGAATGCGGCAACAACTCTAGCCCATCGTTTACAAGAGCGCATAAAGCAAGAGGATGCCATTTCATCGTTAATGAGCGTGTCTATGGGTTTAGCCGAATTGAAAGGAGAAGAAGAGTTTTCAGATTGGTATGAGCGCACATTAAAAGCGTTGAATAAAGATAAACGCGAGGGTCAAAATACTATTTCGGTGGCAGAGTAAAATACTCAAGCGAACAAGCTAGCGTGCACCTTTGTGGCATATCAACAATAGACGCCGCCTATCGCAACCGCTAAACATAAAGCTTAAACGATAGGGTCGTAGTGCCACTGGTGGGCATCGTAGCGAATCTGTGAGCGGTTATACTCGCGCTCTGAACGCCAGTTTCTATTGTTTAGTTTGGCAGTAACTCCGGGATAAAGACGCTTATTCGCTATCAGCTTAACGTCAGACTGGTAGGATTCTTTTGCTCCTTTTATTTCAGAGGCTTTTCCTTCAATCCATTCAAGCAACGCCGTTTCGTTGTTAAATAACTCAAGGGCATCAGTCATTTTTTGTTTGAGTTCTTTCGGGACTTTTTTACTTTTCAGTAAATCGATTTTTTCTTTGTGCTTTGAGTTGTTTTCGCGAATTTGCTTAAGCAGCTCATCTAAGCCGTCTTTTCGCTCTAACAATAAATTAAAGCCCGGACTAAAATCTATTTTTAACGTACTGCCAGACACCGCACCTAATGTGCCAGCTTCAACACGGCCTTGGCTGATGATGTCGCAGGCAAACAAATTTCCCATAGGATTGTCTAATTGGCCTACGATAACAGCGCCGCCACAGCGCAATCTGCTGTAGGCTAGTTGTCTGCCAACAGTAACATCGCCTTTGCATTGAACCTCAACACCTTGCCCGTGCTGAACGTGAATGCTGCCTGCGGCGACTAACTTACAATGGTATTCACCATCGTTATCGTTGACCTTACCCATGGCGCCTTCAGTAATAATAATATCACCACCTGATTCAATGAATGCAGATTCTACAAAACCATTAATAGTGACATCGCCAGAGGCTTTAATTTGCATTTTTTCGGTAACATCACCGTTAACCAATACAGCACCGTCATAATTAACATGCCCAGAGCCCACATTAACGCCCGTGCAAATAAAGGTGTCGTCTATGTTCATTATTTGATCGCGGTATTTCGGCATACCAGATATCGATGAAACAAGCAGGTTTGAATCGCTGTCTGACACCACGGTACCGCTTCCCATTTTGAAATCAAGCCATTCGCCTGGTACGGAAGGAAGCTTATTGCCTTTAACGTCAAATCCTGTGCGGCCTTTTGTAGGCGCAGTGCGCTTTAGCACTGGTGTATCTACTTTTACACAAATTACTTCGCCTAAATTACGCATATCAACTCGCTCACCCGCTTGGGTTTGGGGTTTCAAAATTCTTTCTAATGCATTAGGAACTAAAGGGATGAATTTGGAGTTCTTGCCATTTCTAGGGGGGAGACCCTTAGCTATTGTGTCTTCAAGAATGTTGCCACTTTTGGCTTGTTTAGCCTGAAAAAGTAATGTTTTGATGCGCTTAGTACTTATGCCCTTAACAATTTTACTTTTCATTGCAAGAGACATTATTGAACCTATAGAGGGTAGTTTGCCGCCGTAAGGTGCCGTTAACACTAAGTTAGCCGACATATTATCCTCGGGAATACGAAACTCTACTTCGGCATTTTTTCGCTCGCCTATTCGCTCTCGTACTATCGTTTTGTCGCCAGTTTTAAAATAGTGGTTGGCAGTATCACATGCAGATTTTAGCGATTTTTCTGAAACGTACAGACCAGATGTTTCGCCGCGTTCAAGCTCAGCACGAATGTCACTGATATTGATATCGGCATCAAATAAAGATGGGTCGAGTTGAATATTTATATACGTTCTAGATTTATCGAAACTAATTGTAACGCCATTCATGACAACATAATCCTCTGAGCACACCTTGATGTGTTATCGGCCGCTCGTATTGTTACTTAATGGTACTTTTTCAGGCTGTTGTTATTATTACTTAGTGTTTGTTTTTTTCAAAACACAGCTAATTAGCAATCTAGCCATCATTTCCTTATACCCAACAATTTATTCTGATACTGGCTTTGGGTCAAAGGTTTTCAGCGTATTGGTATAACGCACGCAAAATTGCCTGCTTATCAGGGTTGTCGGCATACTCATGGGCGAGCTGTTCCAGTTGAACCAAATAAGTATCTAAGGTGATAGAGCCGTGTGATGAAGCATCGGTTAAACGGGCGTGGCGATGACGCTGCCATCGTGTCATCTCATCAGCGGTAAGGGTATTTGGAAAGTTTCTAGCGCGATATCTAAAGAGTAGCGTCCGTAAACCCTGGTGCTGGGTATTATCGGCAATAGCTATTAAGTTTTCAGGTCTCGACTCAATGACTTGTTCGCACCAGCGCCTATCTTCCTCACTTAAAAAGCCACCACTGTATAGAGCGTGGTCGATATCCTGTTCACCATGTTCATCTTCTATGTCGTAAAGAGCGACAAGCTTTTGTGCTATGTCGGGGTTGGCCACAATGGTTCTGTAGTTATCTAGACAGCGCTCGCGGTCAAGGCCTAAGCGTTGTGCATTTTCTTCAGACATGGCTTTCGCTGTGGTAACAAACGGGGACCGATTGGCGTGGATAACCTTTATGCCAGGACGCTCTTGTTTAGTCGCGAATTGCTCAGACGGGGCGTAAAGCTTTTGTTTTATCTCTTCAGGTGTGTCGTTCACTAAACTATCAACATCGTGAGATAAATCGATAGTAATAAATCCATTGCTGTTTTTAGGGTGTTTTGCAACGGGCATTATCCATGAACAACAGCCTTGGGCTGCGGGTAGCTTGGAAGAAATGTGGAGTAATACTGATGGTTTTGAGAGGTCGAATTGCTGCGTTACCGCGTGTTTACTGCGAAGAGAAAAAGCGTAGTCAAACAATCTTGGTTGTTTTTCTTTAATCAACTTTGCAAGGGCAATGGTGGCGTAAACGTCGCTTAATGCGTCGTGGGCATGACCATGTTCAAGTCCATTGGCTTTGGTAAGCAGTTCAAGTTTGAAGCTTGGCGAGCCATCATCACGCTCAGGCCAAATAATACCCTCTGGCCTTAACGCGTAGCAGGCTCGCGCTAAGTCGATGATGTCCCAGCGGCTATTACCGTTTCTCCATTCTCTTGAATACGGGTCATAGAAATTGCGATAAAACAAAAAGCGTGATACTTCATCATCAAACCGAATGCTGTTGTAACCCACGCTACACGTGTTGGGTGTCGACATTTCTTGATAAATTTTGGCTGCAAAGTCGGCTTCATTTGAGCCGTCTCGTAATGTTTGCTGGGGTGTGATACCCGTTACTAAGCAGGCTTTAGGATGGGGGAGATAGTCATTGGCTATGGCGCTCATTATATTAATGGGCTTGCCCACAATGTTTAGGTTTTCGTCGGTACGCACTGCCGCAAATTGGCAGGGTAGGTCCTTGTGGGTGTTTGTGCCAAAGGTTTCAAAGTCGTGCCATAAAAAAGTAGGTGTTTGCATAACCACCGAAATGTTCCCTTAAATTTGTGTGGCAGTTTACACTGGGATACTGCTAGCGCCAAATTTCTATCCTGTAACGCCTGCTTTAAGCCATAGAGTTTTATTTGTTGTAAGGCATTCAACATCTCTGGGGAACGGGAATTTACAATCACTTTAAGCGGTTGCTGTAAAAAAAATGTTAAGTTGGCTGGATTGAGCAAGTTTCTCGGTCTACGCTAACACTGTGAACGTTTGTCGCTTTCACAGATTTTTATAATAATTAAAATGTCGCATCGCTTATTCATTTGTAACGCTTTAACTGCAAGTAGGCGCATCGACTGGAGAATAAAGATGGAATCGTTGCAAGTCAGTGATTATATGAATACGCACCCAGTGAAATTGAATGCTGAGATGCCCGTTGCGCAGGCAGTAGAAGCTCTTCTGTCAACCCAGCAGAGTGGAGGTCCTGTTCTTGATAGTAAAGGTAAGGTAATTGGCTTTCTGTCAGAGCAAGACTGCATTGCCACCATGATAGCGTCTAGCTACTACCGAGAACAGATATGCCGGGTGGGTGATATAATGAAATCGCCGGTATTATCGGTAAAGCCCTACATGTCAGTGATTGAGCTTGCAGAGCTATTTCTGAAACAAAAACCGAAAGTGTACCCTGTTGTAGATGATGATGGCATTTTGCTAGGCTGCATCAACAGAACCTCGGTGTTAAAAGCCATTGATGTGCAATTAAATGATGGCTATCGACACGCGGTTTAACCAAATGCATTGGCTTTGTCTCTTTTTACCGATAGTTGCGAGGTTATCTGAAAGGGACAAGGTCAACACGCCAAGTAACACTGCAATCTGTCTAATTCCCTTTTTTTCATTGCGCCCCCTTAAATGCATTGGGCGTGGTGAAAATTCGAAGCAGTGTTTACATTAAGCTTTGTATTTCTACCCTCATTTGGACGTGTCACTTTTTTAATGCACAGAACACGTGCGTGATAAATTGAAAGCCCATCAGGTTTTTAATTTTCTTTTGCAATATAATCAAAACGTTTTATCCTCTCCACCTAATGAAATTTGACGAAACATAAACGAGTTCCTGTGCATCCAACTAATTCTGTCGCGCCAAATCCAATAGGGCTAACGCCCATTCTTCTTTTTGTCATCCTTGTGGTTGTAACGGGTATTACTACCAACGATATTACTTCGATGCCCATACTTGTTGCGTTCTTCATTAGCGCAGGCTACGGCCTTTGCCTTAACCCTAAGAACGAAAAGGTCAGCTTTTCCGAAAAGGTCCAAACCTTTTGCAAAGGCGGTGGCGATAAAAATATTATCTTGCTAGTGCTTATCTTCCTTCTTGCAGGAGCGTTTTATGCAGTAACCATTGATATTGGTGCTCGTGATGCTACGGTAAACATGGCGCTGCAGTTTGTGCCTTCTTCACTTATTTTGCCCGGCCTGTTCCTTATTTGCTGCTTTATTTCTTTTGCAATGGGAACGTCAATGGGAACAATAACGGCGCTTTCACCCATAGGAGCAGGCCTTGCTACTAATCTTGGGCTGCCAATTGAAATGGCGCTGGGAATAGTGGTGGGCGGGGCTATGTTTGGTGATAACCTCTCGTTCGTGTCAGATACCACTATTGCGGCAACCAGAACTCAAGGTGTGCAGCTTAAAGATAAGTTTCGGGCTAACCTAATGGTTGCTCTTCCTGCCTGCATTGTGACTATGATTTTACTTCTATTTGTTGATGTGGACACATCGGGAATTGTGCAAGCACAGAGCTATGATTTTTGGCGAATAGTGCCGTACTTGTGCATTATAGGTTTTGCGCTAAGTGGGTTTAACGTAATAAGCGTTCTTGCGGTAGGTATTGCCAGTGCATGCATAGTTGGCCTTGCTCAAAGCAGTTTTACTTTACTGTCAATGATGCAAAGCATTCAAAAAGGCATGGGCTGGATGCAAGACTTGGCGATGATTGCTATCACTATTGGCGGCATTGTGGCGTTAATGCATGCTAATGGCGGTATTACGTGGCTTATTCAACGATTAACAAAAAGAGTCACCACCAAAAAAGGCGCTGAATTTAGTATTGCTGGGTTAGTTAGCTTCTTAGATATTACGACTGCCAACAATACTATTGCTATTGTCACTGCGGGACCAATTGCTAAAGACTTGAACGAAAAGTATGGGGTTGATCCTCGCCGCACCGCTTCGTTACTGGATATATTTTCATGCAGCTTTCAGGGGCTCGTGCCCTATGGCGCCCAGCTTCTTAGTGCTGCGGCAGTAGTGGGAATTTCTCCCTTAGCCATTACCCCTTATTGTTGGTATCCCATGTTGATTTTCGTTTTCGGGATAGCGGCAATTAGCTTTGGTTTTCCTCGATTCAGTGAACCACAGGGCGATGAGTTAACCCAGTCACGCTAAATCTCCGTACTAGTTGCCAATATTTGAATTTAACGCTCTAAAGTTATTTTTCGTAGGATGTTACTTTGTCTTCACCCATTGCAATAAAACCGCTTTATCTACAGCTCGACTCCTGCCTTACGGCAGATAAGTTTCGGTTAAAGCGACGTATTACTCAGCTTGCCCAAGCGCTCAATGCCTCTGAAATTAAGGCCTCATCTGAAACCAAAGCTGCGGCACAAGGAAAGACCGCCTCTGAAACTTCGACCGCTTCAAAAGGCATTGAGCGCAATAATGATAAACTGCTGCAGCAGTTTGAAAAATTAGAGAATGACATTGCACGCTCTGTTGAGAAAAAAGCACAGCGAAAAGCAAATTTACCGAAGGTTGAATATCCACCGCTTCCTGTCAGCGACAAAAGAGAGGATATAAAAGAAGCCATTGCAAATAACCAAGTTGTTATTGTTGCGGGTGAAACGGGCTCAGGGAAGACCACACAGTTGCCAAAAATCTGTTTGGAGTTAGGCCGCGGTGTTGACGGTATGATTGCTCATACGCAGCCAAGACGACTTGCCGCGCGAAGCGTAGCCACGCGAATTGCTGAAGAATTGAACACGCCTTTAGGTGAAAAAGTAGGCTTTAAAATTCGCTTTAGCGACCAAGTCAGTGAGCGAAGTTACGTAAAGCTGATGACCGACGGTATGCTGCTAGCTGAAATGCAGCAAGACAGATTCTTAAATCAGTACGACACTATCATTATTGATGAGGCTCACGAACGAAGCCTCAATATTGACTTCTTGCTTGGGTACCTGAGCCAGTTGCTAGATAAACGCCCAGATTTAAAGCTTATTATTACCTCCGCGACTATCGATCCAGAACGATTCTCTGAGCATTTTAACAATGCGCCCATTATTGAGGTAAGTGGCAGAACTTATCCTGTAGAGGTTCGTTATCGCTCTAATGAAGACAGCGACTCAGAGGTAGAGCAAACTGATGCAATCATACATGCTGTGGATGAACTTATGGGGGAGGCGCCAGGTGATATATTGGTGTTTCTTAGTGGTGAGAGGGAAATACGCGATACCCAAGATGCATTAAGTAAGCAGCACTATCGCAATACTGAAGTGGTTCCACTGTACGCACGTCTGTCTGCTTCGGAGCAAAATCGAATATTTCAGTCTCACAGCGGTAGGCGCATTGTACTTGCTACCAATGTAGCGGAAACCTCTCTTACTGTGCCAGGTATCAAATACGTTATCGACCCAGGTTTTGCACGTATTTCCCGCTATAGCGCTCGAAGTAAAGTACAGCGATTGCCCATAGAAGCCATTTCTCAAGCGTCGGCAAATCAACGGGCAGGGCGCTGTGGTCGTGTGTCTGACGGCATCTGTATTCGACTTTATAGTGAAGACGATTACTTAGGCCGTCCTGAGTTTACAGATCCAGAAATATTGCGAACAAATTTAGCGTCAGTCATTCTGCAAATGCTGGCCCTAGGTTTAGGTGATATTGCAGCCTTCCCATTTGTACAGCCGCCAGATAATCGCAATATCAACGACGGCTTTAGGTTGCTGGAAGAAATTCAGGCAATTGCAAAACACAAAGACAAGATGCAGCTGACAAAGATGGGTAGAAGTATTGCGCGACTCCCTATCGATCCTCGCTATGCGAGAATGGTTATTGAGGCAGACAGTACCAACGCGCTTAGCGAAGTCATGGTTATCGCTGCAGGCCTCTCTATACAAGACCCACGAGAGCGGCCCCAAGAAAAACGTCAGCAAGCGGATGAGAGTCACAGTGAGTTTGCAGATAAAGACTCAGATTTTATTAGCCTTCTTAACCTTTGGTTAGGTTTTAAAGCGCAGCAAAACAACCTTACCCAAAACCAACTTAGGAAATGGTGTAAAACGCGGTTTATCAACTACCTGCGTATGAGAGAGTGGCAGGACATTGTCAGCCAACTGAAAAAATCTATCGCCGAATTAGGGTTTGGTATTAGCAGTCAAGAGGCCGACTACCAGGCTATTCATCAAGCTATTGCAAGTGGCCTTCTATCTCATTTGGGTTTCAAGGATAAAGACCGAGAGTATTTAGGCTCTCGAAATACCAAGTTTATGATCTTTCCGGGCTCGGGTTTGTCGAAAGCACAACCTAAATGGATAATGGCGGCGGAGCTAGTAGAAACATCAAAGCTGTTTGGGCGTATGGTTGCCAAAATTGAGCCGTCTTGGATAGAGCCCCTTGCCACACACGTGACGCAAAGCAGCTATTCAGAGCCTCACTGGTCCAAAAAAAGAGGCGCAGTTATTGCCTTTGAAAAAGTGACGCTGTTTGGCCTGCCCATTGTGATGAAACGCGCGAAAGTCTATAGTCTTATTGACCCCGCAATTTGCCATGAGCTATTTATTCGCGAAGCGCTGGTGGCCGGCAACACGAAAATCAATTATCAATTTCTGCAGGAAAACCAAGCACTGCTTGAGCAAGCTGACGAATTTGAGCAAAAGACGAGGCGTCGAGATCTACTTGTCGACGATGAAGAGCTTACACACTTTTATGCTCAGCGAGTTCCCGTTGAAGCAAACAACGATGCAGCTTTTAAAAAGTGGTTTAAACAGCACGGTAGTAATGAAAACCTCACGTTTAGTGAAGAGGATGTATATCGTCAACAGCCAGGCCAGTCCGTTGCCAATGCGTTTCCTGATATTTGGCGACAAGGTAACATCACTCTGCCCCTTAGCTATAATTTTGAACCAAATGCTGAAAACGATGGTGTCACTGTTCTAATCCCGCTGCCCGTACTTAACCAAGTCGATGATGTTGGCTTTGATTGGCTGGTGCCGGGGTTAAGGCATGAACTCATTGTTGGAATGATAAAAACCTTGCCCAAGCGCTTGCGCAGAAATTTTGTTCCGGCGCCTAACTTTGCTGATGCCTGTCTTGCAGATATAACCGAGACGGATAAAAACAATCGCCCAATAGCGATAGTAGAAGCCGTTGCCGATAAGTTGCGAAAAATGACAGGGGTTGTGATTGAGCCAGAGGATTGGAATTTCGAACAACTAGACAAGCACTTAAAGATGCATTTTGCTGTGACCAACGACAACAATGAATTTATTGCGTCTGGCGACGATTTGCACGCGCTGAAACAGCAATGTGCAGGACAGGTTCAAAAAACATTTGAGAAAGCGGCTACCCCTGATTTAGAGCGAAACGACATTGAGCAGTGGGACTTTGAATCTATACCTGATACTTTTGTGCAAAAGGTGGGTGGATTTGAAGTACAGGCATTTCCGGCACTGGTGAAACGGGGCGATAAAGTGGATATTGCTCTTGTCGATGAGGCTGATAAAGCTGCGGTTGAGCATCGACAAGGCGTGAATGTTTTAATTAAAAACGCCATGCCTTCTCCATTGAATTACTTGCAAAATAAGCTGCCAAATAAAGCAAAGCTAGGTCTTTATTTTAATCCTTTCGGTCACGTGAAAGCGCTTATCGATGACTGTATTTTTGCGGGTATTGATGCCTTGGTGTCTGACTATTGCAAAGCGCATAATACTGATATTAGAAAAAAAGCAGACTTTGAAGCCTGTGTTGATAAAGTCAGGGCTGACATTAATGACAAAGTGCTCGGTATTGCTAAGCAAGTAGAGCAGGGGCTTACGCTTGCCCATCAATGTCAAAAGCAAATGAAGGGCAATGTGCAGCTAACCATGATTAACGCATTAGGCGATTGTAAGGCTCACTTGGCGTCATTGGTCTATCCAGGGTTTGCTTCTCACATTGGAGAGAGCAGGTTAGAAGATTGGAATCGATATATAAAAGGCCTTTCACGTCGATTAGAAAAGCTACCTATCGATCCTAATAAAGACAGGATGCATCAGCTTACGATTGATAAAAGTATTAAAGAATGGGAAAAAGCGTGCAGTAAATATCCGAAGGGAAAGGTACCAGAGGCCCTTGATGATGCGCGGTGGATGATTGAAGAGCTAAGAGTATCTTTATTCGCACAGCAGCTTGGTACTGCGTACCCCATATCGGCAAAACGTATTTCCTTGTTCTTAGACGATTTTTAATTCTTGCTATTACACACTGTATGTACACATAATTGTACGTAATTTAATCGCTTGGTTTGACAAGTGATTATCCTCAATCTATAACAGAAAGAGGGTAGTAAGCGTGAGCTAAAAATCAGAGGAAGTAGGCATGCTAGGATACGACGATAAGCGTAATTTTTTCAGGATGATGGTCAACTCGCCGTGTCAATTACAGGTTACAGACGATGAGTCTAGCCGTACGATGCAGGCGATGTGTAGGGATATAAGCGCAACGGGCATGTCTCTGGAAGTGGATGAACCTGCTATTGAGGTGGGAACGCAGATTAGTGTCGCCATAGAATCCTCCAGTTCACAGATACCATCACTTGCAGCCCTTGCTAATGTGGTGCGATGTGAACCTGAAACCGATGCAAGCTGCATCATTGGTGTTGAAATTACTCAAATGAAATAGCACGAATTAGGTAGCACGACTTAGGTATCACGCATCTGGCACCGCACAGCAAAAGGCGTATAGGTGTTGCTCGTACGTACTGCTGTCACGCAACAGATGCGAGGTGTTATTTGATATTTAAAAAACGGCGTAGGTCACTTTGGATCTTACGCCGTTTTTTTGTGTCTTGATTAAAAAAAGCGATTACCTTGTTATTTAAAATGGATGAGCATTTCGCTTGCAATTAATAATAATTCTCATTACGATTTCCCTCATTGCGATATTGGTTGTTAGAACATTAACCAACTCGATAAAGCATCACTGTTTAAACAAAATCAATTGAAGCGAATTTGAGGAGCCAATTGTGAAAAAGACAATAACATTTGCCATTATGCATTTTGCGGTAGCGTTTACCGTTGCCTATTTACTAACGGGCAGTATGGTCGTAGGTGGTCTGGTGGCACTCGTTGAGCCAGCAGTGAATACGGTGGCTTTTTACTTTCACGAAATGGTGTGGAGAAAGCTAGAGCAAAAGCCTGAAAGTGACAGTGGTATGTCTCAGCTCGCTTTATAAGGTAAAAATAGCGTAAGGTAAATCACAACCTTAGTAATGCCAACAGCTACCTCATACAACTGCTTCCTCGCACAATTGAGTAGCGTTTGAAAAGCGTTTGCGAAGCGTTTGCAAACGCTAGTTTAGTCCGACGACTAAAGCGATTTTCTCTAGTCGTCAGTGACCTCACAAACCAGACCTTTTAAGTAATAACCTTCAGGGTAGCTGCCAATGATAGGGTGGTCAGAGGCTTGATTAAGCCTAGCAATA
This sequence comes from Alteromonas sp. BMJM2, assembly GCF_027257845.1. Taxonomy (GTDB): domain Bacteria; phylum Pseudomonadota; class Gammaproteobacteria; order Enterobacterales; family Alteromonadaceae; genus Alteromonas. The sequence goes on along the minus strand of NZ_JAPVOT010000009.1, from coordinate 82,402 downwards.
ATTTTTATCGTACGACCTGCATCAAGGGCGGCATCGGCAACAATTTTTTGAAATAAATCTGCTGGCATCAAGCCAGAGCAGCTAAATGTTAGTAAAAGCCCCCCTGATCTTACCGCGTGAATACCATACATATTTATGTCTTTATAGCCTCGTGCTGCGCGATTGAGGGTGGCCTTGTTATCGACAAACTTTGGCGGGTCGAGAATAACCATATCAAACTGCTTTCCTTCACTTTGATACTCTCGTAATGCTTTAAAGACGTCTTTATTAATGTATTGCGCTTTATCTTCGTCAAGCCCATTAATAGCAACGTGATGCTTCGCTAAGTCTAATGCTGGTTGAGAAACATCTACATTAGTTACGGATCTGGCTCCGCCCTGTAGCGCATAGCATGAAAAGGTGCCGGTATAGCTAAAGCAGTTTAATACGTCGGCGTCTTTTGCATAATTGCCAGCGGCAGCCCGGCTGTCTCTCTGGTCGAGGTAAAATCCTGTTTTGTGACCATTTTCAATATCAACGACAATTTTGAGCCCGTTTTCTAATACGGTAACTTTGCTAGGTGGTGTACCGTGTAATACGCCCATCACTGGCTCTAGCCCTTCTTTTTTGCGAACATCTACATCGCTGCGCTCATAGATATGCACATCGGGAAGTAATTTAGTGATTGCCCACACTATTTTGCTTCTGTGTTTTTCTCCACCAGCACTGAGCAGTTGAACCACGGCCACGTTGTCGTACAAATCGATAGTAATGCCAGGCAGGCCATCACTCTCTGAGGCCACCCATCTAAACGCATTCGTTGTTGCGGGATTGAACAAGCGTTTGCGAAGGACCAGCGCAGTTTCTAATTTGCGCATAAAAAAGCCATTGTCGATGCTTTCATCTTTTTTAAACGTCCACATACGAATCCGAATCTTTGATTCTGGAGAGTAAGCACCACGACCTAACCATTCACCTTCAGAATCGAAAACATCAACCGTATCGCCAAATTTTGCTCGACCTTTTACTTCTGCCACCGCGCTTTCGAAAATCCAAGGGTGACGCCGACGCAAAGATTTATCTCGGTTAGGTTGAAGTATGACTTGTGCTGACATGAAGGCTCTCTTAATAAATAAAATAGATGTAATAACGTTTAAAGAGGGTAAAAAATGCGCGGTTAAACTCATGGGTAATCATGGGACACCCTACGGACGACAACGCGGCCCTATCATACCGAAATTTAGCTTACCGTGTGCGGGTATCTGTTGTGAAAAACCATATTGCGACAGCAAGTTCAGTAGGTCTCAGCGCTAACTAAACTTTAACCCTAGTCAGCGCGTAAAGAAATCACATCCGCAAATGCGGCTATCTACTGGAGAGTAAAATGTATTACGTAGACTTTGAAAAAGGATGTTCGCCTTCAGAACTCACTGTAAAAGAAAAAGAGTCCTATGGGCTGCCTGATGGAATGGTTAAAGTAGAGGTTAAGGCTTTTGGGGTTAATCGTGCCGATACATTGCAACGTCAGGGGCACTATCCCCCACCGCAGGGCGAAAGCACAATACTAGGGTTAGAGGTTGCTGGTACCGTAACAGAAGTAGCATTAGGTATCTCCAATGTTAAAGAGGGCGATCGGGTTTTCGGACTAGTTGCCGGCGGTGGCTACGCAACAGAGGTTATTGTTAACCCTTTTCACTTAATGGCCATCCCCGACGGTATGCCATTTGTTGAAGCGGCTGGACTGGCCGAGGTATTTTTAACGGCCTTTCAATGTTTGCGAACTATTGCCCATGTGAAGCCTGCTCAGCGCGCTCTTATTCATGGGGGAGCCAGTGGGGTAGGGCTTGCCGCTACCCAGTTATGTCGCTATTGGGGCGTGCACAGTGCTGTTACTGCTTCATCACAGGAAAAACTGACGTTATCAAAAGACAATGGTGCCGAACTACTCATAAACTACAAATCACAATCATTTGCTGAGGAAATAAAAAGGGAATGGCCTGAAGGCATCGATATGGTGCTTGATATGGTGGGAGGAGACTACCTCAATAAAAACCTAAGCGTGATAAAGCAAGACGGCATTATCGTTAATCTTGCTATGCTAGCCGGGCGCTATGCTGATAATCTAGATATGGCACTATTACTTGGTAAGCGAGCAACGATAACAGGGACCACGCTGCGCAATCGCAGCGATGCGTACAAAGCGAATCTTATTCGAGACTTCGCCACGGTGTGCTTACCGGCGTTTGAGACCGGCGAGCTGGTGGTCAATCTAGATACCCACTACAACATTAAAGATATAGGCAAGCCCCATGCTCGTTTAGAAAATAATGATACAAAGGGCAAGATAGTGGTGTCTTGGTAAATTGAACCTATAGCAATCTATTTACCGGCGAAACCGTCGTCTGGTTTCGTCGGTTTAGATTCAGCGGCGGTTCTTGCTAATACGTCACATCGCTCATTTTCGGGGTGACCTGAATGCCCTTTCACCCAATGCCAGTTAACCGAGTGTTTTTTTACCGCTTCATCGAGTCTTTTCCATAAGTCTGCATTTTTCACTGGCTTTTTATCTGATGTTTTCCAACCGTTCTTTCGCCAGTTGTGGATCCACTGATTAATCCCATTTTTAACATATTGGCTATCGGTGGTGAGCTCCACGTTGCATGTTTCCGTTAACGAGTTTAGTGCTTCAATGGGCGCCAGTAGCTCCATTCGATTGTTAGTGGTGTGGGCAAAACCATCACTCAACTCTTTCCTGTGACCTTTATAGATGAGCACAGATCCATAGCCTCCTGGGCCTGGGTTTCCCAAGCAAGAACCATCGGTAAAAATGTCTATGGTTTTTTGTGTCATATCGTGTTTTCCGTGTGTTTTTACCGCACGTCTTTTCGACTGCAGCCTTTTTAATCGTGCACTCTATTGCAATAGAATTGGCAAATGCAGCTTTCGGCAAGAAGTGCCCTTTTAATGGTGAGCCATTATCAGCTCTTATGTGAGAGGGCTGCACATTTATTTTTTACTTATTTCCCTTAGCCTGTGGCGATGGGGTTGATATACTATCAAAAAATAGAAACACATTAATAGCAGAGGATGTATGCGCCAAATTGTTTTAGATACTGAAACGACGGGTATTGACCCCAAAGAAGGCCATAGAATCATTGAAATTGGCTGTGTAGAGGTCGTAAATCGCCGTTTAACGGGTAATCACTTCCATGCCTACATCAATCCCGGTCGCCATATAGAGCAAGAGGCGATAGAAGTGCATGGCATTACCAATGAATTCCTTGCAGATAAACCCGTGTTTTCATCTGTGGCAAATGACTTCGTAAACTTTATTAAAGGTGCTCAGCTTGTTATTCACAATGCGCCGTTTGACGTTGGGTTTATGGATCATGAATTTAAGATGGAAGCGCGCACCAAAGGTGTTATTACCAGTCAAATTTGCGATGTACTGGACACGCTAACCCTTGCCAGAAAAATGCATCCGGGGCAGAAAAATAACCTTGATGCCTTGTGTAAACGCTACGGTATAGATAATAGTCATCGAACGTTGCACGGTGCTTTGCTTGATGCCGAAATTCTTGCCGATGTGTATCTTTTGATGACGGGCGGACAGACTAAGCTCAAATTGGCGTCTAACGGTACTAGCGACGCTGATGCTACAGCGCTTCGTCGTATTGAACGCACGGCAAATAAATTAAAGGTTATTAGGGCTAGCGCCGATGAGTTAGAAAGGCATGAAGCTCGGCTAGATATAGTCGAGGAAGCGGGTGGCAGCTGTATATGGCGTCCTCAATAGTCGAATATAACCTAAGGCAGGTAAGTAATCTTGGTGGATAACCAATTTAATCAATTGCAGCAGCACTACAGCGTGAGAGTGTGGATTTATTGCGCAATGCTCCTTTTAGGCACATGGTGTACAAACGCGTCGTCACAATCGCTGCGGGAACAGCAAGATGTTGCATTGCAAACTGCTGATGGCGCGGTAACCCCTAGTGAAGGGAAAAAGCAATCGGTAGACACGTCGGTTATTTCTCAGCTTGGAGATGACTACACTAATTCCATAGAATTATTAAAAAATCGTTTTCGCGTGGACTACAACGTCGAAGAGATCACCATGGTGTTCTTTCGCAAATACGGTTCTGCACCCGTTGTGCTAGTTCGACCCGATGGCTCTAAATTATTTCAAGGCCGGGTAGACGAAGAAAAAGTTAAGTGGTTCGATTCCGATTCCTTCGACATGATCACGATTAAAAATCCTGTCCCCGGTCCGTGGCAAGCAGTGGGTCAAGTGCTACAAGAAAGCCGGATTATGGTTATTTCTGATATAGAGTTAACCGCCGACCCACTTCCAAATATCCTTTTTTCTGGCGAAATTTTAAAGTCGACCGCCTATCTAACCAATGGCGGAGAGGAAATTACGAACAAGGAATTTCGAAATGTTGTGGATGTAGATATAGAGTTTATAAGCACCAACAATGCAAACTATAATAATTTTGGTGCGGTAGACGAGTTAGTCGCCACGTTTGAAGACGATGGCTTGGGGATGGACGAGCGGCCTGGAGATGGTATTTTTACAGGCCAGTTTAATTTAAAAATTGCGTCAGGAGAATGGAAGCCTGTTTTTTCTGTCGAAACACCAATGATGACCCGAGAGCAGGAAGGCTCTCCGATAATTTTGTACGAAAATCCTGTCGATATTTCGGTGGAAATAAACGAAAACGATTCCGGCTACCACAACTTGCTCATTGATGTAGACAGAGAGCTCGTTCAGATCGAATCCTTGCTGGTGGATGGCAAAGTGCGCTTTCCCAACGGAGATACACAAAATTTCTCTCTTACCGAAGGTGGAGCTGAGGCGAGAGAGTACCCAATTGTTGCTTATGAAAAAGGGGTATTCCGTGTAAAGCTTACGGCTTACGGAGCAACGATAGATGGCCGAGACTTTATTCTCGATGTGCCAGAATACACGTTTTTAGGTCAGGGGCCGCTCGAACCCGAGGTTGAAGATCCACTTATAAATGGCGAAGACCCTATTGTAGATGGAAGCGCCCCTGTAGTGCCCCCCGAGCCTGAAATGCCCCTTGAAACAGAAGAGAAGTCACCTGTTGATACTATAGATTCTGCTACCTTCACGCTGCTGGCTATCGCCATCAATGGCTCAATACTGCTTATTGGCATCATTATCGCAGTTATCATTATCTTGAAACGGAAAAAAGGAAGCGCGAGTAATACTGCGTCACTAAAACCAAAGCAAAAACCAAAACAAAAACCCATGGATGAGTCATCGCTTACACTAGATGACAAACCTAAAGGAATTAAGAAACTGTTTGCCGTGTTTAAAAAGAAAAAGCAGGGTGAAAGCTAGGTCTGTTGCTCTCGATGTTGTCGTAAAATTGCTCACCTTGGATTTTATTTCGACATTGTGTTTATTAAACGGTCAAACAAACTGCAGATGACAATTTTATTAATAAAAAGCATTGACTCCACATTGGGGAATACGTATTATCTGCGCCGCAGTGAGGGCACAGGGTTACAGCAACCTTTTTAACTCACTGATAACATTGAATATGTGGAGCGGTAGTTCAGTTGGTTAGAATACCGGCCTGTCACGCCGGGGGTCGCGGGTTCGAGTCCCGTCCGCTCCGCCACTTTCAATGATATAACTAAAAGGTCTTCGGAGCGGTAGTTCAGTTGGTTAGAATACCGGCCTGTCACGCCGGGGGTCGCGGGTTCGAGTCCCGTCCGCTCCGCCATTTAGTTATTAATTAGTTTTACCATATTAGCTCGGTTATGTGGAGCGGTAGTTCAGTTGGTTAGAATACCGGCCTGTCACGCCGGGGGTCGCGGGTTCGAGTCCCGTCCGCTCCGCCATTAACTGCGAGTCAAATATTAGGTTAAATTAATTTCATTTATGTAAGTCCATTGTGTGGAGCGGTAGTTCAGTTGGTTAGAATACCGGCCTGTCACGCCGGGGGTCGCGGGTTCGAGTCCCGTCCGCTCCGCCATCAATGGTCCTTGCACAGCATGATACCCATCGTAATTTTTTCAATTTCCCAATCTTTATTCGCCTTTATGTCTAATTACGCCTCTTTGTAATTGAACCAAAGTACAAGTGTTTTTTTTGCAAAATAGTCTACTCTTGACCTGGTATTGAACTATTAAGCACATGCACTCAGATGCCTCAGGAATCCACCAACAACTATATTCTTGCTGATAAAGCAAAAGCGACATTTGTAGCCTTCCTAAGCGTGGTAGTTGTTACATTCCTACTCATGCTCATCATGTTTTCCTTCGTGCGCTCAGAGGAAGAAAAGCGTGCCGTTGGCATTCTGGATAGTGTAGGTGTGGTGTTTCAAGATGCCGCTGCAACACTTGATAGAGTGAATACGTTGCCTTTTTTGGTTTGCGATGACGCCCACCTGTTTGAGATGAGGAAGATCTTATTTCGCTCTCGCTTCGTCAAAGAAATCGGTTTTTATGAAAATGATGCGCTTAGCTGTAGCACGTATTTGGGTATTCTAGATACTCCCTTCATCGATGCCGAGCCTGATTTCGTTACCGTGCAAGACGACATCTTTTGGATAAATACCCCTCTTGCACTGTTCGACGAGAAAGCGGCCGGCACCATTGTTAGAAGAGGACGCTATAACGCTGTTCTCGATATGGAGAGTATTATTGGCTTTAGTCGTTCTCAAGACTGGCAGCTTTTCTATAATGGCGATAAGTTTTATCACATGGCGGGTAACGAATCACTTATCGACAATGCCATTGCTGAAAATGAGTTGACAGATAGTTCTTATCTAGCTCTAGATTTTAGTCTGTGCCACGACATTTATTATCTTACATGTTTAAAAGTAAAACCGGATATGAATCGGTTGTTCGAGCTGCATATTGGGAAACTGTTTCTGTTGTTTCTTATCATGCTGATGACAGCAGCATTCTCTCATATATTTACGTTTAACTACCTTCGCCATAAACATTCCCTTGAGTCGAGAATAAAAAGAGGGCTCGCCAAATCGAGCTTTTATTGTGTATATCAACCCTTCGTTGACCTTGATTCGGGTAAAGTCATTGGCTGTGAGGTATTAAGTCGGTTTGAGGATGAATTAGGTACTATTTTTCCAGATGAGTTTATTCCACAAATAAAGGCGATGGGAATTACCCGAGACTTCACAGAAGATATGATTAAAAAATCTATGCTAGAGCTCACCAACAATGAGGGAATTCCTGAAGGGTTTAAGGTTTCGTTTAACCTATTTCCCATGGATTTTAACCAAGAATATTGCCTCGACCTAGACTTTGCCCTTAAATTGAATACTAAAGATTTTAAGTTAGTACTGGAAATTACCGAAGACGAGCAAATTTCAACACACAGCGCTATCAAGCATATTAAGTCACTGAAGAGTAAAGGCTTCCTTTTTGCTATTGATGATTTTGGGGTTGGCTACTCAAACCTTAGTCAGTTGAAGACGATGAACTGCGATTTTTTAAAAATTGATAGAAGCTTTGTTATGGAAATGGAAGAGAACAGTATTCGTTCATCACTTATTCCCCATATTGTTGGTATTGCCAACGGCCTTGAGATTAAGCTTATTGCTGAAGGCGTAGAAAACAGCGAGCAGGCCAGTGAACTACACAACCTGTCCGTTGGATTCGGACAAGGCTGGCTATTCGGAAAACCTCAATCAGTGGAAAGCCTCGCAGAAAGTGTACAACAAAGCACATAAGCGAATCGCCTTAATCTTGAGAAAGTATAAAGCGCCAAATTCACATGCCGCTGTCATTTTCTATTTGGTGTTGGTAGTGTTTAACGCTACCATTCGCACACTGACAAATAGAGAAGAAAAACCGCATGCAGTACGTGCTTTGTTGCCACAACATTTATAAAAGTTATCACGACGGCAGTAATGAAACTCCCGTTCTTCAAGACATATCACTTTCAATTAAAGCCGGTGAGCATGTTGCCATTTTAGGTAGCTCAGGCTCAGGCAAGAGTACCTTACTTCACCTGCTGGGTGGGCTCGATAAGCCAAGCAGTGGGGAAGTACAATTTAAAGGCAAAACCTTATCCTCCTTAAACGCGAATACTCTCGCCGCGTTACGCAACGAAGAGATGGGGTTCATTTACCAGTTTCATCACTTACTTGGTGAATTTTCTGCGCTAGAAAATGTGGCCATGCCTCTTAGAATTAGAGGGCTTTCAACAAAGGGTGCACAAGATAAAGCCAAGGCTATGCTTGAAGAGGTTGGGTTATCACACCGCACCTCTCATTTACCTTCTGCGCTCTCTGGTGGAGAACGCCAGCGCGTTGCAATTGCACGAGCACTTGTAACCGAACCCTCCATTGTACTGGCCGATGAACCCACCGGTAATTTAGACGATACCACTGGCGAGCAAATATATAAGCTACTAACCTCTTTAAGTGAAAAAAAGCACACCGCATTTGTGGTCGTCACTCACGATCTAGCGTTAGCAAACAGAATGGATAGAGTGCTGCGCATTAAAGATGGAAAGCTGGTTCAGTCTGACGCTGTAGGGATGCTGTCATAATGTTCGCATTAGAACTTGCAAGGCAGTTTCGTAAAACCCGCAGCCAGCAGCGTTTCATTTCTTTTATTTCCATGTCGTCAACGGTAGGAATTGCCCTTGGTTGCTTTGTACTAATTCTGCTATTAAGCGTAATGAACGGATTTGAAAAAGAACTGACCAATAGAATTCTCAGTGTTATTCCCCACGGAGAGCTATACAGCGTAGACAAGACAGGTATCGAGAACCTAGATGCTCAGCGCTATCGCTTGGAGCAAGACGAAAGAATAACGCGTGTGACACCTTACACCAAACTAACGGGAATGCTGCAGTACAAAGGGGAGTTGAAAGCTATAGAGCTCACTGGCGTTATTGCAGCCGACAATCAGCAACATTTTAGCGATCGCGTGACGCAATCTCAGTGGCTGTCCTTTCAAGATGACGAAAAAGGGGTGCTTATTGGTCAAGGTATTGCTGAAAAGCTTGGGGTTGAGCCTGGCGATGCTGTGCAGGTATTAGTGCCTGTAGCAACGAGCGACCTAACCTTTAAAGCACCTAAAACAATTACCCTTACAGTTAGCGGCTTTCTATCCATCGGCGGTGAGTTGGACAATTTAGTAGGATTAATGCATCTCGATACGGCATCAAGTGCGGCCGAGATAACGTCAAAAGCTCAAGGTATGCAATTTACGTTCGATGATGCCTATTCTGCAAACGCTATTATGAGAGAAATTGGCTATAGCTATCCCCAAGCAGTGTACATGTCTGACTGGACTCGCACGCAAGGGCATCTCTACAACGACATTCAATTGGTCAGGGCAGTGGTTTACATTGCCCTTGTACTGGTGATTGCTGTTGCATGTTTTAATATTGTGTCTTCTTTGGTGATGGCAGTCAGAGAAAAACAAGCCGCTATCGCTATTTTAAAAACAATGGGCGCTACAGATTCGCTCATACGCAACGTGTTTATTTTACAGGGAGCAATAAACGGGGTAGTGGGCATTACAGCGGGTGTTCTACTTGCGTTATTAATAGCGCCTAACTTATCTGCCATCGTGTTGTTTCTCGAAAATGTATTTGGCATTGAGGTGCTCTCAGGCGATATCTATTTTATTGATTTCTTACCGTCCGAGCTTCATTGGGGAGACGTTGGCATAACCATCGCCGTGGCCTTATTGTTATGTGTGCTGGCAACTTTGTATCCAGCGCAAAAAGCGGTAAAAATTTCACCGTCTTCAGCACTACATTAAAGACTTGTGGGCTGGCGAAACGGCCTTTGAGCTACTAGCATTCTTTTTCAGAGCAGAGTTAGGATGAGATAAAGTGGCAATAAAAAAGGTAGCATTTAAGCTACCTTTCTTGTTTATGGTAAATAATGAAAGACAAACACCCCGTTTATACCGCCATTACGTATTTCGATCAAAATGTTCAAAGTCTACGTCTTCTTGTTTTTCACCCGCGTTAGGGTCATTAAATATTTTCTCATCCAACGCTCCCTCACTTTTAGCAACAACACACGACACCATGCAATCGCCAGTAATGTTAACGGCGGTACGAGTCATATCAAGCAGCCTATCGACACCGATAATAAGGGCGATACCCTCTACCGGTAAATTAACTTGCTGGAGAACCATAGCAAGCATGATGAGACCAACGCCTGGCACGCCTGCGGTACCGATAGATGCTAAGGTAGCGGTTAACACTACCATCATGTAATCGCTTAAGCTTAAGTCCACAGCGTAAACTTGAGCGATAAACACCGTAGCAACGCCCTGCATAATCGCAGTGCCGTCCATATTAATGGTTGCACCTAATGGCAAGGTAAACGAGGACACAGAGTTACCCACCCCAAGCTTGTTCTTTGCCGTTTCCATCGTTACAGGGAGTGTTGCACTGCTACTTGATGTACTAAAAGCGAACAGGGCGGCATCGCGCATTTTCTTAAGTAATATAAGCGGGTTTAGCCCAGCAAGCACTTTAAGAAGTACTGAATAGGTGACTAATCCGTGGAGAATAAGCACTCCCAACACGAGAAAAAAGTACTTGGCAAGACTGAGGATAGTGTCTCCGCCAATAGTTGAGAATAGCTTTGCCATTAACACATACACACCATAGGGTGCGAGATTCATGATAATAGTAACCAAGCGCATTATCACAGTATTTATATCTTCAAATACTGCGGTAAGGCGCTTACCTGCGTTCCCTGTCATTGCCATAGCTATGCCAAATAGCACCGCAAAAACAATTATTTGCAGCATATTGCCTTGTGCCATAGAATTGATTGGGTTACTGGGGAACATGTTAACAATAACATCTGACAGGCTTGGTGCTTCTTTCGCTTCGAAGGTTGTTTCCGTTGCTAAATTTAAGCCTTCTCCTGGAGCAATAATTAGCGCTATACTCATAGCGAGTGTTATTGCTATGGCGGTTGTGACAACGTAAAGCCCAACGGACTTTGCGCCTAATCGACCTAGCTTACTGGGATCTGATAATGTACTTGTTCCACATATTAGTGAAACAAATACGAGTGGGACTACCAGCATTTTTAAGCTTGCTATGAATATTTGGCCTAAAGTTGAAAATATACCTTCTACAAGAATGTTATACGTTGATACTTGCAATCCGAATATCGAAAATGTGAAATCCCCGTTATCATCAAACAATAATTGAAGAATTACGCCAGTTAAGATACCGGTTGCCATGCCGATAAAAATTCGAGCGGTTAAACTATATTTGTGTGCAGATTGAGACATGAAAGTTCCCTGTGCATTATTATATTTTTAGTCTATCGTAGTGTGCCAGATTCATTTGATTTTTAAACATTTAAAACGACGCAATTACTAATAATAGAGGTTCAGGAACGAATTATGCGGACATTAGCGAAGACGCTAAGCTTATTTAGCGCAATATTTATGCTAACAGCATGTGGGGGAGGCGGTTCTGTCTCCAGGGATGATACAGACAATGGTGCAGGAAATGGCGACGGTGGAACAACCACACCAACCTATTCAGTTTCTCTTACACTTGAGAACACCAGCGGAGAAAGCGATAACAACTTAACAGAAGAAAATAGCTTATTCGCGGTAGCCTCAGTAGTCGACCAAGACGGTAATTTAGTGTCTGACAAATTAGTGACTTTTGCACTGAGTAATTCTGCGTTAGCAACGTTTGGCAATGACACTGCCACTGCGAGCACTAACGAAAGCGGTATTGCGCGCATTGGTCTCAACGCTAGTACAGCCTCTGGCGATGGTGAAATAACCGCAAGCCTCAGTTCTGGAGAATCAGGGACGACGACGTTTTCTGCGACTGCCATTGCGACAGGCGCAACAGAAAATTCTGTTACGCTAACGTTACAAAACAGTGATGGCGAAGAAGACAATAATTTGTCGACAAATAGTGCTCTAACCGCAGTGGCGACAGTAAAAGACGCTGATGGAAATCCACTTGACGATATTTTGCTTACTTTCTCACTGAGTAACGGCGAATTGGCGGAGTTTTCTAACGACACTGCTACTGCATTGACAAATGAAGCCGGTATAGCATCAATTGGAATGACGGTGAGTGATTTATCCGGCGATGGTGAGGTCATTGTAACTCTCCCTTCTGGAGAGTCGGACTCGACAACGTTTAGCTCTACCGGTCGTACAAGTGTTAGTGAGCAACCTGCTTCACTAGAGTTGTTTGCCGATAGCATTCAATTAGCATCAAGCGGTAGCGATGAAGTTGAGTTAATTGCACTGGTGAAAAACGAGCAAAGCGTGCTGATGGAAGGCGTGGAAGTGAGTTTTTCAGCACCTAGCACAGATGGTGTTGAATTACAGCTTATTCAAACCAATACAGCGGCAGATGGCACAGCACGGGCGCTATTATCTACAAGAAACAACGCAGCCAACAGAATTGTGACTGTGTCAGCTCAGGCGGGCTCCCTTAGTCCACAGAACGTCTCTATCGAAATCGATGGTACGGAAGTGACGGTGAATGGCGCATCATCAGTTATCTTAAATGATACTGTAGATTACACTATTCGCGTTCAAGACTCAGACGGTACGTCGATACTCAATCAACCTGTTTCACTTAGTGCCAGCGGCGGTGTTTTGGGTACTACTGAAGTAAATACTGGCTCTACTGGGCAGGCAACAGTGTCTTATACTGCGTCTGAATCAGGTGAGAATACAATTACTGCTACGGCATTAAACGCCAGTGCAACATTTACTTTGCAAGTTCAGCAAGATGAATTTAATTTCGTTAATTTACCAACAGAAGAAGTACCCGTTGGTCAACAGCAAGCCATTACCGTTCAGTGGCGTCAAAATAATGCGCCAGTAGTTGGCGAAAACATCACCTTTAGTGCATCTAGAGGAGCAATAAACGGTGCCTCGACGGTTGCAACCGACGCAGATGGTGAAGCTACAATTAGCATAAGCTCTACCAATGCGGGTATTTCATCTATTACCGCAACCGCTTCGGATGCTAATGGTGACGTACTTGTTTCTGCACTCACGCAAATTGAATTTGTAGCTACCACGCCGCATACCCTTATTGCTGATGCGTCGCCTGATTTATTGGGTCCAGATGGTCAAACAAGCACCATAAGTGCAGTAGTGCGGGACGTTGATGGCAATTTGGTCAAAAATAGTGTAATTAACTTCACCGTTTCAGACGTATCTACGGGCTTTGTGTCACCTTCACAGGCAACGACAGATAGCAAAGGTATTGCCACTACTGTATTCACGTCTGGTTCAGTGTCTACACCTGATGCAGTGGTGATTACCGCGTTTGTGGCTGATGATCCTTCAATAGAAGACGATGTTGTTCTGACCGTTGGTAACCGCGCGTTTGATATATCTATCGGTACCGGCAATGAGTTAGAAGAGCCTACCTCTACAACTTATTTAAAACGCTTTAGTGTGTTTGTATCAGACTCTGTGGGTCAGCCTGTTAGTGGTGTAGAGCTTACTGCATCTGTTACACCGGTTAAATTTGTTGATGGCGGCGAGTATCGGACTGGCTTTTGGGTTTATAATGACGACGAATCCATTTGGCAGGCTGTTGTTAACCAAAACTGTGAAACAGAAGATGTGAATGACAACGGCATTTTAGATACGACTCCTCGCGACGAGGATACCAATGGCGACGATATGTTAACGCCAGGCTCAGTGGGCACAATCACATTTGCAGTTGACTCGGTGACTGATGAGAATGGCTATGCAGAACTAGAGTATCGCTATCCTGCGAGCTATGCTGTTTGGTACGATGCAGTGATCTCCGTGTTCGGTCAATCGACAGGTAGTGAAGCAAAGGCATCGATGCATTATACATTAAGCATTTCTGCTGATGATGTAACTGATGAAGGTTCATCTCCGCCAGCCAATCCGTTTGGCGTAACAGACCAATGTACTGAGGTGACTCCGTAATGCCATTAAATTGGTATTGAGACAATAGTTAACAATAAAAAGCCGGCTTCATTTGCCGGCTTTTTAGTCTGTTGTGTAAGCTATTTGCACTAAAATGTGTTGAGTAGATTTACACCTGCTGGAACGGATAAACCGAGCCTATCTGAAGGAGTTGTGTCAGCTCGTCAAGGGCAGTGCGAGATTCAATCAGTAGTTGAGGATCTCTCAAGTCACCTTCACTTAATTCATCGCGATAATGCTTATCTATCCACGCATTTAGTCGCGCGAATTGTGTATCGTTGATCAGCGTAGACTGATTAACACCGTTCAATTCTTCTTCATTCATTGCTACGCGCAAGCGTAAGCACGCTGGCCCACCACCATTTCGCATACTTTGTTTAACATCAAAATAGTTTACCGATTTTATTGGCGTACCCTGAGTGACCAAGTTGTCTAAATAGGCTTTAACAGAATCGTTTTCAGCACAGTCGGTAGGCGCAATAATCGTCATTTCGCCGTTTGGTAGCGTGATAATTTGCGTATTGAATAAATACGTCTTTACTGCGTCTTGAACAGACACTTGTGCAGTAGGTACTTCAATGAAGTGTAATGGCTTTTCGCCAAACTTACGTTGTAGTTCAGCAAACCCCGCTTGTTTATCATGAAACGCTTGTTCATGGAAAAAGAGCACGTTTTGGTTGCCTACGGCGATTACGTCGTTATGAAATACGCCTTGATCGATAACGTCAGGGTTTTGCTGCATGTACACAACACCTTCGTCACGCAAGCCATGTAAACGCGCTACCGCTTGGCACGCTTCCAGTGTTTGTCTAGCGGGGTATTTTGTTGGTGCAGGCTTAGAAGGGTCGAAGGCATGTCTACCATAAACGAAAAGCTCAATACCTGCTTCGTTATATTCGTTGCACAAACGGGTATGGTTTGCTGCACCTTCATCGCCAAAATGTTCATTGTCAGGCAAATGTTGGTGATGGGCAAAGTAGGTATCGTTTGCAAACGTACCGCGCAAAATATTGCCGGTTACTTGAGGTTCTAACGATCGATGAAACTTATTTGTTAAGTTTGCAGGGGTAAAGTGCACTCGTCCATCTGCCGTATCGGCACTAGGAGAGACAGTGGCGGCATTTGCAGTCCACATGCTACTAGCAGAGCAACATGCTAAAAATATCTCGCGAGATTGCTTTGCAGCGCTTTCTAGTACTCGAGCATCTGAGCCCGTGAAGCCTAAACGACGCAGTGCGTAAATGTCAGGTCGTTCTTGCGGTGCCAATACGCCTTGCTTCATTCCCATATCCGACAGCGCTTTTGCTTTTGCTAATCCCTGTTTAGCTGCCTGTTTTGGACTACTTACTGCATTGGCATTGTTGAGAGAAGCAACATTACCGAATGATAGGCCGGCGTAATTGTGGGTTGGGCCAACAAGACCATCAAAATTCACTTCAAATTGCTTCATACTTTCCCTCTATTTGGTGTTTGGGCATTTGAACGCTACGCTGTATAGTTCAAGACATTTAGCGTTACGTTCATCAATCGCGCTTTTTTATCACCAAGGCTTGTTAAACCCTTGATAGGGAGCAATGGTGTTAGTGGAATGGCTGGCATTATACGGTTTTTAAAGGCTTTGCCAATCGCACTGCTTATTTCTTGTACTGTTTTTGTGCGAGATTGAAGCAAGCGAAAGAATAAGTATGAAGAAGATCTTGTTTTCCATTCACTTTGTAGATATATGTTAAAAAAGAGCGGGCACCCTATATATAGTGCAAGGTTGCATCAATTTTCGGTATTTGACGTAAAAAGTCATTCAAAATCAATAGGTTTAGTTCAATTATATGGCAAAATCACTGGTCATAGTCGAGTCACCAGCCAAAGCGAAAACGATAAATAAATATCTTGGCAAAGATTTTATTGTAAAAAGTTCGGTTGGCCATGTTCGGGATCTTCCAACGAAGGCTTTAGGTAATGTAGAGCCTAAAAAACCGGCAAAAGAACTTAAAACATACAGCGACGAAGCACGTGAAGAATACCTTCGCCGCCATGAATATTTGAAACTTGTAGACAGAATGGGCGTCGATCCTGAAAAGAATTGGCATGCTCATTATCAAGTACTGCAAGGCAAAGAAAAAGTTGTCAATGAATTAAAGAAACTGGCTAAAGATGCCGACACCATTTATCTCGCAACGGATTTGGACCGAGAAGGAGAGGCCATTGCCTGGCATCTACAAGAATTACTCGGCAGCAAAGGCAAAACCTACCAGCGAGTGGTGTTTAACGAAATCACCAAAAATGCTATTCAAGACGCATTCTCTGCGCCTGGTGAACTGAATATTTCTCGCGTAAATGCGCAGCAAGCACGACGTTTTCTCGATAGAGTCGTAGGCTTTATGGTGTCGCCTTTACTTTGGAAAAAAGTAGCCCGAGGATTGTCTGCAGGCCGCGTACAGTCTGTTGCAGTACGCTTGGTTGTAGAGCGCGAACGTGAGATTAAAGCGTTTGTTCCAGAAGAATTTTGGGATATCCACGCAGACCTTACCAGCAAAGAGCAAGCTGCGCTAAAAATGCTAGTTGCTAGGTATCAGGGCAGCGCATTTAAGCCTAAAAATAAGGACGATGCAGATAAGGCATTAGCCGATTTAAAGGGGGCAGACTACACCGTTGAAAGTCGCGAGTCTAAGCCTACACAAAGCCGTCCATCAGCGCCGTTTATTACATCAACGCTTCAGCAGGCGGCAAGTACTCGTCTAGGCTTTGGCGTGAAAAAAACCATGATGATGGCTCAGCGTCTTTATGAAGCTGGCTATATTACCTACATGCGTACAGATTCTACGAATTTAAGCCAAGAAGCAGTGGAAAGTGCCAGAGCCTACATCACTGACAATTTCGGTGATAGCTATCTACCAGACTCTGCCATACGCTATGGCAGTAAAGAAGGAGCGCAAGAGGCTCATGAAGCGATTCGTCCTTCAAACGTGACTATTAGTGCGGCAAGTCTAGGTGATATGGAGCGTGATGCTCAGCGTCTTTACGAGCTAATTTGGCGTCAATTCTTAGCCTGTCAGATGACGCCTGCTAAGTACGATGCAACTACAATAAAAGTGGTTGCGGCTGATTATGAACTTACCGCAAAAGGGCGAGTGCTTAAATTTGACGGTTGGACTCGTGTTCAGCCTCAGTTGCGCAAAAAGGGTGATGATGAGTTGTTGCTACCTGATGTGCAAAAAGGTGACTCACTGACGTTAAATCAATTAGATCCAAAGCAGCACTTCACCAAGCCTGTTGCGCGTTTCAACGAAGCCTCTTTGGTAAAAGAGCTTGAAAAACGTGGGATTGGCCGTCCTTCCACTTACGCTAGTATTATCTCGACTATTCAAGATCGCGGATATGTAAGACTGGACAATAAACGCTTTTACGCTGAAAAAATGGGCGAGATAGTGAACGATCGTCTTATGGAAAATTTCGACGATTTAATGAGCTTCGACTTTACCGCGAACATGGAGCAGCACTTAGATGATATTGCCGAAGGTAATAAAGATTGGAAAGACGTGCTTAACGACTTTTACAGTGATTTTTACGGTAAATTATTAAACGCTGAAAAAGACCCTGAAGATGGTGGTATGCGCCTAAACCAGGCTATACCTGCTGGCATTGAATGCGACAAATGTGGTCGTGAAATGAATGTTAGAACTGCCTCAACAGGGGTCTTTTTAGGCTGTTCGGGCTACAACCTTCCACCTAAAGAACGCTGTACTAACACCATGAACCTGACATCTGGTGATGAAGTGGTGAAGGTTGATGACGAAGAAGAGCTAGAAACCGAAGCATTACGCTCTAAAAAACGCTGCGAAAAATGCGGTACTGCGATGGATAGCTATCTCGTGGATGAGACGAGAAAGTTACACGTGTGTGGTAACACGCCTACGTGTGATGGAACAGTTGTTGAAACCGGTACCTTTAAAATAAAAGGGTACGACGGCCCTATCATTGAATGCGATAAATGCAGCAGTGATATGGAGCTTAAAAACGGTCGATTTGGCAAATACTTTGGTTGTACTAACGAAGAATGCAAAAACACCCGTAAACTGCTTCGAAATGGTGAAGCGGCTCCACCTAAAGAAGATCCGGTGGATTTACCTGAACTGCCATGCGAGAAAACCGACGCACACTTTATGCTGCGTGATGGTGCTTCAGGTATTTTCTTGGCAGCCCACAATTTCCCTAAGTCCAGAGAGACTCGTGCGCCTAAAGTTCACGAACTTGCTCGCTTCAGAGACCGTATTTCGCCTAAGTTCTATTATCTTGCCGATGCGCCAGCTAAAGATTCAGACGGAAACGAGACTATTGTTCGATACAGTCGCAAGACTAAGCAGCAGTACGTAATGAGTGAGAATGCAGAGGGCAAAGCTACCGGATGGTCGGCATGGTATGAGAACGGCAAGTGGCAAGAGCAGGCAGCGAAAAAGCCTGCGGCTAAGAAGCCAGCAGCAAAATCTAAAGCCAAAAAGAAGTAACTTAATAGGTAATTGAACGATATATGGCCTCTTTACAAGATCAACTTTTGAAAGCGGGATTAGCGGACAAAGGTACGGCTAAAAAAGCCCGTGCTGAAAAGCGTAAAAAGCAGAAACAGAAGAAGCCAGTAGTGGACGAAGCCACTCTGGCTGCTCAAAAAGCAGCAGAAGAGAAGAAGGAGCGCTCACGAGAGCTGAACCAGCTTCAGCAAAACGAACGAGAGAAACGCTCTATTGTTGCTCAGGTTAAACAGCTTATTGAAACCAATAAACAAGCGCGTAAAGGCGATACGGTACTCAATTTTACCCACGATAATGTAGTGAAGCGTATGTACGTGAGTGCAGACATTCATCGCCAGGTGACAAAAGGTCGTTTAACCGTCGTGTTACTTGATGATGCGTATGAGTTAGTGCCTACGCCTGTGGCAGATAAAATAGCCCAGCGCGACGATAGTTTTATTGTTTACCGTGCCGATTTAGATAAAAGCGGCACCGACGGTAAAGATGAAGCAGAAGATGATTGGTACGCGGATTATGATATTCCTGATGATTTGACGTGGTAACTGGCTTGGTAATTAAGTGGCGCCTGTGCGCTTTTAATGAATTGACGACTCATCAACTCTTCGACTTATTAAAGCTGAGAGTTGATGTGTTTGTGGTGGAACAAAGCTGTCCGTACCCTGAACTCGATGAAAAAGACAGACACCCTGACACAAAGCACCTTATGGGGTTTGTCGATGGTGTCTTAGTCGCTTGTGCGAGATTGCTGTCTAAAGGGGTTAGCTTTCCGTCAGTCAGCATTGGGCGTATAGCAACGCATAAAGACGTTCGCGGTAAAGGGGCGGGTAAAACGTTAGTTAATAAAGCGATAGCAGAGTGCGAAATGCTGTGGCCTAATGAATCCATTGAAATAGGAGCGCAGGAGTACCTTTTGTCTTTCTATAAAAGCTTTGGTTTTGTTCCTACATCGCCCATGTACTTGGAAGATGATATCCCTCATGTGGATATGAAAAGGGCGTGAATGGCATTGAGTCGATAAAATCCTTCAATCCTTCAATTGAACAATCTTGTTATCTTTTCACTCTTTTTAACTGCGCTAGTGTCGGCATTCCCTTGGAGCAATGCCAAAAGCCTGTTTGAATAATCGGCTGAAGTGACTGGCGCTATTAAACCCTAAACCAAAGCAAACACTGCCGATAGGCTCACCTTTTAATAAGAGAGAGCGTGCCTTTTCCAACCTAAGCTGCCGTTGAAACAGCGCTGGTGTAGTGCCAAAGGCCAGTCTGAATTGCTGATAAAACTTACTTCGGCTCATACACGCGATTTTGCATAACTCATTGATATCCAATTCTTCTGCTAAATGGCTTTCTATGTATTCAATCGCGTTACTTATTTTCCCTTTAAGTTGCAGTGTCTGTGAGCTAGCAAGCAGCAAATCTCGGCTCTGTTGCTGAAGCAAACGAGTGATCAGTTCATTCAGCGATAAATCAATTAAATAGTGACGCTCTGCGCCTTGTTCACTGAATAAATGTACCATTCGCTCTAAAAGCTGTTGGGTTTGAGCATTGTGCTTTGTATGCACTAATAAATCTGGTGTGTATTCAAACAATCCGTCTGACGCTATTCTCTGCTGCATATTCAGCGCCTCAGATACTGCGCTAATCTTATCTTTACTAATCTCAATCGCAAGGCATGTGGTGGGGGTATTTAACGAGGCTTGAGGGAAGTCAATCAGCACCTTCTGTTTTGGCGCAATGACAAAAGACTCGTGAGGTAAAAAAGCGTTGTGATACTGACTACTATCCACATGCATAATTTTTTTGCCAGACAGCATGGCGCAAAAAAGAAGTTCATCTGAGCGCAACGCCACTTTTTGAGCGCTTTCGTAGGTATCGTAAATACTCAGCTCACTGTTGTCGGCAGCAAACGTCACCTTATTTTCAATCAATACATCAAGCTGTTGACGCTTTTTATCTAATCTTGGTGTGTGCATCTTTAACCTTTACTTTTTCCTGTACTTCTTACTCTTGTACTTTTTATTCTGGAATTACAGACAAGTTTCTTGGACAGCAAATCAAGAGAACGTCAATTTGTTAGTTTAATGTAAAGCAATGGTAAATATAAAGCATGTTTTTTCGTCAAGAGTTACGACTAATAGCGATAGCGATTTACCCCTTTAAACCACAAAAAGAGAGTAAAGATATGATTTATGCAAATCCTGGAAGCGATGGTGCCCTTGTAAACTTTAAATCTGAGTATGGGAATTACATTGGAGGAGAGTGGGTGAAGCCGGTCAACGGGAACTATTTTGACAATATTAGCCCAGTTAACGGCAAAGTATTTTGTAAAATACCCCGTTCAGATAGTGCAGACATTAATCTTGCGCTGGATAAAGCCCATGCCGTGAAAGCTGAGTGGGGAACCACTTCGGTTACTGAGCGCAGCAATATCCTCCTTAAAATTGCAGATCGCATTGAAGAAAACCTCGAACTTTTGGCCGTGGCCGATTCGTGGGATAACGGCAAAGCAGTACGAGAAACCCTCGCTGCAGATATTCCTTTAGCAGCAGATCACTTTAGATATTTTGCCGGCTGCTTGCGTTCGCAAGATGGCTCTATTGGTGAAATTGATGAAACAACGGTTGCCTATCATTTTCACGAGCCACTGGGTGTGGTTGGGCAGATAATTCCTTGGAATTTTCCGATTCTAATGGCCGCTTGGAAATTAGCGCCTGCGCTGGCCGCTGGGAATTGCGTTGTGCTTAAGCCTGCCGAGCAAACGCCAGCATCTATCTTAGTGTTTGCTGAACTAGTGGGTGATTTACTTCCGCCGGGAGTACTCAACATTGTTAATGGGTTTGGCAAAGAAGCCGGAGAAGCGCTAGCAACGAGCACACGTATTGCCAAGATTGCCTTTACAGGCTCTACCCCCGTTGGCTCTCATATTTTGAAATGTGCTGCAGATAATATTATTCCGTCTACCGTAGAGCTTGGCGGTAAGTCACCTAATATATTCTTCAACGATGTCATGGACCATGATGATGCGTTTCTTTCAAAAGCAATAGAAGGAGCTGTGCTTGCATATTTCAACCAAGGAGAAGTGTGTACCTGTCCGTCTCGCTTGTTCATACAAGAGGATATATACGACACGTTTATGGAGAAAATACTAGAGCGTACGGCACAAATTATACGCGGTAACCCTCTGGATACCGAAACCATGGTTGGTGCTCAGGCATCTGAAGCCCAGTTTAATAAAATCTTGAATTACATTGATATCGGCAAAAAAGAAGGCGCTGAAGTACTGACCGGCGGCAACATAGAAAAGCTAACTGACGAACTTAATGGCGGCTTTTATATCCAGCCAACGCTGTTGAAAGGCACCAACGATATGCGAGTATTTCAAGAGGAAATTTTTGGCCCCGTTATTTCTATGTCTACGTTTAAGGATGAAGCTGAAGCGCTTAAATTGGCCAATAGCTCTGAGTTCGGTTTAGGTGCTGGTGTGTGGAGTCGAAATATGAATTTGGCCTATCGCATGGGACGCAAAATAGAAGCGGGCAGGGTATGGACTAACTGCTATCACATGTACCCAGCCCATGCCGCTTTTGGAGGATATAAAAAATCAGGGATTGGTCGAGAGACCCACAAGCTAGCACTTAGTCACTATCAACAAACCAAAAATCTGTTAGTTAGTTATAGCGAGGATCCACTCGGTTTCTTTTAAAGTCAGTATGTTATGAGATAAAGGTTGCAGCGCTTTCAATAAAAAGTGCCTGCAACCCTTTATTTTATTACCTCACCAATCGAGATCAAATCTTGCGTTAACATTTCGATTTCTATTTTTTCTACGCTCGGTGGTATAAAGGTTACGCCACAGTGCTAATAAAGTCTTTTAACGACCGACTATAATCCGAACTTTAATAGTGCATCTTACGTTTTCATGCACCTTTCAAATGCAAACCTGTGTCATAAAGTTCAATGATTGACGACTTGACGTTTTTGACAAAGCTCAAAAAGTTATTTTAATTCAGCTTTTTACATTCTCTGCACGGTTGTTGTCCAATTGGTCAGTAAATTGGCATCCTTTCTGCTGTTTCCCGTAAATGAAAAACAAAAATCTTCATCTTTTATAAGAATCGTGACGATAGCGCATCTCGAATAATTCGATGTTCATTTATTTTAGGGAAAAGTAATGAATAAAAAAAACGGTAATGTAAAGACAATAGCAACTGCTCTCATCATGTCGGGATTAGCCTGCCAACATGTTTTTGCGCAACAATCGAAAGAAAGCGATAAAAAGTCTCTCGAACGCGCTATTGAAAACATTACGGTGACAGCTGAGAAGCGCAGCGAGAGTTTACAAGAGGTTTCTCAAGCTGTTACCGCTATTTCTTCAAATGAGCTAGATAAAAAATATATTTCTTCTTTTGTCGATTTAAGTGCAGTTGCTCCAGGCGTCACAGTAGCGAAAAACGAAGGCTTTAAATCAATTATTTCGATTCGCGGTGTGGGTAATGAAGCAAACCAAAATGCCACTGCAAATCCATCTGTTTCATATCACATGGACGGGATCTATATTGCGTCACCATATGCTCTGCAAACTGATTTTATCGATATCGAACGGATAGAGGTGTTGCGGGGGCCTCAGGGAACACTTTTTGGTCAAAATTCAACCGGTGGTGCAATTAATGTGATTAATACGTTGCCCGTTTTTGATGAGTTTGCCGGCAAAGCGGATATCACAATTGGTAACTTTAATCTGAGAAAGTTCCGCGGCACGCTTAACGTTCCAGTGAGTGATAGTATAGCAACGCGAACGTCTGTTAGTGTGGTCAAACAAGATGGCTACACACAAAACGTATACAACGGCCCGAGTGTCACTGAGCGAGATGAAACATTTATTGGTGAAGATTTGGATAACATTGATAACCTTTCATTTAGAACAGACTGGCGTTTTGCTGTGACTGACGATTTAAGTGTCCGTCTTTTAGCTCAACTTTTTTCTGGAGAATCTAATGGCGCGGGTATAAAGGGCATTGATGATCCTACGCCAGGCGCGCGAAACCTGTCTCAAGATACGGAATCATTTTACGAACTGGATTCACAGGTGATTGGCCTTATTGCTGAGTGGAACGCAGACTTCGCGGTCATTAAGTCGTTAAGTAGTTATCAAAAAGATGACATAACCGTTATTCGAGACAATGACCGTCATTCATTTTTGACCAACCCTGAAATTCAAATTAGCCAGTTTAATCCAGAGATTAATATTCAAACCACATTTACCCAAGAGTTAAATATTATTTCCAACGAACCATTATTTGGTAAGTTGGACTGGCTTGTGGGAATGTTTTATCTTGACACAGATATTGAAATTACGATTCGCGAAGAGCTTGATGTGGGACGAGATGGCTTTCTAGATGGATATGAAACAACATTTCCTGAAGTTTTTGGCGGAGATAGAGGGTTTATTTCAGATTCAAATCCAAAGCGAAAGTCGCTGTCGTTTTACGGACAAACAACCTATCCATTTAGCGAATCAGTGCGTCTTATCACAGGTTTACGATACACAGATGATGAAGTTGAAAGTACCGTTTCTAATTTCTTCAGCCCGACTCCTTCATTTATTAATCCGAAAACGTCAGATTTAACTGGACGAATTGCACTTGAGTGGGACCTTGCTACGAGTACAATGGCCTATGCGTCTTACACACGAGGACTTAAGCCAGGAGGAAGTAACTTAACCTTTTCAGAGGGCGTCGATGCGTTAGTTCGAGAAGCTTTTGAGGATGAAACGATTAATGCGTATGAAGTCGGATATAAAGCTGATTTACTTGATAATTTAGTTCGTACGAACGTAGCAGCATTTTACTATGATTATACTAATTTACAGTTTCAAGCCTCAGATTTTAATGAGTTCGGCAGTGGCGTTTCGAATATTCCTAAGTCAGAGATATATGGTTTAGAATTTGAAATGACCGCACTGCTTGGCGATCACTTTAGTCTTGATGTAAAACTCGGTGTAACTGAATCAGAAGTGTCCGCTGATTATTTAGCATTAGACAATCGATTATTAATTGAAAACGTGTTTTTAGCTGATGGAGTCACGCCGGCGAAAGAAGAGATCCACGGCGCTACGCGAGATGTTGCCGGATTTCTACAAAATTTAAATGGCAATGAGTTAGCGAAAACACCGGGCTTAACGGCAGACATAACCTTAGCGTATGAAAATCAACTTGCAAGCGGGGCGTACATTGTGACGAGTTTACAATATACGCACAGGGGAGACTTCGAACAACGCGTGTTTAACAATCCAGAGGTAGATGACGTCGAAGCGTACAATCTGTTTAACGCCAATTTGTCATACGACTCGCCGGATGAAAGTTGGGGAGCCGATCTTATGGTTTACAACATTACTGACCAGGACGGCGTTAACTCATCAATGACCGACGTGTTTGGCGTTAACGAAACAGGCTTTCAGTTTATTCCACCGCGAATGGTAATGGGACGCATAAGATTCGCATTTTAATCTTCTGTTCATCTACTTTTAATGAAGCGTAAAAGGTTTCGTTATAATTTTTCTCTACTATACAAAGGGTAGCAAATGCAGTTGCCCTGTTGCTTAAAGGACATCAGGGGTGTCGGCGGAATATCTTGGGTTAAGGATTTGATGTGTGTGCCAATGATAAACCGCGTTAACGACAACACCGCCATTATTGCTACAACTATGCCCAACGTTGTCCCTTCGTTGGGCTTTTTTTTATTTGCGGTTTTATTTTACCGTTAACCGATAACCATTTCCCCGCAATGTTTCTATTGAAATTGAGTCATTGACGCTAAGCTTTTGCCTTAGGCGACTGATATACACATCGACAACGTTAGTGAGTGGATCGCTATGGCTTTTCCAAACTCGACTCAGTATACGTTCTCGCGAGAGCACTTTCTCCGCGTTTTCCGCAAAGTAATACAAGGTGTCATACTCTAGCTTTGTCAATGATAGCTCATCGCCGCACAAGGTAACAATTCTAGAATCTTTATCAATTTGTAAAGGGCCCACTGTTAAACTGTCGTCTACAGTTGCCGACCCCGCCCTGCGTTTTAGTGCAGTGATACGCGCTAATAATTCGTCAAAGTCGAAAGGTTTACACAAATAGTCATCAGCACCTAAAGTAAGGCCATTAACGCGCTCTTTTACGTCATCCACGGCAGTCAGTAGCAATACCATTGGAGCATTTGGCATGGCCTTTATCGTGGGTAAAAGCTCAACACTGTCCTCATCGCCAAACATCCTATCTAGCACAGCAATACTTGGCGATTCTTGCCGAATTCGTGTAATTAAATTGTGTAAGGTGCTCTCTTCTACGCATTGATATCCCTCGGCCGTGAGGCCGCGAGATAAAAATCGTAATAGAGGTGCCTCGTCGTCGGCAATTAAAATTTTCATTATAGGTTGTCTCTTCTCTTTCTTGTTTGTTCGCTGTTAGCCCTAAGAGCCGGCGCTAGCGTTAATGCGATGCTGGTTTTTTCAAGGATATTGTAAAGACCGACCCCTTTGATAGCACTGAGCTTGCCGTTAGTGTTCCGCCATGCGCTTCAGCAATGGCTTTTGCAATTGAAAGACCTAAACCCATGCCATCTCCCTGTCGCTTAAGGCGAACAAAGCGTTCAAAAATATGCTCCAAGTCGGAAGAAGAAATACCTTCGCTGGTATCCATGATATTAATACGTATCCAGTTATTATCATCATCTAGTGATACTACGATGGGAGTGCCGGGCGAGGAATATTTATTAGCGTTCTCAATCAAAATGGTTAATGCCTGAATGATTCGCTCTTTGTCTATCACAACGCTCTGGTTGTGTTGAAGTTGGCTCTGAAAAGTAATGTCACGTGTTTTAATCACTTTCTGCCACTTGGTCACTTGTTCAGAAAGTTCGCTCTCGAGCGTGCACTGAGCAACGTCTAAGTTAAATTCGTGCATTTCAGCCCTTGCCAATAAAAGCAGATCGTCTACCAGCTTACTGAGCTTTACAGATTGCTCTAAAATGGTGTTAAGCGTCTCTTGGTAAATTTCCACAGTAGCGGTTTGTTGACGAAGGGTTACCTGCGCTTCTCCTCGGATAATAGTGAGAGGGGTGCGCAGCTCATGGCTGACATCC
Source organism: Alteromonas sp. BMJM2 (assembly GCF_027257845.1). Lineage (GTDB taxonomy): Bacteria > Pseudomonadota > Gammaproteobacteria > Enterobacterales > Alteromonadaceae > Alteromonas. Next base: position 55,824 of record NZ_JAPVOT010000009.1, on the reverse strand, counting down.
GCCATAAATTGACGGCGCTTAGTATCGAGTTGCGTCAGCTTGTTATTGACCTCTTGCAGTGCCCGCGTTCGTGTTTCCACCTCATACTCAAGTTGCTTTCGGTGTGCAGACGCTTTGTCTTCATGGGCGCCAAGCCGCACAATCATAGAATTAAACGCTTTAACTAAATCGGTAAATTCGCTATCGAGAGTTTCTGGTAGCCTATAATGATAGTTGCCGGAGGCAATAGCGTCTGTTCCCGTTCGAATAACAGTGAGCGGATGATACAACGCATTAAACAGCCAATAGCATCCTAATAGGATAAACGGGCATGTAATGGCACCTAAAATAATGGTAAACCAAACAATACTGGTATTCAGTGTGTCTATACTTGAATTAATGCCCGACACCACACTGCTTTGGCGCACTACAGCGGTATTAATGGCTTCTCGAAATTGATTATCAATGGTGCTTTCAAGTAGCGTATGCAGTCTTTCTTGCTCTTTTAATGGTGTACTATCATTGCGCGCGGCTATAGCGCGAAATTCGTCGACAATACTGCCAATCAATGCTTCTAGTTCGTCAGTGTCTTCAACACTTCCCTGAGTTGCGTCAAAGCCAAGAGCGTCACGCTGAGCAAGCTCAAATTGTTTTATTCTTGCTATAGATTGGTCAATTCTTTCCTGTTTATTTCTTACGTTTGCTTGGTTTGCACTTTTACCGAAGATAAGTTCGTCAGTCAATTGTTTAAATAGTCGGTAGGATGTACTGGAAAGCTGCTGATGTTCAGACAATAAGGACTGAGCCAGCTGACTTTGTTCTAAATTGGTTCGCGTAAGATGTGCAGTTACCGCAGCGCTAGCAAGGGCGATGAATAGAATAAAGGTAGAGAGAAGGCCAAAAAGGTATAGTTTGCGTTTGTACATAAGAGCAGTAAGCTTCCGGTATTTATAACTATTACGTTAGGTTATTGTAAATTGGTCACTTATAAACCCAGTAATCCAAATGTCGCTATCCCAAATATCCTAATTAAGTGTATTTTGAAATAGACCTGAATTCTTAATCAGTGCTGCCTTCAAGCCATGATAACGCGATAGCGGTTTGATGCTGTAGCGCTTTATCAATTTTCCAATGATGTGGACTCCACCCTGCTAAAAATCGATGAAAGTCAGCACAAGCGATGGGGTAGAGTGTACGCCACTCGTTGATGAGTAGAGGTATTTCTGACTTTTCCAGTGCTGCTGGCGGCGCAGATTCGTATGTTTGAGAACCCATTGAGCAGCGCTGGTGTAAGGCGAGCGCTAGCGCATTAAAATAAACCTCTAAACAATGCTCAGAATACGTTACTTGATCATCTTCACTTAGCGCGCTCCCTAAAAAATACGCCACGTCTTTTACACCTATACCAAACCCAACGTATTGAAAGTCTACTGCCGCGCAAGACTGATAATCAGGTGTAAAACAAAAATTGGCGACCTTGGCATCACCATGCACCAAGGTTTGATATTTAGCGTTGTTCAGCGCGTTGTCTATTTTGCTTGCGCTATCTTTTAATTGGCAGGGAGTCATGGCTTGGTATTCATCTTCACGGGTTTTTAAATGCCAATAGGTACCCGTGTCCCAAAGCAATACATTGTGAGTTTGAAAGTACGATTTTGTGTGAATAAAGCGACTGTGAAATTCAGCCAACCAGATAAGCACTACCTCGGCCTGCGCCACTGTCAGTCCTAGCGTTGTTTGCGTAAAACCTAACTCTCCAAGGTCTTCCATGACTAATAACGTGCTGTCTCCGTCCTTCGCGGCTGCGATACAGCGAGGGGTTTTACAGCGTTCGGTGGTAAAAGGTTGAACGTACTGGTAAAAACTATTTTCTATAGCAAATGAGCGCAGCTTTCTGTGATGACCTGCATCACCGTTCCAGCCTCGAGGGTGCTCTTGAGTTACAGGTGTCACTGCGCATTTCACCACCGCAGATAAAGGCGCAGCAAGGTGACTGTTGCCTGCAGGTTGCAGCGTTGCGCGAAAGCAGGCGCCATAGCCGCTCCATAGTGTTTGAATAAGCGACGTCTCAATTGCGTTTGCCTGACAACGTTGTTCTAGCCAAGATATGAAGTGTGGGTTAATGAGTTGACTCATCGCTTAGCTCCTTATTTTTATAACGTATTTAAGGATGAGAGGCATAAAAAAGCCGCTTTAAACAGCGGCTTTTATTATTAGAGACGTTTTATCTCAAAGGTTCTAGCAAACGCTTAATCTACGCTGCCTGGTAGTGTGGCAGGAGCAGATGCTCGCGCTGATACCTGAGCCATGTTTGCAGTTTTACCGCAAACCGTCACAGCGGGGCGTGAATCATCTGACTTCGCTGTAAGCTTCACATCAACAAACTCATCGTCAACAGACGCAGGGGTTGTCATAGGGTGAGACGCTCTGCGTTTTCCTGTTCCGCTAGCACCTAGTGGTGTCGCTGGCTTGTCAGCCTTTTTAGCTGTTGCAGGCGTTACAGGTTTTTGATCAGCTACAGGCTTAGAAGGCGCTTTATTCGCTGAAGGCTCCTTACCCGCTGAAGGCTCCTTACCCGCTGAAGGCTCTTCAGCCACAGACTGCTTAGCCGCAGGCGCTTCTGCTGCATCTGATGACGCTTGCACAGTAGCGGCCTCAGCTTCCTCTGCTAAGTTTATTTCAACTTGCTTTGGTGCTGCTGTTTCAGCGTCATCTTGTTGAGCCGCTTTTACAGGCGCTGCTTCTTGAGTAGCACTTGATTTTGGTACTTCTTCTGCTTGCGAGGCTGCCTCGAACTGCAGTTCGTCTTGAACCGCTTCAACACTTGGCGCCTTCGCTGAGTCTTCCTGTGTAGCAGAAGTGTCAGTAGCAGGTGCTTTTGTCTCTTCAACGGTTGACGTTGTTTGTTCAGCAGTTGCAGTTACCGCATCTTTAATGCTGTCTGGTTGTGCAGTTGTTGACTGCGCTTGTGCAGAAAGTTCGCCAGGCAGGGTAGCCTGCGTTTCATCAACATTTACTGGTGCGGCATCGGCATGACTGACGTGACTATCTTGATTGGTAGTTTCGTTAGTCGCATCGTCATTTTGCTGCGCTTCCTTCTTGCGACGTTGACCTGCAGCACGAACGTGACGAGGAGAGCGACGTGAACGTCCTCTGCTTTCACGTTTTTGGCCGTTTTCGTCATTAGTTAGCTCTGAGATCACCGCGGCTTCTTGAATTTCTTCGCCAGAATCAGATGATTCAGCAGAAGAACCAATAACCGTTTTTTGCTTGGCGTGATGCTTCTCTAACGGCTTTCCTGCTGCGTCTTCAGTAACAGGCGCAGTGTTAATAATTTGCTCCTCAGGCTGCTTCTCAGCGCTTTCTGGCTTCTTAGGTGCAGCTGGTTTAGTTTCAGCTGGTTTAGTTTCAGATTTAGGCGCACTTTGTGCGTTAGCATTTGCTGAGTCATCTTTGTTCACTCGAACGCTACGACGCTTATCACGACGCTTTCTGCGCTCGGCAACTTCACGTTTCTTCTCAACTTGATTGTCCTGTTGTTCCACATTGTCATTAACAGGAGCGTCTTGTTGAGGCTTTTCGTGATTTGGCTTTTGCTGCTCATCACGAGGCTGTTGCGCTCTGCGGGGCTTGCGGCCACGGTTATTGCGCTTGTCGTCTTGATCACTGCGTGGTGGGCGTTGTTCCTGCTCACCGTCTTTTACTTGGGCTGGACCATTGCGACGGGTATTTTTACGAGGCTTACGACGACGGTCGTCATTATTGCGAGTATTACGCGGGTTTTTACCTTTGTAATTAGACGACGTTTTCTCGTCTTTCTCTTGGTTTTCATTCGGCTTAGCTTCAGGTTTGTTGCTATCGCCAAATACATCGTTTATCCACTTACCAATGCGAGCGAATAATGATGGAGATTCGTTTGTCTGCGCCGCTTTTTCCTGAACTTTAGGCTGAGCTACAGGCGCTGCCGTAGTAGGAGCAACAAGGCCTTTAAGTGCGGGCTCTTCACGCTTGACAGGGGCAGTGGTCGTCGTCACTTTCTCTGTTTCCACAGCAGGCATTAGATCAACTTCATAGCTTGCATCTTGCAGGGCATCATCTGGACGACGGCGCTCTACTTGATAATGAGGCGTTTCTAAATTTGCGTTTGGAATAAGCAGTAAATCAACACCGTGACGCTTTTCAAGAAGCTGAATAGACTTGCGCTTTTCATTTAACAGGTAAGTTGCCACCGACACTGGAAGCTGCGCTTCAATCTGTCCCGTATTCTCTTTGATACTTTCTTCTTCAAGTATGCGAAGGATGGAAAGTGCAAGGGATTCAGTACCTCGGATAGTACCGTGGCCTGAACAACGTGGACATACGTGATGGGCAGATTCACCAAGAGAAGGGCGCAAACGCTGACGAGACATTTCAAGAAGACCAAAGCGAGAAATGCGGCCTAACTGCACACGGGCTCTATCACTTCGTACCGCGTCTTTCATGCGGTTTTCCACATCGCGCTGATGTCTAACTGGAGTCATATCAATAAAGTCGATAACCACTAACCCACCGAGGTCACGTAAACGCAATTGGCGAGCAATTTCATCAGCCGCTTCAAGGTTTGTGTTCAGTGCCGTTTCTTCAATATCTCCGCCTTTTGTTGAACGGGCAGAGTTGATATCAATAGAGGTTAACGCTTCTGTAGGGTCAATAACGATTGATCCACCAGATGGTAAACGCACTTCTCGTTGGAATGCTGATTCAATCTGACTTTCAATTTGATAGTGACTGAACAACGGAACTTCACCGCGATAGAGTTTTACGCGGCTTGCAAAGTCAGGGCGTACCAATTCGATATGCTGAAGCGCTTGTTCATAAATACTGGTTTTGTCGATGAGAATTTCACCGATGTCACGGCGAAGGTAATCACGGATTGCGCGGACAATAACATTGCTTTCTTGGTGAATTAGGAAAGGTGCTTCTCGTTCCTCAGCAACGCTGGATATTGCGTCCCAGTGCTTGAGTAAGACTTTTAAATCCCATTCCAACTCTTCGTATGACTTACCAACACCGGCTGTTCGAACAATCAGTCCCATTCCGTCTGGAAGGTCTAGTTTACCCAGTGATTCTTTAAGCTCAGTACGCTCGTCACCTTCGATACGACGAGAAATACCGCCTGCACGAGGATTGTTAGGCATAAGAACTAAATAGCTGCCTGCTAACGATAAAAAGGTAGTTAGCGCTGCGCCTTTTTGGCCACGCTCTTCCTTATCGATTTGAATAATAACTTCCTGACCTTCCTTAATAACCTCTTTGATATTAGGTCGGCCTTCAAACTTGTAACCTTTTGGGAAGTAGGTGCGGGCTATCTCTTTTAATGGTAGGAATCCATGGCGGTCAGCGCCGTAATCGACAAAAGCCGCTTCTAAACTTGGCTCTACTCGGGTTATTTTGCCTTTATAAATATTTGCTTTCTTTTGCTCGTGCCCAGGACTTTCTATATCTAGGTCGTACAAGCGTTGCCCATCTACTAGAGCAACACGCAACTCTTCTTGTTGAGTTGCATTAATTAACATTCTTTTCATTGTATCTAACTCTGTTTTTGTACAGCCGTTAAGACACAAAATTAAAGTGACATGTGCAAACCCTCACCGCGCAACCTCACGGTTGGACGGGGACTTTGTTGTTACATCGCATTATCCCGAGTGGGTAGCCTATGCACTTTCTAAATGCATATCTGTCAGCGTTACAGGTTACAAACGTTGTTTTTGCTTGTCTATTTTACCTAAACGACTGGCCTTACCTAGGCTACGCTGCTTTGAGGATGTCGGGAGCGACAAACCCTTATTTCAAATTTCATTTTAACAAGCGAAATAATGAGCCTCGCTTGTTTGTCATTTAATTCTGTTGGCTAAACGGCAAACTTATTTTATGTTCGCAAGCACGGTTTCGCTTTACTACGGCAGTGTTGTCGTTGCCTCTTAGCGAGTTCGGTATGAAATGTCTTGTTTCTTTACTGACACTACCGACATCTAACTCATGCTTTTTCGTTTGCGACGTGAAACATCGACCGCAATATGTCGTCGTTTTTTTGTTTCATTATCGTCTAAGTTGTTTTTACGCGTTTTGTTCGCAAAATGAGCGCGTTGGCGCTAGGTTACATTCGCGGTTGATTCGTGTAAAAACCACCAATGATTATCGCACCAATAACTAAAATTAAGCAAGGTAAGTCGGTGAATAAAAGCAACTTATAAGTAGTTATTTTCATAAAACGGCGAGCTCTGGACAAAAAAGGGTCAAAATCAAGAAATTTTAGCAATTAGAAATTTTCATAATGTTGGCGGCGAAGCATTGCGGTATAATCAAACGCATGAAAGAACAAGCTCCCCAAAAAGTCCGTTTTATAACGGTAGAGGCCGATTTAGCCGGCCAACGCATCGATAACTTTTTGCGTACCCAATTGAAAGGCGTACCAAAGAGTATGATTTATCGCATTTTACGCAAAGGTGAAGTACGCGTTAATAAAGGTAGAATAAAACCTGAATATAAATTGCAAGCTGATGACATAATACGCATTCCTCCTGTTCGGGTATCCGAAGGGGCGCCAGCACCTTCACCGAAACTTGATAAAATAGCAGCGCTTGAATCGCACATTCTGTTTGAAGACGATCGTTTAATCGTTATGAATAAGCCTACAGGTATAGCTGTTCATGGCGGAAGTGGATTGAGCTTCGGCCTTATTGAAGGGTTAAGAGCACTGCGCCCTGAAGCTAAGTTTATGGAGCTGGTGCACCGACTGGATCGCGATACATCAGGCTGCATGCTGATAGCGAAGAAGCGCTCTGCGCTGCGTCACATGCATGAACAGCTTCGAACAGGAAAAATGGACAAACGCTACAATGCGTTGGTTGCGGGTGAGTGGCCGGTAAATCGCTTTAAAGTAAAAGCTCCGCTTAAAAAAAATACGCTGCAATCGGGTGAGAGAATGGTCAGCGTGAGTGATGATGGTAAGCCTTCTGAAACCCGCTATAGAATTTTAAAGGAATTTGCGGGAGCAACGCTGGTTGAAGCATCTCCGATTACTGGTCGAACGCACCAGATACGCGTGCACTGTTTGCACGCAGGGCATCCTATTGCTTGCGATCCAAAGTATGGCGATAGTGCATTTGACGCGAGTATGCGAGCAAAAGGATTAGATCGGCTATTTCTACATGCCCAAAGTATTGCATTTATTCACCCAGCCACAGAAGAGAGAATGACGTTTACCGCACCCCTTGATAACGCGCTGACAGATGCCTTAAAAGCCCTGAGCACAAAATAGAGAGTAGTAGTGATTTATGCCTGACATTTCAACCGCGTCACCAACACAAACGTCGCCTCGCTACAAGCTCGTCATTTTCGATTGGGATGGCACGGTAATGGACTCTGCTGATAAAATTGTTAACTGCATGCAGATTGCTGCAAAACAATGCAGTATGCCAATTCCAAGTAGCGATGAAGTGGGGCACATTATTGGCATCAGCCTTAAGCCAGCGATAAAGCAACTTTTTGGTATTGACGATGACGCACTCGCAGAACAGTTAGTGTTAGCTTATAAAGAAGCGTTTGTTGCCAAAGACACCACGCCATGCCCTTTGTTCGATGGCGCCGAAGCATTGTTCAATGCGCTGAAAGCATCCGGCTGTATACTTGCAGTCGCAACAGGCAAAGCACGAAGAGGTCTGGACAGAGCTTGGAAACAAACGGACACGGGCAGCTTTTTTTCTGCCTCACGCACAGCGGATGAGGCGGAGTCTAAGCCATCACCCGATATGCTACTGCAACTTATCGACGAATTGTCTATTCCCGCCAGCGACGCTGTAATGATTGGCGACACCACCTATGATATGCAAATGGCCAAATCTATTGGTATGGACAGAATAGGTGTGTCGTATGGCGTGCATGCACAGGTCCATTTAGAAGCGTTGCAACCAAAAGTGATTGTTCATTCAATTGCAGAACTACAGCACTATTTACTGGGTGAATAGTACTACTGGGTGAATAGTACTACTGGGTGAATAGCATTTAAATGAACTCTTCTGTCTGATCGGTTTTTAACTGAACGGCTTTTAGCGTAACAGCTTTTGGTTAAACAGCTTCTGGCTGTAGAGCTAACAACAAGGTGATCTTAACGAGTTGCGAGCTCTAACAAGTTAGTATTAAAGTGGGATGACAATATATCGTTCAGCAACATTATGGGCAAACCAATAAGACTATTGGGATCTCTTCCTTCTACACGCTTAAAGAGTAGTACGCCCATACCTTCGCTTTTAAAACTACCAGCACAATCCAATGGTCGCTCTTTTTCAACATAGTCTTGTAATAAAGCAGTCGTGTTTTCACGAAAATGAACCCGAGTTTCTTCCACATCAGTTATTAATGTATCGCTACTTGCTTGATAAACACAGATAGCGGTAAAAAAAGACACAGTTTTACCTTGGCAACGTGTTAACTGTTCAACAGCGTTACTGACATTTAAAGGTTTACCAAGTAATACCGGGCCGTCGTCTGTCGCTAAAAAAGCGACTTGGTCGCTGCCTATAACGATGGCCTCGTCACACTTCACACGTGCGCTTACTTTTAGCGCCTTTTCTTGTGCCAAGCGTTTACTCAGTGTCAGGGCGGTTTCGTCAGGCTTAGGCGTTTCATCAATATACGGACTCATGGTTTCTACATGTAGACCAATATCATCCAGTAACTTTTTTCGATACTGAGAAGAAGAGGCTAAAATTATGGGAGTCATAGTAAGTATTCCTGTATCAAGCTCTTATTTAAGGCGCTTTACGTTAATACGCCCCAATAACGGTATGCCGTTTAGTTTACCCTGTTTAACCCCAAGTTAAATCGCAATTTTGCTTTGACAGAAGCGGGGTGACGCTATATCATGCGCGCCCTATGCAGAAAGTGAAATTACCCCATTCGGTTGAACCGATTAAAACCGCTACTAAACGTTCCGATTATCGGGGTGTTATTTTGGCTAGTGATATGGAACGATTGAGCGGGGCAGTTGTCCGATGCAGTGAGTATGTGGACGCAGAAGTACAGTTTAGAAAAGACGAGCAGGGTCTTACTGTTTTTCACGGTCACCTATCCACTGACGTTACACTTATCTGTCAGAGGTGTAATGGTGAACTCGATTTATCCGTTCATTCGGATTTCTGCTTTACTCCAGTGCAGGGAGGAGAGCAAGAAAATGAGGACATCATTCCCGAGGCTTACGAACCGGTAGAGGTCGACGACCACGGAGAAGTTAGTCTGCTTCAGATATTTGAAGACGAGTTACTATTATCATTGCCAATTGTACCCCTTCATGCAGAGTCGGAGTGTGCAATAAAGCGAGATGAGATGTCATTCGGAAAGATTGAACCGGAACAAGAGCGACAAAACCCATTCGCGGTTTTGAAAGAACTTAAGCGAGACCAGGAGTAAGTTATGGCAGTACAAAAAAATCGTAAAACGCGTTCTAAGCGCGGTATGCGTCGTTCACACGATGCGTTGACAGGTGCTACTTTGTCCGTCGATTCAACGTCGGGTGAAACTCACCTTCGTCACCACGTGACTGCTGATGGATACTACAAAGGCAAGAAAGTAATCGGCGCGTAATTCGGCGACTACATTTTGTCTGAGCTAACCATCGCGTTAGATATCATGGGGGGCGATCATGGTCCCCCTGTTATCCTTTCTGCGGCCGTAAAGGCTATCCAACTACACCCTCAAATTCGCTTCACTCTTTGCGGCGACAAATCTGTTATTGAAAGCGGCATCACAGCCCTTACCTCTGACGAACGCGACCGCGTTGAGATTGTTCATTGCTCCCAAACTGTAGAAATGGGAGAGGCACCAACATCGGCGCTCCGAAATAAAAAAGACTCTTCTATGCGAAGAGCAATTGAGCGCGTTAAAAGCGGTCAAGCCAATGCTTGCGTAAGTGCCGGAAACACCGGCGCCTTGCTCACACTTTCTTTTTATCTACTCAAAACCTTATCAGGCATTGATAGGCCCGCACTGATCAATATGTTGCCAACCACGAGTAACCATAAGGTTTTTCTACTCGACTTAGGGGCAAACGTTAATTGTACGCCTGAAATTCTCTTTCAATATGGTGTGATGGGCTCAGTTCTGGCTCAAGAAGTCTCTGGTATTACATCGCCAAGAGTTGCACTGCTTAATGTCGGCGAAGAGGATATAAAGGGCAACGCACAAGTGAAGTCTGCCGATCAGCTTTTTAGAGATGCCCCTGGTATTAATTACATTGGTTATGTTGAAGGTGATGATATATTCACCGACTATGCTGACGTTGTCGTCACCGATGGTTTTACTGGTAACATTGCGTTAAAGTCGAGCGAAGGTTTGGCTAAGTTAGTGATTAACGAAGTAAAACGCCAGTCTCAAAAGAATTTATACACCCGTGTATTAGCCAGAATTGCCTTCCCATTACTGAAATCTATCTACAATAGCGTGAACCCCGACCAGTATAATGGTGCGAGTCTGATAGGATTGCGCGGCATTGTTATCAAGAGTCACGGAAATGCACAAAAAGATGCTTTTTATTACGCCATTGTTCAAGCAATGAAAGAAGCAGAAATGCATTTGCCGGATAAGATAAAAACAAAGATAGAAACGGTATTGTTGGAGCAACTTTGAGCAAATATTCTCGCTTTATAGGAACAGGCAGCTATTACCCCAGTGACGTGCGCACAAACGCAGATTTAGAAGTCATGGTTGATACTAGTGATGAGTGGATTACTGACCGTACTGGTATCAAAGAGCGTCGCATAATTGGTGCAGATGAAACTGCTGCGACCATGGGAGTTGAGGCTAGCAAGAAAGCCATTGAAATGGCGGGTATCGACCCTAAATCCATTGATATGATTGTGTGTGCCACTACAAGTGGTCGCTACGCACTACCTAGCACCGCGTGCGAAATTCAGCGCATGCTCGATTTAGACGGCATTCCCGCATTTGATGTGGCAGCGGCGTGTGCAGGATATTGTTATGCATTAAGTGTTGCCGATCAGTATATTAAATCAGGCATGGCAAAACGTATTTTGGTCATTGGCACAGATTGCTTGAGCCGCCTTATTGACCCCGCTGATAGAACCATGGTCATTTTATTTGGCGATGCGGCAGGGGCCACAATCATTGAAGCAAGCGACGAACCTGGTATTTTGTCAACGCATATTCATGCGGCAGGTTCGTATGGCGACCTTCTCTATGTTGGTAACCCAACTCGGGGCGACGAAAAATCGGTACACGAAAATTGGGGCGTAATGCGCGGCAATGAAGTGTTTAAAGTTGCAGTGAATAAACTATCTCAGGTGGTTGAACAAACGCTAGCTGCCAACGGTATGGAAAAGACAGATTTAGATTGGTTGGTGCCGCACCAAGCCAATTTCAGAATTATAAAAGCGACAGCTAAAAAGCTGAATATGTCTCTTGATCAGGTGGTGCTAACGCTAGAGCAGTATGGCAATACATCTGCCGCTACGGTTCCTACGGCGTTAGACACCGCGATACGAGACGGTAGAATCCAGCGCGGTCAACATTTGCTATTAGAAGCATTTGGTGGCGGTTTTGCGTGGGCGTCTGCGTTAGTTCGCTACTAAGCGAACGTGAACCACGCCATTTTTCACTTCTAACGATTTACACAATAATAAGGAAGAAGAATGACTAGAACAGCCTGTGTATTTCCAGGTCAGGGGTCTCAAAGTGTGGGCATGCTAAAAGCGTTAGCAGCTCAATATCCAGTGGTTGAGACTACGTTCAAAGAAGCGTCTGACGCATTAGGTTACGACCTATGGAGTCTTGTTCAGAACGACTCAGAAGGTCAACTTAACGAGACTCACATTACCCAACCTGCATTATTAGCCGCAAGTGTGGCTACATGGCGCGTTATTCGAGAGCAGGGCATAGAGGTAGATTATCTTGCCGGTCACAGTTTAGGTGAGTATTCGGCATTGGTATGCGGTGGCGCTATGGACTTTACCGACGCAGTCAAACTAGTTGAGGCTCGCGGCAAATATATGCAAGAAGCTGTACCTGCCGGCGCAGGCGCTATGTTTGCCATTATTGGTTTAGATGATTCATCTATCGCTAACGTGTGCCAACAAACCGCTATCGCCACTGGCGATGTGGTTGCTCCGGTTAATTTTAATTCGCCTGGGCAAGTGGTTATTGCTGGTGAAAAAAATGCGGCAGAACAAGCTGCTAATGCGTGTAAAGAGGCAGGTGCGAAACGTGCTTTGCCTTTGGCGGTCAGCGTGCCTTCACATTGTGAACTTATGCGCCCAGCTGCGGACAAACTAGAAGACGCATTATCTTCACTGTCGGTGAAAGAACCGGCCATCAACATTGTAAATAATGTTGATGTGACCATTGAAACGCAAGGTGAGGCAATTAAAAACGCACTAGTGCGGCAATTATACTGCCCGGTTCAGTGGACTCGCACAGTTGAATATTTAGCCGCAGCAGGTGTTGAACGCGTGATAGAAGTAGGGCCTGGTAAAGTGCTTACCGGTTTGAATAAACGAATTAACAAGAGCCTTGAGTCTCTTGCTGTTAATACACCCGAGGGTGTGGAAGCATTAAATCAATAAGGAAATGCAATGAGTCAGTTAGACGGTAAAGTTGCCCTTGTTACTGGTGCGAGCAGAGGTATTGGAAAAGCCATCGCTACTGCACTTGCTAGTCAAGGCGCAACGGTAATCGGTACAGCAACAAGTGACAGTGGCGCAGCTGCCATATCGGCGTATCTCGAAGCGTTCGGCGGTAGAGGCTTAGCACTCAATGTAACCGATAAAGCCAGCGTAGATGAAGCCATAAAAGCGATTAGTAGTGCCGACGGCGGCATTGATATTCTTATCAATAATGCGGGTATTACCCGCGATAATCTCTTACTGCGAATGAAAGACGACGAGTGGCAGGACATCATTGATACTAACTTGACGTCAATATTTACGCTGTCAAAAGCAGTACTTCGCGGTATGATGAAGAAACGCTTTGGCCGTATTGTCAATATTGGCTCTGTTGTGGGCAGTGCTGGTAACGCAGGCCAAGCTAATTATGCCGCTGCGAAAGCGGGCGTAATCGGTTTTTCTAAGTCTATGGCGAGAGAAGTGGCCTCACGAGGCATAACAATTAACGTTGTTGCGCCCGGTTTCATTGATACAGATATGACAAAGTCATTGTCTGATGACCAAAAAGAAGCCATTTTTAAAGATATTCCAGCAAGCCGATTAGGTTCGCCGGATGAAGTTGCCTCCACGGTTGCGTTTTTAGTAAGCGACGGTGCCGCCTATATTACAGGTGAAACAATCCACGTTAACGGTGGAATGTATATGGGGTAAATTCGCAATATTTGCGAATTTTGTTGAGTTTAGGGTGGTATTTACCCGAACTTGGATGTAAAAATAGTATTTAAATAATTTCGAATGTCGCTGGTTTGACCAGAAAATTAGTTTACACTGGTGCTTGCAAGGAACGACCTAGCAAAATAAACTAGCGACACTTTTGTTATCTAGTGACGTTTAAGGGAAACCTAGAATTATGAGTAACATTGAAGAACGCGTTAAGAAAATCATCATTGAACAGCTTGGCGTTAAAGAAGAAGAAGTAAAAGCAGAAGCTTCATTCGTTGACGATTTGGGCGCTGATTCACTTGACACTGTTGAGTTGGTAATGGCTTTGGAAGAAGAATTCGATACTGAAATTCCTGACGAAGAAGCTGAAAAAATCACTACTGTTCAATCAGCTGTTGATTACATTAATGCAAATAAAGACGCATAAGTCTTTTTTTCAGTTACGAAACGGCTCTTTTTTAGAGCCGTTTTTGTTTCTCCTACCTTAGTTCCAAAGCGAGGACTTTTTGTGACAAAACGTCGCGTAGTGGTTACCGGTATTGGGATGCTTTCACCATTGGGTCTTAACAGTGAAGACACATGGCGCAAACTGCTCGCAGGCGAGAGCGGCATAGGTGAAATCACTCATTTCGATTGTAGTAACTATTCAACCCGTTTCGCAGGCCAAATTAACGATTTTGATCCCCTGGATTATATCGATAAGAAAGAAACGAAAAAAATGGACCGCTTTATCCAGTTAGGTGTTGCAGCGGGTAAACAAGCACTAGCCGATTCAGGGCTACCAATTACTGATGATAATGCTCACCGCGTAGGTGTAGCAATAGGTTCGGGAATTGGTGGTTTAGAGCAAATTGAACAAAATCATTCAAAATTGCTCAACAGTGGGCCAAAACGTGTATCTCCTTTCTTTGTGCCATCCACGATAACGAACATGATTTCTGGCTTTCTTTCCATTATGGAAGGGTTGAAAGGGCCTAATATCAATGTTGTAACAGCCTGTACCACAGGGGTTCACAACATAGGTATCGCCGCAAGAACAATAGCCTATGACGATGCAGATGCCATGTTAGCAGGCGGTGCTGAGGCAACTATTACGCCGCTAGGTATTGCAGGCTTTGCTGCTGCACGGGCATTGTCATCTCGTAATGACGACCCGAAAGCTGCAAGCCGTCCATGGGACAAAGACCGAGATGGCTTTGTGATGGGCGAGGGTGCTGGCGTGGTAATGCTAGAAGAATACGAAGCGGCTAAAGCTCGCGGGGCAACTATCTATGCAGAACTTGTTGGGTTTGGTATGAGTGGCGACGCTTATCACATGACTTCTCCACCAGCAGACGGTGAAGGTGCGGCAACGTCGATGCAAAACGCAATACGAGACGCGAAGATCGACCCCACCGAAATTGGATACGTAAATGCTCACGGTACATCTACACCAGCCGGAGATGCCGCCGAGGTTGCAGCTGTTAAGCGAGTATTTAACGAACACGCCTACGATCTGTTGGTGAGCTCTACTAAATCGATGACAGGACACTTGCTAGGTGCTGCGGGTTCAGTAGAGGCCATCTTCACGATATTAGCGTTGAGAGATAAAATGGCGCCACCTACTATCAATCTTGATGAGCCGGGCGAAGGTTGCGATTTAGACTTTGTAGCGAATAAAGCAAAAATGTTTACTGCCGAGCATGCGTTATGCAACTCATTTGGTTTTGGTGGTACTAACGGCTCATTAATCTTCAAGCGTTTGTAAGCGCACGGGGATAGTTATATTCAGCTGAGCGTTGATAAAACAAAGGGTGATGCATCTTATGCATCACCCTTTGTTGTTTGCAGTCAACAACTTGGTATACTCCTCTCTACTAACATTAGCACTTGAAATACCGAGTAGGCAGTGAAAATAATTTCCAGTGATATGCCCATAGCGTCAAGTGACAGGGCTTTTAATTATGGTGACGGCGTATTTACTACCCTATGTGTGGTAAACGACCATCCTGAATTGCTGTCTCTCCACCTGTCTCGGTTATCCCACGATAGTGCGGCAATTGGTCTGTCTATCGATATTCGCACTCTGGAAAGCGCCATTTGGTCTACAATACGTACGCTCCATACTAGTGTTGGTCTTAGCAATAAAGAGCCCTCTCAGATAAGCGATGAAAAAAACGCGGTATCAGAAAGAGCTTCAAGCTCGTCACAACACGAAAAATCAGAAATTAAGTATGTTTTAAAAGTGCATGTATCTGGGGGAGAGGCCGGGCGAGGGTACAGTCGTGATGAAGCTAATCCACCGTTAGTTCGATTCTCTCAACATCCATACCCTAATCATTACGACTCCCTGTTGGGCAGGGGGGTTACATTAATGTGTGCGCAAACAGCATTGGCTATTCAGCCTGCGTTAGCCGGCATTAAGCACATGAACCGTTTAGAGCAAGTACTTATCAAAAGAGAAATTAACCAAGCCGATGCTGACGATGCGCTTGTGTGCGACACACAAGGTAACGTCATTGAATGCAGTGCAGGTAATATTTTCTTTTTCACGGATAATACGTGGTGCACCCCCTCACTAACAGGTAGCGGTGTAAATGGTGTAGTAAGGCAATGTTTACTCAATGCACTAGGTGATGAAAATGTACCGTACATGGTAGGAGAGTTTACGCTTAGTGATGTTAAGAGGGCGAAGTATGTGGTTATCACTAATGCCCTTATGAAGGTACTTCCGGTAAAAAGCATTTCGTTTACCGATGGTGGCACATCGATATACTCAGTAAACGACAACAATATTCATGCCCTTCAATCACTGCTGCTCAAGTGCATCGAGGAACAACGTTCTTGTGAAAGCCGCACTTTAGAACAGCGTGGTGCTGAAGCCTTAAGTTATCAATCGAAAAGACAGGAGTCTTGATTGTGAAACGTGTTTTATTTGTAGCTACCTTGCTGATTATACTAGGGTTGGTATGCGCTGCCGGCGGAACTTACTATATTTCCAACGAGGTTACTAAGCCTCTTGAGTTAAAGCAGAATACACTGTTCTCTATCGAAAAAGGGGGCAGCGCGCACAGAACTATAAAGCAGCTTCGCAACGGCGAAATGACCGACATTAGCCCTATTGTTGCCAAAGTGTGGCTTAAGTTCTTTGCCGCCAGTACAGATATTAAATCGGGCACTTATATGTTGCTTCCCGGGCAATCGCTGGCCGATATTTTCACTATATTCACACAAGGTGATGAGTACTTCTTTTCTGTCAGTCTGGTTGAAGGGTTAACGTTGGCTCAATGGCACAATACACTAAAGGGCATTGGCGAAATTGAATTTGATTTGGGCCAACAAGCAGCCAATGACAGTGCGTCTTCGCTATCGGGCGTTGCAAGTTCATCATCAGAGGCTGAGGCGTTAGCACCAGACATGACGTCTATTCTGTTGTCGCAAACCAATACGTTAGCTCAATTAGGGGTAAGTAAGAGCGAAAAACTCGACAATACCGAAGGGCTCTATCTTGCTGATACTTACTTTTTCACTAAAGGCACTAAAGCCAGCGAAATATTGACCCGGGCACATATCGCCCTTGTTGATTTTCTTAACTCCGAATGGGAAGCCCGAGAAGTAGATTTGCCGCTAGCAACGCCATACGATGCTCTTATCTTGGCTAGCATTATTGAAAAAGAAACGGCGGTACCAGAAGAGCGAGATTTAATAGCCGGTGTCTTTGTTAATCGACTCAACAGGGGCATGCGCCTACAAACTGATCCAACAGTAATCTACGGTATTGGGCCTTCATTTGATGGTAATATAACGCGTAAGCACTTACGTACGCGAACACCTTATAATACCTATGTCATAAAAGGGCTTCCGCCAACACCCATTGCGATGGCGGGCAAAGCGGCCATCCGCGCGGCGTTAAAGCCGAGAACCACTGAAGCGCTTTATTTCGTCGCTAAGGGTGACGGAAGTCACCAGTTTTCAAACACGCTAAGTGAGCACAATGCAGCCGTACGACAGTACCAACTGCGACGCTAAAATTAATTATTAGCTAGGTAATAGCTAAACTTAGCTTAGTAGAGGCCAGGCATTAGCCGTACTTATTCGTCGAATAGCAATTAATTAAAGAGATGTTTTTGAAACCATGAATGGAAAGTTTATAGTCGTTGAAGGCCTAGAGGGTGCAGGCAAAAGTTCGGTCATTGGACTTATCGTGGACGCCTTAAAGAACGCAGGTAAATCCGTTGAGCAAACACGGGAGCCAGGCGGCACACCCATGGCAGAAGCTATTCGAGATTGTGTAAAACACGACTGGGACGAACAGGTTTCTGAAGAAACAGAGCTATTATTAATGTACGCCGCCAGAGTTCAGCTTTTAACAAATCGCATTTACCCAGCGCTAGAGAGCGGTGCTTGGGTAGTTGGAGATAGGCACGACATGTCATCACAAGCATATCAAGGTGGTGGCAGAGGCGTATCGCCCGAAACGATGAGCGCAATAAGTCATATAGCCCTTAAAGGGTTTAAGCCCGATCTCACCATTTACTTAGACGTTGAGCCTGCTATTGGTCTGGAGCGCGCCCGTGGACGGGGAGAGCTAGATAGAATTGAACAGTCGGGGATCGCATTTTTTGAGCGTACTCGAAAGCGCTACCTAGCGCTTGCCAACAACGATGACAGTATTCAAATTGTTGATGCTATGCAGCCAATGGAAAGCGTTCATACTGACGTTTATAGCATAATCAATAACTATATAGCAGGTGTGTAAGCGATGCTTCCCTGGTTCAATGATGTCTTTCATTTATTTACGAGTCGCTACTTGGCTAACAAGCTACATCATGCATTATTGCTAAGTGGTGCAAGTGGAATTGGTAAATATAGATTGGCACAAGAGTTAGGAAACGCTCTTTTGTGCAAAACGCCATCCGAGCAGGGGGCGTGCGAAATGTGTTCGTCTTGCCTGCTGCGTATAGCCGGTAACCATCCCGATCTGTATATTTTAGAAAGCGAGAAGCAGCTAGGCGTTGATAAAATACGCGAAGGCATTGCTAAACTCAGTGGTACGGCTCAGATGAGTGGTAATAAGGTACTGCTTATACCCAATGCCGATACGATGACGGAAGCCGCGGCCAACGCACTGCTAAAAACGCTTGAAGAGCCTACAGCGAATACCTATCTTGTGCTGATCACCAGTAGCATAACAAAGTTAATGCCTACCATATTGAGCCGATGTGAAAAACACGCGCTGCCACTGCCTAGTTTAGCGTTAAGTTTGAACTACTTGCGGGAAAGTGGCGTAGAAGATGCCAGTGAAGCATTATTAGCAGCGTATGGTAACGCCCCGTTACGCGCTGAAGCGGCTTTAAAAGGTGAGGAAGAATTTAGCTTTCGCACGTTTAATGATGATTTTCAGGCATTGCTCGCGGGCGATGCCAACAGTCAAGCACATCGCTTGGCAAAAAAATGGCAGGACAACGCAGTGTTGGCCTCCCAGTGGTGTATGCAAAAAGCCCATGGCGATTATATAGCTAGCCAACAGCCGTCAGATTATTCCCGCTACGCACAGTGCGTAGATGTAGTGAAAACATTGCAACATCCTGGGGTGAATAGGTCGATGGTACTATTTGGGCTTTTAAAGCTATTCCAGCGATAAGTAGTAGCCAACGAATAACGACTAATATGAGTAAAGGTGTAACTTGTTTGTAGATTCTCATTGTCATTTAGACAGATTAAAGCAGGGCCCTGAGGCCTTGGCTGAAACCCTTAATTTTGCGCGCACTCGTGGCGTTGAGCACTTTTTATGTGTTTGCGTTTCGGTTGCCGATTTTGACAGCATGCGAGAGACCGTTGCCAAATTTGATGATGTCTCCGTGTCCTGTGGTGTGCACCCTCTTCATCAAGATGAAGCATGCACGTACGATGAGTTATTAGAAAAAGCGCAGCAGAGTGAAGTAGTGGCAGTGGGCGAGACGGGCCTTGATTATTTTTATAGCCCTGAAAGTAAAGATGTTCAGTTAACTTCGTTCATCGACCACATAAAAGTGGCGAACGTCACCAATAAACCACTTATTATTCATACTCGAGACGCCCGTGATGATACAATTAATTTACTGAAAGAGCATAAAGACCCGAGTACGAAAGGGGTGTTGCACTGCTTTACTGAATCTTTGGAAATGGCCCAAGCTGCAATAGAGATGGACTTTTATATTTCTATCTCAGGGATCGTTACGTTCAATTCGGCAGATGAATTACGCGAGGTTGTTAAAGCAATTCCTCTAGAGCGTTTGCTAATAGAAACAGATTCCCCTTGGTTAGCGCCGGTGCCACATAGAGGCAAGCAAAACCAGCCCGGGTATGTGGTTGAAGTGGCTGAGTTCATTGCAGACCTTAAGGGTATATCGGTGAAGGAATTAGCACGTGTCACTACTGAAAATTTTTATACTCTTTTCGCATTAGCGAAAAAGAGCGCTGCGTAAGGACTGACTATGCCGTCATGGCGCCAAAGCTTAGTGAAAAGTTTACACAAAACGCGAAGCATACCTGAAAGCCGATATTTTCAAATAGCCACCGCTGACAAAGAAGGTGTCCCTTTTTGCAGAACCGTTGTTCATCGCGGTTTAACCGACGACAACAAACTGTTGGTGATTTCAGATACGCGTACAGACAAGTATCAACAACTGAGTGAAAACAACCGATGTCACGTGTCGTGGTACTTTGCTAAAACTCGCGAGCAGTATCGTTTTAACTGTATAGCTTCAATGGTAACTAAGGTTGAACAGCCTGATTTGGTGGAAGCGCACTGGGAAAAGCTTTCTGATGCGGGTAAAAAACAGTTTCTGTGGGGCCGGCCCGGAACGCCTAGGCAAGATGAGTCTGCATTGAATACCGAAGGGGATTATTCAATCGTTCCCGCACATTTCTGTGTACTATCCCTTAACATTGAAAACGTGGATTACCTTAATTTACGTGGTAATCCACAGCATAGGGAATGGCACGAAAAGGATGAAAATGACAACTGGGTGAGTCAGTCGGTCATTCCGTAATGCCGCTTACGGTTAAGGCTCACGGTTGCGAATTAAGGCTGGGACGTGAGGCAAAGGCGCGAATTTGAGGTTTTAGCTAGCCACGAATGGTTGAAACCGCGATTAAAAACTTCGATTGAAAAATGTGCCCGAAAAACCAGCTTAAAGAAACGTTCTCAAAGAGTACAACTGCCACTTAGTGTGGAAGGGAGTATATGAGAGAGGGTGAAAGAGAGGGTGAATAGGAAGTAGAGCCGCCATATAGAATCACAGGCGGCTCAGCAGATTGCGGGCTAGGTGTTTAATCAAATACCTTAGAAATCGGCTCATCGCCCTTAAACAGGTAAGTGATAATATTTTCTTCAGCTGCACGTCCGACACTTTCCACGATAGCAGTAGCCACGTCTTCTCTTGGAATGACTGCTTCATCTTGATTGTCAGGCATGTCAGTTCTCACTAAGTGCGTGCCAGGCTCATTGAGTAATGTTCCCGGACGTAGAATAATGTGATTCACACCACTATTTATTAAGTATTCATCCGCCACGTGTTTGGCAACTAAATAGGGTCTCATTTCGCCCTGTATTGAGTCAGGATCACCGGCGCCGATAGAACTCACCATGATAAACTTAGGGACTTTTGCCCGCTTAGCGTAGTCGACGGCTTTTTGAGCAGCCCATAGGTCGATCATAATCGTCTTGTCTGCACCAGTATCTCCACCTGAACCTGCGGTAAATACCACAACGTCCACGCCTTCGAAGTGGGAAGAAAAGTCTTTTTCTAAATCTTGCTCAATAACGCTTAGGTTACTGTTATCAATATCAGACAGTTTTTCTGGGCTTCTGACTGGTGCAATAACATGATGACCAAGCTCTAACAGTTTTCCCGTTGCTTGTTTACCAATTTGACCAGATGCGCCAATTACGAGTACTTTCGCCATAAATATACCTCCTTGAATGTGTGAATTAATTAATAGTCAGCACAATCAAAAACGATCAGTTATTTCGACAAATTGCCCGTAACTGCGGTTTATTTACAAAGAATTGGAAGATTTAAAGAGAAAATAATCATTGTTCGTAACTTAGTTAGGCTTTTACGGTTAATCATACCTTCAGTGAATGGCACAATTACCGGTGTATGTTGTACACTTAATCTACTTTAAATTAAGAGAACGTAATGTGTTTTATTTGAAGTGGGTCCTTCTTTTTGTCGGTTTGCTTTTGTGTCTTAGTAGTAAGCAAATAAGTGCTGCTGAAACCATCAAGGTTCTTTCGGCCAACACACCTATATTCAGCGAATTTCAAGATGATGGGAGTGTTAAAGGCTATTCAGTGGACTTTGCCACTGCATTGCTCGAATCAGCTGGGCTCAAGCCAGAAGTCACACCGCTCCCTTTCGCGCGACTAATACAAGAACTCGATACTGGCGAACTCATGTTAGCAACCGGTATTGGCCGAACAGCTGAGCGTGAAGACAAATATTTTTGGATAGCGCCTTTAACCGCAAACGCTGTGGGGCTATATGGCAAAAAAGCCATTGATCTTGATACATTGATGGCGCAAAACGACACCATTTCTGTTGCTGTTTTGCGGGGCGATTATCGCGTTGAACTGGCAAGCGGATATCCTCAGTTCGTATTGCACCAGTTCAATACCTGGAATCAGGCGGTAGATGCAGTGTTAAATGATCTTGTAGACGCTGTATTTTTCTCAGATCTTGGTATGGCTATATTTTGCCAGAAAAATGGGTTGGATTGCTCCACCGTTAGTAGACAATATTCTCACAACGTACTCTACAGCTACATTGCAATGCCTAAGACGGATAAAAACCGACCGTTCGCCACTGCTCTCGTGAAAGAAGCTAATCGGCTTTTGAAGCGACCAAAATATGCTGAGATTAAACAACAATGGATGCCAGTATTAGCAGAGTATTCGCCCAATGTGACTGAAATAGAAGGCGTTATCGTTCTTGGGGACACATTAGTCGACGAAAATAGCAAACTAAAGCCTTGGGTGATCACCAATGAAGAACCGTTATTTAGTGAGCGAAATAACCGCGGTGAACTATCGGGATACGCCATTGATTTAGTTCAAAGCATACTGGTTGAAGCGGGTATAAAAACTGATATTTTAAGTGCTCCTTGGCAGCGCATTTTGATTGAAAGCGCAATGAAGCGTGATGTTTTAGTGTTTTCTATTGCGAGAACCGCAGAAAGAGAAGGCCAATTTCATTGGATTACACCGATAACGCAAAATGCGTATTCCATATTTGCAAAACGTGACGGTATTACTCATGTCTCCTCATTGAATGAATTACCTGCAGGTAGTCGAATTGCAGTGCTAAAAGGGGACTTTAGGCAGGAAATTATTAAAAAAGCTGGGTATTGGGCTGTACCTATGGATAGTTGGAAAAATGCATTATTGGCCTTAGAATACGGCCGTGCAGACTATCTATTTTTCTCCGATGGCGGAATGGACATCATTTGTGATGATTTAGGTGATAAGTGCAATAGCATCACTAAACTTTTTACCTATCAAAAAGCAACAACGTACTTAGCGGTATCAAAAAAGGGGGCCACCCCTGCCCTTGTAGAAAAACTTATTGATGCCTCTACTAGCTTTAAACTATCAAGCCAGTACAAACACCTTACTGAGAAGTGGTTAGCTGATTACGCAACTCGTACGTCGCTTTCGCTGACTGAATACGAGGGAGTAATAGTGTTTGGAAAGACTGAATATTGAGTAGCGACCTAAAAATAGAAAGGCCACTGTGAGTTGACCATTGCGAGTGGGGCTAACTATGAAAAAGTTGTCTAACAACCGGTATGTTGACTACCCAATAAGGTAAATTAGTGGTACTACTATTTCATTGCTGTAAATACTGCCACAGTAGGGATGCGCTCAAGCACTCACGATGTATCAAATTAAACGGCGATGCTCTACACAACATTCAATATCCATGAATTTTTGAAAAACTAAATTCAATGTACACCTCATTCTAAAAACATAATTAAGGGAGTAGTAATGACAACGGAAGAAAAAATGTATTGGGGCTTACAGCAAGAACATACTGCACGCTCATACATGTAAGCCAACTAGCGAGTATTGTTATACCTGGGCTGGGGCTTATTTTGCCTATTGTTATGTGGATAGCACACAAAGACCAAAATGAAGACATAGATAAACACGGTAAGGTAACGGCAAACTGGCTGATAAGCTTGGTTATCTATTCAATAATCTGCGGAATTCTGCTGTTGATATTTATTGGCGCGTTCGGATTAATGATTCTGGGCATTCTAAACTTAATTTTTGCGATTATTGCAGCGTTAAAAGCCAATAGTGGCGAGCTGTGGCATTACCCATTGAGTATCAAGTTCTTTAAAGTATAGAAGCTCAGCATCTGCTCGTTGCTAATACCTATTTGCCTGTGATGCATATCACAGGCCTACACTTTGCCCACATGCACATGCACATGCACATTCCAAGACGACACTCACTACCGCAATTTTGTTGCACAGCACTGTTTAAACTTCTTATTGCTGCCACAAAGACAGGGCAAATTCCGACCGTATTTTATTTTTCCACAGTCATCGTGAAGCGCGCCATCGTGATAACGCCATTGGTTATCCTCAATAAGGAAATTTGATGTTTCATGCAGCTGAAATAGGCTTTTGTTTTCGTAATAGAATGCCTTAAATTCAACGGTATCAGATATTGTTTCTTGAGCGGAGTGGGGCGTTACCTGAAGAGCAAACCACAAGGTGCCATCAGCACTTTGTTTAAGGTTTTCTACGGTTAAGCCTTCTTGCTTTTCACGGGAGTAGGTATTCAGTACGTAATCGTACTGTTTTGTCGCATACGCTGAAAATCGAGAACGCATAAGTTGCTCTGCACTTTTCGGCGATTCGGTACCATTTAAAAAGGGCTCACAACAACGTTCAAAAGAAGCGGAAGAACAACAATAGCAACGCATAACACTCATCTACACTCAGGGTTTCATGACGGGATAGTGTATCGCATTATCAGAGTGAATTGCGAGGAAGCACTGCGAGAGAGCTTATTGAAAATGTAGACAGATGAGACCGCTATATTCCCTATTTCTTCTCTATTTTCTTTGTACTTCTTCTGTGTTTCTTCTCTGTTTCTTCAGTGTTTCACCAGGGGCCAATCGCAACATTTTTGCTCTGCTGAGTATTGTCTACTTTTACGTTAACTAAACTCACTGAGTAAAGTTCACAGAGCTTGCGGATCATGTCGCTGTCTGTGGGTTGTAAATCTAAATCTATATTTTCAACATACAGCGTTTTACATTGGCCGCCAGTAATGAGCTTACTTATCCACTTTGGTACTTTCTCTTTCTCAGGCTTTTGAATGCGAATAGCATTTACAACGTCTTTAGAAAACGCAACTGAGTCAGAGAGAAGATAACTCCACCCCTTGTCGTTTCTTTCTTCAAAGCTTCCTTTTCCTTCACCGGGGTAACCTTCAATGGGTAATGGAAGCTGAACTACATTTTCAACCGCGGTATTTGATACTGCGTTGCGAAGTGCATTGAATCGACAAACTGGTGAATTACTCATAGGACATACCTTATTTTTATAAAACCATTTTAACTGTTTAAGTATACAGTGTGTATGTGTATACAGTAGTTGTGATGAATCTCTTTTGCAAGCAGTAGATTGTGTTTTTTTCGAACAACTGCGAGAAATGTATCTAAGTGCTTTTAAATAAAAGGAATTTTTATTACGCCGTAAAATTTGAATCTGGTACTGTTTGCAGTTGCAGTTGCAGTTGCAGTTGCAGTTGCAGTTGCAGGTATAAGTACAGGTATCAGTACAGGCGTCAGTACAAGTAAAAAAACTAGAGATAGGAAATACCCGTTATTTCTTGTGTGTACTTTTAAAGTAACCACGGGCTTTTTAGAAATTGGGCTGCACGTTTATTGATAACCTCACATACATTTGACAGTGAGTTTAAGGCAGAGTGCTAGGGCTGAGTGCTATGGCTGTGAGTTTGAGGCAGTGAGGTTAAGGCAAAGTGATAGGGCAATGAGGATAAGGCAATTATAAAAAGAGAGCATAATGAACTTCTTTGTTAATCTTGGTTATGCGGGCATGTTTGTCAGTGCATTTTTGGCTGCCACAATATTGCCCTTTAGTTCAGAAATAGTTATCACAGCACTGTATAGCAATGGACTCTCTGGTTGGGGTTTACTGTTAGTGGCGTCCAGTGGAAATATTCTAGGTGCTCTGGTGAACTACGTACTGGGTTTTAAATACGGTAGGGTGGTTGCAACAAAGCTTTTAAGAATAAGCGAAAAAGCGTTTCTTCGCGCCTCTCACTTTTTTACCCGTTGGGGAAAGTGGAGCCTGCTTTTGTGTTGGGTGCCAATTATTGGCGACCCAATCACGCTAGTAGCAGGAGTACTTCGCAGTAATTTTTGGTTTTTCCTTTGTGTTGTTACTATGGCGAAAACAGCTCGCTATTCACTGCTGCTATTCATACTGTCATAAATCGTTCAATGCGCTATTGAAAAGTCGTACGCTGAAAGTAAATATTTAAGGGTATTGAGGGCTATTTGCTTTAGCCGCTGATTTTTTTGCCTGCTTACGACTTCTTTTCTTCTTGTATGTTAGTAGCCACTGTTTTGCTCTCGGTGCTAAGAGGATGATTCCCGCTAACCAATACCAAATGGGTTCTTGCCAAAAGGTTTTTTGTGACCAGCTAAAGTGCAAAAGAGTCAGTGGTAATATGAGGTAAATTGCATTATGGAGCTGCTGCCAACGCTTCCCCATTTTTCTTTGTATTACCTTAAAAGAAGTCGCAGTAAGAGCCAATAGTAGCAATAACGCCACCATGCCAACCACAATGTAAGGGCGACTAACGAGTTCACTTAGCACTAGCGCCATATCAAGTTGAAGCTCAAACAAAACGTAGGTACTTAAATGAGCCAATGCGTAGACGAACACATACACACCAAGCATTCTTCTGAACTGAATGGGAGCTGGGCTGCGCATTTGCTTAGCCAGTGGACTGAGCAATAAGGTAATGAATAAAAGATGAATTGCCCAGATGCCGGTCTCGTTTAAGAGTGTATCCACTGGGTCCGGCCCTAGCGTGTCGGTAATTCCAGCGTAGAACAGCCACACTAAGTAACCGAGAGCGACTACGTGAATGACTGATTTAATTGAACGTCTGATCCATGGAGACAGGCGCAGGGGAGCTTTCCTAGGTGCCATATTAGTAAAACTTTGCCAAGTTCATATCCGAATAAAGAGGAGCCACTTCTGAATACCCATTGAATATCTGTGTTTCTATTCTATTTCGAGATAAAAGACCACCAGAGGTAATTCGACGTTCGCTCGCCTGACTCCAACGAGGGTGAGAGACTTTAGGGTTCACGTTGGCATAAAAACCGTATTCATTAGAGGCAAGTCGATTCCACGTTGTTGGAGGTTGTTTATCGGTCAAACGGATACGCACCACAGACTTAATACTCTTAAACCCATACTTCCAAGGTACCACCAACCGAATGGGGGCTCCGTTTTGTGGGGGCAGGGTTTTCCCGTATAGGCCAACCGACATCAGAGTTAATGGGTGCATAGCCTCATCTAAGCGTAAGCCCTCAACATAGGGGTACTCAATACCGCCACCCAAAAATCGATTACTTTGCCCTGGCATTTGCTCTGGATCATACAGGGTCTCAAACGCCACGTACTTTGCTGACATTAATGGATCGGCTTGTTTGATAAGGGCTGCTAATTCAAACCCTATCCACGGCACCACCATCGACCACGCTTCTACACAGCGCAAACGATAAATGCGCTCTTGCAGGGGAAAGCGCTTTGTCAGTGAGTCATGGTCGAGAATTAATGGCTTTTTAACTAAACCATCTATTTTCAATGTCCATGGATCGGTTTTAAATTCACTGGCGTTTTCTGCTGGGGCATCTTTAGATGTGCCAAACTCATAAAAATTATTGTACGACGTGACTTTCTTTTCAGGGGTTCGAGTCTCATTAATTTGATACTGACTAGGTTTGGTAAAATCCAGCGGCTTACTTTGAAAGGTTGCTTTCTCTTCCTCATCTTCCCAAAACCAGTCAGCCGCACTTGCGGATTGTGCAAGTAGCGTTGACGCGCCGACAAACCCAAGAGACTTAAGCAATGACCTCCGGTTCATATAAACACTTTCATCGGTAACATGATTGTCGGTTAGCCTTACTGAAGGCTTAAAAGGTTTAGACATACTTACACCATAATTATTGAGCGCGCTTAGATATTGAAAACCGAAAAGCAGCTAACGTCGACTGCGCGCGAAGGCACTGAGGTTACACTACTTACGTGAAGACAAGGTTTTAGGATTGCACCATTTAATACACTTCTTGTATTACATGCGTTTTATTACATGGAATTACACACGCGAATTTTATAAAAAGTCACTACAGATTTAACACGTACAAAATAAGACCCAATTAATAAGAATAAAATTTCATAAATTAAAAAGAACACGCCCTAAATAAACCCACAATGCTTTTTTATGCATAGTAATCAATAGCTTTAACTTGTTCTGGAAATGAAAGGCGCGTAGCGTGAATGATTTACGTATTTAAATAAAAAGTATAAAAATGAAAGCCAACGAAATAGAGCAATTAGCGCTGTCTGGCTCAGAAACCAGAAATGTAATAACCCCGTATGCCTTTAAAGTTGATCAAGCGCTATTAGGCATTCCTTTGGCTATACCTATTAAACGCGCAACGTTAATTGCCTTTGTTGCTGCTATGGCTTTTTACAGGTTTACTGGGATCCAAACAGACAGGCCATTCAGCATAAAATATCAGCCACCGTGGTTATTCAGGGAAGTGTGAACCAAGTTGTAAATGCAACAACTGTTGCGGATGCGGTCAAAGGTTAGCTTTGACAACATAACCTAATAACTTTATTCCACATTTAACGCTAGATATGGAAGCTGTCTTGTATACCGCCTTGTTTAGGTGAAAATATACTGCTGTAAAGGCGAGATGCAAATTCGTCGGTCATACCTGATATATAGTCGGCGAGCACACGCATGCCGTTTCCCTCATCCTCTGCTTTACGCCAGCGCTCTTGTGTGTTCTCTGGCAGCAAGCGGGCAGGATCTGAGGCAAAGGCTTCAAAGAGCTCCATCACTACCAATTGCCCTTTATATTCTAACAGCTGAACATCAGGGCGGCGTATTACCTTTCTAAACACAAACCGCTTAAACAGCGCCAATGCTTCACCAAAGCCCTCGGGCATGGTGGCATTAAAGGCTAATAGCGGATGAGAAAATCCGTCTACCTTTTGAATTTCGATTGCAGTAATAAAGCTGTTTACCAGCGCACCAATAGCATTTTTACGCTCGTGGTGGGCGTGACTAAACAATTTTGTGGTCAGCGATTCGATATTATGTGAAAGCCAAGGAATAGACAGAGCTTTTAATGGATTCGTTACATCTTCTATGAAATGCGCTTTTTGCACCATATCCATGACAATGGCATCTTCTAAATCGTGGATTCCGTAGGCAATATCATCGGCCAGCTCCATAATAGAACAATCAAATGACTTGAAGCAGGTTTTACTGTGAGCGCTTGTACTGCCAGTAAATTGCATAAACAACTGTTTATCGTCACTGTTTAGCGGAGCAAGTAGCCAATCGAACAAGGGCTTATCACATTGAAATAACCCTTTAGGCGGGTGCCAATCATCGGCTTTAACTTGGCGCAATGACTGGGGCCGAGCGCCGGCAGCCTCTTTAGTATGCAGTGTATTTATGAAGTTGGGGTATTTGACTAATCCCAAAATACTGCGTCGGCATAAATTCATGCCATGGTCGGCCGTGTAAGGCTCCAACTGAGTAATAATACGAAACGTTTGACCGTTACCTTCAAAACCACCGTGTTCATGCATCATATAGTTGAGCGCAATTTCTCCTCCATGACCAAAAGGAGGGTGGCCAATGTCATGAGCTAAACAGATGGTTTCAATTAACGTTGGGTCGAGCACTAAGTCTTTGGCTATATCGGGAAATTTGTTCCAAAGCTGCGCAGTTATCCCCGTACCTATTTGAGCGGCCTCTAGCGAGTGCGTCAGTCGAGTTCGGTAAAAGTCACTTAAACCAACGCCCAACACTTGTGTTTTTGCTTGAAGCCGTCGAAAAGCGGCGCTGTGGAGTACTCTTGCTTTATCTCGCTGGTAAGGATTTCTGTGATCGCCGTCTCTCGATTCGCTGCGAGGAAGGCGACGCTCGTGTAAATCTAATTCCCATTGAGATATCGTCACAGTAACTCCTTTTTGAATGTTACATTTCGTCTTGGGTTATTTCATCAAGACTCAACGAAAAGCTCGGTACATATTGAGTGAGAAAGTAATCCACTTCTTCAGAGTGATACTCTTTCAAAATCTTGTCCAAGCGTTTCTTTGCTAGCGTAAACTCGCGATTTCCAGCGGCAATTTCTTCTAACGTTTTTAGGTAAGCACACAGCACATCCGCTGCTTTCACAATGAAGGCATCTTCTGGATTATGGTTTTGTGAATCTATCAGCGCAGCATAGTCATCGCGAAAGGATTCAGGTGCCATTTCAATGAGCTTATTTTCCGCTATCTTTTCTATCTTTTTATATTCTTCCTTTATCGCCGGGTTAAAGTACTTCACCGGTGTAGGGAGGTCTCCAGTCAGTACTTCAGATACGTCATGAAACATAGCCATAGTGGCTATGCGCTCAGGATTTAAAGTTCCACCAAAAAATTTGTTTTTAATAAGCGCAAGAGCATGAGCAACCATTGCCACCTGTAAGCTGTGTTCCTGCACATTTTCGGTACGCACATTGTGCATCAGTGGCCAGCGGTTAATTAACTTAAGCCGAGATAAGTGAGCAAAGAAATGGCTTCTATCTGACATATTAAGCTCCCTGCTTGTAGGTTCTAAAGAAATTTCCAATTCTGTGCAGGGCTGGTACTAACACGTCACTGTGAGGTAAAAATACTAAGCGAAAGTAAATGCCACTGTTAAGGTTGAATGCTTTGCCATGTACCAGCAGAATTTTTTCCGAGCTAAGTAAGTCTAAAATCATTTGCTCATCGTTGTGAATGTTGAATTTTTTCTCGTCCACTCGGGCAAAGCAGTACATAGCGCCTTTAGGTTTAACGCAGTGTATGCCATCGATGCCGTTAAGCATGTCAGTGGTCACATCACGCTGTATACGCAATCTGCCATTCTCTTTTACCAGGTCGTTAATACTTTGATATCCACCAAGGGCAGTTTGAATAGCGCTTTGACAAGGTACGTTTGCACACATTCTCATAGAAGAGAGGATGTTGAGCCCCTCAATATAATCTGAGGCCAGTCGCTTATTACCACTGACTAATAGCCAGCCAGCGCGAAATCCGGCTACACGATAGTTCTTACTTAAGCCGCTAAAAGTAACAAAAAACACGTCATCGGCAAGCGACGCAATACTGGTGTGTTTTGCTTCGTCGTAAAGAATTTTATCGTAAATTTCATCACTGAATACAACAAGCCCATGTTGACGTGCTAGTTCTACAATATCTTGCAGCAACGCTTCATCATACACAGCCCCCGTGGGGTTATTCGGGTTAATCAGAACAATTGCTCGGGTTTTGCTGGTGATCTTACTTTTAATATCATCAAGGTCAGGAAACCAATCGGCCTGTTCATCGCAATGATAATGAACCGGAGAGCCTGACGATAGACTTACCGCTGCTGTCCACAGTGGATAGTCTGGGCTTGGAATAAGTACTTCGTCACCATGATTAAGCAGCGCTTGCATCGCCATCATGATGAGTTCGCTTACCCCGTTACCAATATAAACATCGTCAACGCGAATATCTTTGATATTTCGCTGTTGATAGTACTGCATAACTGCTACACGCGCCGCGTAAATTCCCGTTGAGTCTGAATACCCTTGGGAAGTCGGCAGATTATGAATAACGTCTTTTACTATATCGTCAGGGGCTTCAAAGCCAAACGGGGCAGGGTTACCGATATTCAATTTCAATATGCGATGACCTTCGTCTTCCATCTTTTTAGCTTGTGCTGCTATTGGGCCTCGAATGTCATAACAAACGTTATCTAATTTATGTGAGCGAGATACAGTTTTCATGGTCTATCTGGTTGATTTACATGCCTTGAGATTATCGCAATCCACAGTGAGATGCGACGGCAATTTATAAGAATTCAGCGAATGGCGACACTTTTTACCTCTCATTGCACAAATTGCGAACAATAATGATGATGGCTATCCTTATGACTATCCTTTTGGCTATAAAGTCATAAAAATTATGTTAATAACTTGTGAACTTATTCATATAAGCCTATCGTAAGAACAAGGTGTTTATAAAAACACCAAGAAAAAGCAAGTTTACCATCAGAGGTGATTTTACTATGTCGCACCATTTTAAAGAAACTCCAGAAAATGCGATTACTCAAAGTGGCATTGCGCGTGTCATTCCCTGTAAAGAATTAGATGTTGGCGACCCCATAAAATGGTTGTCATTGGCGTTGCGAGACGCCATGCGAGCGCCAGGATTAACAGTTTTTTATGGTGTACTGTTCGCCGTTATTCCTTGGTTCATCATGTATTTGGTTGAGATGACGGGCTGGCACTTGGTTATATTGCCCGCCATCGTGTGTTTTATGTTGATAGGACCATTTTTAGCAGCGGGTTTGTATGACATAAGCTGGGAAATGGAAAAAGGGCACAAGCCTACTTTGCGGCATTCATTGAGAGCAATGCGCAGAAATGCAATGAATGAATGGGGATTTGCGCTACTCCTTATGGTCATGATGATTTTTTGGCTACGTGTCGCGTCGCTAATCCATGCACTTTACCCTCCTTATATAGATAATAATCTTGAGAGCTTGCTACCGTTTCTTGTTTTGGGAACTTTAGTGGGTGCAGCATTTACCATGATCATGTTATTTATCACCGCATTTACTCAGCCCATATTGATGGAGCGAAAAGTCGACCTTGCCACTGCCGTGCTGACCAGTGTTAATGCAGTGTGGTTAAATAAAGTACCCATGTTGATTTGGGCGGCAATAATCTTCTCGGCCGTTGCCATAGGATTTGTCACTGGGTTTGTCGGTTTTATCATTCTAATGCCGCTTATTGGATATGGATCTTGGCATGCATATATCGATGCGATTGAAACTAAAGTCGAAAGAAAATACGAGTAAAATGTAGTTTTATTACAAAATGAAGTGGCATTTCAGTGTGAAAAACAATCTGAAATGCCTTTTTTTTTGTTAAAATTTCAGAATTAGAGGGGCGGCAATACATTTTCTAGACTTTAGTATTAGAATTTTTTGTTCGCTATTTGAGTTTTGTAATATCACTCAGGAATATAAGTTCTAACAAAATGCATATTTTTCAAGTGCTTAAAGTTTTAAATATGCATTAACAACTCAATTTACCGCAAATTTACCTGCCTGACACAACATTACAACAGAAAAAGTTTGAGTCTTGGTGCATAACTAATGGGCACTCAGCGATTACCTGAGCGCTAACACCCTTTTTTATGCATCGAGGAAAACACTATGAAACTTTTAAAGACGATTATCGCTACCGCAACCTTATCAATAGCATGTAGTGCAAGTGCTGCTACTTCAGAAAAAGAAGTACGCTTTGTTGGTGAAACTGAATTTGCAGGGTTTTGCAAAGCCATTATCAACGACGACATTGAAACTTTCCGTTCAAATTTATCACGCAATGTAGGCCGTATTGGTGATAACCAGCGTCAAGTATTACGCTTAGTTACTTCTGAAACCGGGTTAACCTGCAATGGCAGCAACCTTATTCAGTTCTCAGCGGAACGTAATGCAGATACGGTTCACGAATTCCTTACTTCACGTAGTTAAGGCTAGCGTTGACTATGGTTAATATGAAAAGGCGGGTGGTGCTGTTCTTTAAAAAAACATCACACACCCAGCCAGTAAGCCACAATTGGTTAATGATGCTCGGCTCAAACCCTTACCCAACGAGACACTCTGTTACGTCCGTTGATGAAGAGTCGCTGAGTGTGGAATCTCAACTTGAGGAGTAGTACATATGCTAACGGCACAAGGAACAAGCTGGTTAGTGTAGAAAATAGCAAACCTCCAATAATGGCGATGGCCATTGGGGAATAAGGTGGGCCATCGCCGCCTATCCGCGTTGTGCCTATGGCAAGCGGAATTAACCCCAGCACAGTGGTCGCCACTGTCATAAGAATAGGTCTTATTCGGGTAACGCAGCCTTCGATAACAGCGTCGTATAAAGACAGCCCCTCATTAATAAGCTGATTAATTCTATCTACCAGCACAATACCGTTGTTTACCACAATGCCCATGAGTATAAGCATACCAATCATCCCCATTACCGACATTGACGTTCCGGTTACCATAAACGCCCAAAATACACCGGTGAAAGAAAACAATAACGACGTTATGACGGATGTAGGTAAGACCAGCGATTCAAACAACGCTGCCATCACCACGTATATCATGCAAAGCGCCAATAGCATGTTCATTTGCATAACCGCATTAGCTTCATTTTGGCGAGAAAAGCTTCCGTCTAAGGTCCAACTGTAACCTGTAGGTAGAGTTATGTTTTCGAGCGCTGCCTCTATTTGCTGTCTCGCCTGTGCGGTGGTGGTTTCACCCTCAAGGTTGGCACCAATAGCCAGCGCGGTTTGGCGATAGCTACGGTTAATTTGCGACAGCTGGGGCTTTATTTCAAAATCAGCAATCATATTTAGGGTAATTGATTGGTTTTGCGCAAAGCCGATATTAATATTTTTCAGTGCACTGAGTGAGGACTGTATATCGCTGCCATATTTAAGCTGTACATTAACTTCTCCAGCGTCGCTGTAGCGAAACGTTCTCAGGTTACTGCCGCGAAGAGCCGTTGCGACAAGCTTAGCAACATCGTTTAACGCAATGCCAAATCGATTGGCTTTTTCTCGGTCAATTCGAATTTGAACTTCGTCACGGGTTGAGCCTGTGTCAGCCTTTACATCTTTAAGTCCTTCCACTTTGGCAAGAACCGGCACCAGCTGGTCTGAAATTGTCATTAATTGCTCTGAAGACTCGCCGAGCAATGTCACTCGAATACCGCCACCACTTCCACTTTCCCACTGAAAGGTGGGACGTGCTCTTACAAAAGAGGGCATAGACTCACGGATATCCTCTTTAATTTGGCTAACTGGTACAGGTAAGTCGTCGTTAAGCGTTAGGCCGCTTGTAGCATACCCTGGAGTAAAATAGGTATATACCTGTTTAATATGAAAGCGTTCTTGATTTTCATACAAATACGCTTCCATTTTTTCAACCGTATTTTCTACCTCTGATAGGGTGTAGTTTTCGGTTATGTGGTAATTCAGCCAAATGCGTTCTTGGTTGTTATTGCCATCGTCATCTGACGTCACCGCCTGCATGGGGATAATCGTGGAGGCCAGAATAGCAATAGCAATAAGTGATGTCTTACCCTGATTGTTGAGTACCCACTGAAGTATTTTTCCGTAACGAGATATGTAAGCCGGGGGCGCGGACTGCTTGACCACCGGAATTTTCACTCTAGTGGTCAGTAAAGGAATGAGGGTTTTTGCAATAAAAAGAGAGGCAAATAGGGAAATACAAATAGCAACTGCCACGTGCTCTAAAAAGATAGTTACGTCAATTTTAACGCCAATGATATTGGGTAAAAATACAATGGCGGTGGTTGCCGTACCGGCAATAACGGCCAAGCTTACCTTGTTGACACCGCTTTGTGTGGCATAAGAAATATCGTCATTTTGCTGACGTTCTTGAAAAATACTTTCAGTCACTACCACCGCATTATCTACCAGCATACCAACGGCCAGCATTAGCCCCATCAGTGAAAGTATATTTAGGGTGTAACCCAGTAAATACATGACGCCCAGGGCGATACATATTGAAAATGGCACCGACAGCACAACAATAAGTGTGGTGACCAGCTGGCGCAAAAATAAGTATAAAACGATGACTGACAGCAGCGCACCTAGTAAACCCGCATTTAACAAATCGCTTAGAGAAGACGTAACGCTTTTGGCGGTATCGTCCATTACAAAAAGGTTGATACCTGAAAACTCAGGGTCGTTTTTTGCTTCATTGATCACGGCCATTACGGCGTCTGATACGTTGACCAAGTTACTGCCAGATTCACGAAAAACATTGAAGCCTACAGCAAAGCTTCTGTCTAAATGGCGTCCCTCGTTTCGCAAAGGCAATTCATAGCTGACCTCGGCCACATCCGATAAACGAATATTGGGTTTGATCCACATTTGTTTAAAGTCGTTAATGTCGTCAAATTCACCTGTTGGGTTAACAAGCACCTTTTGACCATCGTTATACATGTAGCCTGCGGTTAGGGAAAAGTTAGCCCCCTGTAATTTTCGTTCAAGCTCATTACTGTCTATGCGATAGGTAGAAAGCTTTTTAGCGTTCAGCCGAATAGTGATTTGACGTTTCATGGTGCCATAAAGCTCAACTTTCGACACGCCGGGTACTCGCTCAAGCGGGTGCTTTAGGTTGCGCTCAAGCAAGTCATAAGCGTTAGAAAGATCCCGATCGCTAGACACGCGCAGCTGAAAAATAGGCATGTCATTGGTGTTAAATTTATACACCATAATGCGTTCAATATCTGAAGGCAGCTCATTTCTTATCGCGTCTACCTTTTCTCTAGCCTCGATACTTTTGGCTTTAAGGTTTTCTTCCCAATCAAACTCAACAACGATCTCGGCTTTATTATCATAAGAACGGGCTTGCAGGCGCTTAATCCCTGACATGGTGGCAATGGCTGCTTCCACAGGCCGCGTTATCATGGTTTCTACCTCAATGGGAGTAGCATCAGGGTAGGGGATTTCGATAACCATTTGGGGGATATCAATACCGGGAAATTTTTCTAACGGAAGCAGTCTGGAGGATACTAATCCAAAAAGCAGCATAGAGAAAAATAGCATGCCTATGGTGACGGGTTTGTTAAGGGCAAATCTTGCTAACGCCGCACCTATACCTGCTACTTTACCAGCATCGGCACCTGCGCCTTTACCCGCACCAACATCAGTACTAACATCAGCAAGATTGTCTACGCGACCTACCTCGTCTACAGTGGGCGGCTTTTCTTGTGAAGGCTTCATAGCGCGCCTCCCTTTGCAATAGGCTCGTTGCGTGTCATCACTGCACTGGTATCGACAGGTACTTTTTTATTGTCGAATAAGCTATACAGCACCGGCAGTAAAATGAGCGTAAGTAAGCTGGCAAACAGTAATCCAAAAATAACCGTTACCGCCATCGGTGTTCTTATTTCCGCACCCTCACCAAAACCTAATGCCATGGGGAGCAAACCGAGAACGGTTGTCAATGTAGTCATTACAATGGGTCTTAAACGGGTTTGGGCAGCGTCAACTATGGCAGCGTGCTTTTCCACTCCGTCTCTGCGCAGCTGATTTATTCTATCGACAAGGACAATGGCGTTGTTCACAACAATACCGCACAGCATAATTAGCCCGATAAACACCACCACACTAAGCGGTGTATTGGTGAGCCACAAGCCATACACTGAGCCTGCGCCTGCAAGTGGCACTGCGAACAAGATAAGAAGCGGATGAAGTAAGGATTCAAACTGCGACGCCATAACCAGGTACACCATAAAAACTGCAAGGGCGAGAGCAAATTGCAGCGAACGGAAACTGTTTTGCATATCTTCACTTTGACCTGCAATGGTGGCGCTGAGTGAGAGAGGAAGCTGTGTTTCGTTAAGCACAGTATTAGCAACCTCAACGGCTTCGTCTAGCTTTCCTTTCGCTAAATTTGCCGTAACGATAGCGACACGCTGCTGCCCCACACGGGTAATTTCACTTGGACCCACGCTCATATAAACATCGGCTACTGCGCTTAAGGGAATAGGCTGTGTTGAACGAGGATTAATTACAATTGCCCTTACGCCCGCTATATCGTTGCGCTGACTTTCAATAGTGCGAACCAGTACATCAACCTTTCTATCTTCAACACTGTATTGGGTGGCAATGCGCCCGCCCACTTTGGCTGCGATAAGCTGCGACACAGTGGCGGCATCTAAGTTTAGCCGAGCAAGCTTAGCGTGATCGAAGACTATTTTAAGCTCTGGATTGCCATCTCGAATGCTGGTGGTTACATCGGTAAAATTAGCAAAGCTTGCTAGCTTAAGCGCAATAGCGTCACCATATTCTTGCAACTGATTTAAATCGTATCCCGTAATTTCCACCTGAATTGGCGATGAAAAGCTAAATAGTTCAGGCTCTGAAAACACTGATTCGATATTTGGTTTGTTGTTTAGATAATCACGCAAAGTGTTCTGAACCTGCTGCATGTCATCTTGGGTGGCATTGGCGTGCATAACCACATTTAAGCGCCCCCAATGATCGCCACCTTGATTAGGCGCAGCACTTATGAGGCTGCCCGTTCCAGACATCGCATAAGTACGCTGTACTTTTGTGTGCGATCCACTCTGTTGTTCGTCCTTACGTTCGCCTGTTGAATCACTGCCCACGTTGTTCTTCTCATTAAATACAACGGCCGCTAGTGCGTTGAGTTCGGCATCGGTTTTCTGCAAAGGAGAACCTGCTGGCAAAGTGATTTCTACTGAGAACTCTCCTTGTGACATAGTGGGAATGAGCTCCATGCCCAACTGGGGTAACAGTAAAACCCCTCCAGCAGATACGGCTACTGCAATACCGAGCACTGCCGTTCGAGCGCGAAGGCTTGCTTTCAACAACACTTCATACGCTTTTGATAGGCCGTCAAACCCTTTGGAAAACAGCCAAACAAGTGGTGTGAACACTACCGACAAACATTTGCTGATAATGTGCCATGCACCAATTATCAAGGTCACAAGAGCGGCAGGTAAGAAAACAAAAACAAATTTAAACAGCGCTCTAACAGGCCAGGTGGCGTAAAACGCTATTTTACCTAACAGACTAGTGGGGGCAGTTTTTACAGAGGCTGACGGGTTATCGAATGTATCTTGGTGAGTTAATTGTTGCGTTGATTTTCTTCTCGCCATCGCCGGAATGATGGTGAGCGCTACCACGAGAGATGCAGCAAGGGCAAAGGAAACCGTTAGTGCTTGGTCTCGAAATAACTGACCAGCAATGCCTTCAACAAATATAAGTGGAACGAAGACGGCCATGGTGGTTAATGTAGAGGCGATTATCGCACCTGATACTTCTTTGGTGCCCTTAGAGGCCGCCTCAAATTGCGTAGCGTCTTCGCCATGTTGAGCCTTTGTTAAGTCACGCTTGTGTTTGCGGTGGCGGTCAATATTTTCAAGCACAACAATGCTGTTATCTACCAATAGCCCAACAGCAAGGGCGATACCGCCAAGGCTCATCATATTTAAGCTTATGTTGTTAGCATACATTAAATTAAATGTGGCGATAACAGATACAGGAATAGACACAGAAATGATGACCGTTGCCCAGAAGTCTTTTAGAAACAAATACAGCACCAACATCGCTAGAATACCGCCCACAATGGCTGCTGACTTCACGTTGTCGATGGCCTGTTTTATAAACACGCTCTGATCATAAGTTTGATCAAGTGCATAATTTGAGGGGAGGGCTTTTTGTACTTCTTTCAGGCGACGTGACACATTTTTAGCCACATCCACCGCATTAGCGTCACCTTCTTTATAGATTGCTATTTCAACACCTTCAGTGCCATTAAAGCGCGTGATAACACTCCTGTCTTTATAGGCACTTTGTACCACGGCAACATCTTTTAACTGGATGTTTCGATTACCTGAGCGGCCGATAAATAAGTTTTCGATATCGTCTAGTGTTTCAAACTGGTTTAGTGTTCGAACTAAAAAGGCTTGGGCGGCATTGTCTATTCTTCCGCCTGCAGCGTTAACATTTTCCGCTTTTATGCGCTCAACAATATCCGTGATAGGAATGGATAGCTGACTGGCTTTACGCTGGTCAATAAGAATGTGAATTTCATTTTCTAGCCCTCCGCCTAATCGCACGGCCGCAACACCTTCAACAGACTCTAAGCCTCGTTTTACTTGTTGTTCGGCGTATAAGCGCAAGCGCTTCATACCGCTTTCGGAAAGGTTTTCGGTGTCAGTAGTGAGGCCTAACTTAATGACGGGATCTAAGCTGGGGTTAAAACGCAGCAGTCGAGGTTTTTCAATGTCCAGAGGAAGTCGAAGTACGTCTAGCTTTTCTCTCACTTCTAAGCTGGCAAAGTCCATGTCTGTACCCCAAGCGAAGGATAAGACCACGTCTGATTGGCCCGCACGTGAGGTAGAGGTAACTTTACGCACGCCTTTAACGACGCCGATGGATTCTTCAATGGGTTTAGATACCAGTTGTTCTATTTCTGCGGGGGCGGCGCCATCGTAATCGGTGCGTATAGTTAAAGTGGGGTAAGACAAATCAGGCAATAAATTCACCGACAGCCTACCAAGAGACACCATACCAAATAACAACACCGCGAAAGTAAACATAGAAACGGCGACGGGACGCTTAACAGCAATATCGACAATACGCATAATACTATTCCTTATTTATCTTCGCTTAGCTGTTTACAACTTCAACCGGCGCATTGTCTTTTAAGTTTTGATGTCCCGCAGTAACGACTTGTTCGTTACCGGTTAACCCGTGAGTGACTTCAATAACATCGTTATTTTCAAATCCGGTAGATACATTGACTTTCTTAACCACGCCACCGTCGACTACAAAAACGCTGTGGGTATTATCAATGGTAACCAGAGCACGGCGGGGCACTAGTGTGGTATTGGCATGAGTGGCATATTCAAGAGACACATCGGTAAACATGCCGGCTTTTAACGTGTTTTGTCCATTGGGCACTCGCAGGGTTACTTTAAAGGTGCCGGTAGTGGCGTCAATAACGGGGCTGATACGCTCAACATGTGCGGTTATTTCTTGATCGTTTAACGCGGCAACGTTTAGGGTAGCAACCTGGCCTACAGACACATTCGTTAGTTCGTTTTCTGGTAGGAATACCACGCCCTGAAGGTCTTTTTGCTGCACAATATGAAACATTCTTTCACGCTGGAAAGACTCGGTGAGGTTGCCTACTTTGGCATTGCGAGATGCAATAAACCCACTGATAGGTGCTTCTATCGTGGTTTCTTTTAAATCTAATTCAGCAATGCTCAGCGAGGCCTTGACTGATTCATACTGAGCGTTGAGTTTATCGTAGGTATCGTGACTAATGAGTTTTTGCGAGTATACCTTGTTGACGCGTTCAAGCTCGTTTTCGATACCTTGTAAATCCGCGCGTGCTTTTGACACATTAAGCTCATACCGTCGCTTATCTAGCTGTGCCAACGCTTGTCCTTTTTCCACGTAGTCGCCTTCTTCTACGAATATGGCTTCAATAATTCCTGATGCGCGGGCAGAGACAAACGCTTCTTCACGGGCCTCTAAAATAGCGGTGGTATCGTACGTTGAGGTAATGTCGCCCGTTTTTAAGTGCAGTGCTTCAACGGGAATAGCGAATACCGTCTCTTCTACCTTGTCAGAGCCATTCGCTGCATCAATCGCATCAGCATCTGTGCAGCCAGTTGCAAATGCGCTAAGCGCTAGAATTGTGCTACCGATAACGGCATAGCGTAAAAGTGGAGAATGAGTGTTCGAACTGCGAAGTGAAGCGTTGTTTGAGTGCTGATATGAGGTGTTATGTGTTGTTTCCATGGTCAATGCCCTAACATTTATTGTCGTTATATCATAATGACCAGTATCAGCAGATAACGTGCCAGTAAACTAAACGCTATAAATTTCAGTGGGTTAGAGGTTTGTAGGGATGAAAAACAAAAAGGCCAACCGAAATGGTTAGCCTTTTTTACTATCTGTTAGCCAATATCACTAAGTTACAGCGATTTAAACTAAAGTCTAAAAACCCAAAGCCTGCCTAGACAACGCTTATTCCACTGATTATCTATTCAACCAAGGTGTAGCTGGTGGTGATGTCAACATTGCCCTTAAGCATTAACATGACCGAACAGTATTTTTCCGCTGATAGCTGCACAGCACGGGCTAACGCTTTGTCGGTAATTCCCGTTCCCGACACCGTGTAGTGAGCATGTACTTTTTCAAACACCCGTGGTGGCTCTTCAGCGCGGTTCGCCTCAAGTTCACAATGACACGCTGTAATGTCAAAGCGCCCTTTTTTCAAAATATCGACTACGTCCACACTTGAACAGGCACCAATAGCAACAAGCACCGATTCCATAGGTGAAACAGCGTTGCCGTTTCCATCCATCACGGTGTTGTAACCACTGTCGGTAGTACCAGTAAACGTAAGGTCTTTATCCCATGAAACACGTGCTTTCATTATATATCCTGAATTGTGTAGATTAAGTGTTAGTGTTCAATCGTATTGCATCAGCGTTAATAGTGATTTTTTTCTGTTTATACAGAGCACCTAATGCCTTTTTATAGGCCGCTTTACTCACATTAAAATGCGTGTAGATATCTTCAGGTGCACTCTTATCAGTGAGTGTCGATATGCCGCCGTGGGCGTCTAAATCATCTAAAATAGCCTGCTGAAGCTCACTTCGCGCATCTTTATCAATACGCTGAAGGACAACGTCAATTTTACCATCTTCGCGAATTGTTTTTATTACACCCGAGGTAGCTTGACCTACTTTCAATGGTTTAAACGCGTCGCTGTGAAAAATCAGACCAAGATTTTTTTCGTTTATCACGACTTTAAAACCAAGATCAGTTTTGGCATAAACTAGGCATTCAACATCGTCGCCTTCATTCAAATAGGCGTTGCTTTCCTGTAAAAAGTAGTGAAGCTTGGTCGCACCTAAAATGCGCTGGGTCTTATTGTCAAAAAACGTATAAACAACGTATTTCATACCTGCACTGACAGGCTCAGCTTGATAGTCGTCTGGAACGAGTAAATCGTTATCTAATCCCCAGTCGAAAAAAGCGCCAAAGTTGGTTGCAGATACCGCTTTTAATATTTTGACTTCACCCACTTGAATCAGCGGTTTTTTCACCGTTGCGTAGGGCTCTCCACGCTGATTCGTAGCAACAAATACATCTATCTCCGCATTTGTTGCAAGGGGTGTTTCAACCTCATCAAGAGGAAGAGTAACGGTTTCATCGATGCCAAGGGTGTGGGCCTCTGAATCAAATACAGCAGCACCTTCGTTTTCGGTCCCACGCTCAAACTCGTTTTCATTCGCGTCTAGGGCGGCTAGGGCGTACCCAAAAGGGTATTCTGCCACCACGCGCAATGTATTAATTTTTCCAATATTTATCATTAACACTGACTTTTTTAATAGAACAGGTAACATAATATCGGATTGGAGTTAAGAGCTAAACCATTATGAAGTTAAATTGCGATTTAGGTGAAAGTTTTGGGGCCTGGTCGATGCCTGTGGAAAAAGACATTATGTCTGAAATAGACCAAGCAAACATAGCCTGTGGCTTCCACGCTGGCGATCCGTTAGTCATGAAAGCCGCGCTGGATATTGCCAAAGCCCATGGTGTATCGGTTGGTGCTCATCCGTCTTACCCTGATTTACAAGGGTTTGGACGCAGAAGTATGGCAATGCAAGCAAATGAGCTTAGCGCCTGTATTCAATACCAAGTAAGTGCGTTGATAGGTATGGCTGCCATTGTGGGAACGACGGTCGATTATGTTAAGCCCCACGGTGCACTCTATAACGACATGATGAAAAATAAAGACATTAGGCAAACGGTGATGAAAAGTGTTGCCGCCATGTGCCAAGGAACACTTCCGTTGATGGTACAAGCCACATCTGAACGCCAAGAAATCACAGATGAAGCAAAACAGCATGGTGTATCGCTGCTGTTTGAAGCTTTTTCTGACAGACGCTATACCGATGAAGGCTATCTGCAGTCGCGTCAAATAGACGGCGCTGTACTCAGTTCGCAAGAGGCGTTAGTACAAGCCAAACAACTTATAGAGCAGGGCACAGTAATAACTGCATCAGGCGCCACGTTATCTATTCAAGCAGACAGTTTGTGTGTGCACGGCGATACAACCGGCGCTGTAGAGATAGCCCGTCAAATTAGAGCTTATCTATAACTATGTTGTTTCAAAAAACAGGTTATTTTGAAAGTGATCGTAAGATAGGAGGTGCACATGCAACCTTTTGGCAGTATTAAGCAGTTTGTTCCCGTGGGAGCAAATGCCATTATGTTGTATTTTTCAGGTTCAAACCTAGAGCAAGCAAATGCCGCCTGTCAGCAATGGTTGCGTGTATTTGATAGGGCTGCCAGTCATAGCGAACGACCTTGGCTTGTAGAATGTGTGCCATCCTACGATAGCTTATTAATTATATTCGATATTGAGCGAGTCGATAGCCACTTTGTATATAATACGCTTCGCAGCTGGCAAAACGGTGGAAACACCTTGATTGGCCCTGCAGGTGGTAGCCAGGAGGGTGGTGAAAC
This sequence comes from Alteromonas sp. BMJM2, assembly GCF_027257845.1. Classification (GTDB taxonomy): domain Bacteria; phylum Pseudomonadota; class Gammaproteobacteria; order Enterobacterales; family Alteromonadaceae; genus Alteromonas. The sequence goes on along the minus strand of NZ_JAPVOT010000009.1, from coordinate 12,001 downwards.
TGAAGTAGCCGCAGGAAAATGCCATACATTGCCTGTGTGGTATGGTGCGCCAGACGCTAACGATCTTGCTGAAATTAGTAAAAAAACAACCTTATCAATTGAAGATATTATTTCGCTTCATACCAGCGTGGAATACAAGGTTTACGCGGTGGGGTTTGCCCCTGGATTTGGCTACATGGGAGATATTCCGATACAACTACAGTGCCCACGATTAAGCACGCCCAGAAAGAAAGTGCCGAAGGGAGCGGTTGCCATCGCAGATAGACAAACCGCTGTCTATTCTAGCGAATCTCCCGGCGGCTGGAACTTAATGGGCCTGTGCCCTGAAAACATGCTGGATAAAGACAATCAACCTTTGCTAAGTGCTGGTGATACCGTAAAATTTGTGTCGATAACAGAAAGTGAGTTTAACGCCTATCATGAAGGTTGAAGTAATTTCGAAAGGCCTTTTCAGCCTGATTGTTGATGAAGGCAGAATAGGTAAGCAGCGTCAGGGCTTCTCCCAATCCGGCCCTATGGACGAAATGGCGTATCATTGGGCAAATTTTCTTGCTCACAATCCTGACAATACGCCCTGTTTAGAAGTGATGGGGAAAATGACGGTCTGTTTTAGTGAGCCTACTATTGTTGCCGTTGCTGGGCGGCAGGTAAAGGTGCAGGTAAATGGGCATGACCAACCGTCTTATTCCAGTATCAAGGTCAATAAAAATGACCGCTTAAGCTTTGAAAGTGAATATGTTGGAAGTAAGGCGTATCTTGCTATTTATGGTAAGTGGAAGGTTCCTTATCAGGTTGGCAGTGCATGTACTGTAGTTCGAGAATCCCTTGGCGGCCTTCATGGCGATGGTCGGGTGATTAGCGACAGTGACTGTATCGATATAAGTCGTTGCGATGAGCAAACGTATGAAGCGGTATCTGTTCGTCAGCTGCCAATGCGGCACCGCTTGTCAATGCAACACAGCATGTCGAAAAAGTGCGGGACGCGTACTGCCTGTGACATAAATGCGCCGTTACGTGTCATTAAAGGTTATCAAGAAGCGCATTTTAGTCAGGTAGCGAAGCGCATGTTTGAAAGCTCAGAGTATACGGTCAGTTCATCAATCGACAGAATGGGCTATCGTTTGACCGGAGCAGATATTGCTTCATCTTTGTCGACTATGCGCTCAGAGGCTATTCATGTAGGCGCAATTCAAGTACCTCCAGATGGACAGCCTATTATTATGATGCGCGATAGACAAACTCTGGGTGGCTATCCGAAGCTAGGATGTTTAAACCCACTCGATGTAAATCGCTTGGCTCAGCGGGTTCCCGGTGAAACGGTTTCCTTTATTTTTCAAAATAGTGAAGAAGCCCGAGCCGACATTCTTTTGTCTCGGCAACACGTGCAGCGATTGAGAGGAGAAATAGCATGACAGTCGCTTTTTTAAACGGTGAATTCCTTCCACTTAGTGAAGCAAAAATTTCACCTATGGACAGGGGCTTCCTATTTGGCGATGGTATTTATGAAGTGATACCGACCTATGCGGGGAAGCCAGTAGGGCTTAAGGGGCATTTGTCGCGGTTGGCCTCGGGACTATCGGCCATTGAAATTGATAATCCTTATGACGATGCCATGTGGACATCCATTGTGCTGCAGCTGGCAACAGAAAATGCTCAGCATATAGAAAGTGGTAACGTGGGAGTGTATTTCCATGTGAGTCGAGGTACTGACACTAAGCGTTATCATGCATACCCAACTGGCGTTACACCAACGGTTTTTGCTTTCGCGTTTGAAATGGCAGCACCCCAGTCAAATTCAAGAAGCAGTGCCAAGGTGTTTAAAGTGGCGCTAGAAGAAGACAAGCGCTGGCAACGGTGCCATATAAAGTCCACATCGTTGCTTGGCAACGTCATGCACTTTCAAAGTGGCGTGAAAGCTGGTGTTAACGAAACGATTTTGTTTAACGAGAAAGGGCTGATAACTGAGGCAAGTTCGTGCAACGTATTTATGGTGAAAAACGGCATGATTAAAACGCCGCCCTTAAATAATGAATTGCTACCAGGGATCACCCGCCATATTGCACTAGAATCTTTTAAGCGTGCAAACCTTAACGTTGTAGAGGAGTGGTTTTCTAAAGAGTCACTGCTCGATGCAGATGAAGTGTGGCTTACGTCATCGAGTAAGGAAGTGTCTCCGGTTATTGAAATTGATGGGCATGTCATCGGTGAGGGCGAGGCAGGTGAAGTGTGGGAACGTGCAATAAGGGCGTATCACGCTTATAAATTTGACGCTTAATGCGCATATAAGCGGCGTCGAAAAAGAAAAAACCTGCCGGTACTAGAGCAGGTTTTTTTGCAAGTTACGAAAGTGTGTTGATCAGTCGAGGGTATCGCAGTTCCCGTCGGTACACTCACCGTAAAGGTACAGGCTGTGGTGAGTAAGCTTAATATTATGCTGCTTTGCCACCATTTCTTGTCGCTGCTCGATAATATCGTCTTCAAACTCAATCACTTTTCCACACTTAAGACATACCAAGTGATCGTGATGGTCTTTATGGCTTATTTCGAAAACAGATTTGCCGCCTTCAAAGTGATGACGATTTAAAATGCCAGCGTCGTCGAATTGGTTAAGAACTCGGTAAACCGTAGCCAGACCAATTTCTTCATCTTGTTCGATAAGAATTTTGTACACATCTTCCGCACTAATGTGTTGATTATTTGGGTCTTGCAGAATTTGTAAAATTTTAAGGCGAGGCAGAGTGACTTTAAGCCCTGCTCTTTTCAATTCTTTATTTTGATCCATTACAACCTACTGACAAAGTGTGAAAAACATTTGGGGGTATTATAGGTAACTTGTAGCGATTTTAAAGTAAAACTAGGCTTTCTTTAAACTGATGAACGAATTTTGCGCACTGCACAAATTGCGAGGAAGAGAAAAGTGTTTGTTCGATTAAGCGCATTACAGCAGCGATTGTTTATTAAGTGCAGGATAAGAAACGCGAACATGTAAAATAGATATAAACTTTTGGTGCATTGAATTTACATACTGTTAAACTAGAATTGAATGACTATTGTGACACTCCTTACTTGTGTCGGCGTACCTGTTGGATCCTATTATGCAGTTAACGATAATAAATAAAATAACATTAGGCTTTGGTCTGTTCGGATGCTTACTTTTATTTACCAGTGTTTTATCTTACTTCGGGCTTAATGATATTCGAAAATCTGCAGAAGATGTTGTAGAGCGAAAAATGCCTGAGCAGACCAGCATGGTAAGAGTGAAAACAGAAATTTTGTCCTTATCTGTTATAACAGCAAACGGTTTTCATGTAGAAAGCGCCACTTCTTTTGAAAAAAATAAAGCATTATTCGATGCTTTGTCCTCTGAATTTACAAAAGATCTCGATAATCTCAAATCCTTAATGCCCTCAAGTGACGATGCCCAAAAGGCAATTTCAGATAGCCTTCATTATGTGGATAGCAGTAACAAAATGTATTCGGCTATAAAATCTCGCATGGAAGTGGAAGCGCAGCTGCAAAGCCAGCTTGAACAAGTGCTTATGGTGGCCGATGAAGCTAGTGCACTCATGCTTGATCTTTCCTACATCGACTCTAATGATCCAAGCATAGAAACACTCATTGGTGCTGGCACCGCAATTGATAACAAGCTTCTGACAATGAACGACTCCTTTATCGAATTGGCAGAGTCTAATCACTCAGAAGAAAGCTTAGGGATTATTGACGATTTGAACTATCAACTCAGCAATCTTCAAGTTGATAAAGACTATATCAATAGACTAGCAACTGGGATAGACGACGGTGGCACAGTGAGTGCGTTTAACGAGCAATTCGACGCACTACTTGTCGCTGTTGAAAAGCTAACGGCGCTGCAAACAGCCAAGCTAGATATGATCGAAAGTACGGTGACAGAACGAGGTAATGCAAATTCATCGCTAAATACGGCCTTAGACGATATCAACGCACTCTTTAAACGGGTTCAGACTCAAGCGTTAAGTGGGCAAAACGCGATATTAGAATCTGTACAAGCTAACTTGGTAAAAAATACTATTGTTGCTGTGTTTGGCCTTATTACCGCCATTGTACTGGCCGTTGTGGTTACCCGCAGCATATCAAAACCTCTTGGCCGTATTAACCGCGGTTTGAGTTTATTGAGTAAGGGTGACCTAAGCCAAAAGCTGTCTGAAGAAGGTAATGACGAGTTCTCAGCACTGTCTGCCAAAGTGAATAGCCTGACCGACAGCCTAAGAGAGCTGGTTGGGAATATATTAGAGCAGGAAACACGGTTAATTGAGATAGCCAAAGAAAGCGTAGAGTTGGGTGACAAGAGTCTTTTAGATGTGGATGAGCAGCGAGAACAAGTCACTGTTACGTCCACCAATACGCAACATGTTCAGGAAAAAAGCCGCAGCAATCTCAAACAAATTAATCAAGCTATGTCTGCGCTACGGGATATAACCAATCAGAGTCAAGACATTGGCCACCTCGTAGAACGAAACAGACAGCAAGTAGATAGCCAAGCTAAACAGGCTGAAACATCTGCAGAGATTATCGCCCGGTTAGATGATAACTCTCGTAGCATTGGTAGCATACTTGACGTTATTAAAACCATTGCAGAACAAACTAATCTACTGGCGCTTAACGCAGCCATAGAGGCTGCCAGAGCAGGGGAGCAAGGACGTGGGTTTGCCGTCGTTGCCGATGAAGTAAGAACCCTAGCGAATCGAACTCATGACTCAACCGAAGAAATTGAGCAGATGATTGGCAACTTACAAAAAGATGCTGCTGAAGCGGTTAAAGCCATTGAATCTGGGAAAGAGCAGGCAAAGGGCAGCGTTGATATAACCCACCAGGTCGCAGAGCAGGTAAAAAGTATTCGGGAAATTATCGAGCAGCTGAGCAACATCAACGAGCACATTGTCACCGATACTGAACAGCAGGACGTGTTGTTAGCCGACGTAGCAGAAAGCTTAAACACCATTGTCAGCTTGGCAGACTCCAGTGCTCAAAGCACAAGGCAGTCTAACGAATCGACCATGAAGTTAGATGCGCAAACTGAAAGCTTGCGAAAAGCGGTTGAGCGTTTTCAATTGTAAACGAAAGCTTAATGCCAGAAATAAAATACCAGGCACAAAAAAACCGCTCATCATGAGCGGTTTTTTATTATCTTTAATAAACGGGCGTTGCTTACGCCAGTTCAGCGAGACATAGCTCGTCGTGAATCTGCTTACACCAAGCTTTCACTCGAGAGTCAGTAAGCTCTGGCTGTCTGTCTTCGTCAATACCAAGACCGACAAAGTGATTGTCATCAGCCATGCCTTTAGACGCTTCAAAGTCGTAGCCATCGGTAGACCACTGACCAACAAGAATTGCGCCTTTCGCTTCAACGATATCACGCACCATACCCATGGCATCTAGAAAATACTCAGCGTAGTCTTCTTGATCGCCACAACCGAAAATTGCCACTAGCTTATCATTGAAGTCGATGGCCTCAAGCTCTGGAAAAAAGTCGTCCCAATCGCATTGTGCTTCCCCGTAATACCACGTAGGTATTCCAAAGATAAGAAGGTCAAACTCGGCAATATCTTCTTTGCTGCTCTTAGCAATGTCTTTTACGTCAATGAGTTGCTTACCTAATTCTTTTTGAATCATCTTCGCTACGTGTTCGGTATTACCCGTGTCACTGCCGAAAAATAGGCCAACGCTCGCCATAACTAACCTCTATTAATCATTTCTATCTGTTTAAACGCCTGAATTAAGCCAGAACCATTCGATGAGTCCCTTAGCTAGAAACCCCACGGCACCTAAGCCAAGCACGCCATAGGTCACTACTTTACCGATAAGAGGAACATCGTTCTTACGCAATACATCGTGCACAGCAAAGCCCATCAATGCAAAAAGTATTGCAAGACCGCCGTATAGCATAATGGACTCTATCAGTTCATAGTTTTCTGCAAGCATGGTTTCGTTAATTCAATATCAGTAATCTACAAAATCTGCGCGAATGATATCACAATATGCGAATGTGTAAGAGACCAAAACATTCAAAAATATGTAATAGTATTCGCTGTCATCGCAAGTTTAATAAGAGATTGTTTTAACAATACAAAAAATCAATTTTTTTGTAACATTCTCTCTACAATTGCATTAAAGGCCGCAGGCTTTTCTGCGTGCAGCCAGTGCCCGACACCTTCGATAATATGCGCTTTCGCATTCGGGAAATAGGTACCGATAGCGGCTTTATGCTCTGCGGTTATGTAATCGGAATTGCCCCCTTTTATAAATAAGGTAGGCCCATTGAATTGTTTTGACGTTTGTTGCCAATCTACTATGTGAGGGTAGCTCTCTATCAGTCCTGCTAAATTAAATCGCCAAGACCATTTACCTTCGTCCGTTTTGTACAAGCTTTTCAGTAAGAATTGTCGAACACCAGGTTCTTCAATAAACTCAGCCATTGCCGATTCAGCGTCTTTTCTACCTTGTATCTCATCTAATGGAACCGCATTTAAACCATTAAATATATTGTAATGCCTATGGTTGTAAGCAACGGGCGCAATATCAGCCACAACAAGATGGCTCACTTTATCTGGATAGTTAAGTGCAAATTGCATAGCGACTTTGCCACCTAAAGAATGACCTAGTAAGGCTACATTCGAAAGGGAAAGTGCTTCGACAATATCGTTAATGGCGCTGGCTGCGTTAGTGACGTCAAATCCATTTGTCCATTTCGATTCACCGTGGTCGGGAAGGTCGATGCTTACAATATTGTATTGTTTTTCAAAATGCCGTTTAATTATTGCTAAATTATCAGCGCTTCCAAATAATCCATGAATTAAAAAAAGCCATGACGATGAATTATCGCATTGAGATATTTTGTAATTTATATCCACGTAGTCGCCAAATAAATTGATGAAAAAAAGAGGCCTGCAATGCAGACCTATATAAATGTAATTAATAACAGTATGTATTAAGGCGTGCCTTAATTAATTGAAAAGCTATCCAACGATTTACCACTATCAAGGGCGTCTTTATAAACTCGTGGCATTCTGCCAATACCGGTCCAAGGATGCTCAACGCCTTTTTCGTCAATAAGCTTGTATTTAACGGGGCGCTTTTTACCTGTTTTCTTACTTGTCTCGCTACTTAAAGCCTGTAGGTCTTCAACATTTAAACCTGCTTCTTCCATTTGTTGTTTAATGGCGGCCAGTTTTTCCCGTTTTTCCTGTACTTCTTTTTCTTGCTCTAGTGCTTTTTCTTTTCGCTTATCAACAATATTTGCTAATTTCTCTTGAACTTCTTCCAGTTCTTCAATGCTTAATTCCTTTACTGCACCTTGTAAACGTCTTCCATGGGTTAAAATATCTAAAAAATCACTCATTAATTAACCTTAGTACGTTGGGTGTAAATTCATAATGATAATAATTAATAAACGGGCAAAAAAAAAGCGGGCAGAGCCCACTTTTTAATTTAATACGATATACAGCGTAATTCAGTCGCTAAAAAAGCAAACTTTTACACAAATCGACTCCACATTTACATATTTGGATAGTTAGGACCGCCAGTACCTTCAGGCACTACCCATTTAATGTTCTGGCTTGGGTCTTTAATATCGCAGGTTTTACAGTGTACGCAGTTTTGCGCATTAATCTGAAAACGCTTTTCACCTTCATCTTCAATAATTTCGTAAACACCAGCAGGGCAGTAACGTTGAGCAGGCTCTGCAAATTTGGGCAAGTTTATTTGAATTGGAATAGAAGGAACTTTCAATTGCAAATGACAGGGTTGATCTTCTTCATGGTTTGTATTGGATAAAAATACAGACGATAATTTGTCAAAGCTCAAGACGCCGTCTGGTTTTGGATAACTGATTTCTTGTGATTTATCCGCTTCATTCAGCTGCGCATAATCTTTATGCTCATCTTTCATGGTAAAGGGTAAATTACCTTTAAAGAAGTTTTGTTCTAAGGTGTTAAATGCACCGCCCCAGAAATTACCCAATTTATGAATTGCCGGGCCAAAGTTACGCGAACGGAATAATTCATCGTATACCCAAGACGATTTAAATTTGTCTGTGAAACTGGTTAATTCTTTAACCGGTGCTTCATTATTTTCTTTTATTGCTTCAAATATACTCTCAGCAGCCAGCATGCCAGATTTCATGGCCGTATGGTTGCCCTTAATTTTCGCAAAGTTTAGCGTACCGGCGTTACAACCTACGAGTAGACCGCCAGGGAACGTCATTTTAGGCAGTGAGTTAAATCCACCCTTAGCAATGGCGCGAGCACCGTAAGAAACGCGCTTCCCGCCTTCAAGATATTGCTTAAATACCGAGTGGTGTTTTAGACGTTGGAACTCATCAAACGGACTCAAATAAGGGTTTTCATAATTAAGGTCAACAATTAAGCCCACAAACACTTGGTTATCTTCTGCGTGATACAGATAGCTGCCGCCAGTGGCTTCATCTAATGGCCATCCCGCGCTGTGCACCACTAAACCTGGCTGGTGTTTGGCTGGGTCGATATCCCAGATTTCTTTAAAGCCAATGGCATAATGTTGTGGTGAGCTGTCTTTATCTAGGTTGAAGTGAGAAATAAGTTCTTTACCAAGATGGCCTCTACAACCCTCTGCAAATACCGTGTATTTTGCGCGAAGCTCCATTCCCGGCATGTAGCCATCTTTATGCTCGCCATTTTCGCCAACGCCCATGTCGCCAGTTATTACACCACCAACGCTACCGTCTTCATTGTAAATTGTTTCTGCGGCAGAAAAGCCAGGGAATACTTCAACACCCAACTGTTCAGCTTGTTCTGCAAGCCAGCGGCAAATATTACCCATAGAGACAATATAGTTGCCCTCATTATGCATGGTTTTTGGGGTAATACCGTTTGGCAGCTTCTTAGCCGAATTCTCATCGTTAAGCAGGTAAATGTGGTCTTCGGTAACGGGCGTATTGAGCGGTGCGCCTTTCTCTTTCCAATCAGGAAAAAGCTCATTCATAGCTCTAGGCTCAAAAACGGCGCCCGAAAGGATATGTGCACCGACTTCGGAGCCTTTTTCGACTACGCAAACCATTAATTCTTGGTCATTTTCATTTGCAAGCTGCATTAGCTTACAAGCAGTTGATAGTCCAGCTGGGCCGGCACCGACGATGACTACGTCAAACTCCATCGATTCTCGTTCCACGGGAGGCTCCTTATGTTCGTATTTTTATAATGCACTATAGATGAAACAAATAATGCAATGTGTCAAAAACATGTAAATTAAATGTCGACCTGCAAGGTAATCCAGGTTGACGTTTACGTCAACAGTAAGTACATTGCATAGCAGTTTACGTTAACGTTAACTAACAACGCATTTTATGCGCTGGTAAACGTGGTGTTAATGCCTTTTTCGAGCTAGCCTTGTAAAAACGGACGTTCCACAGTTTCTTTTTTAACGTAAAGTGCTTTATTAAAGTTTCAAAAAGCGTGGTGAAGTAATACGTTTTTAATTTTTAATAGTTAATTATTAGTGAAACGTAGTAGACACCGACGAACTCTATAATTGAGGTAAATATGAAAATACTCGTACCGGTCAAACGCGCGATCGACTACAACGTTAAGGTAAGAGTGAAAGCCGATGAATCTGGCGTCGACCTTACTAATGCAAAAATGGCCATCAACCCGTTTTGTGAAATTGCTGTTGAAGAAGCAGTAAGATTAAAAGAAAAGGGCATTGCCACTGAAATCGTTGTTGTTTCAATTGGCGATAAAAGCTGCCAAGAGCAAATTCGCACGGCATTGGCATTAGGTGCTGATCGCGGCATTCAGATTGATACCGATCAAAACCTAGATTCTTTACAAGTTGCTAAGCTTTTAGCTAAAGTTGTTGAAGCAGAAGCGCCACAACTGGTTATCCTAGGCAAGCAAAGCATCGACTCTGATAACAATCAGACGGGTCAAATGCTAGCAGCATTAACGGGAATGCCTCAAGGCACGTTCGCTTCTGAAGTAGCCATCGACGGCGAAAAAGTGCACGTGACACGTGAAGTAGACGGCGGCCTTCAAACTATTGCGCTTTCTCTTCCTGCGGTAGTAACCACAGACCTTCGCTTAAACGAACCTCGTTATGCATCACTTCCTAATATCATGAAGGCTAAACGCAAGCCTTTAGATGTTAAAGCAGCGGCAGATTTTGGTGTAGCGCTAGAATCTAACGTGAAAGTGCTTAAAGTAACGCCACCGCCACAGCGCGAGGGTGGTATTAAGGTAGCAGACGTTGCTGAGTTAGTAGATAAACTTAAAAATGAAGCGAAGGTGATCTCATGACAGTACTTGTATACGCAGAACACGACAATGCGAGCCTAAAAACCGAAACTAATAAACTAGTGCATGCTGCAAAGCAAATGGGTGGCGACATTCATGTATTGGTTGCTGGTGAAGGCTGTCAGGCGGTTGCTGATGCAGCGGCGCAAGTAGACGGCGTTACCAAGGTATTGCTTGCAGACAACGCGGTTTATAAATATCAGCTAGCTGAGAATGTTGCAGACCTAGTACTTGAACTAGCGGGCGATTATTCTCATGTCATTGCAGCAGCAACAACCACAGGCAAGAACTTCATGCCTCGCGTTGCGGCACTTCTCGATGTAGCTCAAATTTCCGATATCATTGGCGTAGAAAGCGAAGACACGTTTATTCGTCCTATCTACGCGGGTAATGCGATAGCGACTGTACAATCAAGCGACGCAACGAAAGTGATTACTGTGCGAGCTGCGTCTTTCGATGCTGCTCCAACAGGCAATAGCGCTGAAGTTGCTGCTATCGACGTAGTAAAAGCAAACGAGAAGTCTGATTTTGTATCTGAAGAGCTTACAGAGTCAGAGCGTCCTGAGCTTACTGCTGCCGATGTGGTTATTTCTGGCGGTCGCGGTATGCAAAACGGCGAGAACTTCAAGCTCCTTGAAGGTATTGCTGACAAATTAGGCGCAGCTATGGGGGCATCTCGTGCAGCCGTTGATGCCGGTTTTGTGCCCAACGACATGCAAGTGGGTCAAACAGGAAAGATTGTTGCTCCTCAGCTTTATATTGCAGTGGGCATTTCTGGTGCTATTCAGCATCTTGCTGGTATGAAAGACTCTAAAGTTATCGTCGCAATTAACAAAGATGAAGAAGCACCTATTTTCCAAGTTGCAGATTACGGCTTGGTGGGTGACTTGTTTGAAGTACTTCCAGAATTGGAAAGCGCTATTTAATCAAGTGTTAGCAGTATGTTTGTATAACAGCTGACTGAATACCTGTTTGAATACGAGCGACAACACGCAATAAAAAAGGGCTGCTTCTGCAGCCCTTTCTGTAGGGAATCTGTAATTATTTTAGTGTGGCTTGCAAGTGGCTTACACGCGAACTACGGAGTTCTCTTCAAAACTAACTGGTGATGTTCTATATGCATCGGCTTCCCAGTCATTTTCCCAAGTTTTACCGTCTAAAAGGTAGCGGAATTGATATTCTGCATCTTTTTCTAGGTTAACTGTTAGGGTGAAGTCACCGCTTTTTAGCTTTTTCATCGACAGGGGCTTTTCGTCCCAGCCAGTAAAGTCGCCGCAAAGCTCTGCGTTTTTCGCTTCTCCTGCTGCTTCCGCATTCAGTCGAAATGTCACTTTGCACACTGGTTTAGATTTAAGGTATTGCTTCTTAAGACTCATAATGTGTTTCTCTTCAACGTAGCGAAAATATTTTTTTAGAAAAAAGTGTCTTTTCTAACGCTCTTTTTCAATTGAGCGCATAAATAATCACCGATTATCGAAAGTTTTTCAATCAGACTTTTTATTAGCCCAATAATTCCTTATATTACCCGTGCTTTATGTAGCGATGCGGTTTTCAGCAAAAAATACATAAAATCTAACACATATGAGCCTCCGGGCTGTCAATGAAAAAAGATAGCCCTTTGACCGCTATTTCAAGATCAATACCGTTGCCTTTTTAGAACTCGTTTACTTCGTCTGTCATGGTTGATGTTAGGCAAATTG
>NZ_JAPVOT010000008.1 GCF_027257845.1 Alteromonas sp. BMJM2 | reverse complement strand
GATCGATTCCACAATAGTACGGATGTGTATTAGTATAAAAGTTCATTGAGTTTTCTCCCTTGGTTTGGTCGCCTATTAGGATAAACTTAGTTTATGCTGATAGGGAGGAGGCTCAATGATTATCAAAACGCTATTGGCACTCACTTCGTTCGCTGGGACGCAAACACGGGGCCGCTTCGCGATTATAGCCCCGTGCCTGCGCCCCAAAGCTTAAAGTTAGGCTTCAAAAGGATGTTTTGTGAAAACCTCAAGAGTTTTATTTTTTGTTGCCTGCTTTTTTTCACAAACCAGTTATTCAGATGATTTGCTAAATAAAGTTAATGCTGATGTTAGGGTTATAAAAGCAATCAACCTACCACCTCATGGTTCAGGTAAAATTGAAATATCTACAGATAATGACCTATGGGTTGGTTTTAACTTTGAATTTCCGCAAGCAATGGTTGTAAGCTTTAAAGAAAATTACATACTTGAAATTAAAGATAAAAATAGCTATGCCAGTGTTTCTACAGGGCCTACAGACAATGGAGCAAGTACTATTTTTAAAGAGAAAGATGGTCAATTAGCATTCACCTATAAAAATAATACAAATTTAGAATACAAAGTTATATTCTGGGTTCGCAGTATTTAAAGCCATACAAACAATTATGGCACTCGCTGTCGCTCGCTGGGATGCAAACACGTGCGCGGCTTCGCGATTATTGCACACGTATTTGCGCCCCATATTTGGAAGTTAGCTGCCAAAATGTGAATCAAGCTTATCTAGAAGCTCTAAACCTTTCTTTTTGTTTCCAGTAGCAGCAATAGCCTTAAATCTTACCTCAGTATCAAATTCAGCTATCGCTTGTGTAGACAACTCTTCTATCAATTTGTTTAAGCTCAACTTTTTATGCGCTGCCAAAGCCTTCAAGCGATTATGCTTATCGTCTGGTAAACGTATGGTTAAAGTGGACATATTAAACTCCTCTCAAATAATCTTCGGGCGCTAACACTTTCAAACCATCAAATTGTAATTCCGCATTTCGCAGGTCTTTTAGATTATTCGTAATGATGCTCTCGGCATTTCCTGCTACCGCAAGTTCAATAAGAAAGTTATCGCCTTCATCTTTTAAATTTGGCCGCCACAAATAATGTACTTGCTACCTTCTTAAGTTCAAAAGAATAACAGGCATAAAACAAAGAGCCAACCCAAGCGCAATGATTTAAATTTTATCGTGTATGCATGCTAAAGCTAGCAAGCAAATTCAACACTGTTAGTTGACGTACAAAGTAACGAGCTGCGTAGTCGCTGATAAGGTAACCAAATAATCTTTGTTTAAAAACCATACCTTTATCTCGTCAACTAGAAATTTAATTTGACGGGAGCCCACGATTAAAAATAAAATACTGTATATAAGTACAGTATTTGTGGTTTTTATGAAAGTTATACCTATCAAAGCACAAGCGGGATTAGTGGGGTTCGAAAGCCCAGCAGCAGAATACATAGAGATGGAGCTGAGCCTCGATGAGTTGCTCATCGATAAACCCTCCGCCACATGGATTGGAGTTGCTCAAGGTACGTCAATGGAATTAGACGGTATCTTTGATGGTGATGTGCTGATCATTTCACGTGCTGAGCAGGTCAAACACATGTCTATCATCGTTGCGGTGCTTAATGGCGTATTTTGCTGTAAACGACTAGACATGGAGCGTCGTGCACTACTCTCTGCACAATCCGATGCATTACCTTACTTCATACAAGAAGGTGATGACTTTTCCCTTGAGGGGGTAGTCACTCGTTCAGTGAGAATTCATGTGCCGCTTAACAAGAAGGTAGGGGCCTAGTGTTTTTTTTATGCGATGCGTCGGGGTTTTATTCATCAGCAGAAAAAGTGATGCGCCCAGACCTGCGTAAAAAACCAGTGATCACCCTTAGCAACAATGATGGCTGTGTGGTTGCAGTATGCCCGTTAGCGAAACGATTAGGCATCAAGAAATTTGTGCCTTATTTTCAGGTGAAAGACGTTGTTGAAAAATACGGGGTAACGGTAACCAGTTCAAACTACGAACTTTATCATTCTCTTAGCACCAAAATGATGGACACCATCGGCCAATTCGCCGATGACATCTACGTGTATTCCATAGACGAAGTGTTTGCGCGCTTTAATACCACGCTGTCTCACGAAAGCTGGATGGCGCTAGGTCGTGAAATCAGACAAACCGTATGGAAGGAGGTGAGATTACCCGTAGGGGCAGGGGGAGGACTAACGCCTACGTTAGCCAAAGCCGCCAGTCATGCTGGTAAACGGCTGCCTGGATATAATGGTGTTGCAGTTATACACAGTGAGCAGGAGCGTGTAGATATTCTGCGGCAAATGCATGTTACTGACGCGTGGGGGGTAGGTCGCCGCTTAGGACAAAAGCTTAGAGCCCTTGGCATTAACAACGCGCTTCAGCTGTCTCAGCAGTCACCGGCGCGAATAAGAAAGCAATTTTCAATTTTACTGGAAAATACGGTTAGAGAATTAAACGGTGAGCTTCGTATACACTGGGATGATGTGAGGCCTGATAAACAACAGATTTACAGCACCCGTACTTTTGGTTCACGAGTGACAACTAAAGCAGAATTACACAAGGCGATTACAGGGCATTGCGAGAGCGCAATGCGTAAACTGCGTCGGCAACGGGGGCTAACAAAAGCGATTACGTTTTTTGCATCTAACTCGCCCCATGATGACGCCCGCTATTATCGAAAGTCGGTATATCATCAGTTTGCGGTACCCACCATGGATACCCGTACAGTGGCTAATGCCATTCCCACCGTTATAGACAAAATTTATAAACCAGGTATTTGTTTTTATCGCTGTGGCGTGGGGCTAGTAGAGATTTTACCCGCTGCTAATTATCAAGCTGATCTTTTTGCTAAAAACAACGATAACGCTACATTAATGAACGTGCTTGACGCGGTAAATGATAGGTACGGCAAAAGCACCCTTAAAATCGCATCGAGGGGGTTTACTAAAACCCATGAAATGAAACGTCAGTTTATTACTCAACGAGCAACTACGCGGTGGAGTGATATACCTACCATTAAGTGCTGAAGTACAACCTATCGAGAACATGACAAGTTTGTTGAACGTTTGCATTTAAAGGTGTTAGTTAATATCTACACATCAAATAAGAATATTTACGATGGGATAAAAACTCACTCACGTTTAAACTTCCTGCTTCATTCACAACGTTACGATGTTGGTTTTATTGACTATATTCGCTAACGTAACCTGGGCTATTTCACTCAGCGCTTCAGCGGTAAAGAAGCCTTGGTGGCCTGTAATCAGTACATTTGGAAACGTAGTTAGCCGCTGAAAGTTGTCGTCTTGAATAATATCTTGTGAGTGGTCGGTAAAGAACAGTTCTGATTCCCGCTCGTATACGTCTAACCCTAAGTAGCCAATTTTCTTACTTTTAAGCCCATCTATTATCGCTTTGTCATCTACAAGCCCGCCTCTAGAAGTATTAATCAGCATCACGCCATCTTGCATTTTATGAAGCGATTCGCTGTTTATCATGTGATGGCTGCTTTCGTTTAGCGGGCAGTGCAAAGATACAATTATACTCTCAGCAAAGAGGGTTTCTAAATCTACATATTGTGCACCTAAGTCCATCGCGTCATGGTTTTTATTAGGATCATAACAAAGAATACGACAGCCAAAGCCACTCAAAATCCGAATGACCGAACAACCAATTTTGCCCGTACCGACCACGCCTACCGTTTTGTTATGTAGTGTAAAACCCATAAGGCCACTTAGCGCAAAGTTACCTTCTCTCACTCGATTGTAGGCTTTGTGTGTTTGTCGGTTTAAGGTAAGGATTAAAGCAATAGTGTGCTCGGCAACGGTTTCTGGGCTGTAAGCAGGTACTCTGCTTACCTGAATCCCATGTTCATGGGCTGCGTTAATATCTACATTGTTAAAACCAGCACAGCGCAACGCAATATGTTTTACGTTGCAGTGTGCTAATGCTTTCACCGTTGCAGCGCTAATATCATCATTTACAAACGCAATGACTACGTTATAGCCTTCGCATAAACGTGCTGTAGATGCGGTTAGCCTGTGACTTAAGTAAGTAATAGCAACGGAGTCAGCATAAGGGGGCTCGGCGCTATTTATCGCTTTCTCAAATACTGCTTTGTCGTAGTCTTGTGTGCTGAAACACGCTACGTTAAGTCTCTCTTTATTTTCCATACCGTTTCCTTAAAACTGTTCTTTGGAGCTAGTTTTAACCGAACCCACATGACGGTTTAAACGACATACCTTAGCACTACTTTTTACGGCTAGGCGCAGGTTAAGGAAGTAATTTAACGATATCGTTCTCAATATCTTCAGGCTTCATCGTTGGTGCGTAACGCTTTACAACATCGCCTTTGTCAGTGACTAAAAACTTAGTGAAATTCCATTTGATGCGTTTAGTGCCAAGTAACCCGGGGGCATCATTCTTTAGTTCGGTAAAAAGTGGGCTCTCATTCGCGCCATTAACCTCAATTTTTTTAAATAATGGAAAAGACACGCCAAAATTCATTTCGCAAAATTGCGCAATATCACTATCGTTGCCTGGCTCTTGATGACCAAACTGATCGCAGGGAAAACCCAGTACTTCAAAGCCTCTGTCTTTATATTTTGAATACAGTAACTCAAGGCCTTTGTACTGAGGGGTGAAACCGCATTTGCTGGCGGTATTAACGATAAGCAGTGTTTTCCCCTTATACTGCTCAAGAGCAATATTTTCGCCGCTATTACTTGCTACAGTGTGCTGATAAATAGTCAATTTCTTTCCTTTATATTTTTGTTAGTGTGAATTCTGATATTCTATTCGCCAAAGGAGCTTAGCTTCTACTGTAAACAACAAGAGAGTATTTTGCATGTCAGATTTAAAAGTAAGCTTTCTAGGACTGGGTGTGATGGGATTTCCTATGGCCGGGCACCTGGCCAATGCAGGCTACAAGGTCACCGTTTACAACCGCACAGCATCGAAGGCAGAGCAGTGGCTAGCAACTTACCCGGGCACAGCGTGCACGAGTGCCATAGTGAAAACACCTGAAGAAGCCGCAGAAGGTGCAGATATTGTGTTTATGTGCGTGGGCGATGACAACGATGTTAGAGATATAGGAACTCGTGCGCTTAGCAGAATGAAGCCAGATGCAGTTTTGGTTGATCACACTACCGCTTCTGCAGATATTGCTAGAGAGCTTGATGCTGCATGCCGAAAACAAAACGTACACTTTTTAGATGCACCAGTGTCAGGCGGACAGGCAGGCGCTGAAAATGGACAGTTGACGATTATGGTGGGTGGGGAAGAGGCAAGTTTTCATCGTATTCAGCCAGTGATAAATTCCTATGCCCGTCACAGTCAGCTTCTGGGTAAGTGCGGTAGTGGTCAACTTGCCAAAATGATGAATCAAATTTGTATAGCAGGAATCGTTCAGGGGCTATCTGAAGCGTTACATTTTGGCCATAAAGCCGGTCTTGATTGTAATGCGGTTATTGATGTTATTAGCAAAGGCGCCGCGCAATCGTGGCAAATGGAAAACCGTGCTAGCACGATGTTGTCCAATACTTACGACTTTGGTTTTGCCGTTGACTGGATGCGCAAAGATTTAGGCATAGCGTTGGATGAGGCAAAACGAAATGGATCGACCCTCGCGCTTACTGCCTTGGTCGATCAATATTATGCAGATGTGCAAAAGTTGGGTGGTAGCCGTTGGGATACATCTAGCTTGTTAACCCGTTTAAAATAGGTCAATAAAGGGGAATATATCGGTGCCTATGTAAGCTACAGGCTCACTCATTATTTGCATTCACCACCACGGTGAGCTGCGCCAAACGCGCTGTGTTCGACTCGCTAAGTGAAAGCTCAGAGACAGTGTCCAGTAACTTATAAATATCAAAGCGCCGATAGACAGCGGTATCGGCTTCAACCATGCATTGGAGAAGGTTGAGGCCGAACGCAGCCGTAGTTGGCGAAAGTTGAAATGCGTCATAAAAGTGCTTCATCGCCTGCGCGTATAAACCTTCGATAAAAAGTTGCGTGCCGGTATCGTTTATTGCTACCGCGTGCTCATGATTAAGACCTAATCGCTCTCCTCCAGAAAAGATAGACTCTTCGTTCATTACCTGCTCAGAAATGCCCTGAATGTCGCTATTCTTTTGTTTAGCCATTAGCAACAATTCGCCGGCTCGACGCTCATCTCCCAAACTGTGATGCACTTTCGCCGCAATAACTAACATAGAAGGGGCGGTTCGTAGATGATTATCCATGTAGTCAGGCTCAAGAAAGTAAGCCGCTTTCTCTAAATCTCCGTCGAGTACTGACGAAAAAGCGAGAAGATAATCCCGCTTTTGCAACATTTGAGCGTCGGCTTGGTTTCGACCGGCAATGCCAACAAGCTTACGAGCCTGAGACAAACTCTCTTGTCGATTACTCTGCGGTGCATCTTCGGCAAGTAGTAGATAAAACTCTGCTAATTCAAACGTGAAGTCATTAAACCTATCTTTAGCTGACCTATGCAACGCCCGTTTCTTTTGCAAAAGGTCGATAGCTTCCACCACCTTATCTTGCTTTTGAAACGCAAGGCTTTTGAGTTTGGCCGCAGGTAAACTCAATTCACTAAATTTGATTTGCTCTAGGTACTTTTCAACATCTTCGTAAGAGTGCTGCTCAAAGGAAAGAGAGGCAAGCCACTCAAATGCTTCATCTCTGGCTAAACTGGAGTTCACCATAGCGCTGAGTTGGTCTTTGCAATCAGGCCATTGCCCAGCTGCGTATTGGCATTTTATTTTTCCCCACTGTGCCCACAGCACTTTATCTGAGCGGCTCAAAATATCTTCGTAAATGCTGAGCGCACGCTGTACTTCGCCATTATTAAACAACAAGCGAGCATAGAGTTTGCGAATATCCGACACCAAGCGAGGGGGGATGCCTTCTTGAATTTTACTTCTTATTACGCCAATGGCTCTTTCAAGCTGTTTGTTGTCGAGAGCCTGCAATACGTTTTTTATGAAGTCACGATAATAGAGGTAGTGTTTTAATTGGCGAGAAAGCGATGCGATAGTGTAAGGCTTTATCATTAGTACATCAGGCTGCAAATCCATTATTCGGCCGATGACCTGTGGTGAGCGGTCTGATGTAAGAAAAATAACGCCGGTACTGGGCTTGATGAAGTCAGCTTCCTTTAAACTTTGCAGCCACTCAACGCCAGTCTTTCCTTCGCCAAGGTGATAATCCATGATGAGCAATTCAAAGTTTTGTTTTCGCAAGGCGGCCTTGAGCTCTACCCCTGAGGTGTAGCTGCTGACCGATAAATTAGCGATAGACATAATGTGGCCGCGCAGTGCTGTACGCGCGGTAGCATTGTCTTCAACAATAGCTGCTCGTAATTCCACAAAAACCAAGGTTAATAATAACTCTGTGGATAGCTTACCAGCGAAGGCTCGAAACTGCACGTAACAATCAAAACCTCAGTAGCTACATTCGCCATAATTGAAGATAGACACAGTTAGGAGCGTATTAGCTGCTATACGTTCTGTTAATAACTTGACTAGTTTGACTGCAAAGCCACACGCAGATAAAAAACACAGCTATCTCCAGATCTAGGAGGGCGGAGGGCTTTGCAAAATCGTATTTTTCAAGGTCAGCATACAAAATTCAGTACTTCCGTCACATTTTATTTACGTCATAGCAATGATAATTTAATTAATGTTTTACCTTTACGTTTACGTAAGGGGTAGCTTTTAGTTATCGTGTTAATACAGTGTAAAGTCACAATAATGAAAGGCAACCCACATGAACTTTGAATTAAATGATGATCAATTGGCGTTTGAAGAGACTGCGCGTCAGTTTGCACAACAAGAATTAGCTCCACATGCTGCCATGTGGGACCAAGAGCATCACTTTCCAGTCGACGCCATTAAAAAAGCCGGCGAGCTTGGTTTTTGCGGTCTATATACCCCTGAAGAGGCCGGCGGTTTAGGGCTTTCACGTTTAGATGCCTCTATTATTTTTGAGCAACTATCAATGGGCTGTACCACTACTACTGCCATGCTTACTATACACAATATGGCTACATGGATGATTGCGCTATGGGGCAGTGACGAGGTTAAAGCCCAATGGTGTGAGGAGTTAGTCACAGGCGAAAAGCTAGCGTCGTACTGTTTAACCGAGCCTGGCGCTGGTTCTGATGCCGCATCACTGAAAACCAAAGCCACAAAAACAGACGATGGTTATGTGCTTAATGGTTCTAAAGTATTTATTTCAGGCGCTGGTAGTACCGACGTACTGGTTGTCATGGCGCGAACGGGTGGAGACGGCCCCTCAGGCGTATCCGCTTTTGCCGTACCGGCAGATAGCGACGGTATAATTTACGGAAAAGCCGAAGAAAAAATGGGCTGGAATGCTCAGCCAACACGAATGATTACCTTTGATAACGTAAAACTCCAAGACGCGTGGCGACTTGGCGACGAAGGTGAAGGGTTTAAAATGGCCATGCAGGGGCTAGACGGTGGTCGTATTAACATAGCAACTTGCTCAGTAGGTACCGCGCAACAGGCCCTGAATGTAGCAAGAGACTATATGAACGAACGAGAACAGTTCGGCAAAGCAATAGCGGGCTTCCAAGCATTACAATTTAAATTAGCAGATATGGCGACAGAGCTTGTTGCAGCTCGCCAAATGGTGCGTATGGCGGCATGCAAGCTTGATAATAACGACGTGGATAAAACCACCTATTGTGCAATGGCGAAACGATTTGCTACTGACGTTGGCTTTAGTGTGTGTAATGATGCACTGCAGCTTCACGGTGGTTATGGGTATATTAAAGAGTATCCACTAGAGAGGCATTTCCGTGACGTGCGAGTGCATCAAATTCTAGAGGGCACGAATGAAATCATGCGCGTTATTATTGGTAGACGTTTGTTAGCAGATGAACGCAGCATTCTCTAGTCTCTAGTCAAAAATTTAAAAATCAAGTTAAGGAAGTCGCAATATGGATTCGGTTGTTATCAAAGAAGAACTTTCGGCAAAAAATGGAAGCCATGTTATTGGTCGGCTAACGCTGAACAAACCAAAGGCATTGAATGCGCTTGATTTAGACATGGCAACCATAATGCTAGATGCATTATTGGAGTGGCAAAGCAGAGATGATGTTGTCGCTGTTGTTATTGATGCAGCAGGTGATAAAGCTTTTTGCGCGGGTGGCGATATTGTGTCTATGTATCGCTCTATGGTGGAAGCCGAAGGCGTTGTTCCTGAATTTTTAGAAACGTTCTTTAAAACAGAATACACACTTGATTACACCATCCACAACTATGACAAACCTATCATAGTGTGGGGGGCTGGCATCGTGATGGGCGGTGGAATGGGGCTGCTAAGCGGCGCGAGCCACCGCGTAGTTACTGAAACATCGCGTCTTGCTATGCCAGAGATAAGTATTGGCCTATACCCCGACGTAGGGGGCAGCTACTTTCTACCTAGATTACCTGGCAAAACTGGTCTGTTTTTAGGGCTAACTGGTGGGCAGATGAACGGCGCTGACGCACGTTTCGTTGGACTAGGTGACGTGCTGGTGGCTTCAACTGAAAAAGACACAATGGTTGATAGCCTATTACAGCACTCATGGCAGCCAAACGATTTAGCGGGTCAGGTGTCTCACGTGCTTAGTTCGTTGAAACAGCCTGATGAGCTACCTCAAGGTAATATAGAAAAACACCGCGACCTTATAGACTCGCTTTGCCAAGGTAACAGTGCAGAAGACGTGGTCAACGCTATATTGCATTGCGATATGCAGGGCGATAAATGGCTAAGCCGTGCTCAATCAACGTTGCAAAAAGGTTCGCCCATTACAATGCACTTGGTGTATGAGCAGTGTCGTCGTGGTGCATCTATGACCCTCGCTGAGTGTTTCCAAATGGAGGTCAATATGTCATGCCGCTGTGGAGAAAGTGGCGAGTTTCAGGAGGGTGTACGCGCCTTGTTGATAGATAAGGATATGTCACCTAAATGGAAATATGCATCTGTAGACAAAGTGCCCGCAGAGGTTGTTGAGCATTTTTTTAGTTCACCATGGACAGAGAAAACTCATCCTTTAGCGGCTTTAGGAAAATAAAGAGCTGCAGTTTCATAGTCACGCGACTTTAGGCTAATTAGGTGTGAAGTTCACTGACAGTAAACATGCGATTGCTGTCAGTGCATTCAATTTGATAAACTTATTCTTATCGCAACCGACCTTAAGACCTCCGCTATGTGGCTATGCCCACTTTGTAAAACATCTGTCTCGCTAAACGAAACCCCAATTCGCTGCATTAATAACCATAGCTTTGATAAAGCGAAAGCGGGTTACGTGAACTTATTACCCGTTCAGTTTAAAAAGTCAAAAATGCCGGGCGATGACAAAGCAATGGTGAGGGCAAGAAGAGAATTCCATCAGCGAAACGCTTACAAACCGTTAAAAGACAAAATGTGTGAGCTGATCAGTAATCACTTAAACCCCCAAATAAAAGAGCGTGGACGAGTAAGAATTTACGATGCGGGGTGCGGAGAAGGCAGTTATTTGAATGCTGTTGTGGATGGCCTAAGCGAGAAGGACCTACAAAACCAAGGTGTAGGCGAGCAGGGTTCAGAAAAACAAGTCATAAAAGTTACTGGGGCTGGCAGCGACATTTCAAAAATAGCCGTAGAGCTGGCTGCCAAGGCATATAAACAACACACATTCGTTGTCGCCAGCAGTTTTGACCTTCCTTTAAGGCCAAACAGCCAAGATGTGGTGCTTCAAGTATTTGCGCCCGGCAGCAACGACGAATACCAACGCATACTTGCACCACAGCATGGGTTACTGATCACCGTAGATCCGGCACAAGACCATTTGTACGAAATAAAGCAGCACGTTTATGATACTCCCGAGAAACATCAGCTTGATGTTAGTGAGCGTGAAGGGTTCTCTTTGGTAACGCGAGAAACACTACGCTTTGAAATATCCCTTTCAAACAATGATCATGCATTGTCGTTAGTAAAAATGACGCCGTTTTACTGGAAGCTACCGCAAGACAGCATTATGAAGATGGTAAATGGGTTGACTAATGTCACCGCCCATTTTCACATTCAAGTGTGGGAAAAATGCGAATGAGCAAACCCACCGTTTTGAACACTGATGAAGCAAAAGAGCAAGTGGGAGAGCATGCAGACTCAAGTCAAAATGTTCAAACACCATTGAAGATGAATAATAGCATTAACACGAGTGGACTTCGGCAGCACAAAGCGTTGTTTCTAGACCGAGACGGCGTGATAAACGTCGACCATGGATATGTGGGGCATTACGACGACTTTGAGTATGTGAATGGAATTTTTGATGTGGTAAGAATGTATGCTTCAGTACATTACAAAATTGTTATTGTCACTAACCAAAGCGGTATCGCAAGGGGACGCTACACTGAGTCCGACTTTCATGTGCTAATGGATAAGGTAAAAGAAGATTTTGCTGATAACGGTGTTAGCGAGGTAGCCGTATATTATTGTCCTCACCACATTGAGGGAAGCGTAGCAAAATATGCAATTGATTGTGCATGCAGAAAACCCAAGCCAGGAATGTTATTGCAGGCATCGCAAGAGCTTGGCATAGCGCTCAATGATAGTGTGCTTATTGGTGATAGCTGGAGAGATATTGAGGCAGCGCACGCAGCGGGGCTTAAAAAGAGCGTCTTTCTTTCAGAAAAAGCCATACCAGCAGGCTCTACTATTGAGGGAGTTCGTAAAATTCAATATTTACAACAGCTTACTGAAATAGAGTAGGTGCGTTAAGCACCAATAAAAAGCGGGCTAACGGTTACGTATAACCATTAGCCCGCTTTTTTATTGGTTCTTTGAAGCGGCGTGTCTTGCTTAATTTTGTGTAGAAAAGCGAGACAGGTGCTTTATCGCTTGGCTAAGCAAATCTACATTTAATGCATCATTGCTACGCTTACCCGTGGCCATTTCTGTGATTTCATAACTACCATTACTCAATACATCTGTGCGTTTTCCTGCATGGAACACAACAATGCGCTCACCTGATGTACTGACTAACCAAGGTCGTGTTGGCGAAAGTAAGCTTTGCCCTGTTGAATAAAAAGTACTAGGCGCATTGCACCCTAGTGCATTTAAAATGGTGGGGGCTAAGTCTTCAGTGCTTGCAACTTTGGCACTTAGAGGCAAGTTGCTATACAGCACGCCTTTACCGTCAGCACTTTCAAAGCCAGTCGCAACGATAACATCGTGTTGGCTTTGTCTCGCTTTCTCAATGTAATTCTCAATATCAGCACCGTTCATGAAGGCAATATGCAGGCCGTCATGTTCGTTTGACTGCGGTTGCTGGTAGCCAGTTAGTTGCGACATAGGAAGCGGGGTATCACTGTGAACCGACACCGGCATGCCAGAGCCTAACGGGAGTGCTAACATAACTGGGCGTTTTTGCGATAGCGCATCTTGATAAATTTCTGGCACACCAAATAAGGCCGTGGTCATCAAACCCTCTAAACTACTTGCTGTAGAGTAGTAATTCTCAAGCCTGTTTAGGCTAAGGGATTTGCTTAAATCATTTATCGCTTCATTGTCAGTTTGCACTACCACAGTAAGGTTTTTGCTCGTGTTTACAGAGCAATAAACCGGTTGCGCTGGATAGGTTGTGCTGTGAAACTCGGGATTAAACTGCAGCTGTTTGCGCTCTTCATAGGCGGCAAGGTCTAATAGCCCATAGCGCGACATGGTGGTTTTTGCAGTGGCTGGATAAGAGAGTGGAAACATATTGTCTTGTTTGATGATAGGTTGATATAGCTTTGCATCAGCCCACACATGAACCGCGTGACTTGTAACAAAACAGGCTACAAAGAAAGTAGTAACCGGCACGCCTATTTTATACTTTGTAAAACGCTCAACGCGTTTGTAAATGGCATTTGCTAATACTAATTGAAAACTAAGCCACACAATAAAGAGCAAAAACAAGAATCCCCACTGCTGCCAATTCTCTATCGCTATTTGAGATTGGGCCTCGCTGCGAAGCAAGTCTGCCGCATGAAAACTAATGTGAAAGCCCGTGCGATTGAACAGCAGGGCGTCAAATGCTAGCAAGGCAAGGCCTACGGCGGCAATAACAGACGCACTGGCTTTAATAACTCGGGAATTACTCACGAGATAACACAAAGGGAGTATAAAAATGACAAAGCCGAAAAAGGTCATAAAGCTAATATGACCAAACCAGTTTGCCAGCAAAAATATCGTTCCCACACCAGTGCCGGGCATTGGAGAGGAAAAGACGAATATAGATGCGATTACAATAGCAATGATTATATTGGCTAGGGCAAACCAATGCCCCCAGTTCACTAGCTTTGTAACACGCTGGCGGCGAGGAGATTCGGCAAGTATCATAGAACTACCTTATTACGCTTTGACACTTTTCTTCAACACGTCGGCAAACTGAGAGGCCATCGCTTCGCGGCTTTCTGGCTTAACTTGCGTATTCAAGATATGGGTAATGACATTGCCTAACACCATAAGTGAAAGATCGCGATTTGCACCACTTTCTTCAAGTGTTAGTATTACCTTGTTCATCAGTGCTTCGAATTCGTCGTTGCTGTAACGGCTGTTTTGGGGCATTGCTACGCCTCTTTTTTATGTTTTCTTTGATAAAAAGAATGGTTTTACTCGTAAAATGATTATAATCGTTGTTTGAGTGAGTACAATCATTCATTCTAAAAACCCACAATTCTTTGGGCATTTCATACACTTTTTAAGCAACAGGACACCCGATCAATTATGAGTGCACTGATTCACCACTTTGTTGTTCATCGTTTAATCGTTAACAAAGAAGAAAAAATTGAAGCTATCCCTCGCGATAAATGTTTAGCGGTTACCCCAGAAATAGAGTCACTCGCCCATCAAATTAATCACAGCTTTAACGCTAAACCTGGCAAGGGGGTTGGCCATTTTGTTTCAGAAGTGCCTAGCATCGCCGATACTAACGATAGCGACAAAGACAGCTCACAAGAGAGTGCAGTACAAAATGTATCCGGTTTCGCTGAGGGCTTAAAAAATTACCTGAGTGTACACAAAGCAGGAGGTGACAATGTAGAGGACGCATTTCATGACTTTTCTGTTGATGCTACTCATCGCCTTGTGAAAACGCTCGCAGACACAGGTACGGTTGAAACTGGCTTTTTAATATTTTGCCAGTATGAGTATCTATCTACCCAGTTTCTTATGATTGCGTTACTCAATACGCGCTCACACGTTGAGGTGACTAATTCACTCGACTTATCAGCAAGAGAGCATCTTGATTTAGCGAGAATGCAGCTCGCAGTGCGTTTCGATTTAACGCAGTGGGATATTCAGCCTGAGCAACAGCGTTACGTGAGCTTTATTAAAGGGCGAATGGGCCGTAAGGTATCAGACTTTTTTATGCAGTTTGTAGGCTGTGAAGAACTTGTTGATGTAAAACAGCAAAATAAGCAGCTTATTTCCTCGGTTGATGCTTACCTGGCCAGCGAATCGCTTGATCCTCAGGAACAGCACCAACATCGAGAGCAAGTGAAATCCTATTTCAAAGAGCAAATTGATGCTGGCGAAAGTTTGTCAGTAGATGAAATAGCGAACCGCTTGCCTTCGAATGAAGAAACGAAAAACAATTTTGCCGCGTTTACCGACTCACTGGAAGTACCGCTGGAAAAAGAAATACAGCCCGACCCTGCTGCGCTTAAACAGCTGGCGAAATTTACAGGCCAAGGCGGTGGCGTGTCGGTGAGCTTCGAGCGCAAACTGATGGGGGATAGAGTATTTTATGACCCTGCCACCGATACGCTAACTATCCGCGGTATTCCACCGAATTTAAAAGATCAGCTCAATCGACAGTCCTCAATGGACTAATGACTGCGCTCAAGTGATAAAAAAAGTATACTAGCAACAGAAAATAAACTCGATTAAAGGGTGTTATGCAATTATTTGTAAATGATCTGACAGTAATGGACTTTTCATACCTGTGTCCGAAGCGCGGAATGGTAGGGGAAAGTTGGATTGTCGATGTAGTATTGGACGGCGAACTGAACGAAGAGAGCATGGTCCAAGATTTTGGACACGTGAAGAAAAACCTCAAGCGATTGATTGACGAATATGTCGATCACAAACTTCTCGTGCCCGCAGAATATAGTGGGTCAGAGGTTATTCACGATGAAGACAGCGAGCAAGTTGAAGTGCGTTTTACCCGTGAGAACGGCGAGAAAATCATGCTTTATTGCCCGGCTGAAGCCTATGCCATTTTATATTCCGATGTGATCACTATGGACTCGGTAGGGGTTTATCTTAAAGAGGTGCTTGCCACGCATCTTCCCGAGAATGTAGATAATTTGACATTGAATCTACGAACGGAAGTAATAAGTTCACCGTTTTATCACTATACCCATGGTCTCAAAAAGCACGATGGCAATTGTCAGCGCATAGCACATGGCCATCGTTCGCGTATCGACATCTATCTTGATGGCAAGATATGTGAAGAAAGCCAAACCTATTGGGCAAAACGTTGGGAAGATATTTACGTTGCCACTCGCGAAGATGAAATTCACTACGATGACAGAAAGTTATCAGGCTCTGTTGACGTACCTGATGACTATTTGTGTTTTGGCTATGAGTCTTCGCAAGGATACTTCGAGCTACTTATTGCTAAAGCAGTGTGTGAAGTGATTGAGACAGATTCCACGGTAGAGTGTCTAGCGCAGTATTTGTTAGTGGAACAAAAGAAAAGAACGCCAAGCGGCGAATGCAGAGTGGTTGCGTACGAAGGCGTTGGCAAAGGCGCATTAGTTTCTGGGTAACGCGTAACCAATAAGTTTGGATGCAGGCTAAGCGTCTGTATCCTAGCTACCTTGTTATAGCGTCGATATCGTAGTAAATAGAACTTAGCAACTGCCCTTGGACACTGGTGCATGCGAATGCCCACAGGAGTGCTAAAAATGGGTTAGGCTGAATAATGATTTTTACTCGGCTTGTTGATTTGTCGTAAAGACATGGCCTACTTACTATTATTAGAGTCTCCGCAAAACACACATTTTTGTTGGTAAAGGATTTCGACCTCATGAAGTTTTCACTGAATACTAGAAATAGCACCACACACTTCACCTCTGTGCTAGCTGCATTTGTTATCGGGAGCTTTTCTATAAACGCTTATGCTGCAAAAGTGTATTCCACTGGCGCTTTTTCAGATAGCTCACTCCCAAGCAGTAAAATGGATACCAAGCACAGCGATGACAAGCAACCATCACCACTCGTGTTAAACGGAGTATTTACACAAGGTGCGTTGTTACGCGGTGAAGTACCTAAAAATGCAACTGTGACCCTAAATGATTCGGCTGTGTCCACAAATCGTGATGGAAAGTTTGTTATTGGTTTCGATCGAACTGCACCCCTTGAACATACCCTTACAGTAACGCTTGCTGATGGTAGCGAAACAGTGCGTCACATTACGTTAGAAAAGCGTGAATACAACATTCAGCGCATTGACGGTTTAGAACAAAAGATGGTAACGCCGCCGGCATCGGTCACTCAGCGTATTAAGCAAGACAATATAAACGTGGCAAAAGCGAGAAGCACTAACAGCGATTTAGATGCGCTGTTTACTCGTTTTACATGGCCCGCTAAAGGCCCCATTACTGGCGTATACGGCAGCCAGCGGGTGTTGAACGGCGTGCCTAAGTGGCCACACTACGGCGTAGATGTGGGTGCTCCGACAGGTACGCCTGTCTATGCCCCCGTGGATGGCATTGTCACTATGGCAGAGGATTTATATTATTCAGGCAATACTCTTATTCTCGACCATGGGATGCGGGTGTTCTCTACCTTTCTTCATTTAAACAGTATGACCGTTAATGTTGGGGATAGGGTTAAAAAAGGCGAGCAAATAGGTACCATCGGTGAAACGGGGCGGGCCACCGGCCCACACTTAGACTGGCGTATCAACCTTGGTAAAATGCGCTTAGATCCGCAAACTATTGTAACAGGCACTCCGCAATAGCCGAACAGTCGGTGGAGTAAGGCGATGCATAAACGCATCGCCTTATATTATCTATTTAACCCCAAGCCATTGATTAAATGCGTCTGCGTCATTTATCTCAAAAAACGCCATATCTTTTCTTGCTTCCATAATAGGTAAGGTCAGGTTTAACAATTGGCCGTCTCGAATTACGCTGACTTCTGCTGTTGACTCTAACGTTGTATCTAAAATACGTTGTAACTTGCCTTGAGAAACCACATGCCCATTTATAGCGATAATATTATCGTTAAGTAATATCCCTGCGCGCATGGCGGCAAGCCCCTCAAATACTTGAGCAACAGTCAGTCCCAATGGGGCTGGTTTAAGTGTCGCGCCAAGCTGTCGTTTCATTGGCGCTTTTATTGATAAGCCGCCTTTATCTTCGCTAGATACCTTTGCCCGAGTGCGAAGTGCAACACCAATTCGTTGGACTAATGCGTCTAATTCAACATCGTCTGTATGGTATACAACGCTATTTAAATAATCTGATACATCAATATCAAAGTGCGCTTTACATAACGTCTGTATGACATTATCCGGTGTTCCGCTTTCATCTTTGCCGTACTGCTGCCATAAAACGCGCATGACATCGTCGAGGCAAACCCTATCGTCTGATTGCTCTCGCAATAGCAAATCGAGCCCTAACGCGATAATACCGCCCTTGGTGTAATAGCTAACAATATTGTTAGTGGCACTGGCGTCTTGCTTGTAAAACTTTGTCCATGCATCAAAACTACTTTCAGCCGCACTTTGCTTAAATCGTCCTGCGTTTTGCAAAAGCCTGCTTATATTTTGAGCAACAATGTCGAGGTACTTTTGCGCTGGTATTGTGCCAGCACGAGCAAGGGCGACGTCGTCATAGAAACTTGTAAACCCTTCGTATATCCACAGTTGATTAGTATAGCTTTCTTTGGATAAATCCGGTTTTACCATCACATTAGGCTTAATGCGTTTCACGTGCCATGTGTGAAAAAACTCATGACTACAAAGACTTAAAAACGTAACGTATCCGTCTGTTTTTTCTTCGCCGTCACCAATGAGAGGAAGCTCAAAGCGAGGGTAAAGCAATGCCGTAGAATATTTGTGCTCCAAACCTCCAAAACCGTTATCGGCTAGCAGGGTCATAAACAGGTAATTTTCTACCGGGTAGGGCTTACCAAATAGCGACAGGTGATGTTGGCAAATAGGGGCTAAGTCTTTCGCAATTCTCGCATAATCAATGTTGTTGTTGCCTGAAAATAGCAGCGTGAAGTTCACGTTATCTACTTCAAACTCGTACGTATCGGCCACGCCTACATAAATGGGATGGTCGATAAACTCATCATAGTTTTTCGCTTCAAAATACCAGCCCCTAGCATTGGTGCTGGCATTGGCATCGGCGTCTATCTTACTATCTAAAGAACAGGGCTCTCGGGTTTCCATCGACGTATGCGCATTCCAGTTCGATGGAATATTATCGTCTAGTGTTATTTCAAGCTGATGCTGTGAGTGTTCAAATTCTTCAATATGTAGAAATGCACTGGTTCCATTAATAAACGCATATTCATGATTGATAAAGGCAGACCGAATAGATAAGTCATTGGCATAAATCGTATAATCGATAATGCAAGCATCACCATCAGTCTGTATTGACCACGTTTGTTTGTCTAACTTCTCAATGCTAACTGATGATTGCGTGGAGGATTCTGCTGATAGTGTATTCGCAGCTGTTTTCTTTGCAGACAGCGAAATAATGTTTTTTGCAAAATCGCGAACCATATAACTACCCGGTATCCAACTAGGTAGAGAAAGCGTTAGTGTTGAGCCACTATGAGCAGGTATTGATAGCTGAACATCAAATTGATGGGCCTGCCACTGAGATATGTTAAGTGAATAATGCAGCGTGTTATCAGACATAAAAACTCATTTTATTTACGTAGTTAAGAACTAGTGTACTATAAGTGAATACTGAAGTGAGCTTACTTAAGCATCAAACGCGCTCTACACTATCTGAAATACTGTCGAAGCCAAATGTGTTTCTAGTTAGCGATAGCGCGACCGATATTGCTTCTAACAGGATGAGAAGGGCTGAGTAGTAATCCTATGGTTGAAAGAACTGGCACTAAAACGCTAAGCGAAGAAGATTTTGAGGCGCTCAACGCGTTTCGACCAGGGGATGTTGTGGATCTTGAGATAACCATGCCTGCTGCGTCTAAACGCGTTAAAACAGAATATTTAGGCATGCATACCAACAACTGTATGTTGTTCCATATTCCTACATCATCAAAGTGGATTACGGTAAGAGATGCATTAACGGTTGATAACGTCGTTGTTGTGCGCTCGATAGTGGAAGGAAGCGCAGGGCAAGTCATTGCCTATCGGGTAAAAGTACTGAAATTGCTATCTAAACCTGCCGGAATACTTATAACTAGCTTTCCGTCACGGATACAGCGAATAGGGCTTCGTGCCTCAACTCGCTCGCTACCAGGTATTGCGGTAGATATTATCTCAGAGGTTTTTGAAGGTGATGAAAACGCGTCTGGCATTATTGTCGATTTATCAAAACACGGTTGTAAAATAGGGCTTCAAGTTAAGCCTGAATGGCCCATTTTAATTGACAATACCGAAATAACGCTTGTATATATGCTTGATAGTAAGCCTGTTGAGATTAACGCTATGGTTAAAAATCACAAATTAGACAATCGCGTGGTTTATTATGGAATCAAATTTCAATCCGGTGATGCAATGATTGGTGAGTTGCTCGCAAGACATACCTTAGTGACATAATGTTCTTCAATAGCTGAAAGTGTGTACCGTCGGCTTGATGAAGAAAGAAACAAAAACCTGACAAACGATAACTCAAATAATAAGGTGAGGAATAATGAGAAGTATTGAAAGGCTGTTGATGCAGTATGGTGAAAGCCACCAAAATAAGACCAACGTGATCATTCACGCTATCGCAGTGCCGAGTATTTATTTGGTGACCCTCGGATTACTGTGGAGCATACCCACTCCAGACGCTATTGCTCATTTTGATATTACCTGGGCGCATATTATCGCTATTCCAATTCTCTATTACTACTTCTCATTGTCTGGCCCTATTGGTGCGGCGATGACATTACTGACTATCGCGTGTTTTGGTGTGGTCAATATGTTAGCTCATTTTGATATTTCCGTTTGGAAGTTTAGTTTAGCGCTGTTTGTGGTTATGTGGGTTTTACAGTTTGTTGGTCACAAAATTGAAGGCAAGAAGCCGTCATTCTTCGAAGACCTTCGTTTTCTGCTTGTTGGGCCTGCATGGTGGTGGGTGCATTGGCTTAAACGAATGAATATCAGTTATTAAGAAGTGACTAACACTAGCGACGCAGCAAGGTAGGGCGTGTTGTCGTTTAACCATACCTCTTATTTAAGCGAGGCACTTGTTGCAGCGAAATTCCACAACAAAGGTCAAGCTGTCCGTCGCTGCGACCAGACGCACTACCAACACGACCAAGCTGCTTGGGTCAGTAGATTGTGAGCGTATAATTTGGTTATAAGCTCTATATTCGGTAATGATAAATTGGTGTTAC
Organism: Alteromonas sp. BMJM2; assembly: GCF_027257845.1. GTDB lineage: Bacteria > Pseudomonadota > Gammaproteobacteria > Enterobacterales > Alteromonadaceae > Alteromonas. The sequence goes on along the minus strand of NZ_JAPVOT010000008.1, from coordinate 191,825 downwards.
ATTGAGTCGCTTTCAGCGTGTAATAGAAAGTAACGAGCGTTTATTTTGGACTCTGCATAGTGCAGGGTGGGCAGGATTTGCGCTAATTTACTACATAGGCTCCTTTCTGCATGACGTCAGATCCATTTGGGTCTTCATCATCATGTTAAACGCATACGCAGGTTGGCTGCTAACCATTCCATTGCGATATGTGTACAGGTGGGCTCGAAAGCGTTCGCCTCTTAAAATGATCCTCATCGTTATCGCATCGTGCTACGTCGTCGCACTAGTATGGGCTGTGGTCAAAAATATTAATTACTGGGAGATATACAAGCACGGTTACCGACCAGATGAATGGTACATGTATTTTACCAACACGATAAACTCACTGATCATGGTCGGGTGTTGGAGTGGCGTATATTTTGGTATCAAAAACTTTCAGATGCTGCAAAAAGAAAAGCAGAATGCCCTGAAAGCAAGCACCATGGCTCATCAAGCCCACATCAAGATGCTGCGCTATCAATTAAACCCTCATTTCTTATTCAACACGCTTAACGCTATTTCAACGTTAATCTTATTGAAAGAAAATGATACCGCTGAGGCAATGGTTTCTAAACTCAGCAACTTTTTACGCTACTCGTTAGATAACGATCCCATCAAGCGTGTTCCGCTGGGTCAAGAAATAAAGGTACTTCGCTTATACCTTGAAATAGAAAAAGTGCGCTTCGATGACAGATTAGAAGTGGTATGGGATATCGATCCAAAATGCGAGTCTGCGTTAGTACCAAGTATGATATTGCAACCCATTATTGAAAATGCGATCAAACATGCCATCTCAAGAATGGAAAACGGCGGTCAAATTGCAGTAACTGCCCGCACCTTTGGTAACGATTTATTAATGGACGTAGCCGACAACGGCCCTGGTGCAGATATTCAAGATGGCCAGCTAAGCCGCAAGAATGGCGTGGGACTTGTGAATATAAAAGAGCGTTTACAGTCACTTTATCAACGCAATTTCGCATTTTCTATTGAGCACAATCAGCCCTCAGGCGTACGAGTTCGAATTCGTATTCCCTATGACGTAAAGGATGTATGATATGACCAAGCAAATGATTAAAACCATCGTGGTAGACGATGAGCCGCTAGCTCGCAGAGGGTTACGTGCAAGGCTTGAACGTCATAGCGATATTCAAGTGCTGGCCGAGTGCCAAAATGGTCTTGAGGCGGTAAGCAGTATTTCTCAACATCGGCCAGACCTTGTTTTTTTAGATATTCAGATGCCAGGGCTTAATGGATTTCAGGTAATTCATAAACTTCGCGAGCTCAAACAGCCTATTCCGATGATTGTTTTTGTCACTGCATACGACAGCTATGCGATTAAAGCGTTTGACGTGCATGCGTTGGATTATCTATTAAAACCAGCAGATGACGAACGACTTGGCGCAGCCCTCGATAAGGTAAGAGAATACACCAGCACGGCACACCAAGACGAACAGTCACAAAGACTAGTGAGTTTAGTTGCAGAATTAACTGGCGATGATTGTGAAGAGATTCTACGTAAGCTAGCTAATGGCGAGCCAGTAGAAACAAACCCTTATCCCGATGTGCTTGCTATTAAAGATGGCTCAGAAGTAACGCGGGTCAATGTTCAGGACATTCAGTGGATAGATGCCGCGGGTGATTACATGTGTGTCCACGCGCTTGACGGTATGCACATTATGCGCAAAACCATGAAGGAGCTGGAGCAGGAGCTGAACCCTCAGTTTTTTGTACGAGTGCATCGTTCTGCCATCGCGAATATCCGTTTTGTGAAAAAGCTCGTAAGTCACATTAGTGGCGAATACCACCTTATTCTGCAAAATGAGACAGAGTTGAAAGTTAGTAGAAGCCATCGTGATAAAGTAAAAGCTGCAATGAAAATGTAGCACAGCTTTGCGTATTAGATATTAAATGGCTTAATCAGAAAATAAGCGTTAATAAATCCTCAGCAAGCGCCTACGCGCTTGCTGGTTAGGGTATCCACCTTAGCTATACCTTTCATTCATAATCGATTTCATTAAACTTACTTGAGCCTGGTTAAGGGGCTTATTATCACTAGTGCTAGCTAGCGGCACAATGGTTGGCTCGCTGTTCACTTCCCCTACCATGATATTGCTTTTACCCGTACCAACAAGACTTATGGCATACTCGCCTAATGAAGTGGCAAGTAACCTATCGTTGCTTACTGGAGTGCCGCCTCGTTGTACATGACCAAGCGTCACTGGTCTAACGTCGGTTATTCCACTTTTATTAAGCGCTTCAGTAAGGGCCTGTAAACCATTTGGCCACACGTTTTCCGCTACAACTACAATAAAACTCACTGAGCCTCTCACGCGGCGTTGACCATGAATTTGAGTAAGAATTTTCTTTATCTCACCTTCTGGCGATTCAAAATATTCTGGCAATATTACATAATCCGCTGCTGAAGAGAGCGCGGCGTTCAATGCTAAGAAACCAGCGTGTCTCCCCATAACTTCAACTAAAAATATGCGTTCAAATGCATCGGCAGTATCTCGCACCTTATCTATTGAGTTCATAGCTGTGTCTATGGCGGTGTAGTAGCCAATGGTGGCATCTGTGCCGGCTATATCATTATCTATCGTGCCTGGGATGCCAATAATTTGGCCGTGATAATAATCAGCTAAGCGACAAGCCCCGCGAAAAGAACCATCACCGCCAATAACAAGAAGCGCATCTACGTCAGCCTCAAGTAAATTAGCCGCGGCCTTCTTCATACCTGTCTCTTCTGTAAAGGCTTTACAGCGAGCGCTGTGTAGCACGGTTCCACCTTGTTGAATAAGATTGTGCGTCGAGTCTAAGGAAAGCGAGATCGACTCCTGCTTAATGAGTCCATTGTAGCCATGAAGGTAGCCTATTAAATCGTAATTCCGCTTTTTGCAGGCAATCACAATTGCCCTAATACATGCATTCATACCCGGTGCATCACCACCCGACGTTAATACTGCGACACGTTTTGACACAATAAAGTCCTTCTCAGTAGGTTTCGTTCTTATAGTATAAAAGTAGAGCACATTTATTGTAAAAAGTAGAACAGAAGTCAGGAAGGGACGTCATTAATATTGCACTTTTTCTGTTTCGGCGGTCTATACATAAATACGCTATTTGCACACAACATATTGAAGGTTAATCAGAATGCGCGTTGCTGTAATTTTTTTTCTACTCATTTCTCTTACGGCGTGTACCTCTAAACTCGCCTACGACAACTTAGATTGGTGGGTATATTGGTATCTAGATGATTATGTAGAGTTAAACGATAAGCAAGAAGAAAGGTTCGATGACTACTTAACTAATTGGCTACAGTGGCATAAGCGCAGTGAGTTGAAACGCTATGAGAATCAGCTGAAAACACTTAAACAGCAAGTACTAAACCGTGAGTTAGACTACGACACTGTCTATGGGCATATCAATGACGTGAGGACCCATTGGGAAAGAGTGCGAGCGGAGATAAGCCCGGAACTCGCTGAACTTGCTGTTGATCTTACTGACCAACAAATAGTGTCGTTATTCGCTACACTAGAAAAAGACAATAAGGAAGAAGAAGAGGAGCGAAAGGAGTTTCTCGAACAATCACAGACCGAGCGCAGTGAAAAGCGTATTGAGCGGATGACCGAGAACGTAGAAGAGCGCATTGGCGATTTGTCTGACGAGCAAAAACAAATTATTGCTACCTACAACGCCCAGTTTGTATCAACGTCTGACGAGTGGTTGCAGTATCGCAGAAAAATTCAAAATGCAGCCCGTCGATTGTTCATTACCAAAACCACCAATTCGAATTTTGTTCAAGACTTAACCTATTTAATGCAAAACCCAGATGAATATCGAAGCGAAGCCTACCAGCAAGCCAGCGCGCATAATATGAAAGTGGCAGCCACCATGGTCTCGGAAGTAGCATCCACCCTCAGTGATTCTCAAAGAAAAACTCTCATCGATAATATTGATGAATTTACTACAACAGTAGAGAGGTTTCAGAAGTAGTTACCAGTTAAAAAGCTATAATCCTAGAAAAAGCGATAACTCGTCACGCAAATTTGAGTACTTTTCGCTGTAGGCGTCTTTGAGTGGGATATTGTCCAATAATTTATAAAGGCGCCTGCATTCACCAGCCATCTGCGAGTCTGCTTTGTCGATAATTTTAAATAGCTGAAGTAGGCACTGAAGTAAATTTAGCGCAACACCAATATTCACTGGGGCATAATTTTGAGCCAAAGCAAACGACGCTTTTGCTCGCTCATATGAGTTCTGTTGATAGTGCTGAATACCTTCACGATTAAACTGCTGATAATTTGCCAAGTTGGTTTTTGCTTTTTCTGCCTCTTGTTCAAGCATAGATGCGCTGTTCTGATCTAATTCATCTGTTCTGGTTGCCACAATTTTCGACAGGGCAATCGCATCATCATACTCTCCCAATGAATACATCACATTAATACTGTCAGGCAGATAAACGGTGGGATGCTCAGCGTATTTTTCCTCGATAGCAACTTGCGAGTTGACTAGGTGTTTTTTTGCATCAATCAATTTTCCGTCTATTGCGTTCACTCTGGCGTTGACGATATTACCGAAAATATCCACATCGAAATTCCGATCCATTCTTAAAAGGTGCTCGTCAAATTTACCTCGCTGGAGTGCTAATAATGCCTCTTGTTGATATTTGTTCCGCTGCTTTTTGTCGTCAGAATGCTCTGCTACATCAAGAAGGCTACGTACTAACGTACACCAATGCAGACTATTCTTATGCACGGTGCGCTTAGAAAGATTCCAAATAGCGCTACATGATAAGGCAGCAGTGACGAAATCCAGATTTTGCTTTGCTATTTCACAAGCTTGCAAATGACGAGAAACTGAGTAAGGCGATAGTTTAATGGCTTCTTTAATTGCGTTTAAAGCCGCTTCTCGATTTTCTAACCCCTGATGAGCGAGGGCTAATATGTCGTTTGCATCAGCGCTAAAACGATTCCGTTTAAGGGTTTTCATCGCGATAGTGATAGCCTTGTCGTAGTCGGCGTTTTGAATGTAGGTTTTTCCCAATGCAATTTGAGCCCACAATACGGGCTTGCCGCTAGTGTAGGGAGCTAAGACAGCTAGCGCTCCTTTGCAGTCTTCTTTTCGACGGTAAGTTTCCACTAGCAGTTGTTCACAATGTCCCTTGTAATGTGAAGGTTTGTTGTACAAGGTGGTGAGTACTGTTATTGCATCAGTGAGTTGTTTTTTTTCTATATGTTCATAGGCCTGCTGCAAAAACTGTCGCTTTTGCCATGCTCTACTAATTCTGCTTTTCAATTGCACCTGAGAAAAGGGCTTAATTAAAAAGTCGTCAGGTCTTCTATCAATAGAACCAAGTACCATTGAGCGAGTACTGTCTGCACTTATCAAAATAAATACAGAGGTCGTTTTAATTAGTCGCTTTACTCGCAGCTCTTCGACTAGTTCATAGCCATTTTTGAAATCAGCGCCTAAGTGTAGATCGCAAACCACAATATCGAACTTTGTGCGTTTGGCTTCAGAAATAGCTTGTTCCGCTGAGGATTTTGTCACGATGTTGGTAGCGCCCATCGATTGCAATAATCCTTTAAGCATAAGCAAAAATGGTCGCTGATCTTCAACAATCAGTACTCTTTTATCACTGTATTTCACTGCATCCTCAAAGATTTGCAGAGCGAGAAAACATAATGATGGTTTAAAAATGTGTAATGAGCAATTTGATCCTTCAGAATATTATTATTCAGCCGACAACTAACGTATGAATATCACTACAGTTTTTCATCATGAGCGTTGAGCAAGTCAATTCAAACAGTACCGTTGAATTGGACCCTAGTTACCGCTGGGAGTTTAACGGTGCATTGGCAAAAGCCTCCTCACAAGGTCGCTTGTTTGCTCTGTATCTAGCCATGCATCAAAATGCGTTAGCCCATCCTATACATTTAACGCCACATGCAAAGAGCGAAGACTCACCCTATCAAAACGAAATAAGTAACCTGAGTCACTACAGACAGCCCGCATTACAAGCTGCAGATAAAGATTGGGCGAATATGGCTACGTTGGGATCACTCATGTCATCTGATTTAGCCTCTGCTCGCTTATTCTTATCGATGAACCCTTCACCGCTTGCCCAATTTGACGACGCGTCACGCATACCCGATGATGTTAAGAATAACTGCAGTCTGGGGACTCAAAAGCGTTTAGCCAATATTTACAAGAGTGACATCGAAGAAGACAATACTATGCTGTATGACATTATTAGCGCCAAGGACGAAAATGAAGAGCATGTTAGGATGGCAGTGTAGGGCAGTTTTGTTGATTTAGATCTACTGTAATAAACTTCGTTCGATTTTCCCATTGGTTTTACCTATCGTTTTGGTATACTGCGCGCCGCATTTTGCACTGGTCTTACGCTCCAATCAGCAAAGGTTAAAATAATGTCTACACAATCTGAATCAAAATATATTGTATGCGCGATGTACAAGTTCGTCGCGCTTGAAAACTTTAAGGAGATGCGCCAGCCACTTACTGACGTCATGGAAAAAAATGGCATCAGAGGCACGCTTCTACTCGCTCATGAAGGGATAAACGGAACCGTTTCTGGTCCCAGAGAAGGTATCGATGCATTAATCAGTTACCTAAATAGTGACGAGCGGATTAACCCTATTTCCTGTAAAGAGTCTCTTCACGATGAGCAGCCTTTCTATCGCACTAAAGTAAAACTTAAAAAAGAAATTGTCACCATGGGTGTTGAAGGGATAGACCCTCGGCAAACCGTAGGTACCTACGTAAAGCCCAGTGAATGGAATGAGTTAATAAGCGACCCAGACGTTACCGTTATCGACACACGTAATGGCTATGAAATAGAAATTGGTACGTTTAAAAACGCGATAGACCCAAAAACCGACACCTTCAGGGAATTTCCTGAGTACGTCGCTAAATCCCTAGATCCGGCTAAAAACAAGAAAGTTGCCATGTTCTGCACAGGCGGAATACGCTGCGAAAAATCTACTGCCTATCTCAAAGAACAAGGTTTTGAAGACGTTTATCACTTAGAGGGCGGAATTCTACAATACCTAGAGGATGTACCAAAAGAGGAATCCTTGTGGGAAGGTGATTGTTTTGTTTTTGATAATAGAGTGGCGGTCAATCACGACTTAGAGAAGAGTCATTACGAGCAATGTTATGCGTGTCGTTTACCCATCACTGCAGAAGATAAAGAGAGTGATAAATACGAGCCAGGAGTGAGCTGTCCCCATTGCCACGGCACCCATACTGAAGATCAAATCTCTCGATTTAGAGAGCGTGAGAAGCAGGTACAGCTAGCGAAAGCTAGACAGCAAGAACACGTCGGAACAGACGCTAGACTGACCATGGAACAAAAGCGCTTAGAGAAAGCTCAAGCACAGCGTAATCGCGCCTTAAAAGCAAATGAAAAGGCAAAAGAAAAAGAGGCATAGACACTCGAAAGGAGAGACGATACACTCACCCCATCGTTGTTGTTTTTTAAGGAATGAGAGTGAGTACTCAACTTTCAGATGCAAAAATTGAAGAGATAAGAAAAGACTTCAGTTTTTTTGACCGTGACGGAAATGGTCAAATAGATTTAACCGAGTTTATTGAGCTTTTAACCATTATTTCGCCGAAAACTAAGGCGAGCCACGTTGAAGAAGGCTTTAAATTAATCGACGGCAATGACGACGGTTATATAGACTTCGAAGAGTTTTTAGAATGGTGGCAAGAGTGTTGGTGGGAATACTAATACGTTTGCAATAACGGCCATTTCAAACACGAACAAAAAAAGCGAGCATAAGCTCGCTTTTTTTGTATTAGCACCCGTGAGTGTTTGATTGACTATTCTTCCTCAGAATCAGGCTCACTAGTATTACGGGGCTTGCGCTTCACCGGCACCATTCCAATATCCGCACCTTCCATAGGGTCAACACGTCTTACAGGCTTTGCTCTAACAGGCTTAGCATCACGGTTTTTGCCTGTTATTGGTTTTCCTTTACTCTGCGTACTCTTCTTCTTAGTGAAACCTTCAAATTTTGCACTAAATTCATCATGAGGTTTACATTCAAGGGCGTATTGAAGATGAGTTTTAAGTGCCTCGAAACTGTTCCAGTCTCTTGGACCAACAAGAGAGAAAGCTTCGCCTTTTTGTCCTGCTCGGCCGGTACGTCCAATTCGGTGAATATATTCATCGGCATTTTTGGGAAGGTCGAAGTTAACTACTAAACCGACTTTTGATAAGTCTAAACCACGAGAAGCTAAATCCGTTGTTACCAGAACACTTTGCTGGCCTCTAGAAAAACTGCTCATGATAGAAGCACGTTGATGCTGAGCTAAATCACCTCTTAAGGCGATAGCCTCAAGGTTATCTTCGTTGAGTATTGCAGCAATCCTATCGGTATCTTCGCGGGTAGCGGTGAACACAATCGCTTGGTTGTACTCTCGTTTAGCGAGTTCAAACCGAAGGATTTCGTCTTTATTACTCACGTTATCAGCAAAAAAGCAGGTTTGTTCTATATCGCCATGCTCGCCCGTAGAGCTACCCACAGCCACTCTTACCGCTGAATGAGTGAGTTGCGTTGTCATGTGCTTAAGCTCAATGTTATCGAGGGTGGCGGAAAACAACATGGTTTGACGCTTTCTGTGGTCGGCGTAGGTATTAATTAACTTAAGCTGAGCGGCAAAACCCAAATCAAGCATGCGGTCAGCTTCATCAAAAATGAGTAGTTCTAAGCCGTTTAAATACATGCTTTTGCCAATCAAGTGGTCGGCTATACGGCCAGCGGTGCCCACAATAATATGAGGATTGCGACGCAAACCTTTTACTTGGTCGTTGAAGTTTTCACCGCCAACAATGAGTTCGCAGGACAAACTTAGGCCACTACACATTGACTTTGCTTCAATAAAAACTTGCTTCGCCAGTTCTCTGGTTGGAGCAAGTATAAGTGCACGAGGGTCTTGTCGACTCAGTGCTTTTTGAGACATGAGACGATTAATCGCAGGTACTAAGAAGGCGAAAGTCTTACCTGAGCCTGTCTTTGAGGACGCGATAATGTCCTTACCCTGAATACCGGGTAGCATTGTCCGCTCCTGAATTTCCGTAAGGGTGGTGATGTTCTTACTTTCAAGTTTGGAGATAATTTTATGATGAACCGGTAAGTCAGTAACTAGCAAGGTAGAGCCTCTATGTGAATATTCGTGGGCATTATCCCTTAAAGGCTACTGATTTGAAAGTAAGTGATATCTATTCAGTGAAAACATAGCCATAAAAAGCAAAAAAGCCGGAAGAACTTTCACAATGCGCACAGTGAAGGTATTAACCCCTTATGCGATTAGCTCATTATCTTCCAGCTTTTAGTTAATATCGTCTAGCGTGCTTGTTGACAACATGGGAGCAGATACATATTTTACATGCGCTGTCATCATTGCTTTGCAATCACCCAATAGATTTTATAACACCATTTCTGCTACATCATCTGGCACAATAAGCTTACCAATGGTTTTCTCTTTAATCTCTTCTACAGATACACCAGGCGCTTTTTCCTGCAATACGAAAGCACCGTTCTCTACGGATAGAACGGCGAGATCAGTGATAATACGCGTTATACAGTTTACGCCTGTTAGGGGGAGCGTACACGCTGGTAGAAGTTTTGAGTTACCGTGTTTATCTGTGTGAGTCATAGTCACAATGATATTTTTAGCGCCTGCTACCAAATCCATTGCACCGCCCATACCCTTAACAAGCTTTCCAGGGATCATCCAAGACGCAATATTGCCAGACACATCAACCTCAAAGGCACCGAGCACCGTAAAGTCCACATGGCCACCTCGGATCATGGCAAAACTTTCTGCACTATTAAATATTGATGCGCCAATGGTCGCCGTCACGGTCTCTTTACCTGCATTAATCATGTCTGCGTCAACTTCGGCCTCGGTTGGGTATCGTCCCATTCCTAATAAGCCGTTTTCTGATTGAAGCATAACGCTGATGTCACCAGGCACATAATTGGCTGCAAGGGTAGGAATGCCGATACCGAGGTTTACGTAGTCACCGTCTTTAAACTCTTGTGCAACTCGCATTGCAATTTGGTCTCTCGTTAAAGCCATTACACGTCCTCCTTCGTTACTACACGGCGCTCTATACGTTTTTCAAATTCGCCTTTAATAATGCGGTTAACGTAGATCCCCGGCGTATGAATTTCGCTAGGAGACAAGGTTCCAGGCTCTACGATCTCTTCTACTTCCACTACCGTAATTTTGCCTGCTGTTGCCGCCATTGGGTTAAAATTTTGCGCTGTGTGTCTAAATACACAGTTCCCAAACTTGTCGGCTTTCCACGCTTTCACAATGGCAAAATCGCCAGTAATGGCGTGTTCTAGTATATACGGACGGCCATCAAATTCTTTAACTTCTTTGCCTTCGCCCACAGGGGTTCCATAACCAGTAGCGGTATAGAACGCTGGAATTCCTGCACCACCAGCGCGCATTTTCTCGGCCAGGGTACCTTGAGGCGTTAGCTCTACCTCAAGTTCACCGTTTAACAACTGTTTCTCGAATAATGCATTTTCGCCAACATAAGACGACACCATTTTAGAAATTTGCTTATCTTCTAGGAGTAAGCCTAATCCGAATCCATCGACGCCACAGTTGTTCGATACGACAGTAAGATCTTTTACGCCCATGGTTTTAATATGTGCAATCAAACCTTCAGGAATACCACAAAGACCAAATCCTCCGGCTATCACCGTCATTGAGTCCGATAACCCCGAGAGTGCCTCTTCATATGTGTTAACTACTTTATTAAATCCAGCCATTTAATTCTCCACTAATGGATTGTTAACAAATAGTATCTGTTCTGTAGCAACTTATGTAAAATTGAATTTATCTTCTTATTAATAAAATAAAGTTATTAATTGCCATGAACATTTCCTATCGTCACCTGCGTGCATTCATCGAAGTTGCTCACTCTACAACGTTCGCAGAGGCGGCTGCCAAGCTTTTCCTCACTCAGCCTGCGCTGTCTTCTTCAATAAAGAAAATGGAAGCTGAATTAGGTGGAAGATTATTCAAGAGAAACACACGAAATGTCAGTTTAACCCCCGAGGGAGAGGCTTTGCTACCCAACGCACTTCGCTTAAGTAGAGACTGGGATAATACATTTTCGGATATTCAGAATTTATTCGCAATGGCAAAAGGTCAGCTTACCATTGCCGCAATGCCGTCATTCGCAGAGTCACATTTACCGAGTCTGCTGCACGACTTTCATCACAAAGCGCCCAATATTAACCTTCGCGTTGTAGACGTAGTAATGGAGCAAGTCGTTCAGGAGATAAGAAACGGACGTGCAGAAATTGGCTTTACCTTTGAACCTGAACATAAAGAGGGCTTAGAGTTTGAGAGCTTGTTCACGGATCGCTTTGTCGTTGTAGCATCAGTAGAGCAGGCTGCAAAATTCAATAATAAAGCGAGCTGGCAGCAGTGCCTTAATTTTCCTCTGGTGATGATGAATCGTGGTTCAGCGGTAAGAAAGTGGACTGAAGCTGAGTTGTTACAATATGGCGAACCCAATATTGTGGCAGAAACCGGGCAGTTGGCTACGTTAGGTAAACTGATCAAAAGTGGTTTGGGAATTTCTATCATGCCATCAATTTGTCAACAGCAGATGGAAGCATTGGGTCTTATCGCGCTTCCTTTTTCAAAGGTAAATTCTTCAGAAGCGTCTTCTGATGCATCCCCCTGTGATAGAGAACCCTCTGACAAAGCACCTTTTAATGAAGGTTTATTGTGTAAACGAGTGGGACTATTAAGAAACGAGCGACGAGGGCTATCTGTATCAGCGCAAACTCTGTGGCAGCTGACCACAGAGCGCTATGCTAGTGAATAAGATGTTTGCCGAATAGGCCGTGATTAAGCTAAGCACACGGCAGTATTAAATGCATGTAAAGCGTTACCATTTTTTCTTAGGTGCAAAGAGTTCGTCAAGCTCGTCCCGTTCTTCCTCTTGCTTTCTCGCACGGTCTTTTTCGTTAACGCTTTTAAGGTCAGACTGAATTTCGTTTAGCCATGCGTTAAGCGTAGCAAGTTTTGATGAAACGTATTCATCATGATTGGTTTGATTCTCTAATGCGATTTTTGCTTTTTCGAAATACTGGCGAGCAGACCCCAGCATATTTGTCGATTGAGCTGTTCGCCCTCGCTTAATCAGAGTCTCCACATTCACCTTAACTTGCAGTCTTTCTAACTGTTTGTCTTCTTCAGAAAAAAGCTTTGAACCCACTTGGCCTTTGCTGTGTTCAGAGCGCAACAAAATACGAAGCTTTTTAACCGCTTGAATATATTGAATGATGGTTTTGTCATTGTCTGGCAGTACAAAGTCAACATTATCACTACCGTCGGTTTGAAGTGACGCGTCTGCAGCTTGTTTGCTACTTTCAATGCGTTGCTTTACATCACGCGTTGGGGCAATACTGTCAATCGCTTTAAGCGCGTTTGCCATGCGGTTATGCAAAATACCGATAATTCGTGAGGAAACGGGCATGTTGGTACAAGCCGAAAGCACATTTTCTGTCTCATCAACAATGGTCTTTTGTTTTGCTAATTCTGCTCTGCGCTCAGCTTCCTGCTTTTGTCTATGTTGCTGAATGGCGTTTATAAATATCGCGGCAATGAGCAATACAACAATTAGAATAATTATTATCACGTACATGCGTGTGGTTCCATCAGTTCATTATTTCCGAAACATTATTTCTAAATACATAGTTCAACAAATGCTATCTTAAAAACACTGTCTACATAAAATTTAGGCTCAGTTGCCGACGCTCGCTTTTGTTCTCATTATATCGGCCGCCTTATTATTGGTTAATTCTACGGTATTTTCACTTCAAATACACTTCCGCCGAGACTCCCGCCATTGGACAGTGAAATGATACCCGCCTTATCGTTGTGCGAATGAGCGTCTGCTATCAGTTTAGCGAAAAATAAACCCAACCCCGTTCGGCCCTGGCTCAGTTCAAAGTTACTCAAAGTTGAATGACTTTTAGACAGCATTTCGTCCGGATACCCATTGCCATCGTCTTCAATTTTTATTGACAGATAATCATCGACAACGCTTGCCCGTATGACTATACGAGATGTGCCATAGCGTAATGCGTTGACAATAACATCGTTTATCAAGAGATAAATAAGCTCGCTGTCTAAATACCAACTTACATCTTCATCAACATTTACAGTGACTTCGATGTTTTTTTGTTCTATGTAAAAAGCGTTTGACCCTACAACATCGTCAATTAAATCGGCAACAAAGCACTCATCCGAACTGATAGGGATACTTTCTAACTCAGACCGATACAAAGAAAGTATTTGCACTAACGTCGTATTCAATCGCGAGGCTTCATAGTGCACATTCGCAACTTGTTCTCTCGAGCCACTGTCTTCTTTTGATAATGTGTCTCTCAAACCTTCTATTGACTGAATAAGTAAAAACAAGGAGTTTTTCATATCATGCACAGCAGCGGCTAATACTGAAGAAAAGTCGATTTTGGCAGATATTTGTTTGTTTGATGTCATTGAGTCTCAGTTAACAGGGCGGCGACAACCTATTTATAATGTAGATTAAAACGAAGCAAAATGAATTCATGTTTTTGAATTTTATTCAATTTAAGCATCGTTTGAACAATATTATGGCTATTAAGTAATATCAACCTTTAAAAAAATGTAGTTTTGGTTATAAGTATAGGAGTATAGTGTATATAAAGAGCAATGAAGCGGTATAGCCAATGAAACTACAGCAACTTCGATACATAGTAGAAGTCGTCAATAACAATCTTAACGTATCTGCAACCGCAGAGAGTTTGTACACCTCTCAGCCCGGCATAAGTAAACAAGTTCGCATGTTAGAAGATGAACTGGGCATTCAAATTTTTGGCCGCAGTGGAAAGCATCTTACTCACGTAACGGATGCCGGCGGTGATGTTATTAATATTGCTCGTGAAATATTGGCCAAAGTAGAAAGTATAAAAGCGGTGGCTAGAGAACACACGTTGCCCGACCAAGGTAAACTCAACATAGCCACAACCCATACTCAAGCGCGCTATGCGCTTCCTGATGTTATTCAGGGCTTTATGACAAAATACCCCAAGGTGTCATTACATATGCACCAAGGCACTCCATCGCAAATAAGTGATTTAGCGGCAAAAGGTGAAGCGGATTTTGCAATTGCTACTGAAGCACTGCATCTATACAACGACCTCGTTATGTTGCCTTGCTACCATTGGAATAGAAGTGTCATCGTAAACAAAGATCACCCTTTATCTAAAAAGGGCTCTATCGACATAAGCGATATTGCGAAGTATCCGCTTGTGACTTACGTATTTGGGTTTACAGGCCGCTCTGAATTAGACCAAGCGTTTGAGCGTGCCGGTCTCACACCTAAAATTGTATTCACCGCCACCGATGCAGATGTTATTAAAACCTATGTGCGCCTTGGTGTTGGTATTGGTGTTATTGCTTCCATGGCGGTAAATGAAGAGTTAGATTCTGACCTAGTGAAAATTGATGCCAGCCATTTGTTCGACTATAGCACCACGAAAATAGGCTTTAGAAAAGGCTCGTTTCTACGCAGTTACATGTATGACTTTATTGAGCGCTTTGCGCCTCACTTAACAAAAGACAAAGTCGAAAAAGCCATGATGCTAAAAAATAATGATGAAGTTGAGAAGATGTTTAAGGGCGTTACGTTGCCCGTAAAATAACAAGCTCAACAAAAAAGACGCGATACCTGTTACCAAATTTTGGTGTACAAACAAGAAAGGGGCCCGCTGGCCCCTTTTGCTTATATAAAAAGTTTGTGCAGCGCTAGCACTCAATAATGTTAACCGCTAAGCCACCGCGGGCAGTTTCTTTGTATTTCGTTTTCATGTCGTTTCCAGTATCGCGCATAGTTTTAATCACCTTGTCTAACGATACCTTATGCTCGCCGGTACCGCGAAGAGCGAGCCTCGAGGCGTTAATCGCTTTTATCGCACCCATCGCATTACGCTCGATGCAAGGCACTTGAACTAAACCGCCAACAGGGTCGCAGGTAAGACCTAAATTGTGCTCCATTCCAATTTCCGCTGCGTTCTCGACCGATGATGCCGTTCCGCCCATAATTTCTGCAAGTGCGCCAGCAGCCATTGAACACGCCACGCCAACTTCGCCTTGGCAGCCAACTTCGGCCCCAGAGATTGACGCATTCTCTTTATACAGAATGCCTATCGCTCCAGCGGTAAGGAGAAATCGACTGGCTACTTCTTCATCCACAGGTCGGATGAATTTATCAACGTATTGCAATACCGCTGGAATAATTCCAGCGGCCCCATTGGTTGGCGCTGTAACCACACGACCACCCGAGGCATTTTCTTCGTTAACAGCCAATGCAAATAGATTTACCCAATCCATGGTCTGCATGGGGTCGGTGGTATGTTCGGTTTGTAAGCGACGGTAAAGCCCTGGAGCTCGACGTACCACCTTTAAACCGCCAGGTAAAATGCCTTCGCTTTCTATCCCACGCTGAATACACGCTTTCATAACAAGCCAAATATTATAAAGCGCTTGCTTGACTTCATGTTTAGGCCTAAATGTTGACTCATTCTTAAGCATTAACGAGCTGATGCTCAAACCATTGTTTTTACACAGCAACAAAAGCTCTTCTGCCGTTTTAAAGGGCAGGGGAACTTCAGCCTGCAGCGACGCGGCATGTGCTTTTGTTTCATCAAAATCTTCATCTTTGATGATAAAGCCACCACCGATGCTGTAATAGGTTTGCTGAGCGACAACCGTCGCGCCATTCATGGCGAAAAACGTTAATGCATTTGCGTGTTTAGGCAATGTCTTTCTGCGATGAAAGACAATGGCGTTCTTGTTAGGAAACGCGATTTCTTTTTCGTCGTTTAAACACAGTGTTTCTGTTAAGTGCACATGCTCAAGCATGGCGTCAATTTTATCAACGTCGACAAATTCAGGGGTGTGACCTAAAAGACCGAGGATAACGGCTTTACCCGTTCCATGGCCTATGCCGGTTTGGCCCAGTGAACCAAAAAGCTCAACCTTTATCGTGTCTACGCTCGATAAAAGCGAATCTGATTTCGGGCCTTCAGATTTTGTTTCTGATTTTGCTAGAAAAGCAGCAAATTCAGCACCTGCTTTCATTGGGCCAACAGTATGTGAACTTGAAGGACCAATACCAACGCTAAACATGTCAAATACACTTATCATAAACTTCAAAATGTTATTTAGTAATGACAACGATCATGCATTCAGCAAACATTAACTACAATACAGAAATGCTAATAATGTGATTAGTTTTGCTAATAGACTGTAAAGATAAATTGATAGGGCGAATTACTCACTCTCCTTGTAAGCGTGGAATTACTGAAGGCAGAAACGGTAATATCGATTTTTTTCAGTTGCTTACGGATGAATATGGTGTGAAAGATTTCGTAGGATAGCTGCAGTTGCACCCCAAATCATACGCTCTTGCCATGGTATGAAATAAATGGGAAATGCCCGTTTATTAAGATGGGTTTTATGAATTAAATGGTTTTTTCGGTTTAAAACGTGAGCTAACGGTACTTCAAAAGCGCTTTCAACTTCATTGGGATCAAGTTTGAGTTCAAAGCTTGGATTAACGAACCCGACTACGGGCGCAATTTCGTAACCACTGACGGTACGGTAGCGAGGAAGAACGCCAACAATGTCTACATGACTGGGCGGCAACCCAATTTCCTCATCAGCTTCTCGCATTGCTGCATCAAAAAGGGTGTTATCAGATTCTTCAACTGCACCGCCCGGAAAGCTAATTTGCCCTGGGTGATGACGTAAATGATGTGCTCGCTCTGTAAGAAGCACGCTAAGAGAAGTGCCATAATCGACTAGAGGAATGAGAACTGCCGCAGGCCGTCCCGTTTTGGTAAGGGGAAAGTCAGGCTCTAAATGCGGCAGACGCAAATGGTGAAACTGATTCAAAAATTCATCTTTTGTCATTCATTGCCCTCGTTAAATGCAGCTAACACAGGGATTATTTTCGATACTTTATCTAATGTTTCTTGGTATTCGTCTGGCGCCTGTGAGTCCAAAACAATACCACCGCCTGCCCAGCAATGCAGCTTATTGTTTTCTGCCAATACGGTGCGTATACAGATACTTGAGTCCATGTCCTGACGACACCCCATATAAAATATACTGCCACAATAGATATTGCGTCTATGTGGTTCTAATTCATCAATAATTTCCATAGATCTAATCTTGGGTGCTCCAGTAATTGAGCCTCCAGGAAATGCTGATGCCAAAAGGTCTAGTGGTGTTGATTCGCTTGCTAACTTTCCTGTGACTGTGCTTACAAGGTGGTGCACCGCCTCATAGCTTTCAAGAGCAAATAAGGCTGGAACATTCACCGTTCCAGGGTTGCAGTGTTTTGAAATGTCATTGCGAAGCAAGTCCACAATCATCAAATTTTCAGATCGATCTTTTTCTGCATTCAACAGCGAGTTTGCACTTTCTTCATCACGCTGTTTATCCGTAAAACGGGGACGGGTGCCTTTAATAGGTTTGGTTTCTACAATACCATTCTTTACGCTCAGAAAACGTTCAGGCGAGATGCTCGCTATAGTTCCTTCGGGTAAATGAAAATACGCTGAAAATGGCGCTTGATTAGTATCGCGCAATCGACAGTATGCTGTCCAAAAGTCGCCACGATAATGCGCAGTGAAACGCTGAGCCATATTCACTTGATAACAGTCACCCGCAGTCAGGTATTCATGGATTGTCGAAAGTCGCTGGCAATATTCGTGTTTCGTCAAATTAGACGCAAAGGGGGTCGTTACAGTGAATTCTTCGCGTTTTAAAGATTCTGCACGTCCACGATTTTCGCCCTGTTCACGAGTATTCTCATTTATTGAGTTTTGCGCTGCTAAGTTTGAATTTACTGTTTGTAACCAACTTTGGTCTGGAAAATCGACGTGGGAAAAGCTCGATTGAGAAAAATCAGGTTGAGAAAAATCAGGCTGAGTACTGCTATTCGCTGAGCAATAATAAAAAAGCCCAGTTTTCGTGTCTTCAATAATCGACTGTAAGTACAGGCCTACAGCAAAGTCAGGCGTGTCGTAGTCATCTTCAGCACGAGCGGGTAGGGTTTCGTAAAACCTGCCTGTATCGTAGCCTGCCATTCCGGCAACCCCGATGAGAAAAGGCAAATGAGCAAATTGGCTGTCAACTGTATCGGCAATATGCGCAACCTGTTTGTGTAGATATTTTTCAGTTGCTTCGAAGGGCGCTTCATTGACTGTACATGAAGTATTACTGATGGCATCAATCAATTGGGTTTGCCCTTTTGCGGCTCTAATCATCAAAGACGGGTTCCACGCCATGATGTTAAAACGGCCATCACTTTGCTTTGAACCCGCAGTGTCGAGCAAAATTGACCACTCACAGTGAGCAACCTGACTAAACAAGTTTAAGAATGTGGTTGAAGCAGCCGCGCTATCTGCACTCAAAAAGTGCGCAATTTGTTGCTGTGTGAAAGGAGTAACGGAAACGTTGGTGATATCTGCAATAAAAGACATAAATATTATTTGCGCTTTGTTCTTCTATACTAGGCATATTCGCTGCACTCAAATGGACATATGCATTGTAACTGATGCGTAAATTACGCTGCCAACAATGATAAAAACCCAACGGCACACGCTTTTGCATGGTGCGATGATAATAGATGCGTTAGTATACGCTTTTTTAGTTAGCTAAGACCACGAAAGCAAAATAAAAAGAGGATGTCATGACCGTTATCCGTCAACAAGACTTCATTGATAGTATTGAAGATTCCCTGCAGTTCATTTCTTACTACCATCCGTTAGACTATGTAAAAGCAGTCGAGGAAGCCTATAACAAAGAGCAAAGCCAAGCGGCCAAAGACGCCATGGCTCAGATTCTTATTAATTCTCGTATGTCGGCAGAGGGTAAACGTCCCTTGTGCCAAGACACCGGGATAGTAACCTGTTTTGTAAAAGTAGGAATGGGCGTGTCTTGGGATAAGACCGACATGACAGTGCAGGAAATGGTAGATGAGGGGACGCGCCGTGCCTACCTCAACCCAGATAACCCCTTAAGAGCCTCTATCGTGTCAGATCCAGCAGGGGCAAGACAGAATACGAAAGACAACACGCCGGCAGTTGTACACATTGATATGGTGCCAGGCGAAAAAATTGAAGTCATGATCGCTGCTAAAGGCGGTGGTTCTGAAAATAAATCAAAAATGGTTATGCTTAACCCTAGCGATGACATTGCTGATTGGGTGGTAAAAACATTGCCAACTATGGGGGCAGGTTGGTGTCCGCCAGGTATGCTTGGCATAGGCATAGGTGGTACTGCTGAAAAAGCAGCGGTCTTGGCAAAAGAGAGTTTGATGGATCCTGTGGACATTCAGGAACTGATTGAACGCGGCCCGCAAAATACCGATGAAAAATTGCGTCTTGAGATTTTTGAGCGAGTCAACAAGTTAGGCATTGGCGCTCAAGGACTTGGCGGTCTGACTACCGTTGTTGATGTTAAGATTAAATCACTGCCTACTCACGCTGCATCTAAGCCGGTTGCTATGATCCCTAATTGCGCGGCCACACGCCACGCTCATTTCTACCTTGATGGTTCTGGTCCTGCTGAACTAACGCCGCCACGTTTAGAAGACTGGCCAGAAGTGACCTGGGAAGTCGGTGAAAATACTCGCCGCGTAAATTTAAACGATGTGACTAAAGAAGACATACAAGACTGGAAAGTCGGCGAAACAGTACTACTTTCTGGAAAAATGCTAACCGGGCGAGATGCTGCCCATAAGCGCATTCAAACCATGATGGATAATGGTGAAGGATTACCAGAAGGCGTTGACCTGACTAATCGATTCATCTACTACGTGGGACCGGTTGATGCGGTTGGCGATGAAGTGGTTGGCCCAGCAGGCCCAACAACTGCAACACGTATGGATAAGTTTACCGATATGATGCTTGAGAAAACAGGCCTAATTGGCATGATTGGTAAAGCTGAACGCGGTCCTGCTACGGTAGACTCAATCGCTAAACACAAAGCGGTATATTTAATGGCTGTAGGCGGTGCGGCTTACTTAGTGTCTAAAGCCATCAAGAAGTCTCGAGTTGTGGCCTTTGAAGAGCTTGGTATGGAAGCTATTTACGAGTTCGACGTTGAAGATATGCCGGTAACCGTAGCGGTTGATAGCACCGGTGCCAATGCCCACAAAACTGGGCCTGCTATTTGGAAGGCAAAAATCGAAGATTTAGATTCATCACTGAGTAAATAAGCGGTTTTTATGTAAAAACGCTCCTCAAGCACTATGTGTTGGGGGATGTTAGATACACTAGAAAAAAACAGGTGCCAATGGCGCCTGTTTTTGTTTATAGTGCTGTACAAAATAACAGTACAAAAGCGCACTATGTTTATCCAATACTTATCCTCACACTCCCTTGTATTATTCATCATTGCTGTCATCACCTTAATTCTTCTTGTCGGCTTTGTTGCTCGTTCCCTACATTTCAACGCTCAATTACGAAACAAAGAAAGCAGTTATGACGAGCTATCCAGTGAACTAACGTCTCTAAGACAACACTTCGCAGTAGTTAGCGCAAAATCTGAACGAGTCGAGCAACTAGAAATTACGAATCAATCTCTAGTGCAGTCGTTACATGAAGAGCGCATTGCGCTAGCTAGAGTGAAAGCGCAAAACGAGGCCCAGCAAGGGCGAATAGATGCGCTTCATGAAAACCATGAAGAAAAACTGGCCAATATGGCTGCCTCTGAACAACGGCTGCAAACACAGTTTGAAAATCTAGCCAATAGAATCTTTGAGGAAAAGCAGCAGCGATACACAACGCAAACCAAACAAAATATTGAGGCAGTGCTCGCGCCGTTTAAGAACGAACTTGAAGGCTTCAAGCGTCAAATATCAGAGCAGCATATAAGAGAAGGACAAGAGCGGGCGTCTCTTAAAACAGAGATACTAAGCCTGAAAGAACTTAATCAAAAAATAACAGAAGAAGCTTCTGCGCTTACAAGCGCACTCAAAGGTGATAATAAGAAACAAGGAAATTGGGGCGAAGTGGTTTTAGAGCGCATATTAAAAGAGTCGGGCCTAAGAGAGGGGCATGAATTTGAGACCCAAGTATCTGCCAACTCTGATAGCGGAAGGCGTTTACAACCGGATGTTGTCGTCCATTTACCTAACGACAAAGATGTCATCATAGATTCAAAGGTCAGTCTTGCAGCCTATGAGCGTTTTTACAACTGCGAAGACGAATCGCAAAAAGCGCTGTATTTAAGCCAGCATGTGACTTCTATCAAAGGACACATTAAGGGGTTAGGGGCAAAAGACTATCAAAATCTCAAAGGGTTAAGAACCCTTGACTATGTGCTGCTATTTATTCCCATAGAGCCCGCATTTTTATTGGCAGTAGAAGAAGAGCCAGAGCTAGTCACTTTGGCGCTAAATCACAATATCATGTTGGTTAGTCCGACTAATTTACTTGTTGCCTTGCGTACAATTAACAATATTTGGCAGTACGAATATCAAAATCAAAACGCGCAAAAAATAGCAGAGCAGGCCGGAAAGCTTTACGACAAATTTGTAGGCTTTATTAACGATATGGAAAAAGTGGGTAAGTCGTTAGACAGTGCCCAAGGCAGCTTTGAACAGGCTATGAATAAGCTAACACGTGGTAGAGGAAACATTGTTCGCCAAATAGAAAACTTTAGAGAGTTGGGAGTACAGCCTAGTAAGCGATTAGATGTGAACCAGCATGGTTTATCTAGCGACGATAAACAGGATTAAGCTTGTGCTCATTAAACATCAACTCAAACATTGACCTGTACTTGTAGAGTTTGCGCAAAAAAAAGCCCCTTTGAAAAAGGGGCTTTTTAATTTTAGCTACATAAAATTATTTAAAACGTCTACGTAGGTAAATTGCTGGTAGAAGTAACAAGCTCAACCAACCGGTAGAACCGCCACCAGTAGAACGAGGTTCTGGAGCAGGCGGTGGTGGAGCAGGTTGCTCACTCACTTCGTCAGCTAGGTTATTAACCGATACTGTAATTTCAGCCGGCTCAGAGATTTTTCCAGATGTATCAATTGCCACTACTTCCATAGTAACGCTCTCGAATCCGGCATCAAAATCCAACAGAGAACTATCTGCTACCGTGATGGTACCATCACGAGAAACAGACAGTGCAATCGAGCTAGAAGACTGAACGAAGAACTCTGATACTGGGCTTGTAATACCATCTACGTCTGACGCTTCAATAGTACCGACAACCGTACCTGTTTCCGTGTTTTCATCAACGTCAAAAGACTGCGCTTCAATCGTTGGTGCATTTCCACCGTCTACAGGTATTGTTGTTGCAACAGCACCGTCAGCACCTAAGAATGTGAAACCGCCTGTTCCTACACCACTTAAGAACGCTGATTGGCCTGGTTCTAGAGTCGCTACCGCTTCACCGCTTGCATCTACTACTGTAGGTGCGCCAAGAAGTGGGAACGAGTAATTAGAGATTACCAAGTCTTCGTCGTATGCTACAGATGGGAAGAAGTCAAAAGCACTGTTCTCAACACGGAAGGCAACAGTTGCACTCGCATTGCCAAGGTCAGCAATAGTTAGACCTAACGCGTCCGCACAGCTTACCATGCTTAATACGTTTGAGCCTGGCTCGTGAATTGTGCCAAACAACTGACCAGATAACGCACCAAATGGGCGAGTGAAGGTAAGTACGGCAGTAGAGTCTCTACCAAATGCTGACTCATTAAGAGTTTGCGCAGTAAAGTCAAAAACGCCATCGCCATCAACATCCACGTCCATGAAGAAACCAGCTGAATGCAATGATGCCACTGGGTCGCGCATGGTGATGTTAGTAAATACGATTGCACCTGCTTCACAGGTTTCAGCAGGTACTGATGCGTACTCAAGTGACGTGCTTACAATATCAAATTGCTTGTCAGCATCTACACCGCTATCAATCATGGTAGCAACAAGTGCAGTGTCAAAGTCAACAGAACCAGTATTAGTTACGGTACGTAAAACACCGTCTTCAGTTAGTTCAGTACCTAGTTCTACCGAGCCGTACGCTTTCGGCAATACGTGGTAAACAAGGTGCATTGTTTCTTCGGCTTCATCAGTGAACATAAGTGCACCGTCGAACTCCACCGATGTTAGCTCTGCAGTTCCATCTGGGCTGCCAGCTACTGTGCTGTCTAATGTCCACTCTGGAAGCTTAGTTGGGTCAATAGTCGCCACAACATCAAATGTGACTGTTTGACCAGCAGGTACCGTTAATGTACTTGGATATTCCATCGTAAGCGCGCCAGTCTCTGCATCATTGGCGAAGCGAGCTTCATCTGCCAATGTGTAAGTTTTAGACTCGCCAGAGAAGTTTTTAACCGTCACTGTTTTAGTAATAGACGCTGTTTCGTTAAGACCAAGAAGGCCAAACGCTAGAGCAGCTTGCTTAGTAGAAGAGTCCCATGCCGCAGTAGCAGACATCGACGCTTTTTCTACATCAACAAGACCCGCACCGATGTAACTAATTGGGGCAAGTTCAGCTTCTGGGTTCGTTGAGCGTGGCTCAAGCGTAACGTCAAGGTTCGCATAGTTCATCAGCGTTGCTTTAAGCTCGAACGCATTACGGTTAGGGAACACTTCCGCTAGCATAGCTAAAGCACCAGCCGTAATTGGGCTTGAGAACGATGTACCACTGATAGGAGACGTACCGTCGCCTGTACCAACAGCCGCAGTATCAATCGCGGTACCCGGCGCAGTAATTTCAGGTTTAAGCAACCCGTCTACTGATGGACCGCGTGAAGTAAAGGTCGCAATCGCGCCAGGCTTAGCGACAAGAACTGAATCGAATGCAAACATTGCACTGCCAGCTTCAATTGATGCTTTAAGCGCGTCGCCATCTTCTTTCGAAATCATTACCGAGTTGATGCCAATTGGCTCAGCTGGCGTACCGCCCATAACGAAAGCGCCATCGCCTTCAATGTTGTTTGCTACAATAACAAACGCAGCACCAGCAGCTTCAGCATTGGCTACTTTAGTGGTAAACCCACACGCACCGCGATCAATTAAAACGACTTGGTCGGTAAGGTCGGCCGCATATTCAACACAACCTGTAGCATTAGTTTCCGGCTCTGCATATACAATTGGCGTTGTGCTATCAATTGAGAACTCTGGCTCAGGATTAAATGCCGAGCCAACAGCTACAATTGCAGTTTCGCCTAGCGAGGCTGAAATATCTTGTTCTTCCGTTGTAGGGTGAGTCATCGCGCCTACAGAAAGTGCATTGGTGGTAGTACTCGGGCCACCAACGATAAACGGAGTAGGGCCATCGTTACCAGCAGAAATGGCAACTACAACACCAAGCTCGACCGCTTTGTCGATTAGCTCGCCAACAGCGCCACCACGGTTAGTACCGAAATCACCACCAAGAGACATGTTAATAACATCTACACGGTCAGAAATGTCGCCGTCGCCATTTGGATCCATTGCCGCTTCAAGGCCGGCTAACTGAGCCGCACCTGGACAGTTTTCGGCACATACTGAGTATGCATAAACCTGTGCGTCAGGAGAAACACCCAAAACAGAATGCGCTACGTGCGTTCCGTGGTTGTTGTTATCCATTGGATCTGGGTCGCCATTAAAGAAGTCGAAACCACCAATAACATTACCGATAGGCCACGCAGGTGTATCAGCAAGGTCAGCAGATGCTTCGTTGAAAGCTTCGATAGTACCCGGGCCGCCAACAGCAGCATGCGTATAATCTAGACCTGAATCGAGGATGGCAACACGAACACCTTGACCACTTGCAACATTACCAGTCACTAAGCTTGTTGCGTTGATATATTCTGCACTGTCAGCGATGTGAAGTTCTGAATTTACAACAGGCAAAACACTTTCTACGCCGCTAAGGGTTTTGATTTTAGCGATGTCCTGTGAAGAACCATCGATAACCAAACCTGCAACCAAGTTAGTTGTTCTAGATTTAAACGATACATTCAAACCTAAAGATTCAATTTGTGCCTGCAGTATATCAAGGCCCGTATTTGCGTTGTAAACAGCATCTGTTGGGTTAGAAAGGTTAGATAATCCAGTGCGATTTGCCAGCGCTACGTCTGCTACCGATGTAGCAGTAGAACTTTTCGCTTTAACAAGCCATGTTGTTCCAGCTTTCGCTAGTGCAGATTGTTCAACGGTTGCATTTTTCTCGAAACCCTTAGTAAGGGCATCTAAATCGAATCTGTCATTCGCCGCAGCAGTTGTGGCAGATAAAGCCACCAATATTGCAGCGCTTAAAGTTGTTTTTTTCATAGTTCATCTCTTGTGGTTTTATTCCCCGATGCCTCGATGATTGTGCTTTTATTTTTGTTAAGCTGGCAAATCGACATTGCCTCTCTCATCAAGACACTACAATTATTAGCACACTTGTCACATGAATGTCATGAGTGTTTCAAAATTAAATACATTACATATTTTGTTACATTTACAGCGAGCACGATTTTCGAATAAAATAAAAATAATTTTGCGAAGTTTTCGCTATCAGGTGCGCAAGTTTCGTAACTAAATTACACATTTCGGCTTTGGCAAATGTTTCTTTTCCGACACCTATCTGTTCATTAAATAGAATTATATTTCTCATTAATGTCACAATTTTTACAACGAATTTACCTTTGTAGGATAGATATCCTATCCTGAGCTGGTTTAGTAGTTCAGGCTCTTCATCTTGCAAACAAATTCATTTCTAATGAGGAATACACTTCCTCATTGTTTCTACTACCATCTTTTACAACGATAGATATTGCTATTAGCCCTCAAATATAAGAGGAAAAATTGTGAAAGATAGAAATCATCTCGCAGATGTAAAAACCGTATCCAACGTACAAATAATAAAAAATGGTGTGGTCGACATCCCAATGCTTCAGATCTTATCTGCTGAAGGAAGTGTCATCGATGGCGCAGTGGAACCCACACTGACAAAAGAAGAATCACTAAAAATTTATGACACGATGGAATACATTCGTGTCTTAGATGAGAGAATGGTTGGTGCGCAGCGCCAGGGTCGTATTAGTTTTTATCTTGCCAGTACCGGCGAGGAAGCTGCGTCGGTAGCAAGCGCGGCAGCGCTGTCGCCAGACGATATGATCATGTCGCAGTACAGAGAGCAGGGCGCATTAGCCTATCGTGGTTACACAACAAACCAATTCATGAACCAAATGTTCAGCAATAAAGACGACCCAAACAAAGGTCGTCAAATGCCCATTCACTATGGTGACAAAGCGCTGAACTTCATGACTATCTCATCACCCCTTGGTACCCAGATCCCACAGGCATCGGGTTATGCTTACGGGCAGAAGATGTCTGGAAAAGACGTTGTTACCATCTGCTATTTTGGTGAAGGTGCTGCATCTGAGGGTGATTTCCACGCCGGTTTGAATATGGCTGCGGTCTTAAACTGCCCAGTTATATTCTTCTGCCGTAATAATGGATACGCCATTTCCACACCTGCTGAAGAGCAATTTGCCGGTGACGGAATAGCGTCTCGTGGTCTTGGTTATGGCATTAAAACTATTCGCGTTGATGGTAATGATCCGCTGGCAGTTTACGCTGCAACGAAAGAAGCTAGGGTCCTTGCTATTGCAGAGAAGTGTCCCGTGCTCATTGAAGCTATGACATACCGCCTTGCTGCACACTCCACGTCTGACGACCCAACGGGTTATCGCTCAAGAGACGAAGAAGACAAATGGCGCGCCAAAGACCCAATTACCCGAATGGCCAATTGGCTTGAAGGGAAGGGATGGTTTGATGAGAAAGAAAATGACAAGCGCGTGGAAAAAGCGAGACAAGACGTGCTTGCAGCTATGAAGGCGTGTGAAAAAACAGATGTGTGTGATATCGACGACATCATCGAAGATGTATACGACACCCCACCTTGGCATCTGAAAGAACAGTTAGCCTCATTAAAGGCACATATAAAGAAATATCCTCAGAGATACCCTAAAACAGCGGGGAGAGTGAAATAATGGCTAAAATGAATTTACTACAAGCAATCAATAACGCCCTCATTACAGCCATGACCGATGACGAAAAAGTAATGGTGTTTGGCGAAGATGTTGGCCACTTTGGCGGTGTTTTTCGCGCAACAAGCCACTTACAAGAAAAGTTCGGTAAAGGTAGATGTTTCAACACGCCATTAACCGAGCAAGGAATTATCGGATTTGCGAATGGATTAGCGTCACAGGGCTCAGTACCGGTAGCAGAAATTCAATTCGGCGATTATATTTTTCCCGCATTCGATCAAATTGTGAATGAAACAGCGAAGTGGCGATACCGCTCAGGTAGCCAGTTTGATGTTGGTTCGTTGACCATTCGCACTCCCTACGGTGGCGGCATTGCAGGCGGTTTGTATCATAGTCAATCTCCGGAAGCGTTTTTTGCCCACTGCCCAGGCCTTAAAATTGTGGTACCAAGAGACCCTTACCATGCAAAAGGGTTACTGCTTGCCTCTATAAGAGACAAAAACCCGGTTCTGTTTATGGAGCCGAAGCGCCTTTACAGAGCGTCTGTGGCCGATGTTCCTGAAGAAGATTATGAACTGCCTCTTGGTAAAGCCGATATTGTGCAAGAAGGTAACGACATAACGTTGCTAGGATGGGGTGCTCAAATAGAGATTTTGCAAAAAGCGGCAGATATGGCACTAGAAGATGGTGTGTCATGTGAAATTGTTGACTTAAGAAGCATATTGCCATGGGATGTGGAAACCGTCATGCAGTCAGCTAGGAAGACGGGACGTTTGCTGATTAACCACGAAGCACCACTTACAGGCGGTTTTGCCAGTGAAATTGCAGCAAGTATTCAAGAGCGTTGTTTTTTATACCTAGAAGCGCCGATTGCACGGGTGTGCGGTTTAGATACGCCATACCCACTGGCTCATGAAAAAGAATATATGCCAGACGAAACTAAAACGTACGAAGCTATTAAGCGTACGCTTCATTATTAATGACGGGAGAAGTAGCAATGACAATTGAATTTATTTTACCCGACATTGGTGAAGGTATCGTTGAATGCGAACTGTTGGAGTGGTTGGTTAGCGAAGGTGAACACATTGAAGAAGACCAGCCAGTAGCCGAAGTGATGACGGATAAGGCAACAGTACAAATTCCTGCTATGCATGCTGGCGTAGTGGAAAAGTTGCATTATGCTGTTGGTGAAATAGCAAAAGTGCACGAGCCGCTATTCTCTATGAAGCCAGACGTTTCTGATGCAGGCGCAGCTGAAACTGAAACAGATATTGCTGAAACAGATATTGCTGAAACAGACATCGCAGAACGAGACGCGCCCCAGACAAAAAGTAGCAATTCAACAACTTCAAATGCGTCATCTCATTCATCGACTATCGAAGACTTTATCCTTCCCGATATTGGTGAGGGGATTGTTGAATGTGAAATTGTTAAATGGAATGTGCAAGAAGGCGACAGCATTGAAGAAGATCAGGCCGTTGTTGAGGTGATGACTGATAAAGCTGTAGTGGAAATTCCTGCCAAAAATGCGGGTATCGTTCATAAACTTTATTATGCACAGGGTGAAATTGCTGCAGTACACAGCCCACTTTTCGCGCTGTCTGTTGAGGGCGCTGAAGGCAGCGTTAGAGGACCAGAGCAAGCACCAATCGACGCCAAGGCATCAGACTCTAACAGTGCAGCTAGCGCCAAACCGACGTCTTCGAATGCTAATGCACAAAGCGGCAGTAAAGCAGTCGAACGAGAAAACGATATCAAATGGAAAGATGGTGACTTTGAGCCACCTGTTTCTATTCCAGGTAAAGTGCTAGCAAGTCCTGCGGTGCGTCGTATCGCCAGAGAGAAAGATATTGATTTGCTCAACGTATCGGGTTCGGGGAAAAAGGGGCGTATTTTAAAATCTGACGTACTTACTTCTGTTTTTGCGTCTGCTTCTGCGTCTTCTTCTGAGTCTTCTTCTAAGAGAGGCCAATCGGTGTCTGGTAAAGATGCTACGTCCAAAGCAGCGCCAGCGAAAGAGTCATCAACGAGTGCAGTTCAAAGCGCTGTTACGGGGGCAACTCGCGTGGAAAAAGTTCGCGGTATCCAATCTGCAATGGCGAAACAAATGGCAGCCTCTGTGTATACCATCCCACACTTTACGGTAAGTGATGAAGTGGTAATGGATAACCTCATTGCACTTCGCAAGAACCTCAAGCCCGAGTTTGAGAAGAAAGAGGTTAAACTTAGCTTCATGCCGTTTTTCGTCAAGGCCATGTCGCTAGCGCTTACTGAGTTTCCAGTCATCAACAGTCAGCTCAACGATGATGGTACTGAGCTCACCTATTTTGAAGACCACAATATTGGATTTGCTGTGGACTCGAAGATAGGGTTGTTAGTGCCCAATATTAAAGGGGTTCAGCATCTGTCGCTACTCAATATTGCCGTGCAAATGCAGGAAATTATTGACCAAGCAAGAGCAGGGCGAGTATCCGGTGAGCACCTTAAAGGAGGTACCATCAGTATCTCAAATATCGGTGCGATTGGTGGGATCACAGCGACTCCTGTGATTAACAAACCGGAAGCAGCCATTGTAGCCTTGGGCAAAACCCAAAAATTGCCACGATTTGATGCCGACGATAACGTGATTGCTCAGCATATCATGGCGGTTAATTGGTCTGGCGATCACCGCATAATTGATGGCGCAACCATGGTTCGTTTCAATAACCTATGGATGAGCTACCTTACTTCTCCTGAAAAAATGCTTATGCATTTGAAATAGCTATTGTTTGAACGAGCTATCGTTTGTAAGAGCTAAGACAGCGTGACTAACGGAGTGCTCAGAAAGTGATGTCTTAAAAGGGCTAATTGGTATGTCAATTAGCCCTTTTTATTGCCTTTTTATCTAGCCCTTTTTTTAACCCCTGTTGGCTTAGGAATGTACTCGGTTAACACGAGAGGTTATTATGGCATTACAGAGTTATCAAAAATCGATGTAGAGGTTTTGTGTTAAGTTATCAACATGCATTTCACGCGGGCAATCACGCCGACGTTATTAAACACTTGTGCTGGTTAGGCGTAATAAAAGCGCTTAAGAAAAAAGACAAGCCCTTTACCCTCTATGACTCCCATGCAGGTGCCGGTTTATACGACTTTACCGATTCGCTATCTGCGAAGAATAAAGAGTATGAAACTGGTGTGTCGAGTTTAAGCAATGTGTCAGCAAGTTGTGAACTACTCAATGATTACATTACGCTATGCAAACGATTTGTAGACAAAGATGCCTACCCAGGCTCTCCCATCATCAGTGCCGAATTAAAGCGGGACCACGACGTACTTCATGCTATGGAACTTCATCCCGCAGAGTATGCCAAGCTTGAGGCTAATTTTGCTGCCTATGCAGGGCATCACTCACACTGTCACAAGCGAGACGGATTCGAAGGCCTAATAGCGCTTACCCCTCCAAAGCCAAATAGAGGGGCGATATTAATAGACCCGCCTTACGAGAGAGCCAACGAATACGACGATGTGATAACCGGTATCGAGGGCGTTTTAAAGCGATGGCAACAGGCCCAAATAGTGGTGTGGTATCCGCTACTGTCTGAGCGTGCAGGGGCAAAACACGGTGCTAGTGAACGTATGTGCGAAGCACTCAGTGCATTGGGAGCACCTTGCTTTAAAGCTGAAATGCTGGTAGCTGAAAATACCCATGATGCAGGTATGTATGGTTCAGGAATAATGGTGATAAACCCACCCTGGCAGCTTGATACCACACTGAGTGCAGCTATGAATGAGGTAACAAGTTACATTGGTGAAAACAGCACATGTAGACTTATTTGGGTTAACGAAGATAATTAATCATGTCCCAACTCAAAGGTCTTAAGCACTTTTATATACCCGACGAACAGTCTATTTACTTGCTGTCCCATGCAGATGCTAAAAAGTTAAAAGACTGGGTGAGTCTGTGTATGGCCGAGCTTAAAAGCCTAGGTTATATCAATATTGAACTGTTAGGAAAAGGCGCCTTTGGTTTTGCCTTCTCTGGTACATCGCCCAACGGCGAACAACGGGTATTTAAATTTTCTCGGATCACGCTTCCCCAACATATTCGAGAACGATTAGAAGAAGAAGCGTTCATGTT
The DNA here is from genome assembly GCF_027257845.1 of Alteromonas sp. BMJM2. Taxonomy (GTDB): domain Bacteria; phylum Pseudomonadota; class Gammaproteobacteria; order Enterobacterales; family Alteromonadaceae; genus Alteromonas. The sequence continues at coordinate 160,584 of NZ_JAPVOT010000008.1, read as the reverse complement.
GTCTCATGTAAAGCATGAATTTGTCCCTCGCTTTATTGAATATCAACAGATTAAAAAACAGTCCATTCTGGTGATGGCCCAAGCACCAGGAGAGGACCTTGAAAAGGTGAGCCTTCGATTAGGCCCCTTACCGCCGCGAGTAATTGTTAAAATTGCGGTGCAACTTGGTCAGCTACTGTTTCATTTTAGGCATTTTGTCGACAAGGGGCTGGAAAAACCCATCGTACATGGCGACATTAAGCCGTCAAACTTGGTGTGGGACGCCGAAAACGAGTGTATTGGTCTTATCGACTGGGGCTCGTCGGTGTTCGCCCAAACTGACGCGTCAGGGCAATTCATTACCAATAACGTTATGGATTTAATGTCGGGGGAGCTTCAACAAACTAACGCTCGTCTTGGGGATGTGTATTTTATCGGTGAAGAGCAACTTAACGGCGCTTTATCCACCCCTCGCTTTGATGAGCAGGGGCTAGCCAGTACGCTATATGCACTGGCATCTGGGCAATCTTGCCGTTATGGCAGTAAAGTTATTACACCTTCTTCCTTAGGACTGCCTAAAATGCTGGCTGATATACTCACCTACATGTTAGATGAAGATGCGACCAAAAGAAGGCAGGGGGGAGACTATTTTTTTAAGCATCTTCATGTGCTGAAAAATATGGTGTTTTCCGAGGATAAAGATACTGCTTACACGGCGCTTATTCCTACCTGGGTTCACCAAACGAGCCAAGATATTGAGACGGTGGTTTACAGTTCCAGAAAATCGTATCTTCGTCAGCAAGCGGCCCTTGAAAGTGAAGAGTTGCGGTATATTGATGACGCCCAGTTTGATCGATATTACAAAAACTACCTTCAAGGTATGGGAGATACTGAAAAAGCGTTTGTTTCTGCTATCAGCCGTTTAGGTCGCTACCCCGTGGTCGGGGGAATGGCTGTCAGGTGGGAGCCGGAGGGTATCTATGTAGACTCTAGCTTGAATCTGCACGACCCAAACTTACGCCGTGCTTTTGAACAAGCCGTCAATAATGTAATTACTCTAGCGAGGGCCATTCACAAGCCAGCAGTATTTAAATGCTGTATGTTCAATGCGAAAAACACCGTACACATTGAACGTGATAATGAGCAACAAGACTTTATTCCGTCTAAGGCGCTACACATTCCGTACGAGTTATCAAAAGTGTCATTGTCAAAAGACGACAGCAGAACCCATTCTTACTTCGAAGATGGCGATGATCCCGATGAGTTACTTAAGCTGCCTGAAACCATTATCGACACTATCAAGGCGCTGAATGCGATTCATCATACGGGATGCATTATTTTTGAGGCTTTGCCCATGCACTTGAAAATTCATAATTACTATACGCTACTCGACCACAGTCAAGAAGATACCTTTAAGGCACTTCTTGAAAACTTAGTAGCGCAAATTCCGCTTATAAAAGGGTTAGGTATTTCAGGGTTTATGAAGTTACCCTATAAAGATACTCGCTTTTTTGAGCATAAGGTATCACTGCCTGAAAAGTATTATCCAAGAAATCCCAAAGCATTAAACCAAGAGAAAGAACAACATGTCTGACATAAAACTATCCTCGCTATTTGAGTTAGAAACTGTAGAAGCAGGTCTTTACCGAGGACAAAGCTGGGACCTAGGATTTAGAGCGCTTTTTGGTGGCCAAGTGCTTGGTCAGGCCCTCGCAGCAGCCTATGAAACTGTTGATAAAGACCGCGTTGCCCATTCGTTTCACACCTATTTTTTATTACCTGGCGATGCGAAAAAACCGGTAGTTTATGATGTTGAAATTGTCCGTGATGGCCGCAGCTTCTCTGCGAGAAGGGTGAAGGCTATTCAAGACGGTCGAAACATTTTTTATATGACGGCATCATTTCAAGTACCTCAAGAAGGCATGCATCATCAGGCGCCCGAAATGCCTGACGTGCCGCCACCTGAAGAGGTGCAGTCAGATATCGATTTTTACCAAGAGAATTTTAGTAAAATAGCGAGGCCAATGAGAGAGGCCCTGAGCTATCACAAACCGGTAGATATACGCACTATTAATGCGGCTAACTCTTATCAACCAGTAAAGCGTGACCCAACGCGCTATATATGGATGAAGGCGAGAGATCCCCTTGTTGGATCTTTGTCCGTTCATCAAGCTGCTGTTGCTTACGCGTCTGACTATCATTTTTTAAGTACATCACTACAACCGCATGGCGTCGCGGTAACCGACAAATCTCTGCGAATGGCAACCATTGACCATGCCATGTGGTTTCATCGCCCTGTGAACTTAAATGAATGGTTACTTTATGCCATGGACAGTCCTTTCAGTGGTGGTGCTCGTGGCTTAGTAAGAGGTCAAATTTTTACGCAGCAAGGCGAGCTTGTCGCCTCAACGTCTCAGGAAGGGTTGATGCGTCAAGTAGACGTGTAATTTTACAGGGCAAAAAGCACATTTACCATTTGCGTATCATCTATGAGTCAATCGACACGAAAAAAGAAGAACAGAACCTGGTTTGAAGCCTGCTTGGCTTTTAAAAGGGTATTCAAATGGTATTCAAAGGACACTTGAAGGAGAACAACATGCACTATTCATTGGGCGAATTAACGCCAACGGTTAACGAAAGTGTGTATATCGCACCTGGCGCTCATGTTATCGGTAACGTGAACCTTCAGCAGGGAAGCAGCGTGTGGTTTAACGCGGTTATTCGTGGCGATATGGATACAATTACGGTAGGAGAAGATACCAACATCCAAGATGGTAGTGTCCTGCACACTGATGCTGGTGTTCCTCTTACTCTTGGCAAAGGTGTTACCGTTGGTCATAAAGTGATGCTTCATGGTTGCACCATTGGTGATTACTCGTTAATTGGTATTAATGCAGTTGTTTTAAATGGGGCAAATATTGGAAAGTATTGCATTATTGGTGCAAACGCTTTAATCACCGAGAACATGGAAATACCGGATTATAGCTTGGTGGTTGGTTCACCTGGAAAAGTGGTTAAAACACTTGATGAGAGCGTCGCGTCAAAGCTAGAAGCTTCCGCTGCCCATTATCGAGGCAATGCGCAACACTATTTTAAGCACCTAACTGCTTTGTGATGCCACTCAGTTCCTGCGCATTAACTTCAGCTCGATAAAAAATAGATCTATAAAATTTAGATCCATAACAGTTCAGACGCATGAAGGCTTAAATTCATAAAACAGTTAGCCCAATAAAAAACGCCCAGAACAATCGTTCTGGGCCTAGGGGAATGGCTCATCTCTGAGCCGTGCGCTAACTTTTACAGGGAGAGATAATGTATGTATTAACGTTGTACCTTGAGTATAGAATAGCTTTGTGCATTTTATAAAAAAATTAACGGTTAATTTTTTGTGACACCGTTATTATAAAAATTTATTTAATAATAACAATGCATTACGAACCAATGCCTCTGGTTCGACCATTAAATTATTCCTATTTTTTGCACACCACCTACTAAGTTATAAGTGTGTTATCGATAGAAATTCCGTTATGTAGTGTCAAAATCTCCCTCCATTAAGTCTGAAATACCTCCATATTTTGAAAATGTTTAGCTAAAACTATATTCACAAGATTTATGTTGAATACAGATGGTTGTACCACATGACGAACCTTGTAGTATGTGGCTATGAATTAAAACTCCTGAATGTAAGAGGGGCTAATATGAAAGCATCTACAACGCCATTTACAAAATCATTATCAACATTTATTCCACCAGAGCGCACTTTAATGGGACCGGGCCCCTCTGATGTAAGCCCTCGGATTCTTAACGCCATGGCGCGTCCTACACTAGGACACCTTGACCCTTTGTTCATTGAGTTGATGGATGAAACCAAAAACTTACTGCAATACGCGTTTAAAACTGAAAATGCGCTAACAATGCCAATATCTGCCCCAGGCTCTGCTGGCATGGAAGCATGCTTTGTGAATCTTGTTGAGCCTGGAGATAAAGTCATTGTTTGCGTCAACGGTGTTTTCGGTTTGCGCATGGTTGAAAATGTAGAACGCTGCGGCGGCACTGCAATTACCATCCACAACACGTGGGGAGAGCAGACCGACCTTAATGCAGTAGAAGATGCGCTGAACGCCAATCCCGATGTAAAGGTAGTGGCATTTGTCCATGCAGAGACTTCAACAGGGGTGAGAAACGAAGCCAAATTGCTGTGTGAGCTTGCTCAGAAACATAACTGCTTAACTATTGTTGATGCTGTTACCTCGCTTGGCGGTATCGAACTCGATGTTGACGGCTGGGGAATAGACGCCATCTACTCAGGTTCGCAAAAGTGCCTCAGTTGCGTTCCCGGTATAGCGCCAGTGTCTTTCAGTGATAAAGCAGTTTCAGTGATTCAAAATAGACAAACAAAAGTGCAAAGCTGGTTTCTCGATATGAATTTGATCGTAGGGTATTGGGGCAAGGGCGCTAAACGTGCTTATCACCATACTGCACCGGTTAACAGTATGTACGCGATGTACGAATCGCTTCTCGTATTGAAAGAGGAAGGTCTTGAGAATGCGTGGCACAGACACGCAAGCGGACATGCAAAGCTTGCACAAGGTCTTGAAGAAATTGGTCTAGAGCTTGCGGTAAATAGCGATTTTAGATTGCCACAGCTCAACGTTGTACGAATACCCGAGGGTGTTGATGACGCTGCGGTACGCAGTCAGTTACTTAATGAGTTTAATTTAGAAATTGGCGCTGGTTTAGGAGAACATGCTGGAAAGGTATGGCGTATTGGTCTTATGGGATATGCCTGTAAACAGCGCAACATCGATCACTGTATCGCGTCGCTTAAAACCGTACTTAAGTAAAATGGCTATTTTAATCAACCATTAATACAGTCAACCCTAGAGCTGGCGGCACGATAGCTGCCCCAGCTTTATGTGTTAAAACTTAGCCTTTCCACCATAGTGCGATGCGTTTGGTTATCCCGTCTCAACTCCGAGCTTTTTCTTAACTAAAGCTGTAATTTCGACCATCTAAGTCTTTGAACACAGATTTATACTCACCTCAGTAGGCCTCGAGTCCGTCATGGTTTCTGTAGATTGAACGTGCTCCTTTTTCAAAATTTATTTCGTATCTAACGTTGCTCAACTCAGATGAATATAGAGTCTAAGTCTTGTTATCTATTCAACTAAGGTTCATATATGATGAGATAAACTGGATGCTTTACGCTAAACGCCAATTTCGATTTAAGGAACTGACATGCAAAACCTGCTTATATTCACCAAGACACTCATTGTTTCTGCGGCTCTGCTATATGGGTCGCAAAGCTATGCGCATTCCGAAACGAGCAGTGAGGCTAGCAAGGAAAGCGCATCGCCAGCAGCAAACACTGCATCGGGAACGATAACCGTACAAGGGGTTGGCGCTATTGATGTTACACCTAATGCTTACTCCGTTACCTTTATCGTTGAAGAACAAGGCTCAACGGTAACAAAGCTCAATGGGCAGCTTGAAAACGATTTAACATCTATCGTTAGTTTCTTATTAGAAGAGGGAATCGAAGAGCGTTATATTCAAAGTATGCAAGTACGTCTTTCTCCTCGATACACCAATACGCCGCAGGGTAGAGAACAAGATGGTTTTACACTGTCTAGAGAAATCGCCATTACCTCAACAGATTTAGAAAATTACGATCGTGTGCTTGATGGCGTACTCAAAAGAGGTGTTGATCGTATCCAACAATTCAATTTTATAAACATGGGTGAAGCCTCTGTCTATCAGAAAGCGTTGGTAACAGCGGTCGCTGATGCAAAGAATAGAGCACAGATGTTAGCAAAAGAATTAGGTGTAGAAGTGGGTGAAGTGGTTGCAATATCTGAATCTGGTGGCAATATGCCGATACCAGTTATGCGTGCCGATACGTTTGCAAAAGAAATGTCACTGTCTCTGCCAGGACAAGAAAGCGTAAACGCCCGTGTAAATGTTACGTTTACTATTAATCAATAACAGGGTCACCGTTTGAAACAACAATATAACCAGTTGATAAGCCAAGCGAAAAGCTTAGTGTCGGGCGAGCAGGACTTAATTGCCAACATGGCAAACATCAGTGCACTGCTGTTTAATGGTCTCGAAGATGTTAATTGGGCTGGTTTTTACCTATACAAAGACGAACAGCTTGTTCTTGGTCCTTTTCAGGGCCAGCCTGCCTGCATTCGAATTCCGATGGGTAAAGGTGTTTGCGGTACCAGTGCATCTACACAAACCGTTCAACGAATTGACGATGTTCACGGATTTGATGGCCACATAGCATGCGATGCGGCGTCAAATTCTGAAATCGTTGTTCCAATCGTGGTTAATAATGCACTAATCGGGGTACTAGATATTGATAGCCCAAACCACGCCCGTTTTACGCAAGATGATGAGGATGGCCTTGTCGAAATTGCGAAAATACTGATCGCGACTCAGCAAGCACTATGAAATCAAACGTCGATATTCATGTAGTATTATCTACATTCGAGGACATGGAAGACGTTCATGATGACCCAGATGAGGCATCTGAACGTTTAAACTTCATTCTTCACGGAATATATGATGCTGCTGAAGAGGATATAGAAACACAGCGTTTAGAGCAAATTTTGCACTACGCTTGGGAGTCTTGGCAACAAGATGCACATTTATTAGAAATTGATGACGACGAATTGCTCGATTGGGTTGACCACACGCTGGCAACTTGGGATGATGCAAATAACGATGAAATCTCCTGAATAATTTAGAAAGTTAATGGAATCAACAGAGAAGTTTACTACGAGTAAGGAAGTTATTGCTTTCCTTGCAGAGACCTTTCCAAAATGTTTTAGCATTGAAGGTGAGGCCCTCCCACTTAAGATTGGTATTTTTCAAGATCTTGCCCAACGGTTAGACGACGAAGAGCGCGTAAGTAAAACACTTTTACGCTCAACCCTTCGTCATTACACTAACAGCTGGCGTTACCTCTACAGCATTAAGGAAGGCGCTCACCGCGTTGACCTTGATGGTGAAAAGGGCGAAGCAATTGAGAAAGAACATTCAGATCATGCGCAAAAGCAACTCGAAGAGAGTAAAGCTAAGGCTGCTGAAAAACGTAAGGCAAAGCTAGCACAGCAGCCTACGCGTTCAGAAAAGCGTCAATTTAATCGTCCTAAAGGCGAAAAAACGGCTAATTCTGCGCAACCTGAGACAAAGCGCGGAACTAAAGCGAAGAATAGCAGACCAAATACTACACCACCTGCTAAGTTAACCGAAGATGACATGAAGCAAGGCACTCGCGTCACCGTGAAGTTAGGTAAAGAACCTATGCCAGCGGCTATCACCGAGATTGCTAAAGACGGTATTCATGTTCAACTTGATACAGGTATGGTGGTAAAAGTAAAAGCAGATGCTTTACGTTTGGCACGTTCCAAGAGGTCGTAAATATGAAAGATATCCTTCGAATTTCTATTGCTAGCGCTTTTTTGACGGTAGGCGTCGGTGCTGGTGCAGTTACATCAACACCTGACGTTGATGAGCTTCCTATCCTTCAACAGGAATCTCAGCACAGCGTGGCAGCTAAGAGAGTCAGTGCTTTATTCACTCGCGCTCACTACAAAGAAATTTCGTTGGATAATCTTCTATCAGCCCGCGTTTATCAGCGTTTTATCGAGTCTCTTGACCACAACAAGCAAGTGCTTCTATTAGACGATGTGGTGAGCTTCGAAAAGTATCGAGACTTGTTTGACGATGCGTTAGGTAAAGGTAATTTATCTATCGCTTATGACATGTATAACGTTACGGCAAGGCGCAGAGTAGAGCGTTATGAATATGCTCTAGCACTGCTAGACGACGGGCCTTTTGATTTTGCTAAAGAAAACGACAAGTTCTATTACGACAGAGAAGACGCCGATTGGGCGAAAGACACTGACGAACTTGACGAAATTTGGCGTCAGCGAGTTAAATACGATGCGCTGAACCTGATATTGGCGGATAAAACCTGGGAAGAAGCGAAAGAGCTACTTACTAAGCGTTATACCCGTGCAATAAAACGTACAAAGCAGGCGAAAAGCGAAGATGTTTTTCAAACTGCCATGAACGCGTTTGCAAGAACTATCGAAGCACATACGAGTTACCTTTCTCCTCGAAATGCAGACCGTTTCCAAATGGAAATGAACTTATCATTTGAAGGTATAGGTGCGGTACTGCAGAGCGAAGATGACTACACCATTATCAAGAGTGTAGTGCCAGGTGGTCCAGCAGATCAGTCTGGGGCAATCAAGCCAGAAGACAAAATTGTTGGTGTAGCTCAAGACGATGAAGAGTTTGTTGATGTTATTGGATGGAGACTCGACGAAGTTGTCGAGTTGATTAAAGGTCCAAAGGGCAGCTTGGTGCGCTTGCAAGTAGAGAAGGGCGCAACAGAATCAAAAACAACATCAGTAGTAAAGCTAACCAGAGATAAGATAAAACTGGAAGATAGAGCGGCAAAGTCTGAAGTGTATGTACCTGAGGAAGGTCCGCATTCAGGGCAGCCCTTAGGCGTTATTACCATTCCTAGTTTTTACAACAACCTAAGTGTTGACGTTGCAAAAGAAATTGAAGCGTTAAAGTCACAAAACGTGAAAGGCGTTATTGTCGACCTTCGCGGCAATGGCGGCGGTTCGTTAACAGAAGCAACATTGCTGTCTGGACTGTTCATTGAAAAAGGTCCCGTGGTTCAAATTCGATACGGACAATCTAAGATTAGCGTTAATCGTGACACCGATGGGAAAGTGGCTTATGACGGCCCACTGACTGTGCTTGTTGACCGTTACAGCGCATCAGCCTCAGAAATTTTTGCAGCAGCAATGCAAGACTACAATCGCGCCTTAATTGTTGGTGAGCAAACCTTCGGTAAAGGTACGGTTCAGCAGCATCGTGGCCTAGGTAAAATTTACGACCTGTACGACAACCCGTTAGGCAGCGTACAGTTTACTATTGCTAAGTTTTATCGAATTGATGGCGGCAGCACACAACATAAAGGTGTTATTCCCGATATTTTGTATCCCTCGGCTATCGAACCTGCAGAATGGGGCGAAAGTCAGGCTGATAACGCGCTTCCATGGGATAGCATTAACAGGGCTAACTACACTACGTTTGCTGACGGCCAATCTGCGTTAGACGTATTGTCAGCGAAGCACAGTAAACGAATTATGCAAAACCCCGAGTTTTCATACATTAATGATGACATCGAGGAATACAAAAAGAATAAAGACAAAGATTTCATATCACTGGTTAAGGCTGAAAGAGAAGCCAAGAAAAAAGAAGCTGAGGTAAAATCATTAGCACGCGCTAACGAACGCCTTCAGCGTCTAGGCTTAGAGCCGGTAACCGCGCTTGATGACCTTCCAGAAGACATGGAAGAGTTAGACCCGTTTTTAGACGAGGCAGCAAATATTACTTTCGATATGATTGAAACAGGCCGATACGCTATTACTACACATTAAGCGCTGTCGGAAAAGGGCTGGTCTAGGGCCAGCCCTTTTTTTGTGTCTATACAAATATTACAACAATAATAAAGGCAAATAACATGGCGATAAGAGGCGAGTTTTCTTCTCGAATAGGATTCGTGCTAGCGGCTGCAGGATCTGCGGTTGGACTTGGGAATATCTGGGGTTTCCCAACAAAAGTAGCAAGTAACGGTGGTGCTGCATTTGTACTCGTTTATTTATTACTGGCCTTTGTTCTTGCTTATCCTGTTTTAATGGCCGAGTTAATCATAGGGCGCAGTACACGCTCAAATATGGTCGACGCGCTGGGCAAAATATCAGGTAGTTATGTAGGTAGAGCAACCGGTATTTGGGGCTGTGTTACTGTTTCTCTTATTTTAGCCTTCTATGCCATTGTCGGTGGGTGGATGCTGGTTTACTTTGCTGACTCAGCGGTAAGACTAGTAGGACTGCAGTCTGCAAGCGATTGGCTGCTTACTTCTTCAGTTACGCGTAACGTTATTTTTTGTGCAATATTTATGATGCTAACTGCGTATATCGTCGTGGGTGGTGTTAAAGCCGGTATCGAGAAATGGTCTGTAAGATTAATGCCTACCTTGGTCATTCTTATACTAGCGCTAATCGTGTACGTTAGTATGCAACCTGGTGCAGGTGAAGGATGGAGTGCGTATTTAGTACCTGACTTCTCACGAGTACTCGACCCTGACTTGTTAATTAACGCAATGGGTCAAGCCTTCTTCTCAATGTCTTTGGGTGTGGGCACAATGTTGGTGTATGGCTCATACTTAAGTAAAAAAGAAAACCTGCCAACGATTGGCGCTTCGGTTGCACTGGTTGATATTGGTGTAGCGGTAATAGCAGGTATGCTTATCATTCCATCTATGTATGTAGCGCTAAACAATGGTGTAGAAATATTCACCCCAGAGGGAGCCTTAATTCAAGGCGACACGCTTATCTTTAAAGTACTTCCTGCATTATTTGATACTATTGGCACTGTAGGCGTATTGGTGTCATTTACTTTCTTCGCACTCATGGCGATTGCGGCGGTGACTTCTTCGATTTCAATGTTAGAAGTACCGGTAGCGTTCTTGGTAGAAAGTAAAGGCCTAAAGCGCGGCGCAGCAGTCGTGTTTATGACAGCGTTAATTTTTGTTTTAAGTTGCATCATAATTTTTAATTTTGAAATGTTGTTTGGCTTCGTTATTGCTTTGACAACAGAATATAGCCAACCATTGTTAGGTTTAACCCTATGTATATTTGCCGGTTGGGTGTGGCGCAGAGATGCCATTTTAGCTGAACTAAAAGAAGGCAATGAAAATGTAGAACACGGTTTATTTTGGAAGATTTGGCCATGGTATGTTCGCTTTGTCTGCCCTGTTATCATTGCGCTAATGTTTTATCGTTCTGTTTTTTAAATACTGCATTGTCAGCGAATCGATCCAACATGAGTAGTTCGCAAATTAAGTAGCTTTCAAAAAGGTTTATTAAAATAATAACAATGACTAATAAAGAGTTAAAAACACCTTCACTTCTCGATGCATTAATACCTATTGTTGCGCTAGTTCTCATGATGGGAACAGCCGTATATCTGTTTGAAGACAATTCGTCTTATGGCCCCAATCAAATAGCACTATTATTGGCTATGGGTATGGCAGCCATTATTGGCATGAAAAACGGCTACAGCTGGAAGATAATAGAAAAAGGCATAGTCGATGGCATTTCAATGTCATTGGGTGCATGTTTAATATTACTAGCTGTTGGGTCCTTAATTGGCACATGGATGCTATCGGGAACGGTACCTACACTCATTTACTTTGGACTTGAGTTACTTAACCCTTCATTTTTCTATGCCGCGACGTGTTTAATATGTGCTGTGGTTGCCATGAGTATAGGCAGTTCGTGGACAACTGCAGCTACCGTGGGTGTTGCGTTAATGGGCGTTTCAGCGGGTATGGAAATGTCAGCGGCTATCACTGCGGGGGCGGTGGTGTCTGGTGCCTATTTCGGTGATAAAATCTCCCCTCTTTCTGAAACCACTAACTTAGCGCCAGCAGTAGCAGGTACCGATCTTTTCGACCACATTCGCTACATGCTCTGGACCACAATCCCAAGTTTCGTTATTGCGCTTATACTTTTTACTGTTATTGGCTTTAGCGAAGTGGGTGAGGCGAAAGCTGAGCGCATTGAGCAAATGCAGCAACTGTTAAATGAGTCCTTTAATCTTGGTTGGCACCTTCTTGTTCCACTTATTGTATTGCTTACATTAGCAATTAAAAAAATGCCAGCGTTCCCAGCGGTATTTATTGGAGCCTTACTCGGTGGAATCTGGGCTGTTATATTTCAATGGGATGTTGTTGCTGCAATGGCTAATGCCGACGACACGGCAAGTATTGGTGCATTAAAAGTAGTATGGACAGCTTTGTTTGACGGTGTGAGCTTTTCAACGCCGGATGAGAATTTAAATAGCTTATTATCTAGAGGCGGCATGTCCTCTATGCTCAATACAATATGGCTAATAATATGTGCGATGTCTTTTGGCGCTGTGCTGGAGCGAGTCGGGCTACTCAAACGTGCTGTGACCACTATTTTACTGGGCGCTAAATCTGCTGGTGATATGGTAAGTCGAACCATCATGACGTGCTTCGCGACAAACTTAGTCACTGCCGATCAGTATATTGCTATTGTAATGCCTGGCCGCATGTATAAAGAAGAATATGCTAAAAGAGGGTTAGACCAACTAAATCTATCACGCAGTTTAGAAGATGGCGGTACGCTTACATCACCACTTATTCCTTGGAACACTTGCGGTGCCTATATGCATAGCGTGCTCCTAGTGAATCCTTTTGATTACATTTTCTACGCGTTCTTTAATTTAATTAACCCATTTCTTGCTATCGTTTACGCCTATTTGGGAATTAAAATTTTGCGTATAACGCCGCCAACATTTGAAACGAAAAGCGAAGGGTCCGTATAAACATTATATAGACGCTTCATTAAGGAGTTCTATGTCAGTTCAAATTAAACGCCGAGCGGATTACATGCCGCCGGCTTTTGCTATATCTACCGTCGATTTACACATCACACTTCATCCAACTGAAACTCGTGTACTTAGTTCTCTTCGTATAAGTAGGCAGGGCAGTCATCAAGAGCCTTTGGTTTTAGACGGCGACAACCTTCCCGTTAACAAACTTACTATTGATGGTATCGAACTGTCACAAAAAAGTGATAGCACCCCAGGCTACCTGCTTGATAATTCATCGTTGACTGTTCCCGTTGAGAGCGATGAATTTACGCTCGAGATTGAAACCACGATAGCCCCCGAGCACAATAAAGCACTAGAGGGTTTATATCTTTCTGGCGGTGCTTACTGCACGCAGTGTGAGGCAGAAGGATTTAGACGTATTACCTTCTTTATGGACCGCCCTGATGTGCTGTCGGTTTACACGGTAACCGTAGTGGGTGATACATCGTTTCCTATGTTACTTTCCAACGGTAACCCCATTGACAAAGGGCAGTTAAGTAACGGCCAACATTTTGTTAAATGGCACGACCCACATCCGAAGCCGTGTTATCTCTTTGCCCTAGTGGCAGGCGACTTTGACATGCTCTCTGATTCGTTTACCACAGCTAGCGGTAAAGAGATTGCGCTAGAACTTTATGTGGATAAGGGAAAGCAAAGCCAAGGTACGTTTGCTCTTGAGTCGTTAAAACGCGCAATGAAATGGGATGAAGACGTCTTTGGTTTAGAATATGACCTCGATATTTATATGATAGTGGCGGTAGACTTTTTCAATATGGGCGCCATGGAAAACAAGGGCCTTAATGTATTTAACAGTAAGTTTGTTTTGGCCGACCAAAACACGGCTACCGACGATGACTTCTTTAATGTGGAAGCGGTTATTGCCCATGAATATTTTCATAACTGGACCGGGAACCGAGTCACCTGTCGAGATTGGTTTCAACTTAGCTTGAAAGAGGGGCTTACGGTATTTAGAGATCAGCAGTTTAGCGCTGATATGACGTCAGAACTTAGCAATCGTATTAAGCATGTGCGCGTAATGCGCGAACACCAGTTTGCCGAAGACGCAAGCGCAATGAGCCACCCTATACGACCCGATGAAGTGATAGAGATGAATAATTTCTACACGGTAACGGTGTACGATAAAGGTGCCGAGGTTATTCGTATGTTCCACACACTGCTTGGCCCAGATGGGTTTAGAAAAGGTATGGATGAATACTTTAAACGCCATGATGGGCAAGCTGTAACCTGTGATGACTTCGTCTCTGCTATGCAATCGGCAACGTCATTAGATCTCAGCCAGTTTGCACGTTGGTATAGTCAATCTGGTACTCCCATTATCAGTGTAAAGCAGAGTAAGCTCGACGATGGCAAGCATAGCATTACATTATCTCAACATACGCCGGCCACCTCTGAGCAGAGTGAAAAGCACCCGTTATATTTGCCAATCAACATAGAAGTGATGGACGAAGACGGAATGCAGTACACCGACAATGAAGCCATTATTAATGATGGAATGATCATTTTAGATAAAGAATCGGTGTCTTTCACCATCGATGCGCCAAACAAAACATTGACACCGGTGGTATTAGGCAACTTTTCAGCCCCTGCAAAAGTGAATAACGAGTTACCAACTACCTCGTTATTAACCATTTTCAAATATGGCAAAGATGCATTTAATCGCTGGGATGCGATGCAGTCTATCTACAATCGCTGTATCAGTGAATTAGAAAGTGTTCCTAACAAATCTATCGATGACGATATTTGGGCGGGCATAAGAGAAGCCATTGCACGTGAGCAAGATAACGTTGAGCTACTTGGCGAATGTCTGGTTATTCCTTCATTTGAAACGCTCTGCCAGTCTAGAACATCGATAAATGTTGAAACCTTAAGTGCCGCTCGAAAGGCATTTTGTTCTCAATTTGCACAACATCTCGAGTCATCATTGCTTAGCGTATTTAATAACATTGGAAGTGCACCGTATGCTTACAATCAGAATGCAGTGAATCAGCGACGTTGTAAGAATGTTGTTCTTGCACACTTGGCGCGGTTACCGCAGCACGAAAGCCTTGTTATTGAGCAATTTGAACAAGCAGATAACATGACCGACACGCTGGGAGCGTTGCGAAGCGCACAGTTTTGTGAGCGTGACACCTTTGATTCGCTCATGGCGAAGTTCGAGCAAAAGTGGAGTAACGACCCGCTTGTATTGGACAAATGGTTTGCGCTACACGCTACGCAAGCATCTAAGGATATCTTCGCTACAATAACGATGTTGTGTGAACACCCTCAGTTTACTATGAGTAATCCCAATCGAGTTCGCTCAGTTATTGGTAGCTTCGCGTTTTATAATAGCGAGATGTTTCATGCATTAGACGGAAGCGGCTATAAATTTGTTACTGATTATTTGCTTAAACTCGATGCGTTAAATCCACAGGTTGCAGCACGTATCGTAACGCCGCTAACCCAATGGCAGGGGTTCGCTGTTGAACATCAAACCCTAATGAAAGAACAGCTAGGTCGTTTGCTTAATCATAAAGGGTTGAGCAAAGATGTGTTTGAAAAAGTGAGCAAGAGTCTTGCTTATGGCGCAGATTGAACCTACAGATAGCGTATTTTATTTTTCAATAAATGTGCCTTACACTCAGTGTGAGGCGCTTTACTCGTCTGCAATACCAAATGTTGTCATGATGGCTGAGTCTGGTGTTCGGGTGCAGGTTCCTACTAACCGTTTACGCCAATTCATTACCTCAGATGGAGTAAAGGGACGGTTTCGTATGATTGTAGATCAAAATAATAAAATCAGGACGATAGAACGCATTAGGTAGGTAGAAATGTTAGGTCGTATTAATTTTACGCCTCAAAAGACTTACAAATGGACGATTTCTACTCACTTTTAAGCTAAATTTTGTGCACAGGTATAAATGCCTTTTATACTCGGCATAAAGCAATAACTATTTGATACGATTAATGTTGTAAAAGTTGTTAACTGGTAGGATTAGTTCTTGCGGTTCTGGTGAAATGATGTAATGATTTTGTTAATCGTTATGGATGGTCATGATGTCGGGCATGCACACGCGTCGACTTGGGAGTATAAAAATATGAAAAACAGGCCTAGCGCTTTCAAAATTTCACCAATTGCCGCAGGGGTTCTCACTCTGCTAGGAGCTGCAGCAGTTCCTGCTCACGCCGCAAATTGGCAAGTAGGTGATGTAAATATAACGTTAGATTCAACGTTCTCGCTTGCGACAAGTATTCGTACAGAAGCGAGAGACTATGATTTAATTGGTAACAGCAACCATCCTCAATTTGACTGGTCCGGTTATCACGCAGCTTTCAACCCACTTTACCCTAGTGGTGACGTATGGGGATTGGCCGACGGTGGTTATTCTACCAATGGCGATCTAGGTAATTTGGCCCACGATCCAGGCGACGCATTCGCCACACAGATTTCAGGTACTCACGAACTGGACATTAATTTCGGTGATTACGGCTTCTTTGCTCGCGGATTTTGGTTCTATGATTTTGAGCAAATGGACGGTGACCGCCCTTATTCAAACCCTATAACGGGTAACCAGTACGACCTATGTCAGGATCCAGAGGCGGAAGACTTACTGTGTGCTGACGTACGTTTATACGATGCTTTTTTCTACGGCGATTGGTGGTTAGGCGATAAGCCACTTACGTTGCGAGTTGGACGTCAGGTAATCAGTTGGGGTGAAAGTACGTTTATCCAGCATGGTATAAACACCACCAACCCCGTTGACGTCACTCGTGCTCGCGCACCTGGCGCCGAGCTAAGAGAAGTATTTTTACCTGTTGGTATGGTATACGCGTCATTAGGCTTAACGCCTGACGTAAGTATATCGGGGTACTATCAATACGAGTTCCAGCGCAGTTGGCTACCTGTTTCAGGCAGTTATTTTGCCGGTAACGACTTTGCGGGAGACGGCGGTCAACGCCAGAATATCCAACTAGGTTTCAGTGGTAACCCAGATATTGATCTAGAGCACTTACTATCTGCACTAAACGGTTTTGGCGATTTATTGGATGCTGGCGCAAATCCAGCTGATATTTCTCAAGCCTATCTAGCGTATCCAACTAAGGTTGCAATACGTGGCTTTGGGGACGACCCGCACAACGAAGCAGATGACCAAGGTCAGTACGGTTTACGTTTAACGGTATTCTCACCAGAGATAAACGAAACAGAATTCAGTTTTTACCATATAAACTATCACAGCCAGCGTCCGCTTATCTCAGGTGTTACGTCAGACTTCACACAAGCTGGCATTGGCGCTGACCTTGCATTTATTGCTGAGAACGAAATAACGCGCGATAACATCACAGATTTACGTGCGTTTACCAAATCTGAATTTTTCTACCCTGAAGACATCAAACTGTATGGTATGAGCTTCAACACAAACATTGGCACAACGGCATTGGCCGGTGAATTTGCTTACCGTGTTGATGAGCCGCTTCAAATAGACGACGTTGAATTACTTTACATGGGCATGCCAGAACAGCTTGCTAATGCTGGTTTGCGTCCTGACCTTGCAGGAATTTCTCAGCTAAACAACATCGGAAGAGCAGTAGGTCCGGGTGAAACCGCCCAAGGCTTCATTTTCTCTGATACATGGCAAATGCAGTTTACTGCGTCTCACGTATTTGGTCCTAAATTTGGCGCTGATAACTTTGTTTTACTCGGCGAGGCAGGGTATGTAAACGTTGTTGATATGCCAGATCCAAACGTGGTGAGACTGAATGCACCTGGCACAGCGAGAACACCTTCATTGGAGCCGACTCCAACAGGTAATACACGACAAGGTCTACACCAAGCGCTATCAGATGGACCGGAAACCAATCCGTTTGCCACTGATGACGCATGGGGCTACCGATTACTCGCTGTTGCCGATTATAATTCGATTTATGCCGGTATGAACCTGCGTGTTCGTGCAACGTTTTCACATGATGTAGAGGGCACCACACCTGATCCTCTATTCCTTTTCACAGAAGATGTTAAGTCTGCTGCTTTATCAATGACATTCGACTACTTAAGCAAGTGGTCTGCTACGGCGTCATACAGCGCGTTCTGGGGAGGCATTGGTACAACTAATGCTCTTGCAGACAGAGACTTTGTGTCATTTAACGTCAAATATGCAATCTAAAGAGTGGTACTTATGATTAGAAAAGTAGGAATTATTGCAGCAGCCTTGTCACTTGCCTTATCTGGTGCAAGCGCCATGGCGAAAGTCACAGATGCCGAAGCCGGTAAACTGGGTAAAGAGTTAACCCCACTCGGTGGTGAAGTTGCTGCCAATGCAGACGGTAGTATTCCGGCGTGGACAGGGGGTATTACTTCTGCACCAGCAGGGTATACAGTGGGCGACCATCACCCGGATCCGTACCCTGAAGATAAAGTATTATTTGAAATTACTGCAAAGAACTACAAAGAGTATTCTGAGTATCTGTCTGAAGGGCAGATGAAAATGTTTGAGACCTATCCAGAGACGTTCCGCATGCCGGTATATCCGACACGTCGCTCTGCTTCAAACCCGCAGGATATTTATGACGCAACTAAAGCGAATGCCACTCGTGCTGAGCTGTTAGACGGTGGTAATGGTATTAAGGGCGCTGCGATTGGTATTCCTTTTCCTATCCCACAAAATGGGCTAGAGGCAATTTGGAACCATATTCTTCGCTATCGTGGTGCTGCGGTTCAACGTAACGGCGGACAAGCGGCGGTTACCACTGGCGGTGACTATAACGTTATCGGATTTGATGAGCAGCTGCTCATTAAATACGCAGAAGATAATGCGACGCCTGAACAGCTAACAGAAGACAACGTGTTGTTTATGTTCAAGCAAAAAGTAACTCAGCCAGCGCGTTTGGCAGGGACAGCCTTGCTTGTTCACGAAACCGTTGACCAAGTTAAGGAACCACGTAAAGCATGGACATATAATACCGGACAGCGTCGTGTTCGTCTTGCACCAAACATTGCTTACGATACACCGGGAACGGCGGCTGATGGCCTGCGTACCACCGATGATTTCGATATGTTTAATGGCTCGCCAAACCGTTATGACTGGAACTTGGTTGGTAAGCAAGAAATGTACGTAGCGTATAACAACTATGCATTACATTCTGATAACGCAAGTTATGAAAACATTCTGACGCCAAATCACGTTAATCCTGATTTGACGCGTTGGGAAAAACACCGTGTTTGGGTGGTTGAAGCTACGTTGAAAGAAGGCTTCCGCCATATCTATCAAAAACGTGTGTTCTTCATTGATGAAGACAGCTGGCAGATTCAAGTTGCTGATATGTATGATAATCGTGGCGAACTATATCGTGTTGCAGTAGCGTATGGTGTAAACTACTACGAAGTACCAACTCAATGGTCTACACTTGATTCGTACCATGACTTGAATTCTCGTAGATATCTAGCCATCGGCCTAGACAACGAAGAGCAAATGTACGACTTTACTGTACGTCCTCGAGATGTTGAGTTTACGCCGCAAGCATTGCGACGAGAAGGTATGCGCTAATCGGCTTACACACCAAACGGTTGGCACTTGCCAACCGTTTTTGTTTGCAGACAATTATTATTAGGGGGAATGGTTCAATATGAAAAAAACCATTGCAGCGTGCATTGCCGCCGCCTTTGCAGTCAATAACGTAAGCACTGCAATCGCTGAAGAAGCATTTATGGCACCGTTGGTAGAACAGTCTGTTCTGCTCGATATTGACGCTGATCAGTTTGTTGTTATTGTCGGTGAACGTGGTCATGTACTTATTTCTGAAAACGGAGACGTTTTCGAACAAAAACGAGTGCCAACTCAATCAACGCTTACCGCTACAACCGTAGTCGGTGACAATATATGGGCGGTAGGTCACGACGCCGTTATTATTCATTCATCTGACAAAGGTGAATCGTGGGAGGTGCAGCAATACCAACCTGATTTACAGCGTCCGTTTCTCGACGTGCTCTTTTTTGACGAAATGCAGGGCGTTGCCGCAGGGGCATATGGCTTGTTTTACCGTACTGACGATGGCGGAAAAACATGGAACGCAGAACGCCATGCAACCTTGCTAGACCCATACGATAGAGAATATTTGGAAGACATCCGAAAAGAAGACGAAGCCTTTTATCTACAAGAACTGGAATCTATTCTTCCCCATATTAATCGCATTACGCTAGACGGCAATACCCTGTATCTTGCTGGTGAAGCCGGTTTATTGGCTAAAAGCACTGACATGGGCAAGTCGTGGGAACGCTACAGCGTTGATTACACCGGTTCGTTTTTTGATATCAAGCCACTTGACGATAATTCAGTGCTAGCGGTTGGTTTGCGCGGCAATATGTTCATTAATCACAATGAATCGTCGTGGGAATATATTCAAACGTGCTCAACCAGTACGCTAAATTCAATTCTTGTTAGCTCAGACTCTGTTGTTTATGCCCTTGGCAACAACGGCAAAATGGTGAAGGCTAACAGACCAATACCCACGAGTATGCGCGACCCTTACGCAAATCCTGTTGATTGTAAGCCCGGGGAAGGTATTTCGGTGTCTCAGATTGAAGATAAAGCTGCAATTCTTAATGCTAAGCAGTTCAAAGGCCTGAATCTCGCGGTCTCAGCGAATGGCGTTAAAACGTTGAATTTAAAATAGGGCAGAATAAAAGCAATGACCCATTTTCTCGAAAAATTAGTCTTCAGTAACCGAAAGCTTGTGGTAGCACTATTCGCTATCGCAACGGTGTTTCTGGGCTATCAAGCTTCTCAAATGCGATTAGACGCTGGTTTTGAAAAAAACATTCCTCTTAATCATGAATACATGCAGACCTATATTGAACATCGCCAAGATTTTGGTGGTGCAAACAATATTCTTGTGTCTGTATGTGACAAAAACGATGATATTTTTAACAAGAATTTTTTCGACACATTAAAAAATGTGCACGACCAACTTTTCTTTATCAACGGCGTCAATCGCTCATTGGTGATATCGCTGTTTTCGCCGTCTACTCGATTTACTGAAATTGTTGAGGGCGGATTTGCTGGCGGTCCAGTTATTCCTGCAGACTTTAACTCCTCTAACCCAGAGGCATTGGAGCTAGTTGCGGCAAATATTGAAAAAGCCAATATTGTTGGACGACAAGTTGCAAGCGATTACAGCTGTGCAATGGTGACGGCGCAATTACTAGATATTGACCCTCAAACCGGCGAACCGCTCGATACACTAGCCCTTGCGGCAGAGTTAGAAGAGCAGCTTCGCGGCCAATTTGAAAACGAAGATACGTCGATTCATATCATTGGCTTTGCCAAGATGATTGGAGACGTAGCCGATGGTGCCAAAGACGTACTGGTATTCTTTGCCATCGCCATTGGTATTACTGCCATCATGGTGTACTTCTTCTCTCGCAGCATAATGTTAACAGTATTGCCACTACTGTGTTCTGTGATTGCCGTTATCTGGCAGCTTGGTCTACTCACCTCTATCGGCTTTGGTATGGATCCTATGTCTATACTTGTCCCGTTTTTAGTGTTTGCCATCGGCGTAAGCCATGGTGTGCAAATGATAAATGCAGTAGAGAAACAAGCGGTAACGGGTATAGGTGCTAAAAAAGCATCCATGGCAGCATTTAGAAGCTTACTTGTGCCAGGCGGTATTGCACTGCTCTCTGACACCGTTGGTTTCATGACCCTTCTGGTTATCGATATTGGTATCATCCGAGAGCTAGCGATTACAGCGAGTATGGGTGTAGCGGTTATTATTTTAACTAACTTACTGTTACTTCCTGTATTGATGAGCTTCTTGAAGCTTGACGAACGCTATGTAGAAAAGTTTGCTGGCAAGGAAAAAGCTAACAGTAAGTTCTGGGATATGATTGCTGCTTGTTCACGTAAGAAACCCGCTGCAATTATATTAATAATTACCGCTATCTTATTTATGTTTGGTCAATTCCAAGCGCAAAAAATGAAAATCGGTGATTTACATGCCGGTGCACCAGCGCTTCACGAAGACTCTCGGTATAACCAAGACACCTTCTTAATTACCGATAAATACGAAGTGACCGTTGACTACATTTCTATTTTGGTAGAAACCACGCCTGAAGCGTGTACATCACACAATGTCATGAAAGCCATGGACGACTTCCAGTGGAAAATGGAGAATACCAAAGGCGTTCAGTCTGCAGTGTCTCTAGCGTCAGTCGCAAAAATTGTGAATGCGGGTTACAACGAAGGCAATGTGAAGTGGCAGGTTATTCCACGAAACCAACAAACATTGGTTCAAGCTATATCTCGTATACCTACATCATCAGGTCTGTTAAACGGCGATTGCTCTGTGATGCCCATCATTCTATTTATGGAAGATCACAAGGCAGAAACTATCTCTCGCGTTGTTGATGCGGTTAAAGATTATCGTACAGAATATGAAACTGACGATATGAAGTTTAGCTTAGCGTCTGGTCCGGTGGGTGTTATGGCTGCAACGAACGAAGCGGTTAGCGAAGCGCAAGATCCAATGATGCTATATGTATTCGGTGCGGTCATCGCTTTATGCTTAATCAGCTTCCGTTCAATACGCGCTACATTAGTGGTTGTTATACCGCTTTACGTAGTGTCGGTGCTGGCCCAAGCATTGATGACCTATCTGCAAATTGGTCTCACCGTCTCTACCTTACCAGTTATCGCACTGGGTGTGGGAATAGGGGTGGACTATGGTATTTATATACTATCGACCAAGAGCCTTATGTTGAAGCAGGGTGCAACGGTACAAGAAGCCTATTTCGCAGCGCTTAAAGAGCGCGGCAGTGCGGTGTTATTTACCGGGGTAACGTTAGCAATTGGCGTTAGCACATGGGTATTCTCATCGCTCAAATTCCAAATGGATATGGGAATACTGCTCACATTTATGTTCGTTGTTAACATGCTTGGTGCAATAATTGTACTACCAGCGTTAGCTAGGTTCCTCTGGTGGAACAAAAATGACCCTGGTGCATAAATTATTTTTGCATAGCTAATCAAAAAAAAGGGCCTTTAGGCCCTTTTTTTAGGTGTTTTCTGCATAGTTATCTATGCTGTTAATATAAGGTTAAAAAGGGGCTTTTAATAAGCCGCTTTATTAGAGAAAATACAAAGGTTTTCAGCACTTACGATATTACTAAAAGGTTAACAAATGACAGTCACCTCACAGCGACACTCAGTACTGCTAGATAATGTATTCGCACTTATCGATAAAAAAGTAGATACGAAGCAGAAGTCTCTTGTGCAGCAATTCGGACGTCTGTTGTATAAAAACATATCAAGCGATGATTTAGAAAATCGCAACGACAGCGATCTTTACGGTGCAACTCTGAGTTTATGGAATGCACTTTCTCGATTCGATAACTCTGCGCCCCATATACGCGTCTTTAATCCAGAAATTGCAAAACACGGTTGGCACTCAAGCCACACTATTGTTGAAGTGATTGTGTCTGACATGCCGTTCCTCGTTGATTCGGTTCGAATGTCGCTGAATAGACTGAACATAACTGCACATTTATTTTTGCACAGCCCCATAGGCATTAAGCGTGACAACAGCAACAAGGTAGAAAGCTTTTCTGAGCAGGGTAAAACGCTGGAAGGTGCGAAAAAAGAAACCGTTATTTTTATAGAAGTTGACCGTCAAACTTCCAAAAAAGATATCGACATACTGACGAAAGAGCTTCACTCAGTGGTCGATGAAGTATCACTGGCCGTGGCTGATTGGCAAGATATGACCAGCACACTGCACACGGTAATTAAAACCAGCGAATCGTTTAACTGGCCCGTGTCCGGTGAGCAAAAAGACCAGATAAATCGCTTTCTAAACTGGTTGGGCGATCATAACTTCACCATGATGGGCTACCGTTATTACGATGTAAAAGCCATAGAAGGTGACCATCGCTGGATCCCTAAAAACGATAGTAGCCTAGGTTTACTAAAGAACTCCGTCAATAACCGCGAGCGTCTTTTATCGAAGCTTCCAGCCTCAGCTCGCAGTGAAGCGTTAAGTGAAAATCCCCTCATTTTAACCAAGACCAATACTCGGGCTCGCGTTCATCGCCCCGCGTATATGGATTATATCGGTGTGAAAGTTTTCAACAATAATGGCCAAGTGGTCGGTGAGCACCGCTTCCTAGGGCTGTATTCGGCATCGTTTTATAACCAAAGCGTTATTGAACTGCCAATTTTAAGAGAAAAGATTCAGCTAATCTGTGCCTTATCAGGCTTCGAGCCTGGTACTCACGCATACAAGGCGTTTGTTAACATTGTAGAAACTTACCCAAGAGATGAGCTATTGCAAACGCCAGCACAGGAGTTAGCTCAAATTGTCATGGGTATTTTCCAAATGCAGGAGCGAGGGATTTCTCGCTTATTCATACGCAAAGATACCTTTGGTCGCTTTTTCTCGTGCATGGTATTTGTACCAAGAGAGCGCTATAACACGCAGTTGCGTAAAGAGACGCAAGAACTATTAAAGGTGTCGCTTAACGCATCAGAAGAGGTGGAGTTTACAACCTTCTTCTCTGAATCTGTTTATGCAAGAACACACTACATAGCGCGAGTTAACGATAACAATGCGGAATTTGATGTGAAGGAAATAGAACAAAATATCATCGAGCTTACCAAAACATGGAATGACAGGCTTGCGTCAGCTATTTCAGCATCTCACGGCGAGGCGTCTGGAAAGTCATTAGAGCGTAAATATAGCAATGCATTTTCTCGCAGCTACATGGAACACAACCTGCCATCTGCAGCGTTGGTAGACATGGGTAAATTGGAGATGCTAGACGATAAACATACCTTAGATATGTTGTTCTATCGGCCCCAAGAAGAAGACTCTGAGAGTCAAATTGTTAAACTTAAATTGTTCCACCGTGCAGAGCCCATCCATCTGTCGGATGTACTGCCAATGCTGGAAAACTTTGGGTTACGCGTAATTGACGAGAGCCCATATAAAATAACGTGTTCAGGTGGTGAGCATAACTGGATCATGGATTTCAAAATGCTGCACAAAAGCGGGCAGCATTTCGACATGGAAAACGCCCAAATACTGTTTCAAGATGCGTTTGCCAAAGTGTGGTACAACACCCTAGAAGATGACGCGTTTAACCGGTTAATTCTCGGTGCAAATCTCACCGGACGCCGAGTGACTATTTTGCGTGCCTACGCAAAATATATGCGCCAAACCGGCAGTTCATTCAGCCACGATTACATTGCTAATACGTTAGCCAATTACACTGACATTGCTCGCTTGTTAGTCGACTTCTTTGACCAGCGCTTTAATCCGAATAAAAAACGCAACAAGAAAAAAGAAGACGCAATACTGGCCGATATTAAATCGCAGTTAGACGGCGTTAATAATCTTGATGATGACAGAATCATTCGCCGTTATTTAGATATGATGTCAGCGACACTGAGAACTAACTTCTATCAGCTTGATGAGTCTGAGAACGAAAAGTCTTATGTCTCGTTTAAAATGCTTCCAGAACTTATTCCGGACATGCCGTTACCTCGTCCTAAGTACGAAATTTTTGTGTATAGCCCTCGGGTTGAAGGTGTGCACCTTAGAGGTGGTAAAGTAGCCCGTGGTGGCTTGCGTTGGTCAGACCGTCAAGAAGATTTCCGTACAGAAGTGCTTGGTCTAGTAAAAGCCCAGCAAGTTAAAAATACGGTTATTGTTCCCGTTGGTGCAAAAGGTGGTTTTGTCTGTAAGAAATCTCCAGTGGAGCAAGGTCGTGAAGCTATTCAAGAGGAAGGAAAAGCGTGCTACCGTATTTTCATAACTAGTTTGTTGGACATTACTGACAATATTGTAAACGGTGAAATTATACCGCCAAAAGATGTAGTGCGACTAGATGACGACGACCCTTATCTTGTTGTTGCCGCAGATAAAGGAACGGCAACCTTTTCTGATATTGCTAATGGTATCGCAGAAGAATTTAACTTTTGGTTAGGCGACGCATTTGCCTCAGGTGGCAGCATTGGCTACGACCATAAGAAAATGGGTATTACCGCTAGAGGTGGCTGGGAGTCTGTTAAGCGACACTTCCGCGAAATGGGCGTAAACTGCCAAACTACCGATTTCACTTGTATCGGTGTGGGTGACATGGCGGGTGATGTATTTGGAAATGGTATGTTGTTATCTGAGCATACAAAGCTTATCTGTGCATTTAACCACCTACATATATTTTTCGACCCTAATCCAAATGCAGCAGACAGCTATAAAGAGCGTCAGCGCTTATTTGAAAACCCAAGGTTGTCGTGGGAAGACTACGACAGCAAATTGATTTCGAAAGGCGGTGGTATATTTAACCGCTCAGCTAAGTCTATTAAGCTAACCCCAGAAATGAAAAAATGGTTAGGCACTAGACAACAAACCATGACACCCAACGAGCTTATTCATAATGTATTGAAGATGCCTGTCGATTTAATGTGGAATGGCGGTATCGGTACTTACATTAAGAGCTCTAAAGAATCACATTCTGCGGTGGGCGATCGCGCTAACGACGACTTACGGGTAAACGGTAAAGACGTTCAGGCGAAAATTGTGGGTGAGGGGGGGAACCTCGGTGTTACTCAACTAGGTCGTATTGAATACGCTGCTAACGGCGGTAGAGTCAACACTGACTTTATCGATAATGTGGGCGGTGTTGATTGCTCTGATAACGAAGTCAACATCAAAATACTGCTTAATAGTCTAGTTAATGACGGTGAGCTTACAATCAAGCAACGCAACAAGCTGCTTTATGATATGACTGATGATGTGTCTGCCATTGTGCTTAAAGATTGCTATCGTCAAACCCAGTCTATTTCAATTACTGAATTAGCTGGTGTAAAACAGCTTAAAGAGCAACTTCGCTTTATCCACGGATTAGAAAGGGAAGGGCAATTAAACAGAGAGCTTGAGTTTATTCCAAGTGATGATGAAATTTCAGATCGCGTTGCTACAGACCAAGGTTTAACGCGCCCTGAACTAAGTGTGTTAATTGCCTACGGCAAAATGGTGATGAAAGATGCGCTCAATATTACTGAGATCACTGAAAATCCCTATCATGCTCGCCTGTTGTTAGAGGCATTCCCTGAAGTGCTTCGCAGCCGCTTTAACGAACATATGCAGCAGCATCCACTGCGCGGTGAAATTATTGCCACCAAATTAACCAATAATATGGTTAACGATATGGGTTTGAATTTCGTTTTCCGCTTACAGGAAGAAACCGGCGCCAGCGTAAGCGAAATTGCCGACGCCTATGCAATTGTTCACGGTATTTTTAATATGGACAGCCTATGGAGCCGTATCGAAGATTTAGACAATGTCATTTGTGCCAAGCTTCAACTTACGATGCTTGATGAAGCAAGGCGCATTATGCGCAGAGGCGCCCGTTGGTATATTCGACACGGCGATAAAGCTCAGTCTATAGAAGACGCCATCGAAAACTATCGCGGTACGTTCGATACCTTGTCAAAGAACCTTCAGCACTATTTGGTGGAAAGTGAATATTCGCAACTTGAGGCTACTACGCAGAAATATATCGAGCAAGACGTGCCCCATGATATTGCCTATCAAGTAGCCAGCTTCTCGAACATGTTCTCTAGTTTCGATTTGGCACAAATTGTTGATGCTGATAAACATGAGACCGATGTGGTCGCTAAGCTTTATTATCAACTTGGTTCGAGATTGGAACTGCATTGGTTCCTTGACCAAATCAATAATCAGGCAGTAAGCAACCATTGGCAAGCTCTTGCTCGTGCATCTTATAGAGAAGAGCTGGATTGGCAGCAGCGTTCTATTGCCGCTAACTTGCTGCAATCACGCACCGATGTTGCAGATGCCGATCAAATTCTTGATGATTGGATAGACAGCAACCAAGTGTTGTTAAAGCGCTGGTATCACATGATGTCTGAGTTTAAAACGAGCACAACGCACGAATTTGCGAAGTTTTCTGTCGCTTTACGTGAATTGATGCTTTTAAGCGTGAAGTCTAACCATTAGAATACACGCACCTTAATGATTTAAGCCCTGTTCAACAGGGCTTTTTTATATTAGCGAGCGTTAGAATACCCATGCAATCTTTAGTGCAAAAGCTGCTCCTTCAGTGTGAACCTGAAAAAAGCCACGATCTTACTATTAACTGGCTGAATAAAACGCAACATACACCGCTGAAATGGATGTACAGCACCACGCCTATTGCAAAACCAGTGACGGTAGCAGGAATTAAGTTTGATAACCCAGTGGGTCTTGCTGCAGGGTTAGACAAAAACGGTGATTGCATAGATGCATTCTCAAGCATGGGCTTTGGCTTTGTTGAGATTGGCACCGTTACGCCTCGTCCACAGCCGGGTAACCCTAAGCCACGCTTATTTCGCCTACCTGAAAAGCAAGCCATTATCAATCGCATGGGTTTTAACAACAAAGGTGTTGACCACCTGATTGAACAAGTGAAAGAAGCCAAATTCAAAGGTCCCATCGGCATCAATATTGGTAAAAATAAAGATACCGAAGACGCCAAGGCTCTAGAAGATTACCTTATTTGCCTAAACAAGGTTTATCCGTACGCCAGCTATATCACAATCAATATTTCGTCGCCTAATACGCCAGGGCTACGAAATCTACAGTACGGCGAAGCATTAGACTCACTGCTTGTAGGTCTTAAAGCCGCTCAAGAAACGCTAACGCAGACACACAGTAAATATGTGCCCATGTTCATTAAAATCGCCCCTGATTTGAGCGATGAAGAGATAAACAGTATTGCGGTATCTTTGATGAACAGCAAAATGGATGGGGTCATTGCCACGAATACAACGCTGTCTCGTGATGCAGTGCAAGGTTTAGCCCATGCTAATGAAATGGGCGGGCTTAGCGGTTCAGTGATGACTGACATGAGTTTACAAGTAACCAAGAAATTAAATAAAGCATTGGACAAAGCTATGCCTATTATCGGCGTAGGGGGTATAGATTCGCCTGAGTCTGCTCAGGCACGCCTAGATGCTGGTGCATCCTTGGTCCAGTTATACTCGGCCTTTATTTATCAAGGTCCATCGCTCGTTAAACGTATCGTAAACGCGTTATAATACCCCCGAACTCTCATAAAGTGCGCACGTGCTAATGTCGTGCGCCAGTTACAGGTAAATGAATGAATACAATTCTGGTTACAACCAGCCGCGGTCTCGACGAACTACTTAAACAAGAAGTGCTCACTTTGTGTCCTGAGGCACAAATAAAGCAAGCTCCTGGTATGCTTCAGTTCGAGGGCTCTAAAGAAGACGCCTATAAACTCTGCTTATGGTCGCGACTGGCTAACCGAGTAATTTGGGTTTTAGCATCGGGCAAAGCAAATAACGCCGAAAGCCTTTACGATACGGCAATGACCGTAGATTGGCAGATGCAAATGGACTCTAGGCATACGCTGTCTGTTCAATTTGTGGGAACTAATTTTGCGATAAAAAACACCCAGTTTGGGGCTGTTCGTATTAAAGATGCCATCGTTGATACGTTTGTTGAAGAAGGTTTGGCAAGGCCGTCTGTTGAGCGCAGACACCCTGACATTTCCGTTTACGCCCGCTTGCAACGTGACAACGTTATTATCGGTATAGATTTGGCGGGGGCGAGCTTGCATCAACGTGCATACCGACAAGAAGCGGGTGATGCGCCTCTTAAAGAGCATATTGCTTGCGCCATGCTGATGCGAAGCGGTTGGACT
The DNA here is from genome assembly GCF_027257845.1 of Alteromonas sp. BMJM2. Lineage (GTDB taxonomy): Bacteria > Pseudomonadota > Gammaproteobacteria > Enterobacterales > Alteromonadaceae > Alteromonas. The sequence goes on along the minus strand of NZ_JAPVOT010000008.1, from coordinate 131,384 downwards.
GAAAACACCGATGCGCCATTAGTCGATTTAATGTGCGGCTCGGGCACTATCGCCATTGAGGCTGCGTATATCGCGCGTAATATCGCTCCGGGGATTAAGCGTTCATACTGGGGTTTCACCAAGTGGTTAGGTCACGAAGAGAGTACGTGGGACAACCTCGTTGATGACGCCTTAGACAATCAAAAGCCTTCTACTAGCGGTATCTATGCTGCCGATTTTAGCCGTAAAATGATTTCAATCGCAAAAGCCAATGCTGATTTTGCGGGGGTTTACAACGATATTGGCTTTAGTCAGCAAGATGCCACCAAATCATCACCACCTATCGCTACACCAGGGTACATTGTGTCAAACCCGCCCTACGGTGAGCGATTAGGGGAACTGACGTCTCTTATTCCGTTATTCAGCGAATGGGGCAAGCGTTTTAAAGAAGCGTGGAAAGGCTGGCATGTATCCCTTTTAAGCAGTAACCGAGACTTGTTGCGAGTACTTAAGCTGCGCGCGAGCAAAGACTACGCAATGAATAACGGTAAGCTAGAATGTCGTTTAGCTAACTATGTGTTAAACGAAGAAAATACCGTTCAGTTCAGCGAAGACACCGGTAACCATGAATTTGCTAATCGCCTTAAGAAAAATCTTAAAAAACTCAAACCTTGGTTAAAAAGCGCAGATACAAACTGCTATCGCATTTATGACGCTGACTTGCCTGACTACAACGTGGCCGTGGATAAGTATGGCGATTGGTTAGTGGTACAAGAGTACGCACCACCTAAGACAGTGTCAGAAGATAAGGCGCGCAGACGCCTTCAAGAAGTGCTGTTGCATTTACCCGCAGTAACGGGCATTGCGCCTAAAAACATTGTGTTAAAAGTGCGTAGCCAGCAAAAAGGCACTAAGCAATACGAAAAATTTAATCAGTCTGGCGATATGATGGAAGTGTATGAGAACGGCGCACGTTTCTTAGTAAACCTGACGGATTACTTAGATACCGGTTTGTTCTTAGACCATCGCGATACCCGCCAGATTGTTATGAATATGGCCAAGGGCAAAGACGTGCTTAATCTGTTTTCTTACACGGGCAGCGTGTCGGTATTCGCGGCAAAAGGCGGTGCGAAATCAGTCACCACCGTGGATATGTCGAACACCTATCTAGACTGGGCGAAGAAAAATGTAGCGCTTAATAAGCTTGATGGGCCTCACGCTTTTGTTCAGGCCGACTGTACAACCTGGTTGGCGGATCACAAAGGCAAGTACGACCTGATATTTATCGACCCACCTTCGTTTTCGAATTCCAAGCGCATGAGCAATACGTGGGACGTTCAGCGTGACCATGTTGATATGTTAACTCGGGCAAAAGCCTGTTTAAATGAAAACGGTACAGTTATCTTTTCTAACAACAAGCGCGGATTTAAACTTGATACCCAAGCCCTTGAGGCCCTTGGATTTGGTATTGAAAATATTACGGCAAAGACCATTCCTGAAGACTTTGCCAGAAAGGGTAAAATTCATCAGTGCTGGACATTGCAGGCGTGAAGATATTTTTCTATACGGGACCACAATGCGGTTTGTGCGACCTAGCTGACGTCGAGCTTGCGAAAACCAGCGTGTTTTCGTCGCTAACAGTAGAGAAAGTAAATATAAGAGACAGCACCGAGCTTTATCATCTTTATGGTGCACGCATTCCCGTATTAAAACGGGAAGACACAAACAAAGAAATCGGTTGGCCTTTTGACAGTGCCGACCTGGAGGCATTTCTGCAGTGAGTATTTTGCAGTTAAAAAATATTACGGTTATTTATGGCAACCCGCCGCTATTAGACGGTATTGAACTTGTGGTACAGCCGAAGGAAAGGGTGTGTCTTGTTGGTCGAAATGGCAGTGGAAAATCAACGTTGATGAAGGTTATCTCTGGTGACATCATTGCCGACGATGGCCAGCGAATTATTGAGAACAACACAGTAATTGCGCGTTTAGAGCAAGACCCGCCGCAAACCACTGACGTCACCTTGTTTGATTACGTGGCAGAGGGGTTATCTGACATTGGCGAGACGCTTAAAGACTATTTTCATCAAACTCGATTGGTTGGTGAAGATCCCAGCGAAGCTAATCTCAATAAATTACAGCGTTTACAAGAAACCTTAGAAGCACGTGATGCTTGGCAATTTGAACAACAAATTGAACAAACCCTTACCATGCTTAAACTTGAGCCAGAAACGTCGTTATCGACGCTTTCCGGTGGTTGGAGAAGAAAAGCGGCGCTGGCAAGAGCACTTGTACGTTCGCCTGATCTATTGCTTCTTGATGAGCCGACTAACCACTTAGACATTGAAATGATCAAGTGGCTAGAATCAAGCTTGAGCAATTACAATGGTGCCATTGTGTTTGTGAGTCATGACCGAGCATTTATTCGTTCTATGGCGACCCGTATTATTGATCTAGACCGCGGCGGCATCACCAGCTACCCAGGCAATTACGAAACCTATTTAGAGAAAAAACAGCACGACCTTGAAGTCGAAGCTTCGCAAAACGCTGAGTTTGATAAAAAACTAGCGCAAGAAGAAGTGTGGATACGACAGGGTATTAAAGCCCGTCGCACAAGAAATGAAGGTCGCGTAAGAGCGCTTAAAAAATTACGTGATGAACGCAAGGCGCGCCGCGCAGTGCAAGGAAGTGCAGTGGTAAACCAGCACCAAGGTGCACGCTCTGGCAAAATGGTCTTCGAAGTTGAAAACCTTTCCTACAACATTGGTGAGCTTTGCATTGTTAAAGATTTGAGCCTGAATGTACTAAGAGGCGACAAGCTCGCGCTTATCGGCCCTAACGGCAGTGGTAAAAGTACGCTCATCAAATTGCTGTTAGGCGAGCTAGAAGCAAATAGTGGTAACTGCAAGCGAGGTACAAATTTAGAAGTCGCGTACTTCGACCAGCACAGGCATGGTCTTGATTTAGAGCAGACAGTGATTGACGCTGTGGGCGATGGCAAACGAGATTTAATGGTTAACGGTCACCCCAGACATGTTATCAGTTATCTGCAAGATTATCTCTTTACACCAGAGCGTGTAAATGCGCCGGTGAAGTCACTTTCTGGCGGAGAAAAAAATCGCCTTATGCTGGCTAAGCTTATGCTTAAACCCAGCAACCTGTTAGTTCTCGATGAACCGACTAACGATCTGGATGTTGAAACACTGGAAATGTTAGAAACCCTGCTTAACGAATATACAGGTACTGTGTTACTTGTGAGCCACGATAGGGAATTTGTGGATAATGTAGCAAATAGCAGTTTAGTATTTGAAGGTGAGGGAAGACTCCGTGAGTTTATTGGGGGTTTCACTGACGTTGAAAGCTGGTATAAAGGGCAGCAGGAAAAACGCCTTCAGGTTGAAAAAGAAGAAAAAGCGAAGTCTAGGAATGAAACTAATTCAAGTTCAGATAGTCCTAGTGCTAAGCCTTCACCCCGCAAGGCTAAAAAGTTATCATACAAAGACCAACGTGAACTGGAATCACTTCCCGCCGAGCTAGAAAGTCTTGAGGCCGAGCTAGAAGCGATGCAAGAACAGGTAAACGACCCTGAATTCTTCAAAAAAGACAGTGACACCACTGCAAAAGCCTTAGCGCTTTTAGCAGATCAAGAATTATTGTTGTCCCAAAAATATGCGCGATGGGATGAATTAGAAAGTATGCTGGAAGATAATCAGCAGTAAATAGGATTTTAGATGAAACGAACTCAGCTTGCCGCCGCCGTTCTGTTGGCAACAGGAAGTGTTTCGGCTTATGCCGCAACTTACTCAGTGACACCTCTTCCGCTACAGGATTCTGCAAGAAGCAATTTTGGTCGCTCTATTGATGAAGCAGGACAAATGCTAACGATAGCGCAGCTTGAATACAATCCTCCCATCGACGTTGACCAACTGATCGATGGCACCGTTTTCTTCGAAACTTTTGGTCCTTCGCTGGAAGATGAAGATAGTGCGAGGGAAGGGGTGTTTACCGACTCAGATTACTCCACTATTGTCAGCTATATCATTAGCAACCAAACGTTTCCTCAGATTCAAAAGCTGACACAGTTTAGAACCTACATTACCGATACAGTAGATGCGGAATTAGTACCTGGGTTAGACGAAATTACCGATAAATTTGATGATTACACTCAATCAGTTCGGGTATCGGGCAGAGACAGCCTTAGCGGCAATTATATTGTCGGCGACTCTGGCGGTTTAGTTGTTTTAGATGCCTATGAGAATGCTGACGGTGACACCATTAATTATACGTACCCAGAGTCTTCACAGCAGGCGTTTGTGCAAGTATCTGGAACGACCAAAGTACTTCCTCCTGTAGATGATACCCTCGGCGGTTTTGCTTCAGCGCGAGCTATCAACAATAATCTACAAGTAGCTGGATTCAGTACGGTAAGCTTTCAAACCGCTGTTGATGATGCGGTAGCGCGCTGTGACGATGACGAAGAGCGCGGTGATATTTCTGTTGACCGTTGTTTATTCAATTTATACACGGGCGAATTTACTGCTCCTCGCGTATCTACGCCTTTTGTGACAGCACAAAACCCTTCGGTTCCAGCCTTTGTAAGCCTGTCAGAAGTTAACGCCACTATTTGGCAACTTGATGTCAACGGCGATGTTATTGACACACAGACGTATCCGCTGATTGAAGAGCCTGCTGAGGACAACACCTTTTACCTTTATACCTACGCTTTCGATATTAATGAGCAAGGTATTGCAGTCGGTGAAAGCTTAACCGGGGATTTTGTTGCTATTACTCGCCCAAATTCATCGGCAAGAGCGGAAAGTGAGCGTGTAGCAACCGTGTTTAGAGACGGTGAAACTATTGAATTACTTCCTCGTGATGAAAATATCATAAGCCAAGCCATTGGTATTAATGATAACAACTGGGTAACCGGTGCAGTGTTGCCGCCATCAAGTACGGCTTCACGCTCTCGTCTCTTTGTCTACAACTTAGAAACTGAAGAGAAAGCATACCCAGAGGGATTTTTCACTAGCGGTGGCGTAACGCCGAATGCGATTAACAACAATAATATTGTTGTGGGTAGCGCAGATGTGACAGCGACGAATGAAACCCAGCGTCAAACAACGGCTTTCATGTACAACATTGAAACTGAAGAGTTAATTGATTTAAACGATTTGGTGTCTTGTGATAACACCTACGAGCTTGTTGAAGCCGTAGATATTAACGATAACAATGAAATAATTGCTAACGCACGCCTAAGAACCACCAGTAAGTATATTACTGGCGTGGAAATTGTAGACAGCGCCGGTGAAACTAACGCCGTTGATTCTATTGTTGCGGTTAAACTATCTCCGCTATCAAACGGCACAATAGACGACTGTGAAGTACCTGAAAATGAGCAGCCATATGAAAGACAGGCCGCATCGACAGGGCTATTAGCATTAGGTGGTATGTTGTTAGCTGGATTATTTAGACGCAGAATTAAACGCTAAGGTTCTTATTAATTACTCATTAGTACTTACACGTAATAGTGATTACCTAGTTGCACATTTCCTTGAAAGTAAATGACGTTAAAGGCTACTCTTGTTGAGTGGCCTTTTTTATGTCTGTTCATAAATCAAACGTTCATTCGTTCACAAAAAATATGTGCGAAAAAAATTCACAAAACTGTAAAAATAATTTCATATAAACTTCATTCATTTATTAAATGTCAAGAATTTTAATTTCAAAATTCTCTTGAACCAATTGGCTAAGTGCACTATCTAAGTAATGTACGCAAAAGATTTTCCGGCACTTTTAATAAATATGATGTAGAGCGCCCGCGAACTGACGTTGTTGTACTTTCAACAAACAGAAGAGGCTAGTCAATGAAAAGACAAAAAAGAGATAAAATGACACGTGCACATTCTAAAGGCTATCAAGCTGGTATTAGTGGTCGTGCGAAGGAAAATTGTCCATTTCAGCAGAACGAAACCCGTTCACAGTGGTTAGGTGGATGGCGTGAGGCGGTAGAAGATAGGCACTTAGGACTTACTGTAAAATAATACATTCTCTTTTATACTGATTATGCAAAAGGAAAAGCCCCTAAATAAGGGGCTTTTTTTGTACTTGCGGAAAAATTAGAAATTTGATGTATCTTGGAACAGACCTACTTTGAGGTCTTTCGCCGCATAAATTTCTCTACCATCAACTTCCACAGTGCCATCAGCCATACCCATGAAGAGTTTACGTTTTATCACGCGTTTCATAGTGAGTTTGTAAGTGACTTTCTTTGCTGTTGGTAAAATTTGGCCAGTAAATTTTACTTCACCTACGCCTAATGCTCTGCCTTTACCCGGACCGCCGCTCCAGCCCAGGAAAAAACCGACAAGCTGCCACATTGCATCTAAACCAAGACAGCCGGGCATTACCGGATCGCCAGGAAAGTGACAATCAAAAAACCATAGGTCTGGTGATATATCCAACTCAGCGATAATTTCACCTTTACCGTGTTCTCCACCATCTTCGGTTATAGAGACCACACGGTCCATCATTAACATATTAGGTGCAGGAAGTTGGCTGTTACCTGGTCCAAACATTTCCCCACGACTACACGCTAGTAAGTCGTCTCTAGTAAAGCTATTTTTTCTCTCAGACATTCCCAACTCGTATTGTTTTAAATTTCAGTGCTAATTTAGCGAACAGTTGTGCGCTAAACAACTCCGAACAGTCATTTTTATAAAGAAAAACGCGTGGTACACTAAATTCTTCAAAAGGTACGTGAACAATATGACAGAAAAACAATCAAAAACAGCGCTTCAAAAAAATAACAGCGATAAAGCGAAAGCAAATGCTGATAAACAGCGACGCTTTAGAGAACGTCAAAAAGAAGCCGGTAAAAAACTCGTGCGCGGCTATGTGTCTCCAGAAGCCAAAGCGTGTTATGACGAAATTCGCGAGAAGACTGGGTGGACAGATAGCGAGGCCATGTCAAATGCCATGCGTCTTATGTATGCATCGTACAAATGCGGGCAAATTAAGCTTCTTACCGAGTGGCTCAGAAAGAACAATCGTTAACAGGTGGTGTGATAATCAAATTAGGTGATAACTGAAACTAGGCTTTCTTTTTTAGCCACTGTCTACTCGGGCTGTTTTGCATGGTGTGGCGATGCACTATTCGACGAGCTTCGCGCAATACGTCGTCCCGTTCTCTATACTGCCACAATCTTTCCCCGGTCTTTCTCGCCATACTGCCAATATCCACAATTGGTAACACATAGTCTTTTTCAACATCGAAATTCAGCATAATCGCTTCTAAGGGCGGCATGGCGTAGGGAGCATGCACAGTGTCACCGGGCAATTCGGCAAGCTCTGGTACCCACTTCCTAATGAACATGCCCTCTGGATCCAGTTTCATAGATTGAGTATGTGGATTGTAGAGGCGCACCGTATGAATGCCTGTTACGCTGGCCTGCATTTGAATTTGCGGGTAATGAATACCAGGCTCAAAGTCTAAAAATTGTGTGGCCAAATAGTGCGCCGCCTTTAGCCAATGTACATTGAGATGATGGCACAAAAAGCTCGTTACCATTGCCCTCATTCGAAAATTAATATAACCCGTTTGGGCGAGAGCCCGCATACAGGCATCAACCAGTGGGTAGCCGGTAGTCCCGTTTTTCCAATGATGAAAACGTCGCTCTGCCTCGGGGCCATCAATAAATGGAAATTTTTCATAGGCAGCATTCATCGGTCGCCATTCAATAGTATGTTCACTTTCAAATTTTTGAATGAAATGACAGTGCCAGTGAAGCCGGGATGTTAGGGCCGACAGTGCTCGCGACCACAGTGCTTTGTCTTTACCGGAGGACGCTTTCTTTATTTGCTTTTCTTTTTCAACAAAATGATAAACTTGCTTGATGGAGATATTTCCCCAAGCAAGATAGGGGCTTAATCGCGAACAGGAACGACGAGCGTCAAAAGGGCGAGATATATGCTTGTGATAGTACTTTCCTCTCTCCTCAAAGAAATGCTTCATTACGTGCCACGCTCGTTTTTCTCCTCCTTTTTGCATTTGGCCGCTACCTTCATCATGTGAGGCTTCAGATGAGCCTTCAGCTGAGTTCTCTGTTGCACTACTTGATGCTGATGCGCCACCTGATACTAATGGGTTTTGAAGTGCACCTGAAATTGAGCCAGGTTTCACATCAGAACTTGAGCCAGAAAGTAAAAAAGCAGAGTAGGTGGTGTCACTATCAGCTAAACGCGCATGCTGAGTCCAATTTACCCATTTTGCCAATTGAATATCGAAATCATAGGTTGGGGAATTAAAGTGTGCCTCCCAATTTTTCTGCCAACGTGCACGGTTAGGCAAGCCCCTTATCACTGCGCCTGTATTACACTCTAAAAATGGTATTTTGCATTTAATACAATAGGTTGCTATTGCCTTATCGCGGTTATACGTAACCAAAAGCCCAATTTCTTGGTAACTTCTTAGGGAGGATATGGTGAAATATTCCTGAATCTGCGATAGAGCCTCATGCACCTCCATGTGCATCTGCAATACTCGAATACCGCTGGGTAATTGGGCGTTAATATCGTCAAGACTCTGCTCTACAAATCGCCAATGACGAACATCCATATGAGGATCGGCAAGCAAGGACGGCTCCCAACAATAAAGTAAAAGGATGTTGTCACCGTTATTTACAGCATCAAACAGCGGCTGATGGTCTCGAAGCCTGAGGTCGCGCTTAAGCCAAATTACAGAAACGGCTTGTTGAGTCATACTTCTATGTTCACCTGCTTGCTGTTCATTCTCTTGAATATCTCGCTCTCTAAAATACTTAGGTTAACCACTTATCACGAAATGCACCGTCTCGGTCATAGGTGGCCGTTTGTTTATCGAGGTTAAACTGTCTATGTCCGCGAGGGTCGCTTCCCACGCCGGCAAGGTAAAGCCAATTGCCCCAATTGCTGCCCACATCAAAATCGAGTAACTGATTTTCAAACCATGCTGCACCAAAGCGCCAGTCTTGCTGTAATTCGTGTACAAAGCAGCTCGCTACTAATTGCCTTCCGCGATTAGACATATAGCCTGTCGCTTTTAGCTGTTTCATGCAGGCATCAATAATGGGGTAACCGGTATTGCCATTACACCAATCAACAAACACCTTGGGGTCATGCGTTGTGCCCGGCACTTTTTGCTGAATACCACCAAATTTAAACCATTTGTCTCCGTATTTTGCTTGAAGCCAATGAAAGAAATCACGCCACAACAGTTCAAAATAAATCCAATAAGTGGATTCATTTTTCTCAACCTGTTCTTCAAACAAGGTAACTTGGCGTACGACCTCTCTTGGCGACAATGCGCCTACGGCAAGCCACGGTGACAACTTTGTGCTATCACGCCAACTGTCCAAGGCGTTTCTCGTTTCTTTGTAGGTGGCTGCAGCATGCCACTCAAATAGGTATTTATTTAGATGCTCAAGGGCTGCACTTTCACCACCTTCAAAATCATTACTGCTCTGTTGCAAGGTTTCGCGTTGGTTGGCGAGTTCGTTTTCAATAATTAACGTATCGGCAGAGAGATGCTCAAGGGCAAATGCAGTAGGATAGATGTCAACGGGGCTGCAAACTTCTCTAGGATTTAGCTTTTTTTCCACCTTACGGCGAAACGGGCTAAACACATCAGGCATTTCTTCAATTGAAAAGGGTAAGTCAGATTCATTAAACAGTGTTATCGACTCACCCTCAACAATAGACATGTTTGGATAGCACCGAGCAAGTTCCTCTATTTGTTTCTGTTCATGAAAACCGCAATGTTTAGTCACTCCAAGATGGGTAAATTGACCTTGCTTCAGTACATTAGACAAACATTCTGAAATACTGCCCTTGAGAACCGTGAGTTTATGTCCTTTCTTTTCTAACGACGCTTTAAGGTCGCTGAGCGTTTCCAGTAAAAACTGATATCGATTATCACCAATCTGTTTCAACCCGTATTTGGAGGGTGAAAAATAGCTCTCATCAAATATATAAATAAAAGAAATTTCGTCTACTTGCTCACACAACGAGTCCAGTGCAACTTGGTCGTGAAGCCGTAAATCGTGTCTAAACCAAAAGACACCTCGTTGTTTTGATGTTGTATTGTCACTGCTAAGGTTTTGATTTGACATAGTAATTCTCAGGTTTATTTTTATATCACTTTTGTAATCACAACGGATCCTGAACCCGCCGAATTGCGTACAAGTTCAATTACGTTAGTAATCAAAGATTAGAGCAACACATTAAGGAAAAAAAGTGACCGTTCCCGTAAGTATTATGTGGTTTAGACAAGACCTCAGAGTGAATGACAACCCAGCACTTAACGCAGCCTGTGATATGGGTAAAATTCTCCCCATTTACATTTATGACGATACCACTCCCGATGGGAGGGTACCTGGCGGCGCGAGTCAATGGTGGTTGCATCACTCGCTTACCTCGCTTAATGACAGGCTAAACGGCCACTTAAAAATCTTTAAGGGTGACCCGAAAGTACTTATCCCAAAGATTATGGAAGCGATCAACGCTAAGGCGATTTTTTGGAATCGCTGCTACGAACCGTGGCAAATAAATCGTGACAAGGAAATTAAAAAACAGCTTATTGATAGTGATTTTGAAGCTTACAGCAGTAACGGCAGCTTACTCTGGGAGCCGATGAAGGTATTAAAAAAAGATGGAACACCTTATAAAGTGTATACACCTTACTATCGAAATGGTTGCCTAAAGATTGAAGAGCCACGCTATCCCAAGGCGCCTCCAGCGAGGATTACCTACGCGGATGATGAGTATAAAGATGACGGACTTGATGCGCTAAACTTGCTTCCTGAGATTAAATGGGACTCTACCATTAGCAAAATGTGGAAGCCCGGTGAAGAAGGTGCAGCGGACAACCTGTCAGAGTTTATACAACACGCGGCTAGACAGTACAAAGACGGCAGAGACATTCCTTCTATGAAAGGAACGTCGAGACTTTCTCCCCATCTTCACTTTGGCGAAGTGTCTCCCAATCAGGTGTGGTATGCGATAAAAGATAAATTCGGCTCCACAGAAGATAAGAGTATCGACACCTATTTGAGTGAACTTGGCTGGAGAGAGTTTAGCTATTACCTGCTGTTTCATTTCCCTACATTGCCAAATAAAAACTTTAACGACAAGTTCGATAAGTTCCCATGGCGCAAAGACGCCAAAGCACTGAAAGCGTGGCAAACCGGCAATACAGGTATTCCGATTGTGGATGCTGGCATGCGCGAACTGTGGCAAACAGGTTATATGCACAACAGGGTACGTATGATTGTTGGCTCGTTCCTTGTTAAAAACTTACTTTTAAGTTGGCACGAAGGTGAACGATGGTTTTGGGATACCTTGTTAGATGCAGATTTAGCAAGTAATAGCGCAGGTTGGCAATGGGTGGCTGGCTCAGGCGCCGATGCTTCCCCATACTTTAGAATATTTAACCCGATTTTGCAGGGCGAGAAGTTTGATAAGAAAGGTAAATACGTACGTAAATACTGCCCTGAATTAAACGAACTTCCCGATAAGTACATTCATAAGCCCTGGGAAACACCGGGCGTAATAGCCAAAGACGCCAAGTTAGAGTTAGGTAAAAGTTACCCCGAACCCATTGTAGATTTAAAAGCCTCTAGGCAGCGTGCTCTTGATGCTTTCCAAGAAATTAAAGGAAAATAGATGGCTTCACTCATTCTGGTTTTAGGCGATCAGCTTACCGATAATCTGCCGGCTATTGCGAATGCAACAAAGACGCAAGACACCATTTTAATGGCAGAGGTGAGGGAAGAAGCAACCTACGTAAAGCATCATAAAAAGAAAATAGCGTTTTTGTTCAGTGCTATGCGCCACTTTGCACAAGAACTAAAAGATAACAACTACAACGTAGATTACGTTACCTACAATGATGAACGCAACAAGGGCAGCTTATTGGCTCAGGTTGAGGAGGCATTAAGTGCTGGCGACTTTGACCAAGTGGTTGTTACCTCCCCGGGCGAGCACCGACTTCTAAGTAGTATACAGCAATGGGAAAACACGCTAAAAAAGCCCGTTAAAATCTCAGAAGATAATCGCTTTCTCGCAACGCCTCAGGAATTTAGTGACTGGGCCGAAGGGAAAAAGCAGCTACGCATGGAATTCTTTTACCGTGAGATGCGTCGAAAGCATAACGTACTCATGGAAGGAAAAGATCCTGTTGGCGGCAAATGGAATTATGATGCACAAAATCGCGAATCGATGCCAGACGATCATAAAGTACCAAAACACAGCACCTTTGATGTTGACGATATAACTAGAGAGGTCATTGAGCTTGTTGAAAACGAGTTTGCCGATCATTTTGGCGACCTAGACGACTTCTTTTTTGCTGTCACCCGTAAAGATGCCCTTAAGGTACTGAATACGTTTATTGAGGAACGCCTGCCTAACTTTGGTCAGTATCAAGACGCAATGGTTGAAGGCAAACCGTGGATGTATCATTCACATATTGGATTTTATTTAAACTGCGGCATGCTGACACCCAAAGAAGCGATAAGCGCCGCGGAGCAAGCCTATCACAGCGGGCAAGTTCCCCTTAATTCCGCCGAAGGCTTTATTCGTCAAATTCTAGGCTGGCGTGAGTACATTCGTGGGTTTTATTGGCACTTTATGCCGCAACTTAAAACGGATAACTACTTTAATAACGACAGAAATGTGCCTGAGTTCTTTTGGGACGCGCAAACCAATATGAACTGCATGCGTCAATGCATTAAAGAAACAAAGCAAAATGCCTACGCCCACCATATACAGCGACTTATGGTGATTGGAAACTTCAGTTTGCTCACCGAACTTAGCCCTGAACAAGTGCAGGCCTGGTATCTCGCGGTGTATGCTGATGCCTATGAGTGGGTAGAACTACCTAATGTGGCTGGCATGATCTTGTATAGTGATGGCGGAAATTTAGCCAGCAAGCCTTATGTAGCAAGCGGTAGCTACATCAATAAAATGTCTAACTATTGCAAAAATTGTGGCTATCAAGTGTCAAAAAAGACGGGGCCAAAAGCCTGTCCATTTAACTACTTATATTGGCATTTCATTGATAAGAATAAGGAAAAGCTCAGTAACAACCATCGCATGGCTATGATCCTTAAGACCTATGGCCGAATGAAAGAAGACAATATTAATGCGATGAAAGAGGATGCCGCCAAGTTTTTAACGAAGATAACGAAAAATGAAGAAGTCTGATCTGCCTACCAAAATGTGCCCAGTATGTAACAGGCCATTTAGCTGGCGTAAAAAATGGGAAAGAGATTGGGAGCACGTTCGCTACTGTTCTAAACGGTGCGCCGGTAACAAAAACAAGACACCAGCAAGTTAATTGGTAACATAAGTGAAAGGGCGAGCCTACATTCGCCCTTGCTATTTATATCCCCGCCGAATATAAGTAAGCATCAGACAACAATACTAACAAGTAAAAACCAACAGGAGTAAAGGTATGGACGCGCCATTGTCGGTAGATAAAGTACGGTTTTTGCTATTCAGTTTTAAAGAAAAATTGTGGATTAAACCTTTAAGTTTCTGCCTGCTTTCGCTACTCGCGGTTTTCGCTGCAAAGATAGTAGACGGCACTTCTCTTGCTGAACACCTACCAAAAATTGAACCTAATTCGGTTAAAACACTGCTTTCTATTATGGCATCGAGCATGATGGTGATTGCCACGTTTTCCGCCGGTGCCATGGTAAATGCGTATGCATCTGCAAGCCAGTCATCAACACCTCGCTCACTCGGGCTCATCATTTCAGATGATGTATCGCAAAACGCGCTATCAACATTTGTTGGCGCGTTTATTTACAGCGCAGTTGCTCTGACTGCAATGAGCCAGGGGTTTTACGAACAGGCGGGTGTATTTCTGCTCTTCTGCATTACCTGTTTGGCATTTGCTGTGGTAATTTTAACCTTTATTCGTTGGGTTGACAGTGTAGCTCGTTTGGGTCGAGTTGAATCTACCACACTGAAAGTTGAAGAAGCGACACAGCGCGCCATTGAGCAACGAATTAAAAACCCCTGCTTAGGCGCCATACCAGCAGGCGATATTAAAGAGCAGGGGAGTTTTGCGGTACAGACCTCAGAGGTTGGGTACATACAGCTAATAGACCTTGCCAAGATTCAAGAGTGGGCAAACAACAACGATCTGTTTGTTAACATTGCCATGCTGCCTGGGGAATTTGTTACGCCGGAAAAACACATCGCTTACGTGAATAAAGATATTGACTGTGAAGGGTTAATCTCAGCGTTTAATATAAGTTCGTCGCGCTCTTTTGAGGCTGATCCACGCTTTGGTTTTATTGTGCTAGCAGAAATAGCGTCACGTGCATTGTCTCCATCGGTAAACGACCACGGAACTGCAATCGGCATTGTTAGCAGTATCACCCGTTTAATGCTGTTGTGGTCGAAACCAGATAAGAACACTGACAAAACCAATCAGGACGGGCGCGCCTCCAACCATAATAAAGCAGCAAGGACCTCAGACGACAATACCTATGAACAACCGAATCATGGCAAACCGCATTATGAGAAACCGCATAATGACAAACCCCATTATGAAAAACCAAAGTACGACCGCATTTCCGTTCCTAAAATTTCAATACACGATATCTTTGATGACGCATATACAAGTATCGCAAGAGATGGCGCTGGCAACATTGAAGTTGCCATAAGAATTCAAAAGTCATTACGAACGTTATTTGCGTGTTTCGAGAAACTCAAAAAAGACACCGGTAGCGAATTAGCGTCTGATTTTTCAAAAGTGGCGAATGACTTTGCCACACAAAGCTTTAAACGCAGTGAGCAGCAACTGTGCTTTGAGCAAGATAAAGCGCGGTTAGAAAAAATCTACCGAGGTAACTCCCAAAGCGCTAATGATAAATAGTCCTTATAAAAAGTATTACCAATAACGAATAGCTAAACTAACGAAATGCACCTATAAACACGAGTGCGCTTTAATCAATAATTTAGTCGCTAATAGGCAATCTTACTACTTATGTCCAAATCCACTAAATCGCCACTGCGCACGCCTTCATTCCTGCAGTCTTTCATCTGCTTTAGCGTGATTGTTATTGCCCTAGCTGGCGGTATTTTTGGACTGGGTATTAGTCTGCATGCGCTGATGTTTTTGTGCCTAATATGGGTGGGTTTAAATGCCTATTTAATTGGGTACAACTACCTACAAATTCGCGAGCTAATGACAAATTCACTGGCTCGAGCCATGCCCGCTATCTATATTTTCATATTGATTGGCATGGTAATTTCTAGTTTTATGCACAGCGGTACAATCGCGACGCTGATGTATTACGGGTTGAGCTGGCTAAGCCCTAGCTTATTCTTAGCCGTTGGCATGATACTGTGCGCGATTATGTCTGTGGCAACTGGAACGTCTTGGGGCACGGTGGGTACACTGGGCGTTGTGTTAATAGGTATAGGAAGCACCATGAATATTCCACTTCCATTGGTGGCGGGAATGATTGTTTGTGGTGCTACCTTTGGCGATAAAATGTCACCTATTTCAGATACCACAAACCTTGCAGCAATGAGTGCTGGAACCACACTGTTTCGCCATATCTATTCCATGCTCTTTACCACGTTACCTACATTTATTATCACCCTCATCATTTTTGTAGTCATAGGGTTAAGCTATGGAGATCAAAACCTTAACCTAAGTGAAGTCGCGTTGATTCAAGATGCACTGGCAAACAACTATAGCCTGACACCCATTGTCACCTTGCTTCCACTTATAGTATTGGCCACCTTAAGCATTAAAAAAGTACCTGCAGAAGTCACCATGTCATTCAGTATTTTACTCGCCGTGTTTATTGCCATCTTTTATCAAGGCGAGAGCTTTATCAGCGTGTTGAATGCGCTATGGGAAAATAAACCGGAATCGACTGGCATCGAAAACTTAGACGCGTTACTCGGTCGCGGCGGTATAACGAGCATGAGCTGGACACTATTGCTTGCCTTAATGGCTATCGCCTTAGGCGGCGTTTTACACGGAGCCGGTTTTTTAAGTTCGCTTCTTGCTGGCAGTATTGCCAGAGTAAAACGAACGGCATCTCTGGTTGCTACCACTATCGTGGCTGGCTTTGCAGGTAATGTGGCGATGGGAGAAGCCTACATCTCAATTATTCTGAGCTGCCAACTTTTTAAGCCAAAATACGAACAACAGCAATTAGACAGCGCCGTACTTTCACGCTCAGTAGAAGAAGGGTCCACAATGACAACTGGCCTTATACCTTGGACAACGGCAGGTGCATTTTATGCCGCAACCCTTGAAGTTGACGTTTTATCTTATGCACCTTACGCCTTTTTCAATTACTTAAACGGTATTGTGGCAGTAACGATGGCGGCATTCGGATTCGGGCTGCTTAAAAAGCCTTAATCTAGTAACGAAGAAAGTAGGGCTGTCAGCACTGTTTTATTGTTGTTGTAATAGGTAACTTGCGTTATTGAAAAAAAGCTCATGAACTTTCTATATAGGTATTTAAAAGACACCCTCGAAACCTAACTATTCAAGAGAGTCAGCGTGATGCGTTAACTTACTGGAAACCAAGTTTCCAAACGCAAAAATCGTTAGTCATTATCAAGTCAGCTTTATCTACTTTTATCTATTTTGATTAATGCAAAATAACCGAAACTCTCACAAAGAAAATCATACGCAGCATCGGTAACTTTTAAAAACTCTTAGTCGATTTCATTTTTGACACCGGTACCAAAACCTCTAGCTGATACTCAAGTCTTTCAAAAAACATTTGCTTAGAACTCGACGGAAGACACTTAAATGCCCAGCAGTATAT
Organism: Alteromonas sp. BMJM2; assembly: GCF_027257845.1. GTDB lineage: Bacteria > Pseudomonadota > Gammaproteobacteria > Enterobacterales > Alteromonadaceae > Alteromonas. The sequence continues at coordinate 114,565 of NZ_JAPVOT010000008.1, read as the reverse complement.
TTCAGTCATCAAAATATAGGAGCATATTAGAAAAAGTTTTCTAGACTTTCATCAGGGTCTGATTGAAAACTGCTGGTTGCGGAAGGACTTATATTGATACTAATTACATAACTAATCGGCTTTGAACTAAATAATAAACCTAAAATTGAAAGACATAAAACGAGCCAGTCGAATTACAATTTGTAACAGGCGTAAAACACAAAGTAGCACTAAAGTCTTTGCTTAAGCCTAAGGATGCAACCAAGATTATAAGATGACGCTACGTGAATTAAAAAGAAGAATGTGAGGTGTAGTACGTCAGATTTTACGTAGAAGACGATTTAAATTAATACACATACCATAGAAAGAGCTGCTAATAAGGCAGTCATTATCAAATATGTTTCAATTCAATTTTTCACAAAAACAAATCCAAAAGAAAACCTGCAAAAAGCCAATCACAAGCACAGTGAAACACTCATTTAGGACTACTCACAATTTAGTAAACAACATAACTGAGCGTAAAGCACAGCAGATGTAGTAAAAGTCGGTAAGTCTTCACGCACAGCAAACCAACCAAGCAGCAAAGGATACGCCTCTAAAACATCAAAATACATGATTGCGCATAATGTATATTATGTTAAATAGACTATTAAAGTATTCAAAAAGGCATCGTCAATTAAGAAAGTGTATCGCCTATCCATCTTTTATTGGTTCTTATTTTATGCGTAAAAGTTTTTAGAGCTCTTTAATTAAAAGCGAAGTTCTTATACTGGCTTTTAAAATCGCAATCAGTGAGAAGCAAAGCATCGACTAATAATAAAAGACATGTGTGCTTCTGATTTAATTCAATGACGCTTCAAGTAAAGACCTCTTGTTACAGTCCGGAGTTAATAGCGGCCTAGATATTAAAGATTAGTATGGCAGTCTGATATCTAGTACAAGTACTCTATGGCTAAATCAAAAATAAGAATTTTAATTCTTTTGAATTAAATACTTTTCAACTACAGAGGCATTTTCAGTTGATCATTTATTTATGATTTAATTCTTACGAAAGTGTTCTTATGAAAGTGTTCTTATGAAAATAAATCAGCGATTAAAAGCGATGCATAGAAAGCCACAGATGTGTTTAGCGGCGTAGTTAAAATACTTGTTATAGTTTTTAATATTTAGCGATTAATAGGCTTATTCGCTTTCTATTTCTGCTTAAGTTTTTGAGATTATTTATCGACATTTAATTTAATAGCAATGACTATATAGAGGGCAAATTTTCTCAATATTTCTCATCTAGGATTAAATACCGTAAGAGTTTGGACATTGCTTAAAGAAGAATACAAGACTGGTTCTTTTGATTTACTTTGTTTTACTAGATTGGATTAAACCACTTTACTTTCTGTCTCCTACTTCAAATTCTTCAAAGAAAAAACATAGGTGTGTCAATTACCGACGGATTGTTTATAAGTGCTTTACGCTTTCTATGCTTTTTACACGTAGCAGCCAGGGCCAGTTTTAAACGGGTCTTGAATTGAGATTTGAATTCGCGGGTTTTAATTCATATTAAAATTTGTTTTATAGTTTGAGCAGCACCGCTGTACATCTTCATAGTGATGAAGGATTCTGCCTAATACAATGAAGAAGATCTCACTTCTCATAGTTCCTGTTTATTGAAAGGTACCGGTATATAGAAAAGGTTCATTCTCGTGAATTCTGCAAGGCAGAGGGCTGGAAAACGCCTCAGATTTTACGTAGGAGCGCCTGTTTTTTGAGCCACATTGCATCGGCTGTAGTCTAAATTTCACTAAAATACCGCCACTAACTGTATAAATGCACAGTTATGTGTTATTTTGCATAAGGTTGAAGGGGTTATTATGGTATCTGAATAGAGCTTATATTACCTATATTATCATGCTGAATGTTCACGCATGATAATTACAGTTATCATGCGTGAATACTTAAAAAAGTAAACATTTTCAAATAGTTAGAAATAACTTTGGCTCTTCATTTCTTTGTGTTGACTGTGGATTTAATGAGTATGCGCTCGCTTTGTGCCCCCTAATATTAATAACGCTGATTGGTTTATAGTTTATTTAGTCCTTTTCGTCTCAAAAGGATATTCCATAAGTTTCGCCGTAAGCTTTTTTAGAAAAAAACGTCAACATACACGTTACTTGATTCGTTAACGTGATTCATTAAATACTTTTGAACTCAGTGAGTAAGAGCCCTTTTCGACCAAGGCTACCCACATTTGATAAGAAATCCGTTGAGGCTTTGGCTTTATGACAAATAAGATTATTAAGCATCGTTCCCATCAAATATTCCCAGTACCGCTGGCAAATACAGCAGAAGTTTCAGATGATGCATACGGTGTTACTTCAGAAACTTCAGAAAATCATGCCTATTCATCTGCCGACCAAAGCTTTCAGAAATATTTCACAGATATATTTTCTAAACTGCCTTACAACACACAGCGAGCTTATATTAGTGACTACAACGAATTTTCGATTTTCTGTAAGCAGAATAATTTTCAAGGTTTGAACAATAGCTTTACTAGCAATGAAGAATGCATAAAAGAATACGTTGCCCTGCTATGCCAAACTCCCCTCGCCTACAGAACCATCAAGCGACGGCTTTCAGCATTGAGTAAGTTCTTAGGCATGGCAAAGCTACCTAACCCGATTATTCGTTCGGTCTATCTAAGAGATTTTATTCGGTTGTCGCTTATAGAAAACAAAAAGTTTCGTATGTCTCATAAACAAGCGGTTCCACTCACTATTGAAATGGTTGAGCAGATCAATAATAAAATCATCCCCGATTCCTTGCTCGAACTTCGAGACCTAGCCATTATTAATCTTATGTTCGATGCCCTTCTTCGTGCAGACGAATTAGTCAGGGTGTGCATTGAACACATTTCTCATCGAAATAACACGGTACTCGTTGTATCTTCCAAGAGCGATCAAAGTGGCGATGGCCAATATAGATATGTGTCATCGAGTACACTTTCTATGATTAACGAATACATCAACGAGGCAAATAATAACCCTTCTACATCACTTCCTAGAGATCAGAATGACCCTCGTTCAATTAGTAAAGGTGTATTGTTTAGGCGGGTTAACAATCACAAAACGGCGCTTCATCCTTATCAAGAAAGTCATAGCGCAAACCAAGACGCCGTGTTGAATTACTCTAGTATTTATAGGTTGTGGCAGCGAATTGCAGTCCGAGCAGGTATTCAAGAAAATATCACGCCACACAGTGGACGAGTTGGTGGAGCAGTTTCGTTAGCGGAAGACGGCGCATCGTTGCCCGAATTGCAGTTAGCGGGCGGCTGGCAGTCACCGGAAATGCCAGGCCACTATACCAAACAAGCCAGTGTTAAACGTGGCGGCATGGCAAAATTGTCTTCAAAGCATAAGCGCTAGTGCTTTCAGTATTGAAAAATGAATTATTAAAGTATTTATAAAACAATGCGTTATAATCACATTTTTGTTACGCGTAACCAAATTGGTTCATTAGGACATTTCTGTCTGGGTAAATTAGAACTTACTTTGACTTTATTGCGTATCCATTAAGTAATACTGAATAGGTATAAATACAAGGAGATACTATGAGTAATAGAATTGATTCTAAACATGGAAAATTATTGGCAGAAATTGTGGTTCCCTCGTCATGCTGGAAGTTGCAACCTGAAAAACAAACGCCGTTTAAAAGTGATTCTGAAGCGCTTAGCTATTTAGATTCTCATAACGAACCGCTTTACATGCATGTGCCTGTAAATGAAAGTGATGACACCATTCGCCTTTGTGTTTCATCACGTAACGCTGATGTTGTGTTTACTATTAACAGTACTAAGTTTGGTGGGGAAACTGCCCTTCACTACTCTCACCTTAAAAATCTTGAAAGCACTATTCGCACCCTTGTGACAGACAGCTGCGATTTATCAATCAAAGCGTTATAAAGTCTTAGACGTAGAAGTTAAGTAGTAAATTTAATTTATTATTTCTAGTAGCATATTGATGTGCTAGTGCCAGTGGAGCTTTATAAAAGCTCCACTGGTTTTAGTGATTTTGCTACTGGAAGAATCTTGGATAGTTACTGCGAGACTTTTTACACTTTCACTGCTAATACATCGGTTTTAACACCGTGTAATACGGCATTCGCAGTAGAGCCTAATAATAGCTTTAAACCGCTTTGGCCATGAGTGCCTACCACGATTAAATCTGCGCTAATTTTTTCAGCTAAATGATGTATCTCATCTGAAGGCGAACCAATCTCTACATTAATATTTGTTTGTGGTATTCCGTATTTATCTGCCACATCTTTCAATACGCTTAATGCGTGTTCACGTACTTCCTGTGAAAAATCTTTCTCTAGAAAAAATCCATAAGGCTCTACATTAGTCTGCGGGTAAGCCACATACAATAGATGTAATTGTTGACTGCCACTCGCTATTGCAAGTGCCTTTTCGACTACCAACTCGTAATCAGAATACACATCAATGGGTACTAGAATAGTTTCGTAGCTCTGCATAGTGTTGTCCTTATACCTTTGTTGAAATGTTAATAATAGTGCATGTTTTATAGCTTTGGATTGAGCTAAATCAAATAGTGTCAGTTATATTTAGTCAATACTTGTTAATGAACCACAAGGGTTGGTTAAGGAGAAAACGATGCGTATTACAATAATGCTACTGGCATGCATATTCTTAAGTGCATGCGATCAAGGTGCTAATTCCCCCAGAGGGTTTAGCTTACCCGAGGGTAATATTGAACAAGGTGAGATGGTATTTCAAAAGTATGGATGTAACGACTGTCATACGGTTGCTGGTGAAAAAGCAGATAGCAGCGGAAGCTTTTTAGTTAGCCACCCTATTCCCCTTGGCGGAAGCAGTGGCAGAATTAAAACCTACGGTGAATTAGTTACCAGTATTATTAACCCTTCTCACAAACTTACACCACGTCGTCCAGCAAGTTTTACCAGTGAAGACGGCGTTTCATTTATGCGTATTATCAATGATGAATTAACGGTGAGTGAACTCATAGACCTAGTGTCTTATTTGCAGCCTAAGTACAAAGTGATGCCTTATCGCACCACCGACTACCGTTTGTATCAGTTGAGGATCCCTGAAAAAGCGGCCGAAAACAACGACTGAATGGCTTACGTTAATTAGGTTTGAAAGTGGTATTCAACGCCTCTTGTAGATTTAAGGTAAAGGCAGATGTCTAGGACACTGCCTTTGTTTCTTTATCGATTTCGGCAAGCAGACTCGATGGCATAAAGCTATCTGAATTAGCTTCCTCATAATGTAATTTGTAGCGTTCAGGAATTTCGTCGGTTAAAAAAGCGCCTTTCTTAATCAAAGGGTACATTTCGTCATAACGTGCAACGTTACATTGGTCGATACGCTTAAAAATATGGGTTCTGTTCAACTCATTGGTATTTTTATGACCGGTTGAAGATAGCAAGTCAATAAGGGCGTGAACCGTCTTTTGATGAAAGCGATAAACACGTTCAAATTTATCTTCAACATCCAAGCCTCTTGCTAGTTTAGGATCTTGAGTTGCTACACCTGTTGGACATTTATTGGTATTACATGACAGTGACTGTACGCAGCCAAGCGCCAGCATCATTCCCCTCGCGCTGTTACACAAATCTGCGCCTAAGCTTAGATTCTTGGCCAATTGAAATGCAGTAATTATTTTACCTGACGCAATAATCTTTATATTTTCACGTAAACCAAACCCCATTAAACAGTCATCAATAAAAGCTAACGCGTCACGTAATGGAAAGCCAATAGAGTTAGTATATTCTAGCGGCGCTGCACCAGTGCCGCCCTCGCCTCCATCTACGGTAATAAAATCCGGCGTTATTCCTTTGCTTACCATGGCTTTACACATAGCGATAAATTCACTTTTTCTGCCAAGCGCGAGTTTAAGACCGACGGGTTTTCCATCACTTAAATCACGTAACTGTTGAATAAATTCGACCATTTCGAGGGGCGATGAAAACGCACTATGCCGAGGTGGAGAGTCAACCTGAGTACCGGCAGTTACCCCTCTAATTTTAGCTATTTCAGGAGTATTTTTATAAGCAGGTAAAATACCGCCATGGCCAGGTTTCGCTCCCTGACTTAACTTAATTTCAATCATTTTAACGTTGTCTAACGTCGCTTTTTCTTTAAATAACTTGGCATCAAATTGTCCGTCTTCGGTTCTGCAACCAAAGTAACCTGTACCAATTTGCCATACAATATCGCCTTTGTTTTCAAGATGATAAGGGGTAAGGCCGCCTTCCCCCGTGTTGTGATAAAAACCGCCCTTAGCCGCACCTTTATTCAATGCCAAAATCGCGTTTTTGGAAAGGCTGCCAAAACTCATTGCACTTATATTGAGTACACTCGCTCTATAAGGTTGTTTGCAATGGGGACCGCCAATATTCACTCGAGGATTTTGCTCTACGTCATCAACTTCCCTTGCAGCCAAAGAGTGGCCCATCCATTCATAGCCTTCTTCATAGGTATCCAGTTGTGTACCAAAAGGTACAGTTTCTCTGCTATCTTTAGCTCTTTGATACACTATGTTGCGAAACATACGAGAAATCGGGGCACCTCCCGTATCCGTTTCGATAATGTACTGTTGAATATAAGGCCGAAGCCCTTCAATTCCCCATCTTGCTCGGCCAATCAACGGGAAGTTTCTCAGTATGGCATGCTGTGGTTGATAAGCGTCATACAAACCAATGATGAGTAATGGACCCGATACAATGAGAAACCACCATAGGGCGGGCTCGACAATACTTAGGGCAACATTAAACACAACCAATGCTGTTAGTGTTATTAAAATAGTTTTTCGCATTGTATTTCCTTTACTGGCATTACTAATTTTCCTAGTTTATCGAAGTCACAAAGCGCGAAGTCTTAAAACTAGGCTCTCACCGCTACTTGTATCAGTTTCATTATCTATATGTTTTTATGTTATTTTATTGATAAGGATCAATGTGATTATGGTTACGCATAACTCAAAGGGCGTAAATGTTATGCGAATTTGTAGTTTTACGTGATAAAGTTTATATCACTGAGGTCTACTGTACATAAAGTCTTATTTATTATTAAGACACGTGAACTTAGCAGCTCACGTTTTTTTTAAACTTATAGGGTTAAAGTATCCATGGAGTATGCGTTTCTTCTCTTTGCTTTCGTATGTGGACTAACGGTTAAATTGATAGGTGTACCACCACTTGTCGGTTATCTCATCGCAGGTTTTCTTCTCAACTTCGCTGGTTATTCGTTAACTGATGATCTTACCCAAATAGCGAATTTGGGTATAACCATTATGCTATTCACTATTGGGCTTAAACTTAATCTTAAAGATTTAAGTCGAAGAGAAGTATGGGCCGGCAGTGTTTCTCACACACTAATCTGGATTGGTGTTATCACCTGCGTCATGTACGGTGCTGCGGCGTTAGTCGCTCAAGCCTCTGATGCCGTTTCTTGGCAAAGTGCTGTACTCATTGCTTTTGCGCTCAGTTTTAGCAGTACCGTTTGCGTTGTAAAAGTGCTTGAAGAAAGTGGTGAAAGTAAAACGCGCCACGGACGCTTGGCCATTGGTATTTTAGTGATGCAAGACGTTTTTGCGGTAGTGTTCCTCGTGGCAGCTACAGGTAAACTTCCCTCAGTATATGCGCTTGGGTTACTCGCATTATTCCCTGCTATGCCGCTTATTAATAAAATAATAAGCAAATCTGGACACGGTGAACTTCTCCCTCTTACTGGTTTTATATTAGCACTTGGCGGTTATCAATTATTTGAATTAGTGAACATAAAGGGTGATTTGGGTGCGCTCATTTTTGGCATCATGTTGGCTCAACATGAAAAAGCCACTGAGCTATCAAAATCACTTTTAAGCTTTAAAGATCTGTTTTTAATTGGTTTCTTCTTAACAATTGGTCTTACTGCGTTGCCTACCCTGAGTATGGTTGGGATGGCCTTAGTATTCTGTCTTTTTCTACCTTTCAAAGCCATATTGTTTTTTGGTCTTTTCACCTCGTTGCGCCTGCGTGGAAGAACCGCTTACCTCAGCAGTCTAGTTTTGGGAAACTACAGTGAATTTGGTCTTATTGTTGGTGCCGTCGCGGTTTCCATGGGACTTTTGGCAGAATCATGGCTTGTCATTATTGCCCTCGCGGTATCTATCTCATTTGTCTTTACAAGTATTTTATATAAAGGTTCTCATTCTCAATATAACCGTTTTAAAGACAAAATTAAGCGGTTTGAAAAAGAAGAACGATTAAAAGAAGATGTTTACCCTACTTTGTCACAGGCAGAATTTTTAGTGATTGGTATGGGTCGCGTAGGCCGAGGCGCATTTAACGCCCTGTCGAAGCTGTCCGATGTCAATGTATGTGGTATGGACGCAGATAGAATTAAAATTAAGAAAATGGCAAACGAAGGCCATAAGGTAATTTGCGGCGATGGCGAAGATGTAGACCTTTGGGAAAATCTAGATTTAAACAGTACGCAGCTGGTACTGCTAGCATTACCCTCTATCCAAGACGCGATAAATATTACTACTCAGCTCAAGAACGCGGGTTACCAGGGTCGTGTTGCTGCTATAGCCCGCTATGAAGATGAAGTGTCTTACTTACTTGAAAATGGCATAGACAAAGTCTTTAATTTCTTTACTGAAGCAGGCCTTGGTTTCGCCGATGAAAGCTTAACGTATGTACGCTCCCATCAGTAAGGTATTACTAATGCGAACGAAGGATTGATTGAGAACTGTTTTCATTAGTAAATCATTGTTTTTACTAATATTTTTTGACATATCCCACACTTTCAACTAGACTCCACCCATTATTTACATATAGGACGTTCGCAATGCAAGGCGATAGACAAGTTATAGCGAAATTGAACGAGGTTCTCACAAGCGAGCTTACCTCGATAAATCAATACTTTCTGCACGCTCGTATGTTCAAAAATTGGGGATTTGAAGTTCTCAATACCAAGAACTACAAAAAGTCTATTAAAGACATGAAGCAGGCAGATGACATTATAGAGCGCATTTTATTCCTTGAAGGCTTGCCTAATCTTCAGGCGCTTGGAAAACTTTATATCGGTGAAGACACAGTTGAAATGCTCAATTGTGACGCTCGTTTTCAAAAAGAGCAGCTTCCTCTCCTACGCGAAGCCATTGCACTGTGCGAGGAAAAACAAGATTACGTTTCAAGAGATTTACTCGAAGACATTCTCGAATACGAAGAAGAACATCTAGACTGGATTGAAACGCAAGAATATCAAATTGATGCCATGGGCATTGAAAACTATCTTCAAGCGCAAGTAATGGGAGACGACTAATGAAAGGCAATCAAAACATCATCAATGGTCTTAACGAATTACTGGGCTATGAGCTTGCCGCGATGGATCAGTACTTTATTCATTCTCAGATGTATTTAGACTGGGGCTTCAACAAATTGTACGAGCGCATCGACCACGAGTTTGACGATGAGCGCGGCCATGCTACTAAGCTAATAGAACGCATGCTGTTTCTAGAAGGCACGCCGGATATGGTCACTCGCACAGGTCTCAAAGTGGGGACTGACGTTCCTGAAATGCTTGAAAGCGACCTTCGTGTAGAATATGAAGTTGATGCAAAACTGCGTGAAGTTATCGCGCTGTGTGAGCAAGAAAACGATTACGTAACCCGAGATATGCTAATTGTGTTGCTCGACGACACTGAAATGGACCACGCACGCTGGTTAGAGCAACAGCTTGGACTTATTAAACGCATTGGTTTGCAGAATTACCTACAGGCTATGATGTAACAGCGTCGTTAAGTCTCAGTTGTAAAATACAGGTAGCTTGGTGCTGCCTGTTTTTTTATGTTCAATCGGAGTTGCCATGTCATTACCGGCTCGCTGCAGCTGCCTAGCATAAACCAACCGCTCCATTCGCCCTTTACCGATTGTTCGAGCAGTACGGGCACTTTTCCCATATACATATTCACCCCTTCAATCCATGCGCTCTCTATAATTTCATCGTTTGGCATACGAAGAGACAGCGTGATTGATTCTTCAGGCATTGGTTGTTTAGAAAAACGTGCTACGGCTAATTCGTCATCTATTAAGAATTCGCAAGTTTTGTTGGAAAACGTGCAGCTACTTTTTAAACCGCTTATAATGTCAGAGTCGGTAGAGACTGACGATTGATAACTATGTGCGACATACACACATACTGCGACGACTAAAATAGCGAAGAGTGGCAGTTGAGTTTGTAAAAACTTTGATCTTTTATTGTTATTGCTTTTTTTCATTTCTTAAATTTTTTGTATTTCTTTATTGATAGAGATCAAGCAAGGCCAGTTTGTGGTATCTTTTTGTTATCAAAAACCTTATTATCCGCGGACCAACTGGCTTGGAGACAATAATTATTACTCTTTCCGGGCTCGGTGTGAAGCGTTATTATTAGCTGATACGCGTTTCAACCGCACTATTCGGCAGTTGGAGACCATAGTTCATTTGAAGTGGAAGATTCATTAAAATGAGTGAGACAAGCCAAGCACAACCTGATTACAATTATAAAGTAGTTAGGCAATTTACCATCATGACCATAGTCTGGGGTATCATTGGTATGGGACTGGGGGTATTCATTGCAGCGCAATTGTTTGCACCTATGCTCAACTTTGACACACCGTGGCTAACATTTTCGCGTTTGCGTCCTTTGCACACTAACGCCGTTATCTTTGCCTTTGGCGGCTGCGCATTATTTGCGACGTCGTACTATATCGTTCAACGTACCAGCCAGGTAAGACTGTTCAGTGACAAGCTCGCTGCATTTACTTTCTGGGGCTGGCAGGCAGTCATCGTACTTGCCGTTATCACGTTACCCATGGGGCTTAGCAGTTCAAAAGAATACGCTGAGCTAGAATGGCCAATCGATATTTTAATTGCCCTAGTCTGGATTGCGTACATTATCAACTTCTTCGGTACGTTGGTGATTCGTAAGGTTTCGCACATTTATGTGGCAAACTGGTTCTTAGGCGCATTCATGCTTACCGTTGCTGTTTTGCACATTGGTAACAGCATGGCAATTCCTGTGTCTTTCACTAAATCATACTCCTTGTACGCGGGTGCAGTGGACGCTATGATGCAGTGGTGGTATGGACACAACGCTGTAGGCTTCTTCCTTACCGCCGGATTCTTAGGAATGATGTATTACTTCGTTCCCAAGCAAGCTGGACGCCCGGTTTACTCATACAGATTGTCAATCGTTCACTTTTGGGCGCTGATTTCACTTTACATTTGGGCTGGTCCTCACCACCTTCATTACACTGCCCTTCCAGATTGGACGCAGTCATTGGGTATGGTGATGTCGATTATCTTATTCGTGCCTTCTTGGGGCGGAATGATCAACGGCATAATGACCCTATCAGGCGCATGGCATAAGCTACGCACCGACCCGGTATTGCGCTTCCTTATTGTTTCATTGTCTTTCTATGGTATGTCTACCTTTGAAGGCCCTATGATGGCAATCAAAACAGTAAACGCACTATCGCATTACACAGACTGGACAATCGGACACGTTCACTCGGGTGCACTAGGTTGGGTTGCTATGGTGTCAATTGGCTCTATTTACCACTTGATTCCAATACTATTTAACCAGCCGGCAATGTACAGCACGCGTCTTGTTAATGTTCACTTCTGGTTTGCCACAATTGGCGTTGTACTTTACATCGTAGCAATGTGGATGTCGGGCGTATTACAAGGTCTTATGTGGCGTGCAGTTAATGCAGACGGCACACTGACGTACAGTTTTGTTGAGTCTTTAGAAGCATCGAAGCCGTTCTATGTAGTGCGTTTCATTGGTGGTTGTTTCGTGGTTACAGGCATGCTTGTCATGGCTTATAACACATGGAAAACCGTTCGTGCCCCTAAAGGCAGTATCGCTGTAGACCCAGCGACACAGCCGGCGTAGTAAAGGAGTCGAATAATGAAAAATCCACATGAGTTAATTGAAAAGAACGTTGGTCTTTTAACCGTACTAATTCTGGTTGCTATCAGCTTTGGTGCCATGGTTCAGATAACGCCGTTGATGTTTCAACAGCAAACAATGGAACCCGTTAAAGGACTACGTCCATACACTGCACTTGAGCTTGAAGGTCGTGACATCTATATTCGTGAGGGTTGCGTAGGATGTCACAGCCAAATGATTCGCCCGTTCCGCGCTGAAACTGAGCGCTACGGTCACTACAGTGTTGCTGGTGAGTCTGTATGGGAGCACCCGTTCCTTTGGGGTTCAAAGCGTACAGGTCCTGATCTAGCGCGTGTTGGTGGTCGTTACAGTGACGAGTGGCATCGTGTTCACCTGCTTAATCCTCGCAATGTTGTTCCAGAATCTAATATGCCAGGTTTTCCTTGGCTTGCAGAAAACACGCTTAAAGGCGAGTTGACGGCAGAGAAAATGGAAGTATTCCGCGGCTTTGGTGTTCCTTACACTGATGAAGATATTGCGGGTGCTAAAGCGGCAGTACAGGGTAAATCAGAAATGCAGGCCCTTATTGCTTATCTACAATCTCTTGGCACACATTTGAAATAATATGGACCAAGGAATTATAGGCAGCATTTTTACTATCATCGTCTTTGTTAGCTTTATCGGCATAGTTTGGTGGGCTTTCAGTAGCCGTAACAAACAAAAATTCGATGAAGCCGCAAACCTTCCGTTTGCAGACGAAGAAAAAGAAAAATCAAAAGAAGATTAGCAGGAGTCTTAAACTCATGAGTATGTTTTGGACAATTTGGATTTCAGTGATAACCCTAGGGTTGATCATTGGTTGCTACTTCCTTCTGCGCTGGTGTCTCTCTAACCAGACAGGTGTGCCAGAAGGTGAGTCAATGGGTCACGAGTTCGATGGAATTGAGGAGCTGAACAATCAGCTTCCTCGCTGGTGGACAATTATGTTCTACATGACCATCGTTTGGGGCTTTTTATATCTTGCACTATACCCAGGTCTAGGTGCATACGAGGGTCTTTTAGGTTGGAAAAGTTCGAACCAGAATATCCAATCCTTGGAAGAGTCGATGCAGGCCCGTATAGATGCCAAAGAGCAAGGTAAACTTGTAGAGTATGACCGTGAGTTAGACTATGCGGCAGACAAGTTTGATCCTATCTTTGAAGCTTATGCACAAGTGCCTGTTGAAGAGCTAGCGAAAGACGCGGAAGCCAACAAAGTTGGTCAACGCTTGTTTTTACAAAACTGTTCTCAATGCCACGGTTCTGACGCGCGTGGTCAAAACGGCGGATTCCCTAACCTTACGGATGACGATTGGTTATACGGCGGTTCGGGCGATAAGATTGTGGAAACGCTAATCAACGGTCGTCGCGCAGCAATGCCTGCATGGCTTGATGCAATGGGTGAAGACGGTATTAACGAAGTGGTTAATTACGTGCTTAGCCTTAGCGGTCGCGATGTAGACCCACAGCTAGCTAAAGCAGGTAAAACTCGCTTCGCGGCTTGTGCTGCATGTCACGGTATGGACGGTAAGGGCAATCAAATGCTTGGCGCTCCGAACCTTACTGACAACATTTGGCTTTATGGCGGCAGCCACAGAGCGGTGACAGAAACCCTTACCTACGGCAGAAACGGTGTAATGCCTGCTTTTGAAAAGACGTTGGGTAAAGATAAGATTCACGTTGTTGCAGCTTACGTATATAGCCTTTCAAATGATTAATCATTGAAAAGCTAAATATTGCAAAAGGCCCCGTTACTGCGGGGCTTTTTTTATGAGAAAATACCATCACTTAGCCATCTGACATACTTAAGCAGTAGCTTTCATACAAAAACAATAAATGTATATTCATAACCATTTCAATGCGTTTTTTCAAATTCGCGAACTCTTAACATCAGTGATAAGTAGTTATGAATATGCAGTTAGCGAAACAACGATGAGATCAACGATTAATGAATACACCTTGGTATAAACAGTTTTGGCCGTGGTTTCTTATTGCCGTGCCAGTGATCACCGCAATCATGGGAGGCGTGCTGCTAAAGCTTGCCATTTCAACAGAAGATAGTTTGGTGGTAGACGATTACTACAAGGAAGGTAAAGCGATTAATGCCCGACTCGATAAAGAGGCCGTGGCACGCAAACTAAATATGACCTCTGATCTCACCATTAAAGATGGCAGTATCGCATTAGAGTTTCACTCAGGGATACCAGCAGAAGGTAATGCGCTAAAGCTAAACTTTTACCACGTCACTTTAGAAGAGAAAGATGTGAGTACCCTACTTAGCAGAGATGCTAATGGTATTTACCGCGGGTTTGTCGAAACGAATTTAGACGGCAAATGGCAAATATCATTAACGCCAATAGATGAAAGCTGGAAGATTCAAAATACGCTTATATTGCCCAACGCTAATACAATAAAGTTTAACCCGTAATGAGCGAAGCTACCTGTTATCACTGTGGTTTACCCAATGATGACGACAAACGTTTTGAAACCGTCATTTTAGGCCAGACCAGACAAATGTGCTGCCCTGGCTGCTTAGCGGTTGCTGAGGCCATTGTAAGCAATGGCCTGGAAGACTATTACCAGTTCAGAACCGAACCTGCACAAAAGTCTGACGATAGCATTCTCGATACCTTAGACAGGTTAAAAGTGTTTGATGATCCAACGCTTCAAGATGAATTCGTTTACGACGAAGGCAAGCACAAACAAATACAGTTAACCCTTGAGGGTATCACCTGTGCCGCTTGCGGTTGGTTAATCGAAAAGCAGCTTTCCAAAGTAGACGGTATAAAGCAAGTCGCGGTAAACGTTCAGGAACGCCGTGCCTTAGTAACTTGGTCTGCTTCGGTTATTAAATTAAGCCAAATTCTATCCACGTTAAAGCGCATCGGTTATTCCGGCTCCCCTTTTCACCCTGATGAGCACGAAGCCAGTTACAAGCGCGAAGAAAAAGTCTTTATTAAAAAGCTTGGGTTAGCCGGTATTATGACCATGCAGGTGATGATGCTGATGACAGGCCTATATTTTGATTGGTTTGGCGCTATAGAATTAGAAACCCGACAATACTTTTATTGGGTTGCGCTCACACTCACCACGCCAGTGGTGCTGTATTCCGGAAGCACATTTTATTTGGGCGCCTTAAAGGCAATAAGCGCCAAAACAGTCAATATGGACGTGCCCGTTACCATCGCTATTTTTGGTACCTACATAGCAGGTATTCGTTCAACCCTGCTAGAACAGGGAGAGGTGTACTTCGAATCTATTTGTATGTTTATCTTTTTGCTTTTGCTGAGCCGGTTTTTAGAACATAGAAGCAGACATCGTGCAGCGCAGATTTCAGCAAATATGATGCAGTACATACCCGTTTCTGCAACCAAATTAGAAGCCGACGGAAGCGTGAACGAATGCTTAGCCAAGCAACTGTCTAAAGACGATGTGGTGCTAATAAAGCCTGGGGAAACTATTCCTATCGATGGCTACGTTACTGACGGCAATGCGTCGGTGGATGAGTCCATGCTGACCGGGGAATTTAACCCTGTGATGAAACATGAGAAAAGCACAGTGTATGGCGGCACAATATGCAAAGACGGCTCATTAACCGTTGTCGTAACAAATACCCTTAAGAATGCACTGGTTAATCAAATAATGCGTTTGCAGGCAAGTGCTATGGCAAGCAAGCCAAAGGCGGCACAGCTTGCTGATGAGTTCTCACGCTACTTTGTGGTATCGGTGTTACTTATTGCATTGCTCACTTATGGCTATTGGACCTATATCGGCAATGCAGATGCGTTTTGGATCACAATTTCTGTGCTTGTTGCTACCTGCCCGTGTGCATTAGGTTTAGCAACGCCTTCAGCCTTAACCTGTGCAATGGCCAAATTGAACAAACAAGGCATTTTGCTAAAACGAGCCGACGCTCTCGAGCAAATTACCACAATTGATACAGTCGCCTTAGACAAAACGGGTACGCTTACCCAAGGCAAATTTAGCCTTCGACATAGCTGGTATGCGCAAGGAGTAGACAATCAGCGGGCCTGGGAAATTGCCTCGGCACTAGAATCACGCTCTGAGCACCCTATCGCACACGCATTTTCTGATGACATCAAACACAAGGTCTCTCAATTTACCGTGACACCCGGTGGCGGAATAAGTGGCGAAGTCAACGGCGTTGCCTTTGAAATGGGTTCAGCTATCTTTTGCGGTGTTAACTCATCAAGTAACGAAAGTATTCCCATTACCGCCAATGTATATTTAGCGACGAAAGGGAAACTGGTTGCAGCATTTGAAGTAAGCGATACGCTGCGTGATGATACCAAATCGACCCTAGAGGCTTTGGCTATAACGAACCTGTTGGTTGTGCTTAGTGGAGACACGCAGCAAAACGTAGACGACCTTACTGCCTCACTGCCAGTATCCGTGGCCTTGGGCGGTCTTACTCCTGAACAGAAATACGCGGAAGTTCAAAAGCTTCAGTCACAAGGCAAAAAAGTGTTGATGATGGGCGATGGCATTAACGACGCGCCAGTATTGGCCAGTGCCGACGTTGCAGTGGCTGTAGGCAACGCCACTGACGTGGCTAAAACCGCTGCAGATGTTATCTTGTTGGGCGATCAGTTATTGTCTGTACCGGCGCTTATCGATACAGCGCACCAAACCCGGAAAAAAATTCGCCAAAACATTGGCTGGTCTGTGCTGTATAACATTATCATTCTACCCTTTGCCGTTTCGGGTTTACTTTCCCCCTGGATGGCTGTTGTAGGTATGTCGTTAAGCAGTATCATTGTGGTTACAAATTCAACACGATTATTGAGCAAATAACATGAGCATTATTTATGTCTTAATTCCCATTGCGATTATCATTGTTGCTCTTGCGCTCGTTATCTTTTTTTGGGCTGTTAAATCAAATCAATTTGAAGACTTAGACCGACAAGGTTACAGCATTTTGTTTGATGACGACTTACCGCCGGAAGAGAAGAAGCTGGCCGATCAACGCAAAAAGCTTCAGCAAGAACAAGATAAGCATGGATCAGATTAATTACTTTTCTGCATTTTTGATTGGCTTAGCCGGCGGAGTGCACTGCGTTGGAATGTGCGGTGGCATTGTATCGGCGCTTAGATTGGTAACGCCAAAAGATAAACCTGCACTTCCCTTTACTCTTGCATACAACATTGGTCGTATTATCAGTTACACCCTTGCAGGTGCAATCACCGGCGCCTTAGGCAAAATGGCCTCCGACTTTGTTCCCGTGGCCAGTTATGCGTTGTCCATTTTAAGTGCTGTTATGGTGTTTTTATTGGCATGCTATTTAGGAAAATGGTGGACAGGGCTTACGGCGCTTGAGAGCGTGGGTAAACATCTATTTCGCTATATCCAGCCGGTTTCAAAACGCTTTCTTCCCTTTAAAACCCCTTTTAGTGCCATACCCTATGGGTTTATTTGGGGTTGGTTGCCGTGCGGCCTAGTTTACTCCACCTTAACCTGGTCTCTCGCGGCGGGCTCAGCGGTTCAAGGCGCTGGTATCATGTTGTGTTTTGGGCTGGGTACGCTGCCAACCTTACTTGCTGTAAGCACCGGTAGCCAGTATATTATTCAGGGGTTTAAGCATAGTGCTGTTCGACAATGCATCGCCATCGCCATGGCCTTATATGCAGCGTATCTTATTTATAGCGCATTATCCTAAATGATGTTGTACCATTTAGGGGTGTGAACTTACAGAGAATAGAAATTATGAGCAAAGGAAGCGGTTTCTCTATCCACTGCCAAAACTGCAGCTTTAGTCACTTGTGTTTACCTGTGGCATTGAATAAAACAGAAATTGAATCTCTCGATGACATTATCGAACGCAAAAAGCCGCTGCACAAAGGTGACACATTAATTAATAACGGCGACACGTTTACGTCATTATTTGCAGTAAGAACCGGATCGTTCAAATCATTTGTGACTAATTCGGATGGTGAAGAACAAATAACCGGTTTTCATTTCCCTGGTGATATTGTGGGTTTCGATGCGCTTCGCGAAAGTAGACATCAAAGCTACACCCAGGCGTTAGAAACGGCCATGGTATGCGAGCTTCCCTACGACACCCTTGATGAAATGTCTGTTCAGTTTCCCAAGCTTCGCCATCAAATTATGAGTTTTATGAGCGCTGAAATAAAGCAAGATCACGATATGATCATGATGCTCAATAAACGCACTGCTGAAGAACGCCTGCTTTATTTTATATCTCACTTGTCTCAGCGTTTTGAAGAGCGTGGTTTCTCCCACCGAGAGTTTCATCTAACCATGACCCGTAACGAAATTGGAAATTACTTAGGCCTGACGATTGAGACTATCAGTCGGTTACTGAGTCGTTTTCAAAAAGAAGGGTTAATTAAAGTGGATGGCAAACTGATCACCATACTCGATTTTGATGCTATCGACGGCAAAGTCACCGCCCTTAAAGGGCCGAGCATTGTGTGCAATGGCTAGGGCATGTAGTTTTGTCGTACGCACAGACGAAAATGTTAACATTTTGATCTAAAACAACCCACGTTTTGCCTATTGTCTATTACACTTAATGAAGAACTTCATAGGAAGGAGAAGTTATGATTGAGTGTAAGCACATTTTAGCGGTTGTCGACGCAGAGCGCGACAGCCAACCTGCGTTGAGCCGTGCGCTAGAGGTGGCAAAAAAAACAGGCGCAACCGTCACTGCGCTAATGGCGGTGTACGACCTTTCTTACGATTTGACCACCATGCTAAGCCCTGACGAGCGCGATACTATGCGCGATGCTGTGACTAAAGACCAATCTAAGCGACTGTCACAGCAGCTCAAAGAGCAAGGTTTTTCCAATATCGACATAGTGGTTGAGTGGAACAATAAAGCGTACGAGTCCATTATTTGTTATGCGCTTAACAACCAAATAGACTTAGTTGTTAAAGCAACAAAAAATCACGACGACCTAGCTTCTGTTATATTCACGCCAACCGACTGGCATCTCATGAGGAAGTGCCCTCGCCCAGTGTTGTTAGTAAAAGAGCACGACTGGCCTGAAAATGGTGAAATTATTGCGGCGGTAAACGTGGGCAGCGAAGATGAAGAACACGAAGCCCTGAATGACAAGATAACCGACATTGCCAATGAGTATGCTCGGCTGCTAAAAGGCCATGTTAACTTGGTTAATAGCTACCCCGCTACTCCGCTCAACATTGCCATAGAAGTCCCCGAGTTTGATTCCGAAAAATACCACAGCGCAGTCAAAAATCATCACCTTGATGAAATGAATGCCCATGCAGCAAAACACGACATAGCTCCTGACAAATGTTTTGTGAAAGAAGGGTTACCTGAGCATGTTATTCCGCAAGTTGCTAAAGAAATAGATGCTGAGCTTGTCATCATAGGTACTGTTGGCCGGGTTGGCATATCGGCAGCACTGATTGGTAATACCGCAGAGCATGTTATTGATGCGCTAAATTGCGACGTATTAGCCATAAAGCCTAATGGTTTTATTTCGCCTTATGCCGTGTAGTGCTCACAAAGACCTCACGGTAACCTCTATTTACGCTGAGAAAACGCTAAAAATAGTGGCAGTGTATAACATGGCGTAATGAAACTGTAAGCGTAGATATTTAACGTACACAAGCATAGTTAACAAAAGGCGCTTTATTGTATAATGGCGGCTTTCACACAAACCAAGTTAGTTAATTATGAGTTTAGGCACAAACGGCGCTGAATCGTCGTCCTCTGCTGCAGCGCAAAGTAAGCAAAAACACAATTTCAATAAATTGCAAAAGCGTCTTCGTCGCAATGTGGGTAAAGCCATTGCCGACTTCGGCATGATTGAAGAGAATGATAAAGTGATGGTATGCCTGTCAGGCGGTAAAGACAGTTACACCATGCTCGATATTCTTATGTTTTTGAAGCGCGCCGCCCCTATTCACTTTGATATTGTGGCAGTGAACCTAGACCAAAAACAGCCCGGCTTTCCAGAACATATTCTTCCTGAATATTTAAACAGCTTAGGCGTGGCTTATCAGATAGTAGAAGAAGACACCTACTCTATCGTGAAAGATAAAATTCCTGAGGGTAAAACCACATGTTCCCTATGCTCTAGACTGCGCAGAGCTATTTTGTATCGTACAGCAAAAGAGCTTGGGGCGACCAAAATAGCATTAGGGCATCACCGAGATGATATGCTTGAAACGTTTTTCCTCAATATGTTTCACGGTGGAAAGCTCAAGTCTATGCCGCCTAAGCTGGTTAGCGATAACGGCGAGCATATCGTTATACGCCCCTTGGCGTATTGCACCGAAAGCGACATACAAGAATATTCTACGTTATCAGACTTTCCTATCATTCCGTGCAACTTATGTGGCTCTCAAGATAATTTACAGCGTCAGCATATTAAGGGCATG
Organism: Alteromonas sp. BMJM2; assembly: GCF_027257845.1. Lineage (GTDB taxonomy): Bacteria > Pseudomonadota > Gammaproteobacteria > Enterobacterales > Alteromonadaceae > Alteromonas. Next base: position 94,199 of record NZ_JAPVOT010000008.1, on the reverse strand, counting down.
CTTCAGGATTGGAATAAACGCTTTCCTGGTCGAATTGAGTCTATGTTTAGTGCCCTTCAGAATGTGGCGCCATCCCATTTAGTTGACAGCAACTTGTACGATTTTCAATCCATTACTACCCATGACGGCCCGGTGAAAGATGGCGACATTGGCTTTGACGAGCCTTCCTTTGAAATACCAGAAAGTGAACAGTTAGCCGAATCAGCAGGCACTATCGATATCATCAACATTATGGAATCTGAATAGATGAAAATTGGACTCGCTTTAGGAGCGGGTGCAGCGAGAGGCTGGACCCACATTGGTATTATACAAGCACTTGAAAAACTAGGCATTAAGATTGATGTTGTGGCAGGTTGTTCTATTGGTGCATACGTAGGCGCTGCCTATTCAAGTGGCAAACTTGAAGGTCTCAAAGAGTGGGCCTGCTCTCTGAGCGATTGGCAAGTATTAGCCCTCATGGGCGTTGGGCTGCGCAGAGGCGGCTTAGCCAGCGGTCAAAAAGTGTTTGATAAGCTCGCCAGTGACTTTTGCGCTGATAGCTTTGAAGCGATGAGTAAGCCATTTGCCGCAGTAGCTACAGATCTGTACACCGGGCGCGAAGTTGTTTTTGACAAAGGTCCGGTGGGCACGTCTATCCAAGCGTCTTGTGCCATTCCAGCGCTTTTCTCACCGGTAGCGTACAATGACAGGTGGTTGGTAGACGGTGCGGTGGTAAACCCTGTGCCGGTAAACCTCTGTCGACAGCTAGGTGCTGATTTTGTCATTGCGGTTAATCTTAACGCCGACTTTAGACCTCTTAGACTTGAGAAGTTACGTAAAGATCACGAAGATAATCAAAGAAAAACCGAAGATTTCTTTACCAAAAGCCAAAATGCACTAAAACAGTGGTTCTCTTCAGACAATAAGTCTGATCAAAGCGATTCCGAAGGTGGCCTTGATGAAAAAGCCAAGAACAATAACGATTCGTTAGGTGCTGAGGTCATCGAAAAGGTTGAAGAAGAGATAATGGAAGTTCCTGCAAAGGTCAATAAGAAGAACCCGCCGGGAATAATGAGTGTAATGAGTAGTTCGTTAGAGATATTGCAAGCTAGAGTAACCCGTTCCCGACTTGCTGGCGATCCGCCAGATATCTTAATAGAGCCACAGCTCACTGACGTTGGTATTATGGAATTTCACCGAGCTGAAGAGCTCTGCGCGAAGGGTGAAGAAACTATCAACCGACTTGCAGAGCAAATACGCTATCAGCTATTAACTTGATGCCATTGCGGTAATACGTAGCGGGGCTTGGGGTAACGATAACCCTTTTGCTTCGCTTATCCACTCTTGCTCAATATGCAATACACCATTGGTAATTGTCACACCCTCAGGCGTAATATAATCTAAATCTCTGTCCTCGAAATGTATCATCAGGCCTTTAACCGTTGGCATGAGAAAAGACAGAAAACTTCCCATTTCATTGAAGAACGCTTCGTACTGGCCATATACAAAAGTTAACTCATCTTTGGTATAGCGAGCTTTTAAATACTCTGGTTTAGTCTCAAGCTGTACCGACATGTCGCACACATTGGCGCGCTCAACCAACGATATCCGTATTATCGCATTTGCAAGTTTAAGCGCTTTTTCAGTTGGCACCGTAAAGCGTCCTTCATTGCTTACATCTAAGCTCATTGTTTGTTTGTCAGTAACAATTTCAGCACTGTTAACCCCGCATAAACGCCCCTCACCCACACGTAGAAATCCGAATGCGAACTGCAAAGCTTGGGTATCTTCGTTATCCAACTTTTTTACGTGGCTGTAAAACCGACTGTATTCAACATCAATTGTTTCTGCAATTGACTGACCGGTGAAAAACCCACACAGCAACACCATAGCAACTCGTATCATTCGCCCAAAAACTCCTCGTTGTATTTGATCATATTTTGTAGTTCTTCCACGTAGGCAGCGCCACGCTCAGAATATTTCATTAAGCCTTCGGCTAACGCTACACCGTTAATAGCAATTTGATTGGCTCTTAGTCGGCTACGAATTTCTCGTAAGTCCTTATATGCATCGTGCCGATTTAGGTTTCGCATATAAGTGTATGTAGCCCGTGATAGGTTGTCGAACTTTGCCACTTCATGAGAGGCATCATCGTTTCTCCTGCTTGGAACAAAGCCGCAGCCTTTGCTAAAACACCACAATCCGAAAAAGTTATAGCCGTCCCGGGCAAATCTACTTGTGCCCCACGCTGACTCGTTAGCAGCCTGCACCAAGACGAGCTCAGCAGGCAACACATCAATTTTTTGTAATAAATTAAGCAGTTTAGTGTTCAGCGGATCTGAAGACTTTACTCGGTACTCTTTTTCTAACCACGCCAGACGAGTAATGTCGTCTTCACTAAAAGGCTCTTCAGCTAACGCTTTTCGATAAAGGGTTTGCACATAATGACGAAGTGTAAGCAAGTACGCGTTTTGTTTCTCTACCTCTGGCCTCAAATAGTTAAAAAAAGCAGCCTTCTTTTCCTCTACCTCTGTGTAGACAGAAAAATCTGGTACGGGCTTTTTCGCCTTGATAGTTTCTGGAACGTCGAGAATGTCCTGGGTTTCCTCATTGAAGATAATGGCGTTAATAACAATAACAGCCAATACACCAATGGTGATCAGGACAATTTTAAACGTTTCTCGCTTATGCATTAAAATTAGACTCTTTTACGTCATTTCCTGATGCAGTAACACTGGCGCCTTGTTCTCCTATTAATTCATCGTACAGCAATCCCATCGCGCTGAAATAAAAGGGTAATACCCAAATTAGCGATAAACCAAAGGTAAGCGGCACAGTAGCAAATAATAGAAAGAAAACGCCATATACGCTCAGCATTTGACTCCAATATGCATTAAAAACGCGACAGGAGAGGATAATGGCGCTGATAGGCGTTAATTTTCTATCTGCCACCAGCATAAGAGCAAACGACGATGCGAGATAAAAGTAGATGCCAGGAATGATGAGTAGCACTAAGCCTAATTGCACTAAGATGCTGTTAACCAGCTGTGTTAACGCAACTAAAAACAGTAAAGGGAAATAGGCAAAAACCGAAAAGACTGTGGTGCTCTCTCCTCTAGCATGTTTAACGCCCGCCATGTAAAGGCCGGTTATTAACGGAGAAACAATACATATAGCCACAATTTCAAAAATTGACTGATGCTCAAAAATATAACTACCGTCATCGTTGATAGTGATAAACCGTTGAGCAATCACTCCCATCACCACAAAGGCGAGAAACAAGACAACGCTGCTTTGAAGCAGAGGCGAAAAGTTAGCTTTTGTTAATACAGAAGCTTTTTTCAAGAGCGATTTCAGATCGAATTGATATTGCTTTGCCAATGTTGTGTTTAGGCGGTCAGAATTAACGTCTTTCACTTCGTTCCTATTTTAAAACGTAATAACCGCGCGAGTATAACAATTCACGCAGTTGAATGCTTGTCTGTAACATAGCAACAGTTGCCTTTGTGCGTTAATAGTTATTAACGTGGCAAAATTCAAGGTTTGCTTTTCTGTCTTTGTATTTCTGTCTTTCTTTTTCACCTATCGTTCTTTTTCAACGTCTATGCTAAGTCATCTGCGCCTATTGACTGTTGTTTGTATTGCGTTGCGACAGCGTTCGACATTAACGTCAATTAAAAGAGTGAGCACATTGAAGAAATACTTTCGTGAATGCAAAACACGTTTCATATAATTAAGGTATTATGCGTTCATGCTGCGAGGCACTTCGAAAGATGTTTGTCGCGAGATTTTGCCATAGCGTGAATGCTTGCCGTTTGCTTAAGGAGTGCGTCTTTGTGATCACTGCTTGAAAGTTACTTATTGAAGACTATTACTTGCATGGCACCAGTACTTTATTGCTGCTTGGCTTGCCGATAGCGCTATCGCGTTTAATACCAGAGATGGACATGTGTTTTTATGATCAATACCAAAATATATAAAGCTGTATATCAACTTAGCGAACAGCTTATGGAAGCTGCCAATAAAGACGACAGAGAAACCTTCGACGCATTATACAAAGAGCTGAATGCGCTGTGTATTGAACACGAAGATACTCCAAAAGATCATCCCGAACAGTGGGAAACCCTGGCCGATTTCACAGAAGAACTGGTTGATGCGCTCGTTATTTATGCCAAGGCGCTTAAAAAAGCAGAAAAGATAAATTCCAAAGACCACCTCTCTTCCATTGCGTTTTCAATGGCGCAACTACAGGTAGAATGCGGCCAAAAGTACGCAGCCATAAAAAGCCTTGAATCAGCGAAAGTGAGTGCTAATAAAATTGAGGACAAAGAGTTAAAAGAAGAAATTGCTGACATGCTGGCAACCCTTTCTCCAGATTCTGAAGAGTAAGCACGCTCTATCTGCTTAATCTTACCAAAGCAGGTCGCGTTAACCCGCGACCAGCTTCACTGCTAACCCCACCAATAAAACGCCCATTGCGCGGTCTAACCAATAGCCTTTCTTGCCAATGAACTCTGCCACTTTTGAGGTACTGAGCATATAGGATAAAAAGCAAAACCACAGTCCGGTGGCTATCGCAAGGTAAATGCCATAGCCCAACCTCACGCTGAAAGGCGTGTCGATACTGATAATGGCAGTGAATAGCGACAAAAAGAATAAGGTAGCTTTAGGATTGAGCCCGTTAGTCAGAAAACCCATCCAAAGTGCTTTTTTCGGCGATATCATAGCGGTTGCGACTTTTTGCTCATCTGGCATAGCATCCGAAGATGGACTGCTTCTTAGCGCCCCAAACGCAAGGTAAAGTAAATAGGCCGCTGCCAAATAGCTAAACGTGGTAAATAGCCAAGGCGTAGTGGCAATAACCACACTAAGCCCTACCAGCGAATAGGCTACATGCAATAAAATAGCAGCACCGATGCCTACGCTGGTGAATATAGCAATTCGACGTCCATAAGCGACACTATTTCTCACCACAATGGCAAAGTCTGGGCCGGGGCTTGCCACAGCAACTAAATGTACTAAAGCGATGGTAAGGAATTCGTTAAGGTACTGCATTACTTTGTCTTCTATTTGGTATATTGAGCAATAGTGTCGTCGACCCATTTCGGCACAACTTCTGAGGCCAACCCCGTAAGCGACTCATCAAATAATGCATTTGAGCTGCCGGGCTCTAAATTCGCCTCAATTGTGTGGGCACCCGCGCTTTTAGCTAGCTGCACGAAGCCCGCTGCTGGATACACATTACCAGAGGTACCAATGGCGATAAAAATGTCTGCGGTAGAAATATGTGACATTATTTCGTCCATATACATGGGCATTTCACCAAACCAGACTATGTCTGGTCTTAAGGTTTTATTGCTACAGCAAGGACACGCCGTATTACCATCAAATGACTCAGACCATTCAAATGTTTGGTTTGAGAAACTACATCGAGCAGAGAGAAGTTCGCCGTGCATATGCAGCACACGCTCGCTGCCCCCGCGTTCATGCAAATTATCGACGTTTTGTGTCACTAACACCAATTGCGCTTTCCAATGCTGCTCTAATGTAGCAAGTGCATGGTGAGCCTTATTGGCAGACACTTGGTTGTCTTGCAATTGTGCTCTGCGCGCATTGTAAAACCGATATACTAACTCAGGGTTGTTTTCGAAGGCTTGTGGTGTTGCCACCTCTTCAACGCTGTGATTTTCCCACAGGCCGTTATTATCGCGAAAGGTTTTTAAACCTGATTCGGCAGAAATGCCTGCACCAGTCAGTACCACGATTTTTGGCAGTGTTTTTATTTGAGTCATGGTTTTCAATCCATTGGAATGACTATGTCTGATTCGTTGGTTCTATGGTTCTATAGTGTTGAGTCTTTATTGTTAAATTGTACCTAAGCGTTAATCAACAGTTAATCAACAACAACAGGATATTGAGGATCGGCACCCCACTCTGACCAAGAGCCGTCATAAATGGAGACTTCTTTCGCGCCACATAAAAGGGCGGCAAAACCAACAACACATGCTGTAATTCCCGACCCACAGGTACAAATAATCGGCAAAGATAAATTTATACCTGCACGCTCAAAAGCTTGCTTGAGCGAGTCTATAGGGAGATAGCGACCGTTATCAATAAGACTACCGAAGGGCAAGTTTAATGCGCCAGGCATATGACCTGAGCGCACACCTGCACGAGGTTCAGATACTTCCCCTCTAAAACGAGGTGTACTTCTCGCATCTACCAGTTGTGCATCTGTATTGAGAGACTGAAGCACCGCACTGGAATTGACAAACCATCCATTGCGAGGCGACGGGTGGTAAGTCAGTTTGCCAAAGTGCTGTTGCTCCGATACAGGAAGACCTGCGGCTTTCCAAGCAGGCTGCCCACCATCAAGTAAATACACATCATTGTGACCTAGCGCTTTTAGCATCCACCAAGCACGAGGCGCGCTATAAATGCCTCTCGTATCATAGGCGACGACGGTGGTGTTTGCTGTTATGCCCTGCTTACCTAAATATACTGCGAGATCTTCGGCAGACGGCATACTGTGGGGAAAGCCAGTGGCATGATCGCTGCCCTCACCGTCTAGGTCTAAATCGACAGAGGCCGGCAACACCATGGCCCCACGCTTGTCGGGTGTTTGGGTAAGCGGATCATCCATCAACGCTCGCAGAAGGGTTACAGGTTTCTCCTGAATTTTACTGGCAAGCTCTCCAACTTGAAGTAACGTTGATGTCATAGGTGTCTCCTAAAAATACAAATCGCAGTATGTATAAATACATTGGGTACCGCTGACACGCTTATTTATGCCAGCGGTTTCCAATCGATTATATAAACTGCACAATCAATTAAGAGAGTTTAGCTCAACGCAGCAACTGCGGCATCATAATTTGGTTCTTCAGTCGTTTCAGCTACTTGCTCTGTGTAAACCACGTTACCTTTGGTATCGATAACAACAACACAACGGGACATTAAACCTGTTAATGGTGCTGATTCAAACGCAACACCGTAGTCGTCGCCAAATGAAGAGCGGAATGTAGAACCGGTAATAACATTCTCAATTCCCTCGGCACCACAAAAGCGGCCTGCAGCAAACGGTAAGTCTGCTGACACACAAATTACGACGGTATTGTCTAGTGTTGCGGCATGTTCATTGAACTTGCGTACCGATGTGGCACAGGTTCCAGTATCAACTGATGGAAAGATGTTTAATACAACTTGCTTTCCAGACAAGTCAGACAAAGCAACTTCGCTTAAATCTGCTTTAACTAGCGTAAATGCAGGTGCACTTGCGCCTACACTGGGTAATTCGCCTACCGTTTTTACTTCATTACCTTGAAATGTTACTGATGACATTAATAATCTCCGAATGGCTAGTTGAAAAAATGTAGCGACCAGAGTGTCGCAAATAATGCTTAGGCTTGTAAACGTATTACTTCACCTGCGCACTGGCAAAGTCTAGTTTGTCGCGCAAATGAGGTTTTCCTTTTACATATTCTCGCCGAAAAATACTGAAATACTGAGCAAGCTTTTCTGCCCCTTCTTTTTCGTCAGCCATAGCCAATATATGCACCCCAACCTCTGCGGTGCAGTGTTGAAATATATGCGATGACTCACGCAGCAAATAATCAGATGAGCCTTCAAGGTTCACCCCTAAAACGGGCAAGTTTGAAAGGTAATCACTTTTACTGAACATTTTTTTAGCTTCGCGCCAGGTTCCATCGAGAAAAATAAAAAGAAGCTTTTTCTCAGCTGACACAGGCGGTTTGTCAATGCGGTGGATTTCGTTGGCATATTCGTGGGGAAACACCACAACAGGCTGATAGGCGGGGTTATTAATCATTGCCAGCATATCTGCTGCTGGCTCAGTGCGGTGCCACAAAAATGCGTAATTTTCCTTCACCACATCGGCAATTAACCGACCCGTATTCGTGGGCTTAAAGTACTCCCCCTTGTACATGAGAATTAACACGGCGACATCCGTGCCCAATTCAGGTTTGTAGGCACAAATACATTGAGGAATAGGCAGAAGGCACGCATTACAGCGTTTCACTTTGCTTCCTCGAGCATGAAATGGGCGCTCTGCTTTTAATAGCTCTTGGGCGCGCAGCGCCATAACTGAGTTCAACGGTTACCCTTACCAATGGATGATCAATACTATTGCGAATAGTACCACATTTGCCGTAACTCTCCTGTTAGTACAACTTTGCTTATTGTGGAAATACAGCCCTTCGCCAAAGATATTGGCAAGCACCGAGGTGAGCTTAAACGGCGCAATTGCGCTAAAAAACTTCTCCCTTTGATGTGGGGCGTCATTAAAGTATTCGGGGCTTGTTAACGAGTGCATGTTAACCAGCCTGTAATCGTATATGGCTTGCTCGTTTTTTTTAGTCCAGGTTTCGTAAATGCGGTCGACGTGGGTTTCTATCTGGGTAATTTCTTCGTTATTGAAAAAATTCCTTAAGATGATAAATCCGCACTCATTAAATTACGCGTCCAACGTCATGTACTCACCGCATCTGTGGTTTACTGAGACTGTATAGAATTTTAGTCGATAGCCATTTTATACGCTAGCTGCACTGTTTTGCAGTAGATCCCATTTGTTTCCGTATAGATCTTGGAAAACGACAACGGTGCCATACTCTTCGACCCTGGGCTCTTCGTCAAACACAACACCACTGCCTTTCATGTGCTCATAGTCTCGCCAAAAGTTTACGCTCACCGCTTCCCTTCGTCTAATGCAATGCCGTTGACTAAAACGAACTGTAGTTTTTCAATATAAAACTCAAGGGCATCATCGTAATCATCGACAACGATAGAAATACCGCCAATGTGTTGCTTCAGGGGTTGTGACATGATGTGTTCACTAATCTAAAGAATAGATATAGGGGCGCAAGGTCACGCGAAGCAAACATACAACGCCAATGCTTTCATTCGCTGCAATGCACTGTGTCTAAATTTAAAGAGTTTGAATTAAGAGCGTTGGACAATAGAGTTATGAGCAACAGAGTGTTGGGCAAAAATGATTTATGAATATAACTGCTTACAGCAACATTTAATGGTATTGATGCTTAATACTAAAGAGTGTATTAGATTGAGAATTGATTGTATGGGAAACATGCAAAAGGTGTGCAATCATAAAATGGTGCCCGGGGCCGGACTTGAACCGGCACGCTGTTACCAGCGAGGGATTTTAAATCCCTTGTGTCTACCAATTTCACCACCCGGGCATTGGGTTGCTTTTCAGCGAGGTGTCAGGCGTAGAACCTGATGTAGCGTTACAGATTATGGAGGCGGAACCCGGAGTCGAACCGAGATCCACGGATTTGCAATCCGCTGCATAGCCATTCTGCCATTCCGCCGTAGTAATCTGACTGCAGTGTTAATTTATACTTCAAAATAACAACTACATAATGCCAGCGATTTTGGAGCGGGAAACGAGATTCGAACTCGCGACCCCGACCTTGGCAAGGTCGTGCTCTACCAACTGAGCTATTCCCGCACTCTTAAATCGTACATCTCGTTAGGTTTATGTCCTCTCGAAATGTGGGGTGCATTTTACCTACCCATTCAAAACTGTCAATACGAAAACACGTTTAAATTGAGATAAATGCATGTTTTGACGATCGTTTGCTATTTTTTTATTCAACTTGGTTAAAGCGCGATCAATTTTAATTTGACGCAACACCTTTCAGGTGTGGCCAAGCCGCTTTTGTATAAACAACCATTGACCAAATTGACAGCACCGCTGCGATATAAAGAAGAATATAACCTAAAGTTACCCAATAAATTGGGAAGCCCATGAAAGTTTCAAGCCCTGAAAGTAAACCGATTAACGCCAACATTTGCGCTGTGGTTTTCGCTTTACCGATAAAAGACACTTTTACTGCATCGCGAACGCCACTAGAACCCATCCACTCCCGCAGTGCTGATACATAAATTTCTCTTACCAATAAGGCCACTGCTGGTAGCGTAATCCATAAGGTGGCATAACTGTGGGTGATCATGAGTAATGCAGTGGCAACGATAAGTTTATCCGCCACGGGGTCGAGAAAGGCGCCAAATGGCGTCGACTGCTCGAGCTTTCTTGCGAGGTAACCGTCAAACCAATCCGTGATGGCGGCAAGCCAAAATACGAATGCACCGGCCTCGTGGGCCCAACGCCAATCTAGAAAGTAAACAACAACGAAAACAGGAATTAAAATTACTCTGAATAAAGTAATACAATTTGGAACATTCCACATAAAAGATATATCTCAGGTTTTGCCAACGAGGGCATTTTTTAGAGCTAGCCTTTACGGCCTATAATTCCACACACCTTACCTTAATTTAATCATTAATGCTTGCCAGTCACTATGTTATTGGTGCAGGTGGTCGTAAATAGTGTCGGCTAATTCTTGACTGATACCAGGGACATTGGCAATTTCGTTCTTACTGGCTTTTTTGAGCCCGTGTAAACCGCCCATGAATTTCAACAGCGTTTGGCGGCGTTTTGCACCAATACCTGGTATAGATTCTAAGCTCGAGGTGGTTTTCACTTTCTGGCGTCTATTTCTATGCCCTGTTATCGCAAATCTGTGAGACTCATCCCGTATATGCTGCACTAAATGAAGGGCGGGAGAATGGCTATCCATTGGCAGTACGTCGTGACTGCCCGCCAATATAAGGGTTTCTAATCCTGGTTTTCTTGTGGTGCCCTTTGCAACGCCCAATAACATTGGCTTTTTATCGTGTGGCCAGTCCTCAAAAAATGACTCGGCTTGCGCTAGTTGGCCTTTACCGCCATCAATTAACAACAGGTCAGGTATTTTTTGGACTTCTTTCACTGACTTGTATCGGCGTTTTAAAGCTTGCGCCATCGCCGCGTAATCATCGCCTGGTGTTATGCCTTCAATGTTATAGCGGCGGTAATCGCTCTTTAACGGCCCTTCTCTGTTAAACACCACGCAGGACGCCACGGTTTGCTCACCAGAAGTATGACTGATATCGAAACATTCCATACGCTGAATGGGGCTGTCTACTTCCATCGCCGTTTCTAAATCGAGGTATCGCGCAAACACTGATTTTTGTTGGCTGTATTGCGCATCAAGAGCAGACTCTGCGTTGGTTTGCGCCAGCTCCAAATATTGTCGTTTTTCTTCGCGAGCACCTTTAAAGAAGGTGACTTTATGCCCTGCTTCACTACTGAGCACCGAAGAAATTGCTGATTCATCACTTAACGTATTCGCCAACACAATCTGTTTTGGTATGGTTTTGTTGCCAGCTAGGTAAAACTGAAGGAAGAATGACTCGAATACTTCATTTTCATCGGCAATGGTGGGTACTTTTGGGAAGAATGCTTTACTGCCCAACAGCTGACCTTCACGAATAAACATCACCTGTATACAGGCCATGTTGCCTTTAAATGCGAAGCCAAACACATCCATTTCGTCCTGAGTACCGGCTACCCACTGGCGCTCCTGCACCTTTCGCAATGCATTAATTTGATCTCTGTAGCGAGCCGCTGCCTCGAAGTTAAGTGACTCACTCGCCTTTTCCATGTTATCAACTAAGCTGCCAATTACCTGTTGATTTTTGCCCTTCAAAAACAAACGAGCAAAATTCACCTGTTCTTTATACTCTTCATCAGACACGTAGCCTTCAACACAGGGGGCACTGCACCGCTGCATTTGATATTGCAAACACGGGCGGCTGCGAGCTCGGTAGTAACTGTCTTCACACTGCCGTACCGGGAAGATCCTCTGCATGGATCTTAAGCTTTCCCTTACCGACCATGCACTGGGGTAAGGACCAAAGTATTCCCCCTTCTTCTTTTGCGGGCCGCGATGAAATGATAAACGTGGATGTTCGTGCTCAGAGAGAAAAATAAACGGGTAAGATTTATCATCGCGCATCACTACGTTGTAGCGTGGCTTATACTTTTTAATAAAATTGTTTTCTAACAGGAACGCTTCGGTTTCACTGTTAACAACGGTAACGTCCATATGCGCAATCTGACTAACTAATGAGCGCGTTTTGGCATTATCTACATTAGTTCGAAAATAACTGGAGACACGTTTTTTTAAATTTTTTGCCTTTCCAACATAAATAACGTCGTCCTGCTGGCTGTACATTCGGTACACCCCAGGTTGCGACGTTAGATTTTTGAGAAACGCTGCTGAATCAAATGCAGACATAGTGTGAAACGTTTACACCTATAACAAATTAGAGTCGATGAGCTTATGACGTAAAGCAAGGTGAGTAAGTTCAACATCGGTGGCAACACCAAGCTTTTCAAACATTCTGTAGCGATAGGTATTAACGGTTTTGGGGTTGATACTCAGTTCGCTGGCGATTTCAGGAACCCGTTTCCCCTTGGTTAACCGCATTGCTATGCTCAATTCCCGTGACGAAAGTTCGTTAAACGGATTATCTGAACGGGGCGACAATCTCCCTACGGCAATACTGTTAGCCACATCGCTATCGACGTATTTTTGCCCTGCCATTACCTTGTGAATAGCACGTATGACTTCTTCTGGCTCGGCGTCTTTGGTTAAAAAACCAAACGCGCCAGCTTCCATCACCTGCATAGGAATTGGGCTTTCAGTATGCATAGACAAGCAAATAACTCGCGTATTTTCAGACATACGAACTATTTTCTTGGTTGCCTCTAGCCCGCCTATCCCCGGCATATTCACATCCATGAGTATTACATCTGGCGCATTCTTTCTGCACAACTGAACCGCATCTTCACCACTTTTTGCTTCTGCGAGAATTTTAAAATCTGCAACATCTTCCAAAATACGGCGGATCCCGGTTCTCACCAATTCATGGTCGTCTACTAGGATAATTTTGATCACTTATTTATCTCACTGTCTTTGCGACTGCCCTTGCGTTTTCACCTGCTCTAGCACGGCTTTTTATTTGTGGCTTTGCGCATAGCTTTATTTTATTGGGAGTTCTTACACTCACCTTGCATATCCACCTTTAGTGCAATAGTACCATGAGATGGCATTTCGTGAACCTATGTTAAAAGTAGTATTTGTTGCAAACTTATATCACTAGGCTATAAGTCTGTTGAGGCCTAACGAAAAAATAATCTATCTAACGCGTTTACTATTTGTAATGGGTGACAAGCGAGGTTCAGTCGAATCCAACCAGGTGCATTAAATTGATTGCCATCACTGCCTATCACGCCGCGGCTAACACAACTATCAAAGGTTGAAGCAGGGTTAAAAGTACCCTTTTTTGACAACGCTGATGAGCTTACCTTTTTATCAGCGCAGGTCGCTGTTTTCGACAAGTTAAGCCATAAGAAGTAACCCGCTTTACCCATCGTATATTCACAACTAACGTTCTGCTGTTTAAAGTAGAAGTGAACTAGCTTGCGATTGAGCCCAAGTGCCTTGCGAATATTATCTAACCAGTCGTGACCAAAACTATAGGCAGCTTTAAGCGCAACTTGCGATAGGCAGCTTGCCTCAAGGTGCCTAGAGGCAATAGCAGTACTAAATTTCGCTCTTAATTCAGCGTCTTCAATAATGGCATAGGAAGCGCCTGGAATGGCGGCCAAATTAAAGGCTTTCGACACGCCGCTAATATGAATGATGCCTTTTTGTGCCACAACATCGCAATGGGAGCCAAAAAGCGGGATAGGTAGTGGTTCATCGTTACTTAAAAAGCCAAATTCACTGTGTATCTCATCAGTGATAATAAGTATGCCATGCTCGTTGCAAAACCGAATAAGTTCGCTTTGACAAGATGCCGATAGCACCTGCCCTGTTGGATTATTGGGATGGCACAGGACAAATGCAGTGGCGTTTTTTGATAGCGAACTAAAATCAATAGTGTCGTCGCCATTCTCATCACGGTTTGTGTGAACGGCGTGCACTTTCAAACTGTTGTTATTGATACAGTCAACGAGGGGACCGTAAGTCGGGGTTAACACCATGACCTCATCCCCAGGAATACAGAATGTTTTAAGGGCGACGTCTACCGCGCTTATCACGCTTGCCACACTGACTACTGAGCCCGAGCTCACCGAGCATTGCTGCGCCTTAAACCATCCGTGTACTGCCTCACCAATATCGCTGTCTTGATAACCATATGCATTTTGTACATGTTCGGCTATATAAGCTGATATCTCTGGTGATGGTTTGGTATCCATGTCGGCAATCCACATCGCGATGGTATCAGCAGTTGCATCTGGATATCTGCTGGAAACAGCGGAAAATTTGAGCCTAGCTGATACGTCATACTCCTGTGGATTTACCCTTTCCCATACATCTTGATAGGCAAGAAACTCGGCAGGCACTGCGCCTGCCTGTGCATTATCTGGGCTATTCCTACAACTATCCTTATCGCTATTGTTCAAATCACTAATTTCCGTGCCGCTAATATCCTTACCGAGACTACCCATACTGCAAGGCATTGCTGTTCTTTACTTTTTTTCAAAAACGTTAAATTCAGACAGCGTATGCTGATGTTTGCGCTTAGTTTCTCGAATTACAAATGGAATGTCCTTCGGCTGTCCAACGCGAACTAAGTTGGGGCTTAACGCTTGCTCAAGTGCGTCAGTAGAACTCAGTGTCTCGCCATTCTCATCTTTATAACCACCAAGCCACTCGTTACGCTCTGTGTATTCTTCTAACCAAGTGAATGGGCTAGCAATAATAAGAAGACCACCGGGGTTTAAGCGTTCGCTCATATCCGCAAGTACTTTTCGTGGGCTGTACACTCTATCAATAAGGTTACCCATAAAGATAAGGTCGTACCCTGTTAGCTGAGGTTTAAGGTTACAGGCATCGCCTTGTGAAAATGAGACCTTATCTACGGTGTTTTCAAGGCCCATGGCACTGAGCTTACGAGATTTGAATGACGTTAACTCACCCTCTTCAATCAAGTTGTAGCGTACCTCACCGCGCTCTTGCATGGAAAATGCGGTTTTTATAAAACGTGCTGAAAAATCAACGCCGTCTACGTGTTCGAAATGGGTCGCTAGCTCGAAGGTAGAACGCCCTACTGCGCAGCCTAAATCAAGCGCTTTCGCTGATGCTCTACCGGCCATTTGCTGAATACAAAACTCTGCACTTGCTTTAGCAAAGTTTGCAACACCATGGTATTCGTCGCCATAATGAAATTCGCTGTACTGTGATACCTGCGTATCGCTTTCATAATCTAAATCATTCACTTGAATTACACTCTCACCTTGTACATATCGAAATCCAGCGTGCTGGAAGAAGTGGCGTCTAAACGCATAACGGCTGTCTTTCATTGCCTCGTTACCCGTTGATATCCAACTGCCGCCTTTAATTAGGTTGTGCTTATTGTCAAAGGTTGGCGTAGTAAAGTCGTCGTATAACGGATGCACTTTAAAACCATCAAAAGGATAAATAGGCGTTTCAGTCCATTGCCATACATTACCCACTACGTCATAGAATTCACCGGTTTGGTTGGTATTTATCGGCTCGCTTGATGCATACTTTTGAAGGGCGATATTGAAACCATCTCGGTATACCGCTTGGGTAAGCCCGGCCTCATCACGCATTCGCAACCATTCATTCTCGGTAGGTAGGCGGATGACTTTGCCACTTTTTTCGCTTTTATAATTACAGAACGCTTTCGCTTCGTGGTAGTTCACGTCAACAGGCCAATCTAATGGCAGCGCAAATTCCTCAGTCATGCTTCGATACACAAAACCAGACTCGGTTTTAGACCAAAATAAGGGATGCTTTGCTTTGGTATAAAGCCGCCAGCTATTGCCTTCCTCTTCCCAGTATTCTGCTTTATCGTAGCCGCCGTCTTCAACAAACGATAAAAACTCGCCATTGCTCACCAAAAACTTGGACGCTTTAAAATCGTTCACATGCGCGTTAAGCGTGCCATATTCATTATCCCAGCCATAGTATTGATTATCCCAAGATTTATTTTGAGAAATATCGCCAGACGACACGTTAACAAAATCGTTCACTGGTACCTTGTCTAGGCTGGTCACAGAATCGCTGCAGCGAGGCCAAGTATCTTGAGGCTTAACAAACGAAAGCGGTAGTTGGCGCATAAGCACTGAAGACGTTTCAAGGTGGATCCTCTCGTGTTCAATACCCATCACAATTGGCCACATGGGGCTTTCCCAATCTATTGGCATAGAGAAACTAATAGTATCAATGAGGTCGCACATAAGCGTGCGCACTTGGTCTCGGTATGCTCTTACTTCATCAACGGTTGGCCAATCGTAGTTATTGTCATTGAGGTCGTCCCAGCTCATTTCATCAACGCCGATGGCAAATAATGATTCAAAACGAGGATTTATCCGTTCATTTATCGCTTTGGAAAGAATGAGTTTGTTGATAAAAAATGTTGCTGTGTGGCCAAAGTAGAAAATCAGCGGATGACGGAGTCGTTCAGCACGCTGATAAAAAGCCTCATCACTGCTTAAGCATGAAAAGAGTGATTCATAGGTATCGAATGAGTCGAGAAAATACGTTTTCACTTCCATACGTTTTTGCTCAACAGAACCTTCGTTTAGTTTGAGCGTTGACATTGCCTGCATATATTCCTCGTTTTTATTCTTTTATTAATGTTTGCCTGTCTACTCCTAAGGAAGACATGGAGCATCGCTTCAAATGCCGACGCAAAAAGCATTAATATTTCGTTATATACTAGTTGTAGCAAAAATCCGCTGCATTATCAGACTTTTCTGTATTGGTTTTACAACGGAGCTATATGATGGGATGAACCTTAAATACCCCACATGCATTGGTTGAGATCAAAAGTTCTTCTCTAAAAATAGTGAAAATAAGGATGTATCACTGACATACCGCAGTGAATGAAATTAAGAAGCCGTATTTTGAATTGAAAGTATTATGAGTCAGTGTAAAGAGTGTTTGTTACAGGCAAAAAAAAACCCGCACATTGTGCGGGCTTCTTTCAATATGGCGGAGAGTGAGGGATTCGAACCCCCGGTGGGTTTGACCCCACGTCTGATTTCAAGTCAGGTGCATTAAACCGAGCTCTGCCAACTCTCCTTAAGTGCTGCGTATAATAATGATTTTGGCTGGCCTGTAAAGCTCTTATTTCAATAAAATCAATCAACTGGCGAATTGGTGAACAATGTGATTATATTTTGATTTGTAGTAACAAAAATTGAGCAATTCGTACTTATCTTTACAACGACTAAGCACTGCAACGACTAAGCCTCTATTCGGTTTCACTTCAATTTCACAATAGAGGCTTAGTGCACAGCACAATCACTATTAATAGACTAACGCTGCTCTTAATTTTCTTATTACTCGAATTTTTCGCTAAACACGAAAAGACGACATGATGGCCGGCACACCGGGAAACATGCCAATCAACGCCATTACCGTACATAGCACGATAAAGGTGATGCCCGGTATTAGCCACCTACCCGCCTTGCCAAGATCTAACGCTCGCTCTTTACACCCTACAATACCCAGGTTATCCAGCAGCATCGTAAACGACCATCCAAATACGGGGTTCACCAGCACTGAACTGATGACAACAAGCGCTGCAGATTGGGTTGTTTTACCCTCTCGGGTCATTTGCATGCCAGCCTCCATAAGAGGCAGAAACACGCCAACAATAAGGGCGACACATAACACTGGAGGCCAAATTGCCAAGTCCATGGGATAACCCCAAATTGCCGCTACCACGCACAACAGGCCTGTTATTATTGCGCCACCGGGTATGGGTCTGCGGGCAATTGACGCTGGAATAATATAGGTTCCCCATGATGAGGCAATATTGCCACCGCCAAGCGCTGAGCCTATTGCTTGTCGACTAGACGCAGCAATCATAGTGTCATCTATATTCATGTAGGCATTTTCACTATTTTTAGGATAGCTCAGTTTTTGGAACACTTGCTGACCGAGAAAATCCGGTGACCACATAGCCACGGCCAACACAGCAAAAGGTAATACGGCAACAAAATGAGACCAATCGGGTAGCCCTAGCTGCCAACCGGTATTCTCACCCCACCAATAGGCTGGGTTTAAATTTGGCATACCTGGCGAGGTCGTGAATTCAAAAGGCGCGCCCATCGCAAGTGCGATTACCGCGGCCATGACGGCCCCAAGAGGAATGGCTAACCAGCGCTTTTTAATGTGCTCGAGCCATGCAAACATCACAATAGTAGCAATGAGTACAACAAACGCTAAATAGCCCATATTGAAACCTTCGGCCCATTCAAACAGTTTTTTTACCTGCCCAGTAATGCCTATAAAGCCGAGATACAGTAAAAGACCACCGCACACACCGTTACTGGTTAGCCTTGCAAGCAGGCTTCCCCCTTTGGTGATCCCCAATAAAAAGCCCAGTACGCCAATTAATAACCCTAACGCCATGGGATGGCCACCCGATGCAACCATTAAAGGCACTAGAGGTAATAAAGGCCCGTGGGTGCCGGCCAAGTTAGCCGATGGATTCAGAAAACCGGATATCAGAACCACAAACAAAACGGCGGCGATAAGTAGCTCAAAGCGAACGTTCTCTATGACAAATTCCGGCGATAAACCAAGTGGTGCGGCGAAAGCCCCTACCACTGCGGCAACCATGACAATTTTACCTATAGTAGCTGCCATGCCTGGAATGAAGTCTTCCCACTCAATGCGGTAATCTTTAAAAGGAAGATTCGGACGCCAGCGTTTCACAGACAATATTTGTAATTCGTGATTGAGATAATCATCTCGGGTTTCGAAAGAGTGACTTGGCTTATGCAGTTCTTTATATGAAGCGCTATCTTGAGACACAAAACACCTGTGGGTTGCTAAAAGGAAGCACAAGGGTAAACAGGTGTAAGGAGGGTAACAATGCGACTGTAGTCTTAGTCAAAAGTCTAATCAGCGCCGATCCGTAGGTATATTTTCTTTTGCCATAAAAAAACCCGCAACAATGTGCGGGTTTCTCTAATCTGGCGGAGAGTGAGGGATTCGAACCCCCGGTGGGTTTGACCCCACGTCTGATTTCAAGTCAGGTGCATTAAACCGAGCTCTGCCAACTCTCCAGAAGTGCTGCGTATCTTAATGATATTTTTTTCGCTGTAAAGGGAAAAATGAAAAAAGTTATTCAAGTGCTTACAAATCAGACAAATACATTAAATGCTGCGTATCAAGGGTGTTTTTATAAGCATATAACATCATTTTCATCTGAAACTACTTGAAAATGGGAACTAAAACCCATACAACATAGACTTAATACAAGTGTACCAGTTGTGGTCATATCATAGTCCTATTGGAGGAAACAATGGATCAACGTTCGATGTATTCTAGTGCATCTCAACCATCGGTATTGCAGACGAACAAGGTTCTACGCAACACCTACATGCTGCTTGCGATGACACTAGCGTTTAGTGCAGTTTGTGCAGGTGTCGCCATGGCAGTAGGTATTTCTCCTATGATGTCATTAGGCATGACCATAGGCGCATTTATCACTTTATTTGTAGTTCAAAAGAAAGCAGACACATCATCAGGTATTTTTTGGGTGTTTGCGTTTACAGGTTTAATGGGCGCATCCCTCGGCTACACATTAAATTTCTATCTAGGCGTGGCGGGACCAGGTCTGATAATGGAAGCATTAGGCGCAACGGCTCTCGTGTTTTTTGCCCTATCAGGCTACGTACTGACGACTAAGAAAGACTTCTCATTTATGGGTGGCTTTTTGGTTGTAGGTTTAGTGGTAGTGCTTGTTGCTGCAATTGCGAACATCTTCTTTGCAGTGCCAGCGGTAAGCCTAGCAATCAGTGCAGCCATCGTATTTATTATGTCTGGTTTCATCTTGTATGACACGAGCCGCATTATCCACGGTGGTGAAACAAACTACATTCGCGCTACTGTGTCGCTTTACTTGAACATATATAACTTGTTCACTGCGATACTTCACCTACTAGGTGCATTTGGCGGCGACGACTAAACAAGCGTTTAATACGTAAAACAAACACCCCTTAATCGGGGTGTTTTTGTTTGGAACACTTTTTATGGCGCAATATTCAGTTTTAATTACCTCATCGCCCTTTCATGGCGACAGTACACTTCGTGCGCTTCAGTTTATTGCGGGCGTGATTGACAGTGGCAGCACTATTGATAATGTCTTTTTTTATGGTGATGGGGTTTATCATACCAACAATCTTATGCTTGAGGCTGGTGGTGAGTGCTTTAGCTTTGGTGAGTGGAAAAAGCTATCTGAAGCCCATAACGTAAAACTGTTGGTGTGCATTACCGCTGCGGTAAAACGCGGTATTGTGAGCGAACAGGAAGCGGTTAATAACGGCATCGCTTCTGCTAATTTAACCGCTCCTTTTATTCAGGCTGGCTTGGGCGAGTTTTTTACTGAGTTACATAATTGCACTAGGTTGGTACAATTTTAATGGCAAGTTTACTTATCCGATTTACCCAGAGCCCTTATGGCAGCGCGTTTAGTCAAGACGGGCTAGACTTTGCGCTTGCAGCAACAAATTATGGGCATACGGTTCACGTTCTTTTTGAAGGTGAAGGGGTATTCCAGCTTGTTCAAACAGCATCAACAAAAGGGATAAAGAACCACAGTAAACGTTTAGCCTCTATGCCTTTATTTGATATTGAAGAGTGCTTTATCTGTAAAGATAGCGTCGACGCTTTTGCAATCGATAGCGTGCTTTTAAATACCGGATTAATAGAAGAACTCGAAGGACAACTGCTAAGCGCTTCACAGCGACTGGCATTAATTCAACGTGCTGATCACGTGGTAACCTTTTAATGATTATCAATATTACCAGTACACAGCTTTCAGATAGCAACACAGCACTAATTAATGCCGTTTTCGAAGCAAATAATGAGTCGGCTTCTAATACCGGTGTTAAAACAGACCAAGCCACTGACTCTGCGCTCATCATTATATTTTCTGGCGATGGCGTTTTTGCACAATCTGGTATTGCTTCACTATTAGCTAAGCGTAAAGCGTTGTCGAACGAAGCCGAAGCGAGCCCCAGCAAGACTATGCTTTTTGCAGTAAAAGCAGATTTAGAGCTTCGAGGTGCGTGTGTTGTGAAAAATGTTTCACTAATCAATCACCGAGAATTTGCAGAGCTAGCGAATCGTCATCAACAATGGGTTACGCTCTGAGTTTATGGGTTAGATTGGTTTGCGTTAAAGTGTGGGTGGGCTGTATTTAGTAAAGCATATTTGGTGAAGCATTTTTGGTGAAGCGTATTTGGAGGTTTATAAAGGTGATATGGCCTAGTAAAGAGAAATCGTGGCACTGAAATGACCTATTAGAAGACGCTTCGAAATAGCCTTGCAAGAACTCACTACGAAAAAAGCCAATAGATAGACCTAAGAGAAAAATCTAAGAGAAAGACGAACGAGAGAAATATGTCACAAGAGACGTTTAGCTTTACCTACAACGGAAATGAAATTCCAACAGACAAAGCGGGTTACCTGCTAGATTATACGTTGTGGGATGAGGGAATGGTGCCCTTACTGGCCCAAGAAGAGAGTATTGAGCTAAGCGATGCACACTGGGAAGTCGTTCGTTTTGTTCGTGAGTTTTATGAAGAGTATGAAACAAGCCCCGCTATTAGAGCGCTGGTTAAAGCCATGGCAAACAAGTTTGGCCCCGAAAAAGGAAATAGCCGCTATTTACAGCGGTTGTTCAAAAAAGGCCCAGCCAAACAAGCAACAAAGCTAGCTGGCCTACCAAAACCTGCGCGCTGCCTATAACGCCTCTATTAAAATGTACTTTCCTAATAAAGTGTTCTTCCCTTATATGCCTTTCTCTAATATGCCCTTCTTTAATATGTGGAGCACAAATAGTGCCACTGGCATTTTACTAGAGACTATTATCACAACATCATAGAAAAAAGCTGTTTTACCGACATAGCAGCTATCCCATTAGATGCTGTGTAGGCTCTTTATCATTTGGAAGCTGGCAGTATAGTTGTGGGTGCTAAAGGTTCGCCGCTTTTAAAGGTTTTCACTTTAGTGACTTCCAGGTCGCAGTAAATTTTTGGGTTAGACAATAGTTCATCGACAGCTTCGTGGTCCTCATTCCCAAGCCAAGCGTTGATAACTTCTTTATCGTGGGGTAAGAAACAAGGAATGGATTTTTCGTGATACTGGCTAAAATCAGGTCTTGGCGGCCGCGTTACCACTGCACATGAAAAGCACCCGTTACTAAACATTCGATAGACCACACCCAGCAGCATGGCGCCGCTGGTAGGACGCATTAAATACTGTGATTTAACCTTAGCAGAAAGATTAGACTCTCCCACTGCAGTAGCGACAACAACTCCACGCCGTTTAGATATTGCTTTATGCCAGTAAGGGCTATCCAAATTTCTTGCATTAAAGGTGGTGCGATCACCAAGCGCTAATGTCTCGCCAGCGGGGCTCGCGTCAAACCACCACGTTGCATTTATAGTGCGCTTACTATCTACAATAAGGTTAGAGATACGTTTATCTACCGCTTTGCCAAATGCTGGATAAAAATTGAGTGTATCGCTATGCTGTGCCTCATCGTTAAAAAGCGGAATGGTTTCACCTAATCCCACTTCCTCAAGCAGTTCTAAAACCGCGGGGGCGTTTGTCTCTCGTTGAATAAAACCGCACACATAGCCTCCCTGTTTTTACACTTATTAGACTTCTAATAAGAATTGCAATTTTCTAGCAAATACAATGATGGTTAACCAAAATTCGCGTTACGCATAACCGATTACACCAGCAAATACAAAAAAAGCCTGAGGTAGAAACCATCAGGCCTTTATTGTACGTCTAATTAAAAACCTTTTAATACAATACTTTAGATATGAACAAGTGCGAGTAGCTGCCTACAGTGTTCAACAAGTATTGCAAAGCCTCTCAGTTTACTGAACCTTAAGTACTTCAACACCGCCCATGTAAGGGACTAGTGCTTTAGGTACCGTTACGCTGCCGTCGGCTTGCTGATTATTCTCTAAAATAGCAACCAATGTGCGCCCTACTGCTAAACCTGAACCATTCAATGTGTGAAGCAACTCAGGCTTATTGGTTTCAGGGTTACGGAAGCGAGCCTGCATACGACGGGCTTGGAAATCTAACATGTTAGAACACGAAGAGATTTCTCTGTAGGTGTTTTGGGCTGGTAACCACACTTCCAAATCGTAGGTTTTACACGCACCAAAGCCCATATCACCAGTGCACAGCAACATTTTACGGTAAGGTAATTCAAGCTTTTGCAGGATTGCTTCAGCGTGACTAGTAAGCGCTTCAAGTGCTTCAAAGCTATCTTCAGGCTTTACTAGCTGCACTAATTCCACTTTATCGAATTGATGCTGACGAATAAGGCCTCGCGTATCGCGACCGTATGAGCCTGCCTCAGAACGAAAACACGGTGTATGGGCAGTCATTTTCACTGGCAGCGATTTAGCGTCTACTATTTCGTCGCGCACGATGTTAGTGAGTGGCACTTCTGCAGTGGGAATAAGGGATAGCCCCTGTCCTTCTTCAGTTGCTGGCTGAGTGTGAAACAAATCTTCACCAAACTTAGGAAGTTGACCTGTGCCGTATAGGCTGTCAGCGTTTACTAAGTAAGGCACATACATCTCTTGATATCCGTGCTCACCGGTATGCACATCTAACATAAACTGCGCAATCGCCCGATTTAAACGTGCAACATCGCCACGCATAACAACAAAGCGGCTGCCAGTAATTTTACTTGCCGTAGAAAAGTCGAGGCCATTGTTTAAGCGCTCGCCCACGTCTACATGGTCACTCACTTCAAAATCAAACGTTCTAGGTTGGCCCCAGCGCGATATCTCTACATTGTGATCTTCGTTCTCACCCTCTGGCACAGACTCGTCAGGCAAGTTAGGTATACCTTGGGTCATCACTGTAATTTCATCTAACAATGTAGTTAATTCAGCCTTTGCTGAATCAAGCTCATCACCAAGTTTACCAACTTCAGCTAACAAAGGCGCAATGTCTTCGCCCTGTGCCTTCGCTTTACCAATGGACTTACTGCGCACGTTACGCTCGTTCTGCAGATCCTGAGTTCTGGATTGAAGTGTTTTTCTTTTTTCTTCAAGCGAACTAAATGCTGCCACATCAAGCTTAAAACCACGGGCAGCCAAACGTTCGGCAGTTTGTTCTATATCGCTTCGCAAACACTTTGGATCTAACATGCGTTCCTACTTATCCTTTCATCAATTCAATTGCCAGCCACCCTGCTATTAAGCAAGCGCCGACATTAAGAAATACGTTTGCTATGGCCTTTAGCCACAGCCCATTTTCTAACAACGTTAGCGTTTCAATGGAAAACGTTGAGAATGTTGTAAATGCGCCTAATAACCCCACACCTAGTAGTGCGCGGTATGGCGAATCGCTCAAATCGTGACGTTCTATCAAGCCATAAAGAAGCGCCAGCGCGAATGAGCCAATGACATTTACTGTTAGTGTACCAAACGGCATGTTTTTTCCAAACCAAGAATCTACCGTTGTGGTAACAAAATAGCGTAAACATGCACCTGTCGCGCCGCCAGCGGCGATAAAACAGTACAATGTTACGCTGTGTGATACGCCAAATGACACGCTAATACCCCTTTACCGTTTGTTGTTGCTCTGTGAATTTAAGCTGTCTAAGAAATCCCGTTTCGCTTTAAGTGCCTTTTCTAAGCCCCTCTCACTTGGCTCATAGAATCGCGTTCCAACAATATTTTCAGGCAAATAAGTCTCGCCTGCCGCAAAAGCATTTGGCTCATTATGTGCGTAGCGATAACTATCGCCATGGCCGAGATCTTTCATTAACGACGTGGGAGCGTTACGTAAATGCATAGGCACTGGCGCATCTGACGTTTTTCTCGCTAATGCCTTTGCAGCACTAAACGCCATATAAACCGCATTGCTCTTTGCGGCTAATGCACAGTATACAGCAGCCTGCGCGATAGCTCGTTCGCCTTCAGCTGGACCTACGCGATGAAATGTATCCCACGCATTAATGCAAAGCTGCATGGCCCGCGGATCAGCATTGCCAATATCCTCTGAAGCGATGGCCAGCAAACGCCTACCAACGTAAAGGGCATCGCCACCACCGTCTAAAATACGCGCGTACCAGTACAAAGCCGCATCGGGATCTGAACCTCTCACCGATTTGTGAAAGGCTGAAATGAGATCGTAAAACGTATCGCCCTTATTATCGTAGCTCGCCACTTTTTGGCCAACGGCTTGCTCAATGTCGCCAATAGCAATTTCATCATTATTGGTAAAGTCGGCTGATAGCTCTAAATAAGTGAGAAGGCGTCTGGCATCACCACTGCTTAAGTCGATAAGGGCTTGTTTTGCAGGTTCTGAAATTTTTAAATGTCGTTCGCCCAGCCCTTTTTGCACATTGGCTAAAGCCCGTTCTACTAGCTCGGCCAAAGCATCATTTTCAAGTGGCTTAAGTACGTAAACTCTTACCCTAGATAACAACGCATTATTTAGCTCAAAAGACGGGTTTTCCGTGGTTGCACCGATAAACGTCACGACACCGGATTCAACGAAAGGTAAAAACGCGTCCTGCTGACTTTTATTAAAACGATGCACTTCATCAACGAATAACAGCGTACGCTGATTGTAGCGTGCGTTATCTTGAGCGCTGTCCATGGCCGCACGAATGTCTTTTACCCCAGACGTCACCGCTGAAATACGAAGCACTGTAGCGTTAGTATATTCTCCGATGAGCTCTGCTAAGGTTGTCTTTCCTGTTCCAGGGGGCCCCCACAAAATCATCGAATGACAGTGACCCGCTTCTAGCATTTTACGAAGAGGCTTATCAGGGCCTAAAAGGTGAGATTGGCCGCTGTATTCTTCAATGGTGGTAGGCCGCATACGCGCGGCCAGTGGGGCGAATGCCTGATTAACGTTGGTCATCAATTATAAAACTGTCTGGCACTTCAACCTCAAAGGTATCAGCGGCAAGTGGGAAGGTTGTTTCTATATCACTGAATGTCAGCGTGCTTATCTGTTGCTGAGCATCTAACATGGTTAACGCAGCAAGCTCGTTGTCGCTATTGAACGTAAGGGTAAGCGTTAATATTTGTCCGCCCTGCTGCTTAGGTGTTATTTGAAAGCTGCGCAAACCTGACGTGTTTTCTTGTCCTGACCTGTTTTTTTGCTCTAACAGCTGCGATAGCGCATTATCAAGCTGGCTAATAGAAAACATCGACCAAATGCTGTCGTCATTAGACGTTAATAGCATGACAGGGTTGTCTTTAATGGCATTTGCCTGAGATAGCACAGTAACCTGCTCTACAAATGTGTCTACATTCCATACGGCCTCGCCGTCGGCTATCAGTAGCGTCTCGTCTGGAAAAGTTGTTTCCCAACGCAGCTTGTCAGGACGTGTCATCACAAGCACGCCCTGTGCTTCATGTACTACATTTTGTTGGGCATCCACAACGGTTTGAGCAAAGTTAGCCCGAAACTGACGCATATCACTGAGCAGTGTTTTTAATGACGATGTGTCGTTAGTATCAATATCGCTCATTGTTTCAGGTGCGGCCATGGATTCAGAAGCAGCCATGGATTCAGGAGCAGCTTCGACTGAGGCCTGTGTTTGAGCATTTAACACAAAACTTGTTGCGCCAGCAGCCACTAAAAGCACACTGCGTACAAGGTACATTGCTTTGTTCTTCATATTGTTATTCCTTTATTGGGGGCGGCGCTATGACTTCGCGATTTCCGTTGTGCCCCTGTGCACTTACGACCCCACTCGCCTCCATTTGTTCAACTAAACGCGCTGCCCGATTGTAACCAATTCTGAATTTACGCTGCACGCTAGACACACTTGCACGGCGTGTTTCAGTAACAAATGCGACGGCATCATCGTAAAATGCGTCAAACTCTTGCTCTTCACCTTCAGGTTGCTCACCAGGCAGAAGTACTTCAGCAGACGCTTCACCGTTTAGAATTTCATCAATGTACTCGGGTTCGCCACGTTTCTGCCAATCGGCAACCACGGCATGCACTTCATGATCGTCTACAAACGCGCCATGTACTCGTGTAGGCACCGGACTTCCGGGCGGTAGGTAAAGCATGTCACCCATACCAAGCAGTGTTTCAGCACCCTGCTGGTCTAATATGGTGCGTGAATCTATTTTGCTTGATACCTGAAAAGCGATACGAGTGGGTATGTTTGCTTTTATTAATCCGGTAATGACATCTACAGACGGCCTTTGCGTGGCCAAAATAAGGTGTATGCCTGCAGCTCGCGCTTTTTGTGCAATTCGGGCAATCAATTCCTCTACTTTCTTACCAACAATCATCATCATGTCGGCAAATTCGTCTACCACAACCACAATGGCAGGTAATTTATCTAAATCTGGCGCTTCGGTTTCCATGCTCTCTTCATTTTTCCAGAGCGGATCTTTAATCGGCGTTCCATTTGCCTTAGCCTCTTCAACTTTCACGTTGTAGCCTTTGAGGTTTCTCACACCAAGTGCACTCATTAATCGATATCGGCGCTCCATTTCGCCTACACACCAGCGAAGGGCATTTGCCGCCTCTTTCATATCGGTAACTACTTCAGACAGTAAGTGAGGAATACCTTCATATACCGATAGTTCGAGCATTTTAGGATCTATCATGATCATACGAACGTCTTCAGGCGTGCTTTTATACAGCAGGCTCAAAATCATAACGTTCACACCTACCGATTTACCCGAGCCTGTTGTGCCAGCAACGAGTACATGGGGCATTTTTGCTAAATCTACAATAACTGGCTTACCGGATATATCAGCGCCAAGTACCATGGTAAGCGCCGATTTATTCGATTGAAATGCATCGCAGCTGATAACTTCGCTTAAACGAACCATTTCTCGTTGCTTGTTTGGCAGCTCTAAACCGATAACCGATTTACCTGGGATAACCTCAACCACGCGCACCGACATGGCAGACATCGCTCGCGCCAAATCTTTCGACAAACCAGTGATTTTACTTACCTTAACCCCCGGCGCTAAATCAAGCTCAAAGCGCGTAATAACAGGCCCTGGATAAACACCCACTACCGTGGCTTCAATATTAAAATCGGCTAACTTTTCCTCAACCAGGCGAGATATACCCTCAATCTCTTCTTGGGTAAGGGGGTTTTCGTGTTTATCGGCTCGCTCTAGCAAATCAAACGATGGCATGGGTGCCATGTTTTCATCAATTTCCTGTCTTGGCTTAATAGGCTTAGCACCCACTGCCGCTGGCGAAAATGGTTGTTGTACAGAAGTATCTACCGTTTTTTGAGCCATAGCAGGTTCTACGGGAGATTGACTATGCGAGTTCGCTGAGTCTTCTTCGTCGCTTGCGTAAGGCATGTCTGCGTTAAATTCGTCAAACTCGTCAAAGTCACCGATGGTTGGCTCAGCTTTTCTTGTGCTTTCACTGAAAGCGGCAGAGTTTGTTGCGTTAGGAGTCATTTCGTTAGCATCTTCATCCGCTCTACTATCAACGCTTGATTCAGCTGAATTTCCAGAATCACCCAACCTCACTTTATCCTTAACTGCCGCGCGCATGCCTGATAAAGAAAATGGCGATTTTTTCGGCTCTTTTTCGATATCCTTGGAAGACGCTGATGGCTCGTCTGAATCGTCGATGTGAGAATAAAATGGCGGTTCGCTCTCTTCATCTGACTGGCTGGTATCGTGAGTAATGTCTACCGTAAACCGTGGTTCCTGTCTCTCAGAGGGCGAATGACGCTGATTCGCCGCGCTATTATCATGTGAATTGTGAGCATTGTGTGAAGGCGCAGCAGATTGCGCTCCCCTCTCCTGCTTCTGCCCCTGCTCATGATCAAAACCAGAGCCAGAACCAGATTCATAGGCAGGCTCAGCACGCATGGTCGTAATATCAAGCTCACCTGATGAAGCGGTATTATCCTTAACACTACTGGTTATCCCTAAGCGCGGCATCTCAAAAGACAGTAACCGCTGGGGTGCAGCAATCGTTTTTTTCGTA
Organism: Alteromonas sp. BMJM2; assembly: GCF_027257845.1. GTDB lineage: Bacteria > Pseudomonadota > Gammaproteobacteria > Enterobacterales > Alteromonadaceae > Alteromonas. Next base: position 65,313 of record NZ_JAPVOT010000008.1, on the reverse strand, counting down.
AGCCACAAGGCGCCCTCACCGATTTTGTCAATAATGGAAAGCCAACTTACGCCGGTTAGCAATGTAAACCCTGTGCAAAAGAAACAGAGCAAAAGGAGAATGGTACCTGCGGTATTAAAATAGGGAACGAGCGCAGAACTTATAACATCTCCAACAAAGCCCCCAGCCGAAAAGTTGTAAATGTCGTCAAAGTTGATACTCGCGATCCCCGTGGCACCGAGTGCCATAAGCAAACCGCCGATAATGCGAAGACCTATTGTAAGGTAGTCAAATTCATCAAGCTCTTTAATGTGCTGAAAAAGAAACCAGCCTAAGAACGCAGCACCAAAAGGCAATAAATAGGCGAGGAAGCCGAAAGAAAATAGCAATAAATCGGCAACCCACGCGCCGGTCGCCCCCACCCAATTGTGTACATCGAGCTGAAGCCCGGCTTGACTCCATCCAGGATCGCCAGGATGAAAAGATGCTAGTGCCAGCAATAAGAAAAAGGCGAAAACACAAGCGACTATCATGCCTGCTTCCCACACTCGCTGAACCCCTGTTAATCGCGCCATAACGTTTATAAAACCTTTAATTTATCTGCCACTACTGCTTATGTAATGCGCTGTAAGTACAGGAAACCCGTTTTGTTTCCTACATTCCATTCTTTGTAACCGCTTTAAACCTTCTGCAACCGATAGGTACTGGTTCTGTAAGGTATTGAAAGCGCGCGAGTATTAAAGCACTGTATTTTTGCACAGCCTACCATAAAAGCAACATTTTGAGCCATGCTTTCATCATTTCAAATTAATGCGCAAAGAAGACGTACTTTTGACTTCTTCCATAACGACATAAGTTCTAGACTCACTGACGCCCGGCAAGCGCAGTAATGTGTCCCCTAATAGCTTTCGATAGCTAGACATATCTGCCACTCTTGCCTTCAACAAAAAATCAAAGTCGCCTGAGACTAAGTGACATTCTTGTATATCATCGTGCAATTTTACGGCAGCAGAAAATTCTGCAAAGATATCCACCGAAGTTTTGCTTAATGTTATCTCCACAAACACTAACATTGCGGCGCCAAGTTTTTCTGGATCCACAATGGCATGGTAGCCTTTTATATAGCCTTGGCTTTCCAATCGCTTAACCCGCTCGAGGCAAGGGCTGGGGCTCAGGCCCACTTCCTTAGCCAGTTCCACATTAGAAACCCGTCCGTTTTTTTGTAACTGAACCAGAATATTCCTGTCTATTCGGTCAAGGTGTTTTGGGGTTTTTACTAACATATAATATTTTTCAAAAGCCAATCATAGCCATACTATATGCTAGTAAATTCTATTTTTCAGCACATAGTTCGCTTTTTATTAACGTATACTCGCCAAAATAAACACATAGTTATTTTTAAAGCCGAGCCACTCAGAGCTCATCAGTAATAAGAGGACCTAGTATGTTAGTTGGTGTACCAAAAGAAATAAAAAACCACGAGTATCGTGTTGGCCTTACGCCAGCTGCAGTAAAAGAATTTACAAGCAACGGTCACTCTGTGCTAGTTCAAACATTAGCAGGCGACGCCATTGGCTTTACTGATGAGATGTACGAGGCTGCAGGGGCTACTATTGCGTCAACCGCTGAGCAAGTGTTTGCAGAAGCTGAGATGATTGTAAAGGTAAAAGAGCCTCAGCCTAACGAATGTAAAATGCTGCGAAAAGGTCAGACTTTATATACCTACCTTCATCTTGCACCAGACCCAACGCAGACTAAACTTCTTGTTGAATCTGGCGCAACATGTATTGCGTATGAAACGGTGACTGACGACCGCGGCGGCCTCCCTCTTCTGGCGCCTATGAGTGAAGTTGCAGGCCGTATGTCTGTGCAAGCCGGTGCCCATTACTTGGAAAAAGCCCACGGTGGTAGCGGAACCCTACTTGGCGGTGTACCAGGTGTAGCACCAGGTAAAGTACTGATTATTGGTGGTGGCGTTGTGGGAACTAATGCAGCGAAAATGGCCTTGGGTTTAGGCGCTGAAGTCGTGATCCTTGACCGCTCACTTCCACGCTTGCGTCAGATTGACGATATTTTTAATGGCCAAGTAAAGACCGTATATTCTACTGTTGACGCAATTGAGCACTATTCGTCGAAAGCTGACTTAGTGGTAGGCGCGGTATTAATTCCTGGTGCAGCAGCGCCTAAGTTACTTAACCGTGAACAGATTGCAGCAATGAAGCCTGGCTCGGTATTAGTGGACGTTGCCATTGACCAAGGTGGTTGTTTTGAAACTTCAAAAGCAACGACACACCAAGACCCTGTTTATATCATTGATGATGTTGTGCACTATTGTGTTGCTAACATGCCAGGTGGTGTTGCACGCACTTCAACGATGGCACTAAACAATGCAACTCTGCCGTTTGGCCTTGCTTTGGCAAACAAAGGTCCTGTTCAAGCAATGCTAGATGACAAGCATTTACTTGCGGGTTTGAACACCCACGAAGGAAAAGTTACGTATAAGGCGGTTGTCGATGCGTTGGGTGAAGAACTTGGCCTAACTTATACGCCAGCAGAAGTAGCGCTTAACGGTCTATAATTTAGCAGCTACTGCTTTGGGTTAGTCCACTTAATAAAAAAGCTCGATGTCTGTAATAAGACGTCGAGCTTTTTTATATGCATTCGATTGATGAACCGAAAACGAATTCACTGTCAAGGCATGTGGCGGTTATTGATAAGAGTTCAATAAATGATCAAGAACCGCTCGATAAAAACTCTGTAGAAGGTCTAGAAAAACCCAAACACTTCAAAATAACCCACTTTCAACGAATAGAATCATTTACCTCTGCTAACACTGCCACGGGATCTGAAGCCTGTGTAATGGGTCGTCCCATCACTAAATAGCTTACCCCATCTTTAATAGCATCAGGCGGCGTCATTACTCGCTTCTGATCACCAGCTTGGCTTCCACTAGGCCTTATGCCAGGTGTTACCAGTAAAAAATCATCACTATGACGTTTGCGTAGTGCAGCTGCTTCTTGCGCTGAGCAAACGATACCGTCTAAGCCTGCTTTTTCAGTCAACGCTGCCAGTCGCAATACCTGCTCTTCAGGCGTTACATTATCAATAACACCTGAAAGCTGTTCTTGATCCATGCTGGTTAGCACAGTAACAGCAATCAGTTTAGTTTTAGGGTTATTGCTATTTTCAATAGCAAGCTTTGCGGCCTGCATCATTGGCAAACCGCCAGAGGCATGAACGTTTACCATCCACACACCAAGTTCAGCAGCGGCTTTACAGGCCTTTGCCACAGTATTGGGGATATCGTGAAATTTTAGATCTAAGAAAACGTCAAACCCTTTAACGACCAAATACTTTACAAACTCGGGCCCGAATAAAGTAAACATTTCTTTGCCTACTTTGAGCTTACACAAACTGGGACTTAGCTTATCGACAAACGCTAATGCGGTGTCTTTATCGTCGTAATCAAGCGCTACAATGACGCGGGGTTCTTGAGCAGCTTCATTAGGAATAGCTTTGGACATAAATCATTACTCTCCATCTAACCCTTTTATGGGTTTAACTACGCCCCATTTCTTACACGATGGACATAGCCAATACAATTTTCTCCCGGAAAAACCACAGCTATTACAGCGATACTTTGGGCGCTGAAGCATTTGTTTTCCAACTAACTCTTTTAATAATCGTAAACTATCGGCAGTATTCTTATCGCTCAGTTGATCGATATAAAGACCCATCAGGGTTTTAAAACCACGCATGGTTGGGCGCTTTCTAAGCTGCTCAATTAAGTATTCACTGGCTTGCGATATCTCACCTTTTTTCAGCAAAACATCAACCATGGCTAGGTATGACGTAGCGCATTCTTGCCAGTGTGCTTCTAAGTTCTTTTCGAAACTATCCCACTCACCAGTTTCTTCAGCAATTTTTTCTAAATTTGGCACCGCTTCACTAAACCAGTTAATATCTCGCTCAGCTACCTGCACAAAATACGCAGTAGCATCGGTATATCGTTTTTGATTAAGCGCCAATTCGCCTAGCATAAGCCATGGCCGAACCGCGTGTGAATCTGCATTTACCGCTTTTTGAAGTAAAGTAAGCGCAGCGCCTTGGCTGTCGTTCTTAAGCTCAACCGTTGCCTGTTCACAATAAAAATGTGCAAGTCGCTCACACACATCATCGTTATCACCGTGGCATTCCACCATGCGCTCAGCTAGCTCAATAGCTCGCTGCCACTCTTTGGTTGTTTGATAAATACTGAAAAGCTGCTGTTGGGCTATGAGATAGTGTTTTTCACTGTTGAGTAACTGGAGAAACGCGTTTTCAGCGCGCTCTAAAAATCCTGCTTGAGTGTAATCTTGCCCTAATTCTCGCAACGCGTTTTCCCGTTGCGCAGGCTGAAGTTCATCACGACTCACTAAGTTTTGATGCACCTTAATTGCGCGGTCTATCTCGCCTCGATGGCGAAAAAAACTGCCCATGGCAATATGCGTTTCAACCGTATCGCTATTAACGTTAATCATTTTAATTAGCGTATCAACGGCTTTGTCAGGTTGGTCTGAAAGCAGGAAATTAAGACCTTTGTAATAATGCTTAGACAGTATGCTCGACTGCTTTCTTTGTGCCTGGCGAACGCTATTGCGCCCCATTATCCAGCCATAACCTGCCGCGACAGGTAAAAGTAAAAACAGCAGCTCTAGCATTAGTGGTCTTTTTCCAAGTGCTGTACCTTAGATTGCGCCGACATAAGCTGAACCTTTAAACGCATCCAACTCGCTAGCATGATCAAGATACCAACAACGACGCCTATAGAAAGCGAAATCGCGATTAATGTCGATAATCTAATATTTGCTTGGGCAATTAGATAGTTTACCGTAACCACTCCCTCGTTTTGCGAACCAATAACGAACGCTACAATTAGCAGCGCAAGAATGATCAAAAATGATACGATCCCTTTCACATAAAACCCTTTAATTTGATTTGTTGGTAAGAATAGCAAAATGGGAAAAAAGATAACACAAAAAAGCAATACTCAATGTTGTTAGCTATTCGATAAATAATGCAGAAAATCTATTAGGCTGGCTCAGATTCTGGCTCTTTCGGCTCTCGTTTTGCTATTAAATTCTCAGTGACGAGATCGTGATGCAACGCAGACATATTAGTAATGAAAATACAGTGAGTATACCCTGCCTGCATCGTTTCTAATTTATCGTACATCGCTTTATCGAGCTTTGATAATTGTGCCAATCGTTTTTTAGTTAAGGGCGTAATAGCACCGTGACAGCGTATTGCCGTTACGTCTGTAGCACTTAGCTGAATTTTTCCTTCGTCCAACTGCTCTTTAATTTGTGTACGGAGCTTGGAATATAAAAAATCTCGCTCTCTAATGAAAACAAGCCGATTGTCGCTTTTACGAACACAATGCACGACTAAATGTTGCTGTATGGACTCTTTAAACATCGCTTCAAGAATGAGAGATTTAGGTTTGGCTTGCCCTTTATCAGCAAAAAAGCCGTGCAGAGGAATAATATTTTGAGTACGTGAAAACGGAAATAAATCATCCGAGTTGTCACTTTGATAAACGGTTTTAAGCCTATCTAGCGTAAATCGATTCATTACACACAGTACTGCAAGAGACGGCATGTGTCTGACCGCTAATTCCCAAATGAATCGATGGGTTAAACGCTGAATACGAGCGATATCTCTCACCTTAAAATAAGCCGTATTTTCCTCAACAATAGTGTCTACATTGGCGCTAACTTTAGTTTTTCGACTAACTTCAGATAAACACAGCCTGACAACACCCGAATGAGGTTCAAAGTGTACAACCTTGTATTTCTCATTTTTGATTTTAAGGTCTGGTACAGAAACTCGAATTTCTTTTTGTAATTCACTGTTTGGAGCAACAATGAGTTTCATACCGCTGGCAGACAAATCTGAAACACGCGCCTCCAGTGAAGATAACAGCCCAATTTTAATTGATGCTATTTTATCTATGACGTAGCGTGTTTCATTACGTCTGTCTAAATCCTCTTCCATAACATAGTCGATATGCCAATTATCACCGCTAGCTTTGAGATCGCTGGATAACGGTTTAAAACTACATTTTGCACTTAAGGTTAAATTACCTATATAGCTCGAGATATCTTTACAATAAAGTACGTGGGAGATAGCAGATAGCTGTTCAAACTCTTTGCTAGCAATATCGTGAATGGCAAACGCTTTCTGTTTGTCGATTTTCGATACAGTATCGAGACGACAATGACTACAGATAAAATCATCGTTTTTGGCCAGTAAATAAACTAACGCGTTTAATTGGCCCATTTCCACCAACTGTCTATGCGTAGCCGTAATTTTCACCGTCGCATTTTTGGTTTTGATGGTTCCGTGAAAGACAAACGCTTCATTGTATTTCAAAAGCTCTTTAGCTAACGCTTCAAAAAAAGGCTTATCTTGTAGACTATTTAGTAAACGTTGAGTCTTATTGTGCTCAACGTTCGCTTTAGTAAAAAGCGCTATTGTCGGCTTGAGAGATTTTTTATTGGCTGATAAATAAACGGGTAACCAAGGGCTATTCTCTAAAATTCTATCGCGCTCTAATTCCTGCATCGCGCGCTCTATCTCTAAATCTCGTTGTAGCGGCTGTCGATAAGCGGTGATTTCAACGTAGCGTTTTAGATTAGCTAGAAAACCTGGCTCGATGTCATCGGGAAATACAAAAAAAGACTCGTACTTTCCAAGGTGCTTATTGTATTTAACCGCTTGAAGGTTAAATGCTATTTCCGTGGATTCTTTGGTTAACCCTGCAACTTCGGGCAACGTAAAAATTATGGTATCGCCGGTGGTTACATTAGGTGGTCGCTTTGTTTCTACCACCATACCAAGATGAGAAAAAGCACTTACACTGCAATGCCTTCCCTTTTCAAATTCTGGAGAGCTTACGGTAAAATTGGGTCTTATTGCGATATCATCGCCAAAATCGATGTCAGTAAAAGACTGACCTTCAATATTGAACGCATCTACGATTTTTTTAAACTGGTCTTTTTTTATTTGGTTCTGATAGAAATCAGAGTTCATCACCGATTCAAAGACACCGACGGTATATCTGTCTTGATAAAGTGAGGTTTCACTTTTTAGGATCTTAGCGCCCACCTTATCTAGACGCATCTGAATGCCGAAGTGTTTAAACTTCATAACAGGAAAATGTGCAAAGGCGGAGTTATCAGCAGGCGCGTCTGTTAGGGAGGTAAGCCTCACGACTTCCTCTTTGACTACTTTTCGAACACCACTCGGTAAACGTTTAGAAAACTTATTAATCCCCTCTAACAAGCGATTTTGTTGCTCGTAGGGAATGAGTGCACGAATTAGCGGCTGATATTGTTTTATTATTGCTTGTTCTTCGCCGGCTGACATTACTTCAATTAAAACCGTTTATTCTTATAGCAATAATATATAACTGTCTTTTAGTGAGGGTCAATAGTTATTAACAGCAAGCGCTACGTATAACAGAATATACGCATTAAATATGTAGCTTTAGCGGAATATCGAATTGAATTGGAAAAGCGAACACAAAAAAGCCGCTTTAACAGCGGCTTTTAAAAATCATGCTATTGAGGCATCAACTCGTTCGCGGAGTTCTTTTCCTGGCTTGAAGTGCGGTACATACTTACCGTCTAGCTTAACTGTTTCACCCGTTTTAGGGTTTCTACCGACGCGTGGCGCACGATAGTGCAGTGAAAAACTGCCGAAACCTCGAATTTCTATGCGCTCGCCCTTTTGAAGGGTTTGTGCCATTTGTTCAAGAAGCTCTTTGATAGCCAGTTCTAGTTCTTTCGCTGGAACCTGACGCGCTTGATCCGCGAGCCGTTCAATTAATTCAGACTTGGTCATACTTAACCTCATTGTCACTATTATTGTTTAAACAGCTATCGCGAATTGGGTGCGCCTAAGCACACCCACAAAAGCATTACTCGCCTTTAGCCGCTTTGAATGCTTCTGCCATCGCGCTAGCAAAACCAGCATCATCTTGCTGATTAACTTTCTCGATAGCTTCTTTTTCGTCAGCCTGATCTTTCGCTCTTACAGATAGGTTAACTGTGCGGTTCTTACGGTCAACGCCCATAAATTTCGCTTCAATGCTATCACCAACTTTCGCTACTTCAGTCGCGTCTTCTACACGCTCAACAGCAATATCTGCAACGCGGATATAACCGTCAACTTCTTCAGCTAGGTTTACAGTAACGCCTTTCGCTTCAACTTCAGTTACTGTACCAACAACGATAGCACCTTTCTTGTTATCTGTCAGATACTTGTTGAATGGGTCTTCTTCAATTTGCTTAACGCCTAGAGAGATACGCTCACGCTCTGGGTCAACTTGAAGAACAACAGCAGAGATTTCGTCGCCTTTCTTATAGTCACGAACTGCGTCTTCACCAGACTTGTTCCAGCTAATATCAGAAAGGTGAACTAGACCGTCGATGCCGCCGTCAAGACCGATGAAGATACCGAAGTCAGTAATTGACTTGATCTTACCAGATACTTTGTCGCCTTTTTCGTGCGACTCAGCAAATGTTTCCCAAGGATTAGCAATACATTGCTTAAGACCTAGAGAAATACGACGACGCTCTTCGTCTATTTCAAGAACCATCACATCTACCGTATCACCAAGGTTAACAACCTTAGATGGGTGGATATTTTTGTTAGTCCAATCCATTTCAGAAACGTGAACAAGACCTTCAACGCCGTCTTCGATTTCTACGAAGCAGCCGTAGTCAGTTAGGTTAGTAACCTGACCGTTGATCTTAGTTCCTTCAGGGTAACGTGAAGCAATTTCTTGCCATGGATCGTTGCCCATTTGCTTCATACCAAGAGAAACACGTTGCTTCTCTTTGTCGAACTTAAGAACTTTAACGTTGATTTCATCGCCAACATTAACGATTTCACTTGGGTGCTTAACACGCTTCCAAGCCATATCTGTAATGTGAAGAAGACCGTCTACGCCACCAAGATCTACGAACGCACCGTAATCAGTAAGGTTCTTAACGATACCTTTGATTTCGTGACCTTCTTCAAGGTTCGCAAGAAGTGACTCGCGCTCTTGGCTGCTTTCCGCTTCGATAACTGCACGACGAGAAACAACAACGTTGTTGCGTTTTGCATCAAGCTTGATAACTTTAAATTCAAGCTCTTTGCCTTCAAGGTGAGTTGTGTCACGTACTGGACGTACATCAACCAATGAACCTGGAAGGAACGCGCGTACACTGTTTACTTCAACAGTGAAACCGCCTTTAACTTTACCGTTGATAACGCCCTTAATAGTAACCTTATCATCGTAAGCTTTTTCCAGCTCAACCCATGCTTCGTGACGCTTCGCTTTTTCGCGAGAAAGAATAGTTTCACCGAAACCATCTTCTACTGCATCTAGTGCAACATCTACTTCGTCACCGATAGCGATTTCTAATTCGCCTTCAGCATTTTTAAATTGGTCTACTGGGATAGCACTTTCTGATTTCAAGCCCGCATCAACAAGAACAATGTCTTTGTCGATAGAAACAACAGTACCTTTTACAATTGAACCTGGACGTGTTTCTAGTTCTTGTAAGCTTTCTTCAAAAAGTTGTGCAAAATTTTCAGTCATAAGTCTCAGATAACTTTTAAGTTGATATCCACGCTTCTAATCCGGATAACGCGGGGTTATTAAAAAATCGCCGCCACTTCCTGTAGCAGCTCTGCTTTGAACGTATTTTACCACCGCGAAATTAACGCCGTGAGGAAATAATATCCATCGCTTTTTCAAAGACTTGGTCTATATCCAAGTCTGTCGAATCTATAATTACAGCGTCTTCTGCCGGTACCAGAGGTGCAACCGTGCGCTGTGTATCGCGCTCGTCTCTCGCCTTGATATCGGTCAAAAGGCGCGCAATGTTAACATCCATGCCCTTTGCTTTCAACTGGCTATAGCGTCGCTCTGCACGCGCTTCAGCGCTTGCGGTAAGAAATATCTTTACCATGGCATCAGGGAACACCACTGTGCCCATATCACGACCGTCAGCAACGAGGCCTGGGGATTGCTGGAAAGCGCGTTGTCGACGAAGCAACGCTTCGCGTACTCTCGGCAATGCAGCAATTTTTGACGCCACGGCTCCCACTTCTTCAGTGCGAATATCATCGGTGACATCTTCGCCCTCTAGAATAATGCGGGTCGTGTCCTCGTTAGTCTCGAAACTAACGTCAAGTCCTGTCGCAAGAGGAACAATACATTCTTCATCATCACACGGAAGGTCGTGGTGAAGAGCAGCAACTGCTAGAACCCTATAAATTGCACCGCTATCTAGAAAATGCCATTCTAACTTTTTGGCTAATAAGCTACTAAGTGTACCTTTACCAGCACCACTTGGGCCGTCGACCGTGACTACGGGTGTGGAATGCATACCTGCTCCATATTTTTAAAATTGCTAAAAATCGCGCGCAATTATACTCGTTAGTACGAGATTAGCAATGCCGTCAGCACATCCATGCTAGGCTGGAAATCGCTAGCAATGATGTGCATCAGGTTCTCGGAGTTATTAAAGCGCTCTAAGAAGTTACTGTTTTAAGCGTTTTCTGAAAAAAGTGTTTTCAACCGAGTAAAGTAATCAGGAAACGTTTTTCGAGTACAGCCAGGATCGTTGATGGTCACAGACGTATCACTTAACGCCACAAGGGAAAAGCACATGGCAATTCTGTGGTCGTTGTAGGTGTCTATCTCTGCATGTTTCAGACTATCGGTAGGCCATACTTTGATATAATCGTGACCTTCTTCGACCTTAGCACCTACTTTCATTAACTCAGTTGCCATTGCATGTAGCCTGTCAGTTTCTTTAACACGCCAGTTGTAAATATTTGTCATGGTCGTTGGTCCATCGGCAAAAAGTGCCGTGGTCGCAATCGTCATGGCGGCATCAGGAATATGATTCATATCCATCGATATACCTTTAAGCGGTGCCCCTGTGACTTCTACGTATTCATCGTGCCACTCAATGTTAGCCCCCATAGCTTCAAGAACATCTGCAAAGCGGATATCACCTTGAATACTATTTTGGCCTATACCGGTTACGCGTACCGTACCACCTTTAATCGCGCCGGCTGCAAGAAAGTAGGAAGCTGATGACGCATCGCCTTCAACCATAAACTTACCTGGAGACACGTATTTCTCCTCACCAGAAATGGTGAATGTTTGATAGTTATCGTTATTAACTTGAACACCAAATTTAGCCATGGTGTTCAGGGTAATATCAATGTAGGGCTTAGAAACCAACTCACCTTTAATTCGAATAGTGACATCACCGGTAAACAAGGGAGCAGCCATCAGCAAAGCAGTAAGAAATTGACTAGACACACTTCCATCAACCGACATTTCACCGCCGGCTAATGTTTTACCCTTGATATGAAGCGGCGGAAAGCCGTCGTTCTTTAGATAAGTAATATCGGCACCGGCTTCTCGTAACCCATCGACTAAGTCAGCGATAGGTCGCTCTTCCATACGAGGCTCACCGGTAAGGATTGCATCTACGTTACTTACGGCTAATGCTGCACACAAAGGGCGCATTGCCGTTCCTGCATTGCCTAAAAATAACTCTTGGGACGCTGCAACATCAAAAGCACCGCCATTACCCGTTACTACACATTGGGTTTTATCTTCACTTAACGTGTAACTCACGCCGAGTTGGGTTAACGCATTAAGCATGTGAGAAATATCATCACTATCAAGTAGGTTCGTCAGTTCGGTATCACCTTCTGCCAGAGCGGCTAGCAGAAGCGCTCTATTTGACAGACTTTTTGAACCAGGTACATTGACCTCACCCGATACTTTTGCAATCGGTTCTAATGTTAACTGTTCCATCTTGTTGTCTATTCCTTTCTTATCCATTCACTCGTTCGAACTCACGCATAAACTCTACAAGCGCCAATACGCCTTCTACTGGCATGGCATTGTAAATACTTGCACGCATACCGCCTACAGACCGATGGCCTTTAAGCGCAAGCAACCCTGCTTCTTGAGACTGTTTTAAAAACAACCCGTCTAAGTCAGTATTTGCAAGGTGAAACGGCACATTCATTTTTGAGCGATTGTGTGAATGTACTTTACTTGAATAGAAATCAGAACTATCAATGGCCGAGTATAACAGCGACGCTTTTTCCGCGTTACGTTTTGCCATTGCACTTACGCCACCCATGTCTTTCAGCCACTCAAAAACGAGACCGGCTAAATACCATGAAAAGGTTGGCGGTGTGTTGTACATAGAATCCGCTTTAGCAGCTAGGTCATAGTCAAAGATAGAAGGTGTTTCCTTTCTAGCGTAGCCTACTAAATCTTCACGAACAATCACTACTGACAAACCACTTGGACCTATATTTTTTTGCGCACCGGCATAAATAATGCCGTGTTTAGCTACATCCAAAGGCTGTGACAATATCGTTGAAGACATATCAGACACTAAAGGCACATCGCCTGACTCAGGGAGCCAATCAAAAGCAATTCCATCAACAGTTTCGTTAGGACAAAAATGATAGTACGCAGCCGATTGGTCTATATTGGCCAGTGAAGGCTGAGGAACAAAGTGCATTCCGTCTTTCTCCGTTACCTCGCCAACAACCACTGCATTGTTATATTTATTTGCTTCTGCAACTGCGCCTTCAGACCATGAGCCACTGACAAGGTGAAGACTTGTATCGTCATGCTTAGAAATATTAAGAGGGACCGCAGCAAACTGACCACGACCACCGCCATGGGTGAACAGGACGTGATAATTTGAGGGAATAGATAAAAGGTCGCGCAGATCCTGCTCGGCCTTTGCGGCTATCTCAATAAAGTCTTTACCTCGATGACTTACTTCCATGACAGAGCAATGTAAGTCACGCCAATTTGTGAATTCGCCTTGGGCTTTTTGCATCACTTCTTTTGGAAGCATTGCTGGGCCAGCGCTAAAGTTAAATACCTCATTCATCGCGTTATTCAACACCTGTATACTAGTTGCCAATTGAGAAGCCAATTAAATCGCCAATTGGCAAACAAGCGGCATAGGCCGCTTGTTTATAAGAACAATGATAATGCTTACCAACAGCTTACATCGCCTGCTGCCAATAAATAGTTACTATTCAAGTAACTTGCACTACCCCTAGTCTTCTGTCGTTGAGCTGTCGTCGTCTTGTGCGACGTTTTCTTCTTGCTCAGGTAACGCCTCAGAAATAATAGGGTTACCTTCTTCATCAAGCTCAGGTAACTCTGCAACTTCTTCAATACGTTGTAAGCCAACCACGTGTTCACCTTCTACCGTTCGCATCAAGCGAACACCTTGGGTGTTGCGTCCCACTACTGAGACTTCGCTTACTCGCGTACGAACAAGTGTACCTTGGTCGCTGATCAACATCATTTCGTTGGTTTCGTCCACTTGCACGGCGCCAACAACTTTTCCGTTACGCTCTGAAACTTTGATTGAAACAACACCCTGTGTTGCTCGACTCTTCGCAGGGTAATCTTCCAGCGGTGTACGCTTACCGAAACCGTTTACGGTGGCCGTTAGTATCGGACCGTCGCCTTTAGGCACGATAAGTGAGACCACTTTCTGATCATCTTGTAGTCGAATGCCGCGAACACCCGTTGCGGTTCTACCCATTGGACGAAGTGCAAGAAGCTCTTCTCCAGTCTCAGGGTCGCGTTTCACTTCGCCGGTTTCGCTATCGCGTAGCTTTTCGTTAAAGCGAACCACTTTTCCAGCGTCAGAGAACAACATGATATCGTCATCACCGTGAGTAATATCAACACCAATCAATTCGTCGCCTTCGTTCAGATTAACGGCAATAATACCGTTCGCACGAGGACGAGAATAAAGGCTTAAGTCAGTCTTCTTCACCGTACCATTCGCTGTCGCCATAAGGACATATTTGCCTTCGACAAACTCTTTGATAGGTAATATTGCAGTAATACGTTCGTTTTCTTCCAACGGTAAAATATTCACAATTGGACGACCACGGGCATTACGACTGGCAAACGGCAGTTGATACACCTTCAACCAATACAGTCTTCCACGAGTTGAGAAACAAAGAATATGGTCGTGGGTATTTGCCACAAGCAGTTTTTCAATAATGTCTTCGTCTTTCATCTTCGTTGCTGATTTACCACGGCCGCCACGTCGTTGCGCCTCGTAGTCTGTCAGCTTCTGGTATTTCACGTAGCCTTCGCGAGAAAGCGTAACAACCACTTCTTCTCTCTCGATCAGATCTTCTATATCAATGTCGTGGCTTGCCGCTGTGATTTCCGTACGGCGTTCATCACCGTATTCTTCACGTATTTTTTCGAGTTCTTCTTGAATCACTTCCATCAAACGCTCTGGGCTGTTTAATATGTGAAGCAATTCAGCAATGATCTCTAGTAGTTGCTTGTATTCTTCTAAAATCTTTTCGTGTTCAAGGCCTGTCAGCTTGTGTAAGCGAAGGTCAAGAATAGCTTGAGCCTGTTGCTCGGTCAGGAAATACTTTCCTTCGCGAATACCAAACTCCGGCATTAGCCAATCTGGGCGCGCAGCGTCGTCGCCGGCACGTTCTAGCATTTGCGACACGTCGCCTAGCTGCCAACCTTGTGCAACTAATGCTTTTTTCGCATCAGCTGGGCTATTTGACGCTTTAATTAACTCAATAATTGGGTCGATATTAGCAAGCGCAATTGCCAAGCCTTCAAGAATATGCGCACGATCTCGTGCTTTGCGTAATTCGAACACCGTACGACGTGTAACCACTTCTCTGCGGTGAAGAATAAATGCTTCTAGCGTTTCTTTAAGGTTAAATATCTTAGGCTGAGTATTGTCCAACGCTACCATATTTATACCAAATACAGTTTGTAACTGCGTATTAGCATATAGGTGGTTTAACAATACTTCGGCTGATTCGTTGCGTTTAACCTCGATAACAATACGCATACCGTCTTTATCAGACTCATCACGTAATGCTGAAATACCTTCAATACGCTTTTCTTTAACTAACTCGGCCATTTTTTCGATAAGGCGAGCTTTATTAACTTGATACGGTATTTCGTTAACGATGATGGTTTCTTTACCGTTGCTGTCAGTTTCAATGTCAGCCTTTGCTCGCAGGTAGATTTTACCACGGCCAGTACGGTAAGCGTCTTCGATTCCTTTACGGCCGCTGATAGTTGCAGCTGTTGGGAAATCAGGACCTGGGATATGAGTCATCAATTCGTCGATAGACAAATCAGGGTTTTCAATAAGCGCGACACACCCGTTAATCACTTCAGTTAGGTTATGCGGCGGAATATTAGTCGCCATACCAACGGCGATACCTGACGAGCCGTTTACTAGCAGGTTAGGTACCTTAGTCGGCAGCACTTCAGGAATAAATTCGGTACCGTCGTAGTTTGGAACAAAATTGACGGTTTCTTTATCTAGGTCGGCCAATAGCTCATGAGCAATTTTTGCCATGCGAACTTCGGTGTAACGCATTGCAGCTGCCGAATCGCCATCTACAGAGCCAAAGTTACCCTGCCCGTCA
The DNA here is from genome assembly GCF_027257845.1 of Alteromonas sp. BMJM2. Classification (GTDB taxonomy): domain Bacteria; phylum Pseudomonadota; class Gammaproteobacteria; order Enterobacterales; family Alteromonadaceae; genus Alteromonas. The sequence continues at coordinate 49,794 of NZ_JAPVOT010000008.1, read as the reverse complement.
ACCAGCATATATCGCAATGAAAATGGCTGCGCCATACGAACAATAGTGTCGTACACAGCAGAATCACCGTGGGGATGATATTTACCAATGACATCGCCTACCACACGGGCAGATTTTTTATATGGCTTATTGAAGTCGTTTTTGAGTTCGTTCATCGCGAACAATACTCGGCGGTGAACTGGCTTCAAGCCATCTCTTACATCAGGCAATGCTCGCCCGACAATAACGCTCATCGCGTAATCGAGGTAGGAGTTTTTTAACTCTTCCTCAATATTAACGGGGAGAATTTCTTTAGCGTTATCAGACATAAACTGCTTAATCCCTTTTTCTTAATTTGTTCTGCGTTATCCGTTTTGACCTGCTTTTTAGAAATCAAAAAACAATGTCATGGTGCGCACTATTGTTATTATGTGGGTTCATAATCGTCTCACGAGTGTACCACTTGATGACAGATTTATGTAGCGCTTAATTACGCTTATTAGAGCAATATAAGGTAAGCGTTTATTTTTCGTGCAGGCAGCAGTTTTTGACCCTGTATAATCAATAAATAGTATGGAAAATTGTAACTCCTACTCTCCTTTTTGCGTTATGTTATTTATATGCTATTGAAGGATTCACTCGTCTATGACAAATAAAGCTGTAACAAATGTCGACCCACACGAAATTGATAAATTCTCCCAACTCGCCTCTCGGTGGTGGGATCCAGAGGGAGAATTTAAGCCGCTTCATCTTATAAACCCTCTTCGTCTGGACTTTATTAATCAAAATGCACAAGGCCTATTCGGTAAGTCAGTTATCGACATCGGCTGTGGTGGAGGTATCCTTGCCGAATCAATGGCCAAGGCCGGTGCAGAGGTAACTGGATTGGACATGGCCCAAGCTTCCCTAGAAGTGGCAAAGCTTCACGGCCTGGAATCAGGAGCCAAAGTTGACTACGTTTGCTCAACTGCTGAGGACTTTGCTGCTGATAACGCTGGCAAGTTTGATGTCGTCACCTGCATGGAAATGCTTGAACATGTGCCCGATCCAGCATCAGTTGTCTCTGCTTGTGCTGCACTTGCTAAGCCAAGAGGACATGTGTTCTTTTCTACGCTTAATCGAAATATCAAATCGTATTTGATGGGGATCGTTGGAGCTGAATATGTGCTCAGATTAGTTCCTAAAGGTACTCACGATCACAGTAAATTTTTGAAGCCTTCTGAGCTTATGTCGATGACTGACAATGCGGGTTTACTTCCCCGAGACATGACAGGCCTTCATATGGATCCGATCACACAAGGCTTTTATCTTTCTGCTGATAATGTGGATGTTAATTACCTACTATATACAGTAGCACCAGATTAAGTTAACACTATATGTAGGGGCATGATGATAATTCATACACCATATATCGTGTTTTTATAAAAAAACGTTTTTAATATTAAATTAATTTAGCGTTCGATCATTTTTCTCAAAAGTGCTTGCATTTGGTTTGATTAACGCTTGTAGAACGCTAAAAAGTTAGTCTCCACTAACGTAAAATCTGTGCCAGATTGAGTGATGGAAATACCACCAGATATTGGGTTGCATTACAGCGAAAACCTCACTATCTTGTGTCCTGTCCTCAGCGCGATCCGGCAGTAATTTTTCAGGATCAAAGCTCAGACGTCACGTAACAAGTTCTACGCGACGCTTTCACTGGACACAACAAAAGCAGAAAATTTTAAGCAGTCTCTACTCGTGTATTTCAGTTTAGACGGCTTTAGTGTGTTTAATGATGTGAGCATAAGTGCAAAAACAGCATCACACTAGCAGCGGTTAACGCTGTGTGTAGACACGCTAAAAATGACAACGAGACACCTTAGAAACACAACACGAATTAAAACTAAAATGGGTGTTAAACCCACGCTTTATGCGCTAACAGAAAACGGCCAAGAAACATGAATAATAATTTATTTGTCACCAAACGAAATGGTGAAAAAGAGTCTATTGATTTAGAAAAAATCCATAAGGTAGTAACGTGGGCGGCAAAAGGACTTAGCAACGTTTCTGTTTCGCAGGTTGAGATTAAAGCGCAAATACAGTTCTTTGATGGGATCAATACTAGTGAGATCCATGAAACATTAATTAAATCGGCGGCGGATCTTATTTCTACCGACGCGCCAGATTACCAGTATCTTGCTGCACGCCTAGCTATCTTCCATCTTCGCAAAAAAGCATACGGACAATTTGAACCGCCAGCGCTTATCGACCACGTTAAGCAAATGGTTGAAATGGGCAAATACGATAGTCATTTGATTGAAGACTATTCCGCAGAAGAGTTCGCCGAAATGGAAACGTATATCGACCATTGGCGCGACATGAACTTTAGCTACGCCGCGGTTAAACAGCTCGAAGGGAAATACCTCGTTCAAAACCGTGTTACTGGTGAAATCTATGAAAGCGCACAGTTTCTTTATATCTTAGTTGCCGCCTGTTTATTTGCCAATTATGACAAAGCAACTCGCATGGATTACATCCGACGCTTTTACGATGCTGCATCTACGTTTAAACTTTCATTACCAACGCCAATTATGTCTGGCGTTAGAACCCCTACCCGTCAGTTCAGCTCATGCGTTCTTATTGAAGCGGGTGATAGCTTAGATTCAATCAATGCAACCGCTAGCGCTATTGTTAAGTACGTAAGTCAACGTGCCGGTATTGGTGTGAATGCTGGGCGTATTCGTGCTCTAGGTAGCCCCATTCGCGGTGGTGAAGCATTTCACACTGGATGTATCCCTTTCTACAAGTACTTCCAAACGGCAGTTAAAAGCTGTTCACAAGGCGGTGTTCGCGGTGGTGCAGCGACGTTGTTCTACCCACTTTGGCACATGGAAGTTGAGTCTCTTTTAGTACTTAAAAACAACCGTGGTGTTGAAGAAAACCGCGTTCGCCACCTCGACTACGGTGTTCAGTTTAACAAGCTCATGTATCAGCGCATGATGAAGGACGGCTACATTTCATTATTTAGCCCTTCTGATGTACCTGGCCTATACGATGCATTCTTCGCCGACCAAGACAAGTTTGAAGAGCTTTACGTTAAATATGAAAATGACGATAGCATTCGTAAGAAACAAATAAAGGCAATGGAATTGTTCAGCTTGTTTATGCAAGAGCGAGCAAGTACTGGCCGTATTTATCTTCAAAATGTGGACCACTGCAATACTCACAGTCCGTTCAATCCTGAAGTCGCACCGGTACGTCAAAGTAACCTTTGTCTTGAAATCGCGCTTCCAACTAAGCCACTTCAGCATGTTAATGACGAAGAAGGTGAAATTGCCCTTTGTACACTGTCTGCATTTAATTTAGGTGCTATTAAGTCATTAGACGAATTTGAAGAGCTAGCAGACTTAGCGGTTCGAGCTCTCGACAATTTGCTAGATTATCAAGATTATCCAGTACCAGCAGCGTTTAACGCCACTATGGGTCGCAGAACCTTGGGTGTTGGTGTAATTAACTTTGCTTATTATCTAGCGAAAAATAACGTTAAGTACTCTGATGGCAGTGCGAACGGTCTTGTGCATCGCACGTTCGAAGCAATGCAGTACTACCTGCTTAAAGCATCAAACAATCTAGCCAAAGAAAAAGGCGCTTGTCCAAAGTTCAACGAAACGACCTATTCGCAAGGTATAATGCCTATCGATAGTTACAAGCGAGACTTGGATAAGGTGTGTAACGAGCCTCTGCACTACGATTGGGACACACTGCGTGAAGAGGTAAAAACCCATGGTTTGCGTAACTCAACACTGTCAGCGTTGATGCCGTCAGAAACATCGTCACAAATCTCAAATGCCACCAATGGTATTGAGCCGCCTCGTGGATTTATCAGTATCAAATCCAGTAAAGATGGTGTTTTAAAACAAGTTGTTCCAGAGTATGAGACTTTAAGAAATCAATACGAGTTATTATGGGATATTCCATCTAACGATGGCTATCTACAACTAGTTGGTATTATGCAGAAGTTTATCGACCAGACAATTTCAGCGAATACAAACTACGATCCAAGTCGTTTCGATGGTAATAAGGTTCCGATGAAGCTATTGCTCAAAGACCTGTTAACCACCTACAAGCTTGGTGTGAAAACATTGTATTACCATAATACTCGCGACGGCGCGTCAGACACTTCAGCACTAGATGCAAAAGCTAGTGAGCCACTTCCTCGTCAAGAAGAAGTTGTGATAGAAGAAGATGATGATTGTGCCGGCGGTGCGTGCAAAATCTAACTTTTTAGATACTGCATGCGCCTTTGCGGTGCGCCGCAAGGTACTAGATAGCAGCAAGAACACAAATAAAAATACGCGTTTATCATTAAGTTTTTAGTTAGGTCATCATGAAATACACTACGTTTAATCAACAAAGTACAAACCCGTTGTTAGAGCCAATGTTTTTCGGCAACCCCGTGAACGTTGCACGCTACGACCAGCAGAAGCATGCCATTTTCGAAAAGCTTATTGAAAAACAAATAAGCTTCTTTTGGCGCCCTGAGGAAGTTGATGTCACTCGGGATCGTGTTGATTTTCAGAAATTAACCGAGCCAGAGAAGCACATTTTCATTTCTAACCTTAAGTACCAAACCTTACTTGATTCGGTACAAGGCAGAAGCCCTAACATTGCGTTCTTGCCTATCATTTCACTGCCTGAATTAGAAACCTGGGTTGAGACATGGTCTTTTTACGAGACAATTCACTCTCGCTCTTACACGCACATATTGCGTAATTTGTTTTCTGATCCAAGTGAGATCTTTGACGACATCGTGGTAAACGATGAAATAAAGCGTCGCGCTGCTGATATCTCTAAATACTATGACGATTTGATTTTTGCGACCCAGCTTTGGCAAACCCAAGGCGAAGGCGTACATACGGTTGACGGTATTGCCCACACTATCAGTATGTACGAGCTTAAGAAAAAGCTATACCTGTGCATGAATTCAGTGAATGCGCTAGAAGCCATTCGTTTTTATGTGTCTTTTGCATGTACGTTCGCATTTGCAGAACGCAAGCTGATGGAGGGTAATTCTAAAATTATTCGCCTTATCGCTCGCGACGAAAACCTTCACTTGTCTTCAACTCAACACGTGTTGAATTTGTGGGCAAAGGGTAAAGACGACCCTGAAATGGCGCAGATTGCGGAAGAATGTAAAGACGAAGCTCGTGCTATTTTTATGAACGCCGTTGAGCAAGAAAAAGAATGGGCGGATTACTTATTCCAAAACGGCTCAATGATTGGCCTGAATAAAGAAATCTTATGCTCTTACGTAGAGTACATTGCTAATCAGCGCATGACAGCCATCGGTTTCGATGCTCCGTTTGATGTTAGCAGCAATCCTCTGCCTTGGATGAATAACTACCTCAATTCAGACAACGTACAGGTAGCTCCTCAAGAGTCTGAGATTAGTTCTTATCTTGTTGGTCAAATTGACTCAGCGGTAAGTGAAGAAGACTTCGCTGACTTTGAACTGTAATTACGCAGTTTAATGAATAGTAGTAACGAGATGCTCCGCATCGACATTGTCGATGTGGGGCAGATCAACGCCCCTGCCGATAAAACCCTATTAAGCGCTATTGAAGCTGCTGGTATCAATATTCACTACCACTGTAGAGAGGGTTTTTGTGGCGCGTGCAGAACCAAGCTCCTTGAAGGTGAAGTGGAATATACCACCGACCCGCTTGCTTTTATTGATGATGATGAAATTCTGCCGTGCTGCTGCGTGGCAAAGCAACCGTTGAAAATAAAAGTACCTCTATAATAAGAATGTGTTTGTTCTAAGCACTCTTCAGATTCGCCACGTTAATTTAAAACTGTAAATCTCATTGTTCTACTTGTATCTAAAATCTTTGAACCAGAACGCCATCGCAACCTTCCGTTGCGACGGCAATTGCTATTTATACACTGGTTATTGTGCTGGTAAAGGTACCTTGTAAACTTCAAACGACATATTACTCACATCATCACCGGCGTCTTGAATTTTGCTATTAGTGTAATAAAGCGTGTTTTCATAAACACTAAAAGTATCAGCCCAATTAACAGCGCTCCCTTCCACCAATGTCTCTAGCGACTGGCTAGGTGTTAAATACTGAACTTGTTGCCTCTCTAAATCAGCTAAATATAAATTGCCATTATGATAAAGCATACCGTCGGGCGCACCGGTTTGCGCTACAGTGCGCACGTTCCTAGCGACATTAGCGCTAGCGTCATTGCTGATATCCGCTGTATCTATTGCATACAGTGAATAGCCCGATAACGCGTGAAAATAAAGTGTGTCATTCAACCTATCAAGGGCGATACCATCTGATTGCACCTGCATATTAAACGGCTTCCCTTTTATCGATAAGGTCTCCACTTCTGCTTTGGTAAATGGATGGTTATCAAGTACTCTATAACTCGAGTCGTCATTTAAATTGTATACAACCAGCCCTGCATGTCCCGAGTCAGTCATATAAATTCGATGCGTTTTATCATCTACGCGAAGATCATTAATATAAGAATCTGGATGGTAAGCATTTTTTGACAGCGTCAATATTCGCTCTATTTCGTCAGTATCCAAATTAACAACAAACACGCGCGGGGCATCGACTACACCTTTAAATTTTGGGTTTCTAGTATCAAGCACATACAGTTTATTTTTATACGCAACTACCGACTGCACAGCAAGAAAGCAGTCATCTTTTACAAGACTATCGCTAGTACAGCGATTTGCTGAGCTATTCGGATACTTACTAACTTCTCCCTTCATCGAAATTTCAGCAACGCTAAAATCCACACCATCACGCCAATTCGGGGCATTGACGAACAGGCGACCTTTGCTACTCACTGTCACACCCGTAATCTGTGTTCCTTCTAGCTCTGCTACTTTCACCGCCTGCGCCGTTGCTACATTAAAAAATACATTGCTACATAAAAGCCCGACTAAAGCCGTTGTCCTTTTTCGTGTCATAACTTCCTCTCTGTGATTATTTTTTGCGGTACTAATAAAATGCATGTAACTCAATACTTAAAAATGAGGCTGAAAGTTTACATTGGTATACACCGCGATGATTTATAAATTACTATCACCAATAGAAAATTGACTTCGCCACCTCTCAGGTTACTATTTTTTTCAATATTAATTACCCAATTTAAGAAAAGCCTAATGTCAAATAACACACTTTTTACTCCTTTTAAGAATAAAGGTTTATCACTCACTAACCGTATTGTAATGGCACCAATGACGAGACAGTTTTCACCTAATGGTGTGCCAACTAGTGATGTAGCTGGATATTATCGACGACGTGCAGAGGGCGGCACTGGACTTATCATTACCGAGGGTACAACCGTAAATGATAAAGTGGCGACAATGGGCGCTACTATCCCACGGTTTCACGGAGACGATGCACTGGTTGGTTGGCAACAGGTAGTAGACGAAGTTCACAATGCTGACGGGAAAATAATGCCACAATTATGGCATGTTGGTATGGCTCGTGTTGCTGAAAATGCTCCCTTCCCTGAGCTGCCCAGCGCTGGCCCTTCTGGTTTGTTTAAGCCTGGTAAGCAAGGTGCAGAGCCCATGACCGTAGCGCATATCGAGTCTGTGATTGAAGCGTTTGCCAAAGCCGCGGCTGATGCAAAACGTATTGGTATGGACGGCGTTGAAATCCATGGTGCCCATGGATATTTAGTTGACCAGTTTTTCTGGGAGGGTACTAACCAACGCACGGATAGTTGGGGTGGCAATATGGAAAATCGCGGTCGGTTTGCCGTTGAGATTATAAAAGCTATCCGAGCAGCAACATCACCAGACTTTCCCATTGTACTTCGATACTCTCAATGGAAACAACAAGACTACACTGCTCGACTTGCTCAGACACCTCAAGAACTAGAGCAGTTTTTACATCCTTTAAGCGAAGCTGGCGTTGATATTTTCCATTGCTCTCAGCGCCGTTATTGGGAAAGTGAGTTTGACGGCAGCGAATTAAACTTGGCCGGATGGACAAAAAAAATCACCGGAAAATCCACAATCACCGTAGGCTCTGTGGGTTTGAACGATGACTTTTTTGGTGCGTTTAAAGGGGAGGACTCAAACACTCGCTCTGTAGATGATCTATTAGAGCGCTTAGGCGCTGGTGAATTTGACTTAGTGGCGGTAGGTAGAGCCTTGCTCCAAGACCCAAGTTGGGCGAACAAAATTAAAGAAGGTCGCACAGACGAGTTAGAACAGTATTCAGGGAAATCGCTTGGCTCGTTATCATAAAGAAAGTCGATGTTTCTATCTAATTTAGATAGCGAAAGCGTAATCAAAAAGACCGAGTGAGTTTAATGGTAGTGCCTGCCTTGGCAGTAACGCTATTAATCTCTACTCGTTCGATACGCGATTAATTGAATGTAGCGAACGTCCGTCTTAGATTGTCTAGCGAGTTTAGCTGCCAATACTGTAGAGATCGAACGTTTTAAAAATCGCTCTTCATTTCAGCTTTTTTAAGAGATGCAAATTGATCATCACTTGATCAATTTACTTGTTCCCTATCCTCCGAGGTGCTACTTTTACACTGTTGAGTAGTCAAAAGGTAATTTCGACCTACCAGTCTCATCAAAGGTGAGTCTTCAATCTCCGTAATCTTTTGTTCAGCACCGAATTCAGGTGTTGTATTAAATCATCAAAAACTGCCTGTCTCGGTTATATCTTATCTTTATCAGAGGAATTGATCGTGAAGAGGAATAATCAAGGCCCAAGAAGTAGAGGGAGGACTAGGCAAAGGCGGAAGATTAACTGTAGGAGGGGTAGATGATACTATGCCAGTCGCCACCGATGCCCCTGCGATAACTACCTCAACGACAACCACAGCTGTTTATGTGGATAACACGCCGTCTAGAGTCACGGTTTCTGATCGCAAGTCTTACAACTTTGATGTTGAAGAATACGATGAAAAAGCCTTCAACAAATACTACGACTGGCTTAAAACGTATGGCCCTATGATGACGGCCTTTGTATCCTTTGATCCGGAAAACCAAAATCCAAATTGGCCAGGTGGGATGTCGATGGCTACAGCTGCGACAATGCTCTTAACTCAGTTAGACTCTCACCCCATTGAACTTGAAGCATGGCCGTACGAAGCCAGAGTTCAGGCATGGAGAAAAATGGGTAAACGGCTGAAAAGCCACACTGAACTATTTGAGCGTAACCGAGCGTTGGCCCTTAAAAATGAAAAACTAGATGACGACGTTCGCTACGTTATCGAAAGTATACAGGTTGTAACAAAAGAATCACTTTTTCCGGAGGGGATTTAGTTTCAATACTAAGTGACAAGAGCCGCAAAATTGCGGCTCTTGTTCTTTCTATTGTCTAACTAAAAACGCAAAGCTCTGCTCTTTGATTGAACTCAAGGTCAAATGACGACTATCGCCTAGGCGACATAGGAACAAATCATAGTTCACTTCAGTTGAAGCCAGAATTTATTCAACGAGGCTGTCAGTATAATATGAGCTATGACAATTAAACGAGGTCAATTCAAAGCCTGTCCCTTTTATGATTAGCTAAGCACTGAGACTTTTTTTACTTTTGTTCTTCCTTTTGATCCATGAGTATAGATTCGAATTGCGACTTACTGACTGGTTTTGAAAAGTAATAGCCTTGACCGTATTCACACCCCATACCCTTTAATATGTTGAGCTGTTCACTTGTTTCAATGCCCTCTGCAACCACCTGAATACCGAGTTTTTTCGCCATAACAATAATGGCCTCGCAAAGAATTTTGTCGTTGCTAACTTCTGTCATCGAATTAACAAAGCTTCTGTCTATTTTTATATAATCGGTGGGAAATTTCTTAAGATAGGAAATGGAGGAGTACCCAGTACCAAAGTCATCTAGCGCAATGCTTACTCCAGCCTGGCGGAACTGAAATAGCTTTTGTGAGACTCTTTCATCAGCGTCCATTAACAAGCTTTCGGTAATTTCAATTAACAAAGCACTTGATGGTGTGTTGGTCTGCAATAGTGCAGTCATCCACTCCATAATATTGGGCTCTGAACTAAAATAATGGCTCGCTGATGTATTAATGCTTAACTGTAAGTCTCTGCAATAAGACTTTCTCCAACGATTTATGTCGTCGCATACTTGAGAAAAAACCCAGTTGCTTATTTCAATAATTAAACCTGACTCTTCAGCTAGCGGAATAAAATCATCAGGCCTTATCAGTCCTCGTTTGGGATGATTCCACCTAATTAGCGCTTCCCCTTTGTGAATGTCGCCACTGTCTAATGCCACAATAGGTTGATATTCAATAAAAAACTCATCGTTTTGCGTGGCATAGCGCAAATCATTTAGCAGCCCCAACCTTTTAACAGCTGCCTCGCGCATACTGTCCGTGTAAAACTCATAGCTATTTCTACCACTTGCCTTTACGCGAAACATGGCTTGGTCGGCATTTTTAAGCAGACTACTTACGTCTTGCGCATCATCGGGATAGAGTGTTATACCAATACTGGCGCTGGTGTGAATAATCTCGTTCTCGATAGTCAGTGGTTTAGACAGTGACGACAGTAAATCTTGGGTCACTCGCTCAACATGTTTAACATCGTCAAAATTGTTGATGATGATGACGAATTCATCGCCGCCTAACCGAGCAACACTGTCATTTTGCCTTAAACAACCCTCAATGCGTCGAGCACAATGAACCAGTAACTCGTCACCAACACCATGTCCCATGGTGTCGTTAATGTCTTTAAAATGATCTAAATCGAGAAACATCACTGCAACCTTCGAAGAAAGGCGTTCAGCCGAACGTAAAGCGTGTAACAGGTTGTCTTCCATAAAATGACGGTTTGGTAACCCAGTTAAACTATCGTAGTTAGCCTGACGCCAAATAATTTCATCGGCCCTATCTCGCTCTATAGCAATGCTCGCTACATGGGCAAAATACTCTATGCGCGTAATGTCCTCATCTGATGGGGCGCCCGCTTCTTTGTGGTAGATAGCAAAGGTACCTAGGACCTTTCCATCTGAACCACAAATTGGTTGTGACCAACAAGCACCTAATTCAGCCTGCTTAGCCGCGTCACGCCAAGATGTCCAGTAACTGTGGGTACGTAAATCCTCTGTAATGACTCTTTCATTAATGAAAGCCGCTGTGCCGCAGGCGCCCTGCCCAAGGCCAATTTCAACACCATCTATTAAATCGTTATAAAACTGTGGCAATGAAGGCGCCGCGCCTAATCTTAATTGGTTACCCTTTAATAAAAGAATGCTACAAATCTGCCCTATATATTCTTTTTCAACGGCAGCGACGATATTTTCAAGCATAAAAGTGAGCGGCTCTGTATTAACCACTTTTTCGAGGATTGTACTGCGCACCCGCAATAGTTTTTGCGATTCAATAAGCTCTTGTTGCTTTATATCGAGCTCTTGAGAGAGTAAGGAAAGATCGGTTCGCTTTAGCTCTAGTTCAACCAATTTACCTAAATCTTTAAGGAACTTGAGCTGCTGCGAAGAAAAAGTTCTCGGAGTAGTATCAAAAACACAAACGGTTCCAACGGCCTGCCCCTCAACCATAAGTTTTATCCCCGCATAGAAGCGTATGTGAGGGTCTTCCACCACAAAGGGGTTTGAGGAGAAGCGTTTGTCTTCATGCGTATCTTGTACAACTAACGCATCGGTTTCTAAAATAGCATGGGCACAAAAGGCGATATCCCGTGATGTTTCATCAACATCAAAGTTAACTTTCGATTTAAACCATTGTCGTGTTGAGTCTATTAGAGAAATGGATGCAAATTCACAGGAAAATAACTGCGCGGCCAGACGCGTAATTCTATCAAACCGTTCTTCTGGAGAGGTGTCCAATATCTCTAAGCTACGTAGGGCCTCTATTCGCGCTTGTTCGTTTGGCGGCAATACTGAGCTGGTCAAAATCTCTCCTAACGCTAATAGATAGTACGACTTTGTGTATCTAAGATGATGCCTTGATAGGCCAACGTCCGTTTGTGAAACATGGTTGAAAAAGGCCAATCTACCCCTCAGCTTGTACAACGTCTAATGAAAATATAGCTGAACTCGCATATGAACGTAACACAGAGAAACGAAAATTGGTGAGAAAGTTTCTCGTTTATTCAAATTTTATCGTTTTTTCACTCAAAAACTCAGGTCTTGTTGTTTGTTACTAACAAGCTTTCACTGCAGAAAGCACAGTGAGATCCGACTTTAAATTGTTAATTTCTCTGTCTAATCACCAATAGAATACCGCCTAATGTGGCACATGAGGCAACGATAATCGTTATGTTTAATGATTCTTTTAAAATGGCCCACCCCATAAATGTTGCAATGATAGGAACACTTAATTGAACAGTAGCGGCGGTAGTAGACTTTATTAAGGGTAAGGCCGCATACCAAATAGCATAACCGGCGCCAGATGCGAGCATGCCTGATGCAAGCGCATATATGCTGCCTGTTGAGTCTATATTAGTATTCGTATTTGTTAGAAGTACAGTTGCCGCAAGTGGTACACAGAGCGCAGAGGCAATAACAAAATTCCCAGCACTCGCAAACAGGGGCGACGTTGCCCTTTTTCCAATCAAAGAATAGGCTCCCCATGCAAAGCCCGCTAGTATCATTAAGATAGCGGAAAGCATTGAGGGCGCGCTGCTGCTTGGTAGCAGTAATATGAATAACCCGATTATTGCAAAGGAGAAGCCAAGCCACTGTGACGGTGTAAACCTCTCCCCTTTTATAAGGCCCACTGCGATCATGGTTACTTGCACTGTGCCAAAAAGGAGCAGTGCACCAGTGCCTGTTGCCATTGAAATATAGGCAAATGAAAAGCACAGTGCATAGGCGAATAACGCAATGCCTCCACCAACACTAGCGTTTTGCTTTATCGAAGCAATGAGCCCTTTGGGTGCTTGTGACCTTGATTGAGAAACGTAGAACACTATTGAAAGAACAAGAAGACTAACAGCGCCACTTAACAGCCGGATAATGGTAAAAGAGCTGGGGTCGATATTGGTATTAACTAACGCCATACGGCAAAGCAATGAATTTGCAGCAAAAGCTACCATCGCGGTAATAACGAGCAGCACCGATTTAAACAAAATACACTCTCCGTTAAGGCAGTCTCAGTGAATGCCTATTCATTACTAGCGCCACAAACACTAAGCTTTTCGCCATTTAAAACAAAAAGAGGACCATGCCAGGTCCTCTTTGCTAAAACGTTTAACGATGAGTTACTACAATGATAAACCCAAGCGTTCAGCTACTTCGATGTAGGTTTCGACTACCGAGCCTAGCCCTTGTCGAAACCTGTCTTTATCCATTTTCTTGCGAGTCTCTTTGTCCCACAAACGGCAACCATCAGGAGTGAACTCATCACCGAGAACAATATTACCGTCGCTGTCCACACCAAACTCGAGTTTGTAATCAACCAACAACATGCCAGCGTCGTCGAACAATGCCTTAAGCACATTGTTTACTTTAAACGTTAACGCTTTCATTTCACTAATCTGAGACTCTGTCGCCCAACCAAATGAGATGATATGAAAATCATTCACCATAGGATCGTGGAGCGCATCATTTTTAAGGAAAAACTCAAAAATCGGTGGATTGAGCGTTTGGCCTTCTTCAACACCAAGTCGGCGCACAAGAGAGCCCGCTGAGAGGTTTCTCACGACGCATTCAACCGGGATCATATCAAGCTTTTTCACCAGCGATTCAGTGTCAGATACAAGGGCCTCTACTTGCGTAGCAATTCCGGCATCTTCAAGCTTGTTCATAATAAAATGATTAAACTTGTTATTCACCTCGCCTTTGCGGTCGAGCTGCTCAATTTTTTCACCGTCAAACGCTGATGTATCGTTTCGAAAGTGCAATATCAGCTTTTCGCTGTCATCGGTGTAGTAAACCGTTTTTGCTTTACCACGGTAAAGCTCTTCGCGTTTTTCCATTCTCAGTCTCAGTTATATATCAAGATTATCTTCTGACATGACCTCAGCAAATGCTTCGTAAAGGTCGGAAACCTGATTGGCTTCAAACGGGGTGCTCTCATTATCCATAAAGGTTACAGACGTTCTCGAGTCACCTGCTTTTGCCACTTTCAAACGATAGTCGCCCTTATCGAGTAACTTCTCATCGCTTGAAAATAAATCATTCCACCAGTCGCCTTGTGGACCGCTATAGGTAACAAATAATAAACCGTTAGATTTATCCAAATCTTTTACGTTGAAGCCAAGTTTGCGCAGCACTAGTAACATGCGAGGCCACACAATGTCGTACTGAGATTCAACCACATAAGCCGGCTCGCCATCGGCGTTAAAGCCCATCTCAGTTTGAATACCCTTACGAATGCGCGCTATGCGACGGGTCTGCTCTAAGCGAATTTGATATTCGTAATGCCCAACAACTTGGTTTAGAACACTCACTTCTTCACGGCGTTCATCTAACTCAGTCACCTGTGCAGTAACGTCATTACCGATAGACTTCATATAGTCTTTTAAGTCTACACTAAGCGCAGCGCTTCGCCCGTGTGGCTTAACGTTTAGGTTGAATTCGAATCGTCGGCCGATTTCACTTTCTTCGTCAAGGATACTATACCATGGGCCATCTATATCTTGCTTCACTACCATCCAATCGGTAATAAGTACGCGCGCTTCAGGGTCGAAGGAATCAACGCCGATACCGTTTTCATCAAGGTAACTAAGCAACGAGTTCCAAATCGCTTCGCTAAGAGGCTGACTGTCATCAACTTGGTCAAACCAAATCGTTGCTGTGTTCGTTCCCTCTTCAATATGAGAGCCCGAGACTAAAGGTAAAACCAACGCAGGTGATTGTACTGGTAGTGTTTTCCCTACCAGCTCTTCGTTCACCCCATCACCAAGTTCGGGAAGTGCAAACTCACGAGAAAAAGCCGGTTTGTCTAAATCGGATGGTATTTTGAGCTCTTCTTGTTTTTCTGTTTTTAGATATTTATAACTGCCTGACGCAGTCTTTCTATCTATTTGGCTTGTACAACCGGCAAGTGCAACAATTGCTACTGAACTTGCTATAGCCAGCGTTTTATTCATCTGTGTTCCTTAATTAACCAGAAATCAATGCGTATTTTTGTAATAGTTCTTCGATACGTTTTTGGCTTGATAGTTCCGGTAATACCATTGGTAAGCGCATAACAGCGCTTTCCATCATGCCCATTTTATATAATGCCCACTTTGGCATTACAGGGTTTGGCTCAATAAAAAGTTCGCTGTGAAGCAGTTCTATCGTTTTATCAATGTCACGGCATTTATCGAAATCTTTATTAAGCGCCGCCTCACACATTTGTGAAATAGCCTTGGGCGTAATGTTGGCGGTTACTGAAATGACCCCGTGCCCACCTTCACACATAAATTGACTGCTCGTGCCATCATCACCACTTAAAATGACAAAATCTGAAGGTACTAACGGCAGAGTTTCTTTTAAGCGAGATATATCACCTGTGGCATCTTTTAATCCAACGATATTTTTGTGTACGGCAAGCTCTGCAACCGTCTCAGGCAACATATCGGCAACGGTTCTGCCTGGCACATTGTATAAAATAACAGGCTGTTCGCTGGCATCGGCAATCGCATTGAAGTGCGCCACCATACCCCGTTGCTGGGGCTTGTTGTAATACGGGACGACACTTAAAAAACCGTCTACACCGACTGCGCCAAGCTGTTCTGTTAGGAAAATCGCCTCTGCTGTGGAGTTTGCTCCACTACCGGCGATAATAGGAATGGCACCAGACGCCATTGCTACCGTTTCTTTAACCACATTTACGTGTTCGTCAAAGGGAAGTGTCGCTGATTCACCGGTTGTTCCTACTGAAACAATCCCGTGGGTTCCTTGTTCTATATGAAACTTAATCAGTTTCTCTAAAGACTTATAATCTATATCGCCATTTTCGAACATGGGTGTGACGAGTGCGACGTAACTACCAGTAAACATAATCTCTCCGCAAAATGTGAGCGCACATGTTAATTATCTCAGTGCGCAAACACAAGCGGTTGCGCGGGTAAATAGACAAGAATTTGACAATAACTTATGCAATGACGCCAAAAAGGCACTAACTTAACAAAAAACTCTATGCTAACATCCCGCCATTGCTAGGTTTAAAGTGAATTTGATGTCTAAACACCAACTAATCGTTACACTTTTAGGTACAGATAAGAGCGGCATTCTAAGCGAAATAGCCACCGCAGTTTCGCAGGCCCAGTGCAATATTCTCGATAGTCGACAAGCAGTCTATGGAAGAGAGTTTTCTCTCACCATGATTATTGAGGGAAGCCAAAGCGCGATTACAAAAGCAGAATGTACATTGCCTGCGGTTATACAGCGTTTAGGTTTGCTATCAATGATGAAGCGAACAAGTCACCATGAAAAACAAAATCTCGCAAATTTGCTCAATGTTGAATTTAGTGGCCAAGATGCAGCGGGATTAATTCAGTCAGTCACCGGCTTTTTTGCCGCGCGAGACGCGATAATAAGTGCTTTTCGACAACGTACATTCAAAGAATTAGACCATAACGTTATGCAGTGTAAATTCGTGGTATCTATTCCCACATCTGAAAGCGTTGAACAATTAGAGTCTGATCTAATGACCCTATTCGCCTCGTTAAATGTTACAGGCAAAGTAGTAGACAAACAGAAAAAGGATCCTAATGAAAACACTACAAGCTGGTGATAAAGCACCCCAGTTCTCTCTCTTAGATCAACATGGCAAGACGGTTTCTTTAACCGATTTTGCGGGTAAAAAAGTGCTAGTTTATTTTTACCCTAAAGCGATGACGCCTGGCTGCACGGTACAAGCTCAAGGCCTTCGTGATATTCAAAATGAACTTGAAGCGAAAAACGTTGTGGTATTAGGTATTAGCCCTGATGCAGTAAAACGCTTGCCGAAGTTTATTGAGAAAGAGAGTCTGAACTTCACCTTATTATCAGACGAGGATCACGCTGTGGCAGACGATTTCGGTGTTTGGGGTTTAAAGAAGTTTATGGGAAAAGAATATGACGGCATACACAGGCTAACATTTTTAATTAATGAAGAAGGCACAATTGAACACGTCTTCAATAAATTCAAAACAAAAGAGCATCATATTGTCGTGCTAGAGCATTTAAATAATGGCTAGTTGCTCATAAAGACAGTGCTAAATGCCTAACAACGCTGTACGACAGTAAAAAAGCGCCAATTGAAAAAGCCCTGGACACAACGGGGCTTTTTCGTATCAATGCTGATCTATTATGACGGTTATGCAGTTTCTGGCATTTCTTTCACTGGGTTGCTAGACCACGCCGTAATAACTGCCTTCACAAGCGTTGCAAGTGGAATTGCAAAAAACACGCCCCAGAACCCCCACAGTCCGCCAAATACTAAAACGGCAATGATAATATAGAGAGGGTGAAGACTTACCGCTTCGGAGAATAAAAGCGGTACCAACAGGTTTCCATCTAGTCCCTGTATTACTCCGTAGGCAAGCATAAGATACCAAAACTCAGGACTAATACCCCACTGAAACATAGCAACAATAGCTACGGGTATAGTAACGACAGCAGCACCGATGTAAGGAATTAACACAGAAAGCCCAACAAGCACACCCAACAAGATGGCATAGCGCAAGTCCATTAAAACAAACGTGACGCAACTAATAACACCTACAATGACAATTTCAATGACCTTGCCACGAATATAATTAGCGATTTGTGAATTCATTTCGTGACCCACTTGGGTAATTAGTCGTCTCTCCTTAGGAAGCAGCCTAGAAATACTGTCTAAAAAAAACATCTTGTCTTTTAACATGAAAAATATCATTAAGGGTACAAGTACCATATATACCAAAAGTGCAGCTACATTGGCGATATTACTAAACGATACGGAAATCAGCGTTTCTCCAACTTCTACGAGCTTGTCGTTGAGCCCTTCCATCATTTGGTGAATTTGGTAAACCTGCACATAATCTGGATATTTATCAGGCAAGGTAAGGATCCACTCCTGCGCTTTTTGCCAAATGAGTGGTGTCTCTTGAATCAGATTAACGCTTTGCTTGGAAATAATAGGTACAAGACCAATAAGCGTAAGAATAGTGATAGTAATAAACCCCAGAAGAACAACGCCGCACGCAATCCCCCTTCCTACTCCCAACTTTATTAATCGAGTAACAGGCCAGTCGAGAAGATATGCTATAACCGCCGCTACCAAAACAGGCATTATCAATTCGCCCCACAGCAAAAGAACCGCAGTGCTAAGTAAAATTAAAATGAGCAGCATTGCTGCATCAGGATCGGAAAATTTGCGTCGGTACCATCGACCAAACACGCTAATCATATCAATATCCAGAAAATACATAGAATAGGACACGCATCATAGTTTATCGGATAGCAAATTAGCAATAAGTAGTAGATAAGAATCTTTTTAAATCAAACTGGTATGACATTTCTCACGTATGAAAGGTGGATGTTACTACTTTGCGCCGAAAAAAATGTTTTAGTCGAATACTTATTCCGCAGTTCGTTGTGAATGACACCGTTATTGCTGAAAATTTCTTTGACGCAGGCCCTTTGACGCTCGCACCCCTGGTGCAAGTTCTATTCAGCAGTGCTTTTCCAGTCAAAGGGGATGGCGAACTACTACACATACCTAATTATGCACCATGTGCATATGTGGCAATAACGTAGCACATGGTGCACAATGACAGTGGCAACTATTAGTGAAATATTCGAAGAAAAATGAAACTGTTTAAACACTTGTGGTTCTAACTGGACAGAAAACAACATTGGTACACTTGTAGGTTCATGAGAAAAAAATTATCTGCGCCGTTTATTATTCTTTCTTGCGCTCTTATCCTCAGCTTATCTGCTGTTGCCCAAGATATGAAATACAGCAATAAAAATACGTTACCCGAGATAGGAGTGGTTGCGTCAGACGCCATTTCCCTTGATAAAGAGATGATCATTGGTGACGCGGTAATGCGTCAAATGCGCGGCCAAAGTCCAATTATAGCCGATCCGGTATTAGATGAATATTTACAAGATTTGGGTAATCGCCTTGTTGTACATGCGGATAATGCCAAATTCCCCTTTCAATTTTTCTGGGTTAACAACGATGCCATCAATGCGTTTGCATTCTTTGGTGGTCATATCGGAGTTCATGCAGGTTTAATGCGTCGAGCCGACAACGAGAGTGAACTTGCCTCGGTACTTGCTCATGAAATTTCCCACGTTACACAACGCCACATCGCGCGCAGAATGCAGGCACAAAAACGAGCCTCACCGTTGGCCCTTGCCTCATTAATAGGTGGTGTACTTATTGCCATAGCCAACCCTCAAGCTGGTATGGCTGCAATGCAGGCAGGCTCGGCAGCGTCAGCTCAGTTGCAAATAGATTACACAAGGTCTAACGAGCAAGAAGCCGACCGAATTGGTATCGCAATGCTCGCTAGAGCTGGCTTTGACCCTAAAGGGGCCGCCAGCTTCTTCTCGACCATGGCAGAAGAATACAGAATGGTTTCACGACCTCCAGCTAGGTTATTAACTCACCCCTTAACTGAAACCCGTATTGCTGACGCTCGAAGCCGCGCCAATGATTATCCAAGACGTTATTTACCTATTAATAAGCAGTTTGAATTAGCAAAGGCGCGAATAAAGTCCCGTTATTCTTTCGATAAAGATTACGCAATTGAATATTATCAGGCAGCGGTGGACCAACAAGCCCAGCGCAGCAGAGAAGCCTCTTTATATGGGCTTACCCTTGCCTATATGCGGAATGAAGAAAACGTGAAAGCTAAAAAGATAGTTGACGAGCTGTTAGAGAAAGACCCTACCAACCTTTTCTACCTAGACGCGGCAACAGATATACATATTGCTCTTGGCGAGCCGCTAAAGGCTGTAGAAATGCTCAAGCCACACGTTACGCATAACCCACGAAATCAAGTGTTGGCCCTTAATCAGGCGAATGCCCTCATCAGCGCTCAGCAATACGATGACGCTATTATACTGTTAAAAGATTTTTTGCTAGTGAAGAAAGATTATCAAGTGGCCTATCAAATGATGAGTGAGGCATATCAAAAAGCCAAACGCTTCTCTCAGATGCATCAAAGTAAGGCGGAAGTTTATGCGCTTTACGGGGCATACAACAGAGCGGTAGACGAACTGCAATATGCCTATAATTTTGCGGCCGATGACCATTTGCAAAAGCAGCGTATCCGCGCTCGCATAAAGCAGTTTAGAGATCAGGAAGACAGATTAGAGCGGCTTTAAATATTTTTCTTAGCCACTAATTTTAGCGCGTGGATCCGCTCTTTCAATTCTTGCTCTGATACTTCACCCATAATCGTATCTACCACCGTTCCTTTTGGGCCTACGATAAATGTAGCTGGTAAATAGGGAGGTTTTTCCATGGGAAGTGCAGTGTTTTCAGATGCAAAAATTATAGGCACTTCAATGGTGTATTTATCCGCCATCTCAGTAATTTGAGTGCTTGTTTGTCTGTCGTAGTTTATGGCAAAAAGTAAGGTATCCTCAGGTAAGTTTTGACTAAATGCATTTAACTCTGGCATTTCCCGTAAACAGGGTGCACACCAGGGCGCAAAATAGTTAATTATGGTCCACTGCCCTTTTAATTCATCCCACCGATAGCTTTCGCCATTGACTGTTTCAAAGTCAAACTGCTGCGACTGATAGGTGAATATACCAGCGCCTAGCGCGAGTATCGTTATCACGATCAAGCCTAATTTTTTTAGCGCATATGCCTTTGCCTTATCGGTTTTTATTGTATGAATTGGCTTAACATTATTTTGCATAAATTCTTCTTCAGGTTTATAGCGAGTTATATTGTTCAGTTAAAAAGGTCTGTTCAACATTCCTTGATGCGCTTTGTATTCATTCTATAGGCACCGTATTATGGTTAAAGTAGTACGAAACCTGAATGGCGTTCAACATTTTTCGCCTTCTCACTGAATATTGCTTGAAAACAAAAATCAAAAGCGCAATAGTCTGCGCAAAATATTAAAGTGAGGTTCTATCCATGACTCAAGTCACTATTATTCATAATCCGCGTTGCTCTAAAAGCAGACAAACATTGGCATTGCTAGAAGAAAATGGCATTACGCCCACTGTGATTGAATATTTAAAAACACCGATGAGCATAGAAGAAATAACGTCAGTATTTAAAAAACTTAACGTTGAATCGGTTCGCCAGATGATGCGTATAAAAGAGCCGGAATACAAAGATGCAAACTTAATCAACGCTGACGATGACCACACCTTACTGCAGGCCATGGTCACAACACCTAAGTTAATTGAGCGTCCTATTGTGATAAATGGCGAGCGTGCTCGCATTGGCCGCCCTCCTGAAAATGTATTGGAAATAGTATAGTGAAACCCGTTCTTGTTCTTTATTACAGTCGCCATGGAAGCACTAAGCGCCTGGCTGACGCCATTGCACAAGGCATAACCTCCACCGATGTTCCCGTTATTGTCCGTACTGTGCCTGGCCTAAAAGTTGAGGAGCAAGTCGAGGAGGGTAGCGCTGTAATTGCGACCGGTGAATCTGAACTGGATGTGCCTATGGTGTCATTAAAAGAGTTAGAAAATTGCAGCGCCCTTGCACTGGGAAGCCCTACCCGTTTTGGCAATATGGCAGCGCCGATGAAACACTTTTTAGACACAACCAGTAATTTGTGGCTCAAAGGCTCGCTCATTGACAAACCGGCCTGTGTATTTACCTCATCCTCTTCCATGCATGGTGGTCAGGAGTCTACGCTGCTTTCCATGATGATCCCGCTTTTACACCATGGCATGGTGCTATGTGGTTTGCCCTACAGTGAGCCTGAGCTTCATACCACCACAACCGGTGGCAGTCCTTACGGCGTTACGCACGTGGCGCATTCCAACCTAAAAGATTCAAATCAATTGAGCGATGATGAAAAGTCGTTGTGTATAGCGCAGGGAAAACGCCTAGCTTCATTCGCCCAAAAACTAAACTCATCAACAGAATCGGAGAATAATAATGGCCTCTGATACGCGATTTTTTCGCTATTTAGCGCTCGTTAGCCACACCTTACTCATTGTGTGGCTCACATTGTGGCAGTTCACATTTACCAAGGTACATACATACTCACCTACATTTATTGTACTAGTTTACCTACTTCCTTTGCTACTGCCGTATCGCGGGGTATTGAAGGGCAAACCTTATACCCATGCGTGGGCTAACTTCGTTGTGCTTTTTTATCTTATTCACGCCTGTACAGTAGTTTATGCTGTGCCGGCAGAGCGTTGGTACGGCGTCGTTGAATTGGTGCTGTGCACCACAATGTTTATTGGCTGTGCAGCATTTGCAAGAAAACGAGGTCGCGAACTAGGATTAGGTATAAAGAAACTAAAAGAAGAAATGCAGGAAGAAAAAGAGTATTTCGAGCAACAGAAGTAGCATACTTTACTTGCCTACTTATTAATGGGGGCGCCGCACCATCACGGGCCCTACTGCGCGACTGACACATCACAATAAGTGTTAACGATTGCTATTGAATTCCTAGTTCTCGCTTAACCATAGCGACAGATAGTCGCTTTTGTTCCTGCAGTGAACGTGTATCAAGACGTCCAAGTAGCGTCATCAAGCTGTTTAAATCACGCTGGCTGTGATGAAGAAGAAAGCTCAAAGCTTGGTCGGATAACTTTAAACCTCTTTCTATCGCTCTCAAGCGAACCGCTTGCTCTCGTCCGCCATCATCAAGCGAGTTGATATGATAGATAACGCCCCACGCTAAACGGGAGCGTAAATCAGGCAATAAGTAGGACGGGTTTGAGGGGCCTAAATGACTGGTACACAGTACGAGTGTGTCTTGTGTTTCAACAACTCTGTTGAGTAGATCAAATAACGCTTCTTCCCATTCAGCATCGCCCGCAATCGCATGAACATTGTCTAGTGCAATGAGAGATAGGCCTTCAAGCCCATCAAAAATATCACGAGACCAAGCGCGATAATCATTCAGGTTTAGGTACAAATGACTCACTTGTTTATTTGCCAGCTGGTGGCATGCCGCAAATAGCAAATGGCTCTTACCGGTACTGCTCGCGCCCAATAAGGTAACAAGGGGAAGTTTAAGAGAGACTAACTGCCCCAATGACGATGAGGTGCGCCAGCTAGGCAAAGCATCGACAATATCAGTTAACAGGGTGACTATTTCTTCATTACCATCACCCACGAAACTATCGAAGTTCTTATCAATGGGTAGCGTCACGGGCAAAGGTAATTGCATAAATAATTAATTATTCCAATAGAAACTGAAACCTTCTACAGGCTGGCCGTAGGCATCAGTTACAGGTCTGAGTTTTGCTTCGAGGCCAACCGTATTCATAAGGTCTTCTGTCGTACCAATAAGCGTAATGGAAAACGTTGCGACTGTACCTCGCTGAGCCTTAAGAGATGCACTTTCAATCACACTCAGTGTAGTAAGATAGCGAGATACATCAGCATAACTTTCAATGGTTCCAACATTTGCCACCGATATTTCAAGCACCTCACGGTTAGCTTTATCAATACCAACGACGGCGTACTGCGACGATAAGTAGTCCGCGTAAGCCTCCATCAATGCGCTTCCAAGTAACGTTGGAGAATCTGCATAGATACTGCCGTAGCTCACGCTGTCTTTGCTGATGAAAACCCAATCAAGCCCGAAGTCTCCTTCTTCTGAACGTTTGGCGTGTGCTTCAAACTCGTCCATCGAGAAGGGCTTAATCGTTGGTTTAAATTCTCCCTCACTAGTTACATTGACACCCTGAGCAGCGCCGTTTTGAATTTCATCAACCTGCTCACTCTGACTATTACTTATATCGCCACTATTCTCCAGTGAGCTAGCGCTACTGTCCAAATGGCTACCGGAAATGCTGTCGGCATGACTGTTTGCACTAACGCTGGCATTGGGATCCTTCTTAGACTCAGCATTAGGTAAATCTGGAACAAATGTGGAATCGTTTTTGTATAAACGCGCGGCAATAATGTTATCTACGCTATATCTTCGAGAAGCCTCACGAACTGGCTCAACGAAGCGAGCCCACACATCGTAAGTGGTAATATTGACATTATCAGTTAAATCCATGAGAGGAAGGCTCAACGGTAGACCTCTTTCTTGAGCCGTGGTTCTAAGTGCCTCTGCGATTGGAAAATCTACAGACTCGTCAATAATGACCTTATTCTCTTTTTCATCTTGCACCGCTAGCCATATTAACGTTTCAGGTCTTCTATCTCCCCACAGTGGCAGCATTTCCCGCTGTAGAATCTCACCTACTTTAGTGCTATCAAATTCAGCAACATAATAGGTTTTGCTACCTTCATAGGAATAGCGATAAGACCGAAGCAAAGACTGAGGTGAAGATAGTGCGGCTTTTACGCCTGGGTTGCTGAGGGATTCAGTAGACCCAGACATCTTTAAAAACACCTCTCGCAATGCCTGTTTGGCTGCTTTTTGTTGAGCGCGAGAGCTTTGATCTTCGACAAGGATCTTCGCTTCATTCACCACTATTCGCTGGGTAGCGCTTGCAACGAACGAAGCGCAGACGAGAGTAAAAGCGACTGCACACATTAGTAATAAAGAATGGTACGGTTTCATCAAATTATTTGTTCCGGCGAGTGAGAATGCCCTACTCATTATCAATGTTAATGCTCCATCTTTGCTGTATTTTTGTCTTAACAGTTTGCTATCAGCAGCTTGCTATCAAATTATTGCTCACAATTCCCTGCTCACAATTCCGTTTTCAAAAAACGTTGCTGCCAACGCCCTGATGTTCAAGTGTGTATTAACACGTTGTGTTATAAACAAGCGTTGATACTAATGACTGAATACATGCCAATATCCATAAAAAAATAGCGATAACATGCCAGCGGTACGTCCATTCTCTTTTATATTGGGTTTTATTTCATCCTTAAACCAACAAATATTTTAATCGCCTGCTAGAGCGTGAAGAGGATAATCTGAAAAAAGGCGATAAAATCACCGCTACAAATTGGACTTGTGTCAACTAACTGGTAGAATCCGCGGTTTTCTACCTCTTAGTTCCAGGGCCCAACCGTGAGCGAAAATAAAACCTCTTTAAGCTACAAAGACGCAGGCGTAGACATTGACGCGGGAAATCAACTTGTAGAGCGCATCAAATCAGTCACTAAAAAAACCCACCGACCTGAAGTAAAAGGTAATTTAGGTGGTTTTGGCGCGTTATGTGAGTTACCTACTAAATACAAAAAACCACTGCTTGTTTCTGGAACCGATGGCGTAGGTACAAAGCTTCGCGTGGCTATGGACGCGAATCGCCATGATGGCGTAGGTATCGACCTAGTAGCCATGTGTGTTAACGACCTCATTGTTCAAGGCGCAGAGCCGCTGTTCTTCCTTGATTATTACGCGACAGGCAAATTAGATATAGATGTTGCAGCGTCGGTAGTGACTGGTATTGGCGCAGGCTGTGAACTAGCAGGCTGTGCACTTATTGGTGGTGAAACCGCCGAAATGCCTGGAATGTATCACGGCGGCGACTACGATATTGCTGGATTCTGTGTGGGTGTTGTTGAAGCAGAAAACGTCATTGACGGAACAACCGTTAAGCCAGGGCAAAAGTTGATAGCCTTGGGCTCATCAGGCCCCCACTCTAACGGGTACTCGTTAGTGCGTAAAATTATAGAAGTGAGTGAAGCCGACGTTGATGCCGAGTTAAACGGCAAGCCTATTATCGATCACCTTCTTGAGCCCACACGCATCTATGTTAAGTCTGTGCTTACCCTGTTAGAGCAAATTAAAGTGAGTGCAATCTCCCATATTACCGGTGGCGGCTTTTGGGAAAATATTCCTCGCGTCCTTCCTGACGATGCAAAAGTGGTTATTGACGAAAGCACTTGGGAATGGCCAGAGATTTTTTCTTGGTTACAAACTCAAGGTAATGTCACCCGCCATGAAATGTATCGCACCTTTAACTGCGGCGTTGGTTTAGTGATTGTTGTTGACGAAGGCGATGTTGAGAGCTCACTAGAAATACTAAACAGTCAGGGTGAGAATGCATGGCTTATTGGTACTATCGAAGCAAAAGATAGCGACGGTGAACAAGTAGAGATAAACGGGTGAGCAGCACTGTGACAAAACTCTGCGTACTCATTTCAGGTAATGGTAGTAACTTGCAGGCGATTATCGATGCAATTGCTGCCGGCCGACTTAATGCCGTGGTGAGCGGCGTTATCAGTAACCGCCCAAATGCCTATGGGTTAGAGCGGGCAACAGATGCTGGTATTGATGCCATTTGTCTTGACCATACCGAATTTGATGACAGAGCCTCGTACGATAATGCATTAAGAGCGCAGATTGAGGCCTTCGGTGCAGACTGTGTGGTACTTGCAGGTTTTATGCGAATACTTACGCCAGAATTTGTTCATGCGTTCGCTGGAAAATTAGTGAACATTCATCCATCGTTGTTGCCTAAGTACAAAGGTTTACACACACATCAGCGTGCTATCGATAACGGTGACGCAGAACATGGCGTTAGTGTTCACTTTGTAACACCTGAGCTCGACGGTGGTCCTGTTATTATACAAAGCAGAGTGCCAGTGTTTGAAGATGATGTTGCAAGCGACTTAGCTGAGCGTGTTCAGGAGCAAGAAAGGCGCATTTACCCTCTTGTTTTGAACTGGTTTAGTGCAGGCAGGTTATCGATGCGAGACAATAAGGCTATCTTAGATGAG
This sequence comes from Alteromonas sp. BMJM2, assembly GCF_027257845.1. Lineage (GTDB taxonomy): Bacteria > Pseudomonadota > Gammaproteobacteria > Enterobacterales > Alteromonadaceae > Alteromonas. The sequence continues at coordinate 23,092 of NZ_JAPVOT010000008.1, read as the reverse complement.
CAAGAGCTTCCAGAAACAGGTTATGCGAGCGAGTAATACGCTGGCGAAAAACGTATTAGCAACGTTATCAATCTCATTGAGTGCAGTATCAGCGAACACCTTCGCTGATACATCGCTGCCTATCGAGCCTTACAAAGCTACCTACACAGCATATAAGTGGGGAGATGATGTAGGTCAAGCTTCCATTGAACTCTCCCAATTAGGCGAAGAAAAATATTCGCTTATTTATACTTCCAAAGTGTCAAAGTTTTTCCTTTCAGATAAACGTAGCGAACATTCTATATTTTTAATTCAAGATGATAATATCGTGCCTTCAGAGTACTACTACAGTCGCTCGGGTACTGGGCCAGATAAGTCTTTAGAAGTAGTGTTTAGCCAGCAGGGAAACGGCAAGATTACTGTTGATAATGGCGATGTCTTTGAGTGGGACGGCGAGTTTGATAATCAAATTTACCGTCTAGATTTAGCTAAACAACTGGCTAAAGGCGAAACGTCATTGACTTACGACTTCATTAATTATCGTGGACAACATAGGCAATACGGTGTTGAGGTTTTAGATGAAGAAATGTTGAGCTTACCCTATGGGGATTTGAAAACAGTAAAAGTAAAACTTATTCGCGATTCTAAGAAACGTGAAACCTTTGCTTGGTTTGCCCCATCTTTAAATTATGCACTAGTTAGGTTACAACAATTTAAAGAAGGCGAAGAACAAGGCGATATCAAATTGAAGGCATTTGAAACACTATAGTTGTGCGCATTAACAGCGACTAGGCTTTGTAAATGGCATTCTAACGCCCCCCTTTCCTATTTATAAGGCCGTTACTTACGGCCTTTTTCTACAGATTCCCTCTATCATTACTTTAATGTCACTCTGGCTTTTGATCTGATTTTTCTCGCAACCGCTATACTTAACATAGCCTCCTATTATTTACGCGGTGATTGAAAGATTATTCATGTAAAAATCTTGATCTTTCGGCTATTAAATAATAGGTTTAGGGCATGCTGGTCTGACCTCAAAAAGTGGTTAAAAGAACGTAGGTTTAGTCAACTGTTCACAAGTAAGCTAAGCGTCATCGTTAAAAATTTCAGACAAGCATATTGTTCAAGGCCTTTCAGGAGTGATGTATGGCAGATTTTATATGGTTTTTACTGGTCGTTGTAACACTAGCAGTCGCTAGCTATCAGCGCACCAGCTTGGTAACAGCAGTTGCCATGGGTGCAGGCGTTATGCTTTTAGGCACCTTTTTTGGTGACATAGGTCTTCTAGGCTGGGTAGTGTATTTAGCACTCACACTCCCTTTCACGCTGTCGAATATTAGACAACAGCACATTTCGAAAAAATTATTGGCGTTCTACCGCAAGGTAATGCCTGAAATGTCGAGTACTGAACAAGAAGCCATTGACGCCGGAACGGTCTGGTGGGATGGCGATATTTTCAGTGGCAAGCCAGATTGGGAAAAACTACACCGTATCCCTAAAGGCCGTTTAACCGCAGAAGAACAGGCGTTCTTAGATGGCCCCTGCGAAGAAGTATGCTCAATGGTGGACGAATGGCAAATCAACCATAAAGATGCCGATCTTCCTCCTGAAATTTGGCAGTTCCTTAAAGATCATAAATTCTTCGCTATGATCATCAAGAAAGAATATGGCGGCTTAGATTTTTCAGCATTTGCTCAGTCTCGCGTTTTACAGAAACTGGCAGGTGTTAGTGCTGTCCTTTCAAGTACGGTAGGTGTGCCCAATTCATTAGGTCCAGGTGAGTTGCTACAGCACTATGGCACTAAGGAGCAACAAGACCACTATTTACCGAGACTTGCAGCGGGTGAGGAAATTCCATGTTTCGCGCTAACGGGTCCAGAGGCGGGCTCAGATGCAGGCGCTATCCCAGATGTTGGTATAGTGTGTAAGGGCGAGTTTAATGGTGAAGAAGTGTTAGGTATGCGCCTTACGTTCAGCAAGCGTTATATCACCCTTGCACCAGTTGCTACGGTCATCGGCCTTGCATTTAAACTGAAAGATCCAGACGGTTTGCTTGGCGATAATGCCGATCCAGGCATTACATGTGCGCTTATTCCTCGCGATACGAAGGGGTTAGAAATTGGTCGTCGTCACTTCCCACTTAATACGCCATTTCAAAATGGTCCTGTAAAGGGCAACGATATTTTCGTACCAATTGACTACATCATCGGTGGGCCTTCAATGGCTGGTCGCGGATGGCGTATGCTAATGGAATGCTTGTCCGTTGGTCGTTGTATTACCCTACCGTCTTCTGCTGCAGGTGGTGCTAAGTCAGTGTCTCTTGCTACCGGTGCCTATGCGCGAATTCGTCGCCAGTTCCGTATGCCAGTTGGTCATATGGAAGGTGTTGAAGAGATGCTAGCTCGCATTGGCGGTAATGCTTACCTGATGGACGGCGTAACCCGCTTTTCTACGGTAGGTGTAGACCTTGGCGAGAAGCCTTCTGTTATCTCAGCGATATGTAAATACCATTTGACGGAAAAAATGCGTCAAGTCATGGACGATTCCATGGACGTTCATGGTGGTAAAGGCGTTATGCTTGGGCCCAATAACTACCTAGGTCGTGGGTACCAAGGTGTGCCCATTTCAATCACGGTTGAGGGCGCAAATATTCTTACCCGCAACATGATGATATTCGGCCAAGGCGCAATGCGCTGTCATCCATTTGTGTTGAAAGAACTACAAGCTGCTGCAATTGAAGATAAGAAAGACGCACTTGTTGCTTTCGACAAAGCCGTATTTGGTCACATTGGTTTTGCGGTAGCAAATACTGTTCGCAGTATTTGGTTCTCGCTAACGAATGGAGCATTCAGCAGTGCGCCGTTTACCGACGAAACAGCACGCTATTACAAGCTAATGCAAGGTTACAGTGCAAACTTAGCACTACTAACCGATGTGTCGATGGGTGTACTTGGTGGCGATCTTAAACGTCGCGAACGTTTGTCTGCTCGATTGGGCGACATTCTAAGCGGTATCTACATGGGTAGCACAACGTTGAAGCGCTTCGATGAAGACGGTCGTTTAAAAGAAGACCTTCCTCTTCTACATTGGGCAATGCAAAACACATTGCACGATATAGAAACGGCTATCGAAGACTTCCTTGCTAACTTCCCTAACAGAGCTATTGCGGTAGCGTTACGCGTGATGGTGCTTCCTGTGGGACGTCGTGTTGGCAAGCCATCAGATAAAACTGAACATGCGATTGCTAAAATGCTTCAGACGCCGTCATCGGCACGTAGCCGTCTAGGTTATGGTCAATATCTAAGCCGTGAAGACGGTAGCCTTTTCGGCGACCTTGAGCAAACGCTTGATGATGTATTGCTGAGCGAGCCAGTGTTTGACCGCATTTGTAAGCACAAGAAAGCAAAACTTCCATTTACTCGTTTAGACGTTTTAGCAGATGAAGCGTTAGCTGAAGGTATTATCGATAAAGCTGAGGCCGAGTTACTGCACAAAACGGAAGCAGGAAGGCTGCGCACTATCAATGTTGACGACTTTGACCACGAGGAACTTGTGGCTAAGATAAATTCGACAAGTGCCGCGAAGAAACGAGGTGGCAAGGCTGCATAGTCTATTGCTTTAACTATTTCGTTGAAAGAACAAGGCCGCTACTACAGCGGCCTTTTTGTGTCTTTGATTTAATGCCTGTCCTTACTTAAGACAAAAAGTTTTAGGCAAAACGTGAAAGGCATAAAAAAACCGAACGTAAAGTTCGGTTTTTTTTAAATTGCTTCGCTAGTGGGCTGACGCTAAGTTAGCTTTGTTTTCATTTTAATTTACACACTAGCCGCGCGCTTTTCAGCTCGTTTGTTAGCGCTTATATTAGCTAAGCTGAAGCTTATCCATTAACAGTACTGCTTGGGTGCGTGTATTAATTTCTAGCTTGCGAAGTATTGCACTGATGTGCGCTTTAATAGTAGCTTCTGTTACGTTCATCTCATGCGCGATTTGCTTGTTCATAAGACCTGCACGCAAGTATGAGAGTACTTGGATTTGCTTTGGGGTTAATTCTCTAAATCTTTGTAGCAATACTTTAAGTTCATCATCCACTTTCTCAAGCTGCTCTGCGATACCACTAGGAAGCCATTTTTTACCCGCAATCATATCGACAATAGCTTGAGCGATTTCTCGAGTTGCAGATACCTTAGGGATGAACCCCTGGGCTCCCAGACTCATTACCTGAGCAACAACTTCGACGCCGTCGCTACCAGAGATAACACCTACCGGGATATTCGGGTATTGCTCTCTCAAGGTAATTAAGCCATTGAAATACTCGCCACCTGGCATATTCAAATCGAGCAGTACCAGCTCAATATCATCATACTCGCTAAGTCTGTCTTGAGCAGTCTCAAGACTTTCCGCTTCGACGATTTGAGCATTTTCGAAATAAGGGGTAAGCGCACCACTCAATGCTTCTCGAAACAACGGATGATCGTCTGCAATTAAGATTCTAGTCATTAACGTACTACGTCCTTTTTATAATATGAGTATAGATTAATACTTTAGACTAGTGACTAAAACCCCTAATCCGTAAAAAACCTGTAAATTCAGTATATATTTTACGTTTTGGTTTGGCATTTCCGTTTCAAACGGTAAAATTGTATGTCCAGATTCGTAACCAAGAGAAATACGTGAAGAAACACGACAACATTTTTGCCGCCCCGCTGAACAAAGTCACCGACTTTAAATTTGATGAGTCAGTGGTTGATGTGTTTCCAGATATGATCCAACGCTCGGTGCCCGGCTATGAATCTATAATTCACGCTATCGGTGAACTTGCTGCAATGAAGGTGACCAATGGTAGCCGTGTTTATGACTTGGGCTGCTCTCTTGGCGCTGCTAGTTTATCGGTGGCGAGAGCAACAGAAAATAAAGTGTGTGAGATTATCGGTATTGATAGCTCTGAGGCAATGGTTGACCGCTGCAAGCGGATTGTACAAACCTTTTCACTGCCAAACCCTATTAGGGTTGAACAAGGAATGGCGCAGGATATCCAAATAGAAAACGCTTCTATGGTGATAATGAATTTCACTTTGCAATTTATTCCCCCTGCGGATAGGGGGAGTCTGCTTAAACGAATTTTTGACGGCTTGAACCCTGGGGGCATACTGGTTTTATCTGAAAAAATTCGCCACCCTTCAGTGGCTGGAAATGAACTTTTAATCGACTTACATCATCAATTCAAGCGCAATAATGGCTACAGCGAGTTAGAAGTCAGCCAAAAACGTGCCTCGCTAGAAAAGGTCATGTTGACCGATACGTATGCAGAGCATGAGCAAAGGCTAAGCAATGCTGGCTTTGATGAGGTAGTGATGTGGTTTAAGTGCTACAACTTCACCTCTATTGTTGCCCTTAAGCGATAGGTTTAGCACCTCGAGTTACTTTTATCACTTTATCGGCACCCATCATTTCTTTTAGCTACACATGGCGTTATTGACGCTTTATATACTAAGAGCACAACGAGAACACAATGAGCAAATTAGCGCAGACTTGGTTTAACGACTGCTATAAATCTCTGTTAGATAGCCCTCTTTCAGCGTGGCTTCAAACACTTCCTTCACAGCTCAACACATGGCAGCAACACAATAAGCATGGTGAGTTCGATAAATGGTGTCGACTTCTCGCCAAGTTGCCGCAAACAGCGCCTAGCACTATTGAATTAAGCACCAGCGTAACCGTAGGCGCTGCTGCTGACATAAACGAATATACTCAAAAACAAATTAGCGGGTTAATGAAGCAATTTATGCCATGGCGTAAAGGCCCTTTCTATCTGCACGACATTCATATCGATACAGAGTGGCGCTCAGATTGGAAATGGGATCGCGTAGTGCCTCATATTGCGCCGCTTAAAAACAGACAAGTGCTAGACGTAGGCTGTGGCAGTGGCTATCACATGTGGAGAATGCTGGGCGAAGACGCCTCCGGTGTCTATGGTATCGACCCCACACAGCTGTTTTTAATTCAGTTTCAAGCCATTAAGCACTTTATTGGACAACGAAATATTCATTTTTTACCCCTTGGCATTGAAGACATGCAGCCGCTTAAGGCATTCGACACCGTGTTCTCAATGGGAGTGCTCTATCATCGCAAAGATCCTATGCAGTTTCTTACCCAGTTGAAAGACCAGTTGCGCAAGGGTGGCGAATTGGTGCTTGAAACCCTTGTTGTTGATGGTGATGAAACCACTGTGCTAATGGCTGGCGAGCGTTACGCACAAATGCGTAATGTTTGGTTTCTTCCCAGCGCAAAGGCGCTGATGGTGTGGTTAGAGCGTCTCGGATTTGAAAATATACGCGTGGTTGATATTAACCACACTACCCTTGATGAGCAGCGTGCAACAGAATGGATGGAGACCCAGTCGTTGAAAGATTTTCTCAACCCAGAAGATATTACGCGCACCATTGAAGGCTACCCTGCACCACAAAGAGCCGTTATCGTCGCTAACAAGAAGTAATTGAGCTCATCTTGAAATTAATCGCTTTGTTGGCATAAATGTTGTAACCCTAAGCAGTATTGGAGTGCTAATTCTGTATTGATTAGGGTGACAACATGGATATACATGGCTTTTTAACAGCCCACCATCTGCCAAGTAGCTACGCAGACACTGCACAAATGTGGTTCATCCCACTCTGTGAACAGTTACTAAAGCACCAAAAAAGTGCAAAGCAACCATTCATTGTGGGTATTAATGGTTGCCAAGGCTCTGGAAAATCTACACTCACCAGTTTTATAGAGTCCTATTTAACATCTGATTACGCAATGCGTGTGGTCTCACTTTCCATTGATGATTTTTATCTGGATAAAGCCCATCGAAACGCTCTTGCCATAAAGGTACACCCGCTATTAAAGACGCGCGGCGTACCGGGAACCCACAACATACCATTGGCTCTCAACACGTTTTCTATGCTTGAAAAGGGCGAACGAACGCAGCTTCCACGGTTTGACAAATCCACGGATAACCCCTTCCCAACATCTCAGTGGCCAGTAATGGACGCTGTCCCTGATGTCATCATTTTAGAGGGCTGGTGCGTGGGCGTCTCGCCACAAGAATCCTCAGCGTTAACACTCCCTGTTAATGAGCTAGAAAGCGAAGAGGATTCACTGTGTACCTGGCGCTCTTTTGTAAACAGTGAACTCGCTAATGAATATCAAACACTTTTTAACAAGATAGATTATAGTGTGATGCTAGCGGCCCCCTCCTTCGACAGCGTCTTACATTGGCGTTTAGAACAAGAGCACAAGCTTGCTAAAACGTCTACAGGCGAAAAGACTGGCGTAATGAACGATGATGAGGTTGCTCGTTTTATTCAACACTATCAGCGCCTTACTGAGCATGCACTCAGTACGCTTCCTCAGCAATGCGATACCGTATTCTATTTAGACGAACACAGAAATATCACTCAACAGGATTTGAAGTAATGACAAAAACGCTTGTTTTCACCGATATGGATGGCACGTTGTTAGACCATCATACTTACTCTTTTGAGGCGGCGAAACCGGCTTTAACCGCATTGGACAAAAAGCAGATCCCCGTTATTCCAACCACCAGCAAGACCTATGCAGAGCTCCAGCCTCTTAGAGAGAAAATAGATTTAACGGGCCCTTTCATCATTGAAAATGGCGCTGCTATTTTTATTCCACACGGTTTTTTTAAACAAAAGCCAGCCGGCACAGTATGGGTGGACGGATATTGGTGTAAGGCGTTTATATCGAGCAAAAACCACTGGATTAAGCTGTTGGAAAAAATAAGTGGTGACTTTGAAGGCAGCTACAAACAATTTTCCAAAATGTCCATTGAAGAAATCCAAGACAGTACAGGATTAGATGAATACTCCGCCTCCCTTGCCGCTAAGCGTCAGTTTGGCGAGCCCATTTTGTGGCAAGGCAGCGATGACGATAAACAAAAATTTCTCAAAGCAGTATCACACAGAGGCGCGTATCCTCTAGAAGGTGGGCGGTTTATCCACGTTTCCGGCAACTGCGATAAAGGCCAAGCGCTAACGTGGCTGGCAAAAGAATACCAAAGACAAAATGGTGTTGCTGTACAAACCGTTGCCCTTGGGGACGGAAATAACGATATTGCCATGCTAGAAGCGGCAGATATCTCAATACGAATTTTATCACCGGTAAATCCTCCGCCAACAGTAAAAAAAGAAGAGGTATATACCAGCACCCTTTACGGTCCAGAAGGTTGGGCCGAAATGCTTACTCAATTGCTATCGCTATAATTAGGAGCACATATGGCTGATTTTTATCAAAACGGTGTTATTACTACATTACATAATTTATCGCGCAGACCCACAGAAGACTTAGAGGCTGAACTTCTTCAATTTTCTAAAAAACGCCCCATGGCGTTGATTTTACCCTCTTTATTTTCAGAGCTTGAAGGTGATGCATTACCTCATATTATTGGTGAGCTCACATCGGTTCCCTATTTGGCCGAAGTTGTTATTGGATTAGACAGAGCCAACGAAGATCAATATAAACACGCCCTTAAATTTTTCGGTAAATTACCACAGCACCACCGGGTGTTATGGAACGATGGGCCGCGCCTAAAGGCCTTAGACGAAGAGTTACAAGCGCAGGGTTTAGCCCCAAAAGAAATGGGTAAAGGTAGAAACGTATGGTACTGCATGGGTTACATACTGGCTTCAAACCGCGCTGAATCTGTGGCGCTTCACGACTGCGATATTGTGACCTATGAAAAAGACTTACTTGCCAAGCTAATTTACCCTGTTGCGAATCCCAACTTTAACTACGAGTTCTGTAAAGGGTTTTACGCCCGAGTTGCCAACGGTAAAATTAACGGCAGAGTGTCTCGTCTGCTGGTAACGCCCTTACTGAGAGCGCTCAAACGCATTATGGGTGACAATGAATACCTTGAGTTTATGGATAGCTTTCGTTATCCACTAGCGGGAGAGTTTTCATTCAGACGTGATGTGTTAAACGACATTCGCATTCCGAGCGACTGGGGACTAGAAATTGGTGTATTGTCTGAAATGCATCGCAACTATTCTCATAACCGTCTATGCCAGGCAGACATCTGCGATATTTATGATCATAAGCATCAAGACTTATCGTTAAATAATGATGAAGGCGGCTTATCAAAGATGTCTATCGACATCACTAAAGCCATTTTCAGAAAGTTAGCGACTCAGGGCTATACATTTAGCAATGAGATGTTCCGCTCAATTAAGGCGACGTATTTTAGGATTGCACTCGACTTTATCGAAACCTACCACAACGACGCGGTAATGAACGGATTAACTCTAGACATTCACAGCGAAGAAAAAGCGGTAGAAATGTTTGCCAGTAATATCATGAAAGCGGGTCAAAACTTCTTAGAAAACCCGATGGAAACGCCGTTTATTCCAAGTTGGAACCGAGTAACTAGTGCGGTACCTGACATTTTAGAACGCCTACTTGAAGCGGTTGAAGCAGACACCGCCGAATATATGGAGAAATAATATGGCATGGGAACCTCTCTATGACAAAGTAAAGCACCATTTAGAGACTATCTATGCCGATGTTTCGTTAGACGTGTCCTATGAAACGCTAACGGAGCAGCTGCTAGCCGCTATCGGCATAGCATCGAGCGAAGACATTGCTTCGCCTCAATCTCACCATAACTATTGGGATGAAGAAGATATTATTATGATCACCTATGGTGATAGCGTTATCCGTGAGAATGAAAAACCATTGGTAACCTTGAATAACTTCTTACATCAATATTGCAAAAACACGATCAACAATGTGCATATATTGCCATTCTTCCCCTATAGTTCCGACGATGGCTTTTCAGTCATTGACTATTCAACCGTTAATGAGTCGTTAGGCTCGTGGGAAGACATAGAGGCCATAGCGAAAGACTATGGGCTGATGACAGATTTGGTTATAAATCATTGCTCGGCGAGAAGCGTTTGGTTTGATAACTTTATAAAAAGTGAAGGACCAGGCTCAGATTTTTTCTTTACCGCTGACCCACAAGACGATCTTTCTATGGTAACCAGGCCTCGTGTCTCTCCATTGCTGAGAGAAACTGAAACCGCCGAAGGGACTAAGCACGTGTGGTGTACCTTCAGTCATGATCAGGTCGATTTTGATTTTAGAAATCCAAAGGTGCTGCTGGCCTTTGTGGACATTATCAAACTGTATATTGATAAAGGCACCAAGCTTTTCCGGCTAGATGCGGTGGCATTTTTGTGGAAAATAGTCGGCTCAAATAGCATTAATCTGTTTCAAACTCACGAAGTTGTGCGTTTATTGAGAACACTGATTGAGCATGTCGATCCTTCTATCATTATTATCACAGAAACCAACATTCCAAATAGAGAAAACCTAACGTATTTTGGCAATGCAAACGAAGCGCATGCCATTTATAACTTCTCTCTACCACCGCTTCTGGTTAACACCCTTGTCACTGGCGATTGTACCTATTTAAAGAGCTGGATGATGAGCATGCCTCCGGCGCAAAACGGTACGGCCTATTTTAATTTCATTGCGTCACATGATGGTATTGGATTACGTCCAGCTGAAGGGCTGCTCGACGATGAAGAAATATCAGATCTGGTTCATACCATGCAGAACTTTGGCGGTAAGATTTCTTGGCGAGCGTCTGAACACGGTAAACAAAAACCTTATGAAATTAATATTACCCTGTTTGACGCATTACAAGGCACCACCAAAGGGCCAGACCGATTCCAAGTAGACCGCTTTATCTGTGCTCACTCGATTATGCTAGGAATGGAAGGTATTCCCGGGCTGTATATTCACAGCTTACTGGGCACATCCAACGACTATGAGAAAGTGGCAAACACAGGACAAAATAGAAGTATTAACCGTCGCCGCTGGAATATCGATGAATTAGAGGTTCTGCTTGATTCGCCCTTCTCTCAACACCACAAAGTGTTAACCCGGGTGTCTCAGCTTATCCGTATAAGAAAGGCGCAACCAGCATTTCACCCCAATGCAACTCAGTTCACACTGCAGTTGGGTAAGGAAGTATTTGGGTATTGGCGGCAAAGTCTTGATAGAAAGCAAAGTATTTTCTGCGTGAATAATATTTGCGATGAAGAAAAAACCATTTTGCTATCAGATATCAATCTAATCGGCACTGACAACTGGATAGACTTGGTAACACGTGATGAAATTTGTCTTTCAAGCGGCTTTATTCAATTAAAGCCCTACCAGACACTGTGGATCAGTAACCAAGACTTTGAATAGTGTGTGGCAAGAGGTGATACATGATGTGCTGAGCGTTGGTTTCAGCACATTCAAATCGCCGCAATAAATTAAGTCACAGCCTCAAAATTTACATTAACCACCAGTAACGACCCGTATTTTATGCAGCCTATAACCACTTTTATATTTGATTTAGACGGTACACTTGTTGATTCAGTCCCCGATCTTGCGAGCGCATTAAACAATGCACTTAACGATGTGGGTATGGCAACGTTCGGTGAATCCACAATTAGAAATTGGGTAGGTAATGGTGCAAAAGTGCTGGTTGAGCGAGGACTATCTGGCAATACCGATGCTAACACGCAGCAGTCTAAGTCTATAAGCAACGAGTTAATCGACCATACCTTTCAGCGTTTTTTATATCATTACGATTTAAACGTGTGTCGCGCTTCTACTCTCTACCCTCATGTGTATGACACACTCAGTTCCCTTTCACGTAAAGGCTATACGCTAGCGCTAGTAACTAATAAGCCCAAAAAGTTTATCGCCCCCATTGTGGAAGCGTTCAAGGTTGAATCTTTTTTCTCTCTCTTTATTGGTGGTGATTCTTTAAAGGAAAAGAAACCTTCACCCTTGCCTTTGAACCATGTTTGTAAAACCCTGAACGTCAAAGCGAATGAATGCGTTATGGTAGGCGATTCGAAAAACGATATTTTAGCGGCACATGCTGCAAGCATACGAAGTGTTGGGCTTACCTACGGATATAACTATGGCGAAGATATTCGTGCGCACAATCCCAATTGGGTATTTGATGACTTCAGTGGCATTGCTTCTATTATTTCGTAGCACTAGACGCCTAACGTTACGCCCATCACCTATATCCCCAGCTTTGTACCCGTAATCTTATATGGCCGCCCTTTAGAGTAATTAGCCTATACCATGTTTCTAACTAGCACGTCTGCCGGTATACCATCAGCTAAAACTATCCATAAAGGTTGAATACTAACGCATTAACCTTTGGTGGATAGCGTATTTTTCTGTAGTATTCCTCGTTTATTTTTATCATCGTTAATGGTGTCTTCATCCATTTTCGGTGATGGTCTTTTTTTCATTAAGCTAAACGTAATCAATTTCATACCACGGTTTAATCACTCAGGGAGTTATCAAAATGTCATCTAGCTGGCTTTCATTGGAAGAGGCGCTCGCAAAAGCGCTAGCAGCTACGCACGCGGTTTCTGACGTTGAAATAGTGAGCCTATTCAGTGCACATCGTCGTGTAGTAGCACAAGATGTTGTCGCTACGCTAGATGTACCGCCCTGGGATAACTCTGCAATGGATGGGTTTGCTATTAACGCAGGCTCATACAATCAAGGCCAAACCCTTATCGTTCAAGGTATTATTACAGCTGGAGAAAAGGCCTCTACCCCCCTAGCCGTTGGTCATGCTTACAAAATTATGACTGGCGCGCCTATTCCAGATGGCGCAAATGCAGTGATAATGATTGAGAACTGTGGCAGTGATGCGAACGGCAACGTGATCATTAATGAGGACCCTACACCGGGTCAAAATATCCGCCCTCAAGCCAACGATATCACCAAAGGGCAAGTACTTATTAAAAAAGGAACTCAGCTACGGGCAGAGCATCTTATGTTACTTTCCTCTCAAGGTCTTAACGAGGTGGTGGTTTATCGAAAACTACGGGTTGGTGTTGTTGCCACTGGCAATGAACTAGCGGCCCCTGGCGAGTTGCGCAGCAATACGCAAATTTATGAGTCGAATCGTGTTGGTATCAGCGCCATCTTAAGTGACGAAAATGTAGAAGTGATTGATTTCGGCATCGTTGAAGATGATAAAGCATCACTGACCTGTTTATTTAATCAAGCCGCAGACCCTACTAGCAAGGCGATAGGCAACCATGTGGATATTATGGTGAGCAGTGGCGGTGTATCCGTTGGCGATGCTGATTATGTAAAAGATGTCATAGAGGCCATGGGCCACATCGAGTTTTGGAAAATTGCTGTTAAGCCAGGAAAGCCTTTTGCTCTTGGTAAACTTAACAATACTGTATTTTGTGGACTGCCGGGCAATCCCGTCTCCTCTTTTGTGACCGCGAAGCTGCTTGTACTTCCCATTATCAGTAAAATGCAGGGGCGTCAAGACGGTCACACTGCGCTCACTGTAACGGCTGTGCTTACAAAAGACATTAAGCGTCGTGCTGGGCGTCGAGATTACCAGCGAGCCACTATGAGTTACGACGACAATGGGAGCTTAGTGGTCACGCCGTTTAAAACACAAAGCTCAGGTGTGATGACATCGATCACATCCGCTAATTGCTTTATGATCATCCATGAAGATATAAGCACGTTAGCTATTGGCGATACGGTGCCGGTGATGCCATTTACCTAATGCGCTAAAGCCTTGCCTGTTGCGCTATGCCTATTGAGCTATGCCTATTGCTTTTCATCTTTCAAACAATACTGTTTAGACATGATCTTTTAAAAAACATTTTAGTCTGAATTTTTTACCGTGAGAATAAACATCTGTGAATAGAAAACGCTTTATTATCGAAGCTAGAGACGTACTAAAGTTAGCGTGGCCGTTGCTCATTGCCCAAATTACGCAAATGCTGATGGGTGTCAGTGATACTATAATGGCAGGACGCTATAGCGCGACTGACATGGCTGCTGTGGCTTTAGGCTTTAGTATTACCATCCCCCTTCTTTGCTTTATTCAGGGTATTGCGCTTGCCTTACCGCCTATAATATCAAGACTACACGGCAACAAAAACATTGCGGGTATTGCTGATGCCAGTCAGCAAGCTGGTTATTTGGTGTTATTTGTTGGCTTAATGATCGCCGCGTTTATTCCCTTTACCGAGAGTATCGTGTCACTCTTTCCTATGGCACCAGAGCTTCACAGCATAACCGTAGACTACGTTATCTATGTATTTCTTGCCATGCCTGGCTTTGCTATCTATCAATGGCTGAGAAATTATTGCGAAGGACTAGGTAAAACAAAGCCCACCATGATCATTACCGTCATTGGCTTGATGGCAAACATTGTAGGCAATTATTTATTCATTTATGGTGTTGGCCCATTACCTGCCATGGGTGGTGCTGGCTGCGGGGTTGCTACTTCGCTGGTTATTTACACCATGCTAATTGCCACCTTTATCTACGTACGTTTTTCACCTGCTCTTAGAAAATACGATCTGTTTAATCAATGGTATCGTCCAAACATAACGTCCATTAGAAGAACCTTTGCTTTAGGCCTTCCTATTGCAATGACAATCCTGTTTGAAGTGACACTGTTCTCTGCCGTTGCCCTACTTCTTGCGCCGTTTGGCGCTACCGTAGTGGCAGCACATCAAGTCGCGCTTAATTTTTCTGCACTGATGTTTATGTTTCCAATGAGTATAGGTATGGCCGTGGCCATTCGCATTGGCTATCGTATTGGACAAAAGAACCCTCGACAGGCAAAAATAGCAGCGCGAAGTGCCATTTTAATTGGATTTATTACTTCTGCATGTACCGCCACCTTCACCCTCGTGGCTAAAGGTTTCATTATCAGCTTATACACAAGCGACGGCGAGGTTTACGCCATTGCCAATGCCCTACTTATCTATGCAGCGCTTTTCCAGCTCTCAGACGCTGTACAGGTAATATCGGCCAATGCGCTGCGAGGATATAAAGACACCACGGCAATGTTTATCATCACCTTTGTGTCATATTGGCTTATCGGTCTTCCTACCGGCATTATTTTGGGAAGAACCTCATGGCTGACTAACGAGCCAATGGCAGCGGCTGGGTTTTGGATTGGGTTTATTGTTGGATTAAGTGCCGCCGCAGTATTACTGGGAGCTAGGCTACTTTATATTCAGCGTTCAACTAACGTGCTTAAAGCGTAAACAGCGGACAAGCGATTAACGCTTCAATAGCAGACAAATTCATAGCAAAGGTTCAGAAAATTTAACCAATCAGCTAGCAATGAGCCCTTTCACTTTTAACAGTAAAAGGGCTCATTCCTGTTTTTCCCACCGCTTTCTATGCGCGAGCCAACACGAAATTAACTATCTGCTGATTATCGAGCACGACTCAGTCCTTTTATGGCGTCAGTCAGACCTTCTAGCGTCAACCCATACATTTTGTCTTCCATAATTTCACGCATAATTTTGATAGACGAGTAATAAGGCCAATAATTTTCAGCCTGAGGATTTAGCCACACCGCGTTACTGAAGTGATTTAACAGCCTTTGCATCCATGCACTGCCTGGCTCTTCATTCCAGTGCTCTACACTGCCGCCAGGATAGGTGATTTCATAAGGCCCCATAGTGGCATCCCCTACAAATATCACTTTATAGTCTTTGCCGTATCGATGAATAATATCCCATATTGAGATCCGTTCTTTATTACGGCGCAAATTATCCTTCCACACTTCTTCATACACACAGTTATGAAAATAAAAGTATTCCAAGTACTTAAATTCAGACTGCACCGCTGAAAACAGCTCTTGAGTGGTTTTCACATGAGGGTCC
Organism: Alteromonas sp. BMJM2; assembly: GCF_027257845.1. Taxonomy (GTDB): domain Bacteria; phylum Pseudomonadota; class Gammaproteobacteria; order Enterobacterales; family Alteromonadaceae; genus Alteromonas. The sequence goes on along the minus strand of NZ_JAPVOT010000008.1, from coordinate 7,358 downwards.
ATAGAGCCTCCCACATCGAAAAACATCAACACTTTAACTGCATTGTGTCTCTCAGGTGCCATATGAATATCCAGCATGCCACCCTTTCTCGCGGTTTCACCAATGGTCGTTCTTACATCAAGTTCTTCACTCGCACCCGTGCGGGCAAATTTGCGCAGCTTTCGAAGGGCAACCTTAATGTTTCGCGTGCCGAGCTCTACATCGGACGACAGATTTTTGAATTCCCGTTTGTCCCATACCTTAGCTGCAGAGAACTTGCGATTGCCCTTTTGACCAATGCGAACACCCTCAGGGTTATCGCCATACGCGCCAAAGGGTGACGTACCGCCCGTGCCTACCCATTTGTTGCCACCTTGGTGACGCTTCTCTTGCTCTTCTAAACGTTTTTTAAGGGTTTCCATGAGCTCATCAAGACCACCAGCTTGCCTGAGGGCCTCGCGCTCTTCAGCACTTAGGTTCTTTTCAAGCTCTTTGCGTAACCATTCCTCAGGGATCTCTTTACCGAATAAGTCAATTGACTCGACACCTTCAAAATAATTAGCAAAAGCTCGGTCGAACTTATCGTACTGAGTTTCATCTTTTACCATGATGGTGCGCGACAAACTGTAAAACGCTTCAATATCGGCATACACCACGTGCTTTTCCATTGCTCTGAGTAAATCAAGCAACTCGCGAAGGGTTGTTTTAACCTGATATTTTCGTAGCGTGAAAAAAAACTGAATAAGCATTAGCGTCTCGCCATAAAGGCCAGTTTTTCAAACAGGTGGATATCTTGCTCATTTTTCAGCAGTGCACCATAAAGTGGTGGGATAGATGCTTTCCCATCTTTGTTGTGCAGGGCCTCTGGTGGAATATCCTCAGCTACCAGCAATTTAAGCCAGTCAATTAACTCAGAGGTGGATGGCTTTTTCTTAAGCCCTGGCACATCGCGTAAATTGAAAAATGCACCTAATGCCTCGCTCAGCAAATTCTTCTTAAGATCAGGGAAGTGAACATTAACAATCTCTTCCATATCTTCAGGTGTTGGAAATTGAATATAGTGGAAGAAACAGCGACGCAAGAAAGCGTCGGGTAATTCTTTCTCATTATTGGACGTAATAATAACGATGGGACGCTGAGCGGCGACAACGCGCTCTTGGGTCTCGTACACATAGAATTCCATTTTATCGAGTTCGAGCAATAAGTCGTTTGGAAACTCGATATCGGCTTTGTCTATCTCATCAATGAGCAATACTGGGCGTTTTTCAGCGGTAAACGCTTCCCAAAGCTTTCCTTTAACAATATAGTTTTTAATATCGTGAACACGATCGTCGCCAAGCTGTGAATCACGAAGACGGGAAACCGCATCGTATTCGTACAGTCCTTGCTGAGCTTTAGTCGTCGATTTGATATGCCATTGGATAAGCTCAGTGCCTAAACTTTCAGCGAGCTCTTCAGCAAGCATCGTTTTACCGGTACCTGGCTCGCCCTTGATTAATAAGGGGCGCTCTAGAGTAATAGCTGCGTTTACCGCGAGCTGTAAGTCTTTGGTTGCGATGTAATTAGACGTGCCACTAAAAGCCATTCTTCTTATACTCCGTTTAATTCTTCGTCTTCATGTAATTTAACAATAACATATAGCTAAAAAACACTTTGCATTTTTACGTTTGGGACCAATGATATAGGGGTATAAAGAAATCCCCAAATTCAGGCTATGAATTATTAACTATTAAAAAGGTCGTACCGATCACGACTGTTGGGATTTGCTTGCGAATCAAGAACGAGTTAAGGATTAGAAATGAACGTATTTGACGACAATTCTCTTGCGATTGGCCGTACGCCATTAGTGAAATTAAATCGCGTTACCTCTGGTAACGTGTACGCAAAAATAGAGTCTCGTAACCCAAGCTTCAGCGTTAAGTGCCGTATTGGTGCAAACATGGTTTGGGATGCGGAAGAACGCGGTGTACTGACCAAAGGAAAAGAGATCGTAGAGCCTACAAGTGGTAATACAGGTATTGCCCTAGCGTTTGTTGCGGCTTCACGAGGCTATAAGATAACGCTAACCATGCCAAGCAGCATGAGTTTAGAGCGACGCAAGTTGCTTAAAGCATTAGGCGCAAACCTAGTGCTTACCGAAGCGCCAAAAGGTATGAAAGGGGCTGTTGCCGCTGCACAAGAAATTGTTAACTCAGATCCTGACAAATACGTGTTATTGCAGCAGTTCGACAACCCGGCAAACCCAGCTATCCATGAAAAAACCACCGGGCCTGAAATTTGGGAAGACACCGATGGTAAAGTTGATGCTTTCGTCGCTGGCGTAGGTACAGGCGGTACAATCACTGGTGTAAGTCGTTACCTTAAAAACACTAAAGGCAAAGCCATTACATCCGTTGCGGTTGAACCAACTGACTCTCCTGTTATCACCCAAGCACTTGCGGGTGAAGAGTTAACGCCAGGCCCACATAAAATTCAGGGTATTGGTGCAGGATTCATCCCGGGCAACCTTGACCTAGATCTTATCGACGAAGTAGAGCAAGTCTCTAACGAAGAATGTATGGAAATGGCGCGCAAGCTAATGACCGACGAAGGCATATTAGCGGGTATTTCTTCTGGTGCTGCGGTGGTAGCAGCAAAGCGTTTTGCTGAACGCCCAGAAAATAAAGACAAGATTGTTGTTGTGCTTTTAGCCAGCGCAACTGAGCGTTACTTAAGTAGCCCAATGTTTGCCGGTGCCTTCGACGAGCAAGAAGAAGTGCAATAAAAGACAAAGCTTCTGCTACTTAACAACGCAGAGTATCGCTAAGGCCAACGGATTTTAGCGATTAACATGTTTGAGTATAAAAAACATGCGGCATGAAGAAAGATAGAGCAGTCTCTATCATTGAAAACAAGAGCGAGAAACTTATTCCAGTTTCTCGCTTTTTTTTGTCTTTGCATTTCGTTTAGCAGCAACATTTTTGGTATTCTTGCAGACAGAGATAGTGGGAAGATTAAAACACGCGCAAAATAGCGCGCTCTGCCCGTTAAGAAAAACGCCCAGGAGTATGAAAGAATGAACGCTCATAAGTTGTATATCGTGTTCTGGCTAACCGCTTTGCTAGTGCTTAGTGCATGTGGTGAGAAAGAAAAGGGAATTGGGCGCTATGGCATGCTTGATGAAAGTACACCTGAATACACAGCCGTTGCCTTTTTGAATAGCGTGTATGAAGATGACAATCTAGATAAAGCCATTTCATTATCTAGTGAAAAGATGACTCGCATACTTAAACGTTACCACACCAATAGAAACGTTCAGCGACATCTTCTCAATTTAAAATACGACACAGTAACCGTAACACCTCAAACATCTGGCAGCTTAGGCAGAACCGAGTTTGCGGAGAAATCTACCATTACCGTCTTTTTAAGCGGTATGTATGGCGATGATAAAATCGAGAAATTACGCAGCTTAGACCTTATTAAAGAAGACGGTGACTGGAAGATTAATAAGATTCATCCCGATACCTACCTGTAAACAATATCTAAGCAGCCAGAGTAATAGCGTGCTATCTGATGGATAACACGCGCTCTAGATACACCTAATTTATTAGAATAAGAGAAGTTTGCGGTTGTGTTAGAAATCTAGCACCACCCTCTTTTATAACCACCATATCTTCTACTGAAATAGTCTTAGTTGTCTGTCTTTTTCCCTCATGTAAAACGGTTGATGAATCGTCATTATGTTCAGAATAATACCAACTAAAAAAACCATCAAAAGCAAAGGTCATTTGTCTGTCCAGTAGTTTATCGGATGCGGGTCTCACTCCCAAATTGGGTCCGACATCGTGCGCCACATAACCCACTGGGTGACCTGTGCTCCACATAACAGGTAGAGAGCCTGATTGCTGCATAACGTTTTGCTGCGCTTTGTGAACGGCATTGCCCGTAGCGCCTGGGATCATGGCGTTAAATGCTGCATTGCGACCATGGACTGCACTTATCCAAGCATACTGAAGTTGCTCCGGTGGTTGTGCTTCACCCTCTTGCAACACATAGGCAAAACGTTGAATGTCAGTCACCCACTGCTTAAAAACGCGTATACCGAAATCTATTTGAATGACATCCCCTCGCTGAATCACTCGGTCAGTAGGGTGCGAATGCCCTCTGTCTGGACCGGAATTAACCGCTGGATTCTGGCTAGGAGCCCAACCATCGCCTACTCCCGCGTACGACATTTTACGCTTTAAGAATTGCGCAATGTCTAAGTCAGTGGTCTTTCCCGGAATGACAGTTTGATAAGCTTCATATTCCCATCTTGAGGTGATAGCGGCGGCTTTCGCCATTATCTCTACTTCTTCCGGTAACTTTCTGGCAAGCCAATAGTAAATGGCGTCTTCAGCGCTTTTAAATGATATATCAGTACCTGTAAAAGCGTCGGTTAGGGCAATATATTGTGAATGGCTTAGTCCATCAGCAAGTGGATTAACGGTAAAACTATTGATCCCAATTTGGCCTTTCGTATTCTGCTGAGTGAGAAACGATGATGCCGCCTCTATCGCGCTTTGTGATTTATCTACGTCGATTACAAAGTCAAACGTACCTAATTCTTTTAGCGCCGTTGACTCACTCAATGGAGAAAATATTCGTGAAGTCACTTCGTCGGATTCATTATCTTTACTAAAGAGAACCACCGCCGTGCCACCTGCATTTTCACAACCTACATGTTTAGCTAGGGGGTCGTTGTTATTCTCACGACATATAATTAACCAGTGGTTCAAGTCTGCTGCAGCCATTGCGCCGGGCAATAGCGTGCTAATGCGCTTTCTTCGTATTTTAAGCCATGGAGATGGCGAATTGAAATACGCAATGTATCCTTCTACTTCCTCAGAAGAGGGGATCATATTGATAGCATTCGGCTCCGTTGCATAGACCTTTTCAGATAACAGCTTTTCGTCGCTGTTGGTTTGGCCAAAGGCATTTTTATAGAGCCCCCCGCTCACTAGTGCAATCAATACCAACGGTATATATCGTTTGTGCGTAATCATTCTTCTTTTCCTTTTATTACGTATTGAGGGTTGAATTTTAGATGTAAAAACTCAGACCTGACATTCATTGTTAAATGAATGTCACCGAGCAAAGGATTTCACAACAACTAGGGCGTGATGAATAAATGTATTCTTTGCTTGGTTTGCTTGTTTATACCTGAGACAATAAAGATTCATTTTTTAAAGCGACGATCCTATGAAACTTCTAGTTCGCAATCTTGCGAGAACGACCACAGAACAAGAAATTCTTACTCTTTTTTCAGCCCACGGCACTGTAAATGACTGCAGCCTTGTACTTGACAAAGAGACCGGCCAATCAAAAGGTTTTGCCTTTGTTGAAATGGCTGATGCTGACGAGGCTAACAATGCCCTGAAAAGTCTTCATCACACTACGTTGGCAAATAATAAAATACGGGTAAAACTAGCCCAAGACTAGGGCTTTTAATACACACGCCTCTACGATATCACCTGGGCACATTGAGTATCTGAACACGTTCTGCTTCCTACACCCCTCTACGCTTTTACCTTAAGCGGAACAAGAGCAAGAGAGCTTTAGATACTCGGGGATCTGAGCACGATAGCTTTTTTGCCAATAGTGCTGGCTAAGCCTGCCACTGATACTTCCCATTGCGTGTTTTTGCTGTCTTTAATGGCAACAGTAGCCAAAATACGTGAAACACATCCCATTGCCCGCCCCTGCTCAAAGACGAAGTTGAAAGTTGAATTCTTCTTAGTGAGCGTACGCCGGTGTTTGCTGCAATTTTCACTGCTGCTTGCTGTAGAACCATTCTTCTTGATACCAATATCTCCAATACAATACTTAGCTAAATAGCAGGCCAAGGCACCACTGGCACTTCCCGTAGCCGACTCTTCTGCGATCCCAAGCAGAGGGGCGAAGTTTCGACAACTCGCGGTGAGGTTAGACGAGGATTCACTTAGCTCGAAGGCGTGTATCCCTACTGCATTATGCTGTCGGCAAAACTCAGTGGTTTTATCTTTGTTTAGGCTAATTTTACTTAAATAACCTGTTGGCAACGCCACAATAATATCCGGCAGCCCGGTAGACACAACTTCAATGGGAAGATGAGTAGATGCCAAAATATCAGGTGCAATTCCAATGAGTTCAGATACCTCTTCATAAGTAAGGCGTTGGGTGAATTCTGGCGACTTTTGCCCCATAACCACATTACCTTCGCCCGTGATGCTCACCCCCAGCATTCCTGCCTTCGTGCGCTGTGTATAGTCCCCTGCTGGTAATATTCCTTTTTTAAACATCAGTGAAAATGCGGCGAGAGTGGCATGGCCGCAAAAATCAACTTCGCCAGTAACGGTGAAAAATGACAGTGCTACGTCGGCGTATTCGTCTTTAGATACAAAGGCAGTTTCAGAATAGCCCACGGCCTGAGCTACCTTAAGTTTTTCTTCAATACACAAGCTATCTGCATTTAACACCACCCCCGCAGGGTTTCCGCCCTCATCAAAAGCGGTAAACGCATTGACCAAATGCACCTCAATTGTCTTCATTTAACATTTCCTCGTTTCAAAAAAGAAACAATAAAGAATGTGATAAAAGCCGCAAATATCGAGTAGGGTGAGGCGTCACCGCCTCATCCCTCTCACAGAACCGTACATACGGGCCTCGTATACGGCTCATGCACATAATCATTTAGCGTAGTTGCTAAACACATATCCCGTTGCAACATTCTCCACGTTCATTAGCCCGAGTTCATCGAACCAACTGTTTGGCATCGCATAGCTTGCTAAGGGGCTGCGTGCACTGCACCAACTCGTCATGTTGATGTGAGCGAACTGACCTTTATAGCCATGCTGGCGTAGCCAGCGATGGAGGCGGCTCGCCTTCTTCCATAACTTAAGTTGGATACTGCGTAAGCGACGTCTTAGCCAGCTCGCTATTTGCTTAAATACCCTGCTCGCATTGGCTATCTTGAAGTAGTGACTAAACCCTCTTAACAGTGGGTTTAATGCCTTGATGACCGATTGCAGCGGTATTCCGCCATTGCGTTTCGTCATCTGCTTGAGCTTCGCCTTAAACGCGGTGAGTTTCTTGGGCTGTATACGGGTATATTTCGTCCCGATTTCAACGCCGAGGAACTTCACACCATCATCACTGTGTGTGATGTGTGTTTTCTCCGTATTTACGCTTAGCTTTAGCTTTTCTTCTAAGATTTGTGTAGCTTGCGCTTTGGCATTCTCTGCCGCTGCTCGACTGCAACACAAGATAAGGATGTCATCAGCATAGCGCACTATGCGGTGCCCACGTTGTTTCATTTCCTCATCGAACGCATCCAGATAGATGTTCGCTATGAGGGGGCTTATCACCCCGCCTTGCGGACT
>NZ_JAPVOT010000007.1 GCF_027257845.1 Alteromonas sp. BMJM2 | reverse complement strand
CGGTAGGAGTTAATTTACTTATTGCGTCACCAACAATGGCGATATGAAGTATGCAGGAGCCGTATACGAGGCCCGTACGTACGGTTCTGTGAGAGGGATGAGGCGGTGACGCCTCACCCTACTCGATGTAAACATTTATCACCACTAATACCTGAGACTTGGCATTTTAATATTAGCGTTTACTTTTCAATTTATCGCTGAGTTATTTAGAGTATCCAAAACAACAGGAGATAGTGCTATGACAACAAAACTAGATGACGCCGCCATTGAATCTAAATTAATCACACTCAACGAATTGGTCGTTGATGGTGACAAATGGGTGAGAGACGGTGATGCAATAACAAAGACGTTTTCGTTTAAAAGTTTTATTCGAGCGTTTGGTTGGATGTCACAAATTGCTATTTGGGCTGAAAAGCTCAAACACCATCCCGAATGGTTTAATGTTTATAACAAAGTGGAAGTAAAATTAACCACTCATGATGTTGATGGGTTGAGTGATCTCGACTTTTCACTGGCTGAAAAAATGGAAAAGTTTAAATAGATAGAGACGTAAAAGCGGATAAAGCGCATTATTTTGTATTATGTTTGCACACATTGTTCAATAAACCTGCGAACAGTCAGAAAAATGCAATATTTTGATGTTAGACGCTTGTGTTAAAAAAGTCCCTATGTATAATACGCTCCACGTTGAGGCGAGGAAGAAAAGCCAAGCAATCTCAACCGATATTTTCTGGCGCGGGATGGAGCAGTCTGGTAGCTCGTCGGGCTCATAACCCGAAGGTCGTAGGTTCAAATCCTGCTCCCGCAACCACAGAAAATATACCAGAATTTTTAAAATGTGTATATCACATTTTACCGTACAGACGCGGGATGGAGCAGTCTGGTAGCTCGTCGGGCTCATAACCCGAAGGTCGTAGGTTCAAATCCTGCTCCCGCAACCACATTAAAAACCCAGCTTTTGCTGGGTTTTTTTTGCTTGTTTAATTGTACATGATAGGTCTCTTTAGCTTTGCCTTTACATTCCTGACTCTTTTCCTTTCTACATCTTTATGTGCAGAAAAAATATGCAGAAAAAAAATCCCAGCGATTACACTGCATTATTATTGTATTGAGTTACCAAGTTAGATTGAAAGTCTACGCGAGTTCTTGCCGCCCTCTATAAAAGACACTCTTTCCGGTTCCAAAGCTTGTGAAAGCGAAAGCCATGTTCAAAGAAATAGAGTAAATTTTGTATCGCTGTTGCTTAATGCGGTGCCTGTACGTATAATGCAGTGATTAGGTAATGAGAGCGGGCTCCCTCAAGTTTTTAGGAAAGTAACGCACTTATTAATAGCAAGCTATCACCTGACGGTGTTTTTACCCAAATAGATGTCGCTTTCTAAAAGCGATGGTATAGGGTTCAGAATTACAACAAAAAGCCCCGCTAGTCCGGGGCTTTTTGTTGTATTAAAACCTAGTGAAGTAACGTTTATCTAGGTGATGACAGGTGGGCTTATGGCCCTTTTTTCGTTTTTGGAGGTTTGGATTGGCAAGACTTGAAGATAAACTAACCGAAATGCTAAATCCTGGTGTTGAAGCACTTGGGTTCGAGCTGGTTGGTGTCGAGTTTGTACGTGCGGGGAAACATTATATTCTTCGCGTTTTTATTGATCACGAGAATGGTATTTCCGTTGATAATTGTGCAGATGTTAGTCATCAAGTAAGCGCAATATTAGACGTAGAAGATCCGATCAGTACCGAATACAACTTGGAAGTGTCATCACCTGGAATGGATAGGCCGCTTTTCAATGAAAAGCATTATAAGGCTTCTGTGGGTGAAGTGGTTCAAGTTCGTTTGTCTATGCCGATGGACGACAGACGTAATTTCAAAGGCGAAGTACTTTCTTGCGAAGACGGCATGATAAGTATTGAAGTGGATGGCCAACAGTTCCAGTTAGCTGTGGCGAATATCGAAAAAGGTAACGTTGTTCCCACGTTCGATTAACGGAACAGCTCTGCTTTCATCGACGAAGGCAAAAGAGAGGCGAAAATGAATAAAGAAATTTTGTTAGTGGCGGAAGCCGTTTCAAATGAAAAACAAGTGCCTAGAGAAAAGATTTTTGAAGCGTTAGAGTTTGCGATTGCAAGCGCGACGAAAAAGAAAAATGAAGGCGAAATAGAAGTTCGTGTAAGTATCGACAGAACGTCTGGCGACTTTGACACATTCCGTCGTTGGTTAGTTACACCTGATGACCAAGAACAAGAAAACCCATACGCTGAAATTACAATTTCAGCGGCTCAGGTTGATGAACCAGAGATAGAATTGGGTGACTATGTTGAAGAACAGATTGAATCTATCAAGTTCGACCGCATAACTACGCAGACTGCAAAACAAGTTATCGTACAAAAAGTTCGAGAAGCAGAACGCCAGCAAATGATTGCTGAGTACGAAGACAGAGTTGGCGAGTTAGTGACTGGTACGGTTAAGAAAGTTAATCGCGACAACATCATTATTGATTTAGGTAATAACGCAGAAGGTGTTATTTACCGCGACGATATGCTCCCAAGAGAGACATTCCGTCCAGGTGATAGAGTACGTGGTCTGCTTTATGTTATTCGTCCAGAAGCCCGTGGTGCACAGCTATTTATTAGCCGTACTCACCCAGACATGCTGGTTGAATTATTCCGCCTTGAAGTACCAGAAATCGCGGAAGAAACATTAGAGATAAAATCTGCAGCACGAGATCCAGGTTCACGAGCAAAAATTGCCGTTAAAACTAACGACAAACGCTTAGACCCAGTGGGTGCGTGTGTTGGTATGCGTGGTTCACGCGTACAGGCAGTATCTGGAGAGCTAGGCGGTGAGCGTGTCGATATCGTATTGTGGGATGAGAATCCGGCGCAATTTGTTATCAACGCCATGGCGCCTGCAGAGGTAGCATCGATTGTTGTTGATGAAGATAACAACACGATGGACGTAGCAGTTGAAGCAGATAACCTTGCGCAAGCAATTGGTAGAAGCGGTCAAAACGTACGTCTAGCCAGCCAACTAAGTGGCTGGGAACTTAACGTGATGACGGTTGACGATCTCAACAAGAAACACGAAGAAGAAAATGCGAAGGTACTTAACCTATTCACAGCTGGTCTTGATATTGATGAAGATTTTGCATCAGTACTAGTAGATGAAGGCTTTACCACGTTAGAAGAGGTAGCCTACGTTCCAGTAAGTGAACTTTTAGCGGTTGAAGGATTAGATGAAGATACCGTTGAAGAACTGCGTACAAGAGCGCGTGCCTTCCTAACTACGCGAGCACTAGCGGACGAAGAGTCCCTTGAAGGTGCAGAACCGACAGAAGCCTTATTAAATCTTGAAGGTATGAGTAAACACGTGGCTTATGTGTTGGCCAGCCGCGGTATTACCGACCTAGAAGAATTAGCAGAACAAGGCACCGATGATATCAATGATATCGATGAACTTAACGACGAAACTGCAGGTGCATTAATAATGGCTGCTCGTAACATCGTTTGGTTCAGTGAAGAAGAGTAAGGTCAACAGGGGGATAATTACGTAATGGCAGATGTATCTATAGAAAAGCTCGCCAGCGACATTGGTACGACCGTTGACCGATTGGTTGGCCAATTTAAAGACGCGGGTATTGTAAAGAATGCCGGCGGTCAAGTTAACGAAGAAGAGAAACAAAAACTGTTGGATCATTTAAGTAAGCAACACGGTAGCTCAGCAGAGCCCACGCGCATGACATTAAAGCGCAAGACGACCAGTACACTAAGCGTTGGAAAGTCGAAAGAAGTAAAAGTTGAAGTACGCAAAAAACGTACTTACGTTAAACGTACTGACGTTGAAGAAGAAGCGAAGCGTCAGGAAGAAGAGCGTATTAAGCGCGAAGCTGAAGAAAAAGCGGCAGCAGAAGCTAAGCAAGCAGCGGAAGAAAAAGCACGCAAAGCAGCTGAAGCGAAAAAGGCAGCTGACGAAGAGCGTGCCCGTCGTGCAGAGCAAGCTAAGAAAGACGCTGAAGCTCGCAAGAAAAACGAGCCGGAGCTTTCTGAAGCTGAAAAAGCGAAGCAAGAAGCTGCTCGTCAAGAAGAAGAACGTTTACGTAAGGCTCAAGAAGAAGAGTCTCAGAAGAAGCTTGAAGAAGATGCCAAAAAGGCAGCTGAAGAAGCGCGTAAACTAGCTGAAGAAAATGAACGTCGCTGGAAAGAAGAAGAAGAGCGTCGTAAGAAAGCGGAAGCTGAAGAAGTTCACTTGCACTCAAATCGCTATGCTCAAGAAGCAGAAGACGAAGAAGACATGCAGGTTGAGCGTTCATCACGCCGTCGTCGCAAGTCGAAAAAACATGCTGGTGAACACCTTAAGCAAGGCTTTAACAAGCCTGCACAACCTGTAGAGCGCGTAGTTAAACTTGGCGCTACTATTACGGTTGGTGAATTAGCAAGCAAGTTAGCGATTAAGTCTAATGAAGTTATCAAAGCCATGATGAAAATGGGTGAGATGGCAACGATTAACCAAGTGCTTGACCAAGACACAGCCGTTTTAGTGGTTGAAGAAATGGGTCATAAGTTTGAGTTAGTGAATGACAATGCGCTAGAAGATGAATTACTTGCTGAAGGCATGGACGGTGTTAAAACAACTCGTGCTCCAGTAGTAACTATCATGGGTCACGTTGACCATGGTAAGACATCATTACTCGATTTCATTCGTCGCGCTAAAGTAGCAGACGGAGAAGCAGGTGGTATTACTCAGCATATCGGTGCCTACAAAGTAGAAACTGATAACGGCGAGATTACTTTCCTAGATACACCTGGACACGCGGCATTTACTGCAATGCGTGCACGTGGTGCAACGGCGACTGATATTGTTATCTTGGTTGTTGCTGCCGATGATGGTGTTATGCCACAAACTAAAGAAGCGGTTCAGCATGCTAAAGCGGCTGGCGTTCCTTTGATTGTTGCTGTAAACAAAATGGATAAAGAGTCTGCTGACCCTGATCGCGTTAAGAGCGAGCTTCTTCAACTTGAAGTTATTCCAGAAGAATACGGCGGTGAGCACCAGTTCTGTAACGTATCAGCTAAAACTGGTATGGGTGTTGAAGAATTACTAGAAGCTATCGTACTTCAAGCTGAATTGCTTGATTTAAAAGCGGTACCTGAAGGTCCATGTCGCGGTATCGTTATTGAATCACGTCTTGATAAAGGCCGTGGTCCTGTAGCGTCTGTATTGGTTCAAGAAGGACAACTTCGCCCAGGTGACATCCTGTTATGTGGTGAAGAGTACGGTCGTGTTCGTGCAATGCGCGATGAAAATGGACAAGAGATGAAGTTTGCTGGTCCATCAACGCCTGTTGAAGTACTCGGTTTATCTGGTGTACCGGTTGCCGGTGAAGATGCGGCAGTAGTGCAAGATGAGCGTAAAGCTCGTGAAGTAGCTGCGAAGCGTCATCAGAAAAAACGTGAGCTTAAATTAGCACGTCAGCAAAAAGCGAAACTTGAAAACATGTTTGCGAACATGGCATCAGGCGACGTGAGCGAATTGAACATCGTACTTAAAGCCGATGTGCAGGGCTCTGTTGAAGCGATTGCTGAATCACTCACTAAACTTTCTACATCAGAAGTAAAAGTTAACATCGTTGGTAGCGGTGTTGGTGGAATTACTGAAACTGACGCTACACTTGCAGCGGCATCTGGTGCAATTGTTGTTGGCTTTAACGTTCGTGCCGACGCATCTGCGCGTAAAGTGCTTGAAGCAGAAGAAATTGATTTGCGCTACTACAGCGTAATTTACAGCCTTATCGACGAAGTGAAAGCGGCCATGAGCGGTATGCTTGCACCTGAGTTCAAACAAGAAATCATTGGTTTGGCTGAAGTGCGTGACGTATTCAAATCGCCTAAGCTTGGTGCGATTGCAGGTTGTATGGTTACCGAAGGTAACATTAAGCGCAGCAACCCAATCCGTGTACTTCGTGAAAACGTTGTTATATACGAAGGCGAACTAGAGTCGCTACGTCGCTTTAAAGACGACGTGCAAGAGGTTCGTAACGGTATGGAATGTGGTATTGGCGTGAAGAACTACAACGATGTGAAAGTAGGTGACCAAATTGAGGTCTTCGAAATCGTTGAGGTTAAGCGCGAAATTTAATTGCCTGTTTTAATTGGCATTTAAAAAGCGGGGGCCGAGTGCTCCCGCTTTTGTCTATACGCTTATTATAAATAGGGTAAGGAGTTTAGAATGGCTCGTGAATTTTCACGTACCGATAGGGTCGCTCAGCAAGTTCATAAAGAAGTAGCGAGTATCCTTCAAAACGAATACAAGCACAGAGTAGGCGACATGCCGCTAATCACTGTGTCTGAAGTTGAGGTATCACGAGATTTAGCACACGCGAAAATCTACGTCACTATCTACAACAGCACTGAAGAAGAAGGCAAAGTGCAGCTTAAGCAGCTTAAAGAACTTAAAGGCTTTGTGCGCAGCATACTAGCGAAGCGTTTACGTATGCGCTCGGTGCCTGATCTTCATTTCTTCGAAGACAGGTCGATCATCGAAGGTATGCGTATCTCAAACTTGGTTTCCCAGACCATTGCTACTGATGAGTCAAAGCGCGAACTTGATGACGAACAAGAGTCGGAGTAAATGGCAAGACGACGTAAAGGCCGTGATATTAACGGCATAGTACTACTTGATAAGCCGCTTGGCGGCTCATCTAACCAGCTGCTTCAAAAGGTTCGATGGTTGTATAAGGCAGTAAAAGCTGGGCATACAGGTGCACTAGACCCTTTAGCGAGCGGCATGTTGCCATTGTGTTTAGGCGAGGCAACTAAGTTTTCTCAGTTCTTGCTCGATGCCGAAAAAACCTATGAAGTTACCGCTCAATTAGGTGTTCGTACCACCACCTCAGACGCTGATGGCGAAGTAGTTGAAGAGAAACCCGTTGATGTTACTGATGCACAGGTTAACGAAGCTTGCCTTGCATTTTTAGGTAAAAGCAAGCAGATACCCTCTATGTTTTCCGCGCTCAAGCATCAAGGCAAGCCTTTGTATTTCTATGCCCGTCAAGGTATTGAAATAGAGAGAGAGCCTCGCGATATTGAGGTTTTTGAGCTTGATGTTTTGCGCATCGAATTGCCTTACGTGGAAATGCGAATAAAGTGCAGCAAAGGAACTTACATACGCTCAATTGTTGACGACCTAGGTCAAAATCTAGGTTGCGGCGCGTATGTAACACGTTTGCATCGCACTGAAGTTGCAGATTATCCGACGGATAAAATGGTGTCATTAGATACCCTTATCAGCACGCAAGAATCCCTCGATGAGGGTGACTTTGCGGCATTAGATGCCTTTCTTATCCCCATGGATACAGCTGTAAGTCGCTTGCCCCGCGTCACTATAAATGATGAAGAACGCAGTCGTTTCGATCATGGACAAAGTGTTAAGGGGGTATGCGAAGCAGATCTTGTTGTGGGTGTTTCCTACCGCGTATATCATCAGCAAGCAGACGACTTGTTATTTTTAGGCGTAGGCGAGGGGGTAAAAGACCCGCGAGATCAGGGACAGCCCAAAAACGAAATCTTCGTCAATCCAAAACGGCGAGTGGTTTATCCACAGTAATGAATTAATAGAAAAGAAAATGCCTTTGTGGCTTGCTAACTGGGCAAGCGTCATTATAATACGCGCTTCATTCCGTTCTGCTGAATTAGTGATCGGCGGAACATAATTTAGGAGAATGTTATGTCACTAACTAAAGAACAAACTGCAAAAATCATTGCTGAGTACGGCGTAAAAGAAGGCGACACTGGTTCACCAGAAGTTCAAGTAGCTTTGCTTACTCACAATATCAACAAGCTTCAAGGTCACTTTGCTGATCATAAGAAAGATCACCATTCACGTCGTGGTCTTCTTCGTATGGTTAGCCAGCGTCGTAAGCTACTAGATTACCTTAAAGGCAAGAACGCTCAGCGTTACCTTGACCTTATCAAGCGTCTAGGCCTTCGTCGATAAGACCTGGGTTGTACAAAAAAAGCGTCCATTGGACGCTTTTTTTGTACCTTGAATTTAGTGCTATTTTTTTACTGCTATCTTACTCGGGGTCTACAGATGTTTTGTAACTGTTTATGAGTACTTTTACACGTGCTTTTGCGATTACCGATGAGCACTCTTCTTTTAAACATCTTCACCGTCTTACTTTTCTTGCAATGTCTTAGTTGAGTGTTTCACCGCACTATTCAAAGTAGCTAGTTCCCGAGTGGTGAGTTCTCGCCATTGTCCGGGGCGAAGGTTGCTTAGCGCTAAGTGCATAATTCGCGTGCGCTTAAGCTTCGTTACTTCATACCCTAAAAATTCGCACATTCTGCGAATTTGCCTGTTTAGGCCCTGAGTTAGAATAATAGAAAACTTATTTCTGCCTATCTGCCTTACCGTGCACGGCTTTGTCACTGTTCCTAATATAGGCACGCCGCGGGCCATTTTAGTTAAGAACCTTTCACTTACTGGTTGATCTACCGTGACTTCATATTCCTTGTCATGAGCGTTCTCAGCACGCAATATCTTATTCACAATATCACCGTCGCTGGTTAAGATAATAAGCCCCTCTGAAGGCTTATCTAAGCGGCCTACGGGAAAAATTCGCTCTTTGTGGCCAATGGCATCAATAATGTTGCCTTTCACATGGCGCTCTGTGGTGCAGGTGATCCCAATGGGCTTGTTATAAACAAGGTAGACGCGATCTGATTTGTCTTTGGCAACTGCGCCAATACGCTTTTTATCTACTTCCACAGTGTCGTTAGGGCCTACTTTAGTGCCTAACTCTGGAGTTTTACCATTAATGGTGACGCGATTTTGCTCAATGAGTTTGTCGGCCTCACGGCGAGAGCATAAACCGGTATCACTAATGTATTTATTCAAGCGTTTAAGCGTCTGCTCGCTCATTGAACTCAGTTTCCTTTGTTGTATAGGGGTTACTTTAGTAAGCAACTATAACTTTCTAAAATAAAAGTGGCGATTATTTCACGAACAAAGGGGCAGTCAGCCCCTTTATATATTCGTACTATTTTGCCTAATGTTGAAGTGCTATCTAGCCGGCATTTGGCGATGCGGCAGGGCTTGAACCTGCTGGGGCGGCGCTATTAGTATTGTTGGCACTTGTACCAGATACCACTTTGGTAGCAATTTCCCTAATTTCGTTTTCTAAGCTGTTCAGCCTGCCAGATAACGTTGCGTTGCGCTTTTCAAGCACTGATAAGGTGTCAGCTAAGTTTTTAACGTCTTGCTGGGTTCCTGCTTTGTCATCCGCAGTTTGCTCAAGACGAACATTCACTGCTAGAAGCTCATCGGCTACTGAGGCGAGCTGATTTTTCAAAGAACCCATGGTGGCTGATTGGGCATCTACATCTTCAGATACCGCATTTATGTCTTTATTTGCGGCACTTTGAACCTTACTCACGCGCTCGCCTAAATCTGCAATTTCTTTTTGGTTTCTACGCCATGCAGAAGCCCAGAGCTTATCCATTTGTTCCCATAATTCACTGGTTTTATCATTCAGTTCATTGACTTTTACTTGCAGAGCAACCGTCGATTCGCCCATTTCCTCACCTGTAGCAGAGAGTTTATTCTCCAGCAACATGATGCGCTCTTCTGCTCGCTCAGCAATCGCTTTTTGCTGTTCAAGTAATGTGAATAAATAATAACAGCCACCGCACGCAGATAAGGCAATAAGGGCAATCAAAGCTACCCACAAACCGTTGCCACCGGATGAAGATGATGGGGTTGACACTGACGAGGCTGAGGGAGCACTACTAGGTGAAGTTTGGCGCTTGGTTTGATAATCGCGACGGTCTTCGTCATCTAACCTAATAGTTGGAAATTCATCATTTTTTGAGTTGTTAGGCATAATATCGTTACATTCTCATTCTGGTTGTTTCTTCATCGATTAAACCTTATTTTACAAAGCCTAAGGCACAGGTTTACCGCAAGAAACGCTAATTCTTTGCTCACTACCGCATGGTATCGCTTATTTTAATTAAATGCCACGGCTTATCCGAGCAAAGCCTGTATACAAATGGAGTATCAAAAAAAGGCGAACACTATGATGTGAAGTGTTCGCCTTCAAATGAAGTTTAATCGCCCATCCACTCAACTCGGTACAGGTCGCGACGTCTATCTAAATAGTTTCTCACCGAACCTTCGTTTTGCAGTTTAGTCAGCTTGTCTAAATCTAAATCAACAATCAAAGTCATTTCTGTATTTGGCGTTGTTTCAGACACAATAGCATCGTGAGGAAAAGCAAAATCGCTCGGTGAAAATACCGCAGTTTGTCCGTATTGAATGTCAACGTTGTCTACTTTCGGTAAGTTACCCACGCTGCCAGCAATTGCCACGTAACACTCATTTTCAATAGCTCTTGCTTGCGCACAGCGTCTAACGCGTAAGTAGCCATTTTTTGTGTCTGTCCAAAACGGTACGAAGAGAATTTGCATTTCCTGATCGGCAAGAATGCGCGCCAGCTCTGGAAACTCAACGTCGTAACAAATAAGCACGCCTATTTTTCCGAAGTCGGTATCAAAGGTTTTCAGGCTATTTCCGCCTTTCATGATCCAGTCTTCTTTTTCATGCGGGGTAGGGTGCAGCTTATACTGACTTTCTATCGTGCCATCACGCTTACAGATATAGCTTACGTTATAAAGCAAATCGTCTTCTACTACAGGCATTGAGCCCGCGATAATGGTAATGTTATAAGACACGGCTAAATGAGACACCGACGTAAGGATTTCATCGGTATAGGTAGCAAGGTGCCAAATTGCGTCAATGGACGACTCTGTCGGGCACAGCCCCATGAGAGGTGCATTGAAAAACTCAGGGAACAGCGCCACATCACAGGAGTAATCTGACAACGCATCCACAAAGTATTCAACCTGCTGCAATAGCTCTTCTACATTGTTGAAATAGCGCATTTGCCACTGAATACAGCCAATTCTGGCACTCAGTTTTCTACTGGCTATCAGTGATGGCGTGCCTGGTTCATAATAGATATTGTGCCATTGTAAAAGCGTTGCATACCCTTGTGACGCCTCATCTTCGGGGAGGTAAGCAGTCATGACTTGCTTTACTTCAAACCCATTAGATAATTGAAAGGTAAGGATAGGATCGTAAATATCCTTCAGTTTTACCTGCTCAATGTATTCATATGGCGTCAGTTCCTGGGCATGGTTGCGGTAGTTAGGAATACGACCACCGGCCATAATCGATTTCAGATTAAGGTTTCGGCACAACTCTTTTCTTGCTTCATACAACCTTCTGCCAAGTCTTAACCCTCTGTATTCAGGGCAAACAATGACCTCTACGCCGTACAGTACATCACCATTTGGATCGTGAGTAGTAAGATAGGCATCGCCTGTGATTTCATCGTAGCTATGTTTGTCACCAAATTGATCATAATCAACAATGACTGATATAGCGAAAGCAACCACTTTGCCCTTATCTTCTATACAAATTTGACCATCAGAAAATGTGGTTACCTGTGCTTTGTAATTTGAGTAAGGCCACGCACCGCCAACATTGGCGTAAACCGTATCCATAAGATCTTTGACATCGTTGTAGTCATCTAATCGTAAATTTCGTAAGTCGAGGTGATGCTCTGTCTCTTCTATTTGTGTTTGATCTTGACTCATTAACAACTCTCTTTTGCGTTACGTCTTGGTAGGGCCGTTCAAGGTATGCCTACATTCAATCATACATTTCATTAAAAATAAGCAAAAACCATGCTTTTTATTTAGCGATGAAAAATTTTGTGGTTCACAACAAAAAAATAGCGGCTGGTTTGGAATGATTCTGGTTGTGAATAAAGGTGATTAAATTTATAACGCTTCCAAATCAATTTTAGAATACATAATGCAAAGTCTTAACGTTACTCACCTTACCAATGTTAGCCCTCTTCCCGTTTTTGATGAGGCTCTTTTCGAGTCAATCGTCAACGACTTAGTGACGCAAGGGTTTAGTGTTCAGCACTGTGCGCTGCCTAGTTTTATTACTGATGCATTGCTGTCTTGTCAGCGTGCTATGGCAGACAGTGAATATCAAAAAGCTGGCATTGGTAGAGCATCAAGTTTTCAGCATGTGGACGCTATACGCACAGACGATATTAGCTGGATTACCGGCAGCACGGTTGAGGGGGAAATTTGGCTATCGTGGTGTGATGCACTGAAAACCTATATTAATAAAACCCTGTTTATGGGGTTGTTTTCATTTGAGAGTCACTTTGCTTGTTACGACGTGGGGGCCTATTACAAACGCCACGTAGACGCCTTTAAAGGGCAAAGTAACAGGGCGCTCTCACTGGTAGCATATCTCAATGAACAATGGCTAGAAAGCGATGGCGGCGAACTCGTTTTGTACACAAGTGAAAACGATGCTACGGGTTTTACAGTGCGACCCGAAAAGGGAACGTTTGTGATTTTCTTAAGTGAACAATTTCCCCATGAAGTGTTAACGTCAAAGCGTCAGCGTCATTCAGTGGCGGGGTGGTTTAGAGTAAATGGTAGTATTAATGGTCAAATAGACCCACCAAGATAACCATGACTAGCGCAATATAGGGGGTAAGTGCTAATATCGGAGAGGAGATGCAATATTATGCATACTTGCCCACAGCGTTGTTTTTTCATTACTGTAAGTCTTTCACCCAAGTAGATGCGCTTACAATCAACGTTGTGTTACTCAAGGAAAAGACGTAAGAAGTGGTTGTTAAATGTTGGAAAAAATCCCTGATCCCGTACCAAGAGAAGACCTTCATGTATTGGTTATTGATAATCAAGGGTTAGTGCACGATGTAGTGGCCTCAGCACTGCACGAAGTTGGGATAAAACATGTAAGTAGCGCATTTAATGCCTTTCATGCGAAGCGCTTATGCGAAACCAGACAGTTTGATTTTGTTTTACTTGCCTTTAATGTCAGTCACGATAAAGACGGCTTTCATTTATTTGAAGAGTTAAAGCATCTCAACTATATCAACGATACCACCACGGTTATTTTCTTAAGCGCTGAAACGTCCACAGAGCTGGTAAACTGCATTGTCGAGTTGCAGCCCCATGACTTTTGGGTAAAACCATTACAGCGAACGAAAATAGTTTCTCGTCTTCAGTATCTTCTTCATATTCGATACAAACTTCATAAAATGCTGCACTGCATGCAAAATGGCGATTATTCCACGGCCATGTATTACGCAGAGCGACAATTAAAAGACAGTTCGTTAATAGAATATCACCCGAGAATAAAGCGCTTAATTGGCGATTGTCTGCTGCAATTGCGAGACTTTGAAACCGCTGAGAATTATTTTCGAGAGCTGTTGCAAAGTATGGATCACGCTTGGGTGCACATTGGGCTCACTCGCTCGCTGCTTCGCCAAGACGAGCTAGAAGAGGCTCAGCTAATTGTAGATGATTTGCTTCAGCGGCCTGACACTCGCTTTCTTACGTTCGATTTACTGGCCCAGTATTTTATTGAAAAAGAGCAGTTTGATATTGCCTACGAACAAATGAAAGAGGCGAGTCGGCTTGCACCGCGAAACATCGAACGAAATAAACGCTTGTGGGATTTAGCACGGTTAAATCACGATAAACTTGGACAGCTTTCTGCCGTGCAAAATATGGCAAAGTTTGCCAAAAACTCTATTCATGACTCACCTCAGCTTTCTTTAAATGTGATACGTTCTACCATTGATTTAGCCACTAGCCTTGGCGGCACTGATGCTGAAAAATATATTCAGCGTGCGCAAAACGAACTTAATAATGTCGCGCAGCAAAAAGGTGTACGCACTGAACTGGGCGAGCAAGTGAACGTTATTAAAGCCAGAGTGCTTTGTCTAAAAGATGACAAGAAAGCCGCTGAGCAAGTGATGAAGCAAAGCTCGGCGAGTACGGATGGCCTGTCTATGGAAGACAGCCTAGATAAAATGAAAGCTTTTCATGAGTTGGGTATGCGCGAGCATTGTATTAGTATTTTGGAAAAACTTAGAAAGCAAATTGAGGGCGATACGTTCACATCGCAAGTGGTTGATGAATATCTCAAGCAAGAGTCTATAGAACGAAACGAAATTCAATTTACGACTAAAGAGCTTAAGCATATGGCGACGGTGAACTACAAAGAAAATCGCCTTGGTCCAGCCTACAATAACCTTCGACAGGCACTAACAATTTCTCCTACCGACAAGCAAGTGGCCCTAAGTTTACTTAAAATCATTACGAATATTCATGTAGGTGAAGATTTAACTGACGAACAAATAAATTCGGCTAAGGCGGCGGCAAAGGTATTGTTAGAAGGCAAACTTTCTCCCACTCAAGCTGAAAAGCGCGACATATATATTCAGCGGTTAGGACTTGAAATTGATGATGTGAAAGCGTCAGACTTTATTGGCGTTCTGTCACAAGAAGTCAGTGCATTAGATTCCAGCGCTTCAAGCAGTAGCTCATTACAAAGCAATAGTAAGGACGGCGCAAAGGAACGTGAAGCATCTCAATAGATAACTACCGTACAAATAAACTTCATGTTTTTATAATTAAATAAAAAGAGGCAGCCAAACGCTGCCTCTTTGTGTTGTCGTGTTATTTTCAACGTTTAGCTAGCGCGTTTTTTTGACGCGCTGTTTTTAGAAACAGCAGACCAACGGCGAAAACCAACCATTGCAGCAAGCAATGTCAGAATTCCTCCCATTGAGCCACCAGAACTATCCTCGTCCTCATTAGGTATCGGAAGCGCAGCTGGTTCGTCTGCGACTAAATTGAAGGTAGCAATAAACGGGTCGTGATCAGAACTTCTAACCGGACCAATATCAGTAAACGCATAACCTTCTTCATCTGGGTAGAATCGAAGTGCCTGGTTATATTGAAGTTGATAGGCTTCAACAGAGTTGATGTTCCAATGTGTGCCATCAACGGCGTCTGCTAGTATGGCATCGCTTGCTAATACGTGGTCTAGGCTACCCACTTGCTCGGTACCAAAGAACCAGTAAGAAAAACCATCTTCATCAAAGGTTTCTGCAAGATTATGGTAACCAAAGTTTGTATCCACCTCGACAGCTTCACCTTCATCCATTCCAGTGTTAATCGCAGTTTTAATTGTGTATCCACGGTTTTCTTGCGTGTAGTCGGTAAGCACTGCAACAGGGTCTTCTGCACTGTAGGCATTTAAATCACCGAGTATTATTTTGCGCTCAGGCAGTGTTTCATCATTTAGCGCATTACCTAGTGTGATGGCAGCAGATACTCTAAGTGCGTTACAACTGCCCTGAATGGTGTCAATATCAGATGGCGCTTCTGCAACATCTTCCGCACACTGAGAACCCTTTGACTTAAAGTGGTTGACTGCAACAGCAAACGTTTCGCCGCTTTCGGTGTGCTCGAAGGTTCGCACCAGCGACGGCCCCATTCTTGCTAGCCTATCTTCCGATACTTGTTGTTCAGGCATCGCCACTATTACCGCATCGCCTTGTGGCGTCTCCACTGTGCCGCGATACAAAAGCCCAACGGTAATTGCGTCAGTGCCAATTTGCGAGTTATCAGCAGTACTGATAAACGCGTATTGCTCTGCTTCGCCAAGCTGAGCATTAATGGCATTAAGTAAAGATTGAATGGCACTATCATCGCCAAAACCGTCGTTCTCGATTTCCATTAGGCCGACAACGTCAGCATTTAAGTCAACAATAGCCTCTACTATAATAGCCTCTACTATACGACTTTCTTGAAGTGCAAAAGCCGTTTCGCTTTCAGCGCCGCGATTATCGTCGTAGTCGAAGGTCAGTTCACCGTTTTCATCTTCATCACCATTGAAATAGTTCAGGACGTTAAAGGTAGCCACTGACAGATTACCTTCGCTGACCACTGGGGTATCTTCACGGGTAGAGGTAACCGCAATGACTTCGGTAGGGTTGATGCGGTAAGTCCCAAAGCTGAAATTCAGCGGGCCCGATGCAGACACAGTGTCGCCAATACGAATGGTATTTGCGTAGCTAAAGTTGGGGAAGAAGCTGATTGCATCTGGGTATTGTGAACCGCTGTTATCTTCAATAGTTAATAGGCTAGCTTCACTCTCTGTCTGTGCAGCAGCGAAGGCATCAGAAAGGGGAGGGGCAATATCGCTTGGCTGACGTTTAACACCATTACTCACCACAATTTCACCGAAACGCCAAAGCGAGTTGGTGCTGGTTACCGTGGCATTGGTGACGCTAACTAACATACCTTCAAAAGCTTCTAAATCTTCTTCGTAAGGCATTGAAATGCTAGTGGTAACCACATCATCACTCGCACCGCAATCTGCTGCTACAACGTCACTATCCATCTCTATGGTTGTCATGCCGAAGTTTTCAGTTACGCTTCCGTATAAACGAATAACATTGCCAACTGTGATGTCCGTCTCGCCTTCGACAATAATCGCCTCAGACGTCGTTGTATCACCATCGCTATCAGCATTTTCTTCTTGGATAAAGAAGCCGCCTTGTCGTGTGCCGGTAATGATGGCTTCAACAATATGACTATTTCCCGCTTCTAAAGAGGCAGCGTCAGGGCCTTGTATTGCGCTTATGAGTGTTGCATCATCGCCACAAACGCCTAATGCAACTGGTATTCTTCACCATCGCTACCGCCACCGTTATTGGCACTTCCAATGCCATACTCGGATAGGTCAGCAACGTCATTTATCACATAAAGCTGAACGGCTTTTGGTACACCGCTCGATAAAGGGCCGTCAATCACACCGCTGATGACAATGTCGTTTGCCATGGCGACGTTAGTTGCTGCAGAAAGTGAGAGCGCAGATAGAATGCCTGCGCTAAGTAAAGATAGTGATGTTCTCACGTTGTTTTCCCTTTTGTAGTAGTGTTTTTTTATTTTTTTATGCCCTTGAGGGCAGGCAACATGAATGTTGCTTACACTACCGTATAGGGAATTTTTAAGCGTAACTATGACTTAAGCTTATTCAAGCTGTTTTTTAAAATTCCAATTAAAAACAGTAGTTTAGGTTGTATGGGTGAGTTTATTTATCACGTTGGCTACTGTTAAGGAACTCGGCGTTTGCGTTAAGTAACAGTACTGCGTTGTATTTAATAGCTAGAAACGTGGTGGAGCAATGCACTATCGTGAGATACGCGGATACCTTTAAAAAAACCATATCTTAAAAGCTCATACCCCAGAAGCCCATACCCCAGAAGCTCATACCTTCACAAAAAGTGCATATCGAAGCGCACCCCTTACAAAAGCAAATCATGACAAAGCCAGTTCCCCGCAAAAGTAAGCATAATCGTCGAGCACTTTATTTGCATATTCGTTCGAGGCGGTAACCATTTGTTCACGTGCGTCTGGCAATAAATTACAAGCAGCGGTGGCAAATCGTGTACTGCGACGGTCTCCACGGCAATGGGCGAGTGCTAATGTATAGCCACAAAGCTCTGCAAAATAGTCAAAGCCACCTTGGGTCGCTTTTTTGCCCATGACAACATCTTCAGGTGAAATGCCAACTTTAGCGTGATGGCGCGAACGGATGAGATAGTGCTTATTCTCGAAAATTGCCTCATCTAAGATCAGGTCTGGATTGCGCTGCATTCGTCGCTGGCTTCGTGCGGTTAAATGAGCAGGATTAAGCTGATTGACGGGGCAAAGGGATGCGAAGTGATGAAGAGGCGCGGCTTCACGCTGTTGCTTTACTTCTACAATATGACAATGGGAAAAACTCACTGAGGTATGGGGTTTTTGGGGGCCGACTAAAAAATAGAAGCGGTCGAGGTTTACCGAGCCGGTTCCGGCATCCTCGCGGCGCACGATATCAACCACCGAGTCATCCATAAAAGGCGCAAAGGCGTTGTAGAGTTCAGAATATTGTTTGTCGGTTAGTGGAGTGAATTTTGGGCTATTCGCGTTAAATGATAAAATATCATTGTTAAAAACTACCGCCCGAGCAAGGGCACTTTTTGTTGTAAAAGCGCTGCCGTTAGCACTTCTCAATACTGCTTTATCGTAAAGCTTGGCCAATTTTGTGGCTACTTTTTCAGGTCGCCAGTTAACCGCTTCGTTAATTACGCTTTCATCTTCGGTCACTCTGCGGCAGGTTTCGATGTAAGCGCTTAAAAAAGTATGTTGTGCATTAATCACGTCGTTTTTGCTAATGACGGGTTTCGTTGCGTCAACGTCGTTATCCACATAGACCCCACTTACAATACCTTCACAGTGTATTTGAGATAGAGCAAATGACGTGAGCAACCGGATTATGTCCCAGTGCGCTCTGCCAACGCAGGCATCGTCAAAATCATTGGGTGAAAAAATAACGGTATCACCGTGGGAGCCCTCTTCGGTAAGAAACCCAAAATTAGACAAGTGGCAATCGCCCACAATACTTGTTAGCGGTATGGCATTGAGGTTGTCTGGCAGGGATATGACCCCATTATACACATCGGAGTAAAATAGCTGTGCAGAACCGCGGAAGAAAACAAAAGGGCTTGAAGCCATTTTTATATGTTTTCCGATGGTCCTTGACGGTGTCGAACCATCAATTCTAGCAATGTCTTGGGCAAGTCGCGAGTTTCGCATTAGACTACTCCGGTGTTATATCGCGTTGTTTTTAATCATATTTGATAAGTTTTAATCGTTCGATTCAATAACTTGATTAGACGATTCATATTTACCAATTAGTGTTTTATAAATTAGCGCGCTATTCTTTGCATCAAGTTGAAGGGCACTTGAAGTAAGCGAAACAAAAATTGCAAAACCAAGTGGTCATATAAAACGTAAAGATTACTCTCGTATGCTACTGGCTTACGAATCTAATTTAAAAACAATCTTTCTTAAACCATAACGGAGAATTTAAACATGGCAATGATCAATACTGCTGTTAAGCCTTTTAAAGCAACAGCATTTAAAGACGGCGAATTTATTGACGTAAGTAATGAAGATATCAAAGGCAAATGGTCAGTATTCGTATTTTACCCAGCTGACTTCACATTTGTATGCCCAACTGAGCTTGGTGACATCGCTGATAAGTACGAAGAGCTACAGTCTCGTGGCGTAGAAGTATTCTCAGTATCTACTGACACTCACTTCACTCACAAAGCATGGCACGATTCTTCAGATACAATCAACAAAATCAAATTTGCAATGATTGGCGACCCAACTGGCGAAATCACACGCAACTTCGACTGCATGCGTGAAACAATGGGCCTAGCTGACCGTGCAACATTTGTTGTAGACCCAGAAGGTATTGTACAAGCAATGGAAATCACGTCTGAAGGCATTGGCCGTGACGCAGATGACCTAGTACGTAAGATTAAAGCGGCTCAGTACGTAGCGAACAACCCAGGCGAAGTATGTCCAGCTAAATGGAAAGAAGGCGAAGCAACACTAGCACCTTCACTAGACCTAGTTGGTAAAATCTAAGCACTGACGCAACTAGCGCGTTTTTACAGAAACGCAACTAGTCGATAGGGAGTGAATTCTCACTCCCTCTATTCAATTTTTATTTAACTTTCCAGTTTCCGCTTATAAGTTGACCATCAAAAATGGTTGGCGGGGATCGGCATGTCGAAAATAAGGCAGGACAACCGTGTTAACTAAAGAAATTTTACAAGCATTGAAGGGTTATACCGAGACAATGCAAAAAGACGTAACCTTTGTCGTACAGACCGGTGAACACAGCAAGCGTGAAGAGCTTGTTGGCTTTCTGTCCGACATTGCAGGTGTAAGCGATAAACTTAGTGTTGAAGAACGCGACACAAACGGCGTACTTCGCAGCTCTATAAGCTTTTTATTAGAAGCTGATGGAGAAGATACGGGGATCAGATTTTCAGGTATTCCGGGCGGTCATGAGTTTAACTCACTGATTCTAGCCATGCTGCATGCTTCAGGAACTGAATTAAAACTAGATGACAGCGTAGCGTCTATAGTTAAAGCAGTGAGCGAACCACTTAATTTCGAAGTGTTTATCAGCCTAAGCTGCCACAACTGCCCAGAAGTCGTACAAGCGCTTAATCAGTTTGCGCTAATCAATCCGAACATTACGTCTGAGATGATAGATGGCGGTTTGTATCAGAACGTTATTGAAGAACGTGACATTCAGGGTGTACCAAGTGTTTACCTAAACGGCGAACTATTCGCTAACGGTAAAGTTGATGCCGCTGTGCTTATTAATAAGCTGATTGAGCAAGATCCAAGTTTAAAAGACGCCAACAAAGGCGAGTCAATGCCTTTACAAGACGTAACTGTGATTGGCGGTGGTCCAGCTGGTGTGGCATCCGCTATCTACAGCGCTCGTAAAGGCTTAAAGGTATCGGTTATCGCAGAAACATTTGGCGGCCAAGTTAAAGATACTATGGGCATTGAGAATTTAATTTCAGTGTCGAAAACCACAGGCCCAGAGCTTGTAGGCAACTTGATGGAACACGTGCGCGACTATGACATTACTCTTAAAGAGCATGTGCGTGTTGATAACATCGAAAAAGGCAATATCAAAACGATTACGCTTTCTTCTGGCGAGCAAATTCGTACTCGTAGTCTTATTGTTGCCACCGGCGCTCGTTGGAGAGAACTAGGTGTGCCTGGTGAGAGAGAGAACATAGGCAACGGCGTGGCATATTGCCCACACTGTGACGGTCCATTCTTTAAAGGTAAAGATGTTGCAGTGATTGGTGGCGGTAACTCAGGTATTGAGGCGGCCCTTGATTTAGCCGGTATTGTGAAATCGGTAACTGTTTTTGAATTCATGCCTGAATTAAAAGCAGACCAAGTACTGATTGATCAAGCAAACAAGCGTGACAACATTACCATTATCAAGAATGCGGCAACGCGTCAGATTTTAGCTGAAAATGGCAAAGTAAATGCTATCGAGTACCAAGATCGCAGTACCAACGAAGTACACACGAAAGAATTAGTCGGTGTGTTTGTTCAAATTGGATTGGTACCGAATAGCCAATTTATGAAGGATACTGTTGAGCTTACTCAATATGGCGAAGTTGTTATTGACGGTAAATGTCATACTTCTGAGCCTGGCATATTCGCTGCCGGTGACGTGACAACAGTGCCTTATAAGCAGATCGTAATCTCGATGGGCGAGGGTGCTAAAGCGTCGCTAGCCGCTTTTGAATACTTGCTAAGTCATGAAGTAGCTGACACTGAAGAAACTAGCGAAAAAAATAGTGAAAAAGAAACAGAAGCTGCCTAACTAAAAAGCGGCAGCAGATACCAAAAACCGGATAAGTTTACTTATCCGGTTTTTTTATGGGCGCGGTCTAGTTGAATTTACGCGCGGCTTTGGAACTTGCGTTCTTCAGTGTTCACTTTAATCCATTCGCCAGTGCTGATGTATTCAGGAACTTGCACCACAAGGCCAGTAGATAAAGTAGCTGGCTTGGTACGCGAGGTTGCTGAAGCGCCTTTGATTGACGGGTCAGTTTCAACCACTTCTAGCTCTACGCTCATTGGCAAGTCGAGGGCAACGGGCACGTCACTCACAATTAACACCTGAATAGACTCAGTCTTTTCATTAATGAACAAGGCTTCATCAGCAATACTTTCTTTGTTTAGGTGGTAAGGCGTGTAGTCTTCGTTATCTAGAAAGACAAATTCGTCGCCGTCCATGTATGAAAACATCACCGGGCGGCGCACTAAATCAGCCATCTCTAACATGTCTGAGTCTTTAAATGTTTCGTCGAATTTAGCGCCGCTAACGACATCGTACATACGCATACGATATATGCTTCCGCCAGCGCGGCCCTGAGGTACTGAACGATCAATATCTCTTACAATACACGTTTTTCCACCGTAAACGATGGTGTGATTTTTTTTGATTTCACTTGCCTTTGGCATGGTCTTACCCTGTTATTAATGGCTTTATCTACGCGTAGCCATGTTAAGTTTCCTTGCTATCTTCCGCTATTTTGCACGAATGAGGAAGTGGATTGTAGCTAAAGTTGTCGCTAAAAATGATGGTTTAAAGGAATTGGCGTTCATATTGTGGGCGATTTGTGGGCGATGGGGGTTAGGTGAGCCGAACCCATGCGGTTTTAATTACGCTTATTGCGTTTCCATGTACCGCCGTAAATATAATCACTACAATCAGACGCCTCTAGCTGGCAAGTTTTACAGATTATATGCCACTCGCCCTTGTAACTAACACGATACTGAACGTCTGCTTCCACCTTGCAGTTGTCACATTGTCGTGGCGGCCTTTCCCTTGTCTTTTTTCCCACTTACGTTTTCCTATCTACACCTTCTAACTTGTACTTTCCAACTTGTACTTTCTTACTCAAAAGCACACCAACTTAATGGTTATCTATTTACGCTGACAAGCATTAGATTTTCTTTGCTACAACAACGGCGATAGCCGAACCTTTACCTACCATGTTACCCCATAATTTCATGGCATGCGTTGGGGGAGTGGTCATTGCATTGTACGCTTCGTCTCTGTGACCCTGCTCGTCTGACTGGCACTGTCTAAATTTTTCCAGAACATCAAAGGGCGTAGGTTCAAGGCTCTCAAGCAGGGCGCACTGTTCTTCATAGTGCTCATCAACGAAATATTCAACGCAATAGATGGTATAAAAAAACCAGTTACGCCCCAAAATCCTCGGAAGAAAACCTGTCATAAACCCCGCTACCATCCAAAGTAACAGCATATAGCTACCTCTAAACGGAGGCATGTGGCTTTCAAATATATCGAGATGATTCTTTTCAGTGGCCAGATGCTCAGAAGCAAACGAAGACACTCTATATTCTGTCTTTTGCTTTTCCTCTTTTTCTCGACTCTGTGTTTGTGGGCTTAACTTAGCCCAAAGGCCTGCCACTATGCTCACTAAGAAATCGGCGGTAAGGGCGCCGCGGTAAATCCAAACTGCTCCGGTCTCGCCGGCGTGACTAGCTCGTAACTCCTTGTCTACTAGACTTATCGAGTTGTCGGTCATCGCTTTGCTTATTATCGACATCATTTTTCCTCGTTAATAGGGGGCCAACAACCCATAGAAAGCCATGCATAGCGCTACCAGCTGTACCGTATTAATCAACACGGTAAGGCGATGGTATAGTTGGAATTTCTTTTCCCGTTGGTTATCGGTGGCGTGATTTGCCAGCGGCATAAGTATCTGACGGCTAATAATAAAGCCGAGTGTGACAGGCGCTATTAACCAGGCCACTTGACAATGGTTGCTCATAATTGCAGAAGCGGTAGCAAGTAAACTCAGTGCGCCAAAATACAAATAGTAAAAGGGAAAAAAGGTGCGAATAAAGGGCCGGGCGACTTCGATTGGGAGTTTTATAAAAATTAATGGCGCAAATAGAGCTTGGAAAGTCACCATGCCGCCAATAATAACCACAAGACACCCGCACAATAGAAGAAACATAAACACAGCACTCGTAATAAATGAATAGTTAATACCGCTGTGGCTACAGTAAAAGATTGATACTTAACGAATTGTAATTTTTAAAAAAAGGCGAGGCATAAAATTAGATGCATACGCTAGACATTTAACCATTTGGTTCGCCAAAAAAGGACAGGGTCGCTGACAACGTGACCAGCAAAGGACAGCGTGGGCCAGAATCATACGGCCTAGGAAACATGATTTAGTACAGCACGACTTAGCAAAACATGATTCAGTGCAGCATGACTTAATATAACTAAAATAAAGAGTCTATTTTTAAATAGAATAGGTATGTTAATTAAATAAATTGATATAAAAAAACATGAGATTGCACCATGGGCACTGGCATTTTTCGCTTCCTATTTCGCTTCCTATTAATATCGTTTTTCCTTCTTTGTATCTGCGCGGCCTATTTCTCTGTTTGGCCTGTACCCATTTCACCCGCATCCTGGCAAGCGCCAAAAGATAATGGCCTGGTTGGAAGCTTCAAGCAGAATGAAAAATTAAAGGCGCTTCGACATATATCAATGGCTGATGACTATGGCCCCGAGGACCTTGCAGTAAGTGCAAGCGGTGTTATTGCTGTATCGAGTCATTCTGGAAATATTCTTAGAAAGCGTCCCAGTGATACCCAGTTTGAGGTTTGGGTTAACACAGGAGGTCGTCCTCTTGGGTTAGAGTACGATAGTGATGACAATTTATTCGTTGCTGATGCACACCGAGGCCTACTTAAGATTGATGTCGCTGGCACAGTTAGCGTGTTAGTCGATAAAGTTGAGGATGGTGGCAAAGTTACTGCAGTTGTTTTCGCCGACGATGTTGATATTGCCGATAATGGAATGGTCTACTTTACTGATGCGACATCCAAATTTGCTGCTCAAGAATACGGCGGAACGCTGAAGGCCAGTATGCTTGAGATAATGGAGCACAGGGGGAATGGGAGGCTTATCGAATATAACCCCGTTACTGGGGCTTCAGCTGTGATAATGGATGCTCTTATTTTTGCCAATGGAGTCGCAATAAGTAACAACGGCGATAGCGTATTAGTGAATGAAACGGGAAAATACCGTGTATTACGCTATTGGCTAAAAGGCGTTAATAAAGGCAGGGTGACGGTATTTATGGATAACCTACCTGGTTTTCCAGATAATATTAGTACCACCAAGGAAGGGGATTACTGGCTAGGCTTTGCCGCACCGCGCAAGAGTATGATTGATGAACTCTCCGCCAGCCCTTTTTTAAGAAAGGCCCTAATGCGGTTGCCCGACGCGCTAAGTCCGCGTGCCGAATCCTTCGGGCACGTCATAAAAGTGAGCGCAACAGGTGAGGTGCTGCAAAGCCTTCAATCTGCCGACGGGGGCTATGCGTTTACCACCGGTGCACTTCAAACGGCGGACGGGCTTTATATCTCAAGTTTAACAGAGCCTTTTGTAGGTTTTATCCCTAGTGCAGAACTGCCATTTAAAGACAGTGAGTAACTCATTTTAAACGAGCAATGCCCTAACAATGTTCCAGTAATATTCTTGCTGTACTCTAATTTTGTCATTAGCGTTTGTTTACAAAATTTTAAAGTAGATAAATGTTAAATTGCGGATGTGTGTGGCAATATCAACACCGAGTTTATTTTTTGATCAGTGCGCTGTGGACAGAGCAACATCTAAGCAAAAAGCAAGGTTTACTCCACTGGTTGCTACAAGGAATATTGTATGAAGGTAAGCAATTTTTCATCACTAAGAGAGCTCACGATAGCTGCTCTTGTGATTTCATCTGTCACTGCGTGCGGTGGTAGTGGTTCTTCTAATACCACACCTGAGTCGAGCGTCACTCCTCCTGTGTCAGAAACGCCAAGTGAACCTGACTGGCAGGCAGGCGTTTACGAGCCGGAATCAAATTTTATCAACCAGTGTGAATCGCCAAGAAGTGGTATCGATCCGTTTTCAGGTAATCCTTATCCTGATGAAGCGGGTACTGCAATGGATGAAAAGCTGTGGATGCGTTCATGGACCAACGATACATACCTTTGGTATGACGAAGTTGACGACAACGACCCTGCCAATTTTTCAGTCGCTGCATATTTTGATCAACTCAAAACTACAGAGCTTACGCCTAGCGGCACACCTAAGGACAATTTTCATTTCTCCCGCGCTACCGATGAATACAATACGCTAACGCAAACTGGGGTGTCATCTGGTTACGGTTTTGAGTGGGAGTTTGTCAATTTGACTGCGCCTCGAGAACTCATTGTGCAGTATACCGAACCAAATTCACCCGCAGCGAACTCTGGTGTTCCTCGTGGTGCGTCGCTTAAATCCATCGACGGCGTTGATTTCGTTAATGCCAATACACAGGCCGAGGTGGATGTGATCAACGCAGGGTTATTTCCCAGTGAAAGTGGTACCACCACCAACCTGACTTTTGAGCTTGTAGACGGTAGCGAGCTATCAGTGAGCGTTACCTCTGCTGATATAGAAGTATCGCCGGTTCAAAACATCACTGTGCTTGAGACCAGTGCGGGTAAAATGGGGTATTTTCAGTTCAATACCTTTATTCGTACAGCACAAGGCTCGCTAATAAACGCATTTGATCAATTTGTGAATGACAACGTTACCGAGCTTGTTATCGACCTTCGTTATAACGGTGGTGGGCTACTTGCCTTAGCGTCTCAGCTTTCTTACATGGTGGCGGGCCCAAACCAAACCAACGGCGCTATTTTTGAGACGTTACAGTTTAACGATAAGTATCCAACAAGAAACCCCGTAACTGGCTCTACGATAAGCCCCACACCGTTTTACTCAACAGAAATAGATTACAATGCGGGTGTGCTCACCAATACGTTACTTCCTAGCTTATCGCTAACCACAGTTTACGTAATTACGACAGGCTCTACCTGTTCTGCCAGTGAAGCGGTGATCAACTCGCTTCGCGGTGTTGATGTTGAAGTGGTGCAGATAGGTACCCCCACGTGTGGCAAGCCTTATGGGTTTTATCCGACAGATAACTGCGGAACCACCTATTTCACTATTCAATTCCAAGGTGTGAATAACAAAGGGTTTGGTGACTTTGCCGATGGCTTTATTCCTACCTCAACGCCCAACTTTGACTTTGAGTTACCAGGTTGCGATGTGCAAGATGACTTCACAAAACCACTTGGCGATGCCAGTGAAGGTATGCTGTCTGCGGCAATACAATATGCAGAATCTGGCGCATGCCCAGTAAGTACTGCATCTTCAATGTCTGTGTCACACTCTAGTGCGTCATCTGACAGCCAAGCAAGTGGTCAAGCTAATGCGAATGAATCGTCCCTATCAATTAAGCCACCTCGTACCCAGCGAGATGAGTTGATACTGCATAATAAAATTAACGAGCCTATTCTTCGAGGCGACAACTAATGGCGTGTTTAGAGCGCAGAAGAGACGCTGGTACAGGTGTTGGCGCAAGCACTGCCAACACCAAGGCGGCATGGGCAATAGGCAAAGCAAAACGCCTGTTAGCTTGTGTGTTGACGCTTGTTTTAACCACGACAGTAGGGTGCACTTCCACAAAAGCTGATCCACCTGAAATGGCCTTACTCGCGACATCACCTCAAACTGTGGCGACCTCAGGGGCTGAATTAGACAGCGTGGCTGTTATCGAAACGGCGATTGGTGAGTGGTTTGGCGGCATGGATATCACCCTCGCAGATAATGCGTTTACTGCGTCGCCTAACTTAAGTATCGAGCGCAAAAGCACTATAGATAAACGAGGTTTGCCTATTGACGGCAGACACAGTAACCCTGCGTTTGTGTTTACGTTGTTAAAGCGCGGTGATGAGTGTTTTATTCGTAACGAACAAAACAATGAAGAGATGCTGCTTGACGGGGTTGATTGTGTGGCAGTGAAACGATAGTTTGATATGTATTAGTTGTGAACTGCGGTATACACATGCTTAAAGACAAAAAGGGCCTTTCAGTTATCAAAAGGCCCTTTTTTAGTTTTTTTAAAGCTTGTGTTTAACACTGCTTTTTTATTGCGCTGTCTTTCGTTTATTTATACCGCGCTTATTTATGCCGCGCTTATTTATACCGCGCTTATTTAGACCGCTGGGCTTTAGGCCTGTTTGACTTGTTGCCAACGTTTACAGCTTGGTTGCCGCTAAATCCGCCTTTGCCGCCGCTCCTATTTGAACCAGAGCTTTGCTCCTGACGGCCACCTGATTTGGTGTTCTGGGTGTTGCTTTTACCACCGGTCTTGCCATTGCTTTTACGCTGGAATGAAGGAGGTAAGCCGGTGTGCTTGGTCAACGCGCGCTCACCTTTGCGCCCACGTTGCGCTTTTTGACGTTTTTCATCGGCAGTTTCAGGTGGCACCAAGTGCTGAGGGCCACGACCAATAAGATCTTCTCTACCCATATTGACCAACGCTTTACGAATTTGCGCAAAGTTTTTAGGATCGTGATAACGCAGCATAGCCTTATGCAAACGGCGATGGATTTCACCTTTTGCTGATGGTACTTCTTCACTGTCTTTTGTGACTTTACGAAGAGAGTTTACCTCTGTGTGGTACATGGTCGTTGCTGTGGCCATGGGCGAGGGGTAAAAGTTTTGCACTTGATCTAGTTTAAACTTATTTTCTTTAAGCCATATAGCAAGACTAAGCATGTCTTCATCAGTAGTACCTGGATGAGAGGCAATAAAATATGGAATTAAGTACTGCTTTTTACCTGCTTCTTCAGAGTATTTGTCAAACAACTCTTTAAAGCGATCGTAGGTGCCCATACCAGGCTTCATCATTTTAGAAAGCGGACCTTCTTCAGTGTGTTCTGGGGCAATTTTTAGATAGCCACCCACATGGTGCAACGCCAGCTCTTTAATGTATTCAGGATCTTCAATGGCTAAGTCGTAACGAACGCCTGAAGCAATAAGAATTTTCTTTATTCCCGGTAAGTTACGCGCACGGCGATAGAGGTCTATCGTCGGCTTATGATCGGTGTCCATATGGGCACAGATACTTGGGTATACGCAAGAGGGGCGACGACAGGTTGCTTCCGCTTTAGGGCTTTTACAGCGCAGGCGATACATGTTTGCCGTAGGGCCGCCCAAGTCAGAAATTACGCCCGTAAACCCTGGGACGGTATCGCGAATTTGCTCTATCTCTCTGATAATAGAGTCTTCAGAGCGACTTTGAATAATACGTCCTTCATGCTCAGTAATTGAACAGAACGTACAGCCACCGTAACAGCCTCGCATAATATTGATACTGAAGCGGATCATGTCGTAGGCTGGAATTTTCGCATCACCATAAACAGGGTGAGGTATGCGCTGATAGGGCAAGTCGAACACAGCATCCATTTCTTCAGTTTCAAGAGGCATCGCTGGTGGATTTATCCAGATATGTCGGTCGCCATGGCGCTGCATAAGTGCTCGTGCGCAGCCCGGATTTGTTTCTTGATGCAAAATTCGCGATGTGTGGGCGTAAAGCGTTTTGTTGTCTTTTACCGTTTCATAAGCAGGAAGTTTAACGTACACATTTTCCCAAGGCTTACGCTTTTCTTTCTCTTTCTGAGGTGGCTGAATAACAATGGGCGCTGCGTCGGGCGCTTCGCTACTTTTGCTATTTTTTTCCTCAGAATCACATTCCGGCTCCATAATATAAGGGCTTGGAATAGGATCTATTTTGCCAGGACGGTCAAGGGATGTGGAATCTACGCCTTGCCACTCGGGCAATGCCTCTTTCACAATAATCGCGGTGCCGCGAATATCGCGCATGTCAGCTATATTTTCACCCGCAGCTAAACGGTGCGTAACTTCAACCAATGGACGCTCCGCATTTCCAAAGAAAAGCATATCGGCTTTTGAGTCAAATAACACCGAGCGACGCACTTTCTCGCTCCAATAGTCATAATGGGCGATACGGCGAAGGCTTGCTTCAATGCCACCAGCAATAACGGGCACGCCTTTAAAGGCCTCACGACAACGCTGTGCATACACCGTCACCGCTCTATCTGGACGCTTACCACCGACGTTGCCCGGCGTATAGGCATCGTCATGACGCAGCTTTTTGTCTGACGTGTAGCGGTTAATCATGGAGTCCATGTTGCCGGCAGTCACACCAAAATAGAGATTAGGCTTGCCAAGCTTCATAAAGTCGTCTTTGCTCTTCCAGTCTGGTTGGGCAATGATGCCTACGCGAAAGCCATGAGCTTCTAATACGCGACCTATTACCGCCATACCAAAGCTTGGGTGATCTACATAGGCGTCGCCGGTGACCAAAATAACATCGCAGCTATCCCAACCTAATGCATCCATCTCCTCCTTTGACATAGGAAGAAACGGCGCTGTGCCGAGGCAGTGGGGCCAATATTTAGGGTAAGAAAACAGACTGCGGTCAGCTTTAATGGTGGCTTGCATAATGATCACATATAAAAAAACAGAGTTTGCCTGAAAAGCTTGGGCGTGCTGGCCCTAGGCAAATTTTCAGAAATGAGCGGTAATTATAGCAGTGTTGCTGCGGTGGGGGTATAGCGCTGTCATTAAATAAGCGCCCTTTGTATACTTAAGGGAATGTGAATAATAAAAATGAAGATACCGCTATGGCTTACTGGTTGTTTAAGACCGAGCCCGACGCTTTTTCTATTGATGATTTAGCACAACGGCCAAACTAAATACCTTGATGGCACAAGACACTAGTAAGCGTAAAATTACATGCCACAGCAAACATTCGCCTTTTTATCAGTGATAACAATGTTCAGCTAATCTACTGTGTTCCTTTTTTGCTATTGCTGGAACAGAAAACCCAGCAAATTAAGCGACTGCTCGAGCTAGGAATGCGGGTATCTTATCTTTCATGACAATATCGTAAAAAATGAATTAAAAAGAGTGCTTTTATGACAATAAAGGTTAGTAGCGCAGAACTCAGAAAGGCCAGATTGGGTGTCTGTTTTGTCGCTTTAATAGCGCTAATATTTGTAATCGTATTCTCAATACAGGTATTTAAAGGAGTAGCTGTTCCAATTTTTTCTATTAATTGGCTACCCAATAAAGCGGCGATAGTAAATATTTATATTGAGGAATCGGTTACAACATCGACTAGAGATAATCGAAGCCAATATACGCTATATACGCCTCGTATTCGGTATAAGTACATTTTTAGAGATACAGAATATATCGGAAGTAAAGTAACTTGGTACGATATATATGACGACGGTTTCATGCTTGAATTAGGACAAGAGTTAAAGAGAAAGTTTGCAGCTTCTGAACCAATAGATATTTACGTAAACCCAAATAACCCGGCAGAGTCCGTTTTGATCAAAAATATTATTTGGGAACATATGTCGATGTTGTTTATTGTTTTTCTTATTTCTTGGACTGTTTTGCTTTGGTTACTGCATGTTCTGGTGTTTAAATTGAAGAATAAAGGATAATTGCTTGTATTACGGACCCCGCTGTTACCCATAAGATTTTGGCGTACTTTGCCAAGCAGGCTCTTCCTGGCGAAAAAACGATTCTCTTATGCCGCCACTTCGAGCTCCACCGAACGTTGCCACATGCAACGACTCTATCATTCAATGTGACTTTGGTTTCGCTGGGTCGGTCACCGACCCAGCGAAACACAAAAACAGACCATCACTTGAATATGCATCAGATTCTCGACACCATGAATCGAAGGAATATGATTGGACCTATAACTTGTCTGATTAGGGTTTAGTTACTCGTTTTGTCTATCTAACCACTCTACTCTTAATGCATCACGTATTGCGGGCCATGATACAAAGTTCCAAAAGCTAGTATCTTTTGGATCTAGCACAAAATAGCCTATCGTTTCGTTGAGTATTTCGTCTTTCGCTGTATCAACACCAAACAGCTCTCTATAAAAATTGATTCTGGCTTGATTTTTTTCTGCGTATCCACGGTAGTTTTTATGCTGATACCCAATATCATTCAGAGGATAAAATACTTTTTTAGGCGTTCGCTTTTTGGCTTTGCTAACCCTTGATTTAAAAACACTATCGCTACGCTGGCTCTGAAATAAAGTGCCAGTGCCCGGTGGCGCAGAATGAACTTTAACACTCCATGACAGTGATAATATCCAATTAAAGGATTGATAAATTGCCATATACTCTGGAATAAGACAGGGTGAAATTTGAATAGTCCATGAGTGTCTGAATCGCTCTGAAACAGCGGTGAGTACCTTGCGCAGCTGTTCTTCTGTGAAAATCGAATTGGCATTGTCACGTTCATCAACATATCGCTGCCAGTATTTTTTACTGTCAGAAATACTAGCCAAAGCGTTTGATTCCTCAGGGAAGGGCCCAAAGATGCCCAAGGCTTCGATAAAGCTTGAATTGCTCTTCAACTCTTCCCAGTCTGAGTATTTAGGTGGGCTCGATAAACCATAAATATAAGGCGTGTCACTAGCCCGGAATACCACATTATGCATCCGATCACTACTTTTCATGCTCTCGTTCGATTCAGGAAGTGGATCGCACGGGGAAACTAAGCCATATTTTAGGCCCAGAGGCGACGTTGATATGCTTTTGGACTGTTGATAAGCGTGAGAAAGGGGCGGTTTTTCAGCACTAACTTGGTTGATGTGCTCGTAGTAAGAAGATATGCCGCTTGCTTGAATATTTTCAATATCGCCAATTTTGGGTCCTTCTAGATCTGTTTGCCAAAGGGATAGTTGTTGCGACCAATATTGAGTGAGCCTCTGCTTTATATTTTCTTTATTAGAAAAAGACTTGCGATAACGCTTAGAGTCACTTCGAAGAAAAGCATCAATGAGTTTCTTATGCACCCTAACTGCACTGCACCCCCATAATAATACGCGTGAGTTTTCATTAAACGATTTTTGGGCATGAGCATTACGCTGAGCTAAATTCCCTTTTATCGCAAAATCTTGTTTTCTCAACCACTTCAACTGTTCGTCATCTAATGTCCCGTGAACATTGTCGGCACCGTCTGGAAAGGTGCTTCTTAACCAGTGTTGAAAGCGTATTTTAGATGATACAAAATCATATTCTGAACGAGCATCTTTATCATAAGGGTTTCTAATTGGTGCTGCGATAAACTCAGCGTCGCTAAATTTCTGTGCAAATTCACTGGGTTTTGCACTGTTGCTATCGTATTTAAACCACAAGCCCGTTTTGCTGTCCGAACGTTCATCAAAGCTGTTAACTAGAACGGGGCCTCCCCACCACGCGTGAGAAAAAATAGAGAGCTCCAAGACGATAGATCTAGCTTTACCTAACTCTTCTATTGCCGCATAAATGTCAGAAATTGATAGAACATTTTGTACTTTTGCTAACTCACCATTGTCAATATGGTCTGATAAGTCTCTCACAAACTCTTTGGCAAGAGGGCTTAAGCTAATATCCTTCGCTTCAACAAACCAATCAAATAAACGTAAGAATCCACCGAAAGTTTTGGGGTAACTCGATATACCACCGTATTCCTGATATAGGCGGTTATATTTGGTTTTATAATAATAGTGATAAAGGTTTACTCCGGTTTTTCCACGAGTATATTCACAATCTGATGGGCGTACAGCACATTTCGATTGAACTTGATCATAGTAGGCACTTTTTTTTCTATTAAATTTAAGTATATGTTGAGCGTACTCAGCTCCCGACATAGTGCTTTTGCGATCAAAAGGTGGTGCTTGCATTAGGGCGATTTTACGAAGTGTTTCTTCGTCTGGAATTCGCACTATGCCATTGTGCAAATCAGCTCCGCTAAAGCTGAGGGTAACGCCGGGATTAGCCGGAGGTAAGTCTTTAGGTAATTTTTTGAATCTTTCACTTCTTCTGAAATCGAAACTGCGATCAGCAAAAAAAATGATATGCGCTCGCACCATCACAGTATTTGAATTACTTATTTCCCGACAGCTTTGCTCAAACAGAAACCCTTCTTTTTGGAAAAGCATTTTTAGTCGATTGATTGCAAGCTCGTCGTGATTAGTCGCATTGCGATGCATGTAATTTACATTATAGGTTTTGTCTTTTCGCTTCGGCAGATTAAAGTTGTAACCCGAAATGCTAAAAAAGTGAGCTTCTTTATTCATGTTATTTTTTTGCCACCTAGTTGCTGTAACACATGAACATCACTGTATGGATATCTACCCACTAAACTTTCCCAACGTTGGTCTGCGCCTCTACCAGCAATAATGGCAACATCGCCCTTTTTCATTGCCGCACATAAAGTATGAATAGCATGGCTGCGCGGCGAACATTCTTGGTAACCATGCATGTGGGCGAGTTGCGAACGAATAATCGCAGGGTCCTCTTGCCTAGGGTCATCATCGCTCACAATTACGAAGTCAGCGCTGCTGGCAGCATTCGCCATGGACGTTCGCTTCTGTTCTCCCCATCCTCCTTTAGAGCTTAGTAAAAAGCCGACTCTTTCATTATTCTTGAAAGCATTTCGAGTGTTGCTGATAACCGTTTTTATGCCACCAGGGTTGTGAGCAAAGTCTATTACCGCTATCACACCATTTGGCATTCTCCATTTTTCATAACGTCCGGGAGGCGAATCTAGTTGCATTACTTTTTCCAGTAACTGCTCCTGTGAAATATGGTCTGTTGGAACATTCCGTAGGCTAGTTTGCAAAAGCTGCTCTGCTAATGACAGCGCAAGTCGACAATTTTGTTCTTGGTAGCTTAATTCGAAGGGGGTGGCATGTTTCTCTGGCGTAATGTACTCATGCCCGAGGTCCTTACATCGAGAGCATACTGGCTGAAGACCACTCTCATTTGGGTCTAAAATAACGATGCCGTGAGGCGCTAGGTGCGAAAATATCCTTAATTTGGCTTGAACGTAGGCGTCGTAATCGCCATGCACATTAATATGGTCTTCGGTTATGTTAGTGAATGCAACTGCATCATAAGTTACTAACTGGTGCAGACCTTTTGCTAGCGCAGCACTATATACTTCGATGGTAATCACTTTTAGGCTGTATTTCTGAGTGAGCCAAGCGATATAACTTGGAAGACCTTTCACACCTGCAGGCACCTCTGAGCGGTCTCTCACACCATTGGGTGTTTCAATTCGCTGTCCAATAGCGGCGGCTGGAATGCCGAATTTATTCAACAACGACGCTAACATTGTTGTGACTGAGGTTTTGCCGTTAGTGCCAGTCACTCCTACTATTAGTGGTAGTGAGCCTGACATCTTAGTCATTATCCTCTTCACTTTCGTCGTCATTTTTCCGTTGCATCATATGCCCATGTTCATCAACCTGCACATTTGTATCGAGCATTACTAATGGGGTAGACATGCGCGTTAACCAAGTATCTACTTCAATATCGCCTTTCTGTCGACGCTGAGTTGCTTCGCGCATTTCTTGATGTAATGGCAGCCATCTGTCGTCAGTAATATTTGCAGGTTCAGTTGAATACAATGCGGGTCGCCCACGATAAACAAAGTCACGTACGCTATCTTCAAAATTAAGTCTTACAGGTACTAGTACTCTTGCTATGCCTGAGCGTAAGAAATTTGCATGTAAAGGGTCAGCATGCTTCAGGGCAACTAGTTTTGCCCACTGATCCGGCTCATTCCAATAGTAAGGGTACAAGGTAAATGACATGTTAGACCATTCGAATGCCTGCTCAGCAAACCGCACTTCAACTGCGAGCGGGTCGAGGCGTTTTCGGCTGATCGGCAAATTGCCTTCCAGCATTGGTCCCTCTTTTGACTCTACAACAAGTGGCGTATCCCAACTACTCTCATTGGTTACGCGCTCCTCTGCTAATTTCGCTTCTCCGCCCATAAGCTGCAAGCACAAACGCTTCAATTCGTCGCGCTCTAGCTCCCTTAAACGATCTGGTGGAGCATCAACTAGGTCACCTATAGACTGGTTGGCTAAGGTTTCAGCATACTCTGCTTTGGCAGCCGATAGTTGCGCTTGATAGGCTTCGAAAATAGCATCATACACCTTGTGTTTCCATTCTGTCATGGCGCGCTCAGTTGGTTTTGTATCCACCTGAATCAGAAGTTGAACAGTTGCGTCATGTCGTGCATAAAGCGAAAATCCGAGTGTACCGCGCTGACCTCTCGCAGTCTCAAACTCGAAAACTGTGGCATCGTCAGAGCCTGTTAGTTTTGGCCAGCCCCCAGATTTTTGTTGTGTTTCGCTTCCTATCGTCACCCAAACTTCAGGGTCGGTGCTGTGCTGTTTAAAAGCAGTGACCGAGACTTTTACAGAGGTAATTTCGTAGTCACGCTCGATTAATAGTGAACCTTCTTTTCTTACTTTTTGCGCACCGTTTGAGCCCGAGTCGGCATCAGAGGCTACTTCCGTCATCGTTTCACCCTTCGGCTCAGGTGGAACAGGTGCATTTCTTACTCCCCATTCTTCTACGTAGCGTTGGTAATTTTTCGGTGTGATATCTGCAATTCTGAGCACGGGCTCTTTAGGGAAGTTTGCTGCAGGTTTTTTGCGTTGATTATCGCTAAGTTGCCGCAGGTATGCGCCTGGCGATGGGATATAAAACTCATAGAAGAAACGAACACCGCGGTTTACAAGGCGCATCTTATAGATTTTATCTACATAACGGTAAACACCGGCGATATGCTCGCTACTTTGCGTATTATCGAAGCGATGGATATTCGATTGCTCTGTTCTCGAACGCTGAATTTCATTACGTGATTCTTTAACCCGAGATTGAGTTCTTTGAACAGCGCTTTCTGTTACTTCTTGAGCAAATTGGCTTGAGCGCTCGTTTGATGAACGCTTGGCATTCTCGATTGAAAACTGCATGCCCGCTTTCACCTCAACGGTAGGCCCATACGAACCTGACACATTCATACTAAGCTCGTTCTTGGCTCTTTTTTCTATCTCTTCTTTAGACGCTAGCTGCAGCTCGAAACGTTCTGAACTTTGAAGGTTTGTTTCCATGTAGTGCTCAGTTTCTTCTTCCTCAAACAAAGTTACTTCCT
Organism: Alteromonas sp. BMJM2; assembly: GCF_027257845.1. Taxonomy (GTDB): domain Bacteria; phylum Pseudomonadota; class Gammaproteobacteria; order Enterobacterales; family Alteromonadaceae; genus Alteromonas. The sequence goes on along the minus strand of NZ_JAPVOT010000007.1, from coordinate 196,821 downwards.
GCTCATTCGTTTGTTTGTGAGAGCGCTCTCTATACTCGCTGGCAAGTACATTTTCAACGTAGGCAATTTCACCCAACTCATAACGATGCAATTCTTGTTGAACAATTTGAAGATCGCCAACACCTACTGGACGGAAAAAACTCGCGGTCGTATCGATATCTTCTTCATTTATTCTATCGTCGATACCAGGCCCCTCATTGAATACGTTATCTAAGTCGGGGAGCGTTGGTCCTTCGTCCAACACGCTACCTATACCCTCATCAAGTACATTGATATTAGGGCCTTCATTTAATACCGAATCATCGTTTCCTTCATTGAGTGCGGTATCACTGTTCCCCTCATTTAATGCGTTGGTATCATTTAACCTAATACCATCAAAACGATTATTGCGAAAAAAACGGGCTAAGTTTGGGTTCAAAGTAGCTGAAAGCACCGTGTTTGGTTGTAAACTGTTCACAACTGGGTTGACGTTGCTTGGCTCAGTGTTTGTTGTTTCGTTATTCAGCACGACAACATCGTCTGAGTCTAATTCAGATACTGCTATAACTTTGTTGATAAGTGCAGCATCGACTCCCGATATCATTAAAGCAGACAGTGCTTTTTCGGCGCCAATTTCGGTCACTAGGGCTTTGAACTCCGCCTGTTGTTTTTCAACACGGTTGAGCTGTGAATAGATGGTGAAAGCTTCTGAAGAAGAAACAGAAGCGAGAGTGATGGTATTTTTTTTATTTTTTATTTTTGTAGCTTCAGGCGGGCGCAACGCTACAAATTTAAACACATCGTACGACATACATTATCCTTTACGTATCAGTGCGCATTAAGCCATACTTCGCGGAAATCAACGTGCGGCGTCCATTAGTCCCTTGGCATCAGTGTAAAAGTCGAGCTGCTTAATAATTGTACAGAATGAACTTAGCACCAACATTTTGGGTTTGCAATATGTTTGGGGCGAAAAGTCGTTTTTCCCGCAAAAGCGGTAACTTCGCCAGTTCAACAATAGCAATATTGTTGCGAAGGGGTTTAGCGCTGTCATTCAATAAACGCTCTTTGTATACTTAAGGGAATGTGAATAAGAAAAATGAAGATACCGCTATGGCTTACTGGTTGTTTAAAACCGAGCCCGACGCTTTTTCTATTGATGATTTAGCACAACGGCCAAACCAAACTGAACCCTGGGATGGTATAAGAAACTATCAAGCGAGAAACTTTCTTCGCGACAGTATAAAGCTAGGCGACTTAGTATTTATTTATCACTCGAGTTGCAAAACGGTGGGTATCGCGGGAGTGGCCGAAGTTGTGAAAGCAGGCTATCCAGATGTTAGTCAATTTAACCCCGAGTCCAACTACTACGATATTAAGGCAACCACTGACAAGCCTAGGTGGTACTGCGTAGACGTAAAGCACGTAGAGTCGTTTAACCGTGTGCTTCCTCTTTCTGAAATAAAAGCGATGCCAAATATTACAGAAATACCATTGGTAACCAAAGGCGGGCGTTTATCGGTGATGCCGGTAATAGATAATGAATGGCAGCAGCTATATGCTGCTGCCAAATAGCGCGTTAGCTCGTCTATTGAGATCGCAATGCTGACTCGGATTGTTAGCTCAGCATACAAGCTCGTCTATTTAGCTCAGTATGCTAGCCCCGCATTTGGCCTGGCATTTAGTCCAGTGGGCTAGCTTACTGTGTTGGCGCTTCAGTGTTTAAGGCTACTTTTTAGATAGGGTGAATTTAGTGTCTGCTTCGCGAAGAATATACAGTGCAAAGCACGCGCCCCACATTGGCCAAGCGGCAAAAAAGAGCAAATGACTGAACGCATCAATATACTGCGGGAATGACGACAGCGTTGAGCCACCGTGAAGTAAGAAGATAAGCCCATAGGTATATCGCTTAGCCACGCCGCCAAGAAAAGCAAAAACAAGCGCAAGCTGAAATAGGCCCATAATGTATACTGCCATTTCTGGCACACCGCCAATACCGTAGAACTTTTCAAAGATAGCCATGCCGTGGGCAGGGTTTACAAATTTATCGAGTGTCCACACGAACATCACGATAAACACAGTGACTCGCAGCGCCAGTAGCGCCCAAGGTAGTCGAGTAGTAATAACATCTGATTGCGCAGAAAGGTGTGAATGTGTAGCTGATTGACCCATAAAGGTCTCCAATTGGTTATGAGATAAATGTGGTTAATAAAGAACGGGGTCGAGAACAAAAAATTTCAAAAAATAAAAAATGCGCTGAAATTTTTTTAATAACGTATCGGTCTTGTCACATAATATTAAAAAACGGAAAAATACATGAATAACCTAGTAGGCCTCGCCATCAGTACCTTGGCTCTTGCAGTTAGCCAAGGCGTGCAAGCACAACAAACCCAAGAACGGGATATTGAAGTTGTCGAAGTGAAAGGAAATGCGTCTTCACTTGGCAATTTAAATCCGGGTGACAATCAGTTAAAAGGTATCTTTGGCGCCGGAATGTCGGCGGCAGAAACACCCCGTTCAGTAACATCCTTGTCTAGCGAGGCACTAGAAGCATTCAACATTAATGATTTACACGACATTGTCAAAGCTGCTCCCAATGCCTATGCATCAAGTGGTTTTGGTACACCAAGCTTACCAAGCATAAGAGGCCAGCTAGGTGAATTGTTCCAAGACGGTATTCGTCGTCAGGCCGGTAACAATGGTTTCGGACTGCCGCTGTCTTTCAATGGCGTAGAACAAGTCGACGTGGTTAAAGGCCCGTCTCCTGTATTATTTGGTAGTACACAGCGAAACGGCGGGTTTGTTAATTTGCAAACTAAAGCCGCCTCAACACAAGGGACGCAAGGTAAGGTGACACTTCGCGCCGGCCGTTGGGAGCAATACTCTGGACAGGTCGATGTTAATACGGCTATTGAAGAAGGCAAAAGCGGCTTTCGCATAAGCGCAGAATACCTCGATCACGGCAGCTTTTACGATTTTGCAGAGCGAGACAGCGTTAATCTCTTCGCTGCCTATCGCTATACCCCAAGTGATGCGCTAACTTGGGATATTAGTGCTGAATACTACGATACCGATTATCCGGACAACGCGGGTATTAACAGACCCACTCAATCGTTAATCGATGATGGCTTGTACATTACCGGTCAGGGCGTTCAGCCTAACGGCAGCACGGTACCTGGTGCAGGCGCAATAATTTCACCCACCGGTGAGGTTGTTATTCCACGTAATCGTGTATTTACCAACCCTGATGATATTAATGGTGCAACCACCACCGTGGTGCGTAGCAGCATCGACTATCAATACGCTGACAACATCACTATTCGCAACTTATCGTATTATCAATATTTAGAGCGCGAAGAAGTGGCGCAAAACAGCTTTGTCGAAATAATCGATGGTGCTGATACCTTCGAAAATAGAACTGAGGTTGATTATCAGTGGTCTGACTCGCAAACCACAACGGTTGGATTATCAATTCGCTATAACGATGTGTTGGGCTACAGCCAATTTACCACTGAAGCCGATAACCCTATCGACTTGACAGGCCCGCTTTCAAACCGCGTAATTCCCCTTACTGATGCACAAAAAGCCCGTTTAGTGCAGTTGCGCCCAGGCGTATTTGTCTCGCCTGGTGCTCAATATGACCTAAACGGTGACGGAGCCGGCGATTTCAATTTATCTGACACCACAGACTCAACTACGTGGCAAACCGGCATAGCGGTGCAGCAGCAATCAAAGTGGACTGATAATTTAACCACTATTGCCGGTGTGCGAATTGATTACTACGACGTTGAGGCGCGAGATCCATTATCGCCAGAGGGCGTTGAAGCAGCCTCTGATACCTACAGCGATACCTTAAGTAGTTATCAGCTAAGTGCGGTTTACAAGCTTACCAACGCGATAAATCTTTACGCTGCATTTTCCGAAAACGATGCCACCTCAAATAGCATGGGTGGTGGTACGGTACTGGGCGGAAATAACGAGATTAACCCGCTGAATTTCGCCACTGAAAATACGCTGTATGAAGTGGGTGTAAAATATTCACCTAGCAGCGAATGGTATGCAGAGGCATCGGTGTTTGACCAAACCCGGAGTTTGCGTAACCGCGATGGCAGCAATAGTGGCGTTAAAACACAAGGTGCAGAGTTCCAAGTGTTTTACCAACACAATGATGTGTGGGTGAACGCAGCGTATAGCTACTTAGACGCCCGCTTTGATGACTCAGCAGCCTTTCAAGGAACGTCACAAGTGATTGATGCCTTCGATAACAGTCGACCAGATATTATTAACGGCACAGGCGTTGGCTCACCATCGTTTGCGGCGTTTGCCCCTTCGGATAGTCGAGTGCAGGGGATACCTCGTCAAATGGTGTCACTGAATACAGGATGGCAGTTAACCGATGATTTCGCAGTAGGCGCTAGCGCTCTTTACACCAAGTCGTTCCCATTAGATTTCTTGCAAACGGTAAACATTCGCGACCAGTATTCCCTTGACTTAAATGCGGACTATCGCATTAATGAACAATTACGTGTTCGTGCTGACGTTATAAATGTGACTGATCAGGACAACTGGCAACCACTGTTTGAAGGCGGTTTTTTTGGTGCAACCCTTGTTATGCCAAACGTACCCCGTCATGTTCAGTTAACTATGCAGTATGCGTTTTAAGCGCACATAAGGAATAAAAATGTTTAAGAAAGTCGCGTTGCTTGCCGTCATTGCAGCTGCTGTCGTTGGGTTTTTCTATTTTGACCTAAACACGTATTTGACGCTAGAGGGAATGAAAGGCTCGCTAGATACGTTCAAAACTCAAATATCTGAAAACCCGGTGTTAAGCGTCGCGATTTTCTTTGCGATTTATGTAGCGGTAACGGCGCTGTCGTTACCCGGAGCGGCTATTCTCACTTTAGCCGCTGGCGCGTTATTTGGCTTGTTCCAAGGCCTCATTATTGTGTCGTTTGCGTCTAGTTTAGGCGCAACACTGGCCTTTTTAGTTGCCCGGTTCATTTTGCGGGACACGGTACGTAATAAGTTTAAAGAGAAGCTGAAGAAAATTGATGAGGGCGTTGAAAAGCAAGGGCCATTCTATTTGTTTACCCTTAGGTTAGTGCCGGTATTTCCATTCTTTTTAATCAATTTATTGATGGGCTTAACGTCTATCAAAACCTGGACATTTTACTGGGTAAGCCAAGTAGGCATGCTTGCCGGTACGGTTGTTTACGTTAATGCAGGTACCCAGTTAGCGCAGATTGATAGTCTTTCGGGCATTTTATCGCCTGAGCTACTTTTCTCTTTTGTTCTGCTGGGTATATTTCCTTGGATTGCGAAAGGGATTGTGGCCATTGTTAACCGTCGTCGCGTTTACAAAGGCTATACCAAACCCAAAACCTTCGACAGAAACTTAGTGGTTATCGGTGCAGGCGCTGGCGGTCTGGTGACTAGCTACATTGCTGCAGCGGTTAAAGCGAAAGTAACGCTTATCGAAGCAGGCGAGATGGGTGGAGATTGTCTTAACTATGGCTGTGTGCCAAGTAAAGCAATAATAAAAACGGCCAAAGTCGCTAATCAAATGCGCCATGCCGATGATTACGGGCTAAACCCTGTTTCACCGTCTATGTCGTTTAAAAAGGTAATGAAAAGGGTGCATGAAGTTATCGCAACCATCGCCCCTAACGACAGTGTAGAGCGCTACACAGAGCTAGGTGTGGATGTGGTAAAAGGCTATGCAACCATCATCGACCCATGGACCGTAGAAATTAAAACCAATGAAGGCGAAGTAAAGCGCTTAACCACCAAAAATATTGTTGTTGCTACTGGCGCTAGCCCGTTTATTCCAGAGCTTCCTGGCATCGAGGAAAGCGGATACGTTACTTCAGACACCCTGTGGACTAAGTTTGCCGAATTAGACGATGCACCTAAGCGATTAATCGTGCTTGGGGGCGGCCCTATAGGTTGTGAACTTGCGCAGGCCTTTGCCCGATTGGGCAGTGAGGTTACTCAGGTAGAGCGTGCTCCGCGTTTAATGGGGCGTGAAGATACGGATGTGGCCGACTATGTGGAATCTGTGCTCACAGAGAGTAACGTTAACGTATTAACACAGCATGATGCATTGCGATTTGAAACCCGTGGTGATGACAAAGTGTTGGTGGTTGCTAAAGATGGCAATGAAATCGACGTTGCCTATGACGAAGTTATTATTGCAGTAGGGCGTAAAGCGCGCCTCAATGGCTTTGGCCTTGAGAAGCTGGGTATTCAGTTTGACAGAACGATTGAAACCGATGAGTACCTGCAAACACTCATGCCGAACATCTATGCTGCAGGAGATGTAGTAGGGCCGTATCAATTTACCCATGTTGCCGCGCATCAAGCTTGGTTTGCAGCGGTCAATGCGTTATTTGGAACGTTTAAAAAATTCAAAGTGGATTACAGCGTTATTCCTTGGACAACGTTCATCGACCCTGAAGTAGCGAGAGTTGGCTTAAGTGAACGAGACGCCGTGGAGCAAGACATTGACGTAGAAGTGACGCGATACGAGTTTGCAGAATTAGACAGAGCGGTGACAGAAAGCGCCCGCAAAGGATTTATTAAGGTACTTACACCGCCTGGCAAAGACAAAATTTTAGGGGTAACGGTGGTGTCTGAACACGCTGGAGACTTACTGGCAGAGTTTGTTATCGCCATGAAGCACGGATTGGGGCTAAACAAAATTTTAGGCACCATTCATACCTATCCAACGTGGGCTGAAGGCGCTAAGTACGCTGCCGGTAATTGGAAGCGCGCGAATCAACCTGAAAAGCTATTAAGCTTTGTTGAGAAGTTTCACACATGGCGCAGGGGCTAATCATGCAATTGAGTAACGTGAAGTTCGGTATGTTCTCACCTACCGCTGAGAGTGGCTTTTATAACAGTGCACCTAAACTAGTACCTAAATTAACAACTAGAAGGGCACCTAAAAAAATACGTGAAAATGCACTTATGAAAATGCTGAAGAGAATAAGCACAGGCGCAGCTATAGGCTGCGCGTTATTCGTGTTTTCGCTAAACGCATTGGCAGACAGCAAATTACATGAGAAATACAACGCTCTGCTAGGCAAACATGTGGTGACTATCGACGGTGGAGCCAGTACTCAAGTTGACTATAAAGGGTTTAAGCGTGATCAAAACCAATTAAGCAGTTACCTTAACCAACTCGCCGCAGTGCCGTCTCGTACTTTCGACTCGTGGGATCAGAATACGCAGCTAGCATTTCTTATAAATGCGTATAACGCCTATACCATCGATTTAATTCTTACCGAATATCCTGAACTTGAATCTATTCGAGACTTAGGCAGCTTTTTTTCCTCTCCTTGGGACAAAGAGATAGCGCCGCTTCTCGGTAAATCCCGCTCCCTTGACGATATAGAGCACAATTTAATAAGAGGGGACAATAAATACAGCGAGCCACGTATCCATTTTGCTGTTAACTGTGCAAGCGTTGGCTGCCCTGCGTTGCGAGAAGAGGCCTATGTGGGCGAGCGATTAGACGCTCAACTCGATATGCAAACGAAGCGTTTTTTAAGCGATAGTTCCCGCAACAAGATAGAAAACGAGACACTCTATTTATCAAAAATTTTCTCATGGTATAAAGGCGACTTTGAAAAAAACTGGAAGGGCACTCAGTCGGTGTCTGAATTTATCCTTTTTTATAAAGACGCGATGGCGCTAAGCAGTGCTCAAGTTGATTTAATTGAAAGCGGTAAAGCTGATGTTGATTACCTAGAATACGACTGGTCGCTGAACGACACAAATGCGGCAGTGAAAAATTAGTCATAATGAGAAGTATGTGTTTTCTCTTATTGTTGTGCGGCGCTAAAAACACTTGCGATGCAATCATGGCTCTCGGCCGTTTGGCATGCATCCGGTTAGCATGCCTAACGATGTTAATTATCGCAGGTAGTGCTTATGCTGAGCCGTCTGTAGATGGCAATGACATTGCTATTACTATTACAGGCCCAGGTGCTAATCCCAATACTGATGCGAACACTAATCCCGAGACTAACCCCAAAACTGATCCCAACCCCGTTGTGCGATTTCACGCATGGGGCGGCAGTGCGCAGGTAAATAGTTACCTTAAGTGGGCTGCCGATAGGGTTGAGCGCAAACACGGTATTAGGTTAAAGCACGTGAAGCTTGCCGATACCAGCGACGCGGTTTCAAGAGTATTAGCAGAAAAAGCTGCGGGTAATTTAAATAATGGCAGTGTCGATCTTATTTGGATCAATGGTGAAAACTTCGCTGCTATGAAAAAGAATGCGTTGCTGGCAACGGGGTGGGTAAGTGATATTGCAAACTTTGCGTTAACAAACCCAAGTAATAACTCGGCAATGGTGACAGACTTTGGTGAGCCAACGTTAGGAATGGAAGCGCCGTGGGGTAAAGCATCTATGGTGTTTTACTACCGCAAAGCGCACTTTGATTCACTCAATGAGCCAGTACCCCAGACTCTTCAGGCCCTTTTGCAGTTCAGTCAACAGCAGCCTGGTCGGTTTACCTATCCAGTGGTAACAGACTATTTAGGTATAAGCTTTATCAAGTACGCTGCTATTGCACTTAATTCGTCAAACCAATCGCTATTTTATAGCCCCGTAACCCAAAATGCCCTAGAGAAGATTACTCCTTCGTTATGGACGTACCTTGATGCGCTACATCCCACAATGTGGCGTAATGGCGAATACATGGTACGACAAGCATCTCAGCTACAGCGATTAATTGGCAGCGGTGAACTTTCGCTGGCCTTTTCGTTTACCGCTGCAGAAATACCAAGTGCGGTGGAGCGTTTTGATTTACCGCGGGATGTGCGTACTTTTGCAATGTCAGACGGTAGTTTGGCAAATGTCCATTTTATAGGGCTAACGTTTAATTCGCCTAATCAAGCGGCGGCAAAAACGGTAGTCGATTTTCTTTTATCCCCCGAGGCTCAAGCAAAAAAACAACGTTTACAGGTATGGGGAGATGACACTGTACTTGATGCTAGCGTGTTATCCGCATCGCAAAAAAGCATGTATGAAACCCAGCAGTCTCATCCTTCAGCAATTGATAAGTCTCAGTCAACGCCCTTGTATGCAGAGCCTCACGCAAGCTGGACCGATGCACTGAGAAAGGCCTGGGAAGAGCGATACGGGGCGAGATATTGATGGTTAACATAGCACCTCAAGGCAGTTTCAATCGCGTTACCGTTGGTGCGAAGTGGTTATTACTTTGCTTACTGATTATTCCCGTGGTGGCTGGCGTTGTTGGGGTTTTCTTGCCTGCCATGGGTTACTTTCCGGCCATTGGCGCAAATCAATTTGATCTTAGCGTGTTTGCCGCATTACTTGATGTTGCAGACATTCACACCATGATATGGCTTTCGCTTTTCACCGGCGTGGCGGCGACGGTGACTGCAGCGCTATTTGCGTTTGTGTTGCTGTCTGTATTTTATCGCTCGCGAATGCTCTCTCGATTACAGATAGTACTAAGCCCTTTCTTGGTACTGCCACACGCCGGTGCAGCAATAGCACTCGTATTCTTACTGAGTCCCTCGGGGTTCTTTGCCCGGCTTTTTACGTTTGATAGCAGCGCCATTGCCTCTGCAAATGAAGGTGTTTTCCTTTTCGATAGTTACGGCATCAGCATTATATTAGCGTTAGTGTTAAAAGAAATTCCGTTCATTCTTCTTATGGCAATAAGTGTGATGTCACAGCCGCTGATACAGGAGAAAATCAACGGTTACTTTAAAGCAGGTACCGCTCTTGGATACTCACCTATCGCTATTTTCTTCAAATTAGTGCTGCCAATAGTGTTTCCACAAATACGACTGCCCCTTTTAGCTGTATTGGTTTTTGCGGTTTCAAACGTAGAGATTCCGCTCATACTTGGGCCCAATGATCCTAGTACCCTAGCTGTAGCGATACTGCATTGGTTTAATCATATTGATTTATCTATGCGTTTGCAGGCCTCTTCTGCCGCGGTGGTTCAGGTGGGTATCGCTGTGTTTGCTGTTTTTGCGATGTTGGCAGTCGAGAAGGGCTTCACCTTTTATGGTAAAAAATGGCTGCAGCGCGGGAAGCGACAGGCTACCGATAAAGCAATTAGCGCTACAGCCTATTTACTGTTGGTAGTGTACGTGGTGCTAGTAGTTAGCGCGGTTTACACACTGATTGCGTACTCGTTTGCAAAGCAATGGACGTTTCCTAACATTATACCGGCTGACCTCACCATGCTTCACTGGAACACTGTGTTTGACGCGGTGTTAACGCCCTTATCGAATACCTTGTTATTAGGTGTTAGCGTAAGCTTCAGTGCATTAGTATTAGTGTTACTTACGCTTGAGAGCGAACCATTGAATGCTGCAAAGACACGGGCTTCGCTGCTACTTTCTACCGCCTTATTTTTACCTCTGTTAGTGCCTGGGGTAGCCTTTCTGTATGGCTTAGTGTGGTTTCAGCAGCTTATTTTAAAAGATGCCGTTTGGTTTCATGTGTATGTGGCGCACATGGTTTACGTTATTCCTTATGTGTACCTATCACTGGCTGTTGCGTACCGAAAGTTTGATAACCGTTATGAAATGGTGGCGTTAAGCCTTGGCACATCACCAATGAAAGTGTTCTTTTTAGTAAAAATTCCGCTGCTTATTGGGCCAATTCTGGTCGCCTTCGCCTTAGGGTTGGCAATTAGCTTCAGCCAGTACCTTCCTACGTTACTCACCACTGGCGGGGCAATTTCTACAGTTACCACAGAGGCAGTGGCGTTAGCTGCGGGAAGCAGCGCAAGATTAAGTGCGGCTTATGTGGTTATACAAGCTGTAATGCCATTGTGTGGGTTTGGTTTGGCATGGTGGCTATCGAACGTTCTCTTCAAACCTAGCACAAACATAACAAGCACGAATAAATCTAGCACAGGCAAAAGTGTAAGAAGCGTATGATCTATCCAACAGAAAAGAGAGCGTAAATGGCACTGACACTCAAAGAGCTTAAGATTTTTAAAGGGAGCGCTTTACTACTTTCCCTTGATGTCACCGTTAAAGATGGTGAAATTTTAACGGTAATGGGGCCAAGTGGGTCGGGTAAGTCAACGCTGCTTCAGGTAATAGCAGGGCATCTTAACACGCCTTTTTCGTTCTCGGGTTCCATTTTAATAGATGGAACAGATCTAGCCAGTAAGTCGCCACATCGGCGCGGTGTTGGCGTTATGTTTCAAGATGCACTTTTGTTCGAGCACATGACGGTAGAGCAAAACATTATGTTCGCTATGCCTAGTGGCAAGTATCAATCAATAAACAAAAAGCGAGAAGCAGCGGCTACCCTTCTTGAGGCCGTAGAGCTTGGCGGCATGCAACATAGGGCGGTAACTTCACTCTCTGGCGGTCAGCAAAGTCGTATTTCCCTTTTACGTACGCTAGCTGCGGAGCCGCAGGCGGTATTACTTGATGAGCCTTTCAGTAAATTAGACACAGCGCTGCGAGAGCAAATTCGTGAATGGACATTTACTCAGTTGCGCGAGCGCAATATACCCGCACTACTCGTTACTCATGACAATGCCGATGCTGTTTCAGCGGGTGGTCAAATTGTTGAGTTACTATCATGTTAGATGCCAAAATCACCCCGCTTATCAAGCCGCTGCTAAGGCCCATCGTTGTTGGGTTAGACAAGCGCGGTATCACGCCCAATCACGTTACTCTCGCAGGGTTTATTGTTGGTTTGATAGCCGTGCCTTTAATAATTCTTAACTGGTGGCTAGGGGCCCTTGGCTTCATCATACTCAATAGAGTGTGTGATGGTATCGACGGCGAGCTTGCTAGATATCAAAAAAGCAGTAGCAGTGCTGGTGGCTATTTAGATATCTGTCTAGATTTTTTGTTTTATGCCTCAATCCCATTAGCGTTTGGCATTGCTAACCCCAGTGAATGGGGGATACCTGCCGTGGTATTGTTGGCCACCTTTATTGGCACGGGAAGCAGCTTTCTTGCATTCGCAGTAGCGGCAGAGAAATTCAATATCGACCGCCCACAGTTTGCGAATAAAAGCTTTTATTACATGCAAGGGCTAACCGAAGGCACCGAGACGATAGCTGTCTTTTTAGCGTTTTGTATCTGGCCTAACTACTTTCCTATTATAGCCTACTGCTTTGCCGCAGCCTGTTTCATTACCATAGTAACAAGAATAGGCGGCGGGTTTGCTACACTTAAACGGGTAGAAAAGTCTTTTTCAAACCGTCAGAAATTGGATGATTGAGCCTTATTGAGTAGGGTTAACAGAATTGAAGCGAATTGAGTGAGGTCTAAAAAGTGAAATTTGGTAATGGGCCAGCAAATATGCTCGTTAATTTCTTTAGCGTAAACAAAACTTCCTGCGCATACCAAGCAGAGATTCATTAATGGATACGGTATCAGTGGTTCGACTTTCCGTATTTATATCGGTTTTCTGTATCATGGCAGTGCTAGAGGCATGCATACCCGCGCGGAAATCCATTCTGTCTCGCAAAGAACGATGGGTTGGTAATCTCTCTATGGTTATTTTTGGCGCTGTGCTCTCTCGTCTGATTATTCCTGCATCGCTCGTAGGTATATCGTTTTGGGCAAGCGAAAGAGGCTACGGTCTGCTCAATATGCTTTCTGTAGGGGAAAGTGACTTAGTGAGTACTGTGGCCGTTACTGTGGGCGTGCTAATACTCGATATCGTCATTTATTGGCAGCATCGATTGTTTCATACGGTGCCACTATTGTGGCGTGTTCACAAAATGCATCACGCTGATAGCCATGTAGACACCACAACGGGGCTGCGTTTTCACCCAATAGAAATAGTTATTAGCTTAGGTATAAAAGCAGCAGCCGTTGTGGCTTTTGGTTTACCCGTGCTAGCCATCATCATTTTTGAAGTCGCCTTAAATGGTTTTGCGCTATTTAATCATGCCAATATTCGGCTGCCTCAACAGTGGGATGATAGATTATCGAAATTTATCATTACCCAACGATTACACCGAATTCATCACAGCCAAGTGAAAGAAGAATCTAATAGTAACTTTGGCTTTAGCGTTTCATGGTGGGATAAGGTCTTTAATAGCTTTAAGGCTCGCGCGCATGAAAGCGACGAAAGTTTGCCAATAGGGCAAAGAGATGTTCCAGCCACAAAAGGTAATGCAACGCTATTATCACTGCTTCGACAGCCGTTTTTCTCTTCGACCGATGATGTATCGGCCATAAGAAAGTGATCCCTGATTTAAAATGGTTGCTATACTTTATGCTTATACAGAGTCTTTTTGTAGAATTCGTATTGGTAAACAGATAAAACCATTCAAACTAAGGCAGTTCGAATCAATATGCTACGAGCGCTGTGGCTTAGTAATATGGCGTGGTTTTGTTAACACTCCTTAAAATCATTTCAGTTTCCAATGTTTTAGAAACGAGAGGTAAAGATTGCAGAGTAATAAAAGGACTACATTGCTTCAGCAACTTCCCGCGCCTCTTATGTTCAAACGTAGAGGAGAAACCAGTTATTGCCTAAATGCTGCATTATTGAAGCTTTTCGGCTTTGCTGCGGGTAAAGACTATAGGGCGAAACCCACTGTCTTTCGTTTTTACGATCCCCTTACGAAAAGAGAGCTCATTGGTGAAGAGTGTCCCTTCCAAAAGATTGAAAAAAGCGGCTTCGCAAGCACGTGGGTTCGCTTAAAAACAAGTGAACGCGGTTTACTTTGTTTTATCACAGGTTCTGTGATCAAAAATGATGATACTGAATGGTTAGTATTTCATATTGAAGCGAATAATCACTTAATGGAAATCAACAGTGAAAGAGCCGGGGCAAAGCGTCATATAGAATTCAACCAACTTCTGACAAAATTCTCTTCAAAACTCATTAACGCCAGTGCTAACGATTTAGATATTATTATTTCTCAAAGTCTCGCTGCTTTTGGTGAATTTTGTGATGTGGATCGCTGTTACTTGTTCGAGTTTACTGACAATTTGCAGCTTATGTCTAATACTCATGAGTGGGTTGCTGCTGGTGTTACACCTTATATCGACCAATTACAAAGTATGCCGACAAGTGAAATGCCATACCTCATGTACCACATCAAGCAGGGCCTATTCAAAATAGACGACGTAGGTAACATTCCCGATTCAGCAATAGTAGAACGAGAAGAATTTCAGAAAGAAAATATATGTTCTATCTTGTGCTCGCGAATTATAGCAAATGGTAAAACTCACGGCTTTATAGGTTGTGACATCACCGGAAGTCCTTACACATGGAGCCCTTCAGATATTGAATATCTACAGCGAATAGGAGATATGTTAGGCAACACGTTGCAAAACATCTATAACCGTAAAGCTATTCATACCATGCAGTTAGAGCTCATAGAGGCGAATAAACAACTGCAAAAATTAGCCAATATTGACGGATTAACGGGCATAGCAAACAGACGCCTATTCAACAGCACTTTAGATAAAGACTTAGCTCAAAGTTGCCGAAAGCAAGACTCTCTTTCTCTTTTGCTTATCGATGTGGATTTTTTCAAACTATACAACGACCAATATGGTCATGTTGCCGGTGACAATGTGCTTCAGAAAGTTGCTCAAACACTAGTAAACAGTTGTGTGGGTACAGATGACTTAGTCGCCCGCTACGGCGGAGAGGAGTTTGCTGTTATCCTACCTGCTACAACCACCGACAGAGCGAAGGAAGTAGCCAATCGCATTATTGGGGGTGTTAAGGGGTTGGGTATTAAGCACGAAGCATCGCCGCTCGATGGTGTGTTAACGGTGAGTATTGGCATTGCTACTCAAGCAGATAATTGTGATGGTAACTGCATTGAATTAATTGATAAGGCTGACAAGGCGCTTTACCGAGCAAAATCGACGGGAAGGGGACGTGTTTGCGCTTAGTGCCGCTCAGTACATTGTTGAATTAAAGCGATCTTTAATAGAAATAAAAAATAAAAAAGCCCGCTTTGAGAAGCTAAAACACTTCAAAAGCGGGCTTTGTTGTCTGTTAGAGCTTAAAACTCATAAGACACGGTGGCACCGAATGTGCGCGGCTGATTAGGGTAAGCACTGTAGCTGCCTGCTTGAATCGGTGGTGGAAATGCAGACAAGAAATACTCATCGTTGTTTAAATTCCGTACCCATACTTTGAAGCTTAAACCGTTATCCATAGTTAAGCCCGCACTCGCGTTTAATGTACCTACCTCTCGAGTGAGTTCAGCTGGAACGTTCTCTACAAGTCGTGCCTCACTTTCAAAAAGGTAGTCTGAGCGCACAAAACCATACATGCCGTTACCTAATTCGAAGTTATAGGTAAGCCCCGCAACGAAGCTGCGTTCGTGTATGCCTGCAGGTTGCGTTCCTGATAAATCCACTGGGCCATCTACGCCGTTTGCTCCAACAAAAGAGTCGTACACTGGGTCGAGAATGGTTCCGCCAAATGAAAATACCAGTTCATCGGTTAGGTTATACGTAGAGTCAAACTCTATACCTTTGGTGGACTGTTCTCCCGCATTCGCCAAAACAAAGCCCGTACCTACGAAAATACTCGATTGAAACCCTTCAATGGTTTGGTCGAATAATGTGACGTTAAAGGCGCCCCGTTTAAATCTAGCCTTAACACCAAGCTCGTAAACCGTAGACTCCTCAGCCCCTGCGTAGCGTGTGCCGTAGCTTTGATTTGCTCGCGTTAAGTTCGCAGTTTCAAGTGCTTGTTGATCGCTAGGAAAAGGACGAGTATCTCGAGATAGGTTCCACGAAGAGGCTTTAAAACCCGTTGCCGCAGAGGCAAATACATTGAAATTTCGATTAATTTCATAGGCTAGACGCACATTCCATGTGGTTTTGCTGTCGCTTGTACTTCCTGCCTCCACTTCATTAGGAAAGATAAGCTGCGGTGGAAGGAACTGAACGCTTTTTAACGTAGGCACAAACGGCTGTAAATCTGGAATAAACGCGAGAGGCACACCGAACACAGTAGGATCGGTATCAAAATCAATAGCAGCTAACGTCTCATTGTGAACTTGAGCAACCGATACGTCTTTTTCATCGTCGGTGTAAGAAATGCCTACGGTTGCCGTAAGTTGGTCACTTAAATCATAATCGAAGGTAGCAAATAAGCTGAAAGCATCGTTTTCTTGCAAAAAGTCAGTAGCGAGGAAATTGTCAGCGGCAAAAAAGGCGTTTCTTGGTTGGGCATATAAATCTTCAGCAGTCTCTAGGAGAGGTTGTAAGCCAAGAATGTTAAAAAACGGACGTGTGCCATCTCCATAGTCAAGTACATCGCCAGTATCCACTTCTTCTGAGAAGTAAAATCCGCCTACCATCCAATCGAATTCATTATCGCCAGTAGAGGTTAACCTAAATTCTTGAGTAAATGTTTCTATATCAGTGTTACCCGCTTCGGTGAGAATATCCAGTGAGGTGTAATCTACATCAGAGTCGTAGCTGCTCGTATTTTTTCGAAACGCGGTAATTGATGTGAGGGTAAAAGAATCATAATCCACGTCTATTTGAACAGAGATACCGCCATCTTCAACGGTATTAGTAGAGTTTTGGTTAAGCGCTGATTTAAATTCAAACTGGTCTTCTACATCAAGAACGGTTCCACCGAGAGCCCGCACAGCGGCGGTTGTTGGGCCATTAATAACGTCGGCCACGGTGCAGCAACGTTCATCAATTTCACTGTAATCTGCAATAAATCGAATTCGTGTATCTTCGGTTGGCTCGTACAGCGCTTGACCACGAACATTCCACCTATCGCGGTTATTCATATCATCAAGCCCAACTACACTGTCGGTATAGCCGTCTCGCTTATTAATACCACCAGACACGCTAAACGCCAATTCTTCGGTAATACCGTTAGTGTAATAACCTCTTAATAGGCGTTGGTTAAAGTTACCAATACCTAATTCTACTTTGGCTTCTTCTACAAAAGAAGGGCCGGCTGTTCTTACATTGATAACACCCGCAGAGGCGTTTTTACCAAACAATGTGCTTTGCGGCCCGCTCAATACTTCAACTTGTTCTAGGCGAGGCAAATCACCAATTTGTGCAGCAGCTCTAGAGCGATAAACGCCATCGATGAAAACGCCCACAGAGGGTTCGATACCTGTGTTATTTGTACCGTTACCAAATCCGCGAATTGAAAAATTTGTATTAGATGAGCGCTGCAGCGGCGTTACGCGAAGGGTAGGGACTAGAGCCTGTAAGTCTTGAATATCCAATACTTGCGTTTGCGCTATATCTTCTCCGGTAGTGACGGTAACAGCGATAGGCGTTTCTTGCAGTCCGGTTTGTCGTTTTGAGGCAGTTATCAGAATTTGTTCAAAGAGATCGTCATCGGTTTGTGCTTCAGCTTGCGGTGTGTTGGTAGTTGATTCTTGTGCGTGGGCGACATGGCCTGACAGGCCGAGGGTAGCTGCAACCATAAGCGCAAGTGGCTTTCGTTTAAAAAATGAAAGTGGGCACGTTTCCATAGTACGTTCTCTTGTTGTGTTTATTTTTATAAGACGTCCGTCAATATTGCGTGTTATGTGAAATACATATCGGCGAACGAAAACAGATGTCTAACTTAACGTAAAATCAATCTATGTAAATAAAATGTTATCATTTAGTTAAATGATGTTTTGCATAAGGTTTGAGTGATATTTGAGCACTTGCCGGGAGATAGTCAGCGTTCTTTCAATTTTAGAGCACTATTTTTCACAAAATAGCACTCTTTAAATTATTGATTTATCGAATTTAATGACACTTATGACATTGTATGCACATGAGGTACACCTTTTGTCTAGATTGAGGAATTACGTATAGTATTTTATGACTTCATAGTCTATTACTTATATATGTCGTAGATAGAGTAGAAAGCAACTCGATACGCTTTGATGTTGCGATATAAATAGAACCCATATACAAGGTAAATAGCGATGGATTTACAACGTCAAAGCAATAGCAACTTGGAAAGCGAGTGCGATAAAGAGCCTATTCATGAACTCGGCCGAGTACAGTCTTTTGGTTTTTTAACTGCAATAGACAAAGAAGGCATATTTACCCACATTTCCAGAAACGCAGATTTTGGCCCTGGTATCGACAATAACGCACTGTTGGGCACCTCTTTCTGGGAGCTTGTGGGAAGAGACGCAAGTCATTCTATTCGAGGAGCACTTCATCAAGCCTCGATAATCAAAAAACCAACTCGACTTTATGCTTTCACACTTCCTTCAACAGACACACTCTTCGATGTAAGCGTACACCAAAGTGGTCGTTCCTCAATTATAGAGTTTGAAAACAGAGATCACCGCGCTGCACAAGACAATATTCTGGCCGCGATGATGAGTCAGATAGCAGAGCCGGATACCTTAGACGAACTTTACGCCGCTTTGGTTGCGGGAATAAAAGTAGCAACAGGGTTTGATAGAGTGATGCTTTATCACTTTCTTGATGACGGGGCCGGTGAAGTTATTGCTGAAATGAAAGAAAGCAATATGGAGCCTTTTATGGGGCTGCGTTATCCCGCTTCAGATATTCCAAAACAGGCCCGAGAGCTGTATAAAAAGAACCTCATTCGCGTTATTACAGATGTTCACGACGTTACTGTGCCTATCGAATGCGTCCATGATATAAAACAGCCATTGGATCTCTCGTTTTCTAGAACCCGCGCCGTTTCAGAAGTGCACATTAAGTATCTTAAAAATATGGGTGTTGCAGCATCGATGTCAATCTCATTGATTGTTGACGGCAAATTGTGGGGGCTAATAGCATGCCATCACAATACTGCAAAACTGATGTCCTCTCGTGTATTAGAGGAATTAGAGCTGTTTAGTGAATTATTTTCGCTAGAGCTAGCTCGTAGATTGGTGATGGAGCGGATTATCGTTAGCGAGAAAGCGAATGCCTCGTTTACTAAGATGCTCAGTAATCTGTCTATCAGTAATTCGTTAACGCTTTCAACGGTTGAGCAGCTAGATTTGATTAAAAAGCTTATCGACATTGACGGAATTGGTTGTGCATTTAATGGTGACTATAAGCACAATGGGGTGTCGCTGAGTGAAAAGAAAATTCACATGTTGGTGGAAGTGCTTCAGAAATTACCAAATACGGAGATTCATGAGCTCGACCATTTAGTTGCCACAGACAGCAGATTATCTGACAAACATGTAGCTGGTGTATTAGCGCTGCAGATTTCTAAGCTTCCTTGTGATTACATCTTTCTTTTTAGAACCTCTGTCACTCAGGAAGTTAATTGGGCCGGCAATCCTGAAAAGAGCGTTACCCAAATTGGCGATCGTAAAGTGCTCACCCCACGCACAAGCTTTGAAAAATGGGTGGAATACAATGGGGGTAAAGCAAAATCTTGGACAACGCTGGACATTGAGCGAGCTAAATCAATTCGACTTGGCATCATGGAGCTGACAATACGGCATCTTCACGAAAAAGAAGCGTTACAGCGAGAGGCCAACGAACGACTCGAACTCTTAATTGGCGAATTGAACCACAGAGTGAGGAACATTCTCAACTTAGTGAGCGCCATTATTGGGCAAACCTCGCAAAGCAAGACAGATTTAAACGACTTTGTTGTATCACTTTCTTCTCGCATTACCGCTCTTGCTCTAGGCCATGACCAACTAACCCATTCTTCTTGGAATAGCATCAGTTTTTCCACACTACTGTTAAATGAACTGAAAGCCTACATGGTTAATGAGGCTGCTTTTAAGATTGAAGGGCCAAACGTAAAATTAACCGCCTACGCTGTTACGCCCTTAGTACTTGTTTTTCATGAGCTTATAACTAATGCTGCAAAGTACGGAGCGCTAAGCGCAACCAGCAGCAATGGCTCCGTGTCAATTACTTGGAATTACAATAAGGCAGGAGATTGCGAGATAAAATGGCAAGAATGGGGCGGGCCGCCGATTACCAAACTGCAAGACGATGGTTTCGGTATGACGGTGATTAAATCGGTTATTCCTCATGAGCTTGGTGGTGAAGCGTTGATAGAGCCTAAGATTACAGGTTTGCAGGCTTCATTTGTCATTCCTAAAAAATACGTTGAGAAAGGAGAAGGCGAGGTACCGTCTATCGAAAACCAGGGAGCGGCCAATATAGATACGAGTTCTGTAACTCGTCATAAGCAACCAAATAGGCAACGGTTAGTGAGGGCGGTAATTGTAGAAGATAATTTACTTATATCACTGGACCTTCAGAAAAAGCTTAAACGAGCGGGATTTGAAAACGTTGATATTTACGGCGATTTAGCCTCTGCAAGGGCTGGGCTAGACCATAATAAGCCACAAATGGTCTTTCTCGATGTACATCTAGGCAACGAAAACTCCTTTGAATTGGGAATGGAAATCTTGCAAAAGCACATTCCCTTTATGTTTATAACGGGATATGGCGCGGGCATGGACTTACCTCCAGCGTTAAAAAACGTTCAGGTACTGACTAAGCCAGTAGATTTTGAGGTATTGCAAGACACCATAAACGAAAACGTTGGTGAGAGCGCCGTCAATGAGTAACTTTAAAGGCAAGACAGCAGTTATCGTTGAAGATCAAACCATTGATGCATTGAATGCGAGTAGATACGTTGAAGGGTTGGGTATGCGAGTACTAGGCATTGCCAAATCCGCTGAAAAGGTTTTTTCTTTAGTAGAAAACGAAATACCCGATCTCATCCTGCTTGATATTAACTTAGGTGGAGAAGAGACGGGAATAGAAATAGGGCAGGCGATAACAGGCTCTTACGGTATTCCCATAATTTTTACCACGTCTTACAGCGACGATGACACTATAGCCAGTGCGCTAACCATCTCTCCGTACGGGTATCTGATTAAACCCTATGGACGGTCGTCGCTTGAAACGGCGATACGTGTTGCTCTGGAACGCAGGCGAATTGAAGATGATATTAGAAACACAAACTCTCGATTCTCAATGGCGTCAAGTGTGGCGAAGCTCGGTGTGTTAGAAGTCGACGTTGCATCAAATTCGGTAGTGGTGAATGGCGTTGAAGAGTTAATGGATTTTCCGCACTCCCTTAGCTTAGAAAGTTTTTATAACCTGTTTCCAGAGGAGGAGAGAGTTAAGCTTAAATCCGCCGTAAAAAAGAAAAATAGCTATCGCACCATGCTGCAAGTTCAACTTGACGAAAGCGATACACGTTGGTACGAAGTCGTATTGTCTGATGTCACAATGTTGGAGGGGGCGGTTCAAATTGGCGCGATTCAAGACGTTTCACCGATGGAGTCTGTTAAAACTAAACTGAGCATTGCAGATAAAATTATAAGTGAGATTCAGGAAGGAGTCTTAGTGTGTGACGATTGCGGTATTGTGATGAAAGCTAACGATGCCTTTTGTGGCATGCTGGGCAAGGTGAAAGAAGAAGTGCTTAACCATAATGTCATGTCGGTATTCCCTAGCGATAGGAAAGACGACGTGCATCCAGATGTGTTAACAGATGGTTTAAGAGCAGAAGTGACCGTGGTGAACGACTTTGGCATTAGGCATCACCTTATTATGTCTGTCACCTCTTTATATCAAGATAGTCCTAAACAATTTTTTGTGGCTATATTCACAGATATAACGAAGTTGAAGTCTTCTGAAAGCCAGCTTAAGCAATTAGCGTATACCGACTCATTGACAGGTGCTGGCAATCGTAATTATTTAAATACGATCATAGAGAGTTACACGTCTTCAAATGAACCTTGTGCCATTGTGTTCATTGATATTGATGAATTTAAGCTGATCAACGATTCACACGGTCACGAGGTAGGTGATGAGGTACTGAAAGGCTGTGTAGCTAGGCTGAGAGCCATAGTACGGGAAGAGGACAAAATAATTAGGTTTGGTGGCGACGAATTTATCATTGTCACCAGCTCAATTTTACGAGAAGAACTGGATGGTATTTCTAAACGGCTTATAGAGATATTTGTTGAGCCTTTTCAAACCAATATTGGCAAATTTAGAATAACTGCTAGTTTGGGCGTGGCGGTATCTTCAGAATCGATGACGGCTGGTGAATTACTTAAAAATGCAGATATCGCCATGTATTCTGCCAAGCGAAATGGAAAAAATAGCGTGGTTAATTTTGACGAGAGCTTGTCAAAAGATATAGAGCATAGACTGTTTATACAGCAAGGGTTAGATAACGCAGTAGCCACTAAAGAAATATGTGCTTATTTTCAACCAATAGTAGACACCAACGGCAAGGTTTTGTCGTTGGAGGCATTGGCTCGCTGGCACGTTCCAAATTATGGCTCTGTTAGCCCAGAAAAATTTATCCCTATTGCGGAGCTTACGCAACATATTCATGAAATTGGTCTTCATATGCTAGCGGAAGCGTGTATAGCATTAAAAACACTGAATTCTTGGGGCTTCGACGATATCAAAGTTAACCTTAATTTATCAGCAGTGCAGCTGCAAAAGAAGGGGATAGTGGAGGCGTTTAAAGCGGTCATCGACGCTAATAACATCGATTCATCAAAGTTAGTACTCGAAATTACCGAGTCTACGCTGCAAAACTCAAGAGCGCGGGTTACGCTGAGTAAGCTCAAGCTGCTTGGTTTTAAAGTGTCGATAGACGATTTCGGTACAGGCTTTTCATGCATATCTGAGCTTGCCGAAGATATTTACGATGCGATAAAAATCGATCGCTCCTTGCTACCCTCTTTTCCACTTAACGACGACAGCGCTAAGCGAAGGGCGCTTATCATAGAGAATGTAATTTCGTTATGTTCTGCTTTAAATATGCCATGTACTTTGGAAGGCCTTGAAACTAGCGAGCAGGTGAGCTTTGCCAGACGCATTGGCGCAACGGCAATGCAGGGCTATCATTTTGCGAAACCCTTGAGTATGTTTGCATTAATGGAGTATATGCAAGCTAACCATGCGACTAAAAACCAAGCGGGATGAGCTGCTAAGGCCTTAATTTACTGAATTTCAGGTACAAAAAAAGGCGTAAATACGCCTTTTTTATGAATTGGTGGAGCTGGCGGGAAGTGCTACCTAGTTTAAAGGTAAATATTTTTCGATAGATATCGCGACACTAATAGACTGGTGAAGCTTTGTGACTCAATCTTTTAAATTTGTCATTTTTCAATTTCTATCGCGGTCCCACTCGCTACGAGAAACATCAAAGGAGTTCCTGCAACAGATATTTCACTGTAGTCTAAATCTACTGCTACAACGGCATCAGCGCCTAATTTATACGCTTCACGCCTCAATTCGACTAAAGCCGTAGACCGGGCTTCTTGGAGAGTGTTTTGCATAGACGAGTGCCGAATTTCACCGATACTATCTATCGCGGCTGCAAAACCAGAGCTAATAGTAAAGCGATATACGTATTCGGCAGTTACTATTCCTAACCGTTTGCGAACTGTAAATGGAGAAATAGATTCAGTGGTTAGAATTATATGGTCATATTCATTTTTCCTAGATTCGGTGTCTAGACTAGCCTTTCTCTGTGCTTCCTCAACCTGTTTACGCTCTTCTATTCTGCGATTATTTATGGCTCTTACGTTCTCAATGCTTTTGTCGTCCAGTTTTGTTTCTGCGACGCACACAGCTCGCGTGTGGGCAATGCGGAACCTTTCTTTTTCGCCCTCAGACTCAAATACAGCTATAGTTTTTTCGTTGACAATAATACTTAACGATGAATGAACGAACTACTCAGCCCTATATGTAACATAATGAATTATTGTTGCCGCCTTTTGTCAATTACTATATCGTAGTCAATTGTTAAATATAAAATTTCAGGGAAGATGTTATGACACAATATGACGAATATAAAATAATACATGTGGTAGAAGGTGGTTGCGGGACGTTATTACTCGGCTCAAGTGGATTACCTTTAAAAAAGCTAGAAGCAACGCTTAACATGGAAGCACAAGATGGCTGGCAGCTTGTTTTCCAAGTTATCGAGAATAAGCGATTTATGCTTTTCTGGAGCCGAGAAGCCGTAATATTAACCCTCGGCCGTAAGCGTGCTTAAACGGGTCGCACTTTCTGCCATTCGTCGATACCAGACGAGTGGCGGCTCCCAAATTCATTTCAATATAAGCTGCAACTTTACTCCAACATGTTCTGAGTACACATATCAAGCAATCGAAAAGTACGGCTTAACGAAAGGCATTTATCTTGGTTTTTCTCGAATCCGGCGTTGCAATGACCCAGAGTGTATTGCGGTAAAGTCAGATCCGCTAGACTAATAAGGTTTTTACATGGACGATATAGCACTTAGAGAACAAGAAGAAGCGCTGAGAAACAAAGCTGCGCAACTCAGCGCAGAATTAAGAAAACAGTACTATCAATTTGAAGAGCAGTTGGTAAAAGATCCCGATACCTACGCTGTACTCAACTATTTTTTCGCGGCTGGTTTGCATCACTTTTATCTTGGAAAAGTAGCGCGAGGTGTCGTGAATTTAGTATTGATGCTGATTGGCCTCGCACTAATTTCTTATCATGGTTGGGTGTTAATAGTTCTTGTGTGCTTAATTGAATTGCCTCAATTATTTAATAGCCAAAAAATAGTTAGGCAATACAACATTGACGTGATGCGAGAAATACTAGATGAGCTTAACAATTCAAAGCAGAATCCAACAATCCCAGCAGACTAAACGAACGCAATGGCTATTAATTTTAGCTGCCACAATAACCATTGTATTAATGAGCGGTTATCAGTTTTACACCAAAGGTGTTCCCTATTTTGCCGAAAAAATATCAGAATCGTTACCCGAACAGGTTTACGAGGTTGTGGACGAAAGCAGTTTAAATGAATTAGATGATTTAGAGTTCATGGCCTCTGAATTGAGCGACGCAGAGCAGGGCAAAATACGTGCTCTTTTCAACTTATTACTCTCAAAAGACACCCATGGAAATCGAGATTACAAGCTTGAATTTAGACAATGGGGTGGTAAAGCGAATGCTATGGCTCTGGCAAATGGTACTATTATTATTACCGATAGTATGGTGGTGCTCACCGATACTGATCAAGAACTTAGTGCAATATTGCTTCATGAGATAGGCCACGTTGAACATAACCATGTTATGGAGTCGCTTGTAAGCTCTTCTATTGTATTTGTTACCTTAACTGCAGTACTTGGAGATATCTCTGCTCTCTCAGATATAATAGTGCAGGGAGCAATGCTGGGACTAAATCAAGGCTACTCTCAGCAAGCGGAATTAGAGGCCGACTTTTATGCTCACGAACGTATGACTAAAAAGTATGGTGATGGTACGTCAATGATTAGCATTTTCGAAAAATTAGCTATTCAGTTGAAGGGCCAACACAGTTGGTTGAGTTCGCATCCCAGCTTTGAAAAACGGATAGAGAAAATTAAGCGGACGGATTGATTTTGTCTTACTAAATCAGACTATTTACACGTGTTTTCCTAATCTTTGAATTTTGTAAATTGAATTACACACTTTTGGTGAAAAAGCTAAATTAAAACTGGCTGTCTGTTGTGTACGTAGTGCGGAGCTTCACGATTTAGCTTTTCAGATTCAACAGCGAGCGAAAAGCAGACATATTTGAATTTATTTGATAGTCTGGATTAACTGCAGTTTTCGACCCAAAGTGGACGTTATAAAATCAAGAACTTTTTCACTCTAGATTCGAAATTCACATCATATGACTCAATTATATCGAATCAAGAGATGTTTATTTAATTAGTAGTGATTTGGATGTAGATAAGGGATATAAATTGAAAAAGAAAAAAAAGCTCCTCAAAGCCCTATAAAATCTGCACTTGTAAAAGTCATAGGAAACGCACAAAACGAAGTCATAGCGTTACACCGATTTTTTTCAAACTTAAATACAAAAGAAATTTACCAAAGCTTCCCTTTTATAGCTAAAAGTCCCCAGTTTACTAATTCAGTTAACCTATACAGTGATCAGGGCGAGAGCATGAATGCTTAAATATCGCTCAACGCCCGCAAACCCGCTGTTAATACTTGCTCCAGATAGGCAGTGCTGCCATGTGCTCGCTTTTGTTTACGTGGAATACTGATTTTTCTGGTCGTTTCTGCCCGGAGCATATTTAAGGCTATTTTTCTGGCACCTGATAATATTTCAGCCGCATTGCCACGATATATCTGGCATTCATCTTCCTTCATCGACACATCAAGTACCCAGTGAAGGCTGTTTTCAACGGCCCAGTGGCTGCGCACTGTCTTGGCAAAGCGAGCTTTTGTTAGCACTGCTGAGCTGATGTAATATCGATACTCTAGCGATTCTTGGCCGTTTTTTGTCTGCCGATAGCTTAGTGTAACACCAACGCTTTTTAGTCCTTTCCATTCAGGAAAAGTGTCGGCTAACGTTGCAGCATCCATAACATGATACGCTCTGGCTTCGCCACGGCCGTGACTTTTCTCAATGCAAATCACTTCCTCATGAACACTCTCTGCAAGGGCGCTGCGCACCGCAACATGCAGCGCTTTTTGGTTCCCTTTCAGTGCCAGCAGGTAATCACCGCCGCTATCGATAATTTGCTCTGCGATATCGGTTTGGCAGCCCATCGCATCAATTGATATCAAACAACCTTTGATATCCAGCAGGTTAAGTAAAGCCGGAATGGCCGTGATTTCATTCGACTTATTCTGGGTCTTAATCTGCCCCAATACCACGTTATTTTCCGACGCAAAGGCATTCACCATGTGGATGGCTGATTGCCTGTTCTCACGGTTGTAAGAGCCGCAAAGCCGTTTGCCATCAATCGCAATGAGCTGCCCCTCGGATAACTCTGCCACTGACTGCATCCAGCCAATAAAGCAACGCTGGAACTGCTCGCTATCTATTCTGGATACCACGCGCGCTATGGTGTCGTGGACTGGCAAACCATTCTTAAATAATCCTTTGTCGGTGAACCAGTTAAAGTGCAAGTCACCAAAGTCTTCGATATCTTCCCATCCCTTTGCTCCGGCGATGGATGCACACACCACAAGGAATAAAATATCAGTGAATAAATGTGCTACCTTGGCCGACTGGCGAGGATCTTCTAATTCACCAAAGAACTGCTCAAACGCACCTGTGTCCATGACTCTCTCCGCAAAAGAGAGTATAAGATCACAGGCGCAATAATTCGTCTAGCTGTAATACTACTTGTTATGACAACTGGCTAATTTATGTTCATGATCTTGCCCTGATACAGTGATATATTGAAAAAGTTATTCAATGCAAACTCACATCAGCGTCTTAAGCTTATCAATATCAAAAACAGCAAAGGTGAACTCGCCTTGCGTGTTGGTGACGCTGATCTCTTTGGCCTAATCAATATTGGCGATGACTCTGGTTTTTATAAGTTGGCTGAAGATGTCGATAGCTTTGATACAGAGTCAGATGACTTTGGCAGGGCTTTGTTCCGAACCTTGAATGACAAAGATAGTAAGTTAAACGTCCTAATCGGCTCTCGAAAGTTTACTGAAGGCTGGAGTAGTTGGCGCGTATCTACTATGGGATTGCTCAATATGGGTCAAGGAGAAGGCTCTCAGATTATTCAGTTGTTTGGTCGTGGAGTTCGTCTGAAAGGTAAGGGTTACTCACTTAAGCGTACTGAGCCGAACCAGCGTCCGAAGGGTTTACACTTAGATAAGCTCGAAACATTGAATATTTTTGGCGTGCGGGCTAACTACATGGCTGCCTTCAAGGATTATTTGAAAGAAAAGGGTATCACGCCAAGTGATGAAATCATTGAGCTGGACTTCCCAACTCAACCTAATTTGCCGTCAAAAAAACTGAAGACGTTAGCTTTAAAAGATGGATACAAGGATAATCAGAAACTTGGGTTCAAGCGCACGCACTTTCCTTGGTTATACGAAATTCCTGCCGAGTTTGATGGAAAGATAAAGACGCCTCATATTGCACTTGATATGTATCCCCGGTTGGAAGCGATAAGTACTACTGCTGGTAATGCAGCCCTTCAAACCAATGTGCGGAATGAAGGAAAGCTAAATCAATCACATTTTGCGCTATTTGATTTTGATCGCATCTACCTAGCGTTGCAAGCTTTTAAACAGCAGCGCAGCAGGAGCAACCTTCGCTTAGACAAGAAAAGACTCATTGATTTTTGCTTAGGAGATCAAAACTGGTACACGCTCTATATGCCAGAGTCTGAGTTTAAAGCGAAAAGTGTAGCCGATATTAAACGATTGGAAGATATACTCATTCGTTTGCTGTGTGATTACACTGACCGTTTTTATAAAGCACTAAAAACTGGATATGAAGGCCAGTTTTATGAAGTAATCCCGATGCATGATGAGCACGGCTCTATGCTCAAACTTTATCAGTTTGAAGTGGAAGATAGTGATGATGGCCATGAATATCTCAAAAAGTTAGAAGCACTTAAGGCGCTTGTTGCTAAAGGTGATTTGGGTGAGGCAAGCAAATGGAATGCGCCTCATATGGTCGCACTCAGCTTTGACCGCCACCTCTTTTATCCGTTGTTATCACTCGAAGATAAAGATGCCGTACCATTAAAAATGCGCCCTATGGCCTTCGACGCACCAAGTGAAGTTCAGTTCGTAGAGGATTTGCAAGCTTTCTACAACAGTGCTCAGGGTAGAGATGCCATAGGTGAGCGTAGCTTATATCTGCTGAGAAACGCAGATTCCAAAAGTAAGGGTATTGGTTTCGCAACGGCTGGTAATTTTTATCCCGACTTTTTACTTTGGCTGGTTGATGACGCTTCAGGAGAGCAGTGGTTATCTTTCGTTGACCCTAAAGGACTGAGACATATGGATCTAGACCACCCTAAACTTGGTTTATATAGCGAAATCAAAAAAATTGAATCTGATTTAGCCTCGCAAGCTGCTGCCGGAGAGCCCTCGCTAACACTGAATGCCTTTGTACTATCGCCAACTCACTACTCGGATCTTCTGAATATTGGTGACAAAATCAAAAAGCATGAACTCGAAAATCGTCACGTACTATTTATGGATGATGGCGGCAGTGTTTACTTAGATAAAATGTTTGCGATGATTGGTCGTTAAATTTGCCAAGGAAAGCAGGAGTTTATTTGAACGAGTTAACTTTAGTTCTTGAAGTACTTCTGAAAGCAGTCTATGAGGCCATTGAGAAAGATAACTCAATGGCTCTTGAGACTCTGATTAATGATAATAAAACGTTTTTGAGTAAAGCTGCATCGGAAAAGTACTTATTGGTAGAAGCTTTCAATCATCATGCTATGGAATGCTTCAAGGTAATGCACAACAAACTCGATATTGAGTCAAAAGAGAAACAGTTAGGCGTTATTGAAGAGTTTATTCTTTCGCGAACGAGGGAGCACAAGCATCTGAATACCGAAACTGACTTATCTATGATAAGGCTCATAGGTGACTTAGACTTTGAAGACCGATTGTATTATGAGCTAAAGGCCCATATTGATAATGACTTCCATATTTTGATGTTTGCAGCATTCCTTAGACAATCTTCATTATCGCCTCTTGAATACCTGAAAATCGCATCATCCGATTGAGAGAAGCGCCTATGCCTTTTGCTATTATCCGAGTGAATTACAGTGTTGACTTTACGCCTTCTAAAAACTAGAAATTAGTGTATTATAATGACGTGTTTGCATTTTTACATTGTGTAAGTACGTTTAAAGGAATGAAGTAAAAGGAATTAGTAATGAATTGGCCGCTCCATTATCCAGAACAATGTCCTCCTACCGACGCTTACAGGTATCAGGGGAGGATTTTTCGGTTTACCAATCGAACACATGCTTCAGTAAAAGACTTTACTTCACATTACGAAAGAAAACCCAACGAGAACTGGGAAGATCCTTGTCAGGCCCGTGGACTCTCTGTCGTCAACTGTCTAGTGGGACTGAAGGAAATGAGAAAAAGCGTACCGGCGCTGAGACGAAAAAAAGTATGTGAAGCTGTCATATCAAAAGATGAGGGAGTAATCGCAGACACGCCTTCCAACTCATCGAAAAGACATAAAACGTGGTGGTTGCCAACGTCGCTCGAAAATCCTGTTGAGATGTTTTTTTCATTTGATGAAAGTGAGCTTAGTGATGTTTAGGCTTCCAAATGGTACGCCGATGGGGTCGCTCTCAATTATTGAGACGTTTGAGTACTTCGATTTCCCACGACTCTTTACAACGAAATCAATAACGGGACGCTATTACCTCGGGTTATCTATTTTAGATGAAGATCACTATTTAGAATGGTTATATCTAGAAATATCTTCTGAAAAGATCCGTCGATTAATCGCCAAAGAAGTTTCGTTACAAGACGCCTTCACAAAGCCAGAATGTGGATATTTATTAAAAGTAGTCTGTACAGATCGCGGTGATGATAAATTTGACTACGTATTGCCTGAGCTATTGTCTGAAGATGAGCTTCCATTGCCTGATGCGTATATTGAAGTTGCTGATAAAGCAAAACAATATGGGCTAGGAGAGATAACTCCTCATATAGCTGCTAAGGCGTCCCATCGTGAAACATTGAACTTACATTTATTTCCAGCGGATTCCCATCTGCCGGAATTAAATGCTCGTAGTTTTGGTAGCGTGTTGGTATCAATTCAAGAACTTGTTGACGCAATAGGACAGGTCGCAAACGATGGAGATGCTACGCTCAAAGGAGCAATAGCAGAAGATATATTGCAGAAAACAAAGTTG
Source organism: Alteromonas sp. BMJM2 (assembly GCF_027257845.1). Lineage (GTDB taxonomy): Bacteria > Pseudomonadota > Gammaproteobacteria > Enterobacterales > Alteromonadaceae > Alteromonas. Next base: position 166,245 of record NZ_JAPVOT010000007.1, on the reverse strand, counting down.
AATGCCTGTCAGATTTTTGAAGGCTCATTTGGTGTTCAATTAAAATCAGCTACTTTGAGTGACATGTTTAGTGAATCGCTTGCTGCAAAAACTCTCGAAGAATTATCTGGTTTGTTGATGGCTGGTGACACAGAAGAGTTGCTTAGCAACAAACTGCACTTCCTCAAAGGTAGGGTGGCTTCTAAATATAGACGTGTTCTGAAGGAGCTCAATAAACTATCTACTGGCCTGACGTTTGACTGGGGATCCCCAAATGATGGGTTGGGACGGAAAGTGGAGCTAACAAAGGCGCAAATTGATAAAGCATTTACAATTGTAGACAAAATAGATATTGAAATGTCTGAATCAATCGAAATTAACGCGAATCTAATTGGATTGAATATCCGCACAAAGCGTTATGAAATCGAATCTTTAGACAGTGATGAATCCTTTTCCGGTCGAGTGTCAGATGAGGCCATTCCTAAAATGCAAAATGCCACTATCAATAATAGATACAAAGCAAATATCAAAAAAGTGGTAGAAACTAAAGCTTCTTCGGGAGACGAAACGATTAAGTGGATTTTAGTCGGTCTGAATCCATTGGATTAACCACTGGACTGGTTTTACTTACTTTAGATCTTGACTATTAAGACAAGGTCCACGAAAAAGAGTTCTTATTAGGATTAAAAGTCACTTTAATTTTTTTATCCTTTTCCTTTCTAGAAGAAGCGAATGCTTCCCATGTATCAAAATCAAATTCGCTAGCAGACTCGATTAATTCCTGTCGGATAACAATCCTTAAATTTTCATCTGGGTCAACTTCTTGATATGACGTAGTCCAATGAACGGAAAGGTCATCTTTATCACGATAGCCAGATAGGATAGGAACGAGACTAATCTCTTGATCGAAGCCTTCAATTTCGTTTGGTTCACCCATGTTATTTACTACGCCCACGTAAACCTTTCGGTTTGATAGTGTCAACATGACATAAATGTCTTCATAGACGTAAGATTCATAAAGAAGCGCATCTAACGGTGAGTCTGCCAACACCCTTCCCATTAAGATAATGCGGGCATCTACTTCATGTTTTTTGCTTAGCTTTTTCAGTCGACGCTGGTCAAGCCGTACCCACGACAGTGCAATCGCTAACGTACTTATTGTGAGCAAAAACACCCAAGTTAACACAGACGCTTGCTCATGTTTGACATTGAGTGACACCTGAGTCAACTCAATAAGAAGTGCTTCAATATTAATGTTATACGAACATATGGTCGCGGGGACAAGTGAATCAATAAGTACTAATAGGGTATACGCGACTAGTAGGCATGCTAGGCCAAGAGATGCACTCTGCAAATAGAGCATTTGACCTTCATATCGATGCAGTCTGTAATATTGAAAAGGGCTCTTTTTGCAGATTAAAAAACCCGCTGTCAGAATAGGTAGTAAAAGTAGAAGAAACAATCCTTACCTCTCATTCAATCCTTGAAAGAAGACTTAACCAGCGGTTACAAGCTTCGCTGCACGCTCGGCGTTATCCTGAAATGACTTTGTTTTACGAATCTCTGAGGCGTCAGCAACGAGAGTGCCACGTCCCACAACTTTGCGTGAACGAACTTTGCTCTCTTTAAGCTTTTGAATGTTTTTCAAATCTTCTTCGTTGAATGAAAATAAATTAAACATGTCTGACTCTCCCTAACTACGTGCGAAGCATGATACTCACCGCGCTTCCACAAGTCTATCTAAGATTAGCCTAGTTCCGGGGATGAGATCAACTTTCCACCTTCCAAGGCTTCACATTTTTTAGGACATCACGAAAATCCAATTGTTCGATTATATTCTGTAACTTCTTTGCTTCGAAATTTTTGCCATAGCGGCCAAAGGTGATCATCTGGTCTGAGTGCCCTAGGATTGCAGCAGCATCAACTTCTCTCGCGCTATCGCTTTGCTTGTAGAAATCGCTGACATTGTGCCTAAAGCTATGGAAGTCCTGCTTCTTCCCTTCAATGTTTATACTCAATTTCTCTCTAAAGCGAGCGAACCAGTTAGAGGCGTTTTTACTGTAGCCATCTCGGCTTTTGGTCAATGCGTTAAATAGGCGAGGGTGTTTTAATTCCTTGACGTTTTTAAGATAGTCCAAAAATCCCAACCTTATCAGCTCTGAATGGATGGGGACCACACGTCGACTGTTCTTGTTTTTCAGGCGTTGGTCTGGGCGTTCGTCGGTAAACTTAAACAGCATGACGCCATTATCATCGACAATATCGTCAACATAGAGTTGGCATATTTCGTTCATTCTCGCACCGGTATAGAGACCAATAAGCGGAAGCCAATAATAGTGAGGATGTAGTGCTTTATGCTGAGTAAATATTTCGTGGCTAAATAGCGTTTCTAGCTGTGGCTTAGACCATGGGTCCCGTTCCTCATTGTCTAATTTTGCATCTTTGGGTTTTTTTACACGCAATCCTTCAAACGGATTATCTGGAACATAGCGGTTTTTTTTGCACCACTTATAGAATGTCGAAACAGCTTCGATATATGATTTTGTGGTCGATACCGCCATCGTTTCTTGGGGTTGTGACTGCAAAATCTCTTCAATACTAAGCTCTCTATATATGGCTAGCTTATTGATGTTCGCAGGTAAACGAAGTAGCGTATTTCGATATTGTTCAGCATCTTTTAAAACAAGCGAATCAACAGCCACATCACCGAATATATCAACAAGACGGCGTAGCTTACCCTCTATTGCATTGACCGACTTTTCATCAATATGTTCGTGGATATTGTTGGCATCGCGCTTTAATGTAAGATATTCGTCGATAGCCTGAGAAAGCAAAACGGTGTTATTTCTCGCACTGGCTTTTTCCTGCGGCGTGATGAGACTACCTTTAGACTTATGATCGTGGATCATGGTCATATACGCTTGGAAAGCCTCTGCTTCAGCTTTTGGATCGTCAAGATCAAACGTCACCGCAGGAAAGGTATTATCCCCAACCTTTGATTCGCCAACAGTAATTAGGTGGGTAAATTGCTCATCATCATGAACGGTTTTAGTCATAAATTCCTTCTCATACTTCGAAAAGTACTGTTGAAGCGAAAACGCCAGCGGAATAGAGCGGCGTTTAGCAACGTAAACATCTTGTGTCTTCAACGACACCTTAAATTCAGTTTTACCAATGTATGCCACTAAATGGCGAGGCGTCCTTTGACGAAAATACCAGATTTGTGCGCGTTTAAAAAGATAAGAAGGGAGTGTGCTTACCATACCAGCTCCACCTATTGTGTCTCAGTGTGTGTACCAAAACACGCGCCTTAGGTGGGCTAGATAGCAAAAAGCCCCTAAAAATAGGGGCTTAATACGAATTGGTGGAGCTGGCGGGATTTGAACCCGCGTCCAGAAAATGTCTACCTTTGGTACTACATGCTTAGTTTGTCTTTTCTTTAACTACTTTAGACCCCGACAAACAGGGTTCCTGGTAGCTGTCCTAATACTATTTCGCGGTTCAACCTTAGGAAAGTTTCCCTCGCTAGTTTGCTTATATGACCTTCCAAACCCACGCTAGCAAACTAAGCTGTGGTGGAAGGGCCTATACCGGTTATTAAGCGGCTAGTGCGTAGTTTTCGTCGTTTGCGACTATTTAAAGCGGCTTTTTTAAGAGGCCAGCCGCACCTCTGCATGCACCTCCGGCTTCCTAGATCCTGTCGAATCCTAATCAGCCCCGAGTGTGAGAGCGAAGTATAACATAACTCTGTGTACGTTAAACGTTTCTTTTATAAATTGCTTTCAAAAGATGCATTTATAATCAATTACCTTTAAGATACCAGCCACTCAAATCTAGCTGTGTTGTGCATGTCTTCAAACTCTATTCTATATTCACCCTATACATTGCCCTGTGGTATTACGGTAAGAAATCGCTTAGTTAAAGCGGCAATGGAAGAAAATATGTCAAGCAAGGGCTGTGTTCCTGGCGAATCTCTTTACTCCCTCTATCGCTATTGGGCTCATGGTGACTTAGGTATGGTTATCACCGGAAATGTCATGGTAGATAAAGAGGCCATGACAGGGCCAGGTGGCGTGGTGCTAGAAAAAGACACAGATCTTGCACCCTTTCAAAAATGGGCAAAAATTATAAAGTCCAACGGCGCGCTTGCCGTAATGCAAATAAACCATCCTGGTCGCCAAGTATTTAAAGCTATGCAGGGTAAAGCGATAGCGCCTTCTGCGGTACCGCTAAATATGGGTAAGCACTCTAAATTGTTTGCCGAACCACGAGAAATGACCTGCCAAGACATTCACGATGTGTGTCAGCGTTTTGTTCAAACAGCCAAACAAGCCGAAAAAGCCGGGTTCGATGGCGTGGAAGTTCACGCCGCTCATGGCTACTTGCTCACCCAGTTTCTCTCACCGCTAACCAATCAACGTCAAGACGAGTGGGGCGGTTCTATTATTAATAGAGCACGGCTACTGATTAATATTGTCAGTCAAATACGTGCGGTGTGTGCAAAAGATTTCATCGTTATGGTGAAGTTGAATTCAGCCGATTTTCAAAAAAATGGGTTTTCCTTCGACGATGCCTGTGAAGTGGTAAATCGATTAGAGGCGCTGGGTGTCGATGTTGTCGAACTTTCAGGGGGGAGCTATGAAGCGCCCGCTATGCAGGGGCAGACTAAAGACAATACCACTCTTGCCCGAGAAGCTTACTTTTTAGAGTTTGCCCACACGTTAGAGAGTAAGACGGATATACCGTTAATGACAACCGGTGGAATTAAACGTGCCGAAATCGCTGAGCGAGTAGTGCAAGAAGGGTGTGAGCTTGTTGGTTTAGCGAGTGCACTTGCCATTACGCCGAATTTGGCGAAAAAATGGCAACAGGAATGGACGTATTCCGGCATTATCCCGCACTGCACATGGAAAGATAAATCTTTGGCGAGTCTTGCGAACATGGCCATTGTAAGAAGACAGCTTCGTCGCCTCGGCAACAACCTAACTACGTTACGAAGTCCATCTCCGCTGTTGAGTTTAATTTTAGACTTGCTGCACCGCAAGAAAATGACTAAGCGGGATGTGGCTTTTAGAACGTCTCAGTAAAATTGAAACCGAGTAGACAGCCTAACTAGGCACTCTTAGAAGGGAAGTGCACAGCGTTATACGCTGTGCTTCATCATTCTTTCTTTTTGGCGCTGCCAGTCTTTGTCTTTCAGCGTATCTCGCTTGTCGTGTGCGTGCTTACCTTTCGCTAGGTGAATTTCTAGCTTAACCCAGCACTTCTTCCAATACATAGACGTGGCTACGATAGAGTAACCTTGTCTATCACGGGCTCCCATCAAACGGTCAATCTCTCGTTTATTGAGCAGGAGTTTACGTGCCCGTTCAGGAGCAGCAATAACGTGGGTCGATGCCTGAGTCAGCGGGCTTATTCTGCACCCAACAAGGTATGCTTCTGCGTTTTGGATAATAATATACGCATCGGTAATGTTTACTTTACCAGCCCGAATACTCTTGATTTCCCAGCCTTGAAGCTCTAAACCAGCTTCAAACTTGTCTTCTAAGAAATAATCATGACGCGCTTTCTTGTTCTGCGCGATGTTTCCGGTGGTATTTTTGTTTGCTTTATTCTTTTTCATAAGCGCTATTATACTGATAGTGTGAATAAATGTCTTTAAATGTGTCTGACAAATTTAGGCGTGAATGGTTTTATATTCACTGGTAAGTATCAACTGCTGACAGATTATTCACGCACAAATGTGGTTTCAGATCTAAAAAGATAAAAAATAACTGTGATATAATTTTGCGATTAGAAATTGTATTAGTGAAGTAGATGCCAAGTATTCATAGAAGTGCGCTTGTAGCTCATAGTGCAGAGGCCATGTTTAACTTAGTGAATGACGTTGAGTCCTATCCAAAGTTTTTACCAGGGTGTGCAGACAGTAAAATTCTGAACAATACAGAACAAGCGATGAGCGCATCGTTGTTAGTCTCAAAAGCAGGCATTAAGCAGTGGTTTACCACCGAAAACGTATTGTATCCAAGTGAGCGAATTGAAATGCAGCTTGTCGATGGCCCCTTTCGGTCTCTATCCGGCGGTTGGACGTTTTCAGCGCTATCTGATGAAGCGTGTAAAATAGAACTTAACTTGCACTTTGAGTTTGCCAACAAGCTCGCTGAAATGGCCTTTGGAAAGGTGTTTAATAGTTTGGCGTCGAGCATGGTGACCGCGTTTACTGAAAGAGCAAAGAGTGTATACGCATGAGTAGCGAGCTAATTACCGTTGAGGTAGCTTATGCGCTGCCTACGAAGCAGTCTCTGGTTAGCATTGCCATCGATAAAAACGCGACCGTGGAAGAAGCTATACAGGCCTCTAACCTTCTTCACGAGTATCCAGATATTGATTTGTCAAAAACTAAAGTAGGTGTGTGGAGTCGCGTAGTTCGGCTTAAAGACACACTTATCGATGGCGACAGAATAGAGATTTATCGCGGACTAATTGCCGATCCTAAAGAAATAAGAAAACGTCGAGCGGAGAAAGCGAAAGAAGAGGGTAGAGCCGACAAAGTGACTGGCGGCAAGGTCAACCCTCTCAAAGCGAAGTAAACGTACTACACAGATTTATCGGAAATGCTTCCTAGCTCCAAAAATGGAGAAGCGTCGATATTTTCTGCATCCATCATGGTGGCTATGCGTTGCATTGTTGCCACCATCTGACTTTGTTCCCATTCTTTAAGCTGAGAAAAACGCTCAACAAAATGTTCTTGCAAAGGGCGAGGTGCGTCTTTCACTGCTACTTTACCGCGGTCGGTAAGAAACACGCCTACCTTTCGTTTGTCTTGTGTACTTCTAATACGTGTGGCTAGATCGCGAGACTCAAGCCGATCCAAAATATTAGTGATTGTTGCAGGACTTAAATTAATGTTTTCTGCAATTTCGCGAACCATTATGCCTGGTTGCTCTTCAATATTTTGCATAACGAGCAATTGAGGGCCAGTAAGGCCCACATGTTTGCTGAGCTGTTTGCTGCGCAAATCTACGGCGCGGATAACACGCCGTAATGCAACTAGCAATTCTTCTTCTTTTCGCATATTTTTTCCAACAAATGCGTAACGTGTGTTACTTAAGCAAATGAATAAAGTGCTGGTGCTTGTGATAATGATCTATCACATCATTGATTACCGATAACTTCGACCAACCCATGATGTCGTAGTTTTGACCACCTTCACTCAGGTGAACTTCGGCGCGATAATACGTCTTTTGTAGCCCTTCGTCCATCTGCTCAGTTGGCGCGAACTCAGGTTGATCGGTTGGGGTAGGGTAGACCGCGTAAATAAAGTCGGGATCTGCTCCCATCGTTACGGTAAGAATAAAGGCTTCATCAGTTTCTTCAACGTTCACTTCAAAGTTCTGCTCTTCAAATTCTTTACCTACTTCATTCATCGCGGGTAACGCCACTTTTCTCATAAAGCGAAGCACCGCTTCTTCATCAGGAAACGATACGATGTTCTCTAAACGCCCTTTCCAATTTTTGTCAGCATCGCTATGCTGTGGTGTACCCGCAAGTACTTGTAAGCTCTCGCGTTTGTAGCCTTCCACGCGCAGCGCTTTTAGTAAGCCAAACATTGCGATAAGTAATACAATAGCAAACGGCAAGGCTGCCGCTATGGTCATGGTTTGCAATGCACCAAGTCCTCCTGCGTAAAGCAGTACAGCACTCACCACACCGACACCTACGGCCCAATAAATTCGTTGCCATACAGGTGTGTCGTCGCGACCGTGTGAACACAGCATATCAACAACCATGGCACCAGAGTCGCATGAGGTCACGAAGAAAACGATAACCATGAGTACTGCGATAAAGCTAAGTACGCTTGAATATGGGAATTGCTCTAAAAATACAAATAGTGCTACGGCGGTATCTTCGTTCACCATATTGGCAAGCACATCTTGCCCCTGCACAAGAACTTGATCAATGGCGCTGTTTCCAAAAACGGTCATCCAAAATAGCGTAAATACCGATGGGATGAGCAGCACGCCCAGTATAAATTCTCTGATTGTTCTACCGTAAGAAATGCGAGCGATGAATAGGCCAACAAACGGTGCCCAAGCTAACCACCAACCCCAGTAGAAAATTGTCCATCCACCAATCCAGTCGGTTTTGTCGTAGGCGAATAGGTTAAAAGTGTTTCTTACAATATCAGCTAGGTAAGCGCCGGTATTCTGCATAAAAGCCTGCAGCAAGAAAACTGTCGGGCCTAAAATTAGCACGATCAGTAACAGTGCTATGGCCAATACCATGTTTGTTTCAGACAGTCTTCTTATGCCCTTGTCTAGCCCAGTGGTTACCGAAATGACGGCAAGACCGACCACAAAGGCCATAATAAGGATCTGTACGCCAGTACCAGATGGCATGCCGAACAAATAATTGAAACCAGCGTTAACCTGAGAAGCCCCGAGACCCAAAGAAGTAGCGATACCAAAAACCGTAGAAGTAACTGCAAAGATATCGACAACATGTCCAGGCCACCCATAAATTCTTTCACCAATAAGTGGGTAAAGCGCAGAACGAAGGGTTAGCGGCAAGTTTTGTCTGTAAGAGAAATAGCCCAATATGAGCGCGACAATCGCATAGATGGCCCACGCATGGATACCCCAGTGGAAAAAGGTGGTTTTCATTGCTTCTCTTACCGCATCTATGGTACCCGCTTCAGCTGTTGGGGGGGCTAAAAAGTGCATTAGCGGCTCAGAGACGCCAAAGAACATGAGCCCAATACCCATTCCAGCAGCAAACAACATGCTTAACCATGTTGGAAAGCTAAATTCAGGTGATGCATGGTCTGGCCCAAGCTTTATCTCACCGTAGCGAGACATGCCGAGATAAACGACAAACAGCACCACAAAAGCAACAGCAAGAACATAAAACCAGCTACCGTTAGTAACAATAGCGCTTTGAACAGTTTTAAATAGAGAATCGGCGACCGTTGGCATTAAGGCGGCGAAGCACAGAAGGCAAATGATGATGGCAGATGATGTGTAAAACACCGGCTTATTTAAAGGTGACTTGTTTTCATTTTCTATCACGCAGAGAAAATCCTTCCACTTTTTGTTCGATTAAAACTATTAACACTAAATATACCGCAATTGATGGTTTTTATAAACATGAGATTAAATCATTAGCTTTGAAGGTAATAAAATGAAGAATTTTAAAAAAGTGCTTAATTGAGTTTAGTTTTGGCCTGTTTTGTTAGTCATTAGTTTATATTTAAAGTGTTTTTACATGAAACTTAATCGTTAGAGTAGAAATTATTTCCTGTTTGTGGGTTAATAATACTGATCTTATTGATACGTGTTTCAAGTAAACAGTGTCCGAAGAATAAAAACCATTTTCAAAGGGAAAACACACATTATGCGTAAAACTCAGCTTAGCTGTGCGATCGTCGCTGCATTGGCAACAACATCTATAGCCGCGCAGGAGTCGAAAGCACCCGCGAAACTCGAGACTATTGAAGTCACCGCAACTAAACGTACTGAATCTATTCAAGACGTACCTGTTGCTGTTCAAGCTCTTAACGGAAAAGCCTTAGAAAACCTTGGCATCGACAACTTCCAAGAGTACGTCGAGTTCCTACCTAACGTTGTTTTCCAAGGAACGGGACCTGGCCAAAACGAGATTTACATCCGCGGCGCCGCAACAACACAATCAAATATCATGCTGTCTTCAGTACAAGCATTACAGCCATCGGTAGCTTTTTATCTAGATGAAATGCCAGTTTCGATGGCCGGTCGTAACCTTGACGTTTACGCCACTGACGTACAGCGTGTTGAAGTGCTACCTGGGCCACAAGGCACACTTTTTGGCGCAAGCTCGCAGGCAGGTACTATTCGATTGATTACCAATAAACCAGACCACACAGGTTTTGGCGCTGGTTTCGACACCAATATCGGCTTTACTAAAGACGGCGAGATGAGCAACTCAGTTCAGGCCTTCTTTAACATGGCACTTACTGACGATTTAGCCGTTCGCGTAGCAGCATACAACGACCAACAAGGTGGTTGGATTGACAACGTAAGAAACGTGCCTGGTGAGGGTGGTTACATAGGAAGCGCGGTTGTTGTTGATCGCATTTCGGGTGGTGTTCTTGCCGACCCAGTGGCGATGGATGCTAGCCGCATTAATAATCCTAACGTATCTTCAAGTTCTGAAGCGTCGGTGGTCTCACCTCAGAATGACGCGCTTGTTGAAGAAGATTTCAATGATGCGGTCTACTCTGGTGCCCGCTTTGGATTGTCGTATCACATTAACGACGATTGGGATTTGCTAGTACAGCATACTCAGCAAACGCTAGACACAGAAGGCGTATTTTCTTACGACCCAACGCTAGATGGCGAAACATCTGCTATTCGTTTTCAACCAGACGAAAACAGAGATGAGTTTGGCCTTACAACGTGGACCGTTGAAGGTCGTATGGACAAGCTAGATGTTGTTTATACCGGTGGTTATTTAGACCGTGAAATCGACACATTAGCAGACTATACGGGCTACACTAACGGCGGTTTATTCTCCGCGTATTATCTGTGTAATCACTACGATACGCCAGATAACGCTGCAGATGAGCGTTGTTTAGATCCGACTAAATACTATCAAGAAGACACTTCTTCTACACGTAATACTCACGAACTTCGCTTTAATACCACCATGGATACACCGTGGCGCGTAACTGCTGGTTTGTTCTACGACGAACAAGAAGTAGCGACCGTTGGTCAGTTCAAAATTGCTAACACAGAACTTTTTGATAACCTTCAGCGCACTCTAGTGGGTAATGAGGGTATTAATAGCGACGGCGGACCATTCCCCGCTGAAGTAAGCTTTGTTAACGACATTACTCATACGATTGAACAGATAGCGGTATTTGGGCAATTTGAGTACGATCTAACCGAGAAGTTAACTGCAAGTATTGGTGCGCGTTGGTATCAAATTGATGATATTTACGTAGGTTCAACATCTACTGTAGACGTAACGCGCCGAATTCGTGCCTTTGGCACTCTGGATGCCGACGAATTAGCAGCAGTAGGCTTAGACCCTGTTGCGGTTAATGCAGCCATTCAAAGCGGTCAGTTAGAAACTGATCTTCTTGACAGCAATGGTGTGCTAACGGTTGACGATACCATCTTTAAGTTTTCACTAGATTATAAAGTGAATGAAGACGTATTGGTGTTTGCTAACTACTCTGAAGGTTTCCGTCCTCCGGTTACAAACCGTGTTGGCGGTGGTTTGTCGACGAACCAAGAAGGCAAGTTCAATAACTTCCGTATCCCAGTTTATTCAACGACGGATACTCTGGATAACTACGAACTTGGTTTAAAAGGCGATTTCTTTGATGGTCTGTTCCGTGTTAACGCCACTGCGTATTACTCTGAAATTACCGACCTGCAAACGTCTCGTTACGACCCCACAAATATCTCATTCCTAGTATTTACTGATAACGTTGGTGATGCTGAGATAAAAGGGTTAGATGCTGATTTAACATGGCTTGCCACTGATGACTTAGTGATTAACGCGGCGTTTAGCTTACTAGACACAGAATTGACAAGCGTTAATTCTGAGCTTGTGGGCATTGCAGCAGGTGTTGGTTCACAACTACCTTACTCTGCAGAATTTTCTGGCAACATTAACGCCCGTTATTTCTTTGAACTAGAAGGCGACAAGCGCGGCTACGTTAACGGCTCTGTAAGCTACACTGGCGACCGGTATGCTGGCATGGTAATGGATGCCTTTGTAATGGAAGATGCCACTCAAAATATTTACGGCACAGGTTCTGGTCTTAAAATTGAGCAGGAAGCCGCTGTATATGAAGGCGTTACCTACGCAGATTCAAATGGTGAAACCTTCCGTGGCGGTCGTTATGTTCAAGAGTCATACTTCCTTGCTAACCTAGCAGTAGGTGTTACTAATGACGTGTGGAAAGCTGAACTTTACATCGATAATGTATTTGATGAGCGAGCGGTGTTAAACATCGATACGCAACAGTTTACGCCAAAAGTAGTCACAAACAGACCTCGCACGATCGGAATGCGTTTCTCTTACGACTACTATTAAGTTATTGTTTGAGACATTGGCTAAGCCATAGGTAAAAAATTAAGACGGCAAACTTTCGGGTTTGCCGTTTTTTCTATTTTTAGGCATGCTGTATAAATGAATACAAAAGAACAACAAACACTTCTTACTATTAAGAAAACCTTAATGCAGTCTCACTTTCAATCGGTGATTACGCAATGCAGTGAATTGCTCGCTGCACAGCCTCAGTCTAACGGGGCAGAAGCTGGTCTAATTGAAGCTGGCGAAACTGCCCTCAGTAGTGATGCACAGCGTGAAGCGCTGTATTTACAAGCGGTAGCCTACAGGCTGTCAGGTAACACCCAAAATGCTATTTCCACTCTTGATAAGGTTATAGCCATATTTCCAGATTACGGAAGAGCGTTTCAAGAACTGGGTTACTGTTATGCGAATATTGATAGTAAAAAGTCTGCACACAGCTTTTATCAGGCCACTCGATTTAATCCTGCATTACTTGCATCGTGGCAACAGCTCGAAAAAGTGTATAAACGAGACCAACAGAAGCAAGCCCTGGCATTATGTCAGCAGCAAATTCAATTTTTAACCTCACTGCCAAAGCCGCTCTTAGGTGCAACAGATTTAATGCACGAAGGCCAATTGCACAAGGCGGAACAGGTCTGCAGACAGTTTCTTACTAATAACAAGCATCACCCCGAAGCCATGATGCTGCTTGCTGAATTAGGCATTCAATTGAAGGTTTATAGCGACGCTGAATTTTTATTAGAAAGCTGCGTTGAAATGTATCCCGAAAATGACAGAGCCGCTGCGGCTTTTCAAAGTCTGTTATCTAAATTAGGAAAATTTCCTGAAGCAGCGGCGCTGGCTAAAAAGCGCTTGGCGCTATCACCGGATAATTTTACCGTGCAAGTCTCACTAGCTCATGCTCTGGTAGGCATTGGTTCCTTAGATGAAGCAATTCACATATACCAAGAACTGTTATCAGCCAAGGACGATCGCCCTGCGTTGTGGGTTGCTCTGGGTCACGCTTTTAAAGCGCAAGGCAAGATGGAGCAAGCGGTTAGCGCTTATCAAAAATCAATTGCCTATGCCGCTGATTTTGGAGACGCCTACTGGAGCTTAGCCAATACTAAAACCTACCGTTTTGATGATAAAACAATGGATGAAATGGTAGAGCAGGAGTCGTTGGCGTCGACAAAATTAGATGACAAAATTCATCTTTGTTTTGCATTAGGTAAAGGGTTTGAAGATAGGAAGGACGCTAAAACTGCGTTTCACTATTACAGCCTAGGTAATGCGCTTAAAAAACGAACCTTACAGTTTGATATTAGGAGAACTGAAGCAGCGTTAGCAGCACAGCAAAAAGCCTTTAATGCAGAAAGCTTTGATAAAGCCAAAGGTTGTCAGGCGCCAGACCCTATTTTTATTGTCGGTCTGCCGCGCGCTGGCTCAACCTTACTAGAGCAAATATTGGCTTCTCATTCTATGGTAGATGGCACTATGGAGCTGCATGACGTATTGGGAATTGCATCTTCACTGAGCAACAAAAAAACGCCTTATCCGTTTAATGTAAATGAATTAGACGATGAAGCGTGTAAGGCACTGGGTCAGCGATACATTGATCAAACTCAAGCTTATCGCCAGGGTGCACCATTTTTTATTGATAAAATGCCAAATAACTTTATTCATATTGGTCTTATCAAGAAAATACTTCCCAACGCAAAAATTATTGATGCTCGCAGGGCTCCCATGGATTGTTGCTTCAGCGGCTTTAAGCAATTGTTTGGGGAAGGGCAAGAGTTCAGCTACGGACAAGACGATATTGGCCGATACTATGTCGCTTATGAGGCGCTAATGACTCATTGGAAATCTGTACTTCCCGGTGAAATATTAACTGTGCAGCATGAAGATGTGCTTGATGATTTAGAAGGGCAGGTAAAGCGCATACTCGCGTTTTGCGACCTTCCGTTTGAAGAAAGTTGCCTCTCATTTTACAAAACACAACGGGTCATCAAAACGCCAAGCTCAGAGCAAGTTCGCCAGCCTATTTATAAAACAGGCATGGAACAATGGAAACCTTTTGAGGAATATTTGGCAGAGCTCAAACATGCGTTAACTCGATTGCCGTCTTAATGTTGCTTAGTGCAAGAAGGCTTAGCTTTGATTAAAAGATTGAATTAAAGGGCTTGAATCTACAAATAAGAACTTAGCGTAAAGGGCTAGCTTTAACTTAAATGTTCTTTGATGTTTGGACATAAAAAGACCCCCAGTAATTGGATAGTCCAACTATTGGGGTCACTTCACTAGGCTGCTTTTTCTTTATGGCTTATATTGACTGAAAACGGTAATTTCACAGCCTGTTCTTATGCGCACTGGTATTACTAATATTTTCTTCGCTTAAGTCCGGTTTCGGCTAAGATCTTTGCTGATATTTCTTCGATGGAATATTTAGTGCTGTTTAAAAAAGGAATTTTTTCTTTGCGGTACAAGTTTTCCACTTCTCTTAATTCCATCCGGCATTGCTGCATCGACGCATATTTACTGTTTGCACGGCGCTCAGAGCGTATTTGATGCAAACGTTCTGGCTGAATAGTTAAACCAAACAGTTTGTTTTTATAACGTCTTAATGCTGGAGGTAGCTTAAGCATGTCTCCCATGTCTTCTTCAGTAAACGGATAATTAGCGGCTTTTATTCCAAATTGAAGCGCTAAATATAGACTAGTTGGCGTTTTTCCTGAACGAGATACGCCAGTAAGAATAATATCCGCCTCGTCATAGTCTTTTAAGTTTGAGCCATCATCATTGGCTAACGCGTAATTCACGGCCTCAATTCTGATATCGTAGGTGGTTTCGTGAATACTGTGGGTGCGATGTTTTTCTGGTTTTGACGGTACGCCAAGCACTTTTTCCAAAGGAGCAACAAATTGATCGAGGAAATTGTAATTAATACCAACGGATTTAGAGATAATTTTGCGAACATCTACATTCACAATTGTATAAAAAACGAGCGGGCGTTCTCCGGTATCTTGAAAACTTTCAGAAATTTGCTCAAGAACTTTTTGTGCGTGTTCCTCAGTTTCAACGAATGGGATGGTGTTGTGATTAAACTCAACGGGGAATAACGAGAGCAGAGCGTGACCAAACACCTCTGCTGTAATGGCTGTGCCATCTGAAATATAAAAAGCTGTTCTCACAACATATCCTTAACATTGTCGTAATTTAATTACAGAATTAATAAAGAGTTTACATTCTTAATAAGCCCATTCTATGATGATTTTGTCGAAAAGCCAGACGCTTATCGCGAATGATCACGATAGAGAAACGTTTTATCGTCATCGCGTAGTAAACATTGGCCATTAACCATTTCGACTAACGAATTGAATTTTTCAGGTAATAAATTCAATAAGACCTGAAATTAACCTCATACCCTACACAAAAAAAGCTGGAGGCTTGGGCTGTGCAAGATTACGTACTTTGGTATCAAGAACTGGGCATGCACGATGTGGGTCGCGTAGGCGGCAAAAATGCATCATTAGGCGAGATGATTTCAAACCTTTCAAACGCCGGTGTGCAGGTGCCAGGTGGCTTTGCAACAACCGCCGAAGCGTTTAATGCGTTTTTAGAACAAAGCGGGTTAGAAGCAAAAATACACGAAACGTTAGACGCGCTAGACGTTGACGATATTGGTGCACTTACCGAAGCAGGTAAGAATATCCGCCAGTGGATAATAGACACGCCTTTCCAACCACAACTTGAAGACGCCATTAAAGAGGCATTTGTCACTCTGCAGGGTGATGCAGGAGATGAGGCTTCTTTTGCCGTTCGTTCTTCAGCTACCGCAGAAGACATGCCAGATGCATCATTTGCTGGGCAACAAGAAACCTTTTTGAACGTGAAAGGCTACGACTCAGTGATGGTAGCCATTAAACACGTATTTGCTTCATTGTTTAATGACCGCGCTATTTCATATCGCGTGCACCAAGGTTACGACCATAAAGGTGTTGCGCTATCGGCAGGTATTCAGCGCATGGTGCGCAGTGATATCGCGTCTTCGGGCGTTATGTTCACCATCGATACTGAGTCAGGCTTTGAAGATGTTGTGTTCATCACTAGCTCGTTTGGTTTAGGCGAAATGGTGGTTCAGGGTGCGGTAAACCCTGACGAGTTTTATGTGCACAAGCCAACACTAGATAAAGGTTTACCGGCCATTGTTCGTCGTAACATTGGCAGCAAGCTTACTAAAATGATTTATTCTGATGATGAAGCTCACGGTAAGCAGGTTTCAATTGTGGATATTGAGCCAGTTCAGAGTAAAACTTTCTCGTTAACCGACGATGAAGTGATGGAGCTAGCTAAACAAGCTCAAATCATTGAAAAGCACTACAAGCGCCCTATGGATATTGAATGGGCCAAAGACGGTGTAGACGGCAAACTTTACATTGTACAGGCTCGTCCAGAAACTGTTCGCAGCCGTGAAGATTCTCAAAGTATCGAGCGTTTCCAGCTTAAAGGCCAAAGCAATATTGTGTGCGAAGGTCGCGCTATTGGCCATAAAATTGGTGCAGGCGTTGCGAAAGTTTTAGGCTCTATCGAAGAGATGGATAAGATCCAAGCGGGCGATGTGTTAGTTACAGACATGACAGACCCTGATTGGGAACCTATCATGAAAAAAGCATCAGCGATTGTGACCAACCGCGGTGGACGAACTTGTCACGCAGCAATCATTGCACGTGAGCTGGGTATTCCTGCCGTTGTGGGTTGTACCAACGCAACGGACAGCATTCAAAACGGCGATAGAATCACCGTGTCGTGCGCAGAGGGTGATACTGGTTACATCTATGGTGACGTGCTTGAGTTTGATGTTGTGACCTCACGCATCGATTCTATGCCAGACCTTCCTCTTAACGTAATGATGAACGTGGGCAATCCGGATCGCGCATTCGACTTTGCACGTCTTCCTCATGCAGGAGTAGGCCTTGCCCGTTTAGAATTTATCATCAACCGAATGATAGGCGTTCATCCTAAAGCCCTTCTTAACTTCGACAGCCAGCCTGAAGAGTTAAAAGAAGAAATTACCGATATGATAGCGGGCTACGAGTCGCCAACGGAATACTACATCGAGAAACTTGTTGAGGGTATCTCAACCATTGGTGCAGCATTTGCGCCTGAAAAAGTTATCGTTCGTATGTCTGACTTTAAGTCGAATGAATACTTCAACCTTGTTGGTGGTTATCAGTACGAGCCTGATGAAGAAAACCCAATGCTGGGATTCCGTGGTGCGAGCCGCTATATCTCAGAAGACTTCAGGGACTGTTTCGCTCTAGAGTGTGAAGCTATAAAGCGCGTTCGCAACAAGATGGACCTTACGAATGTGGAAATCATGATCCCATTTGTGAGAACCGTTGAAGAGGGACGTAAAGTTATTGAGCTTTTAGAAGAGCAAGGGCTTAAGAAGGGCGACAAAGGTCTGCGCATCATTATGATGTGTGAGTTACCGTCAAACGCACTGCTTGCTGATCAGTTCTTAGATATTTTTGACGGCTTCTCAATTGGCTCTAACGACCTGACCCAACTTACCTTGGGGCTTGACCGCGATAGTGGTCTTATTGCTCACTTGTTCGATGAACGTGATGATGCGGTAAAAGCACTATTATCTATGGCAATCAGAGCAGCCAAGAAGCGTGGCAAGTACGTGGGGATCTGTGGACAGGGTCCATCGGATCACGAAGACTTTGCAGCGTGGCTAGTGGCTGAGGGCATTGACTCTGTATCATTAAATCCTGATTCAGTAGTCGAAACGTGGTTGTACCTTGCTGAAAAGCACGGACAGTAAACGCCAAAAGTAAAACGAAAAAACCGCTCAATTGAGCGGTTTTTTTATGTTCATAGTACTTGTTCATAGCTCGGCTAGTTAACTGCTAACTAGCCTCATCTTCAGCGCTACTTTCTTAACCGACGCATTAACATTATGCGGTCTAATTTTCTCGCACTGGTTGTCATCGATTTTTGGCTAAACTTAAGCCATCCGCGAGCGCGGGGCCAATCGTAACTTAGCAGCATCAACCCCCCAAGTACAAGGAGAATAGAGCCAGGTAATAAGGTAAGGATAATACCGCTGATTAGCAGCAACCCACCAATGGTTAATCGCACTGTTTTCATTTTATCTATTCCACTGAATATGTCTCATTACAGAGATACTAACAATACTTTAGATACCCAAAGCATTTGGTCTTCTCTTACACATTTATTATCGATAATGCACTTAGGAGACGTAAAAGCCAACACGTTAAATGTAACTAAGTGTAGGCATCGTTGTTTTGAGCACTCTTCGCTAATCGACTTTAGTTTAAAAAGCGGTGTACTTCATAAAAAGGCTACCGGATTTATCCACATTAACAAATTGGGGGTAAAAGGAATTTGCGAGACGTCAGTGCAGTTGCGTAACGTCGGGGAGGGGGAACTGCTGTGCCTGACATTCAAGCCGCTGTCGAGGCACACCTGCATCCATAAATACTCTTCCGGTAGGTTTAAAGCCCAAAGATCGATGGTAGGCCACACTATCGAGGTTACACACCACGTTAATAGTGGGAAAAGATTGCTGTTTTGCGGCTTCAAGTAGCGCAGCGAAAAGGATTTTGTAAAGTGGAAGCGTTCGATAAGATCGCTTTACTGCAATACGCCCTAATTCACCGCCTCTGGTGAGCCTTGCGGTGGCAACAGCCTCGTTATCGCTGTCTAAAACGATAAAGTGTGTTGCCGTGCTATCTTGATCGTCAAATTCACTGGTTTGAGGGATGCGCCACTCAACGACAAACACACTTTCTCTGAGTGCTTGAATAATTGGCTTTCCGCATTCCCATTCGACGCTTCTTACCGTAAACGCCATGTTGACATTCCACCCTATTAACTATTCCCAATACCCATTGTTAATAAGTGTAGTTAATGTCTGTAAAAATGCAAAAGACGGCGTATCTTGGCTTGATGTTGCATCAAACGTGTTGCCTGAGGCTAGGATCTCATACCACTCAATATCGTTTTCGGCCACATCAAACCGACTGCCATTGACATATAGGGCAAGTGGTAATCCATTAGTGCCATCGCACAATAACGGTCTTATGCCAGGGGCAGGCTGAAAGCTTAAGCCGGTTGCTAAATCGTTAGATACTTGCTCAATAGTCACTTCTTGCTCTAACGGAAACTCCGGAATTCCTTGTTCACTCATTGCTTCTAATAATGAGTGTGTATAGTCTATGGAATGAATAGAATTTACTAATTGTTGTTTCAGTGCGCTCACATCGCTGGCAATTACCTTTGCAGGGTGGGATGTCGCAGAGCGAGACGGGTCGCTAAAACGCTTATTGGCCCTTCCCTTATCGAGCATCATCGCAAGGCTTTCTGCCAACTGTAGGTTATCAGGAGCTCGGTAACCGACCGAGTAGGTTAAGCTATCTTCAATTGTTTTACCATCATGGGGCCAACCTGGAGGTACATAAAGCACATCGCCGGGCATCATGGTTTCGTCGATGATAGGTGAAAAGTCCTCAATTTGACGTAGCTTTCCATGGGGATGTATTTCAGCATAATTACCAGGCTCGCCCACTCGCCACCGCCGAGAACCTTTTCCCTGCACTAAAAAGACGTCGTATTGGTCTATATGAGCACCAACGCCTGCACCTTCAGTCGCATAGCTAACCATAAGGTCGTCAAGGCGCCAGCTGGGTATAAATGAGAAAGGCGCGAGAATTGGCGCGACATCCCCAATGTATTTGTCTACACCTTGAACGAGTAATGTCCACTGTCCTTGGCACACTTTCTCAAAGTCTTCTATAGGCCCTTCTTCTACATGCCATTGCCCATTGTCATGACTGATTATTCTGCTGTCTACTTCGCTCTCTTGCGCTAAGCCCGCGAGGTCGTTCTCATCAATAGGGTCGGCAAAATTCTTAAAAAAACCTTTTAAAACAACAGGTTTTTGTTGCCAGTATTCACTGAGAAATGTCTCGATATCAAAATGTTGCATAGTATCTCGCTAAAAATTTTCGCTAAGAAAGGGAGGAAGAGAAAGAAAAAAGCGCGGTAAAATACCGCGCTTTGATAGGGTTAATACACCCTTGTGTTTACACTTATTACAGCTGGTCTACAAGCCTAATCGCATCGCCAATGTAATTAGCCGGTGTTAGCGCTTTTAACTCGACTTTGGCCGGCTCCGGCATATCAAGGTTGTCGATAAAGGCTGCAATAGCGTCGGCATCTACCTTCTTACCACGAGTTAACTCTTTCAATTTCTCGTAGGGCTTTTCTATACCGTAGCGACGCATCACGGTTTGAATTGGCTCAGCAAGAAGCTCCCAGTTGTTATTTAGCTCGTTTGTGAGGCTTTTTTCGTTTACCTCAAGCTTACTAATGCCTTTAAGCGTAGCTTGGTATGCAATTACTGCATAACCCACACCCACACCTAAATTACGCAAAACGGTTGAATCGGTAAGGTCACGTTGCCAGCGAGAAATAGGCAGTTTAGCGGACAGGTGGTCGAAAATAGCGTTGGCCAGACCCAGGTTGCCTTCCGAATTTTCAAAATCGATTGGATTCACTTTATGTGGCATGGTTGATGAACCAATTTCTCCAGCAACGGTTTTTTGCTTGAAATGACCTAGTGCAATATAACCCCATACGTCTCTATCAAAGTCGATTAGAATAGTATTAAAGCGCGCAATGGCATCAAACATCTCGGCAATGTAATCATGTGGTTCAATTTGCGTAGTGAAAGGGTTCCACGTTAGGCCTAACGAAGTCACAAATTTCTCTGATACACTGTGCCAATCTACGTCTTTGTAAGCTGACAAATGGGCATTGTAATTGCCCACAGCGCCATTTATTTTACCTAGCAACTCTACATTAGCGATTTGAGTGCGCTGGCGCTTAAGACGAATAGCTACATTCGCCATTTCCTTACCCATGGTAGTTGGAGAGGCGGGCTGGCCGTGAGTTCTCGCCATCATAGGGATTGATTGATACTTTTTCGCCAGTGTAATCAGCGCATCAATGAGCTTATCGCAGTAAGGAAGAATGACGTTCTCGCGAGCTTCTGTAAGCATGAGGCCGTGAGATAAGTTATTGATATCTTCTGATGTGCATGCGAAGTGAATAAATTCGTTAACTGCTGAGAGTTCAGCGTTATCTGCAACTTTCTCTTTTAAAAAATATTCAACCGCTTTTACGTCGTGGTTAGTGGTGCGCTCAATATCTTTGATACGAGTGGCGTCTTCAACACTGAAGTCAGCTACAATGCTGTCTAATAGTGCATTCGATGATTCAGAAAAAGCGGGAACTTCCTCAATATGTTCGTTGCTCGACAGCATTTGTAGCCAACGAACTTCTACTTCTACTCGGTACTTTAATAAGCCGTACTCGCTAAAAATACTGCGTAATTCTACGCTTTTGCCAGCATATCGACCATCGACAGGGGAAATTGCAGTTAACTGACTCAGTTCCACCTTGAGCTCCTCACTAGTTTATTAGTATGAGCGCCTTAACGGCACTAGTTGATTAATCTGAGCGCCTTTACGGCACTGCTTAAAATTTGTTTACGCTTGAACAAAATATTGCGTCTTCTACCGCCCATTTGTCGCCACATCACCGCAGCTCTTACACCTGAAAGTAACAAGGCACGTACCTTGTGTTGAACAGCGGGTTGGCTAAGGTAATCTGGATTGCCTGCAACCTGAATTTTTGGGGCTAACGGGCTGACAATATCGCTATATACACTTGCTAGCGATGTCACAATTTGAGGGTTTTGGAAGTCCACATGAGCAAGCTGTCGCTGAACGTGTGATATGCGGTCGCCGAGCTCGTGCATTGCCTTTGGCTTCTTGGCTAGCTTTCGTTCTAAACCGAGAATGCTAGCGATATACCGCGTAAGCTCTGTATCTTTAGTCGCTTGCTTGTCGGATATTTGTGATACTAACGTGGTATATCCTACTTGCAGATTGCTTAATTGACCAAACACATGCTGTGGGGTTTCTGGGTCAGTAACAAGGATGCTAGACAAGCTAGCCTCAATGGCATCATTATCCGCGGTACCTTTTCTTGCAAGCTGCTGAACTAGCGCTGCCGCTTGGCATACACCGGCAAGGGCTAAGTTATCTTCAATATCTGCATCTAACATTATCGGATATAGCTCTCAATAATACCGCCACCTAAACATACCTCGTCGAGGTAGAAGACAGCTGACTGACCTGGGGTAACGGCTTTTTGTGGTTCGTCGAACATCACTTCGATGGTGTCGTTGTCTTTTGGTGTGATGGTACAGGGGATATCTGCCTGACGATAGCGTGTTTTCACCATTGCCTTAAAGGGGGCGGTAACATTTTGACGATCAACCCAATGCAGCTGTTTCGCCACCAAGCCTTTTGAATACAGGCGAGGGTGGTCCGCACCTTGACCAACAATAAGCACATTTCTGGCAACGTCCTTATCGACGACATACCACGGGTCCTCCCCAAATTTTGCTAGGCCGCCAATATGAAGTCCCTTGCGCTGACCTAATGTGTGATACATCAAGCCTTCGTGTTTCCCTATCTCTTCGCCTTCAGCGGTTTCAATAATACCTGGTTGAGCGGGTAGATATTGCGCTAAAAAGTCTTTGAATTTACGCTCACCGATAAAGCAGATGCCCGTGGAGTCTTTTTTATCATGGGTGATGAGACCTTGTTCCTCTGCAATTTTTCTAACCAGTGGCTTCTCAATATCGCCCACTGGAAATAGTGTTTTGGCAACATGTTCTTCACCTAGGGTGTAAAGAAAGTAGCTTTGATCTTTATTGTTGTCTAAACCGCGCAGCATCTGCCATTTGCCGTTTAATTCGCGACGCCTTACGTAATGGCCTGTTGCGATGTAATCGGCACCTAAGTCTTCAGCTGCAAACTCTAGAAACGCTTTAAACTTAATTTCCTTGTTACACATAATGTCGGGATTAGGTGTTCTACCCGCTTTGTACTCTTCAAGAAAATATTCAAATACGTTATCCCAATACTCTGCGGCAAAGTTGATAGTGTGCAGCTCCATGCCAAGCTTGTCAGCGACTGCTTGGGCATCTTTTAAGTCTTCAGCAGCGGCGCAATATTCGTCGTTGTCATCTTCTTCCCAGTTTTTCATGAAAAGTCCTTCAACTTGATACCCCTGCTGTTGAAGTAGGTAAGCCGAAACGGATGAATCTACACCGCCGGACATACCGACGATAACTTTTTTGCTGGCGTTTGAATCTATGTCAGTCACTACGTCTTGCACACTCAATATTTAGGAAATTGCAGGAAAACCCAGGGTATTTACTGGGACAGTTCTTAAAAACGACCTTTCGACCGCTCTTTCAATGTCGATTGATAAATGAACGACAACTTGCTTGCGTATCAATTTTAGGTCGCGGATTTTACCAGAATTGAAGGGGTAATTCACACTAATATCTTGCCAATTCGGCATAGCTTATTCAGTAGGGTGTTTAAATCCAATTTCAATATACATCCCCACATTAGCTATTCACCTTTCGTAGTTACTTTCGCTATTTATATAAGGAGACATTGATTATTGTGTTTAATGCGCGTTGCTAAGAAAAAGCATTTGGTATAATCCATCTATCTTATCCATCTATCTCATCCATCTATGCTCACGTACTTGCCGCTTTGAATGCCGTCGATTGTCCAGTTTCCAACGCGGTAGCGGATAAGTCGCAGCGTGGGGTAGCCTACGTGAGCAGTCATCCGCCTAACCTGTCTGTTACGACCCTCAGAAATGGTTATTTCAAGCCAAGAGGTAGGAATAGATTGGCGAAATCTGACTGGTGGGTGTCTGTCCCACACGTTGGGCTCAGACATTAATTTAACTTTCGCAGGCTTGGTCATGCCATCTTTAAGCGCTACGCCTGCTTTAAGTGACTGAATAGCGGTACTATCTGGTATGCCTTCAACTTGAACCCAATATGTCTTACTGGTTTTAGCCTTGGGATGAGCAAGCTTGTGCTGTAATTTCCCATTGTTGGTAAGGACTAAAAGCCCTTCCGAATCTCTGTCTAGTCGACCTGCTGCGTAGACATCTGGTACATCTATGTAATCTTTTAACGTTTCTCGGCCGTCGGCATCAGTAAATTGAGAGAGCACCTGAAACGGTTTGTTGAAAAGAATAACTTTGGTATCTGACGGCATAGTAAACCTGTTTGTGGTGGAACGTAATTATGCATTTACTCGTTACGTGTAACTTAGTCACCAGCTGTAATTCTCTATTACTACAATGAGGTTCTTTTAGGTGTAAGAATTTGACAGCTGTTACACAAGTTTGGCTGTCGCACATAACGCTATCAAGCGGGCTATTGCTCACCTTGAATAACTTGCGATCGTAGCACGGTTTAAATTAAGGTGCCTACTTATACCCCTTTAATTGAGCTAAATGACCAATTAATTCGTTGATCTTTATCACTAAGACAATGGTATGACTTGTAACTCGAACTTTCGACCCTATACTAATGAGCGCAGTCAATATAATAGGCTGTGCATTCGTTTACCCGTTGTAAAATGACAGAGTGATATGTGATAGGCGTTTGTAGCAATACATCGCCATAAAAGCGCATTGTTAAAAGGATGTGCGGCGGGAAATGAAGACGAAAGAGTTAAATCGCTTTTACAAGCAAAAACGCATTGTGAAGCGGATGAGTAATTACGTATTGCAGTGACCGTGGGCGCTACTGTTGTAGCGGGTTGTTGCAACAAAATGGATTAAAAAACGGCAGCACTCTGCCGACTTAACAGAGGTATATAATGACCAAGTCTAAGATCATCTATACGAAGACGGATGAAGCGCCAATGTTGGCGACGTATTCGTTACTTCCAATTATCAAGAAATTTGCTGCTGCGGCAGGCATCGATGTTGAACTAACTGACATCTCATTAGCTGCTCGTGTGTTAGCAAACTTCCCAGAATATCTGAAAGAAGAACAGAAAGTACCGGATGCATTATCTGAACTTGGTAATTTGACTCAAGATCCTAATGTAAACATTATTAAGCTTCCTAATATCAGTGCCTCAATTCCGCAGCTTCGTGCAACCATTAAAGAGCTAAACGATAAAGGATTTAACGTACCTGCGTTCCCTGACTCTCCGAAGACTGATGAAGACAAAGAAATTCGCGAGCGTTATAGCAAAGTACTTGGTAGCGCGGTAAACCCAGTTTTGCGTGAAGGCAACTCCGATCGCAGAGCGCCAACAGCCGTGAAGAACTTTGCTCGCAAGCATCCGCATTCAATGGGCGAGTGGTCTCAAGCGTCTCGTTCACACGTGGCTCACATGCGCGGTGGAGATTTCTACTCAGCAGAAAAGTCGGTTACCGTTGAGAAAGACGGCTACGTGAGTATCGAATTTACGGGTAAAGATGGCAGTAAGAAAACCCTTAAACCACGCGTAGATTTGTTAGCCGGTGAAGTTATCGACGGCATGTTCATGAGTAAGAAAGCACTTTGTGAATTCTTTGAAGAGCAAATTGAAGATGCGAAAAACTCTGGCGTATTGTTCTCACTACACGTGAAAGCAACCATGATGAAAGTGTCGCATCCCATTGTATTCGGACACTGCGTAAAGGTTTTCTATAAAGACTTGTTTAACAAATACGGTGAGCTTTTCGAAGAGCTAGGCGTTAACCCTAACAATGGTTTAGGTAGCGTTTATGACAAGATAGCGACCTTACCTGAAAGTCAGCGTTCTGAAATTCAAAAAGATATTAATGCGTGTTACGCAGATAGACCACCAATGGCGATGGTTAATTCAGATAAAGGCATTTCAAACCTTCACGTACCAAGTGACGTTATTGTAGATGCTTCAATGCCTGCTATGATCCGTAACTCTGGTCAAATGTGGGGACCGGATGGAAAGGCACACGATACTAAAGCAGTAATTCCAGAAAGTACTTACGCGACTATTTATCAAGAAGCGATTAATTTCTGTAAAACACATGGTGCGTTCGATCCAACAACAATGGGTACAGTGCCAAACGTTGGCCTGATGGCGCAAAAAGCAGAAGAGTACGGTTCTCATGATAAAACATTTGAACTGGAAGCTGATGGTACTGTGTCTATCGTGGACCAAGACGGCAACGTACTAATTTCTCACGACGTCGAGGAAGGCGATATCTGGCGTATGTGTCAGGTGAAAGACGCACCTATTCAAGATTGGGTGAAGCTAGCGGTAACTCGTTCACGTCAATCAGGTATGCCTGCTGTATTTTGGCTAGATGATGAGCGTGCTCATGACTCTCAGCTAATTGAAAAAGTGAATACATATCTTAAAGATCATGATACGTCTGGCTTAGACATTCAAATAATGTCTCCAGTACGCGCTATTCGTTACAGTATGGAACGCGCAATTCGCGGGCTAGATACTATTTCGGTAACCGGTAACGTACTTCGTGATTACCTCACTGATTTGTTCCCAATTCTAGAGCTTGGTACCAGTGCTAAGATGCTATCCATTGTTCCATTGATGGCAGGTGGTGGCCTTTACGAGACAGGTGCAGGTGGTTCAGCACCGAAGCACGTTCAGCAGTTTGTTGAAGAAGGCCATTTACGCTGGGATTCACTAGGCGAATTCCTTGCGTTAGCCGTGTCTCTAGAAGATGTTGCTATTAAGCACAAAAACTCTAGAGCAAAAATTCTTGCACAAGCATTAGACAAGGCAACGGAAACACTGCTTAATAACGGTAAGTCACCACAGCGTAAAGCAGGGCAGCTTGATAACCGTGGTAGCCACGTTTACCTTGGTATGTACTGGGCACAAGAAGTGGCGAATCAAAGCGAAGATGCTGAGCTTGCTGCGCAGTTTAAGTCTGTTTATGACGAGCTTTCTGCAAAAATGGACGACATTATTGCAGAGATTGATGCTACACAGGGCAAAGCGCAAGAAATTGGTGGTTACTACTACCCAGACGAAGACAAGGTTTACGCTGCAATGTCTCCTAGTGAGACGCTTAAAGCAATTATCGGCGCTTAAGAGCCTGAGCTCAGTTGATAGGGCGCTATTAGCGCTCAGTTAACACGTAATTAGCGCGCAAATAGCGAATAAGTACCGCGCTAGTTAGTGTACATACCAAAAACCCAGAAGTGCTGCTTCTGGGTTTTTTATTGTCTTTATTCCGCCCTAAAGCCTCTTTCTGCTATGGTTGATGTAAAAACAGGCGCCTATTTTTAACTGCCGACATATTGCGTCTGCTTTAGTTAATGTGTCAAAGCTGCAGCTTGTAGGCGGTAACTCAAACCAATAGGCCGCAGCTTAAGTGAATAAGGCGTAATGCGAAGGGAGTTTCATCATGAGCGAAAAAGAACAAAGTTCGGTGATGTTGAGCGAAAAGTCTGAAATGCAAAAGCAGGAAAACGCGAACATACTCACTCTTCAGCATGAGTTTCCTGCGTCCCGCTATACAGACAAAGAGACTTACAAAGCAGAAGAAAAAGCGTTGCAAGAACAGCTTTTTCATATTCAACAAGCCTATTTTCATCAAAATCGACGAGCTCTCATCGTTTTTGAAGGCTGGGACGCATCGGGGAAAGGCGGTGCGATAAGGCGAGTTACCGAAAAACTCGATCCCCGCGGCGTGCGAGTAATACCCGTGGCTAAGCCTGATGAAATAGACCAGGCAAAACATTTTCTTTATCGTTTTTGGCATCATGTTCCAGCCCCTGGGAATATGACTATATTCGACCGTTCCCACTATGGAAGAGTATTAGTTGAACGCGTTGATCAATTGGCCAGTGATGCACAATGGCAGCGTGGGTACCGAGAAATTAACGAGTTTGAAGAAACACTTCATAATAGTGGCGTTCGTATTGTAAAACTGTTTATGCATATCTCAGCTGCAGAGCAGCGAAAACGCTTTGAAGAAAGACTCCGCAATCCTTACAAACGCTGGAAGCTCACTGCAGAAGACTTACATAACAGTAAGCAAAGAAACCACTATATTAATGCAATTAATGACATGTTTAACAAAACAAACACGCCATTCGCACCGTGGAAAATTATTGATGGTGAGCATAAGTGGCAGGCAAGGGTAGACGTATTGCGGGCAATTGTTGAAAGGTTAAGCCTTGAAGTAAATATAATGCCTCCACCTATTGATGAAGCCTTGTTAGAAATGGCGACAAAAGAACTCAATATTACCGATGAGTTTTCTAGTGATTGTTTTTAGTTTCTGTTTTTTGCAAAACTGATGACTAAGCGCGAATTGCGGAACAAAAAATCATGCTGAACTAGCCACAATTCCTTTGGTAGGTTATCGCTTAAGAGTTTCGAGTGCCAGCAGCCTAGGCCGACCGTTGAGGAAAATGTTACCGTTACCAATAATAATCGAGTGTTAGGTATTCGCCATTTAAGACTTATCGTAACTCAAGCTTGATGATATCGCTTTGCGCCAATAAGGACTCAACAACGGCGAGCTTCTCCTGATCTGCCGAGATATCAAAGTGGGCTTTAAAACGGTTTTTAGCCAGCTCAACTTTATTTAGCGAAGCGTCATCAATCGATAATTTAAATAGCATATTCGTATTTTCTTCCCTATCGGTATAGTAGATATTATTCCCCACTAATTTAAACCGATTAGGCTGACTTGACGGCAATATTCCTATTTCTTTGACCTCATTATTTTGTTGTCGCCATAAATGATAGTCTTTATCGATAAGTAAACGATCATTTAATCCAATATTTAGTAAACCAACATAACCACTCATTAAAAGTGTAGACGTATTATCGAGCAGTGAATACTGATAGAGCATCGCTTCATTTTTCTCTAATTTTGCATAAACAAAATGGTTCTCATCAAGCCAGTGTGGCGGATAGGTGATGTCGGTTTGTTTACTCAGGTAGCTGAACACGCCTCTATTTATATCGTAGATGAACAAACTTGAGTCCACCAAACCTACAAAATATGTATCGTCACGGTTAAGCGCCAAACTCTGTATTTCAACAACATTTTTAAAATTTAGCACTGTTGCTAGAGCACCATTCCCATCAATATATTCAATTCGACTGGTTTGGCCATACTGACTAAAAAAATAAATTTTGTTATCGGTATTCGCATACACCGGAAAGGAATTTGCGCCGCTCAGTTCAAAATATCCAAAAGAGCCTATACTTTTTTCAGAGAAGGGGTTCGGTTGCTCTGCAATATCTAAATAGTTTCCATTGTGCTGACGCATGTAATAACAGTTTTGTCCGCATTGATAGAAAAGGTGGTTAACAAAGTCGGCTTTGGGCGTAATGTCTTCGATCTCTCGGTTACTCAGGGTGACTCGTAGCAATGTGCCATCAAAATTTCCTAAGGTAATACTGCTATCGTCGTTGCTCCAAACCAGTCGATGCATTTTGTTGGGTAATTGATTAGCGTATAATATTTCACCAGTGCTTAAATGCAGTACTAATAATTCATGCTTATTGAGGGATAGGCTTCGCAGTATGGCGAGTTGGGTACCGTCAAACGACTCTTTAACGAAGTAGTCACCTTGGCCGTGGACGCTAGGCGACGTTATTTGTTCTGTCGTGTTCCTAATAATATCGAAAAACCATATTCCTTGTGGGCGAGAAGGACTTGTTTTGTCAGTTAAGTAAAGCCCCATTTTCTTAGATGACCAGCCCAGCAAATAATGAGTAGATAGAATATCGTTATCTAGTTTGTTTGAATTGATCATGCCTTTGAGTGTATCGAACTCACTAATATAGTGATTCATTGATGTAGTGGTACTGCGAATATAAGCAAAACGATCGCCATTGGGAGACCAAATCGGGTTGCCATAATTCGCCTCATCCCATGTCAGGCGCGTTACCTTACCGCTATCCATTTCCTTTACATACAATTGTAAAAAGTCATCTTTGTTTGCGCGGTGTGAAAAAATTAAGCGTTTGTTGATAGGATCGTAATTTGGTAGTAATTCAGACCCCGCGATATCGGTTAGCTTGGTTATATGTGGTTTATTGTTTGTAGGACCAACAATGCCCGACTGCCAAATACATAGCACGAGTAAACACAAAAAAAATATAGTACCTAGTAGTTTAGTTTTCATCGAAACAAGCGATGAGGTTTTAGACGTTACAAGCTCTATCTCACCGATAAACTCATAGCCTTTCATGGGTAGTGTTTTGATGAATTTTGGTGATTTGGCATCGTCTTTTAGAATGTCACGTAATTTCTTGATACTGGAACGAAGAGCGTCATCTGTGACTACCCTGTCAGACCACAACACTAGCATTAAGTCATCGCGAGACAAGACTTTACCTTTATTTTGTAAAAAATAACGCAAAAGTTGCGCAACTTGTGGTTCAACTTTTACCGGTGCTTGTCTATAAAAAAGGTCACAAGTGCTCTCGTTAAAATGAAATTCACCAAATTCGTACAGCATATGCTCATATTTCGCTTTATATATTTACCAATCAAATTCAGTGACTTAGAGGATGTGGCCATGCGTTAACGTATTTCGCCACACACGGTCATAAAGAATCATTTGTGTAGTGCCGTCATTTTGCATACAAAAATAGCACACAACGAAAAGTGCTTACCATGATAAGAAAAAAAGCGACAGTGCAAATAGTTGTAACACGACTAACAATGAAGGTTAAGGGATTTATCATGAGAATATATTGGGCGATAACACTGTGTTTATTCGGTGCTATTTTTTCTGGCACTTCAATGGCACAAGTGCCTGTAAAACAAAAGCCGATTAATAGCTTAGAAGAGCTAAGTATAGCGATAGACCAAGTACGCGTGCGCACAAATACACAAGGCGTTGCAGTGGGAGTAGTGCAAGCCGGGCAGCCTCATTGGCGCTACTATTCTGGAATTGCGAACATTGAGTCAAAAATACCGCTAAACGATAGTAGTCAATTTCGCTTTGGCTCAATTTCCAAAATGTTTGTAGCTTTGTCACTGCTCAAGCTTGAAGAGGAAGGCAAGCTTAGCCTGAACGATAAATTGCAAACCCTTGCGCCTGAAATTGAATTTACGAATCCATGGGAGACAACGGAACCGCTGCGAATTGTGCATTTATTAAATCACTCATCTGGCTGGGACAGTCCGCATTTCAACGAGCAAAAGGCACTATCAGATACTCCAGTTGCTATTATCGATGCATTAAATGCCCACCCTCACTCTCGTTTGTCTCGCTGGAAACCGGGCAGCCGTGTGGCCTACAATAACACGAGCTTTTTGGCTGGCGCTTATATCGTTGAAAAGATGACGGGTGAGGTATTTGAATCGTACGTTACACGTAGTTTTTTCGAGCCATTGTCAATGGACAATAGTGGGTACTATTTTTCAGACACATACCGAGAGTCGGCCGTCAGTTTATATATCAACAAACAAGAACAACCTTATCGTCACCTCAACAACCGCGCAGCAGGTAGCCTCAATAGCACAATGGGGGATATGCTAAGTTTCGCGCAATTCTTAGCCAATGAAGAAAGTACGAATATCGTCAGTCGAAATGCACTTGCATCATTTAGAAAGCCATCAGGCACGCTCGCAGCAAAAAGAGGCCTTAGCTTTGGTTGGGGCTTAGGAAATCAATTATTTCATGCAAATGGCGTCGTACTTTATGGGCATGAAGGTAGTTTACGCGGCGCTACTGCAATGCTCATTTACAACCCAGAATATCAATTTGCTTATGTTATCGCGGCTAATAACAATAGCCCTGCGGTTAGCCAAATACATCGCTTAGTAAGTCATTACTTAACTAAAGATATTACAGTACCAAACGTAAAAGCCGAGCGAGAAGTGAGCCAAGAAGATAAGGCACTGTCAGGCTGGTACAAAAACGCTGCACCCATATCTGCAACCTATTCGATACTATCGACTATTGTTCCATGGCAATTACAGATAGGAGACACTAGCAGTACGATAAAACCATTGATAGGCTCACCGACCCGTATTCTGATCCCTGATGCCAACAAGGGATTTAAACAAAATACAACCGGGCTTACGGTGTTACTTCCTATCAAGGATAGCGATTTTGGTGATGGGATTTATTATGGCCCGCAAACATTCATTAAAACGAATATAGTCAGTGCATTATTGCCGTTGTTGGTGATTATGTTTTGGGTACTCATGGCCTTATCGAGCGTGTTATTCATGTTAATTTGGCTTCCTCGTTTTTTTGTTAAAAAATCGATTACGAGCCAAGCGGTTGCCTATAGGTCATGGCCTTTACTTTCGCTGTGTATTGCAATTGTGACGCTACTTTGTTTACGCATCATTACGAGTTCGCCCAGTATGTATTCAATAGCAGGTTCAGTATCGCTGCTGTCGGTACTAATTTTTGTGGGAAGTTTAGGATTTCTGTTTAGCGCTGTGTGGTCGGTATGGATGTGGTACAAACTCAGAAAATTACCGATAAACAGTTTTACTAGATGGCACACAACTTTATTTACCTTAGCTAATTTATTTTTGGCAGTCCTATTGCTTAGTAATGGCTTAATTGGGCTGAGACTTTGGGCGTAGCGACGGTTCAGGTTCGAAAATACTGCTAAGTAACTAGCACCTCAATCTATTTTTTAAGCCGGCTAACTAAATGCTCGACTGTCCGCAATCTGCATGGCAGCCGCCAACATAAAATGGCGGCATAAATGCCGGGAAATGGCACATATCACATTCAAGAGTAGAGAGTCCTTAATGTCTGTTGCATGAGTGATACTTTTTGTGAGTTTTCAGTTGACGAAATGGGCCGGAGCATTGAAAAGCCAAAATAGGAGATGTCCTATATTTTAACAGTCCAAAGTGGTTAGAAACTAACCTGTGCGGTTAAGTGCAAGTGAATGATATAGACAAATTGTTATTACAAATTTTCCATACTTTAGGTGAAATTATATTCAAGATGCGTAGGGTAACGAGTTTAATTAGGAAAATACTCAGAAAAATTCGAAGTGAAAACGCCTTTCAAAACACCCATATTCGATGTGCTGATGCAGTATTACCATTTCTCGTTACCATCTTTCAGTGACGAGGGGGATGTTGTGAATTGGATAAAAATGCACCATACGATAGACAAATGAAAGCGGCGCTTTATCATTTTATTTAATGTGAAGAGAGAGTTAGAAGCGCCCGACATGGCCGTCGGGCTGCTTAGAATCTTGCTTTAACGCTCTGGTTCTTCTACGAAACCTATGTTCTCTGCATGCAAGCCTTTCGGTCCTTGTTGCACTTCGAACTGAACCTCTTGCCCTGCTTTCAATGAGCGATAACCTTCCATCTGAATTGTGGAGTAGTGAGCGAATATGTCATCACCACCTTCCTCTGGAACGATAAACCCAAAACCTTTCGCGTTGTTAAACCATTTAACTTTGCCAACCGCCATACTTCGACTTCCTCTTAATCCTTGAACTCACACGTTTATGCCCCCATTATAGATCCGAGCGCATAGTGTATTGAGTATCGATATAGACAGATACTCAATGTCACTATCAAAATGTAGATTTTTTAACCATATTATGTCAAGAGCTAATGTGAATTAATTTTATCCAAAAGTTTAACGACATCTGCCAGTAACACACTATTATTAAGTTATGAGTAAAGACAACGCTATTAGTATTGAAAAGGAAAAACAAAAAGACGCGCAGCGACAAAAGCCGCAGCCGCCTCCCATGTATAAAGTGTTGTTGAATAATGACGACTATACACCAATGGATTTTGTTATAGAGGTTCTCACGCAGTTTTTCAATTTGGACGCTGAGAAAGCCAATCAACTTATGCTTACCGTACATTATGAAGGTAAAGCGGTTTGTGGTGTTTTTACCGCTGAGATTGCAGAAACGAAAGTCATGCAAGTGAATCAGTACGCACGCAAACACCAGCACCCATTGATGTGCACAATGGAGCAGGCATAAGGCAATTTGTAGAGGGCGAGCAATATGTTAAATAAAGAATTAGAACAGACGTTAAATAGTGCGTTTGTATTTGCCAGAGAGCACCGTCATGAGTTTATGACGGTAGAACACTTGTTGTTGGCATTGCTGGACAACACAGCAGCTCGCGATGCATTAAAAGCGTGTGGCGCAGACGTTGAGGCCGTTAAAAGCGAATTGCTATCTTTTGTGAAAGATACAACGCCACTTATTTTAGACGAGCAGCTGAACGAGCGTGAAACGCAGCCGACCCTCGGGTTTCAACGAGTGCTGCAGCGCGCCGTTTTTCATGTTCAGTCGTCAGGCAAAGATGAAGTTACCGGCGCCAATGTGCTAGTCGCTATCTTTAGCGAGCAAGAGTCGCAGGCAGTATTCATTTTGAAGAAAGCCGACGTGACTAGACTTGATGTGGTTAATTATATTAGCCATGGTGTGAGTAAAGCTGAAGATGATGAGTCAATAAATTCGGAAACTCCAGAAGAGGCTGAGGGCGGTGAAGAAAACGGAACAGCGTTAGGTAAATACGCTACCGATTTAAACCGCCATGCTAAAGATGGCAAAATCGACCCTCTTATCGGCCGTGATGCTGAAGTTGAACGTACGATTCAAATCTTATGCAGACGTCGTAAAAATAACCCTCTACTTGTTGGTGAAGCAGGTGTGGGTAAAACCGCTATCGCCGAAGGGTTAGCTTACCGTATTGTGAACGACGATGTACCAGAGGTTATTGCACAAAGTACCGTTTACTCTCTTGACCTTGGTGGCCTGCTGGCGGGAACAAAATACCGCGGCGACTTTGAAAAGCGCCTTAAGGCCATACTCAAAGAGCTCAGTAAAGATGAACATGCCATATTGTTCATTGATGAAATTCATACGATCATTGGTGCAGGTGCAGCTTCTGGTGGCGTCATGGATGCCTCTAACTTACTAAAACCTAAACTATCTAGCGGCGAATTACGCTGTATTGGATCAACCACGTATCAAGAGTATCAAGGTATTTTTGAGAAAGATCGTGCATTAGCTCGTCGCTTCCAAAAGGTCGACGTGACAGAGCCAAGTGTTAGCGACACTACGAAGATTTTACTTGGACTGAAAAGCCGTTACGAAGATCACCACAATGTGCGATTCACGCAAAAAGCGATTCAGGCTGCGGCGGAGCTGTCTGCGAAATACATTAATGAGAGGCACCTACCTGATAAAGCTATTGATGTAATGGACGAAGCCGGCGCTAGTCAGCGTCTCCTTGCACCGTCAAAGCGAAAGAAAACAATCAATGTGGGTGATATCGAGCAAATTATAGCTAAAATGGCTCGTATACCTGAGAAGTCCGTATCGGCATCTGACAAAGAAGTACTTAAAAACCTAGGGCGCAACCTTAAGATGGTAGTGTTCGGTCAGGACAAAGCCATAGAGACGCTTAATGACGCTATATTGCTGTCTCGCTCTGGATTAGGCGCTGAAACAAAGCCAATTGGTAGTTTCTTATTTGCAGGTCCAACCGGTGTAGGTAAAACGGAGGTCACTCAACAGCTTTCAAATATTATGGGTGTTGAGCTAGTGCGCTTCGATATGTCTGAGTACATGGAACGTCATGCTGTTAGCCGTTTAATTGGTGCGCCTCCAGGCTATGTTGGTTTCGACCAAGGCGGGTTGTTGACTGACGCGGTAATTAAAAACCCGTATTCGGTTGTGTTACTTGATGAAATTGAGAAAGCCCACAGCGATATTTACAACATATTACTGCAGGTAATGGACCACGGCACACTGACTGATAACAACGGCCGTAAGGTTGATTTCAGAAATGTGGTATTGGTGATGACCACCAACGCAGGTGTACAGGAAACTGTGCGCAAGTCTATAGGCTTTAAGCAACAAGATCATAGTCACGATGCCCTGAGTGAAATCAATAAGATATTCACCCCTGAGTTCCGTAATCGTCTTGATGGCATCATATGGTTTAATCACTTGGATGCTGAAATCATCTTACAGGTGGTAGACAAGTTCATTATCGAATTGCAGGCTCAGTTAGACGTGAAAGGTGTGTCTTTAGAGGTGACATCTGAAGCACGAGCTTACATGGCTGAAAAAGGGTATGACAAGTCGATGGGTGCGCGCCCAATGGCACGTCTCATAAAAGATGAGCTTAAGAAAGAACTGGCCAATGAGCTGCTGTTTGGTGAGCTGGCGAAAGGCGGAAACGTTAAAGTGGATTACGTTGATGACAAATTAACGTTTGAATACAGCGGCGTGGATACGAAGTCAGAGCAAGCTGAGCCGAGTTAATTGGTAAAGTGACGCACAAATTAAAAAGCCCGATAATTTAAAAATTATCGGGCTTTTTTTATGCGTTACCGCTTCAATGGCTCATTATCTTGCGCGATAAATGATACGACCTTTGGTCAAATCATAGGGAGTCATCTCAACAGTGACCTTATCGCCAGTAAGAATTCGGATATAGTTCTTACGCATTTTACCAGAAATATGTGCAGTCACTACGTGACCATTCTCTAGTTCTACGCGGAACATAGTATTAGGTAGAGTGTCTTGCACCGTACCTTCCATTTCAATACAATCTTCTTTTGCCATGTAAAGCAGTTACCTCAGTAATTCAAAATTTTTGCCGCGCAGACATTAACCAATCTTGCGTGCAGTGTAAAGCGATTAAGCTGGTTTTTTAGTAAATAGATGCCATTGGTTGTCTATAAACTGTTCAAAGGGGTGAAATTTGTGCTTGTAGCTCATTTTTTGACAGCCTTCCACATAGTACCCTAAGTAAACGTAATGGTGGCCTAATGACCTTGCCTGTTCAATTTGCATGAGTATCATCCACGTACCGAGAGATGATGCGGCATAGTCAGGGTCAAAAAAGGTATAAAGCGCTGATAACGCGCTTGAGTATGCATTGTCCTCTAGTACGTCTGTTACTGCAACCGCTACAAGCTTATCTTTATCATAAGCTTCTAAAAAATGTGGTGCCATCCATGTACAGTTTAAAAAATTATCAAATTGTTCATAGGAAGGGGGATACATCGAGCCATCAGAATGCCGCTCATTGATGTAGCGCTCGTACAACGGATAGTATTCTGGTTTTAATGAAGTACTAAACTTTACAGATAGTGCAGCATTGCTTTTCAAAATCCGCTTTTGGCTGCGAGAGGGCGTGAATACATCCACCGAGAGCCTTACAGATTGGCATTTGTTGCAACTAACACAGTGGGGGCGGTAAATTTGTTCGCCGCTTCGCCTAAACCCTGCTTGAATCAGCTGAGAATATCGGGATGATAACGATGCATCTTCTTCTGCATAGACCAGCAGTCTTTCTTCCTCGTTAGGAAGGTAGCTGCAGGAAAATGACTGAGTGATACCAAATTTCATGGTGTTATTACTCTTGGGCGCCAATGCTCTAAATATTCAGAACATAGCTCTCCATTTGTAGCTACAGTCTGATTATTTTCATTCAGTTTCTTAATAAAGTCTTCTCTAGTGACCGCGCACGCGCCTAATGAGGCCAAATGATCGGTAGGAAGTTGGCAATCAATAAAAGCCATGTTTTGTGAACGCATATGCTCTACAAGGGCAACCATTGCAAGTTTAGATGCATTACTTTTCTTGTGAAACATAGACTCACCGCAGTACACCTTACCAATACCTACGCCGTAAAGGCCGCCAACGAGCTGTTCGTTTTCCCATACCTCAACAGAGTGGGCAATGCCTAAGCCATGAAGTTGCGAATAGGCGGCTTTCATATCGTCGGTAATCCAAGTTTCGTTAGAAGTGCCGCTTCCTGATTGCGTAACCCGCGGTATTGCCGAGCACGTATCGATAACTTTATCAAATGCATGATTAAGCGTTACGGTATACTTTCGCTGTCTAACGAGTTTCTTTAAACTTTTTGAAACGCAGAAATCATCTAATTCAATGATAGCTCTCGGATCAGGAGACCACCACAGTAAAGGTTCGTCATCGCTGAACCAAGGAAAAATGCCTTGAGAGTACGCTGAGAACAAACGCTGAGGACTTAGGTCGCCGCCAAAAGCGAGTAAGCCATTGGGTTCGGCTAAGGCCTCATGTACCGCAGGGAAGGGCGCATCATTTTCAATGTAGTGTAGTGCTAGCATAATAAAGGCCTCACCGATTTCTCACAGGATAAGTGAGGCCCACACTGCGATTACCCTTGTTCAGAAGCCATTCCGTCCAAGAATTTTTCTGCATCAAGTGCTGCCATGCAGCCAGTGCCGGCAGACGTGATCGCCTGACGATAAACGTGGTCACTAACGTCACCAGCGGCAAAAACGCCTTCTACGCTAGTTTGTGTGGCGTTGCCGTGCAAACCACTGTTCACAACTATATAGCCGTCTTTCATAGTGAGCTGGTCGGCAAATATATCTGTGTTAGGCTTGTGACCAATGGCAATGAATAAGCCCATTACATCAAGCTCTTCAGTGGCATCGCCGTCGGTATCTTTGATTCGGATTTTTGTAACACCCATATCATCACCAAGTACTTCATCTAGTGTCTTATTTAGATGCAATACAACGTTGCCGTTTTCCGCTTTGTCTCGTAGACGCTGCTCAAGGATCTTCTCACTTCTGAAAGTATCCCTTCTGTGAATTACATGAACTTCAGAAGCAATGTTAGACAAATATAGCGCTTCTTCTACCGCGGTATTACCACCGCCAACAACGGCTACTTTTTGGTTGCGATAGAAAAATCCGTCACAGGTTGCGCATGCTGATACGCCTTTCCCCATGAAGGCTTGCTCTGATTCAAGACCTAAATACTTTGCCGATGCACCTGTAGAAATGATAAGTGCGTCGCAAGTGTAAGTACCGTTATCACCGTGCAAAGTGAATGGACGTTTGCTTAAATCAGTTTTGTTGATGTGGTCAAAAATGATTTCAGTATCAAACTTCTCAGCATGTTTTTGCATACGAACCATTAAGTCTGGACCTGTTAAACCTTCAGGATCTCCAGGCCAATTTTCAACTTCGGTGGTGGTTGTAAGCTGCCCGCCTTGCTGTATTCCCGTTAACAGAACCGGTTCTAAGTTAGCACGCGCTGCATAAACGGCTGCCGAGTAACCCGCAGGACCCGATCCTAAGATAAGTAGACGGACGTGTCTGCTTTCTGACATTTTCCTCTCCAATAACACCCAATGACAGGGTGAGTAAACTATTCGAAAATTAGTATCAAGAAGGTGAGGTCGCTTGGGCGTAAATCAACCTTTTCCATCTTAATCTTTTTAATTGTGTTTGTTGAAATGTGCTCCGTTGTATCGATAAATGACGAATCGGCAGTATTTCAAATCACATAATGGCGCTAAGGATATCAATATTCGAACAGCTACGTTGATAAAAATTTTAAAATTTCAGTCAATATAAGTTAAGAATCGGCAATCTAGTGACAAAATAAGGCAAAAAAAGTGGGCAACACGTCAGTGTTTCTTGTATTAAATATAAAGAGCATTACAATTTACGGTAAGCATTAGATTGTATGCAGTGCGATAAGTACTTCCAGAGGTGAAACATGTCACAGTCAGTGATGACAATGCTGAAAGACGGTCAACAATACATGAAAACATGGCCCATGAGGAAAGAGCTGTATGGTTTTTTTCCAGAGTGCAGAGTTGTGGCTGCCACTAAATTCGCTATAAAGACCATGCCGCCAGCCACCATGGTGATATGTTTACTGTTGCTTCAAAACTTAGGTACGCAGTTTATTCCACAGACTATTGCCATGGGCATGTTTTTTCTTAGTCTCCCCATACAAGGTTTGCTGTGGCTAGGCCATCGCTCGGACCAATATTTACCGCCCCAGTTGAACAGCTGGTATCAGGAAATACATTCTTCAATGCGCTCGCAGGGCTGTAAAGTCGCTTCGGTTAAATCAAAGCCAAAATATAAAGAACTAGCGCAGTTACTCAAAACAGCGTTTAAAGACTTAGACAATGCGTTTACCGAGAATTGGTTTAATTAAGTATTCTGTTTTAGTTCTGAATTACACTTCCTACAACGATAGCGTGTACCGTTGAGAATGCTTTTATGGCGTCGCATTGAGAGGTTATGCTCACTGCATTCACAGGAATAAGCCACGGTGTTTGTCACCGCTTTCACGTCAAAGCTATGCGTTGTTTTTGCCTCACATCCAAACACCTCTATCATAATGCTCTGCCACTTTTCACCGTGAGGCTTCACTCGTCCGAACAAAGTCCAAACCAGCAGGTGGCTTACCTCATGAGGTATCACTTCTTGTAAGAATGCCTGTTGATTTTGCTTAAACAGCAAAGGGTGCAAATTAATTCTATTTTGCTGTAGGAATGCCGTGCCTGCGTTTTTACCCGAGCGTCGAAATGACAGGTGAGGGCGGACAAATTGCCTATTAAAATAGTTTTCTGCTTTGTCATAACAAGCGGTTAGCGCAGCATGGATTTCATATTGCTGTTGCTCAGATAAGTCACGAGTAGCGATGGCGTTTGTCCTTTTAAATACAGGCTTACAATTCGGTGCGCTGCCACAAAAACAGTGCAAAGAGCAAAGTTTAATAAAAGTAAAGTTATAAAAGTACATCTATAAAAAAACGCCGTATTAAACGGCGTTTTCTCAAAGCATTGTGAGGTAGATCACGTTAAATATTATCTCACATCACAGGGTAAGCACAATATGTACGTGCCTTTTGGATCGTTGAGCTCATTTAAGGTATTAAACTCACCCATGACGCGTTTAAATTCATTGATAAGCGCAGAGTTGCTGTTAGCGAACTGCCATTTACCAACAAATGTCATAGCCTGGCCAAAGAATTCTTTCCAAAACAGTTCTTGAGCACTAAGGCTGCGCTGTACATACACTGTGTCGTAATTTTCTAACTCAGCGAATTCAGCTGCAGCAGCTACTGCATCATCAAGCTCACCAAGCTCATCAACAAGGCCTAACGCTAATGCATCTTCACCAATCCACACGCGCCCCTGAGCAACAGTGTCAACTTCTTCAACAGTCATATCCCTAGCGTTTGCTACTAATGATAGAAAGTTTCCGTAGGTGTTTTCAACATTGCGCTGAAGGATTTGTCCAAACGCTGGAGATAGCGCTCTTGCTGGCGATAAGCCTGCAATGTCAGTAGAGCCAACGCCATCGCTGTGTATGCCTAAATAGTCTAGTGAGTTTTCGTAGGTCATTAACATACCAAATACACCAATTGAGCCTGTGATTGTACTTGGGCTTGCAATAATTTTATCAGTGCTTGCTGCTATCCAATAACCGCCAGATGCTGCGTACGTACTCATTGAAGAGATAACTGGCTTACCAGCTTGACGCAGCTGTAATATCTCTTGGCGAATCACTTCTGAGGCAAAAGCACTGCCACCTGGTGAGTCTATTTGAAGCACTACTGCTTTAATATTGTCGTCTAAGCGAGCCTGACGCAGTAATCGTGCTGTGCTATCGCCACCAATAGTACCGGCTTTTTGATTACCGTCTAAGATGGTACCTTTTGCCACTACGATTGCCACCTTGTCCATATCACTATCGATCTTAGGCATCGGAGGATTAATCACTTTTAAATAGGTGTTAAAGGCTGTTAGATTGATTCCCTGCTGGTTATCACCTTCACCCACCAATTCGATAAGTTCTTGTCTCACTTCTTCCCGGGTCTTTAGTGCATCTACCCAATTGTTATCAAGGGCATATTGAGCGAAATCGCCTCCAGCGGCCTCAAACTTAGAAAGCAATTCGTTAGCCGTTTCATCGAAGTTAGCGACGTCTATACCGCGGGCTGCAGCAACATCTTCTTTATATTGTTTCCAATACCCGTCTAACCACTGCTTTTCTGCTTCTTTTGCTTCAGCAGACATGTCATTTCTCATGACCGGCTCGACTGCCGACTTGTATGTGCCCACTCTAAATATATGTGTAGTCACTTTGAGTTTATCTAGCATGTCTTTAAAATACAGACCGTAACGGCCGTAACCCTCAAGCAATAGGCCACCCATGGGATTAAGGTACACATGGTCAGCTTGGGCTGCTAAGTAGTATTGATCTTGAGAGTAGTAGTCGCCTATAGCGTAAACAGGCTTTTCAGATTCTTTAAAGGACTCAATGGCCTCTGCTACAACGCGAAGCTTGTCTAGTCCACCACCAGTAAGCCCTTGAAGGTCTAGCACGAGTGCTTTAATTCTTCTGTCTTTTGCCGCGTTTTCAAGCACGTCTACGACATCGCGTACCAACACTTCTGGATTGTCGGGTTCGCTGCCTAATGACTCTTGCAAAAATTGCTCGAAGGGGTCAACGCTCTCTTTTTCAATTACCAGTTGGCCATTGAGTGTGAGATAAAGCGCACTATCGGATTTAACTGTTAGCTGATCACCGTCTTGGTTCGCGATGGCCATGATAATGCCAACGAAAATTACAATGAATATTACGTTGAAGAAAAGTTTGCGGGTGAAGTTCAGTACCGTCCACAAGCCAATAAACAAGGATTTGGTCCAATTTCCCTTGGCCGCCATATTTTACTACCTTTTTCAAAAATGTGATTGTTTTATAATGTTAGAGCGTTATGTGTGATGGTAAATCCAACTACATTAATTTCATTATGTTACCTGTTTAGCATAATATCGCTAAGTTAATTGTAATTTTTTGTAACCAGGACGAATAAAAAGTAAGTCGTAACATCTGCGCTATAATTATTTGTCTCGTTCTAGCCAAGTACCAATAAGTTTCGCAATTTGTTTGTGGTCATTTTCACTCATCTGCATAAGCAAGTTTCCTGAGGTTGATTTATAACCTGTTTTTGACTGGCCTTTTTTCATTAAGCGAGACAATGGAGAAGCGTTAGGAGTTGTATTAGATGGCTTGTTCAAAATCTTAATCTCCTTATTTGCAGTGCATTACGAATATTAAAAATACGTAATCTGACAATAAAAAGATTACGTAGTTATATACGAAATAGGAAGTTCACGCTTAACAATATCGTAGAATCGGAGACTGATATATGGTGTTGCGATTGAATGACCTCATTTAATGCCAAACGAGGTGGTTTTGGTCGACAGTCACCGCTGTCCTCCGTAAGATTGATGTGCAAACCAATTCGTTTATTTATCAAAATACTGATGCCACAGTACCATAATATATTATTTTAATGAGGCGTTACTAAGGAGGCCCCAAAGTGGATGCACTAACTCTACTGCTTAATCGAAGCTCTCAGCCACGCTTAAACGAGCCTGCTCCAAGCGGAGATGCGCTGGAGAATATTATGCAAGCGGCTTTACGTGCCCCTGATCACGCTTGCCTTACCCCATGGCGTTTTGTGGTATGCCAAGGCAAAGGGTTAAACAAACTTGGGGCGCTTTTTGAAGCATCTGCAATTGAAAACGACAAAAGTCAAAAAGAAATAGATAGAGCCCCACAACTTCCTTTGCGTGCGCCTATGGTTATTGTTGCGATTGCACAATACAAAGAACACGAAAAAGTCCCTCGTGTTGAGCAGATAGCATCTGCCTCTTGTGGTGTTATGGCCATGCAAATGGCAGCGGTAGCACAAGGTTTTAATGGTATGTGGCGCACCGGTAGCTATGCGCAGTGTCCCGTAGTAAAAAATGGGCTAGGGATGTCAGAAGAAGATGAGCTAGTGGGATTCTTATACTTAGGTACCCCAGTCTTTGAGCCAGCACCAAAGCCAGAGCGTGACACTTCTGCGTTTTTTGAACATTGGATTTAATGAAAAGCTCTAGCTATTTTAGATAAATGTAAAGGCGCACGTTGCGTGCGCCC
Source organism: Alteromonas sp. BMJM2 (assembly GCF_027257845.1). GTDB lineage: Bacteria > Pseudomonadota > Gammaproteobacteria > Enterobacterales > Alteromonadaceae > Alteromonas. Next base: position 122,534 of record NZ_JAPVOT010000007.1, on the reverse strand, counting down.
TTTATCAGTTAATTTTCTTTGCGGAGACTATAAGATAAGACTTTAGAAAACTTGAAGCGTGACGTTATAGCCAGCAAATTTTCGAATGTTGATAACCCGGTCGCCATCAAGCATCCAGTATTGCCCTTTAATACCCTTAAGTACACCAGTAAAATCAGGCGTCTTGTCGAGATTAATCGACTTTATTTTGTCTGGGTAGGTGTCTACCGGAAAGTTGATTTGATGTACTTTCGACTCTACTTCAGATACAGCTTGAAGCCCTTTTTCTTGTTTTAGCGCAGCAAGTTCATCGGAAATTTTCTCCATAAGCTCGTGTTTTACCGCTATCAAATCCACTTCGTCTGGCTTGCCTTTTAGCATGGTGCGCCAGTTAGTCTTATCGGCAATATGGTTTTTGCATAACGTTTCCACAAGCCCGCTAGTTAACCTGTCTGGTACGCGCAACATAACCGTGGCTTGCGTTGCGCCTTGGTCCATCCAGCGAGGAGAGACAGATTCGGTTATTTCTCGGGTAATTCCTACTTTCACATTGCCTGTATTAGCTAAGTAGACAAAGTGTTCGTTAAAGCAGTGGGCTTCTCCCCATTCGGGCTCTCGGCAAGTGCCTTCGTGATAGTGGCATTTTTCTGGCTTTATGATGCAGCTATCACACTGTGCGAGAGATATCAGACAAGGGTAACAATAGCCTTGGTTAAAGCTTTTTTTCGTTTTTCGGCTGCAGTGCACGCAGTGAATTTCATTGCTAAACGACAATGAAACTTCTTGTCCTATCAATGCATTCATATCGACGATGCTTTCCCCGATAGGGAGTTGATAGCAGACTTCGTTATTATCGTTTGCATGAGTACGCATTTTTCGTAATGCACCAGAATAGCGTTGTGTCAAAATTTAATACCTTATTCGCTTAACTCGCCGCGTAAATTTGCGGTGAGCAGTAAATTAATTTGTTCAAACGAGAGATTTTTACTAAGTAAGTAATGCAGTTTAGCCAGTGCAGCCTCTGGGGTCATATCGCTGCCGGATAACACGCCAACCTCTTGCAGGCCGTGGCCGGTGGCATAGCCTCCCATGTTCACTCTACCGCGGGCACATTGCGTGCAGTTAACCACTGGGATTTCTCTAGATTTCGCAAAGCGTAGCTGCTCAATGAGTTTTGGATTTTGTGGGGCATTGCCCACACCGTAACTGAGTAATATAAGCGCGTTTACAGGTTGTTGAAGTGTGTTTTTTATCACTTCAGGCGCAATACCTGGGTACAGGCTCACCATGCCGATTGGCTGAGCTGAAACATTTGAGACCGTTAACTTTTTATCCGATGGCTTAGCTAACTCACCCGCTTTAAGCCTGATATTTATGCCGGCTTCAAGCAAGGGGGGAAAGTTGGGAGAGTCAAAGGCATTAAAACCATCCGCGTCTACCTTTCGACTTCGATTTCCGCGCAATAAACGATTGTTAAAAAACAATCCAACTTCTGCAATAGGAAAGTTGGCAGCAATAAACAGGGCATTCAATAAGTTTACCTGACCATCTGAGCGCAGTTCAGCTAAGGGGATTTGAGAGCCTGTGACGATTACCGGTTTGGCTAAGTCCTCTAACATAAAGCTTAACGCTGATGAGGTATAGGCCATGGTGTCTGTACCATGCAAAATAATAAAGCCGTCGTAGTCGTCGTAGTTACTGGCAATATCGTCTGCAATGCGCTGCCAATCCGATGGGTCCATATCTGAAGAGTCGATTAAGTTGTCGTACTCGTGAATAGTAAAAAGCGGCATTTCACTGCGATTAAACTCAGGCATTTTCGCCAGTGTTTCTGTTAAAAATCCAGCAGCAGGTACATACCCTTGGTTCGATGGCTTCATCCCGATGGTGCCACCTGTATAGGCGATATAAATATGTTTACGCATGATTACCCTTTGTCCGCTTTCCACAAGAATTGGGCTGTATTTTAGCAGCCACCCTTGCATTGTCACTGGTACTACAAAAAAGGCGGCTCGCTATTAACGGCCGCCTCTTATTGACATAGATATGCCTATTTTACTTCTACACCGGCGGCTTGCTGATCGGCGTGGTAGCTTGAGCGAACCATTGGACCACACGCGGCGTGCGTAAATCCTATCTCCTTCGCGTAATCACCTAGAGCATCAAACTCAGTAGGGTGCACGTATCGCTTCACAGGGAAATGGTGACGGCTGGGCTGTAGATATTGACCTAGCGTCAGCATATCCACGTCGTGATCGCGAAGGTCTCTTAATACGCCTTGAATTTCTTCGTTTTCTTCACCCATACCCATCATCAAACCTGATTTGGTTTTAATGTGAGGGTGCTGCGCTTTAAACTTCTTGAGCAAATCAAGGGACCACTGATAATTGGCACCAGGACGACACTCGCGGTAAAGGCGAGGAATAGTTTCTAAGTTATGATTGAACACATCCGGCTCGCCATTTTTGAATATCTCGAGCGCTCGGTCCATTCTTCCTCTGAAGTCTGGTACTAGCACTTCAATGGTGGTGGTAGGGCTGTGCTCTCGAATGGCATTAATGCAGTCTACAAAATGCTGTGCTCCACCGTCGCGTAAATCGTCTCGGTCGACCGATGTAATAACCACGTAACGAAGGTTCATCTCTGCAATGGTTTTGGCTAGCTTTTCAGGTTCTTCGGCGCTAGGCGGTAAAGGCTTACCATGTGCGACGTCACAAAACGGACAGCGGCGAGTACATATATCGCCAAGGATCATGAAAGTAGCGGTGCCATGGTTAAAGCACTCAGCCAAATTTGGACAGCTTGCTTCTTCGCATACTGAGTGCAAATTGTTCTTTCTCAGCGTACGCTTGATGTGATCAATTTTTTCAGTAGAGCGGGGAAGTTTAATCTTGATCCACTCAGGCTTTCGCAGCATCTGTTCCTTTTCAGTAGGAATAATGGTGACTGGAATGTGTTTTACTTTTTCATCATCTCGGAGTTTAACCCCCGCTGTAGGTCGTGCGTTACTCATCAAAACCTTCTTTATATGTTGTTTCCGAAAAGGAAAGCGCCTTTAGTAATAGGCGAACAAGCTCATCGCCAGCCTGTTCAAGCGAATCGGGACCGTTAAGACGCGCAGTGTCCGTCATTTCCATTCCAGCATAACCACAGGGATTGATACGCTGAAACGGTGATAAGTCCATGTTAACATTTAACGCTAGTCCATGAAATGAGCATCCATTACGTATTCTTAAGCCAAGGGAGCAGACTTTTTGTTCGTTAACATAAACGCCTGGTGCATCTGGCTTGGGATACGCACTAATATCGTAAGGCGCTAATAACCCTACCACCGCTTCTTCCATCGCGGTCACAAGGTGCCTGACACCGAGCTTTCTTCGTTTAATGTTGAGTAGTAAATAAATAACTTGCTGGCCTGGACCGTGATAGGTGACCTGGCCACCTCTATCCACTTGAACAACAGGAATGTCGCCAGGCAACAATATATGTTCCGCTTTTCCAGCTTGGCCTTGGGTGAACACAGGTTCGTGTTCCACAAGCCAAATCTCATCAGCTGTTTCGTTGTCCCGCTCATCCGTAAAGCGCTGCATTGCTTGCCAAATTGGTTCATAAGATTGACGTCCCAACTGGCGAATAATGACGTCACTTTTCGAGTTAACGTCATCGCTGGCTCTAGCAACCTGCTCTTGCGTACTCACTTACAGAACAACCCTAACCAGTTCGAGGGCGGCCAGTTCAGTGTAAATAGTTTCCATATGTTCTTTGCTGGTTACTCGCACACTAATAGACAAAGAGTGATAGCTGCCTTTACTGCTTGGCTTAATAGCGGGCGCATAATCACCAGGGGCGTGCTGCTGTAAGCACGATATTACCTGTTCGGGTAAGTCTTCATGGGCAACGCCCATTACTTTAAACGTCTGGTGTGTGGGAAAATCTAACAGTTCGTCGAAACGGGTATCCATGCGATATTCTCGGTATGTAAACTTATATAAAAAAACGGCCAGATTGTATCAATCTGGCCGCTTCACAACTAGGTGTTAACGCAATTATTTATTCGTCGTCAAAACCAATTTGAAGCATTATGTAATCTTTTAGGCGGTTGAACATGCTGCCTTCCTTCACTTCTTGAAGTGTAACAAGGGGGTAGCTAGCTACGTCTTCACCACCAAGCTGAAGGTAAAGCTTTCCAACAACTTGTCCTTTCGCCAGTGGTGCTTCAAGCTTTTTATCTAGCTCAAAATTAGCTTCTAGGTTCTCAGCTTGACCGCGTGGAATGGTAATGGGGGTAGATTGATTAATTCCAAGGTCTACAGTTTCTCTGTCACCCATGTAAATTCGGTGTGCCACAAAGCTCTGTCCTGCTTCATAAGGAATGACGGTTTCGAAAAAGCGGAAACCGTATTTAAGCAGCTTCTTATTTTCAACCTTACGCGCTCGCTCGCTGTCGGTGCCCATAACAACTGAAATCAGGCGCATGTCGCCTTGCTCTGCTGATGTGATTAGGCTGTAACCTGCATCTGAAGTATGCCCGGTTTTGATACCGTCAACATTGAGGCTTTTATCCCACAACAAGCTGTTGCGGTTATATTGCTTAATGCCGTTAAAGGTAAATTCTTTTTCGCTGTAAATCGCATACATTTCTGGCGTTTCAGCAATAAGTGCGCGAGATAGCACTGCCATGTCACGGGGTGTGGTGTAGTGGTCTGGGTCGTGTAAACCATGTGCATTAACCCAGTTGGTGCTGGTTAATCCAAGGGCCTGGGAATGCGCATTCATCATGCTTGCAAAGGCCGATTGAGAACCTGCTACGTGCTCTGCCATCGCCACACACGCGTCGTTACCTGATTGCACCACGATACCGCGAAGTAGATCGCTTACTGAAACCTGTGTACCCACTTCGATAAACATTTTCGAAGAATCTGGAAATTTCTTCGCCCATGCGTTTTCTGAAATAGTGACTTCATCATCAAGGCTGATGTTGCCCGACTGAAGTTCTTTCCCGATCACATAGATAGTCATTATTTTGGTAAGACTTGCTGGAGCGAGCTGCATATCGGCATTCTTTTCTGCGATGACATGACCGGTTTCAAAATCAGTAAGCAAAAAACCTTCTGCGGCTACAGTAGGCGCTGGGGGGGTAACAACAGCAGCGTGAGCAATGTTAAAAAATACGCCAAGCAATAAGAAGGCAAATGACAGTGAAGGCGCTTTAGCGCGTTTAATTATTTTGAGCATGGTTTATTTCTTTTACCGAGTTATATCCGTGTGAGTTTACAGCTACTCTTAGATTGATGTTCCCAACACTAAGACTACCCATCAAGAGCGAATAGTAATTGCATATCAAAATGACTCATAGAGATTGTCATTGAAATTGCGATAGGAATTACAATAGAACTAACATTAGTACCGAAGTCTATCGCAAGGGTGAGAGTAGGACTAGGGTTTACCGAAAAAGTTTCGATGAAAGTGCTATTGAGGCTGTTTTATTGCATAAGCATGTGGGTAGCCGTTTTGTTTAAGCTGACTTAACACGTCTTCAATCATTTGTTCATCTTCAATAGGACCAAGCTGAAGTTTGTAGATGTTGTTACTTACAGGAAGATGGGCCGGAAGCTGATACAAAGCAGACAGCACATTGCTTATGGATTTTGCTTTCTCTGCGTTAGATAGGGCTGCAACCTGAATAAACATACCGCCAGCGTTGATGGGGCTTTCATTTTGGGGGGCTATAGATTGTTCATTGCGTTGTGCTGTGTCTTCTACGACTTCTGAGTGCGCCATCTGACTTGGCGCTATTTTACTCGTAGCAATCTTATCCGGAACATCTATACCCAAGTATTCATCATAGCTAACGGTGGGATTGCTGCCTATCGTGACGTTATTGTTCTCATCGATGTGAATAACCTCTAGCTTAACTTTTGCCGTACCTTTGCTGTGATACCCCAGCTTAACCGCAGCAGCATAAGACAAATCAATTATTCTATCATCGTGAAAAGGGCCGCGATCATTAACGCGGACAATCGCTTGTTTATTATTTTCTAAGTTGGTCACTCTAACGAATGAGGGTAGCGGCAAGGTTTTGTGTGCGGCACTCATGGCGAACATATTATAGGTTTCACCGTTTGACGTTAAATGGCCATGAAACTTCTGGCCGTACCAACTGGCATATCCTACTTTCTCGTAGCCTTTGCCAGAAGAGATTGGCGTATAATGCTTACCGAGGACTTTATAAGGTCTGTTATTAAACGTTCGGTAGGCTTCAAACCTGGGCACTGCGTCGAGGGTTTCCGGTAGTTTAGCCACGTAATTAGGGGCGGAGTCTTGCGATTGTGTATAGCGGCCAGTTTGGCCTGACTGACATCCACTTAATAGAATCCCCGATACACACGAGAGAAGCAGAAGGCCTCGGGTACATAAATGAATGAAGCGCTTAACTAAATTTGGCGCGTTTAATAACGAAAGCAACGGCAACAAAACCGGTGGCAACAATAACGACGTATGACAAAGCTGATGCCTGAGCTTTGAAATTTGCGGAAATAGTGAGAGCGGCAAGGTCATCGGGATATTAAACGTTTTTGCGTTGCAATTGACATTAGAATGCCAAAACCCGCCATCAATGTCACCATAGATGTTCCACCGTAGCTCACCAACGGTAAAGGAACGCCCACGACTGGAAGCAACCCCGACACCATGCCCATGTTAACGAATACATAAACAAAGAAGGTAAGGGTAATACTACCACCAAGTAGTTTAGAAAAGGCATCTTGAGCTCGACTAGAAATGATTAAACCGCGTAAAATGATATATAAATAAATAGCCAGTAAAACGATGACGCCAGTAAGGCCAAATTCTTCACTAAATACAGAAAAGATAAAGTCGGTATGCCGCTCGGGTAAAAATTCTAGTTGAGATTGCGTACCCTGGAGCCAGCCCTTACCATCAACGCCTCCGGAACCAATCGCTATCTGAGATTGAATAATATGGTATCCCGAGCCAAGCGGGTCGCTTTCGGGGTTTAAAAATGTCAGCACTCTTTGCTTTTGATAATCCTTCATGAGGAAGAACCACATAATAGGAGCAAATGCACCAATAAGTGCTCCTACAAAGGAAATAAGACGCCAGCTCATACCAGCAAGAAATATGGCGAACACACCTGAGCTGGCAATAAGTAGAGAAGTGCCTAAATCAGGCTGCTTGGCAATGAGCACCGTGGGCACTACCACCATGGTAAAGCCTAGCGCAACGTGGTGCGTTCTCGGGGGGAGAGTATGTTTACTGATATACCATGCTATCATCATGGGCACGGCAAGCTTCATTAACTCTGATGGTTGAAAGCGAATAAAGCCGAAGTCTAGCCAGCGCTGCGCGCCTTTTCCCATATCACCAAAAAGCAAAACGGCAACTAACATAAGTAACCCCACTGCAAAGGCAAAAGGTGAGAGGCGTCGATAGAAACCAGGCGGCAATTGAGCCAGTATTGCCATAACGACAAAGCTCAATCCTAAGCGAGTAAACTGTCGTTCCATCTGCGCCATATCTTGACCTGACGCAGAATAGAGTGTGACTAGTCCAACGCCACTTAAGACCAACAGGCCGAGCAGCAACCAGCCGTCAACATGAATGCGCTGTAAAAAGCTTATTTTATCTGGCGTGATTGCCGTTCTTTTCATTATTCGTTGAGCTCGCTGTCGATACTTGCGGTTTCAAAACGTCTGTCTCGAAAATAAAAATCCATTAATTTCCTTGCTACTGGCGCCGCATTAGAACTTCCGCCACCGGCATTTTCAAGTACTACCGTAATAGAAATTTCTGGGTTGTCGAAAGGCGCAAATCCAACGTAGAGGGCGTTGTCGCGAAGCCTTTCATCGACCTCGTCTGCGTTGTATTTTTCGTTTTGCCCGACGGTGAATAACTGAGCCGTACCCGTTTTACCCGCTGATTCATAGGGGGTATCGGCAAAGGCAAAGCGAGCGGTTCCTTCTTCGCCATGAACCACATCGTGCATCGCATTCAATACAATATCGAGATTTTTTTGATCGCTTATTTTAATAGGTGGCAAGGTTTTCAGAGCAATAAGATCGTCTGTGCCATCCAGTTTTCTGTAACCGCGAATGAGCTGAGGTATGTAACGCTCGCCTCGATTAACTAAGGTGTTAATTGAATGGGTAAGCTGAATAGGCGTGGCGGTCCAAAAGCTTTGTCCGATGCCAACAGGGATAGTATCACCAATATACCAAGGCTGATTAAAGCGGGCGCGTTTCCACCCTCTGCTTGGCATATTCGCGTCGGATTCTTCGTACAAATCGATACCCGTGTAATCACCAAAGCCGAAATTTCGCATGGCCTCACTGATTTTATCGATACCCAAGTTATAGGCTAAATCGTAGTAGTAGGTATCGCATGAAACCTCAATAGCCTTTGCAATATCGACGTCACCGTGCCCCCATCGTTTCCAGTCACGCCAAACGTGGTTTACATTTGGCAGCCGATAGCGGCCGTTATCTTTAATAGTGTAGTCTTCAGTGACCGCACCGTCTTCTAAACCCAGTAAAGCCAGATGCGGCTTTATAGTTGATGCCGGCGAATACTGCCCTTGAGTGGCACGATTAATCAACGGGCGGTTTGGCGAATTAAGCAGCGCTGAGTAATTCTTACTGCTAATACCGTGAACAAATAAATTGGGGTCGTATCCGGGATTAGAATAGAGCGCCAGCACTCCGCCAGTTTTCACTTCTGAAATTACCACCGCACCACGAGTGCCCTCAAGTATACGCTGAGCTTCTTGCTGAAGAGATAAGTCAATATTAAGCACAATATCCTTGCCAGGAGTTGGCGGCTCTACGTTTAGTACACGAATTATTCGTCCTTGATTATTCACTTCAACCTGTTGGTAGCCTACCTCGCCGTGAAGAAGTTCCTCGTGGTATTTCTCTATGCCAAGCTTACCAATATCATAGGTGGCGGCGTAGTTATCTTCTTGGCCGGCTTCGACGATTTTCTGCAAATCTCGTTTATTGATGCGTGCTACGTATCCAAGAACATGAGTGAGTGTCTCTGCATAGGGATAGTGGCGTGCAAGACGCGCTTCAATTTGCATCCCTTTAAATTTGTGTTTGCTGGCTGAGAAGGTCGCCACTTCTTCTTCGGATAATTCTGTGCGCAGGACAACAGGCTTAAAGCGGCGAGTGCCCTTTAAGTTTTTCTGAAAACGTTTAATTTCGTCATCGGTAATATCCATGAGCGTGGTAATTCGTTTAAGGGTATCGTCGATGTCGTCCACTTTTTCGGGGATGATCTCTAAACTAAAAACCGGTCTATTTTCGGCGAGCAATATCCCATTTCGGTCGTATATTAGCCCTCGATTTGGCGCAACAGGCAGTACTTTAATGCGGTTCCCATTTGAACGTGTTTGATAGTCATCGTGCTGAGTAACCTGCAAAGAGTAAAGATTGTTAAGCACAATGCCCAACATGGCGGTAACAATGATAAAGGCAATAGTTGCACGACGGGCAAACAGGTTGGCTTCCGCGGAATGGTCACGAATAGCTTGGCGTTTACGGTGCATTGAGTTCCTTTGCATTAATAACTGCTTCTATTCTCTATGATAAGGGTGATTTTGTGTTACCGACCATGCGCGATACACACTCTCAACGAGTATAATTCTGACTAGAGGGTGAGGAAGGGTTAACGCTGATAATGACCACTTTTGTTCAGATGCAGCAGTGCAAGAGGGCGCTAGTCCTTCAGGACCACCAATGAGCAAGCTGACATCTCTACCGTCCATCTTCCAATTATCTAGCTGTTTTGCCAGCATTGGTGTATCCCATGGCTTTCCGGTTACCTCAAGTGTCACTACGCGGTTGCCTTTGGGAATAGCCGCTAACATTTGTTCGCCTTCCTTCTCCAGGATCCGTTTAATGTCAGCGTTCTTACCTCGTTTGCCAGCTGGTATTTCAGTAATGGTTACCGGCATATCACTTGGGAATCGACGGATAAACTCGTCGACACCCGCGGATATCCATGACGGCATTTTTGTTCCCACAGCAACAATTTGAATCTTCAACACTGCACCATGAATGACAATCCTAGCCTTAGTAGCTGTTGTGGGTGAATATGAAGCATGCTTACCAATGACTCTTTTAGCGAGAGCCCTATCCTATGACCAGAGCTTTTCTAGCTGATAAAAGTCTCGGGTTTCATCTTGCATAACGTGCAAAATGACATCGCCGAAATCAACCAGTACCCATTCTCCGGTATCTTTACCGTCAACGTGCCCAGGCGCATGCCCGGCATTTTTCGCTTCAACCAATACATTCTCTGCAATTGAGGATACGTGACGTTTTGAATTACCAGAACAAATGATCATGGTATCTGTAATGGTCGACTTACCTCTAACATCAAGCTCAATGATATCACGGCCTTTCATGTCATCTATTTTGTCTTTAACAAACTGCTTAAGTTGTAGACTCTCCAAGTGTTTTCCTCTTATCTTTCTTCAATATATAACTGGTTGGCATCAATATATTCAATGACGCTGTTTGGTATCCAGTTTTCAATAAAATCTTGAACGGCTTTATCTAAAGCCCCTGCGTTTTTTTGGGTTATGGTATTGCGCAACTGCGTTGACGAAATTACTTTAAGGGGAGTATCAACTAACAATACATATCCATTTTTACGTTGATGTAACTGCGCCGCATCTCGAGTAACAACAGATTTGAGCCAATCTGCTACAGCCGGTGGCGGGGCGAAATTATCGTCATCTCTTCGCATTACAACAAGGTGGCAATACGTTAATAAGCATTCCCACTCGTACCACTTATCTAGATTATACAGTGAATCGGCACCAATGAGAAAACAGATTGTCTCGTCGGTTCGAGAATTTAATTCTCGCAGTGTTTTTACCGTATAAGATGGCGAGGGAAGAGAGAGCTCGATCAGCTCTGCATGAAGCTTGGGATTTTCCTCGCAACACAGATTTATCATATTTACTCTGTGCTTTTCAGAAACAGAAACCGACTTATGAGGTGCTAACTTACAGGGCATCAAATGGACACCATCAACACCTAAAAGTTTTGTGACATGTAGAGCTGGAGAAATATGACCATAATGGGGTGGATTAAACGTACCGCCCAATATCGCTTTTAAGGCCACCGCTATTTATCCAAAAAGGGGATGTTTACTAAGTTGATACCCATAAACATCATGCACAGGTGGCAAAGTTTTACATAGGGGCGAGAAATTACTTGTTGCTTAAAAGCAAGGTCCGCTTGACTCAACGCGTGTTGAATACCTTCTAGCTGTTGTAAAGAAAGCCGCTGCATTGCATTTTGATATATCGCTTGTTTATTACGCCAAATACCAAATTTTTGCCATTGAATAGGCTGGCCTTGTTGTTCAGCCGTTTTTAAATTCCACAGCTGCTCCCACTCTCTCACTAATGCCCAAATGATTATATTTGGCTCTAAACCCTCACTTTCTAGTCGGTAGAGCATTTTAATACAGCGGGTGCTTTCTCCATTAAGCATCACATCAACAAGCTGAAACACGCTGTAGCGGGATTGATCGACCATGGCTCGTTCAATTTGCTCATCGGTTACAGACTGATGCGGATAAAGCAGCGCGAGTTTATCTATCTCTTGTTTTGCGGCTAGAAGGTTACCCTCACAAAAGTCGGAAATCATTTTTGCGCCATTGGGTGATACAGAAAGCTGATGCGAGGTGAGTTGCTGGTTTATCCAAGTGCTTAATTGGCGTCCTTCAAGGGGGTAACATAGTGTGGATGCGCCTATTTCGTCGAGAACTTTAAACCATTTTCCACGCTGTACGTCTTTACCAATCTTTGGCCCGTGAATGAGTAACAGCATATCTGGGTTGAGTTTAGCGGCGACCTCTTGCAGCATTTTACTGCCCTCAGTGCCTGGTTTGCCGGTGGGAAGTTCTAGCTCAATAAATTGCTGGCTTGAAAACAACGACATACTCTGCGTTGCTTCAAGCAGCTGGTTCCATGAAAAACCTGTGTCAGCAACCAGGGTAGTTCTCTCGTCAAATCCCTTTAATTTTGCTTGTGCTCGGATTTGCTCGATAACGTCGAACTTCTGCTGAGGCTCGTCTCCAAACACCAAATAACAAGGCCTCAGACCTTTTTTGATATCTTGACGAAACTGGTTTGGGTAAATTTGCATGCCTAGTCGTCAGTCATCATTTTTCAATGTCCAATGCAGCAATCGCTTGACCGGATAAGCGTCTAATGATCATATCCGCTGCCTCGGCGCGCATTTCGTCGAGCATTAAATCAAGCTCTCTCGATTTTGCTAATACCTGATCGGGGTCGTCTTGATAATCCCGTACTACCTCAAACTGCACCATCATTGGCTCTTTGTTAGGAAAGGACACGCGATAACGCACCACATAAATGAGGTCGTACTCCGCCACCTGACCCGATGGATACACGGATAAAAGTTGGCGGTCCAACTTTTCCGGTAAAAGGTAGATGCTGATGTTCTCGCTCGGGGCGCTGTCGCTGCCCCGTTCTTGTGACTTTAATCCGTAAATGTTCAATCTATTGTCGAGCGCACGCGCTAAGGGCGCGTGCGCTCTGGCACTTTCAATTACAACAGTGTTGATATTGTCAGGAAGGCTGGGAGCGCCACGGAGGTGAAAACCACAGCTACTAAGGGTGCTCACTATCGCTGCAATACCGACTAATTTTAAAAGTGCATTCATTATCAATAGTCGCCTAGTTAGCTACAATATTTACAAGCTTGCCGGGCACAACAATCACTTTTCGAATCGTTTTCCCATCGATAAATTGTTGGACATTCGACTGGGCGAGGGCGCTTGCTTCAATGTCGTCTTTGCTCGCATCAGCGGAAATTGTCATTTTGGCGCGTACCTTGCCATTTACCTGAACAATGATCAGTTTTTCGTCTTCAATGAGTGCGTCTTTGTCCACTTTTGGCCACGGCGCAACATCGATATCTTCGTTATGTCCAAGCACCTTCCACAACTCATGGGCAATATGCGGTGTAATTGGGTTAAGCAACAAAAGCACTGACTCGGTCGCTTCGCGCATAATGGCAATGTCTTGCGCATCGTCTTGCGGCGCTTTTTGAAGATGATTCAGTAGCTCCATAATGGCAGCAACAGCTGTATTGAAGGTTTGTCGACGGCCAAGGTCGTCGCTTACCTTTTGAATGGTTTTGTGCAGTTCACGACGAAGGGCTTGCTGCGACTTATTAAGCGCCTTCACGTCAAGCGCTTCAGGAGTCCCTTTTTCAACATGCTCAGTCACTAGCTTCCAAATACGACGAAGGAAGCGGTTAGCGCCTTCTACACCAGAATCTACCCATTCAAGAGTCTGTTCAGGTGGAGCAGCAAACATAGTAAACAAGCGCACCGTGTCCGCACCGTACTGGTCAATAACTTCTTGCGGGTCGATACCATTGTTCTTTGACTTCGACATTTTTGTCATGCCCCCGTGAGTGACAGGGGTGTTATCAGCGGTAAGCCATGCTTTTACAATACGGCCTTTGTCGTCTTTTTCAGTGGTTACTTCAGTAGGCGAATACCAGGTTTTCTTACCTTTATCGTCTTCTCGATAGTAAGAATCTGCTAGCACCATGCCTTGGCATAGTAAGCGCTTAAATGGCTCGTCTGAGTCTACTAAGCCCTCATCGCGCAATAATTTGTGAAAAAAGCGAGAGTAGAGTAGGTGCAATATTGCATGCTCTATTCCACCGACATATTGGTCAACAGGCAGCCAATAATTAGCTGACTTCGGGTCTAGCATGGCATCGGAGTTGGTTGCACTAGCATAGCGAGCGTAGTACCACGATGATTCCATAAAAGTATCAAATGTATCCGTTTCGCGCAGGGCAGGTTCACCATTATAGGTGGTCTTCGCCCATTCAGGATCCGCTTTGATAGGCGAAATGACGCCGTCCATCTCTACGTCTTCCGGTAGCTCAACAGGAAGTTGATCCGACGGCACAGGTGCAGACTCGCCATTTTCTAGCCTTAACATTGGGATAGGGGTACCCCAATAGCGCTGACGACTTACGCCCCAATCTCGCAGGCGATAATTCACTTTGCGTTTTCCGCATTCTTTATTTTCCAGCTCGTCTGCGATGCCGTTAAATGCCGCATCGAAATCAAGACCATCAAACTTTTCAGAGTTAATTAATGTGCCTTTTTCCGTGTAGGCAGACGCTGAAAGGTCGCATTTATCTTCATCACCCTCTTTCGCGGCAATAACTTGCTGAATGGGGAGATTGTACTTTGTTGCAAACTCCCAATCTCTCTGGTCGTGCCCAGGGACTGCCATTACAGCGCCAGAGCCGTATTCCATCAGTACGAAGTTAGCAATCCAAATGGGTAGCTTTTCGCCGGTAAGCGGATGAACAACCTCTAATCCAGTCGCGCAGCCCTTTTTATCCATAGTGGCCATTTCTGCTTCAGCAACTTTAGTATTTTTGCATTCGTCGATGAAACGGGCAATGTCTGGGTTCGACTGTGCTGCAAATTCTGCCAATGGGTGTTGGGCAGCAACAGCAACATAAGTGACGCCATAAAAAGTATCAGGGCGGGTGGTGTAAACAGTAAGGTCGGCAATGTCATTGACAGGTGATGCCAAATTAAAAGTAATGTCTATCCCTTCAGAACGACCAATCCAGTTCGCCTGCATGGCGCGCACTTGGTCAGGCCATTCTTCAAGCTGTTCCAAATCGCTTAATAATTCTTCAGCATAATCGGTTATTTTGATAAACCATTGAGGGATTTCTTTTTGCTCAACTAACGCACCAGAGCGCCAGCCGCGGCCATCAATAACTTGTTCGTTAGCCAACACCGTCTGGTCAACGGGATCCCAGTTCACCGTTGAGTTTTTCTTGTAAACCAGCCCTTTTTCATAAAGACGAGTGAAGAACCATTGTTCCCAGCGATAATAATCAGGTTTACACGTTGTAACCTCTCGGTCCCAATCATAGCCAAATCCAAGCGAGCGAAGCTGGGTTTTCATGTAATCTATATTAGAGTAGGTCCACTTAGCGGGCGCCGTATTGTTGTTGATTGCTGCATTCTCAGCAGGCAGACCGAACGCATCCCAACCCATTGGCTGCATGACATTTTTTCCCTGCATGCGCTGGTATCGGCTGATAACATCACCAATGGTATAATTGCGCACATGACCCATATGCAGACGACCGCTTGGGTAAGGGAACATTGATAGGCAGTAAAATTTTTCTTTATCTACGTCGTCAATGGCTTTGAAAGATTGATTATCTTCCCAATATTGCTGAACGCGTTTTTCTATATCTTTTGGGTTGTACTGATTATCGGCCATGAAACTTAGGCTTCCGCTTTATTAAATTGAAACGTTCTTACTTTGCTAAATGGTCGTTATTATTGGCCCAGAAATGTCGCCAAAAAATGGCACCAAAAGGTAACAACAACGAAAACATAGCAAGTTGAATACATATGTAGCCGCATAGAATACCCCACGGGAGAGTCATGCCTCAATAGCTTAACGTACATGAGCGCAATTTTTATTGCCACTTGCTGTAAAAATAAGCAAGTGGTGGTTTGTGTTTGTCTGATTCTTAGTCATTTACACTACGAAAACATGCCTAGAAGCGATAAGGGTTTGACACCCCAGTTAAATAGAGTTTCACTTACTTAAAAGCACTATAAAAAGAATCATATGTCAGTCGACAGTAAAGCCTTTGCGTTAGCAACCGATGCCTTAACGCCCACAATAAACAGACGAGTAATAAACAGCGCGCTTAAAGATGAGCAGGCGCTTAACGCCACCTTTATTGGACAAGAAAGGGCGAGAGAAGCCTTGACCTTTGGTTTAGGGATTGATGCCATTGGGTATAACTTATATGTGATGGGTGAGCCTGCTACTGGTCGATTTACGTTAGTAAAAGACTACATAGAGCGACAAGTTGCGCGGTTGAGCTCGCCTGATGATTGGTGCTACATCAATAACTTCGACGAAGAGCGTGAGCCTGTGGCCCTTCGTTTTCCTCCTGGCGGTGGTAAGGTTTTTCAAAAAGATATCGCCCAACTTATCGACGACGTGTTAGACACATTTCCTGTGGCTTTCGACAACCCTGGATATCAGCGCAAACGGGCCTCTATTTCTCGCGATTTTGAACAAAAGTACGACGAGGCCATCGACGCGGTAGAGCGCTATGCTAACGCCAATGAAATTGCCATGTTTGAGGAAAGTGGCGCTATCACATTTGTTCCTATTGTCGACGGAAAACCCGCCAACGATAGTCACGTTGCTACGCTCAGTGAGCAGCAACGCCAACATTTTTATGCACTGGTGGATGAATTAGAGAATAGATTAAGCGAAGGCTTGTTAAGTCTCCCGGCGTGGAAGCGAGAAAACTCCGAGCGTCTTCGAGAACTTGATAGGGTGACTGCAGAGCAAGGAATTAAAGCCCTAATAAAAGACCTTGAACACCAATACGCCGCTAATCTCGGCGTCATGAAGTATCTCAAGCAGCTAAAAACCGCTCTGGTCAATGCCATTCTCGTTATTCACCAAGAAGAACAGAAAGAAGAGAAAAGTGACGACTTTGACAGAAAGATATTTTTGGAAGAGCAGCTTTTACCTAATGTATTAGTAGCCAATAAGCGCGACGATGCTGCCCCCGTTATTTATGAGCCAAACCCTACTTACCAAAATCTATTTGGAAAAATTGAATATACCAACATTCACGGCAGTGTGTTTACCAACTACAGAATGATTCAGCCAGGTGCCTTACACCGTGCTAATGGCGGTTATTTACTGCTGGATGTTGATCGGCTTATCGATCAACCCTTTGTATGGGATACCTTAAAGCTTGCTATTAAGTCGGGGCGATTAAGAATGGATTTACCCCAGCAAGACGTTGGTATGGTAAATAACATCACGCTAAATCCACAGCCCATAGATTTGACAGTAAAAGTTGTTCTGCTTGGTTCTCGAGACTTGTATTACACCTTGCAAGACTACGATGACGAATTTGATGAGCTATTCCGCGTACTGGTCGATTTCGATTTAGAGATTCCAGTCACTCGTCAAACCTTATTCGACTTTGTTGGAAAAATTCGCGCCCATTTAGTGTCATTAGGGCTAAGTGGAATTACCGCAAATGCCATGTGCCGCTTGGTTCAGTTTTCATTGCGAAATGCTGAGCATAAAGAAAAACTATCGGCACACTTTGCAGAGGTAATAGAGCTAGTTAATGAAGCGCATTACTTTTGTGCTATGGCCGGTGCGAGCGAAATTGAACTTGGACATTTAGTTACCGCTCTTGACTCAAAAAAACGTCGAACCGGTCGAGTCAGTCAAAGTCTTCTCAATGATATAAAGGAAGGCCACGTTCTTATCGACACCGAAAATAAAGCAGTGGGGAAGGTAAACGGGCTAACGGTATTAGATGTTGGAGATACGGCATTCGGTACACCTGCCCGTATTACTGCAACGGTATTCGCTGGCGCAAGCGGCGTTGTTGATATTGAGCGAGAAGTAGAATTAGGGCAGCCTATACACTCTAAGGGGGTTATGCTGCTTAATGGTTACTTAGGTAACAAATATGCCCAGCATTTTCCGTTAACCTTATCGGCCAATATTGCCCTTGAGCAGTCATATGGTCACATCGATGGTGACAGTGCATCGTTAGGTGAGCTAGTTGCACTTATTTCTGCCTTAACGGAAATCCCTTGCCTGCAAACATTGGCCATTACCGGTTCAATAAACCAATACGGTGAAGTGCAGGCAGTGGGGGGAGTGAATGAAAAAATTGAGGGTTTCTTTGAACTCTGTCAATACCGCGGACTTACGGGTACTCAAGGCGTTATTATACCTAAATCCAATGCTATTAATTTAGTGCTAGATGCGACCGTCATTGATGCGGTGAAAAAAGGGCTGTTTCACGTATACACAGTGGAGACCGTAGACGACGCGCTAACTATATTAATGCAGCAAGAGGCGGGCAAACTAAGCAGTAAGGGAAGATACCCGAAAAATTCAATTAATTACCATGCCGTAAACAGGTTATACAATATTGCGTTAATCGTTAGTGGTGGGGATGGTGAATAGTATGGTGAGAATTGTTTCAGAGGTTTTAGCTACCAAAGTTCAATAGGCAAACTCATTAAACCAGTTACCATAGATATTGATAAGAAGTGGATAAAGAAGGAAGGTTTTATGGGTGATGTGAATTGGGTTTCCAGCTATGTGTCCAAGGCAGCTTCATACCTTCTGACAATACTTTTTATTTACAGTGCTTCACCAGGCACTGGTATTGCCGAGGAACTTAATGTCGGTGTTTCAATTTCAACCAGTGCCCAGCGTGAGACGTTTTACATATTGGCGCGAGAGTTCGAAAAGCAAAATCTAGACGTAACGGTTCGTTACACCACGTTAAGTAGCGAAGAATATAAACGTTCATTTCCTACAATGGTCTCCTCAGATAGCCGTTTCGATGTTCTATATTGGCACTCCGGACAGCGTCTATTTGAGTATGTTGATGACGGACTCGTGCTATCTGTTGACGATGTCTGGCAGCAACAGGGTTTGGGAGCAGCCTTTGAGCAAAGCGTTAAAAAAACGCTAATTCGAGATAATCAATTTTATGGTGTGCCAATTTCGTATTATCAAATTGGATTTTACTACTCAAAGAGTATATTCAATCAACTTTCACTTTCAGAGCCGTCTTCTTGGCAAGATTTTATGGCCGCCTGTGAATTAATCAAGCAAGCTGGTTATCCACCCATATTTATCGGTACGAAAAGTAACTGGCCAGCCGCAGCATGGTTCGACTATTTAAACCTTAGAATTAATGGGCTCGACTTTCATCAACAATTAACCTCCGGGCATATTCCCTTCACTGACGAACGTGTGATTTCAGTGCTTAATGCATGGTTAGAGCCAATAGAAAAAGGGTATTTCATTTCTGATCACGATGAGCTTACTTGGCGTGAAGGGCTGCCGTTTTTATTTCGTGATTTGGTAGGTATGTCCATGATTGGCAATTACGTTATTCAGGATATTCAGGAGACAGCGGTACCTAGGCTTGGATATTTCCCATTTCCACAACTAGATGAGCGTGTTGCGACTTATGAAGAGGCGCCTATCGATGTTCTTATTATTCCCAATAAGGCCAATAATATTTCGTTAGCCAAGCAATTCTTGGCATTTGCCGCTCGACATGACGTTCAGTCTACATTAAATAAAAGTTTAGGTGTGTTGTCGCCAAATAAATTTGCTCGACAAGATTCGTCGCCGTTAACCAAAGAGGCCTATTACGCGCTTTCTAATGCTGCGGGTGTTTCTCAGTTTTTCGATCGGGATGCAAGTGAGTTATTTGCCAAAAAGATTATGCCGATTTTAGATACGTTTATGGTGAAGCCAAATGTCGAATTTACCGTCCTTGAGCTTGAGAAGGCAAGACAGGCTGCCTACCTCACTCAACAACACGACGTTGTTGAGGAGAATACGGTAAAATAAAAAAAGCGCGGCATTGTCAATTATGTGACTTCGGCGCTGCAGTTTTTTTACCACTCACCATGTGAGCGCATATCGACAGTTGCTATATTATTCTAGCTACCCAGTTTATTTAGGAGGCATTCGCAGGCCACCGTCCAAGCGAATGGTTTCGCCGTTGATATAGGTGTTGTCAGCTATCTGCATGACCAGTTTTGCAAACTCTTCAGGCAAACCTAAACGCTTTGGAAACTGTACGTTTGCTGATAGCGCTTCTTGCACTTTTTCTGGCATGGCAAGCAGCATTGGCGTGCCCATCACGCCAGGCGCGATAGTATTTACGCGAATGCCTAACGGCGCTAGGTCTCGAGCCATAGGTAGGGTAAGACCAATGATGCCGCCTTTACTTGCTGCGTAAGCAGTTTGACCTATTTGGCCCTCATAGCCAGCTACCGATGCCGTATTAATGATAAGGCCGCGTTCACCCTCATCATTGATAGGAGACTGCTTTGCCATTGTTGCAGCAACAAGCCGCGCAACGTTAAAGCTGCCCACGAGGTTTATATCAATAGTTTTTTGAAAGTCGCCGAGTGGGGCAGGGTTGCCTTCTCTGTCGAGTAAGCGTTTTGCTGGCGCGATACCGGCGCAGTTAACTACCATACTTATGGCGCCAAATTTTGCAGTGGTAGCGTCGATTCCTCGTTGAACCTGATCTTCGTCGCGGACGTCTACGTGAGAAAAAAGCGTGCCTTCTTCACCTAGTTCAGATACGCGCTGTGCGCCTTGTTCGTCATTTAAATCGAAAAGACTAACTTTAACGCCGGCGCCTCTAAGTGCAACCGCAGTTGCATGGCCTAGACCAGAGCAGCCGCCAGTGACTATTGCAGTAAGATTAGTTAACAGCATTGATTTCCCGTTTGTTCTCGTTGTTTTAACAAGATGTTAACGGGAATTGGTAGGAAAAACTATGGCGCTAGCCTATGCCAGCACCAAAAGCTTCCTTATTTTGGCAACTGAATTTTACAGTCTTCGCTAGGACGGTAAATAATTAGCGTGTGACCTATGACCTGAAGTTTGTGTGCGTTAGTTTCGCGAATGATGGCATCCATTATCAACGATTTTTCTTCGCGATCGTCAGAGGGCACTTTTACTTTGATCAGTTCATGATGATTTAAGGCGCTATCAATTTCCGCTACTACGCCCTCAGTGAGGCCGTTTGAACCGAGCTGTACGATTGGTTTCATTGGGTGTGCTAGGCCTTTAAGAAATTGTTTCTGTTTATTTGAAAGTTTCATTTAATAAATATTCTTACAATTATTCTGTTAGTTTATGCTTGAAATAACGTATTCTAACGCCATCTTCCCTACAATCCTAATAACATTGTAATTGAATGACAAAAAAGAACCAATCCGCCAGCAGTAAACGTTGGCTCAAAGAACATTTCGACGACCATTATGTGCAAAAAGCGCAGAAAGAGGGTTGGCGGTCTCGCGCTATCTATAAACTGGAAGAAATTCAGAATAAAGATAAATTAATAAAGCCTGGAATGACACTAGTCGATTTAGGAGCTGCTCCCGGTGGTTGGTCACAGCTCTCTGCAAAGTTAGTCGGCGACAAAGGTCAGGTTATCGCTTGTGACATTTTACCTATGGATTCAATTGTAGGTGTAGACTTTCTTCAGGGTGATTTTCGCGAAGAAGAAGTTTTAAATGCATTATTGAACAGAATTGGTGGGAACACCGTAGATATAGTGTTGTCTGACATGGCACCTAACTTAGCTGGTAATTCGGCGGTGGATCAGTCTCGTTCTATGTACTTGTGCGAGCTGGCGTTAGATATGTGTCATCAAGTGTTGAAGCCGGGTGGCTCATTCGTCATTAAAGTGTTTCAAGGTGAAGGTTTTGTTGAATTTATGAATTCGCTCAAACAATCCTTCACCACCATAAAAACGCGTAAGCCTGCGTCGTCGAGATCCCGTTCTCGTGAGGTGTATTTGGTGGCTTGTGGGTATAAAGTGTAGTACGCTTTGAATTAAGCGATTTTTGTTGCGAACTGTTTTGTATATTGAACCAACAACTTGGTTAATACTGCACCAGTTCGGATTTATAGAGGTTAGTAGCATTGAGCGACATGGCAAAAAATTTAATCTTATGGTTGGTTATCGCCGTTGTATTGATGTCGGTTTTCCAGAGCTTTTCACCGAGTGAATCAGCTCGTTCACAAACTGACTACACAACATTTCTAAGAGAAGCAGAGCAGGGCAATATTCGTGAAGTTCGCATTAATAATGATGGCGAAATTCGTGGAACTAAGCGCTCAGGTGAATCTTTTCAAACTTTCGTACCTTATTTCGATGACAAGCTGGTTTCAGACTTGGTAAAAAATGATGTAAGAGTTTATGGTGAACCGCCGGAGGAGCAATCACTTCTCGCGTCGATATTTATATCTTGGTTCCCAATGTTACTGTTAATTGGAGTATGGATATTCTTTATGCGCCAGATGCAGGGCGGCGGCGGCAAAGGTGCCATGTCGTTTGGCAAGAGCAAAGCGCGCTTGTTAGGTGAAGACCAGATAAAGACTACGTTTGCAGACGTTGCAGGTTGCGACGAGGCAAAAGAAGACGTGTCTGAATTAGTCGACTTTTTACGCGATCCATCGAAATTCCAAAAGCTTGGCGGTAAAATTCCCAAAGGCGTGTTAATGGTCGGTCCTCCGGGAACGGGTAAAACGCTACTAGCAAAAGCCATCGCCGGTGAAGCAAAAGTACCATTCTTTAGCATCTCGGGTTCTGACTTTGTTGAAATGTTTGTGGGCGTAGGTGCATCACGCGTGCGTGATATGTTCGAGCAAGCGAAAAAAGCAGCACCCTGCATTATCTTTATTGACGAGATTGACGCGGTTGGTCGTAAGCGTGGCGCAGGCCTAGGCGGCGGTCATGATGAGCGTGAGCAAACGCTTAACCAGATGCTAGTTGAAATGGATGGCTTTGAAGGTCACGAAGGGATCATCGTTATTGCGGCAACTAACCGCCCAGACGTACTTGACCCTGCATTACTTCGTCCAGGTCGTTTTGACCGTCAGGTTATTGTTGGTCTTCCTGATATTCGCGGTCGTGAGCAAATTCTTAAAGTTCACATGCGCAAAGTCCCTATCGCAGACAACGTTGAAGCATCGTTGATTGCGAGAGGAACACCGGGTTTTTCTGGTGCTGACCTAGCAAACCTGGTGAACGAGGCTGCTTTATTCGCCGCCCGCGGCAGCAAGCGAGTTGTTGCCATGGAAGAGTTCGAGAAAGCGAAAGACAAAATCATGATGGGCTCTGAGCGCAAGTCAATGGTGATGTCCGAGTCTGAAAAAGAAATGACGGCTTATCACGAAGCAGGTCACGCAATTGTAGGTCGGATAGTGCCAGAGCACGACCCTGTTTACAAAGTGTCAATCATCCCTCGTGGTAGAGCACTTGGTGTAACCATGTACTTGCCTGAGAAAGACCGCGTAAGTCATTCTAAACAGCATCTAGAAAGTATGATTTCCAGCCTGTTTGGTGGTCGAATTGCAGAGCAGATAATTTACGGCGATGACAAAGTGACTACTGGTGCATCAAACGATATTGAGCGTGCTACTGATATTGCTCGTAAAATGGTAACTCAATGGGGACTATCTACAAAGATGGGACCTATGCTTTACGCAGAAGAAGAGGGCGAAGTATTCCTTGGTAATTCAATGTCGAGAGCGTCGAGTATGTCTGATGATACGGCTCGTGCTATCGATGCTGAAATCAAGTCACTTATAGACCGCAATTATGAAAGAGCGCAGCAGATTTTAGAAGACAATAAAGATGTTCTTCACACGATGAAAGACGCGCTGATGAAGTATGAAACTATCGATGCTAGGCAGATTGATGATTTGATGAACCGAACGGAAGTGCGTCCTCCCGCAGACTGGGACGACAGTAAGCCTTCGGGTGGTGATAAGCCAAGCGGCGGTTCGCCTGTTAAAGAAGGTGAGATCAAAAACGATGGTGTAGACAAATCTTCAGTCGGAAAGCCAGGCGATATTCCTAGCTAGCACCTCTTTACACTATTTTTTGTAATCAAAAAAACGCCAGTTAATCTGGCGTTTTTTATTATAGACACTGTAATCTACAAATATTAACGAGTTTTTTAATGCAGTTTGCCAATCACTCTATCAATCTTTCTGAACCTCGAATTATGGGTATTTTAAATGTCACCCCCGATTCTTTTTCTGATGGTGGACAACACACGTCCACTCAACATGCAGTTCAGCATGCACTTAAGATGGTTGAGCAGGGCGCTACGTTTATTGATATTGGTGGAGAGTCTACTCGTCCAGGCGCAAAAGAAGTGGCGCTTCAAGAAGAATTGGACAGAACCATTCCAGTTATTGAAGCCATTTCGGCAAATAGCGACTGTGTCATTTCAATAGACACAAGCAAAGCGCAGGTGATGACAGAGGCCGTTAACGCTGGTGCCGGTTTAATCAACGACGTAAGAGCGCTTCGTGAACCAGGCGCGCTAGTAGCGGCATCAAAGGCAAAAGTTCCTGTTTGTCTAATGCACATGCTGGGTCAGCCACGGACCATGCAATCTCATCCTAAGTATAATGATGTAGTAGCAGATGTTAGCCAGTTTTTGCTTGAGCGGATTGAAGCCTGTAAAAGTGTAGGAATAGACAAGTCATCTATATTGTTAGACCCTGGTTATGGCTTTGGGAAATCCCTTGAACACAATTATGCTTTGGTGAAATATCTTCCTGATATCATGGCACTAGGTCTTCCTGTTTTAGTGGGCATGTCTCGAAAATCTATGATTGGAAAGTTATTAGATAGAAATGTGGACGAACGCTTGGCTGGAAGCATAGCACTCGCTACAATTGTTGCTCAAATGGGCGCACACATTATACGTGTACACGATGTGCAAGAAACGGCGGATGCCGTGAATATCGTGAAAATGCTGAATAAAATGTAATAAGGAATAATAATGAGTCAGCGTAAATATTTTGGTACCGACGGTATCCGTGGCAAGGTCGGCGAAAGTAGCATTAATCCTGAGTTTTGCATCAAATTAGGCTGGGCTGCGGGTAAAGTACTCGCAGGCCGAGGTACTAATAAGGTGCTTATTGGTAAAGATACACGTATTTCTGGGTACATGCTTGAGTCTTCATTAGAAGCAGGGCTTTCAGCGGCGGGTATCAACATCGGACTTCTTGGTCCAATGCCGACGCCTGCAATAGCATACCTTACCAAAACATTCCGTTCTGAAGCCGGCATTGTTATCAGTGCGTCGCACAATCCTTATTACGATAATGGCATTAAGTTTTTTTCCGCTCAAGGTTTTAAGCTTGACGATGACATTGAACTGGCTATAGAAGAAATGCTTGAGCGGCCAATGACATGCGTTGCTTCTGACAAATTAGGCAAGGCTACGCGTATAGATGACGCAGCTGGCCGCTACATCGAATTTTGTAAAGGTACATTCCCCTCTGAACTATCCCTTACCGGTTTAAAGATTGTGGTCGATTGCGCCCACGGTGCTACCTATCATATCGCGCCGAACGTACTGAGAGAACTTGGTGCTAACGTCATTGAAATTGGTACCGCGCCAAATGGTCTAAATATCAATGATCAAGTCGGTGCTACGGCTATGGACGGTATCGTTGCCAAGGTGAAAGAAACGGGCGCAGACCTTGGATTTGCACTAGACGGAGATGGCGACAGACTCATGATGGTTGATCATCTGGGTAATGTACTTGATGGCGATCAGATTGTTTATATCATTGCGCGCGATGCTCTTAAAAATGGTCAGATGCAGGGGGGGGTGGTTGGAACACTTATGAGCAACTTAGGGTTGGAAAATGCCCTGAGTAAGTTGGGTGTTCCATTTGCAAGAAGTAAAGTGGGCGATCGTTACGTTATGGAGCTTCTTCAGCAAAAAGGCTGGTCTATTGGCGGAGAGAGCTCAGGGCACATTCTTAATCTTTCTATGTGCTCGACAGGAGATGGTATTGTGGCTGGTCTACAGGTGCTTGCTGCCATGCTACGATCTCATTTGGACTTACATGATTTAGCCAGCGGTTTTGAAATGTATCCTCAAACATTAGTAAACGTTCGATACACAAAACAAGATACAGACTATCTAGCTCATCACGATGTACAAAATGCAAAACTGGAAGCTGAGGCTGCCTTAGGCAAAACTGGCAGAGTATTACTGCGGAAAAGTGGTACGGAGCCATTAATAAGAGTTATGGTTGAATCTAACGAAGAGCAAAAGTCTGAGAAATGGGCAGAACATATTGCAGAAACTGTTCGTAATCTCGCCAATTAGTTGGTGTAGCAGGAAATTTCGCTTTTTATACTTGTATCTTACGTTGTAAATAGTTAATATCACGCCCGCTAAAAGACAGGGCTAAGGTCGACAAAGTGAGTAATAAAATAAGACAGTCTCTGGTTGCTGGAAACTGGAAGATGAACGGAGACACAGCACTTGTTGCCGACTTCAATGAGAAGTTTAATGCAGTGCAATGTGAAACGAACGTAGTGATTTGTTCACCGTCCACTTTGTTTCATCATTTTGCTGGCGATTCATTCTTTATAGGCGCTCAGAATGTAAGTCACCTTGATAATGGAGCTCACACAGGTGAGTTGTCATTAGAGATGATTAAGGATGCCGGTTGTCGTTATGCCATTGTTGGCCACTCTGAAAGAAGGGAAGATCAACAAGAGTCTAACGAACTTGTAGCGCTTAAAGCGAAGAAATGCGTCGAGGCGGGTGTTACACCAATCATTTGTGTTGGTGAGTCTTTAGAAATCCGCGAAGCGGGTGACGTAGAACGTTTTGTTGGCGAGCAGTTAGATGCACTAACTTCCACGCTTTCAATTGAAGAGTTGTCAAAGTCTGTTATTGCTTATGAGCCAATTTGGGCCATAGGGACAGGAAAAACAGCTACGCCTGAACAGGCACAAGAAGTTCACGAGTTTATACGCGGTTACTTTGATAAAGTAGACGCAGATTTGGCCCTCAAGCTTCCTATTTTATACGGTGGAAGCGTGAAACCTGATAATGCGCAAACGTTGTTTTCACAAAAAGACGTAGATGGCGGTTTAATTGGTGGGGCTAGTTTAAAAGCTGAAGATTTTATTTCAATTTGCCAAGCGGCAAACTGACGAGGTATTTATGATTTATGAAGTGCTTTTAGTAGCATACCTAGTTGTTGCACTCTTATTGATTGGGTTCGTGTTAATCCAACAAGGTAAAGGGGCGGACATGGGCGCTTCTTTTGGCTCGGGTGGTTCAAACACCGTGTTTGGTTCAGGCGGCTCTGGCAATTTTATGACTCGCACAACGTCAATTTTGGCCGGCTTATTCTTTTTCATAAGCTTGTCACTCGGTGCTATGACGGCAAATCGCGAAAGTGCCGAAGACGAGTGGAACAATTTGGATGTACCTGCGGCAGTCGAAGTACCAGGTGATGCAGATGTGCCAGTGGTAGAAGATGTACCTGCACAATCTGATATCCCAGTTACTGATGAAACACAAGACGACGTGCCGGCAACTGATGGTATCGACACGCCAGAGTAAAAAGTTTATTGCGGAAGTGGTGGAATTGGTAGACACGCCATCTTGAGGGGGTGGTGAGCATAGCTCGTGCGGGTTCAAGTCCCGCTTTCCGCACCAATTTTTATGTTTTAAATCAAGTACTTAAGTGTTCCCTGTGTTTCTCTGTGACGCGATTGTGACATTTTGGAACATTTTTGTGACTTGATCTGCCATATCAGGCATCTCTTCATCGATCCAACGACCATAGTGTTTCTCGAACATTGTGATCGACGTATGACCCATCTCTCTCATTATCCAACGTTCATTAACACCCTTCGTTAAAAGTTGACTGGCGAACGTATGGCGAGCTTGATTGGCACCTCTGTCTCTCACTTGTGCTTTCTTCAAATGGTTCGTGAAAAAGTCATAGTTGTACTTTGCACTTAATGCATAAGGTTCGTTTGAACCAGTCTGCCTAAATACATAGGACAGTCTTTGACTCTTGGTTCGACGTTTATCTGATTGACCTACTTCCGATCGGATAGGCGACAGCATAAAGGTAAGGGCTTTCTGTGCGACTAATATGTCGTAAGCTTGCCCGAGCAAATGAATAGTACGAATACTGGATTTGGTCTTAGGCACTTTTAAGTCATGTGACACAACAGAACGCTGTACCTTAACGGTGCGTTGTGTGAAGTCCACATCTTCCCAGGCTAAAGCCATCCACTCTGATATTCGCATACCAGTCCACGCAGCGAACATAAATGCGTTACGTTCTGACAACATGTGAGTGTCAGTGTTCTCTATGGCTTCAAGTTCCTTCATTGTGAAAGGGTCAGCATTGTCTTCTGAGTCCTTATCTAAATTAGGTACATGAGCGCACGGGTTGAACTCAATCACTCTGTCTGCGAGTGCATCTGCAAAGATGCCACGAAGCGGAGTCATTATGTCGTTAATGGTTTTGTTAGCCAGCTCACCCAAGTCCACCATTCTCCAACGCTTGATCTCAGACTGTAGCAGTGTGTCAATCTTGCGTGGCCCAAACTTGGGTATGATGTGCTTGTGTACTCGCTTCTCCATTAAGTCGTGTGTCTTTTTAGACACTTCACTCTTCTTGCCTTCAAGCCAAAGTAGTAATGACTCTTCGACGGTAGGTACTACGAGTGCCGGTTCAAACTGACTGGCTCTCTTTGAATTGGGGAAGTGTTTTCGATAGGAGAAAGTTTGCATAACGATTTCATGCAATATCGTTGTGCGCTTGTTGGCAGCAAACTTAATATTGTCTTTTGTCGCTCGTACATTAATCAGGGTTTCTCTACACCTGACTCCCTTAAATTGGAAATCGATAGATATAGAGTCACCCCGTAGGTGTACACCTTTATACTCCTTAGCGAAATCACTAAGCAACTTGGTCATGCTGTTCCTCAAACAATTCGTCGATGCGTTCGTAGTGGTACATTATTACACCTTGAACTTTCTTCCAATGTTTACCTTCTTCAAGGTGTCCACGGGTTCGACGTTTTGTGAGACTGTCATAGGTTAAACCTTTCAGTTCAAGCATGACTTTTGGGTAAACCCAACCTAGCTTAATGTATTGATTTTTCATACAATAGTAGTCCTATTTTGTTGTAAGGAAATTTATGAATAATAAAAGGGTAGGCTATAAAAGAATAGCTAATGTTATAAGTATACTTTTCTCAGCTTATGCCATTCTCTCTTGCTTGTTTATTTACCTGTTTGAGATTGATGGTTTCAAACAAGGCAGCGATGAAGCTTACTTTCTTTTACCGTTTAGTTTGGTAAGTGCGGTTATCGGTTACTTCTTGCCGCAACTCATTTATAAAATGGGCTGTTACATTGCAGATGGTTTTAAGCCTGCAGAATAAAAGAAGCCCCGATTAAGGGGCTTCGTTGTATCTACAGTACAGCTTTAAGCATGGCTGCTTGTTCGTGAGTGAGTTCAAAGGTCACTGGTGTTGGTACGTCTTTACCAGTAAGGCTAATGGTTACACCTTCGTAGTTGACCCACCCAGTTCGTTGGACTAAGCAACCATCTATTTCAGCCCATCGATGTGTCACTGATACCTCAGCGTCTTCTACTTCTACTTCAGGTTCAGTACTGCTCATACGTCCTCTCGAATGCGTAATGCAACGGGATGGAATGGGCATCCATCTGGTGTAAGGTTAAAGTATTTGACTGTAAGATAAAGGCCAATGTTTTGCCCACCGTTGATAGCGTGAGTATGCTTTTCTTGTGCGTTGCCTGGGGCTGTGACAGAAAACTCGACACCGGCATCTGTGACACACTTATAGATTCCGACTTCGGTGTTGTTACGTTCATTGCGTTTACCCCGTAGAGAGTCAATGATTCGAAACTCAGCATCTTGGAAGTCCTTCTTTTTCATGAGTGACTTGCTGCGCTTGCCTTGTTCATAACCTGCATTGCCTTGACGAACAATAGTGCCTTCGTAACCAAGCCCAATGTACTTAGCGTGCAAGTCGTTTAGTTCTTCCTCGCTATACACTAGTCTGGTTTCTGTACCATCAAGGTGCGTAGTTTCAATGTTATCTAGTAACTGGTTTAGGAGCTTAACTCTATCTCCATAAGGGTATGCCCAATCAACGTCATACAGGTTATAAACCAGTCTAAGAGACTCAGGTTTAGGTTTCTTGACCCATGAGCTTATAGTCTGCAGTGTCTCACCGTGAGCGTAGACTTCACCGTCCAGTACTCGGCCTGTCCAAATGTCTGCGTCATAGGCTGCTTGAAGTGTTGCTCTGATGTGCTCTACATCAAGTACTTTGCCTTGGCGTGAGTACAGCACAACTTTATGATCTTGGATTGTGGCCAGCATACGGTGACCGTCAAACTTAGGCTGCACATACACTGGGTAATCCCACTGCTTAACCT
Organism: Alteromonas sp. BMJM2; assembly: GCF_027257845.1. Taxonomy (GTDB): domain Bacteria; phylum Pseudomonadota; class Gammaproteobacteria; order Enterobacterales; family Alteromonadaceae; genus Alteromonas. Next base: position 92,608 of record NZ_JAPVOT010000007.1, on the reverse strand, counting down.
TATCGATAGGCTGCGCAAGCATCGGCTTAATGAAACCAAGTCCATTCTTAGCAGTGTCGCCCTCTACTGGTATATCAGAAAGGTAACCACCGTCTAGCTTCTTAGCTACTTTACTCTTGGCTTCAAGCACTGCCTGTTCCAGTGGTGTGGTTTCATTGGCACGGCCAATATTCTTACCTACTGTGTACTTAGTTGGTGTTTCGACTGCTTTGCCGCCTATGACTTTCGCTGACGCTACAGTCATTAGGGCGTGTGTGCCTTCATCAGTAACACGGACACTCCATGTGCCTATCTTACCGTTAGAGTGTACCTTGTAGAGTAGTTTTTCAAACAATGGGTTCATTAGTTGCTCCAAACCTTTTTTATTTTTACTTTAATTGGTTTACCTACTTCTTCACCGAGGTAGGCGTCGTGACAGTTTTTAAAAAACCATAGATGGCAATCAATTCTGTAGAGAGTTGGTTCGTCTGTTGGGTCTACTAGATTTGTAATCTGCGAAAAAATAAACGTGTCTAAAGGGTTTCCTACTTTTTCGTAGTCAGCACTTAAAAGAACAGTGTCCCCATATTCGCTTGTAGCTACATGAAATACTGCAGGGTACTTTGTGCCGGGGTCAGGATATAAATGGCCCCAAGTATCATTCATTGCGTTGTGTTTCTTTTTACGGCCCAAGGCGTCATACATAGGCATACATATTCTCCAGACACAAAAAAGCCACCTTAACGGTGGCTGTTTGTTTAATTGGTTTACTTACTAAGAAACAATAAATTCTTTCAACTTAGTCTTCGTGTTTGCAGCGTTAGCTTCGTCAATCATGGCTTTGTTAGCCTTTTCTTGTTCTTGCTTAAGTTTGGCCTGCAACTCTTTACGCTTTAGTTCAGCGGTCTTTTGCTGTTCTTGTGCTTTAGCTACTGCTGCTTCGCATAAGGCTACAGCTTTGTTTAATAATGAAGTTACTGATGTGTTGAACATTTTTATTACTCAATAAGGAAGGATTAGGGGGAATGGGTGACACGATCTGATGGGATCTCTAAAACCTGCTTAACAATTTGCTGGTCTATGGCTAGTGTCATCGCCTAGCTGTCAGCCTACGAGGGCATACCAACTATGAGGATATGGCTTTCCAAATGTCACCGTGAGGGCTGTTGCTCAAGTGGGTGTTCCACTGTTCAGCTAACATTTGGATTTCTTTCTGTGCATGGAGGTCAATACGTTGCTCGTATGCGCGATTCCATGCGTTTAAGGAAGCAGTGACATAATAACTGGTTATCATGTTTTGTGGCAAGAGACTTCTTGCTTGTTCCGGTGCATAACCTTCTTCAATGTTTTCTTCGTAATCTTGGGCCATCAGTGTGACACGGCCTCTAGCAAACAAGGACATCGCTGCACTGTCTGGGTGAATATCACCACTACCTTGCTTAATCGAACCGTCGGGACGACTACGCCATTCATCAATGTGGTAAAACTCAGGTGTGTCGTCAACGTATCGACGAGACACTTCATTGTATGTAGTACCTACCATGTGCTTAAAGCGTTGGCGTGCAATGAAGATAGGAATAGTTTCACGCATCGTTACGTCAATGAATGCAGGGTCAGTTTCAACTTCTGGTTCCCATACGTCATTCATTGTTTGACTGTAAGAAGTGACATCTGACAGTAGTGCCTTGGCACAATTAGGTACTTTCTCAAACAAGAAGTTAATAATGGCATCTTTGTAAGTCGGTTCAATCATGTCTTGCTTAAGTAAGTTAACCCAACCAAACAATGATGTACGGAACTTAAAGGTGCTCTTGTTTGTACGCCATACTGCTGAAGCAATGTCTTCAGGATTTACGTTAGCTAGTTTAACGAATACGTCATTAGCTACCAATGTGAAACGCGCATGACTGAACGGAGTCCAGTGCCGGTGACCGGCAAGGTAATGTACTAAGCCTTCATCTGAACCTTTTGGTTTATCTTTACGGAACGTGAATACACTTGATTCTTTGTCCATTGAGACGCGAGCTGCGTTTACGCAGAGCAAGTCGTCATTGTTGTGATTAACTAATTCAGCCTTCATTTTAGTCTCTTAAAAGTCGTGGCCACTATGTCTTCGTGGCGCTTATGAATTGTTTTTACTTTCTGCTCAAGCTGTCCATCAACTTCGCGTTCGAATATGACTTGCTTATAACCGGCATCAAGGAAAAGGTTATTTAGTGCTTTGTAATCCAGTCGTGTGAACTGTCCACGCATTGCGAATACGCAAACCAGTTGCTTAGTAGGGAAGCTAACGTTGAACGTACATTCTTTGGTTCGCCATATCTGATGTACGTCTTGAACCTCAAATTTATGCGTCTTCTCTAAGCTCATTGAACACCCCATTTACTAAGTCCTGGTATTGGTCAATTGGAACTAGAGCCCACTTGGGTTTACGCTTGTGCGTGATGATAAGAGTCTCGTCTTCATCTTCTGGCGTGATGCCTTGCTTAAGTGTGGCAAACGGGATTACAGGGGTAGTGATACCCAAGCGTGGTGTTTCTCTTATTTTGTGCTGAGACAGTTTCATATAAACCATCTGCTCACTGATATTCAGGGTTTCAGCCATCTCAGGGACGCTGTAACACTCTTTCCAAAGGACACGCATACTGTCTACCAGTTGCTTATCTCGCATCTCAGAACCGCTTGGTAGTTTCCAGCGTTTCCGTCTGCTCCATATAGTGTCTTTGGTTACATTAAATCTTTCAGCGATTACGCTGTCTGAGTAACCGTCGTTAATAAGGTTCTCAATTTGGGGTCTGTCTGAATCGAAAGGGGGCTTACGTAGAATGGGAGGGAATGTACTGTTCATTGGTAGGTAACTCTTGCGGGGAGCGGAACAGGTACTTCTCCCATTCCACCTAAGTAGGAAATGGGTTTATCTCATGCGTTCGGCACGTTCGGCCTTATCATGATCTGTAGCGCAGTCAGCGTCACAGAATAGCTTTTTATTGTTGAGTGGTTCTTCGCAGTTATAACAACTGCCTTTAGGAAGAATTGTGGGTTTACTATTAGCGCGTGCTTTAGCAATAGCGCGTTGACGGGCTTCTTCTTCAATAGCTGAAGCTTTATCTACTGGATCTGCAAACATCATGTACCTCATGCAGTTTTGTAAACTTCGTTTTCTTCGTCTTTTACAAAGTCAGTGACACCTAACTCAACAAGTAATTTGTAAGCTTGGTCTACGTCCCACGAGTATTTGTATGGGGTAGCAAGCCAGCCTACGCTGAGTAGATGTTTTTGATTGAATGTATCAATTAAGGCTTTGTGGTGTTTGTTTAAGGTTTCCACCATGTCCTTCTGAAACTGAGGGTCGTTAACCTCAATCTCGTCAGATTTCATGTAGTAGGAACCAAAATCGTCAATACCAACGACAGCAATAAATACAGTCCATTTGTGACGAATATTCGAAATGAGTTGGAATGTGTCCTGTGTCATGGGTATTAACTGGGAATTAGTTAATGATAGGAACTGACACGGGCCTTGTGCTGGAACACAACCGATAGCTGTGTTTTTTAGCTGTGCTCTGGAACGAGCTTCAGCGTGTTTAAGCGGGTTGTACTTCTTCCGCTTGGACATAACAGTACCTGTTTAATTTATAAAATCAAGGAGAACAGCCCTACAAATGTAGGGCGTTCGTTTTATGCGGCTTCAGCTTCAGTTAAGAAATCTTGAATGACTTCTTTTATCTGATCTTGTGTAGCCCCATTTGGCAACTCAACTTCATCCTTCCATGTAGGGTAGAACAGAGATAGCTCACCACCTAAGCCAACACTGTCATGTTGAATCTCAGGTAGTTCTTGCCATTCCATACACTCTACTAAGTTATGGTTTAACCACTCCACGGCTTCTAGGTCGTCGCGTACCATGAAGTACTGGGCATCATGTATATGAGCCACAGGTAGAATGTCATAACGGAAGTCTGAGTCGAAGGTGCGCTCTTGCAGGTCAATACCTGCTCTGTTGTTAAGAAGACCGTAAGACTGGCCAAGTGCGTTACCTGCGGTACGTCCCTCTGCTTTAGCTTCGTAAGGAGTTCGTGAGTTCCCCATTAACGATTGCTTAATCACAGGCGTTCTTACTCTTAGACCGAAAGCTACTGTTACGTAACCGTCGATTGCTGCTCGGCTAATCTTGTCTTGAACCCAATCATCTGACCACTGATAGAGGTTGTGATAGTTGGTTTCAATACCGATAGCTTCTTCTTTGGTTAGCCCCAATCCCATCAAGCCGTGATACGTACCACCATAGGTTAGTAGGAACGTTGGCGACTTTGATTTTTGTCTGAGTTCAGGGTATTTCTTTTTGATGCTATTAATTGACTTAACAGAGTTAGGGTCAATGTCAGGCATCTGGTGCTTAAAGTAGCTGTACGCACGTAGACAGTGACCATCGTAGCCATCGGTGTAAACCTTTAGCTTCTCTGGATCACGTGTAGTCAGTGCTGATATACGGTCTTCTAAGGACGCGAAATCTGCTCCCATGAATACCCATCCAGGTGGCGCAACAAAGCAAGACTTAACTAGCTTCGCATAGGTAGCACCAGTAGACGGTATATTCTGCATGTTAGGGCCAGATGAACTTAGGCGCCCTGATACTGTACCGCCAATGTTAAAGTTACCATGCACATAGTAATGGCCGTCAGACTTAAGAACTGCCTTTTCAAATGCTTTGATAAACGTACCTAGAATTTTATCTGCGTCAAAGAAATCGACGCACTTCTTCAGTACTTCTTTAATCTTGTCGTTATCAGTCATTGCATACAGCTTCATCAGCGTTTCACCACCCACAGCGCCAGCGCCAGTGGGTGTTTTGTCTACGATAGGGAAATCAAGGAAGTCGTACAGGAACCGTTGCATCATTGGGTTAGAGTTAGGGTTAAAGACAATGTAGTCAAAGTCTTCAATTGGCTTAACCTTTGTTTTCAATTCTGCATTGCGCTTATGCATGGCGTTTTCACGTTCCATGTATATGAAATCTTTGATGCCTTCGAAACTGTTCAGTATTCGGTGACATTCTTCAATTTCATGTTCAAGCACTTTACGGGCATGTTTGACTTGCTTCATATCGACAGGCATACCTGTCAATTCCATTTGCAGCACAACTTTTACTGATGGCTTCATGATGTTCTCGTAAACATCAAGCTGCTGATCTTTCACCACAGTAGGGTAATGCTTGTTATGTACATACCACGTAGCTAGACAATCTTTCAGTTGGTACACCTCAAGATCTTCTTTAGTGAGCTTCGTAATATCTTGCACATCTTCTGCAAAGTTCCCGGTGAACTCGTGCGACTGCTCTTTAAGAGATAGGTTATTACCGGCACACGAATTAGTAGCCAAGTAGGTAAGCAGTTTGGTGTCGTCGAAGTTACGAGTCATTACCTCGATACCTTCTTGTTTACCTTTCTCGTCCAGAAGACCGTTCATAAACAGTGTGTTTATTAATATCTTCATATCGTAATTCGCGTTGTGATAAATGCACTTGCCGCGATAAGTAAAGAAGAACTCTTTAAGGAGCTGTCTCACTTTACTGTTTGGCTTGTGGTAATCATCACACCAGATAACAACCCCGTTGTGTTGATCCCATGCAAAACCAATAGTCACAACACCTGTTTTCCAGAAGCTTAAGCTCAACGTTTCGGTATCAACCGTTAACGCATCGTATTCCTTAAGATCCTGCAGGACAGAGTAAACCTGATTAGGGTGACGTATGTACTTAGCTGATTTAACGATGTCAGTACCAATTTCTTTGTAGTTACCTTTCACCGTATCAGCTAGCGTTTGTAACCCCATATCCAGTTTTGTTTGCAGGTCTGGATTGTAGAATAGGGCAGAATGGTTTATTCCCAACACAACCTTCATGTGCGAATAACCGTCCACAATACACGGCAGGGCGTAGCCGTGGTGTGGGTCTGCTTTCTTCTCACCTGTTAACACCTTAAAGTACTCGGCGTCAGGTACATAAAGGTACTCAACGCCTTGTTCCTTAAGTATCGGCATAAGGTCTTGCAAATAAGCACGCATGATTTTCACAGGTGGTTTCTTATTCTTCGGGCCGTACACCAAATCAAACGCAATTATGTCTTTTGGCTTAACACCAAGTTGACGTAACGGCTGAATGTAGGAGGTCTCCATTTGAGTCTTTCGCAGCGAGTTACTCTTAATGAGTATCGCTACTTTGTACTCAGTGTTCTCTCTAAAAATGATGTGCTGCATGTTATGCCTTTAGTGTGTTAAGAATTAACTGCATCTTTAACAACTTCACACCTTCTTCATTATCGCTTTGGAACTGCATAACTTGCTCAGTCATGAGTGAGGGATATTCTTCTTCACCGCGCTCAGGAAGTGCAGTGTGTACGCAGCTAGGCAACAGCAGGTAAAGGTCAGAGTTATTCTTGGCCTTGTTCAGTGCTTGGTTTATGAAACCATTCACCTCATGCTGTCTTAATGCGTGACGTTCCCACTCATCTGCGTGAGCTTGGAAGTCTTCAACGAAATATTTGTGTAGTCTTCTAAGTTGATAAGGCTGCAGATTGTTTAGCCGGTGAACGAAGGGTTCACCTCTGAATCGAAATCCAGCAACAGAATTGAGTTTGTCTCGTTGTCTTATTGAAAAGTCGTCGATAACTTTCTGTTTGGATTCTTCGAATGTGTCTAAGATGAAATCTCTGATAGACGATTGAACTTCAGCTTTCCAGTAGCGTCTCTTTGAGTCCTTTGAGTTTTGCTGCTGCGCTGTCATTGTTTGTTTCTCCTAAGTATTCAGGGGGAAGTTGTCCACACATGATCACTTCAGTCGATGCACGTGACACGGCAACGTAAAGTAAGCGAGCTACATCGTCTGGATTTTTACAGGAACCAATGTCACTCAAGTCAATGAACACTTTGTCGTAGGTAGAACCTTGTGACTTGTGAACGGTAGATGAGTAGACAGGACGTAAATCGCCCCATTGGTCTTTCACGTGGAAGTACTGTTTCCATTGCTTTGCATCAGCAAACTTTCTAAGCAGTGCTTTCACTTTCCAACGCTCAGTTGGTACGAATAACTCTTTGCGCTTCTCAAGGTCTACTAGGAAGCCCTCAATGCCATCAATGTTCACTTGTTCTACGTTCTTAACAGTGACGGGAACGTCAGTGCTGTAAGAGATGTAGTCAGAAGTGCTCTCCATGATGGGTTTGTTGGTGATAAGGGTTTCACCTTCGTTGATATGGTCTGGGACATTACGACAGTAGCGAATAAACGAGTTATAAGCTGATACTCTATTGTTAGTCCACGCCAACACCTTAGCGGTGCGCTCTGGCTGAAAGCCAGGGTGCGTAAATACATGACGAATCTGTTCTTCAAATTCATCTGGTTCCACGTGTTTCACGGATAAACCATCATGTATTAATGGTTTGAACTGTCCTGTGTGTACTGTCTCTCGGTATGCTTTGGCTATCTTTGAGATAGTGCCTTTGTTACGCATGATGGTGTTAAGGCGTACTGTTTTAATACCGGCATCAAAGATAGGTGATTTGCTTTCGTTAACGCTAATAAGCTGTGCAGGGTCACCCATGTAGATGATCTTGCAGTTCATGGTTAACAGGTTAATGAAACCTTTCAGTGAACTATCAATGAAGCTGGCTTCATCAATAATTATTAATTTGTTTTCCAGTACTTCGGCAGCCTTGCTTTTGATTAAGCTAGTTGTACCGTTACTCCAGTTGTTTTTCATGATCAGCTTTAAGTAAGCGTGAATCGTCATGGGCTCGATTTCCATTGTCTCTGACAATACGCGAGCTGCTTTTCTGGTTGTTGCTGTAATAGCGATTTCGTCGAAATCACGGAACTGGGCGCCTAACACTTCATGGGCTTGCTTGTACTTGTCGAAGTTCTCTAAGTAGTGCGCAATGAGTGTTGTCTTACCTGTTCCAGCGTAGCCCTCTAAAACCATTTCATCAGCTTCAGGGTCTAGTAAGAATTTGGTTATTTCGATGACTGCCTTTGACTGGCAATCGTTGAGAGTGAATGCCATTGGCGATCCTTATTATAAAAAGGCCACACTAGAGCGGTATGAAGTGTCTGGGTCGAGACAACTCTAGTGCGGCAAAAGGGTTAATTGAGTAGGGTAATCATCCAAGCAGCAAAGTTAATGGCGCAGATTATTTGCCAAATATTGACTTGGCGCTTGTAGTAAGTTCGGCTGGTCATGGCAGCAGCAAAGTTCTCTTCTAGTTGTGGTCTAGTGAACCCTTTAGATGACTGTATGGCCGCAGCCTTAAATTGCTCATACTTCAAAGTGAATTACCTTACCTCGTTTAGTCGAGAAGTCTGAGTTGCCTTCGATAATCCAATAAACTGGAACATCTCTTGGTACTTCGTTTTCATCAAAGCCAAAGTGACCATCAGTGAATACCACTAATGCTTTTGGTTTGTTTTCAACTGCGTACTCCATGACAGGTGTGATATTGGTTCCGCCATCACCTTTAAGCTCGATGTTCAATACATCTGCAGCTTCTTCGATGGTTGTGGTGGTCGTAATATCAGTGTTGAAACCAAGTACAGTTGTCTTAGTCGGTTTCAATTGCGTATGGATTGCGTGTATTTCAGAGATGAATTGGTCTATTTGGCCGGGGCCGACTGAACCAGATACATCAACTGCAACGGTAATTTCAGTCAGTGATTCTGAGTTCTGAGTAGGCAAATACGTGTCAGGTAAGTAACGACGATTAGGGCGTTCAAAGGAGTAATCTACTTTGGCCAAGTCCGTCATGTGCTTAGACAGTATTTTGTGCCACGGCATTTTAGGTGACAGTAAGTTGTCCAAGAAGATCTTAACTTCCCCTGGAACATCACCCCAACCATCTGCTTGTTCAGCAAGTATCGATGCACGTTGTATCGTGTCTATGGTTTCAGATTCAATCTCTGCCCATTCAATACCGTCATCGTCTTGTGGTGTGTCGAAGTCGTCTTCGGCTTCGTCAACAGTGCTGTTTATGTAAGAGAAGTCGAGTATTTCGCCTGTCTCTTCATCAAACCAGTCATCGTCATCTTCCCAAGACTCTTTAGCTGCTTGCTTTGCTTTCTCTACAACGATGTCATAAGCCTCTTCTGAGGTCTTATTCTCAAAGTCTTCGTGATAGTTCCATGTGTCAGGAACATCAAAGCCTTGCTTAATCAGAAGGTCTGTGACGATGTATTCAGTCGCTGACTTCCACGTGTAGTAGTCTTTACCTTTACCGCGAATAGGGTGCTGTAAAGCAACCCTATAAGCAGCTTTGGCTAAGAACGCAATACGCTGAGTAGGGCGTAAAGTCATAAAGTAATTCGGGTTCACCAGTAGGTAAACCCCGTTCGTTTGTGACGTATGCGTTCTCTCGCTCCAGTTGAAGCGCAAACTGAATAGTATCGTGGTTAGAAATACACTATTGGGTCGAGAGATAAGTTGTATCTTCGCTGCATCTAAAGCGTTCGTTAGTTCTTCAGTTTGCATAATGCTTCCTTAGATTAGCGCAGACAATTCCATAGCTTTATTCATGAAAAGCTCGTTTTGTGTAAGCAGTGGATAACGTCTGCTCATGTCACGAATTGTGATCACTTGGAACTCACGCGGCATACGATTCACGTAACGCATAAGCGAGTTAACGTTGCTCTTAGTCACGTTGTCTGCAAGCATCCCTGACAGTGCGAATAGCGTTCCGCCATCGTTGTAGGGCATGTTGACTGTCTCTGGGCCTGACTCGATGGACTGGATTGACGGCAGTTGTTCGAACACGTTTAAGAACTGAATGAACTCACGTGCTGCGCCTTCACCAAGCGTACCGGCTAATAGCGGTAGTGCTGATGGGCCAACGTCTTTCATCTTGCCAAGTAACTTACTGGCAAATTCCCAAGTACGTGGGCACGCAAAGGTGTAATCAGTGTGGTCTGGATCAAACATCTGTAAGTTGCTTGGACGATACTGAATGTAAGATACAACACGAGGGTCGTAGTCTTGTTCTTGTGCGTGTGCAATCCAATCTGCAGTGTTTACCATCAACTCGATATGAACGAGTCGTGACTGCATAGCAGTGCTTGAGCGAGAGGTGAATGCACCATCTGACTCTAGGTTGCCGGCTGCTACGATAGCGACTTGTGGGTGCAGCTTACGACCACCGACCATACGGTCTAGTAGAATCTTGTATGCTGCTTTCTGCACTGATTCAGGTGCGTGAGGTAGCTCGTCTAAGAATAGAAGCCAACCGTCTTTACCTTCAGGGATCAGAGAATCTGTAGTTGGGAACGTGTCAAATGGAATGAATGTCGCTACGTCACCATTGACTTTAGGGAAGCCCTTTAAGTCTGTTGGGTCACAGTTAGCTAGACGTTCATCAATGACTTCTAGGTTAAATTCTTTCGCTACTTTGCGCACAATGTCTGACTTCCCTGTTCCTGGCGAACCATGAATCATGGGAACTAGACCTGCACGAATGACAGTAGCGATACTTTCTACAGCTACACTTGGTTTTACTGCGTTCATGTGGATATTTCCTTGTTGTTAATCGCAAGAGTGCGTGGAACGCACCCCCGTTACATTTCGATGCGTTCAAATTCAACGTGTCTAGCGACAGCTAGTACACGGCTATCTTCGGTTTGTTCAAATAGGTATTCGCTGAATTGCTCATAGGCTTGCAGTATTGTGACTGCGCCCATTGTTTCGAACTGGAAGGAGTGTTCTTCAAATACCGCTTTGCAGAGGTACTCTGTCATTGGTTTGCCTTTGCGGGTTTTGGGATTCTTTGTTGAGAACTTGCCAGAGCACTGACATTAGGTTTCTATCAAATACTGGTGTTCTTGGGTTGGGTACAATGAAGTCATTGGGTAGCGTGTTGATAGGCTGCTCTGACACGTGATTGTCAGGGTTATCAATAGCTACTGTAGGAATGATTTCAGCAATGTGACCATTTTGATACTGACGTACCATGTGTGCTTCGTTGTCGAATCTAACGTCTGTCACTATCACAATGTCAGTTTCTTTTTGGTCAATTAACTGCTTGCATCGATTAATCCAAACATTGTCATTAACCATGCCACGGCCCCATGCTGTACCTAACGTCTGCATTAAGTAGCGTGGTGTTACGCCTAAGTGTGGGATAATAGTTTCCTTAGCTTCTTGGCTTATAAAGTGGGTGTCAGTTAAGCCAAGACCAATCTTAAGCATGTTCTTGATCGGGTCAGCAAAAGCTAACTGAGAACATGTAAAGCCAGCATCTCTAGCTGCTTTGGTGATTACCGTTGCACCGTAGTCTTTGCCAGCTCCTTTGCGTCCAGCTAAACCAATTACAATAGGGTTGGTCATTCAATTGCTCCCCAATTTAGTGATACAACCTTTATGTCTTCTGGGTCTGCGTTCATTGTGTCGATGACCTTACAACCGCTTTCTGAATAGGAGCTTGGTGTTAAGGCAGCAATGTCCACTTCATCAACATAAATAGCTTGTTGTGTTTGTAGTCGGTCACCAAAGCTGACGTTTGAAACAACTAGCATGTGGTCTTCAAAGAAATCTAGTTTTTCTTTTAGTTCACCTACAGTTAGGCAATCTGCATTAATTTCTAGCATGGTTTTTCCTTATGCTGTTTTTGCGTTGATGATAGCGAGATCTCTAAACTTCTCGGTGAATACATAGCTATCGCCTTCGATATTCACGTAACCGCGTTTGCGGGCTACGGTGATCATCAAACCAAGAGTTGAGTACGCAATGCTTTTGCGTTTTGCAATTTCACGGGTGCTTACTTTTTCGTTGCGTAATTTGATAACGCTTTTAAGTAGAGCAGGGTAGTTAATGATGTCGCTTTCAACGCGGTCGTATCGTTCTACTGTTGAGTCCTGTAACTCGCTTTTGCCTTTGCGCTGAAGTACAAACAGTTCCTTTTGTTCTTTTAGTTGTTCTGGTTCTGGTTCTGGTTTGTTCTCAGGCTGCTGCACGCTGATTATGTCTGCGTGGCCGGTCTTAGTATCGACGGCTAATACTAACGAAATGGTTTCATTCGCTAGTTCTTGAATTTGTACTGTCTTGCCTACCAATGCTGAGATTGGTGTAGTTTTAATTTCTTGCGTGTTCATATTTGCTGTCCCAAATAAAAAAGCCCACTATGAAGTGGGCTGTTTAAGTTTATCGAGTTGTTGTTGTATCAACTCTCGTTGTGTTTCAAAGCGCTTCCTGAGTTCTTTGTCGTAATCTACTGGCTCATGTATCAAGTCCATGAAGTACTCATTTTCAACTTGCATTGTTGTAGCCGAAAACAAGGAACGGAGTTCCTCATTTGTAAAGCGTACTTCCTTGCCAAAGTCAGTAACGATAATGAATCTGTCTTCAGTTATTTCAGTGATTACAGCGTTGCCTATATGACCTGGGTGTAGGGGTACAAGTTTTAAGCCAACGTAAAGATTGTCAGGAAGGGGTATTGCGAGACTACTCACTTGTCATGAAGCGGTATGCTTCAAGCTTGTAGATTTCTTGGAAAGCGTTTTCGAATGAGATCTTCTGACCAATCTCATCACGCCAGTTTTCAGGGCTGATACACACTGATGGTTTGCCTGTTACAACAAAGCCACCTTTCATGCGAATACCGCAGTACATCATCTTCTGACCAGCAAGTTCGATTGTTTGGAAGTCTACGTCTTCAATACGGTCAATAATGCTTTGAGATGAAATAAAGGCGCCATCGCAACCTAGTTTCTTCATCATATCTTGTATGACTACAGAACGTTTTGGTGCTTCTACTTTGTGTTTCTTATCTTCAATGGCAGGGTAGTCATTGCGTTCTAAGAACACTTTACGACTACAGTGATAGATGTCACTTTCATTTAGATAGACAACAAAGTCACCTACGTTTACTGGCTCGTGTGCTACGAACTCAATAACTTTACCGTCGAGTTTAAGACCGAAACGATAAGTGTCGTCTATGATTTGGTGTTCAACTATGAACTGTTCCCGTGAGGTAATCTCAAAAGCTTTGCGAATAATCGCTTTGCCTTGGTACTCTTTAAACTTCATTAAATTCCTTAATAGTAAAGGGCTAGGGAAATACCCACAAACACACGATTGAAGCGAAACACTTCATGTGTTTGTAGGGGTTTGAGTTTAGGGCCACCTACGGTAGTAGGGAAGCCCGGCATATTAGGTCGTTGACTCATTTGAATCTCTTGGGTTTGATGGAATAAAACACACCATTAAACGGTAACGGAGTACCATCTTCTCGATGTGTTGCGTGATACCCTAGTGGGTGTTTCTTTTTTAGGGATTCAATATCTTCTGGCGTGTAGTCCTTCAAACCGAATACTTTGTATTTACTGGTTCGCTTATTCACTCTTTCTCCAATAAGAGCTTGTATCTAAACTTGGGATTGATTAAATCAATAAGTTCTTCGTGTGACTGGCACTTGTAGACTTCAGCTTTAGGAAAGTCGATCGTACCGAACCTAGTGATTGCGGTGTAAAAGTTCTTGCCTACGAAGCCACGGACAAACTTAACGCGAACGGTGTCGTTCTGTTCAGTCAGGTCTATGATGACTTTAACGTAACCGCCAATTTCATCTTTCATGTGACCACGAGGAACCTTAACTACTGCACCATCTGATAACCACTCAGGGTCAAACTCAGAATCCTTCCACTTGCTGTTGCGAGCTGGTTTAACATCAGGAATGTCTTCGTCGCACCAAATGTCACTGTAGATGTGTTGCTCTTTGAGCCACTCAATAAGCTCTACTTTTGTGCTTATGGTTTTCATAAGTCAGGTTCTCTCCATTCTTTGACTCCTGATTGTGCACACCTGTTCCTGTGTCCACATCGTCTACATGTAGCTTGTGGCATACCTGCATAGTAACGGGCAACCGTTATGCAGCCTTCGAATCGGCATATCCATTCTCTTGCACGCTGTTCAGGCGTATCGCCTGTAACAGTGTTCTTGGCGGGTTGTAAGGGAAGTAACATCAGGAATTTTTTAAATAGCTTTGGCATCCAAAACTCTATGGTAGCTAAGGCCATAAGGCATAGGAAAACTAATGAGCAAGCGAGAAGGGCAGTAAGTATAATATTTACATCATTCATGTATAGAACCTCGAACGCTTTATGTAATCAATAATGGCTCCAGGCTCACTACGCATTACATGGGTAGGTACTCTTAACAAATTGAAAGGCGGGTTTTTTTGGGAAGTACAGTTCTTTAAAACTCATACATCACTGCCCTTTGTGATAAACCCAATAATTAAGCTAAAGGGAAAAACTACAATTCGAATTGCAGTGTTTGACTCATTAGAAAACGAGCCTAAGTGTAAAATAAAAACATCACTACCTTTTCGCCATAACCCTGTCTTAGCTATGTTGAAAAATATTACAAAGCGCCAGAAGCTTAAATCAACTTTCATACATCACCGCCTTTGCGTAGTTGTTCGCAAAAAACATCAGAATACTCATCTAATGCATCCCCAAAACCTCCGCCATATTCGTTATTGAAATTCTCTACAAAACGAGTAACGCCTTTAATCTGCTGCTCTATGGCGAATTGTTTTTTGTTAGAGAGGTAATCATCAAGGGTTTTCAAAGACCACTCTAGTTGCTTAACACGTGCTTCACGCTCCACATCATGTGCTTGCTGCTCTTCGATGATCTTAATTAACTCAGCTTTGTTCTGACCTTCAATGTTGTTAATCATGGTTCAAACCTTTTGAGTCAATCCATTGTTTGTATTCGTAAATGGAGTCCATTTCTTGCCTTGTTGCGATGTCCCAACAGTAGTGGTCTATGACCACGGGTGTTGTTGAACCTTGCCAGTTATTTTGTGAACTAAAGAAAATACTGAGGTACTTAATTTTTAAGTCGGTTCTTCCTAAATGCCTAAGCAAATCACGCAAGTAAAATGCTGTGTTTTGTCTCGGCCATACATAGATGGCGCCTTTAGGTGCAGACAGTATTTGTTGAGATGTAGTCACGTTGAAACCTTTAAGCGTTGGTTGAGTGTTCTTGCTTGTAAACCTTTGGCTTAATGCGTTGATCGCCTAAAAGGTCTATGCAGCTTTGAAGTTCTTTTTTGAACATTTCTGCTTGGTCTTTTGAAACAAAAGTTTTGAACTTTGGAGTAGGCTCATACCAATCACGATACTTAGGAACCATTACTTCCCACTCAACTACCCATGTTTCCACGGTTTCAATTGTTGTGGTTTGCTCTTCAAACTTTCTAAATTCGTAGCCGAATATTTTCATGGATTGTCTCTCTTGAATTTGGGGTCACCTTGGGAATTGAACCCTATGACACTCCTACGTCTAGCCCCGCGTTAATGGGAACGTTGTCTAGGTGACCGTTGAAAATGGTGCCAAGTGTCCAGAGATACTCTTAGACACACTCAATGTTCCACCTCATAAACTATGCAGGGCGGAGCTTTTAGCCACCATAGCTAGGCTGATTTGAGTGAGTTTACTTGGCGTTGAAAAGGGATGTTTTGGTAGATGTATCTGCGGTTGTGGACAGACAGTATAATAACTATTGGTTAGTTAGAATGCAGATACATCTCCAAAGCACCCCATACCTGCGCTAACGTTAGGTCAGGGTGAATGGTCTGTTGTGTCATGAGTGCAGAAAAACTCACAGATTTGGCTTTACGACACTATTCAGTACAGTCGCGGCAGTAATTGCGACTATACGAATTATTGAATTGGGTTGCGCATACAGGCGGTTGGACTCGAACCAACAATTTTAACTCTTATCCCTGCCATCAGGCTTACACCACATGAAGTGCCCGCAGGCCCGCAAACAAATCATGTGTTGTAAGTCGGGTATCGAACCCGATAGTGCACCATGCACCTGTATACGCCTTTTACATACCACTCGTGTCGAGTAAGAGTACTCAGTTGAGCCACCAATGGTATGTAACAAGGTAAGAGAACACACCACTTAGGTCACTTTCAAACCAGCCTTCCGAGCATGATTATTCAGTTGAGGATTGACCGTATAGTGCGTTCTCTAATTCTTTAATGTGATTTTTTAGATCTCTATTATTACGAAGGAGTTCTCTCGCATGGTTTTTAAAAAACCTTCTAGTTGATATGAGACTATTCACATAGTCTTTTTGTCTTTGGAATAGATGGTCGAGTTGGCGAAACTCTTTTTCGTCCATCACCTAACGTATACGCATCTCGGCATCGTCGATGCCTGATGCTCCACGTGATGTTTCTTGAAGACTGTCTACTTCTTCGATAGGCATATCGCTGTAGGTACGCTCAATAACGATTTGAGCTACTTTGTCCCCTTTACGGAACTCAACAGTATCTTGGCCTAAGTTGATTAGGTTGATTTTGAGTTCACCTGTAAACGGTTTATCAATGATACGCGCCATTACCGCAACATTAAGCTTACTGGCTATCTTTGAGCGGTTGGAGATGCGTCCGTAATAGCCTTTAGGTAGTTCCATAGCAATACCTGATGGCAGTACACATGATTTACCTGGAGGTAGTGTTACAGACTCCATTGTTTGTAAGTCTAACCCGGCATCGTCTGGGTGTGCCATTGAAGGCAAGGCAGCGTCAGGATGATGCTTAACCACTTTGATGTGGTCTTGTTGGGGCTGGTAAAATACTGTTTTCAAGTCAGCAGTATTTACTACTAGGTTCTCACCAGTTAGATTTAGGTCATCTGATTTAACGTCATCAGTCATTTGTTTTTATTCCTCTACATAGTAAGGAGATTGGTCACAATCTGAATTGGGACAGATTAAGTCAGGCTCGTATCTGTCACCATCAGGGATAAGTTCATGGTCACACGCAAAGCACAACCCGTATTCGGGTGCGTAGTCAGGACTACTTGGGTTGCTTGATGTGTTACCCATGTTTTCGGGATAGTGCATACTGTCTACCTCTATGGTGTAAGACCACGCAAAGAACAGCACAAGGATGGGTACAACGTTTTTAATTGAGCGCAGTATGCATCTCATGGAGTATGACCATCTGGCCTTTCTCTGCGTAGAGGTTTTGAATTTGGGCTGCATCTTGGTAGGTCAAACTTTGGTAGTTTGGGTCTTGTTCTTGATCTGGTATTACTACCTTCCAAGCACTCGACTCAAATAGTTGAGATTCCATTATGCATAAGCCAGTCGAACGAACTACCGGAGGTAGTCCTATTTTATTAGCCAAGCGATAATGGATTCTGTCGTCAGGTGAGCCATCTAAGTGTCTTGGATTATCTTCAATGGCTACCACGTACATGGTTCGGTGAACTTCATAAGGTTTATAAGTCACCTTGTCGCCTTTTTTAAACTCAGCTCGCACTTCTGAACTCAAGTGTTTTGCTGAACATGGCTTTTTGTTTCTGCTTAGTAGTCGGGCCACCGTTGATGAAATACTGGTGAAGCAGTGTAGTAATGGCTCGATAGCCAAGTGTATTGTTCTCATAGCCTTCCGTTAAGGAGTCAGTGACTGATCTCTCAACGTCCTTTCGCTTAATCTTAGGGAAGAGTTCCAAGTACATGGCAAGCAGCTCAGAGTCCTTCATGGCTTGAATGAGGTCTTCCAATGCTATCTTGTCTGTGTTGTAGGCCAGACCGACTCGACCTAAGAACTCTGTCTTAAGGCCAATTTCACGCAGTCTGTCTAAGTCGATGTTTTCTTCACCGTTGAATGCACCGGCAAAGATGAACAGAACGTTCTTACATGGAATGTTGATGTACTTACCATAGTCACCAAACACTGAAGTCGTGTCTGATTCTAAGATTTTAAGGAACTCGTTTTGAACACCGTTAGTGGTTTCATGCGCAAGTTCTGAATTTGAATTACCACTGATAAACAGCTTATCGAACTCATCTACAAAGATGACTGTCTGGCCTAGCTGCATGTTGGCCAATGGCACGAGTGCCTTGGACAAACTGTTTCCGCTTGTACCTTCTTTGGTTAGCTGTGCAGCGTTAATCTCAAGGAAGTTAACACCGTGCTTCTCGGCTAACTGTGCAATGGTGAATGTCTTGCCTGAACCAGATGGGCCAGTAAAGATAAAATGAGGACGTATCTCTGCTTTGCTCGATACGAAAATACTGAAAATACGGTCTAACTCTTCGCGGTGCTTTAGCATGTTATATGCCCTTAATGTTTACTTTTACGGCTTCAATTAGCGTGTTGTGGTAGATGTCTAATGCCTGTGATACTGAATGTCTGGTTGGATTCTCTAGTACCGAACTGAATGCGAGTTGTTTTGCTTCTTCTAAGCTATCAGCTTGGGCAGTGACGTTTAATTTGAGACTGTCTAAGACAGCGGTTTGGGGGTTTTGGGTTAGGTTTGTCATATAGTGGTTACATAGTCAGAATACCTCGTTTCAGAGAACTTAGTATATCGGTTGATAGTCACACCAGTGTGCGGAGCACACAGCTCTTTCAACTAGTGTATTTTAAAAAAGAAAAAGCCCCGAAGGGCTTTTGTTTAGGATAGTGCGTAGTTGGCGTTACCAATGTCATTGACGACATTACCAACCTTAGCAATAGAGTAGGGTGAGCCGTGTATTTCAGTGAGAATATCCGATAGCAGGTCAGACTTAGCTAACTGCTGGAACATCTCAACATAGTGCTTACGCAAGTGGTTCATGTTGTTAGGGTGACACTTGAACTCGTCGTGCACACACTTAACAGGGAATGATTTGTGAGCCAACGACTGCACAATCAGCCTATGTAGTTCTTCAAGCTCTTCTTCGAAGTCAGACATAAGCAGTTCCATGAACATGAACTTCTCAGCTAGGCGTAATGATACAAACTCGTTACTAGGCTTAGGGTGCTTACCGTTCTTAGCCCAGTAGTTCTCTATGTCATACTTGGTAGCTTTAAGCATGTTTGGGTCATAGTTACAACGTCTATTCATCTCACGGACTAACATGCCGTCGATGCTATGCACTACGTTAGCAGCGATAGACAAGCCTTTCTCTTGGCCGTTAACTATTTCAAAGCGGTGAGTGAAGGTAGAGTGGTCTAACTCATCTACTTCAATACGCTTATCAACCTTTTCAGTGACAGGACATACAGCAACGAATCCATCAGGTAATGACCATCTATGTTCGTCTGCGTATGGCTGCCATGCACCTAGTAGATGTTCCATAGCGATTGTGGCGCCATGTGCAACAGAGTTCAGTGACGCATAGAAGGCTTCTAGCTCAGGAGTATCTTCACCAAATATGATCTTAGGTTGCTCAGTTGAACCATAGAAGTGAGTCATTAAGGCTGGCTTAACTTCCTTACGAGGTATATTCACTGAGATGTTAGGTGATTGGTTCATCACGTTAGTTACATCACTGTAGATGTCAGCTCTACGGCCTGTATCAATAAGCCCGGTAGACTTACAAGTGACTTCACAATTCATCATTGCACCCATGATTTGAACACCAGACGAACAAGCGTCTAGGCCAACCATGAAGCCTGATGGTCTACCTGCTTCAGCGTCTTCGAGTGCAAGCAATGCACCTAAGTAGATAGCCGGTTCATCAGCGTCATGTACTAACGCATGGAGCTCGTCCATTGACTTGGTTTCAACCCAATCAAGGCGAGTTTGGAACAATTCTTTATCAAGACCAAATGCGTTGGCCAGTGCGATTTTAACGTATTGCTTACCAGTAAATAATTCCATAACTAAATCCTCATATAGTTGGATGCAGCAGCCGTGCGTAGCACAGGCTGCGTGGTTTATTTATTATTTCTTACTGGAGCTCTTATATTCCAGTTAAGAGGGTCATCTTTGTTGTGAGGGCTTAAATCAGCCCTGTAACGTTCGGGAGTAACATCATCACTGCCCGTTAGGGCTTTTTTTGATTCAGCGTACTCCATAGCGGCTTTCCATCCAGCATGGAAACCCTCTTCTTCGCCTACGTCTGGGCCGTTATTATCACACCAGTTGTAGAATGCTTCTTGGGCAGGTTCTAACTTGATTCGCCATGTGAGTGATGGTCTACGGATAGGGTTAAAGTTCTCTTTGTCCATATCTCTGTAAATACCATTGGTATCTAGGTACTGAATTTCTTGTCCATTAGCCAAAGCTCTTAGAGCTTCAGCTTGGTTAAGTTGTTTATTCATTGTTTCTCCTTAATACCCAAAGTTAGGCATCATTTTGTCAAACTGCTTACGTTTCATAGCTTTAGGCTTATTGATTTTACGCAATATGTGGTCACCTTTACCTATTAGCATTGGTTCGTTAATAACGCAGTTGCCATCTATAATTTTGAACTCCCAACAACCGTTGAGCACGAAGAACGAACCGTCACTGTTACGAGTACATAGGCAAGCTATGTCTTCGAACCAGTAAACGATGTCGTCATCTCCGTTAGCATCATCGATTGAGAAGTCCATATCTCCATAGACTTCAATCACTTAAAAGTTCCTCGATAGCATCAATCTTGGCTTGGTCTGCTTTACGTTGGTCTTCAAGAATTTCAGTAACAGCTTCGATATAAAGTTCATGTTCCAAACGTAGTTTTTCGTGGTATTCCATATCACGGTCTGACGTTGAGTACGCAGCATCAATTAGCCACGTACTCGGTTTGCCCTTGATTCTTCTCAAGTAGCCTTTAACTGAACTTAAACGGTTTTGTACTTCAACGTATTTACTCATCCCTCGATTACCTCTTTGTCTGCGAACTCTACGATAGCTTTACGGAACTGATTGCCTTGAGTGGACACGTGATAGCCCTGAGCATAGGTACGTCCACGTTTATCAACCTTATGGCGTTCATAGAACTTATTACCAGTTTGGATTAGGTCACGATACGTTCTGTATGACTCTGTAACGAACGTTAACCATTGGCGCTTAGTATCGGCAGGCATATCAGCTTTCTTCGGCACCTCGCTTAACTGAGTGAGTATTCTTTCATTCAAACAGAGTGGGATTCTGTTGAATGTATTAATTGAGTCTAAGCAGATGTCCTCATCATGGTGAGTACCCTTGCCTAAGATCATAGAACTACTCTCGGTTAAGAGGTCACTATCATAGTTACGTGTAACCTCGTTAGGCTGCACTATCATTGGTGGTAGATACTTAGTAGCACGAAGATGCTTATGCACTTGTTCACTAAGCTCGATGTTATTCATTAGGTGCAATGTTGCACCCTCGTCAGTCTCCATTTTGAATATGTCGAATAGGTCATACTCTGCAATGACTGACATAATTTCAGCTGTAGTCACAATGCCCTCATATTTATCGGACATACGTAGTACGCCAGCACACTGACCTACAATACTTGTGAACTCAACTGGGTCAGTTAGCACGGCTGTTTCACAAAGAATATCAAGCACGATTTGCTGCATATCTCTGTCTTCTAACTGGATTAGCCTTTCATTCTTAGAGTGATAGTAGTCTCCCTCTAGCCATTGCGTCAGAGCGTCAGCGGTGGACGCAATCAGATCAATCATTTCCTGTTCAGCAGTGAGGTCATTCAATATGACTTTGTTCACTTGCTTCTTTGAATGGGTTATCTCAACGTAACGTTGGTAGTCTATTTTGTTCAATTGGCTCATATCATCTGCTCTTTCATCTAAGTTCGGCTTCAGCCGAAAGACTGCGCGGAGCGCAGCTATCAACTAAAAATTTAAGGGGCCGAAGGCCCCATAATTTGATTAATGAAAATCTAATTCTGGTAGCAGTGAGTCACTTGCTAATTCATCTTCAAGGCTTGCTAGCTCTTGCTTAAACATTGCTTCCATCTCAAGTTCATTCTCAAGACGTTCGATTGTTTCGTTTAATTCAGTATCAAATAAATTCATTTCCATAATCCTCATAGTGGAAGTCGAAGAGCGAGTGTGTAACAGCACACACCCATAACTGGCCGTTAGGCCGAAAAGATAAATAAGAGCGCCAATGCTGAACCGACAGCAAAGGCAACAGTCAAGTGCCAGTTCTTTAATTTACTGGGCTGAGAAGGGTTACGCATAACGTAATCAGTAGGCATTTCACTTTCCTTTAGGCAATAAAAAAGGACACCGAAGTGTCCTCATTTAGAGAGCTTGAATTAAGCTGTTTTAGTCATTAAAGACTTCAACTTTTGAGTAGTTTCATCAGTCGATGATTCTTCTTTAGTTGCTTTAGGTTTGAACATAGAAGCGATGTCGAGCTCTTCTTCTTTAGGTTGCTGAACAACGTGAATATCACGTATAGACAACTTAAGATTCTTAGCAGCTTCTTCAGGGTTCTCAATCATGTAATTGTGAACAGCTTGCATTTGAGAAGAAGGCTCATCAACGAATGTCAAAGAAAGACCAACACGAGATGCTGGAACAACTTCACCATTAGGTAATTCAAACACTAAGTTGGCAAACGCATCAGCTTTTTGATTGCGTGAACCACGGTTGTTATTAGCGATTGAAGGGATTGCGTTGCTTGCTGCACGATTAGTAATTTTAGCCATTGTCTGTCTATCCTCATAGATTGAATTAGTGAAGTTACAGTTAACTCCACTACTGTGCGATAGCACAAAATCAACCTAAATAAGTAGATAAAAGAAAGACTTGCTTGACAGTAAAAGTCGAAGAAAATACGCTGCGCTTGTCGCAGCCCAGTGTAGTGTTTGTGTTGTGTTGTGTTTGTGTGCTTTTTATTAATTAAGTATATATATCTATTATATTAAATGGGTACATTGGGCTTCGCCCTATGTACCCTTTATATTTATATATAGTTAGTATTAAAGAGTATTACTTATAGTTATCTTACTGAATCTCTTATTCACTCTAAATGAGATGCCTAATCGCTTCATAACAACACGAGTCCTACGCCAACCGTATTGGCGAGTTACTCGCTTAATTGATGCACCGTAAAGCAGATACATAGCAATTACTTTATCAGTGCTATTACGACCAGCTAACCTATTAGCTGTTTTAATCTCTAGTTCACGGAAGTCTACGTCAACTAGAGTTTGACCATATTGCTTAGTCATATAAGTCCTATTTGTTTTTGATTTCACGAAGCTGCTTGAGCTTCTTATTGATATGTTCAGCGAGGTCTTTCTGACCTCCACTGGTATTCTCACTAAGCAATACAGAGTCAGCTAGTTGAGATGCATACAATATCAATTGACGTTTAATATCTTGTTCAGTTTGCATGACTAACCTCTACAGTTAAATGTAACTAACATCAGAAGCAACATAGTCGTAAAACATATCAAGAAGTAGTTCTTCATCGATGTCACCACTATCGTGGTAAAGATGGTCAGTGATACCAAATTCATCCATCCACTGTTTGAAGTTCTGCTCATGTTTATCAGCAGTAATTTCACGTTGATAAACTCTGCTTAGTTTGTTCAATACAGTAGCCGGTACATGTTTAGCGATTAAAGACATAAATATTTCCTCATAGTTAAATTTAAACAGCCATCACACTGCGTTAGCAGCATGACGGCAAATAGGTTAATCGAAGTCTATTTCTTCATGCATTTCGTTAGCATGTAGAATGAACTTATCAGGAAGGTAAGCACCATCTTCCAAGTGGTCAGGAACGAAGTTCCATTTAGCAGGTACAACCCACTCACCATCTAATAACAAGCTGAGTTGCCCTACTTTACGTTGTTCATCAGAGTAACGGTGATTACCGTCAACTAATGTCAATACGTGGACATACTTGTGGCCAACTAACTCGATGTAAGCAACAGTTTCATTTGTCATGTTCAATAATCCTCATAGTTGAACTAAAAATTCCATTACTGCAGCTCTGCTGCAAAAGAATTAAGTGCAGCGAAGGCGAAGCCTTCGTCTGCAAATAGATTAAGAGACTAGCGTTGTACCAACACTACTCATGATTTGGCACTTAAGCTTAACGCAGTTAATTAGCTTAAGAGTCTTCTTACTGATGATGTAACCTTTACTAGTTACTAAGTAACGCAAGCCCAATTGAGTATTAGTTAAGTTCTCAACTTCATAGAGTTGAGCACCAATAACATTGGTAACAGCAGTTAAAGACTTAGGGTTAATGGTACGTTTAACATTACCCTTGTTAGGTTGCATGATAGTGAGTTTACTAACACCATCATAAGCAACAGCTAACCAAGTCTCGTTCTTGTAGATAACAGTAGAACCTAACTGTAGTTTAATAGAAGTAGTCATAATCAAATCCTCATAAGTTGATGACCAAGGCAACATTGCCATCACTGTGCGTTAGCACATAGTCTTTGTATCGGTATGATGTAATGAGTAGATAGAGTATCGGATGAAAGGTTAATACTGTTTATAGCCACTCAGTCACACACTACGCTCATAACTATAGATAAGGTAAGCAAGTACACTAGGTTAACTATGCTCTTCACATGATGTGATACAGCGCGTCTGAGTAGAACTATCTAATGTAGTTAATAAGAAGGTGAATAAGAACTGTCTTAGTGTGTTGTGTGCTTTAGTTGTGTGCTCTTAGGAAAAAGAAAGAAGCCTAAGCTTCTTTCTCCTTGTTGATAAGTTTAACGTTAGCTGCTGATTCAGCCTTAGCTTGAGCTAGTTTATCTTGAAGCTTGAGCTTCTCTGTTTGTTCCCAATGTTCTACGTTGCTACGCATAACACCTGTTGCTTTGTTGAGGGATATTGCTGCGTCTTCTGCTGATGTGAATAGAAGAGTGATTACGTGAAAGAATTGAGCTACTGCTGATAACATGATGAAGTTCCTTGATGTTGAAGGCTTGATTGCCATAACTACGCGATAGCGTTGTGTGCTTTAGGTGGGGGGGGGGGGTAGTCTTTCGTTCCTGAACGAAATACGGTAGTAATGAACTCGTACCTAATTATTATAATTTTGAAAAAGTTGACGTATAAAATTTGAACAATACTCTCGAGACTTTGCGAGTATGTGTTTCAGTGGTAAAGTGACAACTCCTTCGAGACTGTCTTCAGCACAGTCCAGTTACATTCCTTCCCTCCCTCCTATAAGACCTCACATGAATGAACTTACCGTAGATGAAATAAAGTCTGCGCTCCCAGACCAGTTTAAAAAGAGCATAAACCAAGAATTGATTGATGGTATTAATGCCACAATTGTTGACCCTGAAATGTATGAGAACTACCGCGATAACTTAATGAGTTATACGCATGTTCTTAAGAACGGTAAGTTTAAGGTAAGTAGTTATCTTGATGCTGTTCGTTACGTTAGTTACAAGTTGATGGGTTGTACCAATATCAAGTCTTATTCACTAACGTTCCCTGACAAGATTGATAGGTTTAATTCACAAGGTGTTCCTGCCAAAGACATAGCCAGTTATGTCACTGCTTATAACAAATCTAAGTTAGTTAACTTAATCCTCGAACAGACGTTAATACCGTCTTACATACTGAACCAGGACTTATATCAGAAGGCGCTTAATACTCAGGCTGAACTGATGATGTACGCCAAGAGTGAGAAGGTTCGTAGTGATGCGGCTAATAGTATTCTTACTCAGCTTAAAATGCCTGAGAAGCAACAAGTTGAATTAGAAGTTTCTGTTAAAGAAGACAGTATTATTGGTCAGTTGAAACGCCAGTCTGCAGAGTTGGCTGCGCAGCAGCGAACGCTTATTGAATCGGGCGGGGCCAATGCACAAGAGGTAGCACACAGTAAAATTATAGATGCCGATTACGAGGTGTCTGATGATTAAGAGCCGAATAAACCAAGGTGTAGAAGAAGTTATTTTATCGGTAGAAGATCACCTAAATACTGCTAACTACTCAACACCCAAGGGCTACGTTCCTTCGGACTTCGCCCTTAACTTTGTTAACTTTATTAAGATGGTTAACGGGGCTGATGGGGAAGAGAACTTAACTCCACTGGTTCACTATTACATGCTCGATACCATTACAGAAGGTGGTACTCGAATTGTTAACCTATGTCACCGTGGTATCGCAAAGACCACCGTAATGGGTGAATACCTGTTCTTGTACCTTGCTGTGTATGGTGAGCTTACTGGGTTTGGTTCAGTGGACTTGGCTTTGTATGTTTCTGATAGCATCGATAACGGTGTTAAGAATATGCGTAAGAACCTGGAGTTTAGGTATGACAACTCTGAGTTCTTAAAAGAGGTTGTTCCCAATGTAAGGTTCACAGACACACGGTGGGAGTTTGTAAACGCTGATGGTAAGAAGCTAGTAATTAAGGGCTACGGTGCCAAGACAGGTGTTCGTGGTGCTAAAGAGATGGGTAAACGCCCACAGCTAGCTGTACTGGATGATTTGTTTTCAGATGAAGATGCTAAGTCACCGACTATCATAGAGAACGTAGAAGCCACGATATACAAAGCGGTTACCTACGCACTGCATCCAAGCAGAAACATGATTATCTGGTCGGGTACGCCATTTAACGCGAAGGATCCTTTGTACAAGGCCGTTGAGTCAGGTGCTTGGCAAGTTAACGTGTTTCCTGTGTGTGAGAAGTTCCCATGTGAGCGTCACGAGTTCAAAGGATCATGGCCTGACCGATTCACCTATGATTACGTTTTAGAGCAATACAACACGGCTATGAAGCTCGGCAAGGTTGATACATTCAACCAAGAGCTCATGCTTCGCATCATGTCAGACGAAGACAGACTTGTAAGTGATAACGATATTCGTTGGTACAGTCTGCAGAACGTTATGACAAACCGAAACAAGTTTAACTTCTACATTACAACCGACTTCGCCACATCTGAAAGAACCAGTGCTGACTACTCGGTAATAAGCGTTTGGGCCTTAAACAGTAATGGCGATTGGTTCTGGGTTGATGGTATTGTAGAGCGGCAGCTCATGGACAAGAACATAGACGACTTGTTCAGATTGGCTCAGATATACCGACCACAAGAAGTAGGTATAGAAGTAAGTGGTCAGCAGGGTGGTTTTGTACAATGGGTACAAGAGCAAATGTTGATTCGAAGTATTTACTTCACACTGGCTTCAGAGAACAACAACGGAAACCCAGGTATTAGGCCCAACACTCAAAAGTTGGTTCGTTTCAATACCGTCCTACCTCTGTTCAAGATGGGTAAGATGTACTTCCCACACGAACGCAAAACTGGCAAAGAGTTGAGAGAAGCAGTAGACGAACTGAGTCTTGCTTCAAAAGGTGGCTTTAAGTCTAAGAACGACGACTTCATCGATACCATTTCAATGCTTTCGCTGCTTAACACTTGGCGCCCTTCTGAAGATTCGAACATGCGTGCTAATGAACAAACTGACATTTGGGATTTAGACGATGACGATGACTACGAAGAAAACACCATAGATTCCTACATCGTATAACCCCACGGACTTCCATGAAACTATCAGAATTTTTTGATCACCTATCTTTTGGTGAATTAGCACAGTACAGCATTGGTACTGACGACTCGGGCAAGATAGCAGTTAAAGACTATCCACGCATGGTGTCGATTATTAATCTTGGCTTAACGCGACTGCATGTAAGACTTCCTCTTGTTGTTAAGCGGCTTAACTTAGAAGTCACCAGTGACAGGAAAGAGTATTTACTATCAAGCTCAGTGGCACGCACCAGTATGCTTCCGACAGACGATGTAAAAGACTTCTATCTATTAGACGAGGGCGTAGTGTTTGAAGACAACGTTCTTGCTGTCATTGGTATCAATGATGAAGACGGTACACCCATTGTATTTAATAACGAGTTTGCAGAAGACACGGTACTCGTTGATGCGTCACGCATTAAATTTGATGACCCCGTGCCGGGCATTTACTCAATTACTTACCAAGCCAATCACCCAAGAATACCTATGTCAAAACGCATAGACCCTGAAACCATTGACTTAGATATACCTGAGTACCTTGTAGAAATACTGCTGCAGTTCTGTGCAGGTAAGGTGCTTGGTTCCGGTGGCAATATTGAATCAATCCAAGAAGGGCAAGTAAAGATGCAGATATTTGAAAAGCTGGTAGCTCAAATTGAAGAGAGCGGCATGGTTCCTGAGCCTACGCCTACTGCGCAGCGCCATAGAGATAGTGGGTGGGTGTAATGAATATTGTTAAATCTGTAATAAGGGGAGTAAAAAAGCCCGTAATTAAATCCATTCTTGGTTTAGTTAGCATCTTTTCAGGTAGGTTTTTTACAAAATTTGATCCTATTAGTAATACCTATATTACTACCCATGAGGACATTACTCTGACAGGCAAGCTAATAACTATTGAAGCTGTTTTTAAGAGCGAGGGGTCATCTGATAATTACCTAGTTAGTTTGTCAACTGAGTATGAAGACGATCTTTTTGGATTGCGCCTGGATAGTGGTAATAACCCTAAGTTTTTTTCTGCGGGTTATACTTTATCTTCGGGAGCTTCAAGTTTAAGAGATGGCAAGCTTCACGTAATTAAATTACTTCTTAACAGGGTTTCAGGTGAGTTTTCTGTTTTTGTAGATGGTGTGTATGAATACGGGGGAATACATGACAAGGTTTCAGCTATTGCAGATTCTTACCGTGTTACCGTTGGTGCTCGATTTGATACAACTGCAAATGGTAACTCTTATGGGTATTTCAGAGGTTTATTGTCGAACATAAAAATCATGTCAGACGATATAACAGTTTTTGATATGCCAATTGATGAATATTACTCCCCATCAAAAAATACAGTCAGAGAATTAATCAGCAACAATAATGGCACGTTTATTAACATAGATGACAACTCTTCTACTGGCTTCAATTTTGTTGGTGGTGATCTTGTAAGCGAGAAAGAAGAGTGGTCAGGAAATGAATCATTTAAGGTAGGGCCACAGGAATCTTCAAATTTAATTGTAAATGATAACTCTATAACTTTGGAGAGGTTAACTGAAAGTAACTGGGTCGGTACAACTATAAGAGGGTTTGAACGTGACCGTACTTACTTAGTTAGCTTGGACGTTGAGAGGCTCGACCGCTCAGTAGACATAAATGATTATGGGGCTGTTAGTGCTAGTGGACTAAGTGTAGGCAAAAATAAGGTTACTATCAGCAATACAGAAAGGCTAGATATTATTATGAAAGGGGGAATAGTAGGTCACAAATTCATAATTAACGACATTTCGATTAAAGAGTTAATGGTTCCTCAATACGTATCAAATGTTTCTAGGTACTTTACTCACTTTGACATAGCGACCGGTATGCATGTTGACCTCAATCAATTAATTACTTTACCTCGGTATGGTTCATGGGAAGTTGAGATAATCTGTGTAATACCTACCCAGGGTGCTTACTTCATGGCCAACAAACACTCTACAGAGGGTAAAGATAGGGCAGGTATACTTGATATCCAAGATGGTAGGGTTTTCTTGCCAACAAGTGTTTCTGATTTTATAGGGGGAGACGCAAAAAGTTACCATGACAAAAACAAACTAAGAAAAGTCCGAATTTTTAATACTGATAATAACGTAGCTGTGTCCATTGACGGTGAACTTATACACTACACAAGTAAAGGCAATGAAGACCCTGTAATAAACTCGCTGGGTATTAAGTTTGCTGGCACTACTGGGGTTCCTAATTTCAGGGGTGTAATGGCGAGCGCAAAAATAATCGTCAACGGCGAATTAATAACAGACATAGATATAAACGAACGTTATACCTCTTTTCGTAACACTATTCTAAATAAAGGGACAGGGGCTAATGCAACTATTGAGAATGTCACTCCTGATGACTCTTTCAAATACGATCTTGTTGGCAATATGTGGGTAAACGACTCAAATGATGACTTGGAGAATATAAGTGAATAAAACTTACGCTGTACACACTAAACTGGTTGAAACCCAAGACTTGAAAGACATGCTATTGGTCTACCCAACTCCTGCAGAGTATGGTGACTTTTACCTATTTGCCCAACCGCACACTAAACCGGTTCAGCCTGTTATTGATATGCAGACTATTGAAGATATTCAAGAGTTTGATTCAGAGTATCAAAAATTATTAAATGAAAAACACCACCAGGGAAGATGGGTCTACTTGAGCCAAGAGCAAGGTAACTATCTTATAGATAACTACTACCAACCTGAAACTGAAACTGTTTAGTTAACATGGTAAATTACTGGCTCGGTTTTGCCGAGTCACCCCGCAATAAGCATTCCTTGCTTATTCAATCATCCAGAGAATTAAAAAATGAAAGTAGAACATAACAAAGTACACTCTTCTAGCGAGAGAACATACCTTTTCCAGACCGTACTTGGCTCAGGCACAGTTAAGCTTTTCGCCAAAATTCAAGGCATGGACGTGTATACCCTTTTAAAAGACTTTGAAAAAGACGAGATGGTCGCTGTAGAACTTCCCAACGGACAATGGAAAGCAGAGATAACAGGGGATGCGAAAGTAGCCGTATCTACTTAAAACATAAAAAAGGGGCGTTAGCCCCTTTGTTTTTTATTAGTCCACTAAATAACTACGAAAGTCTATAACGGTAATCCAACGATGTTAGGTAGTATGCGAGGTAGTTAACGTGATGTTTTGTTAGGATTAAAAAACTAACGAAAGCGTTATAAATTCACTGTATATTACCTACTGAAGTACTATCCCTCCATGAAAAGACCTACCAAAATGCTTGAACAATTCAAAGAAATCCCTCCAGCTTTGCTCAGTGTGCTACTAGCCGTAGTCATTGCGTTGTTGCGCGTGATTTACGACAAAGAAGAAACTTCAGCTATTCGTATAGGTTTGGAAGCAATCTTATGTGGTGCTCTAGCTGTAGCAGCAGCTAGTGGCGTTGAAGCAATGGGGCTTGATCAGAACTGGACGGTATTCATTGGCGGAGTCATAGGCTTTGTTGGTTCACAAAGCATACGCTCCTATGCCAATATCTTTATAAGCCGCAAAGCTAATGGGAAGTAGCAGGTTGCAGGTCTATCCAACCTTGAACCGCTTCTTCACCAACTACGCCTTCAGCAAGCATATCGTTAATGCCTTTACACGTTGAGTCAATTACCCACTCTTCATTTAAGTAACAGGCTAGTTTACGTTGACCACGCACCTCAATTAATGCGTAACGTCTTGGAAAGTTCTCGACACGAAGCTTTTTTAGGCCGCTTAAATTTAACATTACATTTCCCCCTGGATATGTGCGCACAATATAATGAGCTAGAACCCGAAGTAAAGTAAAAAACCCACTTAATTGTGGGTTTTTTGTCTGTAATTGCTAAATTTTAGGTAGATAAGTCACTTTTCAGGCGATTTTACTTCTTTCATTTTTTTCTTAGAAGTTCCTACCCAATACGCTACTGCACCTCCCCATAAAGTCATGAGCTGTGTCGCAAACACGGTAACCAGTGCGCGGTTCTGTTCGCTAATATCAAAGAACATAAGTGAGTAGCCATAAGCACCGGCCATGAAAGTAAGCGCCATGACGATAATCGCGGGCATATCACTTTCTTCATTGGCTTGTCGTGCTTTATCTCTGTCTTCTAACTCAACACGTTCTGACTCTAAGGCCAGCTTTGCAAGTTCACGTTCGTTTTCTTGCTCAAGCTTAAGTATCTTAGCGTGATTATCACTGTATGGGTCAGAGAGGGCTTTACCTACTGCCTGTGGAGTTGAATCAACACCGAGTGCTTTACCTATTAAGGCTTGTGCTGCAAAGGCTTTAGGCCCACCAATTACAGTGGCAAGTAGCGGAGCGTACTTGCCTACCATTGACTTAATATCTTTCCAGTTAAAGTCCATTATAGTTCCTCATGGTAAGCAAATGCGCGAGAATCCACGTGTACCCAAGAAGAGTACTCGATGAAGCCAAATTGGTAGGTGTAGTTTTCGACTAGAGCTTCGTATACTTCACGAGCACTTACGTTACGAACTTTGATGTCTGCAGCTTTACCAAATAAATGGAATGACTGATCAGCACCACCTTCTGCTGCGTTATGTGCAACACAACGACAACCTGATGTAATTGTGATTGGCTCACCAAAGTAATCTCTTAACCACTTCAGTATGTCCAGTAGTTCAACGTCAACGGTGTCAAAACCACAACCGCATTTGCACGCAAATTCACTGCGTAAGAAATGTTTTGCTATGCTGTTCATTTGCTAATTGCCCCCAACATGACTGCTGAGTAAAGCTCGTTGTAACCACCAACGTGCTTATCATCTTTGTAGACTTGCGGTACGGTAGTTAGACCTTGCTCTTTTAGCTCGGAGAGTTTGTCTTTTTGTTCGGGAGATTTGATGTCATAATAATTGTAAGGTATGCCTTTAGCTTTCAATAGCTCTTGAGCCATGTCGCAGTAGTGACACCCCTTATATCCGTAGATACGAAGCATAGTAGAACCTATGTGGAGGGTATGGGGGAATTATCATGCGCAATGCATGATGGAGAGGACTGGAATTGCTCCAGCACCTGAAACTTACCTTAAACACTCCCCCAAAGTAAACACCTTCTTACCCCCAATCTCGCAACGAGGTACAACATGCAACCCCTCTCAAAGCTATACACAAATAGTCATTACCCTCTTACTTTGATTTACAAAGACAAAGACGGTAATCCAATAGACATTACAGGCTACACATCAAAGTTAGTACTGCGTCCGTCACTAAGTTCAAATTCAGTTGTAACCAAGACAGCGACGATTGACGGGCCTAACGGCAAAATCTCTTTTGTCATTGAGCCTACTGACACCGTAGGTATTCTCGGAGAAGACTTCTCATCTAAGTTCCTTATTGGCGCTACGCTCACCAACACAGATGGTCATGTACTAACCCTCCTTCAAACGAGTGTTGAAGTTGTTGAGAATATCGTACCTGCGGGAGATGATTAATGAGTGAGATAGATGTAGAAGACGTTTCTGTTGTCAGTACGCTGGAACCTAAAGACTCACTGACTATCACTGCTGGCAATGAAAACATTGTTGGTGAAAACGAACATGTAATTGAAGTTACACAAAGTGGTCTACTGTCGTTCTTTAATCTTGGCGGCAGCGGTGACGGTTACATGAGTGACAAATCAGCTAACACAACTCGCTTTGGTGGGTTTGTTAGTGAGCGTTCTTTTGTGCGTATCTTCTTATCATGGATCGAAACAAACGTACCGAATCACCATAAGGTGACAAAAGTTTATCGGTCTGACTCTAATGACTTCCAAACTGCCGTTTGCGTGGGCGATAGCCAAGCGCAAACATTCACTGATAATGCTTACCCAGGTGTTACTTATTTCTATTGGCTTGTCGGTGAGACTTACGCAGGTGAGATCACTCCAGAATCAGAAGTAGTAGAGGTACTTCCAACAGAAGAAGGAAGCAACCTTCTCAACATACTGGGCCTTAATGGTCTAATTGACAGCCTCAGTACCCTTGAGAGCCGACTTAATAACTCATACCTTGGCGCTTACCTTAACTTAGAAAAACTCGCAGCAGAGAACCTCTCAGAAGCTCTCACGTTAATCAACGAGTCGGTAGCTACAGTCACAAGTAACATGGTGCAAATAGAGAGTCGTCTCGGTCTTCAAAGTGAAAACGCAATTGCTTTGTTAAACGAGCAACTGACTCTGATGGTTGATGGCAGTAATGCGTTAATTGAAAGAGTTAACACGTTAACGGCTGAAGTCAGTACGGAGAAAGAAACTCGATTAGCTGAGATCAGTCGAATTGAGTTAGCACAAGTTTCTGCTGACGCAGCACTTGCGCAGACAAAAGACGAGTTAACGGCCAGCATTGCAAATGAGAAAAGCTTAAGAGAAGCCAACATTCTTAACGAACGTACTGCTAGGGTTAATGCTCAAGAAGTATTGGCTTCCTCTGTTGATAGCTTGAATGCCAAGATTGTGAATGATGTGGCTGAGATAAACGCAGCTATTGATGTGGAACGCACAAGCCGCGCTACTAACGAGTCTGCAACTGCATCACAAATTACCGATATTAGGACTGGCTTTGATACAGCGGAGAGTACACTTAATTCTCGTATCACTAATGAAATGATAAGCCAAACCTCTGCTACGGAAGCCTTAGCAAGTGAGGTCACAGCGTTAGACACTAAAGTTACTTCTGACATTGCAGCGGTAGAGTCAACAGTACAAGAAGAACTGACTTCGTTTACAACTGAACTGGAATCAGTGGCCGGTAGAACGCTAACACTTGAATCTAGTTTTAATGGTTTAGGTGAAACACTGAGTGCAACAAACGCACTGATAAACGAAGAGTCTACTACCCGGGCAAATGCGTTAGAAGCCATTGCAACAAGAACGACAAATCTAGAGTCGTCTTTTGAGAACCTAGAAGGCGGGTCTGGCGGTATAGCACAAGCTGTTTTCGATGAAGAAGTGACTACTCGTGCTTCTGAAGATGAAGCCCTATCCCAAAAGATAAACACCCTTGAAGCTAAAGTAGATACTGAAGATTCGTCTTTAAGTTCTAAAATTACCAGCGAATCCACAGCACGTGTTGAAGGAGATCAAGCGTCTGCTCAGTTGGTGGAAGAACTAAAAGTTGAGATGGTTTCTGACATCGGTACTTCATTAGCCAGTGCCAAAAATTACACTTTGTCTGTAGTAGGTTACTGCACAATTGACGATGCAATAAGTGAAGATACGACCAAAGAAACATGTGAAGCCAATGGCGGAACATGGGCTCAATTACCTTTATCTGAAGCAATGGATAAAGTCAGTGTTTCAATTACTAAACCTGACGGTACAGTGGTATCAGGTAACGCAGGTACATTCTTTCAAGCATTGACTGATGATGTTGGGAATATAGCTACCCGTGCATTCTTAGGTACTGACTTAGATGGGCGCATTACTGGTATTGTTGCTACAGACGCTTCAGGCGATCAATCGCAAAGTAACTTAGACTTACTTGGCAGCAAGGTAAACATTCTTAACGATGAAACTAACGAGCCGTTTATTAGTTTTGACACCGTTAATAAGCGTGGAGTTATTCGAGGTCAGTTGATACTCGATGATGGTACTAACATCAGCAGTGAATCTGATATTCGTGCCTACGATGGCAATGACGGATCAGATGGAGATACCGTTTACGTTGAATACCAGTACAGCGTTAATGGCTCAAGTGCTTGGCATACCCCGATGGTTGACGGTGATGTTTACCGTAGAGAGCGCACAGTCACAAACGGGACTGGAGGTTCATGGAGTTCCGCATCAAAGATAAAAGGTGAAAAGGGGGCAACTGGGCCACAAGGCCCAAGAGGTAATGACGGTACTCCTGGCCCTGCCGGTGCAGATGGGGAGTCTAATTATTTCCATATCGCTTACGCCAATAACTCAACAGGTACGTCTGGATTCAATCAAAGTTCTGGTAAATATGTCGGCACTTATGTAGACGGTAACCCTTCTGATAGTAGCGACCCTGCAAAATATACGTGGAAACTTTGGGAAGGTGCTCAAGGCCAAGACGGTACAGATGGTATTCCTGGAGTTGATGGCGTAGATGGAAAAACAAGTTACCTGCACATTGCTTACGCTGACAACGCCACTGGTACTAGCAATTTCAATCAAAACTCTGGTAAGTACATTGGTACTTACGTTGACTTTAATCAGACCGATAGCTCAGACCCTAGTAAATATGAGTGGAAAAAGTTTGAAGGTGATAAAGGCACAGATGGGGCTGATGGTTCAGATGGTAATGATGGCAGAGATGGTTCTATAGGCCCAGGCTTTTACACTATTGTAAACAGTTCAGGAAACTTCCCAACGGACTCAACTGCAACAACTAACTTCACTAACACCTTTGGTTTTGCACCAAAAGAAAATGATCATTTAACTTACAAAAATAACGGTAACACTAACAGCACTGTTAAGCGTTTTAACGGTAGTGGTTGGACAGAACCATCACTAGTAGTTAATGGAGACATACTTACCAAAGGCACAGTAACTACTGACTCTTTGGCAGCTAAAGCAGTGTCTGCTGATAAAATTGATGTAGAAGATTTATTTGCTGAAAACATCACAGTTACAGGCAGCGTTAAAGCCATAAGTGGCAATAACCAAGTTGTAATGAGTGGCACTGAAAACTTACTTAATGCAACGGTTGGTGGTAAAACGCTTTTTAACGTTACTTCTACTGGTGATGGTGTAGTTAATGGTCGATGGTTAACTCCAGCGTCTATATTCAAAAATAGTTTGAGCCAAGAAGTTATTGATTTCATTATTGGTCAAGTGGGTAACTTAGCAGCTGCGACTGGAGGTATACGCTCCTACGAGATTAACCCAATAACACAAACTAACTACGTCCTTGGCTCTATCCCTCATGGCACTAAGCCAGTAAGAGTTAGCTTATCTGGTTCAGCAAATGACACAGTATCTGGCCCAAACTATCCAGCGGCTCCGCGTGTAATAGCTAAGATTGTTCGTGACGGTACTGTAATCAAAGAGTATGACTTTCAAGGTACAGTAGAAGACTTCTCAGAACAGGGATTTAACCAGTACGTTCGTACACTTAACTTCAATATTGCTTTCGACGACACAGGTGCGCCTGATGACTCTGAAGTCACTTACTGGGTTAACTTTTCAAGCATGTCATCAAACTTCCCATCTGGAAGTGAAGCGTCATTCAGTGTATCGGAAGATGGTGACGGAGGTGCAAGTTTTAGTTGGGGCAGTGTTACTGGTAAGCCGGAAACAGCAACCCGCTGGCCTACTAAGTCTGAGGTTGGTTTAAGTAATGTTAACAACGTTGGACTAAATTGGCAGTGGGGTACTGGCACTATTTCGCACATTTGGGGATCACAAGGTAGTAGCACAGAAAGTTATGTTTACACTCCTGACGACCTACGTAACGCTATGGACTTATCAGGGTACATGCGTAAGAACACCGATGAGTCAACGACAGGTAACCTGACAATATCCAATGCGCAGCCTACCCTCACTATGAACGACACAACGGGCACTAGCATTGTTTTACGCAATCAAAGCGGTGTTATGTATTTTGATGTTGCTGGGTCAGCCAAGAAGATTTACCACGAAGGACACAAGCCCACTTATAATGAATTAGGTACAATTGGTGATGCTTATTTACCTTTTCAACAAGACCCTAAAAAGTTTATAAAAAATGCCCACACATTTGGTGAGTATAAAAATCACTTAGAGTTATATGCGCCAGAGGGTTCTGCGTCTGGGGAAGTTTCAATATTATTTCATCAAGGTAGTCGTTTTTACTATCAATTACGTGCAAACAAAGATGGGTTGCATGTTACAAGCGGTAACAGCCTTACTCTTAGGGAACTTCATGCTAATTTTAAGGGTACTCTTGACTCGTCAAAAATAACAATAACTGGTGGAGGGACTATAGGAGGTTCTAGTTGGAGCGGTGCTTGGCTCAATATCGGTAGCAGTAGTTCCGGATGGGCAATAGATAATAACGAGATGTACAACACAGCGAATGGAATCATAGGTACATTTTCTGGTTTTCTTAACTTAAACCCTGCTACAGATATAAGACTAAAAGGGAGAGTAAGACTTAATGTATCTTCTAACGATATTTTACAAATACAGAATGACTCAGGTTATGTCCGTATTGGTGCTAACAATGAAGGTTACATGCACTTCTACACGGACAGGGAGCAATATTACTTTGACAGTAGTGTGCAGGTTGATGGGCAAATAAGGGTTTATGGTTCTAGTAACTACATCACCACAGTAGGTTTTTATGGTAACGGTGCTGGACTATCAGAGGTCAACGCAACAAAACTAGATGGTCTTAACTCAACATCGTTCTTACGTTCAGATACGTCAGATACGATGACTGGTAACCTCACTATTGATGCTGGCACGGACACGACTCTGAATGTTAAGTCGAATGATTCTGGACGTTCATTGATAAGAGCATACGGTGACTCACAAGGTACAGGGGCAGTAGAAGTAGGGCAAAGCACCACTTACGGTGGTGGCATGTCTTACAATGGGGATGGAACGCCAGTATGGGCCAATGGGGAAATTGCAGATACTGTTACGTTCTATCGTTTAGATAATGGCACTAGAACTGCCGTATTTAGTTACCGCTACAACAACAGTGAGGTTGTTTTCACTAAGACCCCTACAGTTAATGGCAACTCTATATGGCACAGCGCAAATGATGGTTCAGGGTCTGGACTGGACGCTGATAGAATACATGGTTATTTGCCCTCCGTAAGTGAAGCAAGAGACACAGTAGTAGTGCGTAACGGTTCAAATGATGTTTACGCACGTTTGTTCAGAAGTTCTTACAACAATCAAGGCTCTCTTCCTGACGGTGCTGATGTTTGTTTTAGGAACGACAACGGTAATGACAACTATATGCGTTTTGTTAATCAGACAGGTTTTGTTGATTGGGTTGAACGTACTAACAGGTTTGCGTTGAAGCAGCATTACCATACTCACGAAGATTACATGATACCTATTAACGGTATTGCAGATAAAGTTGATAGTGCGTCTTCTCCACAAGGTAAAGCAGTAATACTATTGTGTCCCTATGCGTCAGGCGGTGACAACAATGTTATAGGTCAGTTGATAACGCAAAGAACTTCCGCAAACCGACACTTAAACGTAGTAAA
This sequence comes from Alteromonas sp. BMJM2, assembly GCF_027257845.1. Lineage (GTDB taxonomy): Bacteria > Pseudomonadota > Gammaproteobacteria > Enterobacterales > Alteromonadaceae > Alteromonas. Next base: position 54,225 of record NZ_JAPVOT010000007.1, on the reverse strand, counting down.
CTTTGGTTTTTCAGCAAACTCTTCAGGTGGTATGGCACCAAACTATTACCTAGATTACACCTCAAGTCAGCAGTACAACATGGATTTTCAGATTGTTTACTGCGTGTACCAAGGTACTACTTGGGCGGCTCTTAGAATTGATGGAGCTAGGTATAGTATCTCAGAAGCGTGGTTCCAAGGGTACAATAAGTATCGCGGAACTAACTCAATGAAAGTATTGCATGAGTCAGAAGTTTCAGGTGTTAATGTACTTTCAGACTACAACGGTAATAAAAAAGTCTTCAATTCTGATGTGTACGTTAGTGGTGAAGTATCAAGTGCTGATACTAGGGCACGTTCTGATATTCGTGTTAAGCGTAACCTTAAGCCTATCGATAACGCGCTGGAGCGTGTAAACGCTCTAAGCGGCTACACATACGACGAAATCAACCTCAATAAACGCATGGCTTCAATCATTGCTCAGGATCTTCGAGAAGTTCTCCCAGAGGGCGTAGGAGAGGATTCTGAAGGTATGCTTAGTGTTAGTCCTATGTCTGTTATTGGTTTGCTAGTCAACGCAGTGAAAGAACTAAGCCAAGAAGTTAAGGAGCTTAAGCATGGCAACCTATAACGTTACTGCCAATGTAGTTGCTGAGTTCAACTTTACCCAAGTAACTTTAGACCCAGATAACTTGGATTTTCTTCAAGCTGGTGACAGAGTTAACTTTAACAGTGCAGGAGGAACAGCCACTTTCAGTGGCTTCAGTTCCTCATTCTGGACTAACTCATCAAACATCTCAGGAAACGGTTACAAGATAGTTAGGTCTGGGCTATCTAGCGGTACGACTGATAGCATCACTGCTAGTTCTGGCAGTGGCTCTGACAATATGGTGTGCAAGACAGGAGTAGTAGACAGCACACCTAATGCTTTTGGTTTAAATAACATGACCAACATAGACCCTAAAGCAAGAGTAGGACAGGGTTTTAGAGTGCTAGGTATTAACAAAGGTGTACCTGCTTCGGTATCAGCAACCAGTACCGGAGACTGTTACTTCTTAGTAAATAACAGCCCAATACGTAGATATAATAACTATGTTGTAAATAGCGGAGATAACATCACTATTGTTGTTGAAGCCCGTCATGACTATGAGCAACTATCTCGCACAGTCACAATGACAGTAGGTACTCGGACAGAAACCTTTAACGTGGTCACTAGGCAGTGGCCGCTTCCCGAACAGGTAATTAATTTAAACATTAGTCCACCAAGTGACCTCTATTTGAAGAAGCACATAGCTAATTTTTTCGGTGGTGGTTTTGATGTTTATTTGACTGACTATTTAAGGGGAGGTGGCTTAGTACCATCAATAGAGCAAAATGCCCACGTACCTAAGACCCCGCCTATAGAGATTAGTGATTTATACGACACATCAAGTGCATTATATTTTATATACAAACCTCCAAATAAAGATATTGGAGCCAATACATTAAATGGAGGTAAATCATTAGAGCTTTCATGGAACATTGTTAGAGATTACAACGTAGGCTATGGTGAACTGGCTCGTTATTTAGAGTACCGTTACACGTTTACTTCCGAGTCTGATCAACTGTTCTCTGGCGGTTCCGCTAGTGACGTTTCAATAGGCAGCCCTACAAATTCACCTGGGACATGGGCACAGAATAACGGATCAGTTAGGTTATATGTCTCTGCACCTCAAAACTCAGAACGTTTCTATCACGGCACAATTACAATGTATTGTCGCAACGCAATTGATACTTCCTTAGTGATTAGTAAAACTGTTGACTGGATGATGTACTTCTACGGGTCTTAAAATTATTAATAAATACGCAGGGCTTTACTCAAGCCCTTCTTCACTTCATAATCTTGGTTCCTTTCTGAGTAACGTCCTGTTACTTACACAGTCTTCCTGACAAACAAGAGTACCCTCCATGCTTGAAAACCTATCTTTCACAGATGCACAAGGCCAAACTTTTACTGACGCAGTTGTAAGAGTGCACAAAGCCAATTTGAATAGACAAGTTAATGATCGTCACACTGACACAGTTAACTTCGACTTAAACAAATTGTCTGAAGAGCCTACTAAAACCAGCGACACATTCAATAACGAAAACATTGACCTTAACGCAAGTTTTGTCTATTGGCCCAGCGAAGCAGCTTACCTAGCCGGCAATCAACCGTACAACCTCACTTTCAAAGTAGATGGTATTTATCAGTCAGAGCTTTACTTGAATAAGCAAGAACTTGGTAAAGACAAATATTCCTCTCTCGACCTTGAAGCAAAGTGCGAACTTTACTTCACAGACGTAATCCTTCCTACACTGACCCCAGGTGAATAAAATGAACGAACAAGCAAAAGCCCTTTCTTACGACATCGCAATGAACCTTCAATCACAACTTAACAGTGCTGCTGAAAGCAACGCTAAAATGATGGAAGTAATTCAAAAAATTGGTGGTCTAGTTGGCGCCCAAGAAGGCACTAAACTCGAAGACCTACCTGAACTAGTTAACACAAAATTGTCAGTTTCTGCTGAATAAACTACAAAATTGCGTCCGTGCGTAGCATAGGACGCATTATCTAAGTACAAAAACAACACTTCCACGATTTAACTAATTCTACGTTTTTCCACCATAAGCAGTTGATTTTTAAATTAATTTCACAAATACGCTTGCCAGTAGATCCCGCATATAGTTAAATCTGCCTCGTTCCTGATTCACATAACTCAGGAATCAACTTAACTAACGAATAAGTTGCCCCCACCAGATGAATACCGCAGAATTACCTCCGCTAGACACACCTACCAAGCTGACTGATTGGGACAATGAGCCTACATTGTCCCAACTCAAACTCGACTTCTCAGATGGTAAAATCGAAACTGATAACCAAGTCATTAAGATAGACCAATGGCTTGATAATTTACACATCACCGGAAGTGCAAAGCTTCCAAAGAAGAAGAACCGTTCCACTGTTCAGCCTAAGCTTATTCGTAAGCAAGCAGAGTGGCGCTATTCATCCCTGTCAGAACCCTTCCTTTCTACAAGTGATTTGTTTAAGGCAGAACCTGTAACATTTGAGGACAGAGAAGCAGCACAACAAAACGAGTTACTTCTTAACTACCAGTTCAACCACGCAGTAGACAAAGTAAATTTCATTGACACATACGTGAGAACTGGCGTTGATGAAGGCACTATCATCGTTCGTACTGGATGGGAATACGAAGAAGAAGAAGTAGAAGTTGAAAAGCCTACTTTCTCAGAACGTATCTCCAATGACCCTCAGTTCTTGGCCCAGCTGCAACAGCTGAGTCAAATGCGCCAAACTAATGAGCAAGAGTTTGAGCAGCTACCTGAAGAACTAAAGCGTTCTGCTTTACGTTCAATGGAAACTCAACAACCTATTCAGGTTTTCCAAACAGGTACGCAGATTGTTACAGAAACTGTCGTTAAGCGTAATCATCCCACCGCAGAAGTCTGCGACTATAATGATGTAGTCGTAGATCCCTCCGCTAAAGGGAACATGAAGAAAGCGAAGTTTGTAGTAACCAAGTTTACTACCTCGTTATCTGAATTAGAATCCGCTGGTTTATATGAAAACCTAGATAGGATTCAACATACAAACAGCACGCCACTTGCCGACCCTGATGACTATTCACCAGACAACGGTAATTTCAATTTCAAAGATGAACCACGTAAGCAATTCATCGCACATGAGTATTGGGGTTACTGGGATATAGACGGTGACGGCAAAGTTGAAGCAATAGTAGCAACATGGGTAGGTAACACACTTATCAGGCTAGAAGAAAGTCCATTCCCTGATGGTGAACTTCCATTTGTTATCATCCCTTATTTACCCCGCAAAAACTCTTTCTACGGTGAGCCAGACGGTGAGCTTATCAAGGACAACCAAGACATCATTGGTGCAACAACCCGCGCTATGATTGACATACTGGCTTCTAATGCCAACGGTCAACGCGGTACTCGTAAAGGTGCATTGGACGTAGTGAACAGGCGTAAGTACGAAGCTGGTCAGTACTTTGAGTTCAATGGTAACCAAGACGCTAGAAACATATTTCACACAGAAACCTTTGCTGAGATTCCGGCATCTGCTCAATTCATGGTTCAACAACAGGGCAATGAAGCAGAGTCACTCACAGGCGTTAAAGCCTTCCAAGGCGGTATATCAGGTAACGCCCTTGGTGATACAGCAACCGGTGTGAGAAATGCTCTTGATGCAGCGTCTAAACGAGAGCTTGGTATTCTTCGTCGTCTGGCTGACGGTATTGTAAAAGTCGCTCGTAAGTTCGTAGCAATGAACGCAGAGTTTCTTTCTGATGAAGAAATCATACGAGTTACTAATGAAAAATTTGTAGCTATTAAGCGTGATGAACTAGCTGGCAAGATTGACCTTAAGTTGTCTATCTCTACAGCAGAAGAAGATAACGCTAAAGCACAAGAGCTTGCATTTATGCTTCAAACAACTGGCCCTAACAGTGACCCAGGCGAAGTAAGAATGATACGCGCTGAGATAGCTCGATTACGTAAGATGCCTGACTTGGCTAAACGTATTGAAGAATATCAGCCACAACCTGACCCTCTACAACAAGAGATACAACGTCTTGAAATAGAGAAGCTTAAAATTGAATTATCTGAGCTACAAAGCAAGGTTGGTAAGAACCAAGCATCAGCCACACTTGATTACGCTAAGGCTGGTACAGAAGAAGCTAAAGCTGATCAAATGGCTCTCGACTTTGTTGAACAAGAAGGCGGCGTTAAACAAGAACGTGAACTTCAAAAGCAAGGTGAACAGGCTAGAGCTAACGCCCAGTTAGAAAAAGTCAAAGCCGCTTTCAACAAAGGTAAACCATCTAATTAAACCCCTCGGTGTCCGATTCTCGGACACCTTATTTACCCCCACCTAAATCTGCTCTCAAAGAGACAGGACAATAAGGATCTAAAATGAACGCTGAACAAGAAATCAAACAAATCGAACTAGGCCAAAAAGAAGCACAAAGACTAGTAGACGAAGCAAAGTCTGCCGAGTCGCTTAAAAAGAATCGCCATTTCAATCGTATTGTTCACGAGAACTACTTTAAGACGGAACCGGCTCGATTAACCATGTTGTTAACTGACCCTGAGTTTCAAGATGAAGCGTCTCAAGCTGACATCCATTCTCGCCTACGTGCTATTGCCCATTTCCGTGACTTTATTAAAACAGTTACTTTTGTTGGTAGCCAAGCTGAAGGTGCGCTTGATGATATGGACAAAGCCCTTGAAGAAATCCGCGCTGAAGAAGACGAGGCGTAATCAATGGATGATCAAGACTTGTTAAATATGTCAGATGAAGCGTTCATGGAAATGGGCGAACCGTCTGACATTACAGAACCAGAACCAGAAAACTTGGAGCCTGCAAGCGACAGCGATGCAGGTGACCAACCAGAACCAGAAGAACAGTTTGAAGAGACTGAACATGAAGCCGAGCCAGAAGAAGAACCAGAGTATCAGGAAGAAGCTGAGGACTCTGATGAAGAAGATGATACTGGCTCAGATGAAAGCGATGAAGCAGAACCAGAAACTGACGATTCAGAAGTAGACTACAAAGCGTTCCATGAGAAGCTTACTGCACCATTCAAGGCCAATGGTCGGGATATGAAAGTTGAGAGCGTAGACGACGCTGTACGGCTTATGCAGATGGGTGCAAACTACAATAAGAAGATGTCTTCATTAAAACCCAACCTGAAACTAATGAAGATGTTGGATAACAATGGTTTACTTGATGAAGCTAAGTTATCGTACTTAATAGATCTGGAGAAGAAAAATCCAGATGCAGTTAAAAAGTTTGTCAAAGAGTCAGGTGTTGACGCTTATGAACTCGATGACAACGAAGAAGTAAATTACAAGCCAAACTCTTATGCAGTTGATGATACAGAGTTAGCGTTGGACGATGTACTTGAAGAAATCAAATCCACACCAACCTACGCGAAAACTCTCAATGTCGTAAACGAAGTATGGGATGAAGCGAGTAAACGCACTATTGCTAGTAACCCCGAAGCACTAGCAGTTCTCAATGAACAGATTGGTAATGGCGTCTATGACAAAGTTACTGCTGAGATTGAGAAAGAAAGAATGCTTGGTCGGTTGTCAGGTCTATCTGACGTCGAAGCATACCGACAAGTAGGGAATCGACTATTCGAACAGGGCAATTTCAATCAAGAAAACCCGCCAACTAAAGAAAGCCCCGATCCTACGCCCAAAACAAGCCCCCGCGCTAAACAAACAGCAAAGCGCAAACGCGCTGCAGCTAGTCCACGTTCAGCCGCTGCTTCAAAGACTCCCTCCTTTAATCCTCTAGCTATGTCTGATGAAGAATTTGAAAAGCAATTCTCGGACAGCTACATCTAATAGGTAATCTCCTATGCCATTTGAAAATGCGAAGCAATATAACGACCCAGTTGGCGGTACTCCCTCTAGTGCTGGTGTGCAACACCGCACGGACTATTACCACAAGAAAGCGTTAGTCGAAGCCGTCAAAGAAGAATACTTTGGCCAGTTAGCAAGCTCTAAAAACATGCCTAAGCACATGGGTAAAACCATGAAGCTTTATCATTACTTGCCATTACTTGATGACCGCAACATTAACGACCAGGGTATCGATGCGTCTGGTGCAGTTATCACAGACGGTAACCTGTACGGTTCGAGTAAAGATGTTGGAACCATCACTTCTAAGATCCCACTACTTTCTGAAACCGGTGGTCGTGTTAACCGTGTTGGCTTCAAGCGTATTCCAATTGAAGGCTCTATTGAAAAGATGGGCTTCTTCGACGAGTACACTCAAGACTCACTGGATTTTGATACTGACTCTGAACTACGTATGCACGTAAACCGCGAAATGGTTGTCGGTGCAGACCAACTTACAGAAGCTGTTCTTCAGTCTGACATTCTAAACTCTGCTGGTACTGTGAAGTACGCTGGCGCTGCGTCAATGAACAGTGAAGTTGGCCCAGACGACTTGGTAACTTACGACGACCTAATCAAACTAGGTATCGACTTAGATAACAACCGTACACCTAAGCAATCTAAAGTGATCACTGGTACTCGTATCATCGACACTAAAGTTGTTAGCGGTGGTCGCCCTATGTACGTACCGTCTGAACTAATCCCTACGCTTATGGCGATGAAGGATTACCACGGCGAGAAAGCGTTTGTAGAAGTTAAGCACTACGCATCATCTGGCCAAACCCTTCGTGGTGAAGTTGGTTCAATCGCTGGTTTCCGTATTATCACTCCACTTGAAATGCAGCGCTACGAAGGCGAAGGCGCAGTAGGTGATAACACTTCTTACGAGACTAACGGTAACGTTGACGTATTCCCAATGCTTGTTGTTGGTGATGAATCTTTCGCAACTATCGGTTTCCAAACTGATGGTAAAACTGTGAAGTTCAAGATCATCCATAAGCCGCCTGGTGAAGAACGCGCAGACCGTCACGACCCGTATGGGGAAACTGGCTTCATGGCCATCAAATGGTTCTACGGCTTCCTTCCACTACGTCCTGAGCGTATCGCACGTTTCATGACTGCTGGTAAAGCGTAATTTCCCAAGCCCCTTGTCAATAAGGGGCTTAACCTTTCCCTCACACATTTGAGTATCAATATGTCCAATTTAGAACAACTTAAGCAACAAGCCGACTCATACGGTATCAAGTACGGTGCACAGATTGGCGAAGCTGGCCTAGAGAAGAAAATCGACGAGTTTCTTAAAGCACAAGCTGCAGGCACTAAACTAGACGCAGAGCCCGAAGCGACTAAAGCTAAACCATCACGTAAAGAACTCCTTGCTGAAGCGTCCAAGCTTATTCGCGTAAACATTCAGTGCATGAATCCAGTTAAGAAAGACTGGGATGGTGAGATCATCACCGCAGGTAATTCGGTTGTTGGTACGTTCCGTAAGTTTGTCCACTTTAGTAGCGAAGACGGTTATCACATTCCGAACATCATCTATAAGCAACTTAAGGCGCGTAAGTTCAACGTTTTCTACAACAAGAAAACGAACAACGGCATTACACAGCGTGCAGCACGTTTAACTAACGAGTTTGTAATTGATGTTCTTGACCCGTTGACGCAAGAAGAACTAGACGAACTTAAAAAGTCACAAGCTGCACGAGGTTAAGTAGATGAGTGTAAACGAACTAACTACATGCAGTGTTGAAGGCTCAGGTGTTTTTGACAAACTGATGCAGTCAGTTCGTGCACACCTTGAAGTTGAATACAGTAAGAATAGATTAAGCGGTGAAGAGTACGCCAAAGTATACACACAGCTAACCACAACTGTACTTCAGCAATCACTGCAATACCTTCTCTCTGAGCCAGCTAGTAAGGCTCAAGTAGAACTTGTTAACGCTCAGAAAAGCCAGACAGAAGTACAGACCCAGTTGATTGAAACTCAACGCAGTAATGTAGTTAAAGAAGGCCAGAACATCACGAAGCAAGGTACGCTTCTTGATAAGCAAGTATTAGCGTCAGACGAAGAGCTGCTGCGAATCAAAGCGCAGACAAACCAAATAGAACAGCAAACAGATAACCTAGCTGCTGATGGTTTGAATATCCCATTGCAGGGTACGTTAATCACTGCACAGAAAAACAATACTGAAGCGCAGACAGTACTACAGCAAAAGAACGCTAGTATTTCTGATCAGCAACTTATCAATCTACAGTCTGAAAATGCTAACTTGGGTACGCAAAATACTATCCTTGGTAAGCAGGTAGATAAGCTAACCAGTGACATCTCTCTCGTCACCAAGCAATCAACAGCTTTGGATTCAGAGATTACGTTTACTGAACGTAGAGTAACTAACCTAGCAGCAGAAGCCCTCAACATACCCAAGCAAGGAGTTATCCTTGATAAGCAAGCAAGTGTACTTGATGAACAAGTTCTCACTGCACAGAAGGGTAGGGACACGGCAGATGCGCAAATTGCAGTTACTAACGCACAGAAGCTTAAGATTGATAGCGATGTTACTGTTAATGAAGCTGGTATTCTTAAAGCCAATAAAGAAGTTGAAGTACTTCAGCAACGTAAGCTCACTGAGCAAGCGCAGATCTTGGACTCAGTTGATGGGACACCAGTGAGCGGCATTCTTGGTAAGCAGCGTGAATTATATGGCCAGCAGATTGAAGGTTATAAACGTGATGCAGAACAGAAACTTCTTAAGAGTTTCTCTGATGTATGGAGTGTATTGAGAACTACGGATAATGGCTATGAGCCAGACCCTTACGGTTTCAGTACTACCAACTTCACATCTATCGTTGAAAAAGCAAAGGCCGGCATTGGTGCGTAGCACCTAGCCGGAGCATATTAAGGAGTAAGGGGGCGTATGCCCTCTTTTTTTATTTATGGCATACCAAATAAGTGCGTCTTCCAGTACTACTAAGCTATACGACCATGTGCCTGACCCAAAACAAGAAGCAATAATAAGTGCTGCATTGGATGGTAAGAGTATTAAGCAAGGGCTTATCGACAAGTCGATTAACGGCATTAACTGGAGAATGTCTAGCTTCTATTACTATGGCCGTGACCATTATGTTTATGGTTTACCTACGGACAAGACAACAAGCCAGATATTATATTCTGAGTTCGTAGAGATTTCTCTTGATCGTTTAGAAGGTAGTGGTAACTACACTATAGAGAGTATTAAAAGCGTTCCTCCTTCGGACGCGTACTACGTTACCAAGTACCTCTATAACATACGTAACTATCATCGGTATTTACTCACCGTTGTACCTCCTGACGACTTTGCCAGTGAAATCAACAGTGCACATGATACGTTCGTTAATGAGAGTAAAGCTGAACTTGTCACTAACACGGAAGCACTCTTAAACGGTGTTCCAGTAGACAGATACAGAGAAACCGCAGTATCAGTCGATGGCGAGCCAGCAACGCTGTGCGAGACATTCACGGTTGCACACACGATTAACTACTCAGACACTTTCAGCGAGAAAACGAAGCATACCTTTGAAGATCATGTTCGTGATAGTCCTGTTGGTGCACCGGTCGAGTACACCCTTAATTACCTGACTACCTCCCGTTCAAAGTACAGGGGAATAGGTAAAGTAAACTACCAAGAAAAAGTAATAAGGTTCACTCGTTATGGTGATGGTTCAGAAAGCCCTAAAACTACTGAGTTATTCCCAAGGGTTGAGTTAACGCACGATACGGGCCCGACTGAAAACACTCGCACATTTGAGCAGAGCGAGAAATTCATACCTGATGAAAAGCCAGACGTGCTTTACTACATCATCGAATACTACATACAGCCAAACAACGGCCCTAAGATACCTAAGTACTTATTTACCCTGGATGACTTTGCATTTGACCCGGGTATTGAACAAGGCGCCCCAATACAGGAAATAGTTAAAACCAGTCCTGAATCTGACTACTATCCTATTGTCCCGTTACGTAAACGTAACAGAAACGTTTTAACAGGTATTTACTCGGACACTTTCCAAGCTGAGAGCACAAGGGAAATACTAACCAAGTTGGATTTGGATGCAGACCATTTAGTTGAAGCTATCGAGACTAATGAGGACATAGATGATATTGACGAAGCTATGTTACTTACCGCGGTAGCTGCTACAACGCAAAAACAGGCTGGCATCAAATACCTAATCCGCTACTTTGAAGAAGTATTAGATCTTATCGTCACGGAAGAAACATCTGGCTTCTCAACAACGCCTGATGAAATCGGTAAACACTTCATTCACATTGAAGAAGGTAACATCGACATTAAGGTTGAGTTTGAAGGCATTAGCCGTAAAACGATAACCGGAAGAATTGGTAAAGTTGGTACAACAGAAAACGTTATAACCATCGATGGTAAAAATGACAAATGGCATTTACGAGAACAAATAAACAAAAATGAGTACGTGGAGATTTATGTAGTTAACCCTAAACATAAGAACTACATTTACTCAGATGGTGTTGTGACCACATCGCTCAAAGACGTTGTAGAAGATGAAGAGAATAAGAACTTCATCATCCCACTAAAGCGTAGTGCTACATTAAAAATGGGTAGCTTTGACTTACAAGAGCTTTACTATGAAACTACTATGCTTGTTTGTCATGCATACGAAAAGCGTAAGCTTGAGTGGTACGAAACAAGTGGTTTTAAATTCTTTATGATCGTGGTTTCTATTGCAGTACTTATATCCACGGGTGTTGAGATTTACTCTGTTTTCGCTGCCGCTACAACAGCTACAGCAGGTCTTATTGCTGTGGCCAAGATTGTACTGTCCAAGTATTTGATAGCACTTGGTTTAGAATACGCAGTTGAGCTTGTTGGTGTAGAAGTGGCATTTATTGTGGCTATTGCTGCTTTTGTTGCAAGTGGTTACGGTGGTCTTAATAACGTTAACTTAGCCAATATGAACGCAGTTCAGCTAATGCAGTTAAGTAGTGCAGTTACCAATGCCATATCTACTAACATTCAAAAGGACATGCTAGAATTTCAATCTAAAGTCACAGCCTTTCAAGAAGAAGCTGAAGACTTAATGGACGAACTGGAATCTAAGAAAGAATTACTTTCTTCAAGTAAAATCATAGACCCTTTCCACTTTGTCGATAACACCCCTTACAATGACTTCAACGAAACACCCTCTAGCTACTACTTCCGCAACATGCAAACTAACGTCGCAGATCTCAGTTACGCATCCATTGAGAATTTTGTAGACATTAATTTGACCCTCCCCAAACCTACGTTCAACTAGGAACATCTATGAGCAACTTCAATTTAAACTTTGGCGCCCAACCACAAAATGACTGGGGACTGGACTTTGCCAAACAGTTAACCGGTAACATTACACCAACAACCCCTGAGTACATGAACACAGACTTCAGTGCTTTGACAGGCGGAGGTTTTAATACCAATGACTTCAATCAGTTTGGTGGTATGCCCGCCAATGTTAATGCAGCTGGCCCTAATCAAAATGGGGGTGGCTTTATGGACTGGGCATTTGGCAATACAAACCAGCAAACTGGGATCAACACCCCGGGCAATTTAATGCCTGCACTGTCTGCTGCTGGGGGTTTAATGTCAGCCTTTAACGGTTTTAGGAACTTTGGCTTACAGAAGGACCAATTCAATTTCCAAAAAGGCGCCTTTAACGACCAGTACAATCAACAAGTTTCTCAGTACAACACAAGCATTCAAGACAGAGCTAATAGCCGAGGTTACTTGTCTGATGCGGAGAAAGAGAGCTATGTGGCTAAGAACAGTTTAGAAGGTAGAGGATAATGGCGAGCCCAATTACATGGAGAAATATCGGTGCGCCCGATTTCTCTTCAGCTAATCAGTTAGGCGTACAGGCTGGCAACCAGATTAACCAAGGTATAACTCAGCTATCTAACGCTGCAAAACAAGTTACCGATAATCGTTTGTCAGTGGAAAACCAAACTAAGGACTTCAATACGAACCAGTTCTTAAATCAAGTACAGGGCTTTAATGACTTAGGTAGTTATGACAAGTTTAACCAGCGTATAAGTACAGAGCTAGGCCAACTAGGTGCTGGGCAGGTTGATGTGTCTCAAGTTCAGAGTGCTCTTCAAGGCAGAGACAATGAGTTACGTACTGATTTAACACAGACTCAAGAGTTTGACGCACGCCAACAACGGTTAGCTGCGGAACCAGAAATCAATAAAGTTAACGCTCTTATAGCTGCCAAAGATTATGAAGGCGCCCGTGCTCTTATCGATTCGAGTCAAACCATTAAAGATAAAGGTACATTACTTAGTTCTATTGAGACTTCTTCAGATGCTGATAGAGAAGAGAAATTTAAAATAGATGAACGTAATCGTACCCTTGACTTAAGAGGTCAAAAAGACACTGCTTTGGGTATTAGAAACGAAGCACTGGAAAGTCTCGATGATCCTACGAAAATTGAAGACTTTGTTCAGGGACGTTTGCGTGAAGCTGGTGTCACCGATTCAGGCATAATTGCAAATACGGTTAACGGTTTGCAGGCTGACTACGAAGCCAGAAACGGACTAACTAAAGACCAACAGTACGAAGTAAGTCGCTTACAAAAGAACTATTCTTCTGCAATAGATAACGCAGCCCGTGACATTGACATCATGAGTTCAGATACGCCTACTTACTCAGATGAATTAGGGCACTTCCTTGATACCAATAATACAGTAGCTAATGCTATGAAGTATGTTGGCGAACAATCAGATAAGGAAGTTGGTGGTTATGAGTTGTGGGATATAGCGACACAATACAATGACTCACGTTGGGGCGGAAATGCTGTAGAAATGGCCGACAAAGCCTTACAAACAGCCGTGGAAAACCTTGAAGCAGATGATGGTATGGCTTCTCTCTTAACTGGGCCTGATGCTGAACGTATCAAAGGTGCAGCAGTTAAGTATGCAATGGACGCTGTTTCTAATAGTGAAGGGGGTGGTTGGACTCCAGAAGCATTTCAAAAGGAAATTGAAAAAGGTATTACCTTATTTAGTACTCGCAATGATACTATCAACGCTCACACCAAAAAGTTAAAAGACCTCATTAAGAAACAAAAGACAATTCAATCTGGCGCTGACGCAAGTGTTAATAGAATGATCGAACGTTTCAAGCAAGAACGAAGAAACTAATACCGTAACACCATTCAAGGGGTACATCAGTTACCCCTTTTATTTCACCATTCCTGCCATCAATAAAGAGACAGTTCTATGTCTAATAAATTAGGTGCTGATAAAACTCAGCTCAAAATGTCACGCATTCAACAGCGTGTAGACCAGATCACTGGTTTTGAAGCTTTCTCCCAAAAAGTAGACACTGATGCCGAAGCCGGAAGGCTAAGGCAGCAAGCCAGAGCAGAAGAAGAATTACGTAAAGCAGCAATAAGTCGTAACTCGTGGACTCGAAATGCAGACTTAGGTAGCGTTTCTGGACAAGGTAAGCAGTTAGCTAACAGATTGGCTCAAGGTGGTTTACAACAACTATCTGAACTTGTGGCATCAGCTAACAATAACGAAGCAAATAGGTTACTAGGTAAGCTTGACGATAGAGCCTTAGCATTAATGCAAAAGCAAATTGCAGGTAAACAGTTATCACCTGAAGATAACCAGTACCTTGATACTACTGTTGACACCTCTCAATTTCACTTACCTAAGTTTGGTACAAGTATTCATGCTCAAGAATCTTCTGACTCTTACAGAAACATATTTAACGAAGCCATTAGAAACTTAGACCAAGCTAAAAGTATCGATAAAGCTCTGACTCAAGACACTGCAGTTGCAAAAGGCTTTAACCCACTTAACCGAGAAGAGTTATCAAAAGACATTGATAAAGTCTGGGATGAGTCTGGTATTGAAGAAGCTGAAACATTCACTGAGAAAGCTAAAGCTGGATTTAGTTTAGCATTTGGTGGGGCCGGCTCATTACTTAGTAACCCTGCTGCTGCAGGTGAATACGCGGCTGAGAGTGCTGCAGGTGCTGCGTCCACTATAGTCCCAGGCATGGCCGCTATAAACAGTGTTAACTACGCAAACGACGTCAGAAGCAACACTATTGATGACAAGCTGCGCGACGAGGAAGTTACTCTAACTAAAGCTGACATTGAAGAAGCTAACCAAGAAGGTGCTATTGCTGGCGCTATGGACGTAGCCGGTGATGTAGTTACTGCTCGTGCCGCTGGTTTGATTAAAGGCATCAAAGGTAAAAAAGCCACTGACACCCCTAAGAAGAAATCTAAATCACGTACCGCAGTCACTGAGTCAGTTAAGCGCCCAGCTAAAGTATTAGGTGGTTCAACTATCGAAGCAGGTACTGAAGGTGTTCAGTCCTCTATTGAAGAAGACGCTTTCGGTGAAGACTTTGACTTAAAAGAAGATGGTAAGAATGTATTTGAATCAGCTGTTGCTGGTTTTGGTGCATCTGCTGCTATCACAGGTTCAGGTCAAGCGGCTAAAACTGCAGTTGATGTTACCAAAAGTACTAATGAAGCTGTAATTGAAGCAGGTAAAGCTGCTAAGACACGTAACCAAGAGAACGCTGAAGCTGCAACTAAAGAAATCAAGTCAACTGAGCAAGCCGTTAAGGTTGCCGCAGAGACTAATGATTACTCTGATATTGTTAGAAGTTCTACCGCAGCGGTAGATAAATCAGAGCAATTAGACATCGAAAAAGTGGCTAGTACTATCTCGCGCCAATTTGCAGAACAGTCGAAAGACGAGTCTACAGATAGCGAAGAATCTACTAGCCCTATGGAACAGATAGACGGTCTTTGGAATGAAACCATTTCACGACTTGAAACTGTTATGGAGCAAGAAGATAAAGCTAGTGCCAAAGACAAGCCGGCCTTACAGGAAGAGTCCTCTAAGCTAGGTGATGCGCTCGATGTTATTAAAAGCCACAGAGATAAAATGTCGGCTACTGTAGCTAAAGAGAACAACACCCAAGAAGCGGTTAAGA
This sequence comes from Alteromonas sp. BMJM2, assembly GCF_027257845.1. Lineage (GTDB taxonomy): Bacteria > Pseudomonadota > Gammaproteobacteria > Enterobacterales > Alteromonadaceae > Alteromonas. The sequence goes on along the minus strand of NZ_JAPVOT010000007.1, from coordinate 38,769 downwards.
ATGTCACTAACGCAACTGAGCGTTCTGAAGACTTTGAGCTAAATGCTCAACGTATCTTTGAGACTGATTCTGTATCACCAGATAGCATTACGGTAGATCAGATGGAATCACTTCTTAAGTCAGATAAATGGACGCCAGAAGAGCGTACTCGCCTAGAGAACAGCTTTGCTTCAAAGAAAGCAATGGAAGTCATTACAAACAGTGATGATGTACATAAGTCTTCTCCTAATGCGGAACTGACCAGTAAAGACATCTTCAGTGGCCGTGATAAAGGCACTTACGGTAAAAACGATAAAGGTGCGTTTGGTGTTAAGTCTTACCGTCAACGAGTAGGCCAAGCTCTTCACTCAGGTAATATGGAAGCCGCTCAGAAGTCACGTGATTACCTTGCAGCATTTGCCAGTAAACATAGAAAGAAAGCTGACGCTATTAAGTTAGCCCTGAATGCTTTTGACCGTGTAGGTAAAGACGGAAACTTCAAACTGCAGTACAACGAAGCTGAACAAAGCGCAGTTGATTACCTTGCCGAAGAACACAAGTTCGAAATGCGTGGTGGTGCTAAGAGATTGGCCCCAAGCATAGAACGTGAAGCAGAAGCACTAGAAAGCGTTCTAGTTGAAGTTGATGGTTTGATACAAGCGAAGCGTGACACAGCGCCTGTACAAGACACAGCCGAGACTTCTACTGAAACTCCAACAAGTACACCAACTGAAAGCGAAACCGCTACGGCTAATGCTGACGCAACGCCTACGCCACCTCCGACTGATACAACACGAGATGTAGAAAACACCACTAGACCTCCAGAGGGCGTTGTAACAGATACGGAAGAAACCGATGACACCATTGAGCCAGCTACAGAGACAACGCAGCCAGAGACGCAAACAGAAGCAGACACGCAGACGGAGACGGTAACCGAAACCCCAACTGATAACGAGTCTGTCAGCGAAGCGACAACAGACGAGGAAGTAGAAACTGATACTAACCTTGATGAAGTATTAACACTGGCTCGTAATGAAGTAACGGTTAAAGAGCGCGAAGTTAAAGATCTTCAAGCCGAGTTAGCAAACAAAGAAGCCATAACTAACGAAGTTGTTGCTTCACTTGGTTTAGCTGATAAGAAAGATATGAGCATCGAAGAACGAGCTCAAGTCAATCAAGGCATTCGTGAACGTCAAGGTGAGATACTAACTCAGTTAGAAAACACTCGTGAAGACCGTCGAATTGCTAAAGAAGAAGTGAAAGCCCTTGAAGGTCGAGTTAAAGACTATGATGGTACGGCTGAAGCGTTTGAAGATGAAACGTTCGCAAAGAACTTCATACCTAACGGCAATAAGTCGTTGATTCGTGCAATCCCGAACTTACTTAAGCAACTGAAACGTGCACCATCTACAGTACTGGCTTATACAAAGGGTATTGCAAAGCTTGAGCCTAAACAGAAGAAAGCTGTTCAGCACTTCACTGATTTCGCAGAGAAGTTTCACGATCACATCGACGCTATCATGCCTGAAGCTAACCCTAAGTTTCAGATGTACCATGCACTGACTCAAGGCAACTCATTAGAAGCACTTAAAAATGCAATCTCTGTTGGCGCATATACATGGTTGGCCACTGATGCAAAAGGTAGTCGATACTCAGATGCACAAGTATTATCAAAACGTTTTGGTATTAAAGACAGCGATAAAGTTCCCGGTAGTTTAGTCGGGGAGCTATCTCAAGACGGCCTACCTATCAACATGTTCTACCGTAACATTGGTGGCAACATTGCATCAGCACTAGGCATTCAGCTTAACGAAGACACTGCTTCTACCCGTGAACAAAGCGTTCTTGAACTGCAACTTGGTGAACTGGCCTTAGCCGCGCTAAGTGATATGGGCATGGTTGAAGTCCGTCAGCGTTCTATGTCTGGCGTTATTGCAGCCGGTAATACAGAAGTACGTGACAACGTATACCGTCAAGCCGGACTCACTGAGCAAGCACTTGATAATATGTCTCCAGACGAGATTGAAGCAAAGGTATCTAAGTTAGCTTATACCACTGTTGTGGTTCCTCATGACGCTGAGATGGGCCCTTTCGATAACGAAGGTCTTACGCCTGAGCTTCAAGACTTAATCAGTGCTAACGAAGATACAGGCTACATTGTTGAAGAGTTATTCGGTACGCAATCACAAGTTAGAGAGCCAATGCTTAAACCTGGAGATGGAATTGAAGAGGGCGCCTTAATGCAGCGTTCTATCAAGACTGTTCCAAGCGGTACTCGTGATATGACTGCCGAGCAAGAGAAAAAAGAATTAGTCATAGCGGAAGATACAAACCGACTAATGAGCTTACTAGACAGCTCTGAAGACAAAGACAATGGTTCTGAAATTGAACAGGTACTTGGTATTGAATCTGAGAATCGCCTTAACTCTATGCCTAAGCGTATGCGCGACAGCGCAAGAGCTAAAGGTAACGGTCTAATCAATGAGTGGAACAAGTTCACTGACTGGAGAGATAAACTTAGCTTAATGGAGAGAGGACTAAAAACACCTTTCTACTTAGGCATGAAAGTGATTCGTTTTGGTCGCTTCAATTACCAAGGTGCAATTAACCCTCAGACTTCTAAGGTTCAACGTGCACTTCTTAAAATGAAGAGTTGGAACGAGGCTGTCAGTGTTAATGACGGCCCTAAGATGAACGCATTCCTAATGGGTGTGGCTCAAGGTCTTAATATCGATATTGATAAGCAGACTAAAGAAGAGTCACTTGAAGCTATGGCTCCAATGGTAAGTGACGAAACCAATGTGTTCTTTAAAGGCGCACAGGCAATCAATGACCTGTTGGCTAATGATGATGCTTGGTCAACTACACCTGAAGGTGCGGCTGCACGTGAGAATCTTATTGATGCTGTTAAAGAAGGTAAGCACAACACGCACTCGTTACATGCATTAACCAATTTGGCTCGATACTTAGATGCAGAATCCAAAGGCCAAGAGTACTTTGAAGCTGATATTTGGTTAGAGATTGATGGTATCACCAACGGTGTTGTTATCGGTTCAATCATATTTGGTAACGGCAGTGCTGATAACCTTAAAGAAGAATTAGAAGCCGGCGGCATATTCTTCAACGAGAAGCGTGACTACGGTGAGCACATTAATACCAAGGAAAGCTATGTTGACCCTGCAGATGGTAAAACCAAGCAGAAGAGAGTTAACAAAGACTTCTATGAGCGTCAGGCAAAGATATGGGAAGAGTACTTATTCAACGAGGTTGTTGCTGCTAAGAAGAAGCCAAACAGTATTTCTTCTAAAAGGCTACAAGCTTCCATCCTATTCTTTACTGGCTTAGATGTGTTCTCAGGCAGTGCGGTGGAGATCAGCCGTAAGATGGCCAAGAGCCCACTTATGCAGAACGTATACGGTGCTGGTAAGAAGTCACTTTCTAATGACTTAGCTGACGCAATTATCGACAACTTCGATACTTGGATAGACAAGTCTATTAATTACACCCCAAAGAAAGAAGGGGCCCCAAATCCATCTGATAAGCAGAAAGTTGCACGAGTCAACAAGATGCTTAAAGACATTGAGCCGCTGCTTACTTTCAAAGGCAAACAGTTCCAGCTGTTTAAAGACGTTGATCAGTTCAAGACTATTGAACAGATACGTGAAGCTGACTACAGCTTGAAAGGTCTTAGTGTTCTTCAGAAAAATGTTAAAAATGACTTTGCTGAACCTATGCTTGATGCTATCGAAAAACACTTCCAAGCGTTTAAGTTCAACCGCTCAGTCTACATAGACAACATGCAGAACCAGTCTGATGTATTCGTTCAGCTTTATACTGCAAGTGTTAAGAAGAAACATGCGGAGCTAGTTGAAGAGGGTGTTATCGCTACAGATGACGAACTACCTGAAACTTACCGTAAAGCGATTACCGACGAGCTGCATCACATCATGCCTTCGGTTGAGAACCCAAATGGTGATGGGACTTATGAGACTGACCTACAAGCTATTAAGCTTGAGCAAACCGCAGCTAAGACAGCTAAGGGTAATGACTTCAAAGCTAACATCACTTTAGGTAAGCCGTTAAATGTAAGAGTGAAGAACAATGATGGTAGTTATCGCCAAGGACAGATGAAAGGTCTTTCTAGTCCTGCAACTGTCACATCGTTCTCTAGTTACTTAGGCCCAGGTGTAGGTGTTCAAAACATTCATGGCCACGATGCTGGAGTTATTCAGTCAGTGGTTAAAGAGCATGATGTATTTAACGTGCACGATGGTATTCCAGTTGGCCTACGTGACTTTGCTTCTACGGGTATTACTGCTAACGAAGCGTTCTTTAACAACGTATTCAACTCAAACCCTTTCAGCTACGCGAAAGACTTGATTGACCGTACTGTTGATGAAGTTAATGAACGTGTCGAACGCGGTGAAATTACTCGAGATGTTGGTCAAAGAATGATCACAACGCTTACTAAGAATGTGACTTTCATGGGTGACAACCCTAAACGCGATGGCGGTAATGACTACGAATACTTGGTTAAAAAGTCGAGAGAAACTTCTGACCGTTTAACTGAACTTCGTGACACTGTTCAATACGTTGGTCAATACTATTTGCCCGGGACTGGTTTCGTTACTGATTTGGGTAAACAGGTAGATGAAGGCACGGCAAAAACCAAGGCCAGCAAGCCAACCCAACTATCTAAAACTAATACGGTTAAGACGACATCGACTGCGCAACGCGCAAAGGAGATGGAGCAGAAGAACCTAGTTGAAGGGGAAAGCCCAACAACTCAAGCTAAACCAGAACCAGATACATTTGGCTCACTTCTTGAGAAATCTCTATTGTCTGGAGATTCATTTAAAACAGCATTTGCTAAAGCCACTAAAGGAATGAAGGGCTACCATATATCGTTAGTTAATAAACTAATTGGTTATTTGCCTGATGACTTTGAAGTGCAAGTCATCAACTCTGATAGCGACCCGAAGATCGTGCGCGATATGAACGGTATGCGTGGTGCACACGTTGTTGGTACTGGCCGTTTACTACTTAAAGGTAATGATTTTAAGCACAACAGTATGAACCTTGAGACTGTGGCTCATGAGTTACTGCACGCTGTATCAGCTAACACTATTGACGCTGTGAACAACAACGACGAGAACGTAAGTGAGAACGGACGTAAGGCAGTAGAGAAGCTTGAGAGCTTATTACAGGAACTGCGCTCTAAGATAACTGACGAACGTTTCTTACCTGCACTGGAAAATAGTAAAGAGCTACTGGCTTGGGGCTTAACTAATAAAGAGTTTATAGCCAAGCTTAAGAAAACAAGTGTGAAAGGCAGAATCAACGGTAAGTTGGTTGACGCATTCACCTCTTTCTCTAGTGCGCTTAAAGGTTTCTTTGGTGGCGGTACTGAGCTACGTAACGACAACGCTATGAAGCAGCTTATTGAATTGTCTGCCGCAGTTTTTGAAGAAGACGCTAAGTTACAACCTAGAAGCCATACGCCTGAAGTAGACCTTAATGCCCAACGCATACAGGAAATGAGTCCTAAAGAACTTCTTGATGGTCTGGCTAATCACGGTGAAGTGAGTGCTGAACACAAAGAACATTTGTCTACGGTACAGGAAAGCATCGTTAATACGTTTGCTGGCCCAATGGGTGCAGATCTGAAACTTGAGGAAGAAGGGCAGGGAGACGAAATTGACCAGTACTTAACGCACTTGTCTAACGGTACTCGTCCATTCGTGAGCAAAATACAAGGCGTATTCTCTCTTACACCTCAAGAAGCTTACGTTGCGGAGCAACTGGAAGCGGTCTTGGATAGCAACATTCTTAATGCTGGTTTCGCAAAGAACCGCATGATTAAGCTATGGGAATCTGCACGTAAGTCATTAACGTGGGAAAGCTTCTTACCAAGCCAACTGGCTAAGGACAGTGAAGCTGAAGTTGCTAAGGCCAAAGCTAAGTACGACTACTTGTTTAACACCAGTAACCTGAATAAAGGTAGCAAGTACTTCGACGAGTTCGCAGGTAAAGAAGTTGATAACCGGGCATCCGACTTCCTCATGCGCTTCGCTGCTGCGTCAGCCGTGTCTAGTGAAGTTCGTGAAGTACTGAACAACATAGATGAAGTGGCGCCTGAGAATGACGGTAGCTTTTTATCTCGCTTAAACGCAGCTGTGTTGTCACTACTGGGTAAAATGGAAGAGCTGGTTAACGGTAACCTTAGACTTGGTTTGAACATCAAAGAGAAGCAAGACAAAGTGTTGTCTCGTATGGCTCAAACTAATCACAAGAATAGACGCAAGCTTAATAGGCTTGAGCAAATGAGTTTGGATTTGAAAACCAAAACTAACAGTGTTCTTAGTGCCAGCATAAAGAGCGCGTTAAGCGGTGAGTTCGCTAAGGCCCGAACTGAGTCGGACAATGTGTTTATTGCAGCTTCTGCCAATATTGCTGTACTGGCTGGAACCAACAGTGCAAACCAACTTGCTGAGTTAACTCGTCGCATCTTCAAGAAAAAGAAGGACGACACGCCAAGCGCCATTAATGATTTAGTTACTGAGGTAATGGGTCGTGGACATAAGGCAATGGACAGCATCATCGGCCTAACACGTAAGGCTAACCGTGATGTTGAGCAGCAACGACAGTTTGGTAAGCAAGGCATGATTGCCCTACTTAACAGTAAATTTGGTGGAGACAAAGAACGTCTTAAAGACGAAGACGGCAAAAAGCTACACAAAGCGTTACTTAACACTGATGCAGCTTACCTGTTAGAAAGTGGCTACAACATCAACGACATTGACACCTTTCTGTCTGACGAGTCTGCGTTAGCAAGCGAAGTCAGGGACATTGAATCTCGCCTATCAGGGTTCAGCCACTCCACATTATATAAGAACCAAGCTAAGGCATTGGCTTATTACATGGTTACGGGTAATGCGACCTCTGACATTCTAGGCAAGAACGCAAAACAAATAGTTAATCTATTTGGCTTAAACATGAAAGTCAGTGACGATCGTAAAGATGAAGCAGAAGCTTTGATTGATACCCTAACTTCTCTATACGCAATACAGCGCAGCTCTAAGCATGATAAAGACAGATCATCTGAGCTGATCCGTACTGAGAACCAGAAAGATGAAAACGGTATTGAGTTTATGCTTCGCCAAGCCAATGAAGTTAAGCAATTAGCTTTAGACGCTAACTTTGATGGGGACGTGATTCAAATGACGAAAGGGTACACGCCCGAAACGGTTAACCCTCACATCAGTCATGAGTATGCATTACCTAACAGTGAGAAAGCAGAACGCTTACTTAAGCAGGGCTATCGCCAAGTTGCTTCAGTAGGTCGTGATAGACGTTTGGACTCTTCTCCTGGTCTTGTACTGTTCAGTATTGAAGATGGCGGTATGGCCAGAAGGGTAACCGGCAGCATGAACTTTGCTACGGGTGTTATGTCTGGTACTGATTTCATGGACTCCATGGAAAATGCAGAACAACCTATCAAATACAAGGACAGAGTGAAGATGCTAAGGAACATGGAGCAAACTGCACGTAAAAATGCATTGGCTCGTTTGTCTAATCCTGACTTTGACCCTGCCAAAGTAGCAAGTGACGCAGGCGCCATGATGATTCCCACATTCCACAATGATGGTTCAATCAAAACGTTCCGTTATGAAATGTCGGAAGCCTTGAGAGAGAAAAGCTTAGAGAAGCGTTATCACGCCTTTGAAGCCCTCGGCACTATGGAAGGTAATGTTGTTGATAAGCGCAACACAAAAGACCGTAACCGCGATGTAGTTGACACGTTACTTGAGCAATACGAGAACGATGTGAACAAAGCTGAAAGCGATTACGTGTTTATTAAAGCTGATGCTGCTTCTGATAAATTGAAAGAGTATTGGAATCTGTTGCCTTACGACACGCAAGAGTACATTGCTGAGAAGAGTGGTGGTAGAAAGTTACCGATTAAGCGTGAGCTGTTGCACGTTACAATGGGCTTCCGTAAGAAGAGCATTACCGACGTACTACGCGATAACCCAGAAACTCAGGGTTACGTTACCAGCCTTGTTAGAAAGGGACTTGAAAGCACACTGAATACTGAGCAGATCTCTAAGCTAATACGTGGACTCAAGCGAGGTGAAGATTTCTTCCAAGCTGCTACTTCAATTATCAAAGACAACGTGGTTGTTAAAATTGGTTGGACTACGGTATTTAATATCGTGAGTAACTTCGTACACTTATTGGGTAATGACATACCTTCTAGGCAAGCGTTTGGTGGCTCGATTCGCGGTTACCGTGAAGCGGCCAAGTACAACAAGCTGCGTGAACGTAGTTTTGAAGTAGAAAAGGAAATGGCCTTACTAAACCCAGGCACTGATAAACACGACAAACTATTGAATGAAGCCAATAAACTACAAACAATGATGTCGAGCAGTCCTGTACACAAACTCATGGATGCTGGCTTGTTCCAAACTATCGTGGAAGACATTGATAACAGTGTTGACCCGTTTAGCTTTAAGAACAAAACCAGTAAGAAAATTGATGAGTGGACTAGTGAAAGGCGCATTGGCCCATTGAATAAGTTAGGCCGTTACTTGTATGTGACGCAAGACACACAGCTTTATAAGATGATGAACCAACCGATTCAGTTATCTGACTTTGCTGCACGTTTTGCAATGTATGAGTATTTGACAGAAATAGCTCCTGAAAAAATGGATGCCAACTCTGCACTGGAAACGGTTAGTGAACATTTCGTCAACTATGACATACCAACTAGCCCTGCATTGCAGTGGTTGAATGATCATGGCTTATTGATGTTCAGTAAATACTATCTACGTATTTTGCGTCCGGTGCTATCCACATTCATGGATAAACCAGCAAGCACAATACTGTCTCTAATGATGACGACGGGTAACTCGTTAACATCACCAGTAGAGACAATACTGGGTACTTCAGTATTTGATAAAATAACTAACCCAATATCTAGTGGACTAGATGCATGGGATGAACCGATACCGCTACAAGCGATACGTTCTGTACTGTAAAAAAGAAAGCCCTCATTAAGAGGGCTTTTTTGTAAGGAGAATTTATTATTATTCTTGTTTCTCTTTTTTAGGTTTTGAGCATATTGCTGCGACTATAAATACCAGTACGGCAATTACGCAAGCAACGCTAAACAAGATGCTCAGAAAGTACGATAGGCCAATAACGATACCAGCAAGCAATGCCAGACCTACTGAAATCGCTATGACCTTGATCGCAAAAAAGAGTTTACGAAACATTACTGAAACAGCGATTTACGCGGTTTAGTATCTACTTTCGATTCTTCTTCTTCTTCAGTTTTGAAAGGCGGCTTATCGTCTTTCTCTTCTGGAGCTTCTTCAGCAGGTTCTTCGTCTGCCGGCTCTTCAGCAGTTACTTTTTTAGAAAGCGGTGTGACCGTCTTTTCTTCTGCTGCTGGTTCGTCGGCCGATTCAGATTTCTCTGGTTCAGGCTCTGCTTTCTTCGCAGCTTTACGTCTACGCTTAACAGGCTTTGGTTCAGATGCGGTTGTGCCGCCTACCAGTGAATCAACGTCAGTATCAAGGTTTGCTGATACTTGGTCACCGTTGATTTCTAACTCAACGCTGAAGTCTTTGTCGGCTAAACCAAGTAGGTTATTGCCTTTAACGTGAGCCGTTAGGATCTCGTTAATGTCTTTTTCTTCGAATACAATTTTCATTACGCTAATTTCCTTTGAAATGCGATTAGCTGTTTAAATGTGTCAGTCTTGACCCCTGCGTAAATGGCCGCTAGTGCGTCTGCAACGTGTTCGTTTTTACCCGTGAAGACTTGTTGCCCTCCACGCCTATGAGAGAACCACGGAGCGTTGGGGTACTCTCCTGTGGCCCAGTCAACCATCTGTTTCTTGGATGCAGTTTTGGTTCCTGCGCCAGCAAGCTTTACTTCGTTGGGGGTGACTTGAATGAGTGGAACTTGTAGGCTTGCTAATAAGCCAATGCATATCCCATAAGAGGTCATTGCACGTGCTGTTTGCGAGCCTACGGGTATCTCAACGAAAGCCATGTCAGCATCTTTAAGAAACTCAGACATACCATCAAAGATTTGCCTTGAGCGCCTTAAGTCATCGCTGTTCTTACGAACAGTTTTTTTATTGTTATTATCTGATGCTGTTTCAATAAGGCTAATGTGAGTAAGGTCAAAGTCACCTGACGATAAATCGCAGGCTCCCTTGACCATCCCAAAGTTCCGTAAGCTTGGGTCGATGCCAGCTAAGACCATTACTTAAATAATGACTTAACTGATTGCGTTGTTGTCTGCTCTGTCTTCCCGCCTTTGGCTGGAGAGCCTGACTTAGCACCACTACCTGAGCTTGCGCCCTTAGCACGGTTAATCACTTCACCTGCGAATTTCTCAACCCACTTTTCAACGTGGATCGCTTCTTCAGCTTCGGCTTGGATTTCAGTGACAGTCATGTTGTCACGTGGGCGCACGAACTTAACGATTTTGTTGATTTCACGTGTCTCACCAGAGTTCACGTAGCTACCCGCATCGTTTTTCACTTGCTTATCCACTTCTTGTCTTTCCAGTAAGAATTTGATGTCAACGCCTACCAATTCCATAAGCATCTGTACTTTGGTTGGCATCTCTTTACTTTCCTGACGGTTGTAAAGGTTGATAACCTTTTCTTCCGGTTCAAGGTCAGCAATCTCTTCGCCTACTGCTAGTAAGCACAGTGAGTTTGCAAAGATGAATCCAGGCAAGTACTTCTCGTTACCTTGCTGGTCTTTGTAAGTGTTGCTACAGCCTTTGGCTTCACCAGAGGTCATGTACTCTGTTTGTGAATGCGTCTGACCATCAACATCAACTTGCAGGTTAAGTGCCATAGCACCGCTGTCTGATACGCTAACGTATGCGTACTTGATTGTACCTGCGTAAAGGTTGGTGTCTAAAAGCTGAAATCCGCCACCAATGCGGTCTTCATCAGTTGCTACATCTTTCTTGGTTTTAAGGTTGTTCATTAGGCCCATTGTATTTTCTCCTTACATTAGCCGTAGTATTCGATTAGACGGTCAATAACGCTTTGCGCATTGTTGTCTATGAAAGTTTCTTTGGTGTCCCACATACCCATTGGGTTGCGGATTCGCTCGTTAACTGTGTCTTTGGTTAACTTAGTCTGATAGACGTACTTGAAGCCGAGTGCTTCGTCTTCAGGTGAGATGGTTAGCAAGTCATTATTAAAGTCCTTGAGGTCTTTAATTTTGCGCTTCTTCGCATACAGGATGGTAGAGAAGTAAGACTCGACACCTTGGTTCTTGATAGCGCCTTTGGCTGGCACTTTCGTTTCAGTGATCATTTCGCCTTCGTTGAGTTGGTCTACAACGTGGGCTAGGAAAATGACGTTCTTGGTTGATGACGCCACATACTTCTGCATGAGTCGCTTAAAGAACTGCGTGTACTCGCCCCATGCTTGCATGGTGTTGGCTGATGTTAGTACATGCTGCGTTTCGTACATATCCATCAAGTAATTAAGCGAGTCAATCACGATAGTGTGTACGTCATCCATTTCCTCGACTTGCATAAATGCATCTTCGACTTGGAATGGGTCTGTGACTACAAGCTCTTTGAACTTGCTGCGGAACGGTAACTTCTTACCTGCTTCACAGTTAAGGTAGATAACGCCTTGAGGGTTTTTAAGCTGCATCAATGATGCTGACTTGCCTGATGCTGATTTACCGCATATAAGGACAAGATTGTCATTTATTTCTGGCATAGTGATTCTCTTATTGAAAGGAAAAGCGCAGCAGGGCATGGAGATGCCCCGACTACTTATTTAAGCGGCTGCTTGTTTTGCGTAGGCTTTACGCGCTGACACCATGATGGTTGTCATGACTTCTTCTTCGGGGAGTTTGTCGGCCAGCTTGTCGTTGAGATCAAGCACGGCTGATTCGACTTGGTTGATAGTCTTACCTGAGTCAACAAGCATGAGTGCGAACTTAACCAATTGGTTAGAGCGATTGCCTGAGCCAGTGTTATTAACAAACCATCTCTCGATGTTGGTTAACGATTGCTGGTCAATAAGTCGCTGCTTACGTTCTTCATTCTTCTTGGTTTTAGGTATGAACGGAACCGGGTCGAATAACTCTCCGTCGTTCTCAATGAGATTGCCTTCGTGGCTTTGCCACTTACGGCTACGCTGTGATGTCTGTTCGTCCACTTGGAACGGTAGCCATGCATACACGGCTTCCATGAACTCTCTAAAGTCCTTGGCATCCATCTTAAGCGTGTACTTCATTGGTAGAATAATACGGTATCTGTCTTCGCCTTCCGTCTGGTGACGTTTGGTTGTGTAGAAGATAGATTTGTATTGAGAAAGAAGCTCTCTTGAAACATCTAACGGTGATTCACCATCTACATCAATAACAAGTAGGTTGAAACCTGCTCTTGTATTGTCTTCGCATCGGTGACCATCAGATACATGGTGGGTAATCCAGTGAATGTCTTTCATCTGGGTTAGCTTGCCTATGTTATCCCAATTTAGTTCATCGTTATAGTAACGATAAGCTACATGGTCAGAATAACTGGCAATCAGTTTATCAAGCGAAGTCTCTTCTAATGACTCGCCACTGAGGAACTCGATACCATCAACAAAGTGCTTCTTAACCACAATGTTATGTTGGTGGCCCCAAGCTATCGCCATGTTCAGCATATCTTGCTTCTGTGAATTGTTACCCTTATAGAACGGTAAGTCTTCAACAAGCTCGACTTGTGTGACCTGACGCTTCACTGAGCCAAGATACTTAGCTAGTTTGACGTATGGACGGTCACGGCGCAGTACTTCCGCCAGTGCAGTGCCAGAGTCTTCAACAATAGCAATCGCATAGTACAGATGTTCTGATGTAATCTTCGCAGAGCCTTCGAAGAAGGCGTATGCGCCAGCTAACTTAAGTGCTTTAAACGCTCGGTTTTCCAACTCAATTCGTTGGATTTTGTCGTGTTCACTAAGCTTAAGTGAGCGTTGCTTGTTCCACATATCGTATTCAATACGCAGAATTTCTTCTTGCTTATCTAACAATAGAAGCTTGTTAAAGTTTACTGGGTTAGCCAACTCAATTAAGTGTTCAGCTAGTTCCTCAATAAACTCATTGGATTCATCGTTAGAGTTACGCTCGAAGATCTCTTCAGCAGTTAAGTCGAGTCTACGGTTAACCGATTTCTCGCAGCCGAATAAGCAACGTCTAGCGTAGCCCTTCTCTTGCATAGCGATAAACTCTTCTTCTTTTTTACCGCCATCCAGTAGGGAACTCTGTGTACCGAACATAAGAAGGTTACAAGGCGTTTGACCATCAATAGCACTAAGGCGTTTATTTTCCTTTGTGTTCTTGGTTAGGGACTCTTTGATTTTGCCTTTGTCGTAAAGCTCAAGGAACTTACTAAAGGCATCTTGGTTACCAGTGAGGTTGTCACCGATTTCATCAATCTCAAAGTTGAGCGCCCCTGCATTCGCCAGTAACAGTTTATGTCTGAATTGCTTCAGTGCTGCTGGCGTTGCAGAGTCAAACGACTTAACCCATGCACCGATGTCCTTGAACTCAGCAATGAGCTCTTGGAACTCTTCGTCAGGGTCAGTGTTGTTGTTTGCTGAACGAGTATTAGCAATAGCTGCTAAGTTCTTTTCAGTGGTGTAAGGCAATAACTCAGATTCAAAGCGTTCGTTGAACAGACCAAACACTTCTTCTTCAAGGAAGTTCATTGACTTCGTTTTACCTGCGCCACTAGGCGCAAGGTTAATCGCATAGATGTTAATTGGCAGCGGCTTCTGGTTATAGAGCTTAATCTTGGCTCGCATTTGAGAAGCAGTCTTACCAATAAAGTAAGATACGATAATTCTGAAGAAGGCCGGTGTATCATTCTCACAATACGTTGTGATGTGATTGGTGAGCTTTTCAGCTACGGGGTGGTACTTGATCTCTTCGGGGTCGAAGACTTGAAACTGTGGCATTGTTTTTATCCTCTTAAGGTAAGTTCTCCACTGTTGAGATACTTCTGTTTCTGTTCGCAAATATCGAAAGCTTTGCAGTAACGACACGCTACAATTTCACCTGGGAAGGTTTTAACTATGGCGCCTTTTTCACGTGCAAATAATTCAGCACCGCGTTTGTCTTGTTCGAATACGCCACCGCTCATTGCTCGTTTGGCATCAGCGTCTTTGTAAACTTTGTAGACAGTTGGTTTACGCCATAGGTCTTCATCTGTGCACTCAGGCAATTCAGACTCAGGCTTATCCCAGTACTTTTTGATAGTTGCGACACGTTCACGAATAAACGCATCAGTGGATTCGATTGAGTTGAGAAGAAACTTCTTCTCTTGGGTTCGCATGTTGGGGTAGTTGGGCTCTCGTGTACGAGCTGATTGCCAATCAGTAAATATAAACTGTATGGCCATATCGTCACGGGTTACTTTCTCAGGGTTAAGCCAACGATAGATACTACCTTGTTGAATGTAGTCTTCGTCTTTGTTGCCCTTAGTGAACGAGTAAACAGAAGTGGTTTTGAAATCTTCTATTCTACCGTCACCGATGAAATCGAATTTACCGCTTATGATCATCCCATCGACTTCACGTTCAGAACGAACTTCTAAGTAAATAGGGATAATGTCAGGGTCGTCTTCGAGGTCTTTAGATGTTGGGTTGATACGAATACGTTCGATAACTCTTTTAGGGTAACCAAGCTTCGCAAGGTTCTTTTCATAGTTACCTACCCATGCGGATTCAATACCATTATGTATGGACGACCCCATCGCAGATGGGATGAGTCCAACAATATCGTCACGCGCTGTGTCGGGTACTCTATTACTGAGAATTAATTGCTTAAGGGGTTTTAAAAGAGAAGTAGCCGAGATGTGATTTTCTCGGCTATCGTGGTCGTAATCGTCGTGTGCTAACCATACTGCTATTGATAGCGGCAGGTTAGAGTTGTTTGTAACTTGTGTCATATTGGCTCGCCTTTATCTGATGATTAATCACCAGAGTGCGGGGAGCCGCACAAACTACTTAACTATATTGCTTCCATATCGAGTCTGCTAGAGCATACTCTTTACATCTAACCAAGTAAGGGTTGATTAGGAAATAAGTGATATTGTCCTTTTTAGGTAAACCTAGTTGTCTTCTATGATCGGCTTTAAGTCTCACTAATAAACCAGCTTTCACTAATTTACTTGAATATCGACTATATAGCTTATAGGCCGTTGAGGTTTTATCTTGCACTGATTCAGACAATTCATAAGAACACACATTGTTAATGTAGTTATGCTTCATCTTTATTTGGATAAACAGAACTTGAGCACTTGGCGGTAAACCTACCAGTACGTCCAATATGTCTGGTGCACAGGTATTCTTATCTGTGGATAGAGGACTCACCATTGCGAATGGTACTGGGGTGTTGCTAACTCTCTGATTGTGGTCTTCAAAAGACAATTTATCTCTCCATGAGGCTTTTTAAAGTAAATTAAAAATCCACTCACAAAGGTAGAAAAGTGTTCGTATAACTACTTGATAATAAACACTTAGTTATCCCTATATATAAATATAGATAAACTATGTGATTTTATTTAATCAAAAGACTGTACGGACGTACAGAATACTACTAATTAAAATACCTACAATTCCATCTG
Organism: Alteromonas sp. BMJM2; assembly: GCF_027257845.1. Lineage (GTDB taxonomy): Bacteria > Pseudomonadota > Gammaproteobacteria > Enterobacterales > Alteromonadaceae > Alteromonas. The sequence goes on along the minus strand of NZ_JAPVOT010000007.1, from coordinate 23,121 downwards.
AATGTGATCCATGCGTAATTCACTGACTGGCAGTATCGCGTGAGTTCATTCAACTGAGTACTATTATTGTTTTTGTGTGTACTCATGATTCTTAAGTGACCCATTACCTAAGAATCTACTACTTTCGTAGAAGTGGTCGGATGATAACAAACCGATCTCAAAAAACTACCACTTTCAGTGGTTTTCTTGAATGGCCGTTCAATCTGTAATCAAACCGACTTAATTTGGAATATGTCAATAACCTTATAGACGATTTAATCTAACAAGGCAGTAGGAAAATCCTGTGACAAATTTGTGTCACAACGTAGGCGGATCGAGACAAATCTAGGCCGTACACTAAACGATAGAATATGGCCTACATTGGTCTTTGTTTATGTAAATCAATAACTTAAAGGGTTCAAGTCCCGCTTTCCGCACCAATTTAAAGGGTCAGCATATTTGCTGGCCCTTTGTCGTTTATGGGAACAGGTTTTTATCAATAGTTTCTACACGACACCCTTCTTTTAATACGGTTTGTACCTGAATAATCTACTACGCTAAAAAATTATGTGGAATAACAGCGTGATTACCCTGTCTTGACTGACATAAGTCAGCTATTATTTTCTTAGCTTTTTAAGGTTCAGGGTTTTCGGTTTAAGTTTACTGGTTCACATTTAGTCATTACGTTAATTGTCGCCAATATAAACCGTACCAGTGTTCGACATTATCATTCACTTGAGGCGTATTAGTGTACAGAGGACTTCGCCAATCATTGACCAGGCTTATCGCAATAGGTGCCACCACAGCGACACTGTTTGTGTTCATCGCGCTTTGGTCGTCGTTTAGTACCTTGATACAAAGTCACTTGGACAAAGAAGTCACTAATGCTGAAAGCGCGTTAGAAAAAGTATTTGCTGAACACTACGGTTTACTCAGCTCCACGCTTGATACCCTGATAAATACTGAAGAACTCAGCGCAGTTACAACACTCTCAAAGGCTTCTTCGTTCATTCACTCTTTTAACCGCGAAAAAGACTCGTCGAATATTGTGCATCTAGCGATTATAAATCTAGATCACATTGTTATCGCTTCTAGTTCTCCAATGTTTTTAGCAGGAAAACAAGCTAAGCAGAGTGTTGCAATGGCAGCCATGGGGCTAACGCACACGGTCGCCGTAGTTAACGGGGAACTGACTTACCTTAGATTTAAAACAATACAAGCAAACGGCATCCGCTTCTATTTACTCATCGCTAGTCATATTCAAGACGAGATTATTCAAAGCGTAGGACTATATTCAAACGCGTATGTCAACATTATTGACAGTAACACTGGTACAGTTCTGGCGTCTACGCTACCTCAACATACAAAAGGTACCCACCAATCAATAGCCTCTGAACTCAGATGGCACGATATGACATTTTTAGATACAGCTAAGTACGTAGAGCACGCTTTCTCATTAGAATCTTTATCTATTGCGCCCGTGAAGATCAACTTTTTTGTAGATATTGCGGCACAGGTCGAAAGCTTTCGTTCAGTACAACTGACTTTGTTTTCTCTCTATATTTTAGGCCTTTTCTCAATCACTTTATTTGCCTTGCTTTGGATTCGAAGGGTCACAAAACCGATAAATTCTGTGATTAAGGCAATAAATAATATAGCGTTTGGGCGTTATGAAAATACGTTCGAGAAGACAGGTAATTTTCAAGAAGTGATAGCGTTGGAAGATGCGGTAGAAGGAATGCAACAGAGCATATCGAAGCGTGAGGACAGCATCAGATATCAAGCTCAGCACGATAATTTAACAGGCTTGTTCAACCGCAATTATCTTGAGCAGTATTTTATAGAGCAAATGCGGGAGCCAAAATGGATCCAGGTTATTGGTATTACTGTTATTGGTTTTAGAACTATCAACGATTTGTATGGATACTCTAATGGGGACAATACACTAAAAACACTAGCAAAAAGATTATTGAGATGGCCGGGTATATCGGCTCGTTTAGCTGGCGGTGAAGTAATATACGTCACTGATGAGCCGTTAAATGATAATCAACTTGTAACGTTAAAACATATTCTTGAACAACCCGTTGAAAGCAACCTCATAACGATTCCTGTGAAAGTAGCTATGGCAGTATTATCGTGCCCTGAGGATGCACAAACTACTGAAGAGTTGTTCAGAAAGCTAAACATTGTTTCAGATAAAGCTATTCGAACGGGGGCATGGTCGGCTCGCTACAGTGACGAGCTAGAGGAAAGTTACAATAGACGTCTTTCAATCACAACAGAATTAAAACGTGCTCTCGCTACTCAACAAGATGAGTTGTCTATGGTGTACCAACCTAAAATAGACTTGCGAGCTATGAAGATCTGCAGTATGGAGGCATTGATTCGTTGGAATAGCAGTAAGTTAGGCCATGTCGCACCGGACGAGTTTATTGCTATCGCGGAGCAGGCAGGCCTTATTGAACAAGTGACTAAGTGGGTAATGCGACAGACGATCTCCGACCTAGCTTATTTCAGACGTAAGTATTACGACTTCACCGTTGCGATGAATCTGTCAACACAAGACATACAAAACAAAGTTTTGCTTAATGAACTGGTTGCCTTACTAACAGAGAAGGGGCTTTCACCTGCCTCGCTTCAACTTGAAATAACAGAAAGCGATTTAGTCGCTGATGCCACGCTTGCAGTGGAAAACCTTTCATCCCTGAGAGCATTAGGATTTCGTTTTGCTATCGATGATTTCGGTACTGGTTACTCTTCATTGGCCTATTTGAAAAATTTACCGGTTGAAACTATCAAAATTGATAAAAGTTTCATTTTATCTCTCGCAACACAAGATAACGATCAGCAAATTGTCCACACTATTTTGAGTTTAGCCAGTATATTCGATTTAAAAGTGGTTGCTGAAGGAGTAGAAGATGCAGAGTCCTTGCGTATATTAAAGGAATGGGGGTGTGATGAAGCCCAAGGGTACTTTATCAGTAGGCCTCTGACTCGAGATGATTTAGAAAAGTGGCTGCGTAGTTCACCATTTGGTAAGTAGTTTGCGAAGAAATTTGCTTTGTAACGTGTAAACAACCTCTACTACAAAACTGCGTGCAACCACTTAATCCACTCCTTCTAATCAAATTATAAGTTTGTGGTAAAGCTGGAACGCATTGTGCTTTAATTAATACTGATTATGCTTTTACGATCCAGTATGTGAATACTGGTAATTGGAAGCAATGTGAGCATGACTTGGTTTCAATGCTTATTATCTGACAGCAACTAAAATTAAAGATAAGACAAGGAATTTATTATGGACATCATACGCGTACTATTATCAATTTTACTCCCTCCGTTGGGTGTGTTTCTGCAAGTTGGGATCGGCGCTCACTTCTGGATTAATATTTTACTAACTATTCTTGGTTACTTCCCTGGTGTGATCCACGCCGTATATATCATTGCTAAGAAATAGTAAGGGCTTATGGCCTAAATGTAAAAAAGCCACTAACTGACTTCATCAGTTTGTGGCTTTTTTAGTGTTAATTCATCTTAGCGGTAATACAAAAAAAGGCCCGCAGGTATAACTTGCGGGCCTCTTTTTGAGATTACTTACGAGGTGGTTAACTCTTTTTTCATTTCTTTGTTGTAGTCAGAGGCCAGTTCAGTTTTTTGACGCTCATTGAGCACTCTTCCTGCAACATTGAAAAACTCTTGTTCTTCATCAGCTAAATGATGCTCTACTTTTTCTTGTAGTACTTTCAAGTGATGTAACCAAGCTGGTGAGCTCATATCGGTATCGTCAAGTTTGGCAATCAATTCATCAATTTCATGATGTTCAGCAATTCCGTGCCGAGTTAAATCTACTGTCGCGTCTTTTTCTATCAGGTGTGCATAAAAGTGACGTTCCTCCGCCACAGCATGGCTTTCGAGCTGCTGCTTTAGTTCTTCGAAATATTCTTGACGGGCGGGTGTGTTACCGCTCGTCTCTGCAAGAATTTTAAGTAGCAAGCGTTGCTTCTCGTGGTCTTGACGTAATGCTTCAAAGATTTTCACTGATCGTTCCTTAGTAATTAAATATTCAACTTCTTATATAATGCGATAACCGTTCCATAATGTTTTATGCTATATCATATTGAATTTTAAAGTTTTTTATTTGGTTTTGGGTCGGGCGTTTGATGTGAGCGTACAAAGCCGAGCAGTTTTTACACTTTGTACGCCTATTTTTTCACGTGTGCTGTTGAGAATTGGTTCACACACCCTGTGCAATCATGGCATCAGCGAGCCTTCTAAATGCGGCGATATTTGCCCCTTTCATGTAGTTAATATAACCGTCTTTACTCGATAGTAGTTTAGCTTCTTCAATACAGCGCTGGTGAATACCTTGCATTATAGATTGAAGCTCTTCATCAAGTACGTGAGCACTGCGTTGACTAAACATCGCATTTTGAGACATTTCTAAGCCAGACAAGGCCACGCCCCCAGCATTTGATGCTTTACCTGGAACGTAGGTAATTTTTTTGCTGATAAACACTTCTTGAGCTTCCATGCTGCAGGGCATATTTGCGCCTTCTAATACCATAGCGCATCCATTTTTCAGTAGTTCTCTAGCGTTGGATTCGTGAAGCTCATTTTGCGTTGCACAGGGAAGGGCGATGTCACATTTGATATGCCAAGGCGTTTTTTCACTGTACCAAACGCCAGCGCCTCTTTTTTCGAGCTCTACTAAAATGTTATCTGAGGCTGTATGGTGTTTAATCGCCCAAGTGATATCGGCTTCGCTAAAGCCTTCTTCACACCATAATAAGCCGCGACTATTCGATAGTGTCACCGCAGCGGCGCCTTTTTGGATGGCTTTTTGCGCAGCATGGAGCGCAACATTTCCGGCACCAGAAACAATAACGCGCTTGCCGTTGAGTTCTGTGTCATTGGCCTTGCAAACCGACTCTGTAAAATAAATGAGGCCATAACCCGTTGCCTCGGTTCTGACGTAGCTACCACCAAACTCAAGGCCTTTCCCTGTGAGCACTCCCTCAAATTTATTATTTAAACGACGGTACTCACCGTACATATAGCCAATCTCTCTCGCACCAACATTAATGTCGCCTGCGGGAATGTCAGTATTGGCGCCAATATGACGTTGAAGTTCACGCATAAAAGCCTGACAAAAAAGCATAATATCGCGGTCGCTTCTTCCTTTAGGGTTAAAGTCTGAGCCTCCTTTACCCCCTCCCATTGGCAGGCCTGTTAATGCATTTTTAAAACTCTGCTCGAATGCTAAAAACTTCAAAACTGAAAGGTTCACGGTGGGATGAAACCTCAAGCCCCCCTTGTAAGGACCCATAGCGCCATTATGCTGAACACGCCAGCCCTGATTAACTTCAACTCCCCCTTCAGAGTTTACCCAAGATATCGTGAAGTATATGACACGCTCAGGTAAGCAGAGTCTACGTACAACATCAGCCTGTTTATAAGCGTTACTCGCATTGTAAATGGGAACGATATCTTCAAGCACTTCGTGGACTGCTTGAAGATATTCTTTTTCATTTTCAAATTTAGTATTTAAAAATCCGTATATTTCATCAAAGTTACTGAGGTTTGGCATAAAGGTGTTTATTCCTCTTTTTCGATATTGGTTAACACAGTTAGACTTTTCGGGACGGTGGTTATCGACAAAGAATCAGCCTGATAAATTTCACCATCGACTGCATATGACATTGTGCTATCAAAAGTAAGTGTGACCGTTTTTGCTTGTGCATGACGAATGTTTTCAGAGTGACGTTTGTGATCGCTCGGACTCAATATCAATTCGGCTAAAGATAATAGCTGCTTGTCAGCCGTGGTTTGGGGGAGTAGCCATGTCAGATCGAGCTTGCCATCAGTAATGTCGGGCGGCTCGTCACCCTGCGCGAGCGCCGTTGACATGGGAGCAGCATTTGCCACCACGAAACTAGGCGTTGTGAGGGTCTCTTCATCATTATCGTCAGTTTGTATTCGAAAACTCATATTTTCATTGTTACTAATGGCGCTCCAAAGGCCTTTGATATAGGCAAATTGACCGCCTTCATTTTTTTCATCTCTATCCGCTGAAGAAATCATTTGCTCCTCAAAACCAACCGCAGCAACTAACAGCATGATGTTGTCGTTGCAGCGCGCGGTGTCGATAGATAGGGTTCTTCCTTCAATGATAATGTCGCAGGCGATATCAATAGGCATCACTTTGCTCATGTAGCCATGAAGTACTTGGCTCAGCGCATTTGCCGTTCCAAGGGGAATAAACCCCATCGTCAGTGGTGTATCAACAAGAACGGAGGCTACCTCTGCCAGAGTGCCGTCTCCACCGCAGGCCACGACAATATCGGCTCCTTCATCTTTAGCTTTTTTCGCTAATACTTTTCCATCTTTTTCAGGGGTAGTTTCTTCCACGGTTACATTGAATTTTTCGTTCAATCGCGCCAGAATTTGGCTTTTATTTTGCGACCATTTGCCCCCGCCCGCTACGGGGTTTGCGATAAGCACTAGATTTTTTTGTAGTGATAGTAGCCCACCTTTTTTCACTTTCTCCAAAGCAGACATTTGCTTCTTATTTAGTCGCGCAGTCTCCCGTATTGTATTAATACTTTGCATGGCTTGTTCAACGGTTAACGAGGAGTCCTTCGCCAGTAGATATGCTGCAACCACAAGCACAGAGCGTCCTCTGCCTAGTGCACAATGCACCACAACATTTCTGTCGGCTGCTATTTGTTGATCAATCCAGTTGATAGCATGAATAAGCTGTTCTGAAGTGGGGCTAGTGTGGTCGAGTACAGGAATATTGAGATATTGGTAATCTTCGCGCAACGCAGTGTAATCAAGACCATCGAATTCGGCAGTGACATCAAGTATGGCGGAAATATCATTTTTATTTAATAAATCAACATGCTGACTAGACATTCGGCAGGCTAGGTAAAGGTTGTCTTTGACTTTTTGCAACGGAGGGACTTTATCGGTTCTTCGTGCGTATTCATTGTAAAGCCACGAGCCAAATAGAAAAGGAACGAAAATCCATCGTATGTAAAAAGGAATTGAACCATCATCTCGTTTTCTAAACAGTGAGGGATAGTTGAATATATAAGCGCTACTCACTGCGGCTAAGGAAAAAGATGTCCATCCGAGTAAAATTTGTAAGATAAAAGAAGGAGTCATTAGTAGAAGAGCAAATGCTATCAGTGCACCGGCGATATAATATTTAACCATCTTCACGACGAAACATATCCTTTGTTATTGCAATTAGTTATCTATACAGCGCTAGATTAAATTTCGTTTACTTTGACAATGTATTTAGGATGTTTATTTAAATGAGCATTCTGTTTAGGTCGACATGCCCTAGATAATGAACTTTGTAAGTGTCAGCGTCGTAATTGACGTTATAAGATAAATGAGTAAGCAGAATGAAAGACGATGTTGTTGTTAAAGTTGCTAATTTTGTGTGGTTTCAATCCATCTGGTGGCTTGTTATTTTATTTCAAAACCAAGCATTACTGGCAGTAGTCGGATTGCTGATCATATGGCTATGGTTTTCAAGTAAGCGCCAAGATGACCTTAAGCTAATGGTGTCTATGTTTATTATCGGTACTTTTATTGATACCGCACTCACTGTATCTGGAGTGTTCACTTTCACAGAGGAACAAACCAACATTCCGCTACTGCCTATTCCGATATGGCTGAGTTTGTTGTGGGCAGGCTTTGCGGGCACGGTTTATCACAGCCTCACAATGTTTAAGGGACGGCCGCTACTAGCCGCTGTAGGAGGGGCTATATTTGCACCCCTTAGTTACATTGCAGGGGCAAATTTTGACGCTGTTGAGCTGGGTTTCTCTATCCCAACAACGTTTGTAATTATCGGGATAGTATGGAGCATTGCGTTTCCATTTTGCTTTTATCTATCAACCGTGTTTGTATCGTCAGACACCCAGACATAGTCGTCGGTAAAGCGCGGCTTTACTTCCATCAACTCAAGGAGTGTATTGATTATGACAAAAAATGTTTTGGTTACCGGAGGCAACAGGGGCATTGGCCTAGAGATTGTCAAAGGCATGATTGCTGAAGGCTATAAAGTGTTAATGGGCTGTAGAGACGAAGATGCCGGACTAGAAGCGAAGAAAGATATCGTTGGCGGAGATCTCCACGTTATCGAAATGCCTTTAGACAATGAATCTTCCATAATAGATGCGTTTACGAGAGCAGAGGCGGTATATGGGCCTATTGATATTTTGATTAATAATGCTGGCGTGTTAGACGATACTCAGTGGACAGACGTGACCTCCGAGTCATTCGCATCGTCTATGCAAGTCAATGTTTTTGCACCCTTAACATTAATTCAGCAGACCCTCCCGAAAATGATAGAGCGTGGGTTTGGCCGTGTTATCAACGTCAGTTCTAGCTACGGTAGTTTTCATGAATCCCTAGCAGGTCCATTTTCTTATGCCATTTCAAAGGCTGCCGTCAACGCAATCACTGTGAAGATGGCTGCGGTAATAGACGATGCGAAGAAGAATAAAGATATTAACGTTGCAGTGAACAGTATGACACCGGGTTGGGTGCACACGAGAATGGGGGGGAAGGACGCACCTAAAACACCCGAAGAAGGCGCAGATACTGCCATTTGGCTAGCCATGTTGGAAGATGGTGAACCTAACGGGAAGTTCTTTAAAGATCGAAAAGAAATTGCTTGGTAAGTGTAAGTCGTCAATGTAATCAGGAAGGCGGCCGGTGCTTAGGGCTGCCTTCTGCGAATCGCAACAATCAGCTAACGCTATAATCTGGCAAAGCTTTGCCTTAACGGCATTATGGCGCAAGTAGCGATTACAACGAAAATCGCTCTCTTAAGAAGCGAGCAACGCCATCTTCATGGTGATGGCCAATAATAGAGGAGGCAGCCTCTTTTATGGGCGCTTTAGCATTACTAGGCGCATAAGCTTCATCTGCTATGGCAAACATACTCATATCGTTATCGCTGTCGCCGAAACAGATTACATTTGTCGCCCCTAATTGCTGCTTTAGTATTTCAACGGCGCTACCCTTGCTGGCGAGTTTATGGTGAACATCCATCCATCGATATTCATCGCCTTCGATTGCAAGGCCTGAGTAAGCAATTAGGCCGTCATTGGCATTAAGTTCGTTCCACATTCTCCGAATAACTTCACCATCACCTATCATGCTAATGTTGGTAATATGTGCCTGCGCTGGCATGTGGTCAACGGGTAATAAGGCTGCTTTTGTTTTTGAAAAATATTTATTGATGAGATTTCTCTCAATCTCATGCTGCGGTACGTGATGAAATATGATGTGGTCGTGATGTTGCGTGTTTACATCCACAGTATTGATAAAAGGCGTAATTCCATTACGAGTAGCACATTCAATAATCGTGGTGGCTTCGTTGTCGTTAAGCAGGTTTTCTAGCGTTAGGGCATTGCCAGTAGGGTCCCAAATGGCCACGCCATTATTGTATATGTGTGGCAGTACAAATGGCTGCTGCCCAATCACATGCTGTGCAGAGTGCATTGTCCTCCCAGTTGCCACGGTGTATGCAATATCGCGTTCACTGAGAAGCGCAAGTGTCTCTCTGGTGTAATCCGATATTTCGGATGACTTATTCAGTAACGTTCCGTCTAAATCGAAAAAAATTAAATCCATAGATACTGTCCGGTCAATGTTGGGGGGAGGCTGTGTAATAAAGACCCCATGATACGGGATCTTTACGTAATAGTTTAATAGAACGGAAGGTCTATGTAATTTATTTAATCGATTGCACTACATTGTTGCTTTGTTGCTGTAACAAACCTGAAATCGTTTTTGCGCTTTGTGATTTTCGTAAATTAATAACTAGTGCTGACTTGCCGTTACGAGCGGCATCACTCACATTTAAAACGATCTCGTTGCGATCTGGTCGCAGTGCAATTAAGCCCGCCACGAACATGCCGATAAATATTCCAGGGCTTATTAGTGCGATGTAGGTAAACAAAGGATTTTGTTGCGTAAGCGCTGGTCCGTATTGCGTTAATAGAAACGCTGCAATCATACCTATGACAAAGCCAATGCCAGAAAGCGCTAGATGCGACGTCCAAAGGGAGTTTGCTATGGATGAAGATTTTTGTTCTAGTTTTTCGCTCAACTTCGGGTCGGATGGCTCTATTAACTTGCTTTGATTCGAGGCAACGCTTGTCTCATCTTCAACGCGTCTCAATGCAGCTTTTGCCTCTGAGAGGGTATCAAATATGGCAGCAATTTGAAGCTTGTCACTTGAAACAAGCGCTGCTCGTATATTGGTGTTACTACTCTCTTGTGATGTAGTTATGTTTTGGTTGTCGCTTTTCATTGGAACTCCCACATTTAAAAATATATAGCTGCATTAATGCAAACCCGAACATTGTTTGACAAAATTTACCATTCTGTTTTTGTCTTTGGTCGGTAACAATGTCGGCCAAAAAATGGTTAACTCAATAGCACGTTCGGTATGAATGCTATGCAGTTGAAAGTGCAATATCGATTCATTCATAAAAATTAACTTATGAATGAACGTATACAAGATGTATTCCGTTCATAAACTTCATCGCATCAAAGTAGTGATGATTTGCTCACATTCAGCCTCAGCGATAATAAATATGCAGGTTTAGCACTGTATCTTGTTGAAATTAAATAAATAAATATAAGAATTAAACTGTGTTCATCTTTAAAAGAGCAGCACTCAAAGTTAACAGACGCATCATATTCAATTTAATTACAGGCTTAATATAAAATGAAGGTGTGTCGGTTTTTCACAGCATTTGCAAAAATCACACGATAAATTAGCGATTAGATGATTTGGTCTCCAGACCCGAGTATTTTTACTTCACTCGAAGGTAAAAAACCGTGATCAGTGTGAGTGAGTTCTATTTTTTAGTAAAAAATCGGCGATTTATTTTATGTCATAAAACTATTTTAGAATGATTTTAAAAGCCAAAGGATAGCTTCTTTAGAATGTTATTTGTTCTTGGTGGGTGGTTTGTTTCATTTGTGACGCAAATGTTTTGTCATCTATGTAACTGGTTGTATTTTGTTTATTATTCTAGCTGATAATATTGTTTCATAGTAAATGGTTGTTTTTTAACTAGATGAAAAACAACAAAAAAATATATATTTTTAATCTTTTTTGTTCGTGAAACACGTTAAGGGTAAAACATCGTGCTACTAGTGTTGATTGCAAGTTGAGCATAATTTGCGCTTGAAATATTCTCAGAAATCTATATATTGTTTGAACTCTAATGATTATTGCTCGATGCAAATAGCACCTAGCAGGAAAATATGCACGTGGCTCGAGCTTAAACATAATGATTAGACTCCCGAAGCTGAAGAGGACTTTGTTTACTATATGACATCTGAAAGTTACATATCGCTGGCAGCGTTTTTTACAACATTGCTAGGTAAAGGCGTGTTTGCACATCGCCCGATAAAAAGTAACGTAGCGAATGCTTCAGTAAACGGACGGCTTTTAAGCGGAGCAGATAATTCTTCTCTGCCACATTTTTTGCCCTCAAGCACTACAATATGCACGACTTGCTCACCAACTTCGCTTTCACGAGAAACATTCTCACGAGGTATGCGTTCGCGAATGGCATCAGGTCTATCGTCGGTGCATAAAAACATTGCGCTAAAGGGAGCAACCTTCGCCCCTGATGCTGTGAAAGATTTTCTCAAAGACCAACTCATTATTTTTATCAACAACGTCCGCTGCGCTTCGTTTACTGGAACGGCGTGGCTGAAAGCGATTAAAAAAATGGTCTAAAATTAATAAAATTAAGTTAAAAATTATTATGGAGCATGCAATTTTGCAGTTGCTTCAAGGCTGGAAAACGTCAATCGCGTTTACTATTTGATAATTGGTGTTTGTAGGAGTAGCGCAATTAAGCGTTTCTTAAGAACGTTAATAGTTAAAGCGCCGGCCGTGAATTTGCGAATCAACAATCTAAAGGTTAGATATTTATTATGAGTCATCCAAATTGGAATCGCGTAGTTATTAAAGTAGGAAGCGCACTTATTGCACCTAATCAACAGGGGTGTAGTAGTCACTATTTACTTAGCATTGCGCAATTCATTGTGCGCTGCAGAGCTAACGGTACCCAAGTTGTTCTAGTGTCGTCGGGGTCAGTGGCGGCAGGTTCACACATGTTTGCGGATCAAGACAAATCTAACATTGCAATCAAAAAAGCCATGGCGGCCGCAGGCCAAACGGAAATGATTGCGACGTGGGATAGATTGTTCGATTTTCCGTCTGCTCAAATGTTGCTAACACACGCCGACCTGCGCGATCGAGAGCGTTATGTAAGCATCCGAGAAACCATTTTTAGCCTTCTCGATAACAACATACTACCGATTGTCAATGAAAACGATACGGTAACAACAGACAAGCTTAAGGTTGGAGACAACGACAACCTGTCTGCGATGGTCGCAGCAGCAGCTGACGCTGACGCACTTATTATATGTTCAGATATTGACGGCTTATATGACAAGAATCCGCATGAACACGATGATGCTAAAATGCTAAAATCAGTCGATACTATTGATGAAAGTATTTATGCCATGGCTGGCGGCGCGGTGAAAGGCGGCGTTGGTACCGGCGGTATGCGTACCAAAATAGAGGCCGCGGAGAAAGCAGTGTCACATGGTATAGACACCTACATAATTAATGGTTTTACAGAATTGTCGTTTAATATGCTGTTGGCCGGTGAAAACCCTGGCACGCACTTTATACCGTTCAAAAAACCAATGAAAGAAAATGAACATTGGATGCGCCACACATCAAACGCTCAAGGTGAAGTTATTATTGAAGGCAACTTCGATGGCACCTTGATAACGGACAGCGACCAACTTACAAGCAGCGAAATTATCGGTGTAAAAGGCGAGTTTTCAGTGGGCGATACCATATTGGTCCGCAAAGAAGACGGAACAAAACTTGTTAAAGCCAAATCGAATTATAGTAGCTGTTTATTGAATTTTATTGCTAATCAGGAAAGTGATGAGTTTGCTCATGAATTCGAAGAGAAGACAGGGCCAATTATTTCTGATCAGCACGTAGCAAACCTGGAGAAAGAATGAGTATTATTACTGAGTTAGCACAACAAGCAAAACAAGCTGCACGTACACTGGCAATTTTAGATGAGAGCCAGAAAAACGCGGTGTTAACTGACATGGCTGCAGCGATTCGAGCAAATAAAGACAAAATTATTGCTGTGAATGAGAAAGAAGTTGCACGAGCTAGAGAGAATAATTTAGATGCTGCAATGATTGATCGCTTGATCCTTGACGACGAGCGCATTGAATCAATGGCTGAAGGTATCGAAGTTATTGTTGAACTAGACGATCCAGTGGGCAAAGAACGTGTGTTCGGCACACGCCCAAATGGCATTGAAATTAAGAAGATGCGCATACCTCTTGGTGTAGTGTGCATGATTTACGAAGCTCGTCCAAATGTAACAGCAGACGCTGGTGCACTTTGCTTTAAATCAGGAAACGCAGTAATACTGCGTGGTGGTAAAGAAGCGCTAGATACCAGCCTTGCCATTGCAGAGCTAATGCAAGAGACTCTTGAAGAGCACAACTTGCCAAAAGCGCTTGTTACTGTGGTACCAAATCCGGACCGCGCGCTGATGCAAGAGCTTATGGAACAGAGAGACTACATTGATGTGATAATCCCTCGCGGTGGTGAAGGGCTTATTAACTATGTAACTGAGAACTCAAAAGTGCCGGTTATCCAGCATTTTAAAGGTGTATGCCACCTTTACGTAGACAGTGATGCCGACCTAGACAATGCGCTTGAAATCTTACTTAATGGTAAAACCCAGCGAACGGGCGTGTGTAATGCATTGGAAGGTTTAATTGTTCATCAAGCAATAGCGGGTGACTTTTTACCTCGTGTTGCTCAAGCATTTAAAGAGCACAACGTAAAAGTGCACGTGGACAGTAAAGGTGCGTCTTACTTTGAAGGTGCAGATGTTATCGACGAAAGTGGCTACGGTGAAGAGTATCTGGGCCTTGAAATAGCCATTCGCGTGGTTGATGATTTTGACGGTGCAATCGACCATATTGCACAATTTGGTAGTAATCATACTGAAGTAATCTGCACGAAAGACAAAGCAAAAGCTAAGCTGTTCCAACGTGCCGTTGATGCCAGTGTGGTCATGGTAAATGCATCATCGCGTTTTTCGGACGGAAGTCAGCTAGGCTTAGGTGCCGAAATTGGTATTGCAACAACGAAACTGCACGCTTATGGACCAATGGGTCTTGAATCGTTAACGTCGGAAAAGTATCTGGTTAATGGTGAAGGTCAAATTCGCGCGTAAATTCCATACTCATAGACATTCATAAGGTGTTTTTTATGACGTTCTTTTGATATTCCTATGGTATTCGGACTGGTCGGCATTGTACCGGCTACTTACGTGCTTCATAATGCAAAGCGCTGACACTCGTCGGCGCTTTTTTTTACTAAATTTTCAGATTACGTCTTGGAGTAGATGCGTGCAGATAATGATAGAGCCAGAACAGCTATGGCAGCAACTTATTGCTTATGCGAACGAATACAAATTAGTGGCTTCTATTTTATTACTCGTATTGCTTCACTATGTGAAAAAGGGGTTATTACTCCTTATTAAACACAGAAGCTCCCGCCACGGGGAGGACCGACGAAACCAAATCAACATTCTTGAGCAGCTAGGCAATGCGCTCATCATAATTCTGCTGATGGTAGTGTGGTCATCAGAAATACAAACCTTGGCCATTTCCATAGCGGCATTTATGGTTGCCATTGTACTGGCTACCAGAGAGTTTATTCAGTGTTTTATGGGGTTTATCTATTACCTTGGCGCTAGGCCGTTTCGTGTAGGTGATTGGATCCAAATGAACAATGTAATTGGTGAAGTGGTAGAAATGGACTGGGCGAAAACGGCATTGTTAGAAGTTGATCCTGAAACCTTCAACTTTACCGGCAAGCACGTTTATGTGCCCAATAGCCAATTAGTGACTCAGACAGTGCGCAATCTTAATTTTATGCGCCGCTACAGACTACACTCTTTTGAAATTGTAAACGAACCCACCGTTAACGCCTACAGCCTATTGCCTGCATTTCATGCAAGAGCACAAGCTCACTGCGAATACTTTCGCGATGTGGCAGAGAGGTACAAAGGGTTAATCGAGCGACACTTAGAACAAGAATTCATTCGTATAGACCCTGAAGTTGAGATAAAAACAAATGAACTTGCCAAGGTAGTGGTTAAGGTGAGTCTATTTTGCCCAACAGCAGAGGCAAACGAATTGGAGCATAAAATGTGCTCAGACTGGTTAAGCCTGTGGTTTCGAGCAATGAAAGAGGACAGCCTACTAAGCAGTGCGCCAGAACAAGCAGGTATTACTGCGCCTCAACACCTCGGTGCCACAACACAGTCATCTGCCGGAGGTGGTTTCTAACTGCGTTGTGTTGTTCGCATACTCGATTCGATGACATCGGTTCATTGTATTGTGATGAAAAAGCAGCCATGTTCTCACGTTTAATACAGCCATACCGTTAAAGCGGAGAATAGGGCTGGAAAATTGATAATAAATTCAGTGTTAGCCAGCATTTGACGATGGCAAAACTAAGCGTTCATGGCTATACTAAGCGCCGCAATTAAAAGCGATAAATAAAGATTGAAATTAAAGGACAAATAGTGACTCCTATTACTAAATCATTTCAGTATGGTCAGCATACTGTAACTCTAGAAACGGGCGTAATCGCTCGTCAGGCAACAGCAGCGGTTCTTGCGAGTATGGACGATACGTCTGTATTGGTATCGGTAGTTGGTAAGAAAGAAGCAAATGCGAATCAAGACTTCTTTCCTCTAACAGTTAATTACCAAGAAAAAGCGTATGCTGCGGGTAAAATTCCTGGTGGATTCTTCAAACGTGAAGGCCGTCCATCTGAAGGTGAAACGTTAATTGCACGTCTTATTGACCGTCCAATTCGTCCACTTTTCCCTGAAGGCTTCAAAAACGAAGTTCAAATCATCATTACGGTAATGTCTGCTAACCCAGATATTCCAACTGATATCATCTCTCTTATTGGTACATCAGCAGCATTAGCGATTTCTGGTATGCCTTTCAACGGTCCAGTTGGTGCAGCACGTGTAGGTTACAGTAACGGTGAGTACATTCTTAACACCCGCGCAGAAGAACAAGAATCAAGCGAGCTTGATTTAGTTGTTGCTGGTACTGAAGCGGCAGTATTAATGGTTGAATCTGAAGCTAATGTGCTTTCTGAAGACACTATGCTTGGCGCTGTTATGTACGGTCACGAGCAAATGCAAACAGTTGTGAATGCGGTAAACGAATTCGCGGCTGAAGTTGGCACTGAAAAGTGGGACTGGAAGCCGGAAGAAGAAAATACGTCGCTTAAAGATAAAGTGAAAGCACTTGCTGAAGCTGAAATGACAGCGGCTTACCAAATTTCTGACAAGCTAGAGCGCAAAAACGCTGTAGTTGCTGCAACAGAGAAAGCGCTAGCGGCAATTGTTGCCGAAGACGAAGAACAAGATCAGAAAGAAGTGCTTGAGCTTCTTCACGACCTTGAATCTGACGTAGTGCGCTCTCGCATTCTTTCAGGTGCACCTCGTATTGACGGTCGTGATCCTAAGATGATTCGTGCTATTGACGTAGCAACTGGTATTCTTCCACGTACTCACGGTTCTTCGTTGTTCACACGTGGTGAGACGCAGGCAATTGTAGCTGCAACACTAGGTACAGAACGTGACGCACAGATGATTGACGAACTTCAAGGCAAGCGCGACAGTCGTTTCATGCTTCACTACAACTTCCCTCCATACTGTGTAGGCGAGACTGGTTTTGTTGGGTCTCCTAAGCGTCGTGAGATTGGCCACGGCCGTCTAGCGAAACGTGGTATCCAAGCGGTTATGCCAAGTGAAGAAGAATTCCCGTACGTAGTACGTGTGGTATCTGAAATCACTGAGTCTAACGGTTCATCATCTATGGCATCAGTGTGCGGTACGTCACTTGCGCTTATGGATGCTGGTGTTCCTATTAAGGCATCAGTTGCAGGTATTGCAATGGGTCTAGTGAAGAGCGACGAAAACTTTGTTGTACTTTCAGACATCCTTGGCGACGAAGATCACCTAGGCGACATGGACTTTAAAGTTGCGGGTACTACCGACGGTATTACTGCACTTCAAATGGACATAAAGATTGAAGGTATTACTAAAGAAATCATGCAGATTGCGCTTAAGCAAGCTAAAGAAGCTCGTTTGCATATTCTTAAAGTGATGGACGAAGCGATTGGCGGTCACCGTGAAGAGCTTAGTGAATTTGCACCGCGCATTTACACCATGAAAGTTGACCAAGACAAGATTCGTGACGTAATTGGTAAAGGCGGAGCAATGATTCGTCAAATTACTGAAGAATCTGATACCAACATCGAAATTGAAGATGACGGCACCATCAAAATCTTTGCAACAGAGCGTGCGAAAGCAGAAATCGCTATTGCTAAGATTGAGCAAGTGACTGCTGAAATTGAAGTGGGTAAAACCTATAACGGTAAAATTACCCGCATCGTTGACTTCGGTGCTTTCGTAGAAGTACTTCCAGGTAAAGAAGGTCTTGTTCACATTTCACAAATCGCTCATGAGCGAGTGAACAAAGTAACTGATTACCTTAAAGAAGGTGAAATGGTTGACGTAAAGGTTATGGAAATTGATCGCCAAAACCGTGTACGTTTAAGCATTAAAGAACTTCTAGAAAGACCTGCTCCAAAGTCTGACGACGCAGAGTAAGTATGTTTAAATGCGGTAACTGCCGTATTTAAATATTGAAGTTGAAAAGTATTGAAAAAGGGAGCCTGGCTCCCTTTTTTGTTTTTTGAAATTGAGTGTTACCGCTAAGGATTAAAAATGGATAAACAAACGCAAACTGAAATAGAGGCCGCAGTCTTTCGTCGTTTAGTAGAGCATCTTGATGCCAACAAAGATGTGCAAAATATCGATCTAATGATTCTGGCTGACTTTTGCCGCAATTGCTTAGCCAAATGGTATTCAGCTGCTGCCGCTGAAAATGGCATTGATGTCGATTATGACGCTGCCCGAGAGGTGGTCTACAAAATGCCTTATTCACAGTGGAAAGAAAATCACCAGTTGCCAGCCTCTGATGAACAACTAGAAAAGTTAGCGGCAAGACAAAACAAATAAGCATTACTCTTACTCAATCACCTTTCTTCTATTAAGGCAGCAGTGCGAACAGCCCGTTGCCTATTAAACTAAACTTAAACCTCTGGATTACGTAACTCTGGTATAACCAAATTTGCTGTACAGATTTTTGTCGTTGATATGGGACAGTGCTTCTAAGAGACGATGCTTCCAATGAGCTTAAAAATCGTATGTCACTGCGTCTTATCGACATAGCTGGAGAAGCTTAATGCAAGAAGCCTTAAAGAAATCTGAGCCATCGCTGACGGAAGGCTCCATATTCTCTCACATGGTACGCTTGGCGGTCCCTGCCTCAACGGGCATGATTTTCAACACCTTGTATAACCTCACGGATACCTGGTTTGCCGGCTATTTGTCAGATAATGCGCTTGCCGGCCTATCAATTGCCTCTAGTGTTTTCTTTTTACTCTTATCTATCGGTATTGGTATCCAAACCGGTGCGTCTGCAATGATTGCGCCCGGGGCAGGACGAGGAGAGACTCACGAAGTTAAAGGATGGCTAGACAATGTAAGCGGCATTGCCATCGCCTTCAGTGCACTTTCATGTATTTTAGGTTACTTTGCGGCGCGACCCTTGGTGGTGTTGCTTGGTGCTGAGCCTCATATTGAGCCACTGGCGATGGAGTATCTATGGGTAACGCTAGCAGGCACCATAGGCTTCACCTTGTCGTTCGGCGCTGCTGGTGCGTTGATGGCACTGGGAGATACAAAATCCAATCGCAACGCCCTCATGATTGGTTTTGTTGCTAATTTTGGCCTTAATCCGCTATTTACCTTCGGTCTTGATTTAGGGGTAAGCGGCATAGCACTGGCTACCGTAGTGATAAAATTTGCTACTGCCTTTTACCTGCTTCGTGTACTTATGAAGCGCTTAAATATATCGGTCATGCCCACCTTTGATAAAAAACGTTGGCTCGATCTTCTGAAACAAATTTTACCTGCCAGCTTTAATATGCTGACTATTATTTTAGGTGGGTTTATTACCGTCGCGCTTATTGGTCAATTCGGCAGCGAACACGTGGCAGGTTACACCGTTGGGCTTCGTCTTGAGCAAGTACTTTTACTGCCAGCATTAGGGTTAAACAGCGCAGTAATGGCCATTGCGGGACAGAACATGGGCGTGGGTTATTACGACCGAGTTGGCCAGACTTACCGCAAAGGACTATTAATCGGCTTTTTTATGGCCGTTGTGTCTATTCCGGTGATGTATTTTTTATCACCAATGGCAATGGGTCTTTTTAGTGACGACAGTGCCATTAAAAACACAGGCGTAACTTACCTTCGAATCGATACATTAGCGTTTTATGCGTATGTTGTTCTGTTTCAGAGTGTGGCTATTTTACAGGCTATGCAAAAGCCAATGTTTCCAATGTATCTTGGGATTGCTCGACAGCTTGTTGTGCCTGCCTCCATAAATTATGTGCTCATTGTGATGTGGGACTATCCCATGGTATCCATGTTCTACACCATAGTGACTGTGGTTATCTTAAGCGCCATTATTGCTTTTTTCTATACCACCAGAGAGATTAATCGAGTTAAGGGCAACAACGCCTAGAAAGGCTCCTAAAAGAGCTCCTAGAAAAAGCGTCTAAAAAGAGCGCCTACAGCAAAGAACATCACGCCTCAAACCTACTAAGTTGAGAATAATAAAGGGAAGGGGTGTACCAATTGGTTTCGAGCCGCGCGAGCGGCTACTGCTTGACGTTGCATAATGCTTTAACGTTTTGTAACGATTATTCTTTATTAGTCCTTTGCGTTACCGCTGTTGAAAGGCTACCTTATTTCAAATGGTGGGCGCTATCTGTATTTTTACTGTATTTTTGCCGCCCAAGAAAGGTTTAACACTTCAAATTCATAACACGAATTTACGACAAAAACTAACGTCAGAACCTGGCGTGTTGACCTACGAACTAACCTACGAATAAATTACGAATAAAGTCATAAACGTTTTGCAAACATAAAAATAAGGATAATATTTTATGAGTGTGTTTAAACATATTACCAGGCAGTTTTCTAAAAAATGTCTGAGTATTGTTGCTATTACCCTAGTAGGAATATCACCCGCGGTAGCAAACGACGATATTGATATAAGCTATGAAAAATTCACGATTGATAACGGTCTTACCGTTATTGTTCACGAAGATCGCAAAGCCCCCGTGGTGGCAGTGGCGGTTTGGTATAAAGTGGGCTCGAAGGACGAGCCCGAGGGTAAATCTGGCTTTGCTCATCTTTTTGAGCACCTTATGTTCAACGGTACTGAAAACTACGATGACGAGTGGTTTGGACCTCTTCAAGAAGCTGGCGCTACCGGGCTAAATGGTACAACAAATTTTGACCGTACTAACTATTTTCAAACCGTTCCAACGCCAGCGTTAGACCGTATTTTATGGATGGAATCGGATCGCATGGGTCACCTTTTAGGTGCAGTTACTCAAGAGAAGCTTGATGAGCAACGCGGTGTGGTGCAAAACGAAAAGCGTCAAAGTGAAGATCAGCCTTATGGGGGGCTGTTAGAACATGCTACAAAAGCATTATTCCCCAATGAACATCCTTATTCCCATACAGTTATTGGCTCTATGGATGATTTGAATTCCGCATCCTTAGATGATGTTAAATTATGGTTTAACCAATACTATGGACCTAACAATGCTATTGTAGTGCTGAGCGGTGACATAAACGCTAGTGAAGCAAAGTCTTTGGTTAATAAGTATTTTGGAGATATCGAACCGGGCCCATCTTTGTCAAAGTGGCAGTCTTGGGTTCCTCGTCGAAATGCTAATACTCGTGAAATTGTCCAAGATAAAGTACCGCAAACCCGCATTTATCGTCTATGGGTGTCTCCTGAAAACAAAAGTGCAAAAGCCACAGACTTGTTAATTGCAGCAAGTGTGTTGGGCGATGGTAAAAACTCTCGTATGTACAAAGAGTTGGTTTACGATCAACAGATTGCGACTAACGCGTCAGTATTTAACTACGAACTGCAAATTGCATCCATTTTTGGTTTAAGTGTTGATGTGGCTGCAGGTGAAGATGTAGAAAAGGTAGAGCGCGAAATGGATAAAATTATCCAGGAATTCTTGCGCAAAGGACCAACAAAAGATGAAGTTAAACTGGTATCTACAAAGCGTCGCGCCTCAATCATTCGTGGACTCGAAGAAGTTGGCGGCTTTGGTGGTAAAGCGGATAGGTTAGCAACGGGTGAGTTTATTGCAGGTGATCCTACCTATTTCAAAACAGAGCTAAAAGAACTGGCTAACGCAACACCTAAGAAGGTTAAAACGGCGGCTAATGAATGGTTAGGTGATGGCTGGCACCAGATTACCTTTGTGCCATTTGAAGAGCATGCTGCTAGTGGCGATGGCGTTGACCGCACTTTAGGGCTTCCTGATATTGCTGCTGAAACACAGCTTACCTTTCCAGAAGTGACCAAGACCACATTATCAAATGGCATAAATGTGGTATTCGCTAAGCGTTCTACCGTACCGCTAGTTAACGTTGCTGTTCAGTTTGACGCAGGTTATGCCGCTGATGCGGGCGGCAAGCTGGGTTTAGCTAGCTTTGCAACGGGTATGCTCGATGAAGGCGCAGGTCGCTACGACGCCCTTGAATTAGCTGCTGAGCTTGAGCAACTAGGCACCAGCCTAAATAGCGGCTCAAATTTAGATACGACAACAGTGCGTATGTCTATGCTTAAAGAGAATATGGAAGAGTCGCTCGCTTTGTTCGGCGATATTCTAAAAGACCCAACGTTTGATAAAGAAGAAATTGAGCGTCAGCGCACATTGATATTAAGCAATATTGCACAACAGATGACACGCCCGATAAGCATTGCGCTTACGCTGCTGCCACCACTCATTTACGGTGATGAGCATGCCTATGGCATACCTTTCACAGGTTTAGGTACGGCGCCTGATGTGGCTTCAATTACGCGCAGCGATTTAATCGACTTTAAAAACAAGTGGTTACGCCCAGACAACGCGACCATTTTTGTTGTTGGCGATACCACTCTTGACGATATTAAACCCACGTTAGAAAAAGAGTTTGGTAAATGGAAAGTGTCGGGTGAAAAAGGGACTAAGCAGATTGCAGAAGCACAGCTGCCTCAAAAAGGTCGAGCCATTATTATTGATCGCCCTGGCTCACAGCAGTCACTCATTCTTGCCGCTCACCTTGCACCGCCAACGGGTGTTGAAAATAACATCGCGATTAACGCAATGAACGAAACGCTAGGCGGCGCATTCACTGCACGAGTAAACATGAATCTTCGCGAAGATAAAGGGTGGGCATACGGTGCTTACACATTCTTGCAGGAAGCTCGTGGACAACGGCCTTATATGGTTTATGCACCAGTACAAACCGATAAGACTGGCGCGTCGCTAGAAGAGCTAAAGAAAGAGCTTAACGGTTATCTTGGTGACAACCCGCCGACTGAAATGGAGTTGAACAGAGCCCGACTCGATCAGGTACGTTCGTTACCCGGACAATACGAAACAGCAGGTGCTGTACTAGGTAGCCTATTGTCAAGCAGTCGGTTTAATCGCGAATTTAACTATCCAGAAAGCTTGGTAGAAAAATACAATGGCTTAACACTTGATGACTTAAATAGCGCCGCTAAACAAGTTGTACAACCCGATAAGCTTACGTGGTTAATTATTGGTGATGCTGAAAAAATTAAGGCGGAAGTAGAAGCCGCTGATATTGGGCCTGTCACGGTTCAGGATATGAGCAGCCTTTAAATAAACTCTCATAATAGAAGCCGAAGCAAATATTGCTTCGGCTTTTTTTGTTTGCCCAGCGAAGCTGGCAAACCCGTCAGGTTGGAAGAAACCTGAATCACCCTGACTGAGGGGAAGATAATCTGAATGGCAAGGGCGTTGTTGGCCAACGACAGGGTCCGAAGGAA
>NZ_JAPVOT010000006.1 GCF_027257845.1 Alteromonas sp. BMJM2 | reverse complement strand
AGCGTCCCAGCGACCGAAGGGAGTGAACTTAAGCGCTTTGTTAGAAGCAGAGCCTGTTCCCTTGGCATTTTTAAAAACTAATAAAGCCAGCATACGATTGATTATTAACACAAACAAGTAAAACGACTATGCACTGATGTTTTTGATTTGACTGAAGCAAGCCGCCCTTTGAGTTAACAAACGCAATGGCGCTTGCTGACTGAAAATAAGAACTTGGCGATAAAGCGCCTATTGCGCAACCTGTGAAGTTGAAGCGGCGAAGTTAAAACCACCAAAAGCCAGAGCGATTTTTGAAACAGCAGGTTAGGGCGGTTGAACTGCTATTTGTATTAAGCGAAACGCAGTTTGGGCTGGCGCCTTCTAACAATTTAATGTACGGAAAAAATCCTTTATGCAAGGTGGAGTATTTCCGTATATCACTCGAATAATAATACCATCCTCGCATGTAATTGCCGTAACATCAATATCCTATACTTTGTATCTGAAAATCCTGAACTTAAGTACGGAATCTATCCTTTTTATTTTACGACAGCTCAAAAACTCGTAATGCTGTGTTTATTTCCAGTAATAAAATAAATAAAAAAATGAAATCAATGTTCATGCAAATGGTGGTCGAGCATATGCGTAATCGCCGATACGCCAAACGTACCATAGAGCTTTACAGTAAGTGGATTATCAGCTTTATTCGTTTTCACAATAGTAGGCATCCCTCTCAAATGGGGGATATTGAAGTTGAAGCGTTTTTATCACATTTGGTGAATGCTAAAAATGTTGCGCCGGCTACACAAGCGAGTGCGTTGAATGCATTGGCGTTTCTTTACCGCGATATTTTGGAATGTCCGCTCTCGCTAGAGCTCAACTTTGTTGCTAGCCGCAGGCAGGCCAAACTACCAGTTGTGCTTACGCAAGATGAGGTTGTATCGCTATTCACTCGAATACCGGCAAATGTAAAGCTTCCTGTCTCGTTATTGTATGGAAGCGGGTTACGTTTAATGGAAGCGGTTCGGCTACGAGTTAAAGACATAGATTTCGACTATAACGCTATTCGCATTTGGGATGGAAAGGGCGGTAAACACCGTATTGTTACCTTGGCTTCTGAATTAAAGCCAGGCCTTACTCGGCAAATCGGAATGGTTGAAAATTACTTGGCCGCTGATCTAGAAAACCCCAAATATGAAGGGGTTTATTTACCCCATAGGCTGCGCGATAAATATAAATGCGCACCAAAACAGTTGGGCTGGCACTATCTTTTCCCTTCATCGCGGCTATCCGTCGACCCAGAAAATCAAAAAGTGCGTCGACACCATATCGACGAATCAAGTATTCAAAAGGCCATTAGAAATACGGCGAAAGTGTGCGGCATCAAGAAAAAGGTAACGCCGCATACACTCCGTCATTCC
This sequence comes from Alteromonas sp. BMJM2, assembly GCF_027257845.1. Lineage (GTDB taxonomy): Bacteria > Pseudomonadota > Gammaproteobacteria > Enterobacterales > Alteromonadaceae > Alteromonas. The sequence continues at coordinate 237,657 of NZ_JAPVOT010000006.1, read as the reverse complement.
TTCGCTACGCACCTGTTACAAGCTGGCGCTGATATTCGTACTGTGCAAACTCAATTAGGTCATTCTGACGTGAAAACCACACAAATTTACACCCATGTTCTGCAACAAGGAGCGCAAGGCGTGGTTAGTCCACTGTCTAGAGTATTGAAATAAAGGAGGTAGGCAACAAAAAAGGGCCCGAAGGCCCTTTCAATAAAACGTGTTTAACTAATTAAACGCGTTCAAATACAGTAGCAATACCTTGGCCTAATCCAATACACATGGTGGCTAAGCCTAGCTCTACATCTTGCGATTCCATCAGGTTAATCAAGGTACCTGAAATACGAGCGCCTGAACAACCTAATGGGTGACCTAATGCAATAGCGCCGCCGTTAAGGTTAATTTTATCGTCCAGGTTATCCATCCAGCCTAACTGCTTAACGCAAGATAGTGCCTGAGCAGCAAACGCTTCGTTAAACTCGGCCAACTGAATGTCGTCCATCGTTAAACCTGCGCGTTTAAGTGCTTTTTGTGTTGCCGGTACTGGGCCGTAACCCATAATTGCGGCGTCACAACCTGCTACTGCCATTGCGCGAATTTTCGCACGTGGCGTTAAGCCTAGTTCTTTCGCTTTATCGGCAGACATAAGCAACATGCCTGATGCGCCGTCAGAAAGTGCCGAAGAGGTACCCGCCGTTACCGTACCGTTCACAGGGTCAAATACAGGGCGAAGGGCCGCCATACTCTCTGCTGTACTTTCAGGGCGAATAACTTCGTCATGACTAATCAGCTTAAGCGTACCGTCTGCGTCGTGACCTTCCACAGGCACAATCTCGTTGGCCCAGCGGCCTTCAAGGTGTGCTTTGTGTGCTAGCTGGTGAGAGCGAGCGCCAAAGGCGTCCTGCATTTCACGGCTAATACCGTTTTGACGACCAAGTAGCTCTGCAGTCATCCCCATCATGCCCGATGCTTTTGCGGTGTATTTCGCAAGGCCTGGGTGAAAGTCGATGTTGTAGTTCATAGGCACGTGACCCATGTGTTCAACTCCACCAATCATGTAAATATCGCCGCGGCCGCTCATAATGCCACTGGTGGCATCGTGAAGGGCTTGCATTGAAGAGCCACACAAACGGTTAACGGTTACCGCACCTGTGGTGCGTGGAATTTGTGTAAGCAGCTGTGCGTTACGTGCAACGTTGAAGCCTTGTTCTTTGGTTTGCTGTACACAGCCCCAAATAATATCTTCTATGTCAGCTGGGTTTACATTTGGGTTGCGCTCTAATAGCGCAGTCATTAGTGCAGCAGAAAGGTCTTCTGCACGAACATGTCTAAATACGCCACCCTTAGAGCGTCCCATAGGGGTGCGTACGCAATCGATTACTACGACGTCTTTCATTTATATTCTCCTAAGGATTAAGCGAAGTAAGATTTACCTTCAGCAGCCATCTTGCGAACGCCATCTGAAATTTGGTAAATCGGGCCAAGGTCAGCGTACTTGTCTGCAAGTGCAACAAAGTTTGCTAGTCCCATTGTTTCAATCCAACGGAAAACACCACCGCGGAACGGCGGTAAGCCTAAGCCGTATAGTAGCGCCATGTCTGCTTCTGCAGCACTGTCTACAATACCTTCTTCTAGGCAGCGGATAGCTTCGTTAGCCATTGGCACCATAAGACGAGCAATAATGTCTTGTGCGTCAAAATCTTTCTTCTCAGAAACGATAGGAGCTAACAGGCTATATGCTTCATCGGCAGCCACTTTCGTTGGCTTACCACGCTTGTCTTTGCCGTAGTTATAAAACCCTTTGCCGTTTTTCTGGCCTAAACGCTTTTCTTTATAAAGTACGGTTACTGGGTCATCGCCAAGGCGTGCCATACGCTCAGGAATGCCTGCAGCCATAACGTCAGCCGCGTGATCGCCAGTATCAATGCCTACTACATCCATAAGATAAGCAGGGCCCATTGGCCAACCGAATTGTTTTTCCATTACTTTATCAACAGCGACAAAGTCTGCGCCATCAAGCAATAGTTGGCTAAAGCCAGCAAAGTATGGGAACAATACGCGGTTAACTAAAAAGCCTGGGCAGTCGTTCACTACAATAGGCGTTTTACCCATGCGAAGTGTTGTTGCCACAACAGCGTTAATAGTGTCTTCAGACGTTTTCTCACCGCGAATAATTTCAACTAGCGGCATGCGGTGCACTGGGTTGAAGAAGTGCATACCACAGAAACGCTCTGGCTTATCTAAGCTTTCTGCAAGCTGGTTAATTGAGATAGTTGATGTGTTAGAACAAATAATTGCGTCGTCGGCAACGTTTTGCTCTGTTTCTTTAAGCACTATCCCTTTCACTTTCGGGTTTTCTACTACCGCTTCAATAACTAGGTCAGCATCTTTGATGGCGCTGTACTCAAGGGTTGGCGTAATAGCGTTCAGCGTTTTCGCCATTTTAGACGCGTCTACTTTCCCACGCTTCATGCCTTTGCCTAAAATACTGGCCGCTTCGTTAAGGCCTAGGTCGAGTGCGTCAGTATTGATGTCTTTCATCACTACCGGCATACCTTTTACGGCACTTTGGTAAGCAATACCGCCGCCCATAATGCCTGCACCTAGTACCGCATTAAGCTTGATGTCTTTCTTGCTGGCTTTTGCTTGTTTCTTGCCTTTGCCTTTTACTAGCTGGTCGGCTAGAAAAATACCAATTTGTGCTTTCGCCGCATCAGTTTTTGCCAGTGCTACAAAGCCTTCATTTTCAACTTTAAGTGCGCCGTCACGGTCCATGCCAGCCGCTTTTTGTACGGTTTCTACCATTTTATGTGGCGCAGGATAATGTTTACCTGCTTGTGCAAACACCATGGCTTGCGCGGTAGAGAAGCTCATCATGGCTTCGTTTTTATTCAGTTGAAGTGGCGCTTTTTTCTGAGCACGACGAGCGCCCCAGTTTAGGTCGCCTGACACTGCATCTTTTAGCATCGACAGCGCGCTTGTCGCGAGAGCTTCTGGAGCCACTACCGCATCAACAGCGCCTTCAGCCATTGCTTTAGCTGCTTTTCTGTCGCGGCCCGTTGTCATCCACTCTAGTGCATTATCGGCACCAATAAGACGTGGTAAACGCACTGTGCCACCAAATCCAGGCATAAGGCCCAGTTTTACTTCTGGCAAACCTATGCTTGCAGTGGTGTCAGCAACCCGAAGATCACAGGCTAGCGCCATTTCACAACCACCACCAAGTGCAAAACCGTTTACCGCTGCAATTGTAGGGAAAGGTAAATCTTCAAAGCGGTCGAATACTTGTGAGGTGTTAGCCACCCACTCTAGTACTTCTGCATCGTCCATGGCAAAAAGGCCAGTGAACTCGGTAATATCAGCACCCACAATAAAGGTGCTTTTTGCTGAGCGAACTACTAAGCCTTTTACGTCGCCTTTGGCAACGAGCGCTTTAGTTGCTTCGTCAAGTTCAGATACCGTTTGACGGTCAAACTTGTTTACTGAACCTTCAGCATCGAATACTAGCTCAGCAAAGCCGTCATCTAGCGGACTGACGGAAAGACTTTTGCCTGTGTATATCATTATCATCTCCTTCGGCATTGGCCAGGATGTTAGTAAATTAAATCCAACTGTGTTGTAGGGCAGTATCAATTTACTAACGCGTTAGGGTGGCTACAGGTTTTACAAAGCCACACAAAATTTCAACAAAAATTCAAACATCTGTTTCAATGTGTCATAAGGTAGTGGTCGGATGACTTAAATTCAAGAGTAAATAGTGAATTCACGCTTCATTTCGGTATTGGTGGTTGTATAATGAGCATAATCAGCGCAAAGCGCCAATCCAATATAAGAATAATCGACAATAAGTCTGCCTATGTTTGTAAAGCATTGCTAACGATGTAAAACATGAATAGAGGCAGTCGGCACAACATCTTCAATGGCATGGAGCCAAGCTGTTATCTCGCATTACGTAGCTTTTGCTAGGCGTTTATCGCGCTTTCATAAAGTGTTTACTAACCATTAAGTAAGTACACAGCTAGTTATTACATATGCGGTATTAATGCGGTTATCACAGCAACATATGCCACTCATGAACGGCCATTGCCATTTCTATGAGTTAGGTATAACGAGTAACTCGGCGTTTTCCACGTTAGTGCAAAGCTAGTTTAAAACAAGTTGAGTTCATTTCAGGGTAGGGGGCTTTTTGTGTCTACATATAACTATTGGTCGCGCGTATATCGTCTTCGCGACACCGCTTTTGGCTTACACGCATTGCGGGCTAATAAACTATTGCGGGCCGTTTTTTTATTAAATTGCGCTATGCTAGTGCTCTGTGCACTGCCATTTTCTTCTTTACATGCTGCTCAGCAGCACACGCAAGCCCAATCACTCACCTTGCCGCCAGACGTCTACGCTGAAAAACGCCAGCACTTTCTTACGCTAGAAGAAAAGTTGCGTACGTATTCACGTCGTCGTATTAACGACTTCGACGGTGAAATTTACGCACTGGCAGACTATCCCCTGTACCCTTATTTACTGCGCTTAAAACTAGAGCGCACCATGTCTATTCGCACAAAGCGCGACGTGAAGCAGTTTCTGCACGACTACCGCGGGCAGCCAGTGAGCTATGGCTTGCGATACAAATGGCTTAATTATTTGGCCAAACGCAATCACCAACAGGCCTTTCTCGACAGCTATAGTAGCGGAATGGGGGCAAAACTTACCTGTATTTCACTTAACTACCGTTTACAAAATGGCGAGCCAGCAAAGCAAGTACTGCGAGAAGTAGACACCCTGTGGCTGCACGGTCAGTCTCAACCTGATGAATGCGATCCGCTTTTTGCAAAGTGGAAAAAAGCAGGATTAATGTCGCCTGCTATGGTGATTAAGCGCATTGAAATTGCGGCTAAAGAAAAGAACAGACGCATTATTCCTTATCTAAAGCGCCAGCTTCCCGCAAGCGAACAGTATATTGCTGATATCTGGTTATCGGTTACACGCAATGTCAGCAGTGTTCAACAAAGTAGGCTATTTCCCTTAAAGAACGTTCAGAGCGAGCGAGAAGCGCTGGTATGGTCTCTTGAAAAACTGGCGTGGCAACAGCCTACACTAGCTGCAAATGTATATGAGAGATATGACGAAAAAGAGATATTTTCGGCAGCGCAGCGCCATGTAATCAATCGTGCAATTGCCCTTAGCTACACATTAGATAAGTCACCACAGGCTCATGATTGGCTAGAGAAGGCAGATGCGCCCGGCGCTAACGAAGACATAACCCTGTGGCATGTATCTCACCTTCTTCGTACAAAGCAGTTTGACGAGGTCATTCGAATTATTGAAAACGCGCCAGAAGCATTACAACGTAAAGCCAACTATCGGTATTGGCTTGCGCGGTCGCTAGAACAATCAGAGCAGCCCATGCGCGCCGCCGTGCTTTATCAACAGCTAGCACAAGAGCGTCACTACTATGGGTTTATGGCAAGTGCGCATATCAACACTTCTCCATCGCTTAAAAACAATCCAGCACCTAAAAATAGCAACGCTATTGCCAAGCTTGCAGTAACACCGGCCACCTTGCGGGCAGTGGAGTTTTTTCGTCTTGACCGCGCGACTGAAGCAAGGCGAGAGTGGTATTACTTGCTAAGTCACATCCCGAACGATCAGATAACTGATGCAGGGATACTGGCCTATGAGTGGGGGTTGTACGACCAAGCAATTAACAGTTTTGCGAGAAGTGGCTATTGGGATGATGTAGAGCGACGCTTCCCTCTTGCCTTTAACGACGTTTTTAGTGAAAAGGCAGAAGCACACAATATCTCTACCTCGTTTGCGATGGCTATTGCTCGGCGAGAGAGTTCGTTTAGAAGTGATGCTGTATCGCCTGTTGGCGCCGCAGGATTAATGCAGTTAATGCCCGGCACGGCAAAATATGTAGCGCAAACTAAAGTCAGTCGCAGTCAGCTTTTTGATGTTAATGAGAACGTAGAGTACGGCGTGCAGTACCTGCGCTATTTGATGGATAAACTGGATAATAACCCGGTACTGGTATCGGCGTCTTACAATGCCGGGTGGAGAAAGGTGTTAGAGTGGCTGCCCGTGAATGAAGCGCTGCCGGTGGACATCTGGATTGAGAATATCCCTTACAAAGAGACCCGCGCTTACGTAAAAGCGGTAATGACGTATCAACATATATACGAGCAGCAGCTTGGCAGCAGCAATAACATATTTCCTCAGCTTACCTCGGATATGATCCCATCGGCAGACGCGGTGAGTACACATCCAGTGACCGGTGTTATGCAGTTAGCGCCAAAATAAGGGCGCTGTCAGCTTTTAGGTCAATCGAACTTGGCTGTACCATTAACGCCACAGCTCAGGTGGCAAGTTAACACTGCTGGGCTGCAGTTTATCGTAGGGGTATAAATAAGAGCACAGGCTCATGGTATACTCGTACAAGAGTGAACGTCAGTAATACAGCATTAGAAAACTAACAACGAACAAAATAAGAGGGGCTATGTCGCACCATAATGCAACCTACGAACAGCATATAGAAGAGTTACAAGCTAGAACACGCGAAGCATTGCAGCGTGAAGGACTAGACGGTTTAGTCATTCACTCAGGCCAAGGCAAGCGTTTATTTTTAGATGATAACCACTATCCATTTAAAGTGAACCCGCAGTTTAAAGCGTGGTTGCCGGTAATAGATAACCCTAACTGTTGGTTGGTTGTTAACGGTGAAGATAAGCCAACTCTTATCTTTTATCGCCCTGAAGATTTTTGGCACAAAGTGCCGCCAGAGCCCAACGATTTCTGGACAGACAGCTTTAACATTGTGTTGCTACAACAGGCCGATGCAGTAGAAAAGCACCTTCCTTACGATAAATCTCGTATGGCGTATATTGGCGAGTATATCGAGGTGGCGAAAGCCCTTGGCTTCGATAACGTGAATCCAGACAGGGTACTGCATTACTTGCATTATCAACGCGCCTATAAAACAGATTACGAGCTAGACTGTATGCGTGAAGCGAATAAGCTTGCCGTGGCCGGTCACCGAGCTGCAGAACAAGCGTTTCGCGAAGGTAAGAGCGAGTTTGATATCAACTTGGCGTATGCCGCTGCGTGCAGACAGGGCGACAACGACGTGCCCTACACCAGTATTGTTGCTTTAAATGAACACGCGTCTATTTTGCACTACATGCAGTGCGACAATATTGCGCCTAAAACATCGCGCTCGTTTCTTATTGACGCAGGCGCCACTTACAACGGCTACGCAGCAGATATCACCAGAACCTACAGCCAAAACTCATCTCTATTTGCAGATTTGATAAAAGCGGTAGACAACGTCACGCTAACATTAGCAGACAGCCTGAAGCCTAGTGTGGCATACACCGATATTCACTTACTGGCACACGACGGTATTGCGCAAATTCTTCACGACACGGGTGTAGTTAACCTAAAGCCTCAAGACATTGTTGAAATGGGAATAACACGTACTTTCTTCCCCCATGGTATTGGTCATTTTCTTGGTTTACAGGTACACGATGTAGGCGGGCTTGTTAATGATGATAGAGGCACACCGAAAACGGCGCCGGAAGATCATCCGTTTTTACGCTGTACTCGTGTCGTAGAGCCTCGTCAGGTATTTACTATTGAACCAGGTTTGTATTTTATTGAAAGCTTGTTGCGAGACTTAAAAGCAACGCCAGCGTCAAAATACATAAACTGGGACACGGTAGATAAGTACAAGCCATTTGGCGGTATTCGTATAGAAGACAACATTATTGTGCATCGTGATAAGAACGAAAATATGACGCGAGATCTCGATCTTAATTAAACGGCCTAGTCACAAACATTGAAAGAGAGCAGCGAATCGCTGCTCTTTTTGGTTGGCTTTCATAGATATCAACAGGTGTAACCGAGTCAATAAGCCCCTTTAACACGCACATTGGAAGCGCAAATTTATGTTCGACGCCAGCATTATTAATCTACTTATTGTTGTGACCATTGCGGGTCTAGCTATGCCAGCAGGAGCCGTACTGGCCACCTATGAGCATATTCAGCCTCAGTGGCGAGAGCAGGAGATACGCCATGGTATTTTGGCCTTAGGGGCAGGGGCTTTGATATCGGCGGTAGGGCTAGTGCTTGTGCCAAAGGGGGTAGAGAATCTCTCTCTTTTTGCAGCAATAGCGTGTTTCATCTGCGGCGCACTCGCGTTTATGTTTCTTGATATCTATTTAGCGAAAAAGAAGACCGCAGGCAGTCAGTTTGCCGCCATGCTAAGTGACTTTGTGCCTGAGTCTATTGCATTAGGTGCAACAGCGGCACTTGGTGGGTCAACCATGCTGTTAGGCGCGTTAATTGTGGTACAAAATTTACCAGAAGGGTTCAATGCTTATCGTGAAATGGTGCCGAAGAATAAAAAGCGCAGCACAAAGTTAATTTTTATTTTTGTGTTGATGGCCATGCTCGGCCCCATTTTTAGCTTAGTTGGGTACTTCTATCTAGCCCAATTTCCTGTCATCACTAGCGGCATTATGGTGTTTGCAGCCGGGGGCATTTTGTATTCGGTGTTTCAGGATATTGCACCGCAAATACGAGTGGAAAATCATTGGCTACCGCCGTTAGGAGGAATATTGGGTTTTCTGGTGGGCATTATCGGGCATATGCTAGAAGGGTAGCGACATAAGTAAAAGCGACTTAACTAATGGCTACCCTGTTATACTGAATAAGCAACCGAGTCTGCTTATAATCGCGCATGGATTATATTGACTAGCTAGTTCGCTCTACGGACATGTAAGCTAACGAAATTAATGCGTCTTTGTATTGTGAATCTGGAATAGACGCTAGGCTGTCTATTGCCATGTTAACTTCGTTTTGTGCGCACTGTCTGGTGTAGTCAAGTGCGCCCGTCGCTTCCATAATCCCTTGAATTCGAGTTAAGTGAGCTAAGCCATTACTTTGCTCGATGGCGTCTCTAATCAGCGTTCTATCGTCCTCGTTTCGGGCATGCCACATGGCGTATAGCAAGGGCAGTGTGGGTTTGCCTTCGGCTAGGTCATCACCTGCGTTTTTACCCATCTCTTCACTGTCTGCCATGTAATCAAGCAAATCGTCGGCTAATTGAAACGCTGTGCCTAAATGCTTACCGTATTCTTGCATTGCGTGCTCAATGGCCTCGCTTTGATCTGTTAATACTGCCGCAAGTTGTGTGGCAGCTTCGAACAAGCGGGCTGTTTTACCATAGATAACGTCAAAATAACGGGCTTCCGTTGTATTGGCGTCGTTACAGTTCATTAGCTGCAACACCTCGCCTTCGGCAATCTGGTTTGTCGCTTCAGACAATATCTGCATAACTCGCATGCGCTTAAGGCTTACCATCATTTGAAATGAGCGGGTATATAAAAAATCGCCAACCAAAACAGATGCTTGGTTACCAAAAACTGCGTTCGCTGTTTCTCGACCTCTGCGCATAGTCGATTCATCAACCACATCATCATGAAGTAAGGTGGCGGTATGAATAAACTCAACAATAGCAGCCAGCGTATGATGATCGTTATTATCAATACCCATTGCTTTCGCGCTAAGTACCGTAAGAAGAGGACGTAAGCGTTTGCCACCGCTGTTAACAATGTAAAAGCCAAGTTGATTGATAAGTGCAACGTCAGAGTCCACTTGCTCTTGAATCAGTGTGTTGACTGCTTGCATATCGTCACTAGACAGTGCGCGAATTTGGTCTATATCCATAGGCATGGCAATAAATACTTACTCTTACGATTGGTGCTGTATTGAAGGCGATTGTACCCTAATACCATATACTATCCACCCAATTGTCCCAAAAAATCACAGTTTAACGTATTTGAAATATAAAGAGTAAAATGCGTCTCAGGGTTAAAACCATGACTTTGACTATGAACAAACAATTCGCACCGTTTATTCATGAAGGATCAATACCCTATATAATTTCTTACCATTCCCTTGTGACACTTTTAAGGCAAGCATCCACGATAGGTTTTCTACTGTAATGTCAGATATTGCTAAATTTAGCGGCTTTATCCGTTTTTCTTGTCAAAATACGTATTTTTCCTATTTTTTACCTGGTGAGTGAGCGTATTTCCCACCAAATTACTACTTTTGTCTAGGGTAAGCAGAATAAATAAATCAGATTTTGCATCGAGTAGTGAACTCCTGTATTTCAAAACAACGGTTTTCGATTTACATAACCGTGCACCGGCGCGATCTCTTGTGATCGATGTTGGGATCCGATAGTGAAAGAAAGCATCCCATTAGTGGGATCGTACTGATAAAAGCTAGCCAATTAAAATGATCGCAAGGCCCGACTCGACGCAAATTTGTAGAAAAACACGCTTAAAAAACATCGTCATCTCATTTTTTTTCATTTTTTATCCATATTTATGTGATTGAAAGCTGCATCAAATGGGCAATTGAGGCATAATCCAACTCATGTTGGAAAAATAATCATTTTTTCTACGAATCGGGCTTGTGATTTACAGATGTTTCACGTAGAATTTGCGCCCTGTTTTTTGAATTGAAGCGTCAGTGGACGCAGAGCGGAGTTAACTATGTACGCGGTTTTCCAAAGTGGCGGTAAACAACACCGTGTGGCCGAAGGCCAAACCGTTCGTCTTGAAAAAATCGAAGTAGCCCCAGGCGAAACGGTTGAATTCGACAAAGTTTTAATGGTAAGCAACGGTGACGACGTAAAAATCGGCACACCAAACGTTGCTGGTGGTAAGGTGACTGCAGAGGTGGTAACACACGGTCGTGGCGATAAAGTAACTATCGTTAAGTTCCGTCGTCGTAAGCACTCTCGTAAGCAAGCTGGTCACCGTCAGTGGTTCACGGAAGTGAAAATCACTGGTATCAACGCATAAGAGGAGCACGAACACATGGCACACAAAAAAGCTGGTGGTAGCACCAAAAACGGTCGTGATTCAGAGAGTAAACGCCTAGGTGTTAAGCGCTTTGGTGGTGAATCTGTTCTTGCTGGTAACATCATTGTTCGTCAACGTGGTACTCGTTTCCACGCTGGTGACAACATGGGTATCGGTAAAGACCACACGTTGTTTGCACTTAAAGACGGTAAAGTTCAGTTCGATGTTAAAGGACCGAAGAACCGTAAGTTTGTAAGCATCATCGGCGAGTAAGCATTACGCTAACTAGCCAAGAAAGCTTTCAAAAACCCCGCGTTTGCGGGGTTTTTTGTTTTATGAGACGTTATATTGATGCAGCAACGTCGCCTATGTACATATAGCGCTATTTGCATTGAATGTTTAAACGTCATTTGTTTTTATATCCTTGAGTTTGCTACTACGCGAAAGTGCGTATTGTGGTGTAAACTAAAGGTTCTTAGTGTTAAGCAACAACCCAAGGCAACATTGCCCGGAGTGATAAATGAAATTTGTAGATGAAGCTGAAATTCGTGTTGAAGCCGGAGATGGCGGAAACGGCGTAATTGGCTTTAGAAGGGAAAAATACGTACCTAAAGGCGGCCCAGATGGTGGCGACGGTGGTGACGGCGGCAGCGTATTCTTAGTTGCTGATGAAAACCTAAATACATTGATCGACTATCGTTTCGAGCGATTTCATCGTGCTGAACGGGGTAAGAACGGTCAAGGCTCCGATTGTATCGGTAGAAAAGGCCAAGATTTAAATGTGAGCGTTCCAGTAGGAACCCGCGCTACCGATGTAGACACCGGCGAAGTCCTTGGCGATCTTACTCGTCACGGTCAGCAGCTAAAGGTGGCTCAGGGCGGTTTTCACGGTCTTGGTAACGCGCGCTTTAAAAGTAGTACCAACCGCGCACCGCGCCAAAAGACAAACGGTACGCCGGGCGAAATTCGTAACCTAAAGCTTGAGCTAATGCTGCTTGCAGATGTCGGCTTGCTAGGTATGCCAAACGCAGGTAAATCCACCTTTATTCGCTCAGTGTCTGCGGCTAAACCAAAAGTAGCCGATTACCCGTTTACTACCTTGGTGCCTAACCTTGGTGTGGTTCGTCAAGACGCTCAGCGTAGCTTCGTTGTTGCGGACATTCCCGGTCTAATAGAGGGCGCTGCAGAAGGCGCTGGTTTAGGTATTCAGTTCCTAAAGCACTTAGAACGCTGCCGTATTTTATTGCATGTAGTAGATATATTCCCGGTTGATGAAACCGACCCTGCAGAAAATGCCCGAGCCATTGTGCAAGAACTTGAGAAATACAGTCCAAAATTAGCAGAGAAGCCGCGCTGGCTTGTGTTTAATAAGGTCGACTTGTTACTCGAGGAAGAAGCTGCTGAAATTTGTCAGAAGGTGGTAGACTCGCTTGAATGGGATGGTCCGGTGTATCAAATATCAGCATTCCAAAAGCTCAATCTCGACCCGCTGTGTCGCGATGTAATGAACTTTATTGAAACTCTTCCTACTGAAATTGAGGAAGAAGGCGACAAAAAAGACATTGAATTTAAGTGGGATACGTATCATCGTAATACCCTTGAAGCCCATGATGATTTGGTCGATGACTTAGACGACGATGAAGACTGGGACGAAGACGACTACGATGTAGATGTGGAATACCGTCGCTAATACGAAGGTCAATACGCCCTTATAGTTGAAAGCGCAAAAGCACGATGATTGTCGTGCTTTTTTGTATATATCATTTAGTAACCGTATGCTTGTAGTGAGATATTGATGAAAATAGCAATGATAGCCGCCATGGCAGAAAACCGTATTATTGGCGCTGATAACGACATGCCGTGGCATTTGCCTGCAGATTTAAAGCATTTTAAGTCGGTAACCTTGGGTAAGGCGGTCATCATGGGCAGAAAAACCTTTGAGTCTATAGGGCGGGCGTTACCTGGCAGACCGAATATTGTAATGACCAGCAACAAAGAATATACGCTGGCAGACGCCACAGTAGTGCACACCCAAGCTGAAGCCTTAGAAGCTGCAAAAGCGCAGTCTGCCGATAATATCGATGAGGTCATGGTTATCGGCGGCGGAACTATTTATGATGCATTTTTACCTGCAGCCACAACGCTGTATTTAACCTTTATCGATTTACAGGTAAATGGAGATACTCAGTTCCCTGATTTTCACGCTAGCGGAAGTTGGATAGAAACACAAAGAGAGTCACACAAGAGCGATGAAAAGAATAAGCACGCTTATACTTTTGTTACCTTTCAGCGTGACATTAAGTAGGTTGTCATTGGCGGGCAAATTCGGAGTGATTTCGCTGCTATAAAAAAATGCCGAGTTCATTTCAAAATGAGCTCGGCATTTTACTATCATCTTATTTTACGTGCTAACTCCCAATTGAGTACTAGCTTGTGTTTATTTCATTTGATCAAATAAGCTCTCAAGAGACAGCCCTTGATGGCTAAGCATGTCACGCAATCTACGCAATGCTTCTACTTGTATCTGACGTACACGCTCTCGTGTAAGCCCTATTTCGGCACCAACATCCTCCAATGTCGAGGGCTCGTAGCCTAATAGGCCAAAGCGTCGTGCAAGTACTTCTCGTTGCTTCGGATTTAGTTCTTCAAGCCAAGTAACAATGTTGCCCTTAATATCGTTATCCTGAAGTGTCTCTTCAGGGCTGAACTCTTTTTCATCAGCAATGATATCAAGAAGCGCTTTATCACTTTCACCGCCAATGGGGGTGTCTACCGATGTAATTCGCTCGTTCAAACGCAGCATTTTAGTCACGTCTTCAACAGGCTTGTCTAGTGCCAGCGCTATTTCTTCAGCGGTTGGCTCATGGTCAAGTTTCTGCGAGAGTTCTCTTGATGCCCGTAGATAAACATTTAACTCTTTAACAACATGGATGGGGAGGCGAATAGTTCGCGTCTGATTCATGATAGCGCGTTCGATAGTTTGTCTTATCCACCACGTAGCGTACGTAGAGAATCGAAACCCTCGTTCCGGATCAAATTTTTCGACAGCGCGGATTAGGCCTAAATTACCTTCTTCAATAAGATCGAGAAGGGCGAGACCGCGATTGTTATATCTTCGTGCAATTTTCACCACTAGGCGTAAATTGCTAACAATCATTCGTTTGCGAGAGGCTTCACAGCCTTTGAGTGAACGGCGGGCAAAGTATACTTCTTCTTCTGCAGTAAGCAGTGGCGAGAAGCCTATTTCACCTAAGTACAGTTGTGTTGCGTCTAAATTTTTCGGTTGCTCGTTTTTGTTAAAAACGGTGTCATTACTTTCAGCATCAGTATCACTCGATACTGTTTCATCTTCATTAACTTCTTCTGGTACTTCAATGACGTTTAAGTCATCTTGAGACTTTGATTCTAAGGCTTTATTTGACTTACCCATGGTGAATCTCCTGCTTAAAGGTTACCTTATGACGTTTCTCCTTTGTCTTTTATTATTATTATTTATTTTTGTTATTTTATAGTTTTGGCAGATATCTCAATGGGTTTAAAGATTTCCCGCGATACCTAACTTCAAAATGAAGTTTTACCGAATCAGTGCCGCTACTACCCATTGTGGCTATCTTTTGACCCGCATAAACCCATTCACGCTCTTTAACTAAAATGGTTTCGTTGTATGCGTATGCACTTAAGAATGTGTCGGTATGTTTTATAATGATTAACTTACCGTAACCCCTAAGTGCATTACCTGAGTAAACGACTTTACCGCTTGCAGCTGCTACGATTTTGCTACCTCGTACACCTGCAACATCAATTCCTTTGTTTCCCGATTCCGCCTTGCTGAAAGTACCGACAAGCTTACCTTCTGCAGGCCAAATCCATTTTTCCACTTTGTCTGGAAATGACGTTGGCGCTGTTTTTTTGACAATGCCCGTCGACTTCTTGACGTTCGTGTTTTTTTGTGCTTTAACATCCTGTTCACCTTCAACATACGCCTGAGATTTCGACTGGTCAATCACTCTTTTGGTTACAGTGGGGGAGGTCGGATCTGTAGACCGAGTGGTCGTGACATTTGATCGCTTAGTAAGTGCGGGTTTGCTGACAGGCGCTGTTAGTCGTAATGTTTGGCCGGGGAATATGGTGTAAGGTTTTGAAATGTTGTTAAATTTTGCAATATCTTGATAGTCATTTCCAGTAAACCAGGCTACGGCAAAGAGGGTGTCTCCTGGCCGCACTTTATACGTGCTAGCGGTATATTCTTCACTACCGCTTTCTACCTGACTATTTAGCAATACTACGGGGGCAGGAGCAGATCTTCCCGCGCACCCAATCATTAATGTTAAAAGCGTGTAAATGAGCAAGTGGCGGAAAAAAATGTTTTTCATTTTATCGCAAAATTAAATACGCAATAACGGCTAGCACAACCACTGCCCAGCCAAGTACTTCAACATACTGCCTGAGCTTTTGTTCCATTGGGGCGCCTCCCCATCGCATCAGCCCTGCAACTAAGAAAAAGCGTGCGCCTCGTCCAACGGCAGAAGCAATAACGAACGGCAAAAACGCCATCTGCAGGAAGCCTGCGCTCACGGTGAAGATTTTATAGGGGATAGGTGAAAAGCCAGCTAAGAACACTATCCATACACCGTAGGTTTCAAACCATCCCGTGGCGGTGTCTATTTTGTGTGTATAACCCCATTTTTCGATAAGCGGCGCCAACCAAGCTTCAAAGGCAAAGTATCCCAGCCAGTAACCCGCTATTCCGCCAATAATTGAAGCGATGGTGGTAATAAGGGCAAATCGCCACGCTTTATGAGGTTGCGACATTGCCATGGGCGCAAGCATAACGTCGGGAGGTATAGGAAAGAAGACAGATTCAGAAAAACTTAGGCCACCGAGGTATTTTGATGCGTGCTTGTGTTTAGCCCACCGCAAGGCCATGTCGTAGCATGGCTCAAAAATTTTCACATTAGATCTCCTGCAACCAAGGGTACAAATCGGACAGATTCTATTGTGGTGGTTTGCAGTTCACCATCAACGCGGTCGATACAAAGAAGCGATTGCTGTTCGTTTCCAACAGGTATAATTAGCCTGCCGCCCTCTTTGAGTTGGTCGCATAAAGATTGGGGGAGGCTAGCGGCAGCCGCAGTAACAATAATGGCATCGTACAACCCCTTAGATTCCCAACCTTTCCAGCCGTCGCCATGTTTCATAGCGATGTTGTGTAGGTCGAGTTGGTTCATGCGACGCTTGGCATGAAATTGCAAAGATTTAATGCGCTCCACACTAAACACGTGACTAAAAAGCTGTGCCAAAATCGCGGTTTGATAGCCTGAACCAGTGCCAATTTCTAAAACCCGCTCTGGCTTGTTAGGGCTTTCTAACAGAAGTTCGGTCATTTTCGCTACAATGTAAGGCTGCGAAATGGTTTGCCCCTGACCGATGGGAAGGGCCGTGTTTTGATATGCTTTATGTTGCAATGCGTCTGGAAGAAACGCTTCCCTCGGCGTGCCAGCAATAGCATTTAACACAGCTTGTGAACGTATTCCTTCGTTATAAAGCAGCTGTGCTAATGCGTCTCCTTTTCTAGAAGCTCTCATGATGTTGCGTACTTTCCTATATTGTTAATTTTCGCCACGCGAGTGATGATGCATCACATAATGGTCGCATCGCGACAGGGACAAACGCTTATTTTATACTCGGTTAATAGGAGATAGCGTTTCTACACATTCACGCAAAACCGATGTTGCAAAACACCCGCTAGGCAAACCGAATGAAATAGTAAACGAATCGCCTTTACTCTGCCATGTTAAGTCTGAAGGCCAAATTTTGATGGCACGTCTTTCTTGTTCAAACCCACATTCGCTTAGAAAACCGGTTACTTCTGGGTGAGCTGCCGCTACGGTATTTTCAATATTTGCTGCATCCTCTTCAGTGGCAAGTTTGCCTTTACCCCATAATGGGGCTGAGGGACATACATCCTTTGCAACATAACGAGATTGGCTTTTTTCTTTATCGTCACGGTTGATAAAAAAACTATTCGAGCCTGATAAAACAAGCGCGTCACCAGCAAGGGCAGTATCAAACATATTATGCTCTAGTCGCTGAGAAAGCACTTCATTAAATAGCCAGCTGCGAAGTGCAGACAACGCCATAGAGCGCTTGTTTCTATGACGTATGGTTTCGCCGTTAATCATGCGTTCGGCCATCACCAAGTTGCCGCCGCGCTGTACTTCACCCATGTCGTTTAAGCGCATGACGCCAAAACGCTGCTCACCGTAATAGTTGGGGACGCCATGTGTTGCAATTTCTTCGAGACGCTCTGTAATGGCTTCAGGGTGCACCACTTGTCTAAGAGTAATAGTAAAGTGATTGCCCTTTAATTGGCCCGTACGCAGCTTCTTATTGTGCCGAGACTGCTTTATCACTCTTACCCCTTCCAGATCCCAATTGCTAAAATCAAAATCTTCTACACCCGGTGCGTGTATGCCAAACCACTGCTGCGTGACGGCGTATTTGTCTTTGCGCCCCGCGTAGCTTATTTGTCTCAGCGGTAGCTCGACAAACTTGGCCAGTTGCTCAGCAACAAAAGCAGTGTTCATGTTAGTCTTTTCGATAAAAATGAACTGATGTTCGCCCTCACCACATGGCTCGTAGCCTAAGTCTTCAACGACTTGAAAATCATCTGCCTGAAACTTAAAAATGCCGGTGGAGACGGGTTTGGCAAAATAATACTGCCAGTGTTCGGTATCTAATGGTTTCATGCTTTTTTTAATAACACCACTGCGTGTGATGCAATCCCTTCTTTTCTGCCTGTATATCCAAGCTTTTCTGTGGTGGTGGCTTTAACGTTAATATCATCAATATCAACATTACAGTCTTCTGCAATCCGTGCACGCATTTCATCAATGTGTGGCGCCATCTTTGGCGTTTGCGCAACAATGGTCATGTCGGCATTAGACACCAAATAGCCTTTATCTCGCGCTACACTAACAACGTGTCTCAGCAGCACTCTGCTGTCTGCGCCAGCATAGTCATCATCGGTATCTGGAAAGTGCTTTCCAATATCGCCAAGTGCCGCAGCGCCCAATATGGCATCGCACAGCGCGTGGAGTAATACGTCTCCGTCGGAATGTGCAACTAGCCCCTGAGTGTGCTCTATACTAACGCCACCAATGGTGATGGGGCCTTCGCCACCAAATTTGTGTACGTCAAATCCGTGTCCTATTCGCATGCAAAAGGTGCCTTTAATTTTTGATGTAGATAGAATTCTGCTAATGGTAGGTCAGCCGGGTGCGTTATCTTAATATTTGCCGGGCTGCCATTGACCATACCCACTTTGTATCCCGCATACTCCATGGCCGAAGCTTCGTCTGTAATCTCAACGCCGTCGGATAAACCTTTTTTCAATGCGTTAAGCAGAAGGGGTGCTGGAAATAACTGTGGTGTTAAAGCATGCCACAAATTGGCTCTGCTTTCAGTGTGAGACACCACGCTTAGTGAAGAGTTAGCAGGGGTAGTGGAGCATTCCTGATTTGAAACTGCTCTTTTCATTGTATCTCGCACCGGCGTAGCAAGTATGCCGCCAGTCACGGTGCTGTCGTTTATCACATTAAGCAGCGCAGAAATATCGTCTTGTGACACACAAGGGCGTGCTGCATCGTGAACAAGTGCCCACTCATCACCGTGTAATGCTTTAATGCCGTTTAGCACGCTGTCAGCCCGTTCCTTGCCGCCTTGTACAACGCTTATTCGATCATCGCTGGTTAGTTTAAGGGTGGTAAAGTAGTCGTCATCAGCGCTAACAGCAATGACGACTCTGTGGATGTCGCTGTGAGCTAATAATGCATCAATGGTGTGTTCCAATATGGTTTTTCCCGCGATGGTAAGATACTGCTTTGGGCGGTCGGCTTGCATTCTGCTGCCAACGCCCGCAGCGGGAATAACCGCGATAACACGGGGCTTTGTCATTCTATTCATTTCGCATCTGCAGGCAGAATTCGGTAAAAAGTTTCTCCCTGCTTAATTAGACCAAGCTCATTTCTGGCACGCTCTTCTATCGCTTCTAAGCCAATTTTTAAATCGTTTATGTCTGCGTTTAACAGGGCGTTGCGTTGAGAGAGGTTGGCATTTTGAAGGGACTGTGTTTTCACTTCCGCCTTGCGGCTGTAATAATCGGGAATACTGTTTTTACCGAACCAAAGTCGGTACTGCAGAAGTCCAAAAAATAATAACAGCACGATGGGAAGCCATTTACCTTTTAACACACGTTCACCTGACAGTTAATTGAGCGCAAGAAAACGCAGGTCTTCGCCTGCGTTTTCTTATTATGCCGCTTAGCAGCGTCGAGTCAAAGACGCTTTACTCATCTTGCCCAAATTTGCCTTTTAATTTATCAAATAATTTGTTTTTTTGCTGCTCAACAACGTTGTTCAACTTAGACTTAAGAAGTTCTTCTATCGCTGCGCTATCACCTTGAGCAGCGCTAATCATACTGTTTACATCGCCTAGTTCGCCGCTTATCAGCGACTGTTCATTGCCTATCATGGCGTTGAGCTTTTGATTTAACTCATCCAACTTATCTTGCTGTGACGCGGTAAGCTCAGATAGGGCCATGTTAGCGAGTTGATTGTCTAAGTCAGATTTAATTTTAAAGTCTGGATTTGACAATGTGCCCTCAAGAAACATGTCCATATTAAGACTAGACAGCGATTGCAGAGCCTTGGCGATAACCTTTGTGGTGTCGCTCTCGCCAGTTGCTTGCATAACAAGTTGTTGCAAATCAACGGTTCCTGAACCAGTCAGCTTGTTATCTGTTATTTGCATAGAGCCTGCGGTCTTCATTAATGCTGAAGTCAACACTGCAGAAAGCGACTCATTGCCAGACAGCGGTATGTTGGCCATATTTACGCCGGCAAGAGACCACTGTTGGCTCGCGTCTACACCCTCACCATCAATGTAGAATTCACCGCTTGAGGTAAAAGATTTCAATAACTCACCAGCGGCCTCAATAGTAAAGGTGGTTGGGTTACCAAACACATCGTGTACGTTGGTAATGTTATTCCACTTACTCGTAATAGACTCTTCTTGCCACAGTACCGATACATTTGCTTCTTTTACTAATATGGATGGAATATCCGCAGGCGCTTCACTTTTTTCTTCGCCTTGAATTAGGGGCATAACAATTTGCATGGCAGCCATTAAATACTCAGTGTATTCCGCGGCCTTATCACCAAATACAAAGTAGGTAACTTGAGATAAGGCTTCTTGGTCGCCTGCAATCACCCCTTTCAGTAAGGCATAATCTTCTTGCGGTGCATTTTTTAGTGCGCTGGCAGTTTCGCTAAGTACGCTTTTCGCTTTCGAGGCTTTTTCGGTAAAGTCGGAAATAAGAGCCCGATCTGCCTGCATTTCTTCCTTCAATTTATCAAAGGCTGATTTAGCTTGAACAAGGGCCTGAGGGTCTTTGAAGTCGGTTTCTTGAAGTTGAGCAATTTGAGTTTTGTAGTAGTCAATCCGCGATTTGTCAGGCAACGACGCATAATCAGACTTTAATGCCTCACCGTAGGTGTCGTAAGCGGCCCGAGCATTTTCCACAGCTGCAGCTGTTTTTAAGGGGTTGCGCTCAAGAAGTTCATCTACCGACGGCACTGCATCTTGTGCTTTTGCTTTCATTTCATCAAATGACAGAGAGCGCTCAGGAACGCGATAGACTTCACCAGGTGAAGTACGTTCAGTGTCAAATTGAACATTGAGTAAATTGAGGTTGTTAACAATGACTTGGTCGCTTAGCAAAGGGGCTAGCTCAACATCGGCATTGGCGTCGCCTACGAATACTTGATTGCGAGTGGGTTTGGTTGGATTGGTAAGGGCGATACCTTTAAGGGAAACAGTGGTTGGAAATAGCGAATGATCGAAGCTGTCGATATTCACTTCGGCACCATAGGATTCACCAAGCTTTGATTCCAATACAGCTTTTATAATGGTGTTGGCGAACAAAAAGTACACCGCAAAAATAACCACAAAAAAACCAGCTACCCATTTTAATACTGATTTGCCCTTGCTACTGCTACTCATTTTCCACTCCTTGATAACACTACGCTGACTAAGAAAAAGCCTCGTTTAGCCAGTGTAAAGCACTACCCAAAACAGTTCCATATATAAGTGCGTATATCAACTGTGCGATTTAGGTAGGCTTTATGTTATCGAAAAGCAAAAATTACAGTTTAAATCGATTGGCTATTTCCATGATTGCCAAGCAGCTAGCACGCAAAGATTGACTCGATGCGGCTAATTCATCGGCAGTGCGCAGGCTACTATCGGCCGCGCCCGATAACGCATTGATTCTCATATTGGCTTCGTTAGCCGCTTCGGCTTGTTGCTCTGTGGCACGAGCAATCTCACTACTCATATCAGCTATATCTGTCATCAATCGGTCTGCTTCTTGTAAACTTTGATTGGCTTGTGTGGCTCGTTCAACGGTTTTTGATGAAGCTGACTGGCTAACAGTCACGGCGTTTACTGCACTTTTCGCATGTTGCTGCAGTTTCTCAATCATGGTTTGAATTTCATCAGTACTTTGCCCTGTTCTGCTCGCGAGCGTACGAACTTCATCGGCCACAACCGCAAAGCCTCTGCCTTGCTCTCCGGCTCTCGCCGCTTCAATCGCAGCGTTTAGTGCCAATAAGTTGGTTTGATCTGCTATGCCTCTAATCACGTCAAGCACCGCACCAATGTTCTCGGTTTGGGCTGCAAGTTCAGTCACTACACTAGACACGCTCTCAATATCTGCTGTGAGTGAGCGAATATCATCAACGGTACTCTCCACCACCGAGGCGCCGTGCTGCACATTGCTTCTTGCGCTACTCGTGCTTTTTTCAGCGGAGTCTGTGTTAGAGCTTACATCGTTAATTTGGGTGGTCATTTCTTCCATTGCAGCAGCCACTTGCATCATATTTTCGTTTTGCGTTTGAGCTTGTTGATTACTGCTATCACTGGAGTTTTGCACGAGCTCCGCTTGCTCATTAAGCAGTGCAATATTGTCGCGAATTCCAATTAGCGACTGGCGCATTTTATCGGTGTACTGATTAAAATAACGAGCAAGGCGAGTGACTTCGTCTTGACCACTCTCAGGCAGCATGCGGGTTAAATCTCCCTCGCCTTGAGAGATGTCTTTCATACGCTCGGTAATTTCCTGTACTGGTTTGGCAATGCTACCGCCTATGATGTACACCAAGGCCACCACCAAAATCACGCTCACAATACAAAACACGATCATGAGGTTTCGCATATGGGCGTATTCTTCATTTAAGTGTGTAAGGTAAATGCCCGACCCAATCGTCCAGCCCCAAGGCCTAAATTCTTTAACGTAGGATATTTTTTCAGTGGGCGCATCCTCACCAGGAAGAGGCCAAACGTAATCGACAAAACCATCGCCTTGTGCTTTCACACTGTTAGCCATATCAACAAAAAATGATTTGCCGTTAACGTCTTTAAACGTGCGAAGATCTCGTCCGTCCAATTGAGGCTTTAACGGGTGCATTACCATGGTGGGCGTAGCGTCTTGGATCCAGAAGTAATTGCCTTTGTCATACCTTAGCCCCTTCACAGCGGCAAGGGCTTTTTCTTTGGCTACCGTCTCATCGGCTTCCATCGCGGCAAAGGTGTTAAGCATAGTATGCACAACCTCAACCAAGTGCTTATTCTCACCGTAGGATTTTTGTTTTAGTGCATCGTAATGCTTCGTTAAAATAACGCTCGTTAGAACGATGAATAAAAGTGTAATCAGGGCAACGATCATTCCAAGACGCTGAAATAAACTAAAGTTTCTTAACCACATAATGCCTATACCATTTTTAAACTATTCTTTTGTGTTTGCTATCGCATTGTTCACGGCGTCCCGTCTGCCCCTTTGAATTCGCTCACTAGAGTTGTAGGGCTTATTCACGATTAAAGTGCTGTCATTTACCCTAAAAATATAAAAGCAAAAATCAATATGCTCTAGCCCTTGTAAGCAAGTGTAGTCGCTTTTTTTGAGACTATTAATATTTGTAATTAAATTGACAGTGAAACGTTAATAGTGGGTCTTGTTGAGCTAAGGCGTAGAGTGGGAAATACGCTGCGATAGTTTGTATAAACGTTAGCGTAAACAGTGCGTTGTAACGCTTTTTTGTGTGCTATCATCCGCCGAAATTGGTGGCCATCGTGATCTTCATCACCCAGTGTGAAGTTTAAACACCATATAGGCTTAAAAGTGAAGCATCGACTTCACTTGTTTTCTCGCGTTTTCCATGTAACCGTAGGTCATATTTTACGGCGGAAACGCTTTTCTTATTACAGCTATTTCTACGAAAGGGTTGCAATGCTCATAAACGATACACTTCATACAACTTCGCCACTACGCCAGCGTATCAGAGACTACTACCGCATCAGCGAGTCGGTAGCGGTCGACCAAATTCTACCTATCGCAGAGGTTAATCCTCGCGCGAGAAGTAGGGCGTGGGAACGAGCAAGAAAAATGGTGCTACAAATCCGCCGCGAACAGCAGGGGCACGGAGGTGTAGATGCACTGTTAAACGAATATTCGCTCTCCACCTCAGAAGGTGTGGTGTTGATGTGTTTGGCCGAGGCGCTGCTGCGCGTGCCAGACAGAGATACGCAAGATGAGCTTATTCGCGACAAATTGTCTAAAGGACAGTGGACACCCCATTTAGGGAATTCAGATTCTCTCTTTGTTAACGCGTCTGCATGGGGATTATTGTTCACAGGTAATATGGTGAATTACGCAGATAAGCGTAAGACCGAACAGTTCGGCTTATTGAAGAAAACGCTAGGCCGTTTAGGCGAGCCGGTAATTCGTCGCGCAATGAACATTGCGATGCGCGTAATGGGTCGTCAGTTTGTAATGGGCGAAACCATCGAAGATGCAGTAGAAAGAGCGAAAGAAAAAGAAACGAAAGGCTATGTATATTCATACGACATGCTTGGCGAAGCAGCCCGCACAATGGGCGATTCAGACGGCTATTACGACGCGTATGTCAAGGCAATAAAAGTCATCGGAAAAGCCGCAAAGGGCAGGGGCCCTAAACGTTCACCTGGCATTTCAGTTAAGTTATCTGCTATTCACCCTCGCTTTGAATTTTCTCACCGCGAACGTGCAATGGAAGAAATTCCTCCGCGTTTGAAAGCATTGTGTTTAATGGCAAAAGAGCACGACATTGGCCTTACTGTAGATGCCGAAGAAGCAGACCGCCTCGAACTGTCTTTGGATATCATTGAAACTGTCTTCCGCGATGAAGATTTAAACGGCTGGACAGGGTTTGGTTTGGCCGTACAGGCTTATCAAAAACGCGCAATTCACGTGATTGAGCATTTGCGAGAGCTTACCCTTGAAGTGGGCCGTCCATTAATGGTGCGCTTAGTAAAAGGCGCGTACTGGGACACAGAAATTAAAATGACACAGCAGGCGGGCTTAGAAGAGTTCCCTGTGTTTACACGTAAGTCATCAACAGACGTGTCTTATCATGCCTGTGCCAACCGCCTACTAGAGTATCGCGAAACCTTGTACCCTCAGTTTGCAACGCACAACGCCTACACTGCGTCTGTGATTATAGAACTGGCAGGGGACGACAAAGAAGGGTTTGAATTCCAGTGTCTTCATGGCATGGGTGATACCTTGTACGACCAAGTTGTGAAAGAAGATAAAATACAGTGTCGTGTTTATGCCCCCGTTGGTGAGCATGAAGACTTGTTGGCATACCTCGTGCGCAGACTTCTAGAAAACGGCGCTAATTCATCCTTTGTAAATGCCATTGTCGACGATGAAAAACCGGTGGAAACGCTGTTAGAAGACCCGGTTGAAAAAACACAGCGATTAAAAGTGCGCTACAACAAACTCATCAAAACGC
This sequence comes from Alteromonas sp. BMJM2, assembly GCF_027257845.1. GTDB lineage: Bacteria > Pseudomonadota > Gammaproteobacteria > Enterobacterales > Alteromonadaceae > Alteromonas. Next base: position 212,915 of record NZ_JAPVOT010000006.1, on the reverse strand, counting down.
CTCGTGGTCTATACGCCCCAGAGCGCGACAACTCGCGTGGTTTGGATTTAACAGATACCAACGCCGTCACCGCACTTAAGCATGAGTTAGAGCGCTGGAAAGATTATTACAAAGTAACTGACGGTGTGCCTGAGGGCGCCACAGCGGTAGTAAGTCCAGCAGATAAAAACGATATTGTGGGCTATCACTATTACGCTAAGCCTGACGACATGGTTAAAGCCCTTGATGCCACCACCGCTGGGTTTGATGCATGGTCGAAAAAAGACGTTAGCGAACGTGCAGAAATATTGGATAGAACTGCCGATGCCCTAGAGCGTCATATGGCGGAGCTCATCGCTATTTGTATGCGCGAAGCGGGCAAGGTTGCCCAAGACAGTATTGATGAAGTACGGGAAGCAGTAGATTTTTGCCGCTACTACGCAGTAAGAGGCAGAGAGCTTGCTGAAGATCAGCGTTTAGTGCCTCGCGGTGTTGTGCTGTGTATTAGCCCGTGGAACTTCCCTCTGGCCATCTTCTTAGGCCAGGTTGCTGCTGCATTGGTAACCGGTAACACGGTGATTGCTAAGCCGGCCGAGCAAACCAGTATGGTTGCTCAGCGTGCTGTCGATATTATGCATTCTGTAGGACTTCCTGAAGATGCTCTTAAACTTATCATTTCACCTGGAAAAGAAGTGGGCGATACCCTGCTTCCTGATGAGCGAGTGAAAGCGGTAATGTTTACCGGGTCTACTCAAACCGGTACGTTAATTTCGCAAATGCTCGCCGAACGTGGTGGTGAGCAGGTGCCGCTGATTGCCGAAACCGGCGGTCAAAACTGTATGATTGTGGATTCAACTGCATTGCCAGAGCAAGTGGTTGACGATGTGATTCATTCAGGCTTCCAAAGTGCAGGCCAGCGCTGTTCAGCACTTCGCGTACTCTTTGTACAAGAAGATATTGCTGATGAACTAACTGAAATGTTGGTAGGCGCAATGAAAGAGCTTACCGTAGGCGAGCCTTCTCAGTTATCTACCGATGTTGGACCCGTCATTGACGAGAAAGCGCTGAAAAGCCTTACTGACCATGCATCGTTTATGGAAGGCAAAGCTAAAATACTGTATCGCAATGACATTCCAGCAGGCCTTGAGAACGGAACGTATTTCGCGCCAACGCTTTACGAAATTGACAATATCGATGTGCTCGAAAAAGAAGTATTCGGGCCTGTGGTGCATATGGTGCGCTTCAAGTCTAAAAACTTAGATAACGTACTAGAGCAAGTCAACGGCACTGGCTATGGACTCACTATGGGTATTCATTCGCGTATTGAAGAGCGTGCCCATGAACTCGCTGCGAAGAGCCGTGCGGGTAATGTCTATATTAACCGCAATATGATTGGCGCCATTGTTGGCGTGCAGCCTTTCGGTGGGCGCGGTCTGTCAGGTACGGGGCCAAAAGCAGGTGGACCTAACTACTTGCCGCGCTTATTGATGGAGCGAGCAACACCTAAACCATCACACATCGACGATGTAGACGGTACCGATGAGGCACTTGTGGGCGATGAGCAAATTGCAGAACGTGCTCACGTGATGATGGACAAAGCGAAAGCGGTTGAAATTCAGTGGCGACATACTGCACTAAACGACCGTATTTCTATGGTTCGCCAGCTGTTAGCCAAAATTGCTAAAGTAGATATTGTTGATGACTTAGCTGACGATTTGAACAGAACGTTAGCAACAGCACGTCAGCAGTTAACCAGTATTGAACGCAAGTTAGCTAAGCCGCAGGAGTTACCGGGGCCAACAGGTGAGTCCAACAGGCTGTATCTTGAGCCACGAGGAATTCTTGTCTGTTTCGCCGATAAAGAAGTGACATTTGAGTACTGGTTATTGTCTATCGTAACGGCATTATCAACGGGTAACCCTGTTGTGTCTGTGGTGTCAAAAATCTTCTATGAAGAAGCGGTAGAGATTCAGAATAAGTTTGAAGCAACGGGTGCTCCTAAAGGGCTTTTCCAAGTAGCGCGTCTTGCACACTTAGACACGCTACTGATGGACGAAGACTTATCGGGCGTGGTTGTTGACTCAAGCACAGAGCGCACAGCGCGTATCACCGCAATGCTTTCTTCACGAGAGGGCGCAATACTACCGGTGATCAGTGCAGAGTATAACGATAACCTTATCCAGCGCTTAGTAACGGAAAAAGCCGTGAGTATTGATACTACAGCATCAGGCGGTAATACGTCGTTAATGACCATGGTAGAAGATGACGAGTAGTCATTAATTTACAGCACGCTATGTGAACATAGTGAAGAGACAAAAAAGCCAGCGTAAGCTGGCTTTTTTATGTCAAAAACAGTGATATTTAATAATTACATCCATTCACTGCTGCGACGCTTTCTTTTGGGGATGTAGGTCAGCAGGACGCCTAACAATATACCACCGCCGGCAACAAATCCGCCTCGTGTAAACCACATGACCAACTCATCTTTGTTGGCACTTTCTACCTTGTTGGCCAAGCCAACAATTTCACTGGCCTGAGCTTCATTTTCGGTAGAGAGTTGAGATATTTGCTGGCGAGCATCGTTTAACTGCTGGCGAAGACGTGCATTATCCGATTGAGATGCTTGCAGCTCAGCCTGGTTCTCAGCCAATTGCTCGCTGATGATAGGAAGTTTTTCTGCTCGTGACATCGTATTTGATACGAACTTACTTTCTACCCATCCCTCGCGACCATCGTCATCGGTGATTTGGGTAAATTCAGCATCGCTATCTGTTGATACTACTGCTATTGGCGTTCCTGCCTCTATAGAGCCCAGAATGCGGTAATTTCTACCCGGTCCCGTATGCATAAAAATGAACAAATCATCTTTGATGTAGTGAGATGATGATGCTTCCAATTCAGGCATGTCTTGCAGCGCTAGGGCTTGAAAAGTACATGTGAATAGGGCTACGGCTAACCACTTTCGAATCATATGAAGTCCAATTACTCGTTTAAATCTTAAAGATGGTATTGGTTGACTGACATAAAGGCAAGTTTGTTCCTGCATTGAGTGACGAATACTTGTATTTTTACACTAAGCTAATGGTTGTGTATGACCTAAACTCATCATAGTGCTAGTGCATTTGAAAATGATTGGTAACATGCGACTTTACCAAGGCTTATGTTGGCATCGGTTTATCATAGTAGAGATATGTAGTAGCGATATGTAGCAGCGATATGAATACCGCCTGCAAATATTGCCAAAAAGATGTGACAAGGGTAAGGTGTGGTAACTTCAAATGCGCCAGCATACCTGTATTCTCAAACGCATTGTGTTTTCCCTACAGCGTAACTATTTTTAAAGTAAGACAAATGATAGCGGAGAACCCAAATGTCCGAACAAGAGCCGTTACCGATATAAAATCATGACCGAAAAAGAACAATGTCCGAAATAGAATTGAAATTTGTGACCGGTGCACATGCACAACACCGGTTTTCTGAGCGTGTACTCCCGCTTTTTGATAAACATCAGGTTACGGTAATCTCACACAAAGAGATGCGACTGGAAAACGACTATTACGACACAGAAAAATTTGATTTTCAGCAAAAGAAAATGGGATTCCGCGTACGAGGAAATAACGGTCGCTATGAACAAACCTTAAAAACCAACGGCGTAGTCAGCGGCGGTCTCCATACTCGTTCAGAATATAATGTGGATTTGCAAAATCCTACACCAGATTTAAGCTTGTTCGATGCCTCGGTGTGGCCTCAAAACTGGGATGTTGATAGCAAAAGTGCCAGTCTGACACGTCAGTTTAGTACGCACTTCACTCGTCATGCCTATGACGTCGAGGTTGATGGCAGTAGGGTAGAGATTGTGCTCGATTGCGGCGAAGCCATTACCGATAAGAACAGCTCTCCCATTAATGAAATAGAGTTGGAATTAATCGATGGTGACGTGGACAGCCTTTTCACGCTAGCGCTATTGATAAACAGTAATATGGAAGTGCGGCTAAGCGATGTGTCTAAGGCCGCTCAGGGATATCAGTTGCTGCATGGCTTCAATGCGAAAATTCGACCATTACCCGATTTTCTTGCGCTAGAAGATGCAACTTCCACCGAAGACGCCTTCTGTCTTGCTGTGCAAATAGCCCTATCACATTGGCAACATCACGAACATGTGTTTTGCGAAAGCGGCTCGATTAAGATGCTGGCTGAGGTAGCGAAAAGCATTCACCTATTATTGCAAAGCGTATCGCTGTATTTGCCAATATTGCAATGCCCTGAACTGCTAGCCCTGCACAAAAAGCTCATTGCTTATGCACAACAATGGAGCTGGCAGGATGACCTGCAAAGCCTGCGTTATTTGTTGTCTAAAAAAAGCATGTTCAGTAAAACCTTGGGGAAGCATCCTGCCATTGTGAGTTATTTACAAGGTCGAAAAACAGGCTTAATGCATGCTCATGAACCCAAGCAGCTGTTTTTCGATAACGATGCTACTGATATCAAAATTGAAGCTATTCGCTTGGTACAGCAAAAGCCTTGGCAGGGGCGTTCAACCGGGTACGACCACAAGGTGCTAGACCACGCAAAAGGTTGGTTGTCCCAAGGATGGCAAACGGTTCAGCAAAGCATGCCGCTAAATAAAACCATGGGGCCGGCCAATTATTCCGCGGTGGAAGTCCTGCTTCGTCAAACCCTGTGGAGTGGTTTTTTACTTGGTGATTTATTTGTTGAAGAGCGCGGTAATTTCAGAGCGCCTTGGCTAGATTTGCTTACCGGGATTGACGAGTTAAATGCGCTATTAATGTTGCACAAGTCTATCGATGATGCCGAGGTTGAGTCTCAGGATGAGTTGCGCAAATGGACGGCGCAAAAGTTGACAACGCTTATCATCATTATGGAGCGTACGCGAAAAGTAGCAATGCAGCGAGATGTATATTGGTAATGTGTGCATTAGTAAGCGCTCTGTGGGTAATCCACAGATCTTTTTTCCTTTGATTCACACGGACAGGTGATAGTGGTGATTTTTTCGATTCAAGATTATTGCGTGCTTATGCTGCTGGTGATTTACCTATTAAGCCTTGGTTTTTTTGTCCGCCAACAAAAGCGTGATAGCGGCGCAGGATGGGTATTGGCTGCACTACTATGCTGGCCGCTGTTTATGAACGATGAATGGTTGAGGATGAGCGGGCTCAACGAGCTTGCTGTGCTTTATGGTTTATCTGATATCTTCGCCGTTATTGGTATTACGTGTTGCTACCGCGCCATAAAGCCATTGCTATATCTTCGCCCCTCTGCGAAAAAACGATTGTGGCTGCCTGCGGGTTTCACTGCACTACTTCAAATAACGGCTCTACTCATCCCCGCAGCTGAAAAACAAACGTGGTTGCTGGCATCACCTATTGGCGACCCGCTAGTATTGTGGCCAGCCTATGCAGCACCATTAGTCGCAGGCTTTAGCGTGTTGTTAATTGGGATATTGATTACTGAACATATGCAAACCTATCACCGACATCTCCCTGAGCAAGCGGTAGATATTCGTGAATTTAAAGTAACAGGTCTTGCCAGCGTGATGGGCATTACGGTGGGCATTGCGTTTATGAGTATTTTACTGGTAACTGCAGCCACTTTTGGCTTTTTTCAGCTTGCGGCGTGGGAGAGTTATTACCATCTCATGTTGGGAGCGGCACTGCTATCGGTTTTGACGTCGTTACTGTTTACTCAAAATACTTCACCATCTCCTTTTGATCATGATCGTTTAGACGAGGGAAAGGCAACGCCTTACGAAATAAGCAGCATTATTTCCAAAGCCGAGCGTCATACTATCGACAGTAAAGCCTACAAGATAAGAGGGCTCACTATTGCTGATTTTTGTGACGAGGCCGAGCTAGATGCAACGACCCTCGCAATTTCATTACGGGTGTCTGATAAAAAAAGCTTTCGACGGTTTATTTACCATTTTCGCTTAGAGTACGCCAAGAAGGTACTATTGCGAACCGACACTAAGGTAGCAGCGATAGCGAAACGTTTAGGTTTGAATTCAGAAAAATTCTTAAGCGATTACTTAGTTAAACATTTAACCAAAAACGGCAGCGTACTATAAGTTTCGCTGTAGGCGTCGCCCTACTCATGGCGTAAATCGGCCTTCTAGTACCCAAACGCCGAAGCAAGAATGTGGTGGGTGAAGGTTTTGCGTAAATAAAACCCCCGTGGTCGAGTTTTTATTTTCTCTCCCTCTACTCCTCTGGCCTCGGTGAGTACGCTACCATTTGCTGCTTTTGGGCGTATATGCAGTGCCGTGCCTTGCTTTGACGTTATCGATTCCACATGCCCGGTGACTATTTTTTCTGTTAATTCTTCCCAGTCTTGCCTAAGTAACTCGTCTTCTTTTTCGCTAGGTCGCCAATAAAACCCTGTGGCGACCCGTCTTTCTGCAAGGGGGATTCGTCTGTCTCCCTCAATAGGAAGCCACAAAACTTGCTGCAATTTGTTGCGCACATTACAGGTTTCCCACGTGATGCCCGGCTGCATTAGCAAAGGAGCAAAGCACACGTACGTGGTTTCAAGAGGCGCAAAGGCGGCATCAATGGGAATGGTTTTTAGCTCAATGCCAAGCTCTGGGAAATCCTGCTGTGGTTTTGAGCCTGCACTTGCCCCTAACCACTTCTCTATCAGCATTCCGGGCCAGCCTTTATGGCGCTGCAGGTTGGCTGGAATAGCGACATTTGCCATATGGGCAAGCTCACCTAAGGTTAGCCCCGCTATTGCATGGCATCGCGTGAGTAATTCGTCGGGAGTGTTAGGCGGCGACTTAGGAGGCAGCATTGTTATCAAAAATTCCTTCGCTGAGCTGAGTCATTGAATATTAACACTATGATTGGAGCATAGTTTGTGGAAGAATGAAAACATATTACCAGTATTGCGTACCCGGGAGTCTATGTGATAGATGCCGATGGATTCCGTGCGAATGTGGGTATAGTGATTTGCAACAAAATGGGTCAAATATTTTGGGCAAGACGTTATGGCCAACATTCATGGCAGTTCCCTCAAGGCGGAATTGATGAAGGGGAAACTGCCGAGCAAGCCATGTTCCGCGAGTTGCACGAAGAAGTAGGGTTGACGTCTAAAGACGTAACTATTTTAAGTGTTACCCGTAATTGGCTTAGATATAAGCTGCCAAAGCGATTAATTCGACAAGGTAGCAATCCTGTTTGTATAGGACAAAAACAAAAGTGGTTTTTACTGCAACTCGATTGTCATGATCGTGATGTAAATGTATTAAAAACAGGCCATCCAGAATTTGATGACTGGAGGTGGGTAAGTTATTGGTACCCCATAAGAAACGTTGTGTCGTTTAAGCGTGATGTTTATCGTAGGGTAATGAAGGAGTTTTCTCCGGTTGTTATGTCTGCACAGCAGCGCGTTCCCCAGCGTCAGGGTAACGTTTCCGCTAAACGCGGCAAGAAACGAAGGCGTGGATAAGCAAAGGCGTGGATACACAAACAGGAGTAACCGGTGAATACCTCTAGTAACTCAGGTGCAATGCTAACCACGCTCAAGCGTATCGTGCAGGAAATGAATCAAATTTCCGCACTTGATACTGCGTTGTTTCGACTTGCATCCAGGGTAAAGCAGACATTAAATGTCGACTCCTGTTCTATCTATCTAGCCGACAACGAAGCGAAAACCTTCGTTCTCAAAGCCACCGATGGCTTACATCCAGACGCAGTGGAAAACGTTCGCATTGGTTTTACCGAAGGCCTAATTGGCCTAGTGGGACAGCGTGAAGAACCCCTTAACATCGCCAATGCGCAGCACCACCCCCGCTTCAAGCACTATCCCGAAGTTAAAGAAGACAATTACAATGCGTTTCTTGGTACACCAATTACTAATCAACGCAGAGTGCTTGGGGTTATTACCCTGCAGCAAACTGATCTGCGACGCTTTAGCGAAGACGAAGAAGCATTCTTAGTTACCCTAGCGGCTCAGCTTGCTCTTGAAATCACCAATGCAGATATTCGAGGCGCACTCACCTTATCCCATACAGCCGGTAATATTGCTCAGCAAAAGAATGTGCGCGGTATAGCAGGGTCGCCTGGGCTTGCTATCGGCACGGGCTTTTCTCCCGACAAATCAATTAATTTAAAGAACTGGGTAGTAAAGCAAACCGGTTCACCCGCCGAACAAATAGCCCTGTATCGCAAAGGCGTTGAAGTAACCCGTGGACATGTCAATACGCTTTCAGAGCGTTTAGACGACGGGTTACCTGAAGACGTTAAATCTATTTTTCAGCTTTACCATCATCTTTTAGATGCCAACAGTTTGGGCCGCGAAGTTGAAGAGAAAATCCGCCAAGGCTGGGATGCTGCCTCTTCACTAAAAATAGTGGTGGAAGATTATGCTGCCCGTTTTCGCGCGATGGAAGACCCGTACATGCAGGAACGGGCCATTGATATTATTGATTTATCTGACCGAATTTTGGTTAACATTCTTCAGGAACAAAGTGGTCACAAAATATCGGAAAAAGCGGTCGCTGGGCCATGCATTTTAGTGGCAGACGAAGTGTCAGCCACCATGCTTGCCGAGTGCCCCCGAGATAAATTACAGGGCATTATTTCTGTTCGCGGTTCGAATAATTCCCATGCCGCTATTTTAGCCAGAGCCATGGGCGTACCGGCGGTAATGGGGTGTCAGAGCGTATCGCCAGCGCTGCTTGAAGATAAAGAGATACTGCTCGATGGCTACTCTGGTGAAGTCATAATATCGCCAAACCGAACGGTAAAAACTGACTTTATTCAGCTGATAGAAGAAGAGTCAGCAATAACAGAGAAAATTGAAGCAGAAGCCGATAAACCGTGTGAGAGTCTCGATGGCTGCAGAATGTCTTTGTATATTAATGCAGGGTTGTCTGCAGAGGTTGAACTTGATGCTGGGCAGATAGGCGCCGGCGTAGGGCTTTACCGTACTGAAATTCCTTTTATGCTTCGCGAGCGCTTTCCGTCAGAACAAGAGCAAGTTACCTTATACCGACAAATACTCGAAGCCGCGCCTGAACTACCTATCACCATGCGTACCCTTGATGTGGGTGGCGATAAACCGTTGCCATACTTTCCCATTAACGAAGAAAATCCGTTTCTGGGTTGGAGGGGCATTCGCCTTACTCTTGATCACCCAGAGATCTTTCTGGTCCAAATACGTGCCATGTTGCGCGCCAACATCGGGCTCAATAATTTGCAAATTATGCTGCCGATGATCTCAACGGTATCGGAAGTTGTCGAAGCAAAGCGGTTAATCAACCAAGCGTTTCTAGAAGTATCTGACGAATCCTCAGGCACTGACAACGTGATCAGTCGGCCCAAGTTGGGCATTATGCTAGAAGTGCCGTCGGTGCTTTATCAGTTGCCGCAGCTGGCTAAGTACGTCGACTTTTTCTCAGTGGGAAGTAACGATCTTACTCAATACTTGTTGGCAGTTGATAGAAATAACACCCGGGTAGCAAGCTTATATAATAGCTATCACCCATCGGTGCTTGGTGCGCTTTACGATATAGTGCAAAAGGCTAACGCCAGTCAAACGCCCGTCACTATTTGCGGAGAAATTGCCGGTGAGCCAGCGGGCGCTCTTTTACTGATGGGAATGGGGTACCGCCGTTTAAGTATGAACGGGTTTAATTTACGTAAAATCAATTGGCTGTTGCGAAAAGTAACGCTATCAGAGTGTAAGCAGCTGCTTTCTCTCGCGTTAACGTCGTCCTCGCAGCAAGAGGTATTCACGCACATTAATGAATACCTAGAAACAAAAGAACTGGCTGGGCTCATTCGTGCTGGCGCCTAGCAGGCCTTTAGCTTTTGAAATCTGTGCCTTATGAAACCTGAAGCTAAGATGCTTGTCACTAACATGCCTACAGCGAGTGTTTCTAAAGCTATGTCTTGTGATAGTCAGCTACTTAGGTAAAACAGCACTGCAATAATAAAATCGTTTTCTATGAAGTCACGGCATTGGGCTTTGGCTTACCTGCTCGAGGGGCGCAATTGTGCTACTCTCATCAACGTCAAAAATTTAAAGGACACTGAATGGAACCCGTCGTTATCATCATAGTTTGCTGCGTACTATTGGGGGCGATAGTGGGCTTGCTAGCGGGTATGTTGGGGATTGGTGGCGGCTTAATCATTGTACCTGTGTTGTCTTATTTACTGGTGCATACTCTGGGAATGACGACAGAGACGGTGATGCCGGTGGCAATTGCCACATCGCTCTCCACCATTATATTTACCAGTATGTCATCTGCATTTGCACACTATCGGTTAGGTAACATTGAAAAAAACATCGTATTGTTCACCGGCATTGGTATTGCCGTTGGGGCCATATTAGGCGCGCAGATAGCCAGCCGTATATCTGGTGAGTTGCTAAAAGACATCTTTGCGGTACTTGTGATACTGATTGCGGCGCAAATGATCTTCGGCAAACAGAAGACGTCTGATAATACCGCTACTCGTTTTTCTCTTGCTGCAGTGGGCAGCGGAACCGGATTGGTAAGCGCCTTAATGGGTATTGGAGGAGGTGCTTTACTTGTACCCGCTTTGGTGTGGTTTAGGGTAAACGTACGTTCAGCTATTGGCTGTGCAGCACTTTGCGGGCTGGTTATTGCCTTGTTTGGAACCGCAAGTTTCGTCATTACCGGATGGAATGCGCCCGATGTACCTCAATACAGCTTAGGGTACGTATATTTGCCCGCAATGGTAGGAATTGTAACAACGTCGATGATTACCGCGAACATCGGTGCTAAACTCGGCCAAAAAGTGAATGTTCGTGTGTTAAAAGCCATGCTAGCCTGCCTGCTAGTGCTGGTAAGTATTAGAATGATTTTAGGAATTGAATAATAAAATGGAACAGAGCAGTTATCTGGTTTTCCCCAGTATCGACCCCATTATTTTTAGCTTGGGACCATTAAGCGTACGCTGGTACGGGTTAATGTATCTCGTTGGATTTATTGCCGCATTTTTACTGGCCCAAAAGCGTTTATCGCAAACGCCGTGGAATAGAGATCAGCTAAGCGACTTGCTGTTTTGGAGTTTTGTCGGCGTTATTCTTGGCGGGCGAATTGGCTACGTATTCTTCTATCAGTTTGGTCTGTTCCTTGACGACCCTCTCTACCTATTTAAAATTTGGGCAGGTGGAATGTCATTCCATGGTGGTCTCATCGGTGTATTAGTTGCCCTCGCATGGCAGGCTAAGCGCATGAAAGCCACCTTTTTGGAACTGGGAGATTTTGTAGCGCCACTTGTGCCGATTGGCCTTGGCGCCGGGCGTATTGGAAACTTTCTCAATGCCGAATTATGGGGAAGAACTACTGATGTGCCGTGGGCGGTTATTTTCCCTAGCGCTGGCAATGTGCCTCGCCACCCTTCGCAACTCTATGAATTCGCCCTTGAAGGGGTACTGCTGTTTGTTATTTTATGGCTTTTCTCAGCGAAGAAGCGACCTGTTGGCGCTGTGAGCGGCTTGTTCTTGTTAGGTTACGGAAGTTTCCGCTTTATCGTTGAATTTTTCAGGGAACCCGACGCACATATTGGCCTTTATCAGATGGGACTAAGCCAAGGGCAACTTCTGTGTTTACCTATGATTGCTTTGGGATTAGGATTGATTGTACGTGCTTATATGGGCGTCAAGAATACAGATAAAACTAAGAAGATATAAAAACGATGAAAGAATATCTCGCTCTCATGCGCCATGTACGTGATACGGGTGTGAAAAAGGAAGACCGCACAGGCACGGGAACGCTCAGCGTTTTTGGTTACCAAATGCGTTTTAATTTACAAGAGGGCTTTCCTCTTGTGACAACTAAAAAATGCCACTTAAAGTCTATCATCCACGAATTGCTATGGTTTCTTAAAGGCGAAACCAATATTGCTTACCTCAAGGAAAACGGCGTTCGCATATGGGATGAATGGGCCACGGACGAGGGCGAGCTTGGACCAGTATATGGCAAGCAATGGCGAAGCTGGGAGTGTGGCGATGGCACGTCTATCGACCAAATTGCCGATGTGGTCGAGCAAATTAAACATAATCCCGACTCAAGACGTCTTATTGTAAGTGGCTGGAACCCTGCCGCTCTGCCTGATACGCAGTATTCGCCAAAAGAAAATGCCGAAATGGGCAAACAGGCACTTCCGCCGTGTCACACCATGTTTCAGTTTTATGTACTTGATGGCAAGCTAAGCTGTCAGCTGTATCAGCGCAGTGGAGATATCTTTCTTGGTGTGCCATTTAACATTGCAAGCTATGCGTTGCTAACGATGATGATTGCACAAGTGTGTGACCTAGAGCCTGGTGATTTCATTCATACCTTGGGCGATGCGCACCTTTATTCAAACCACCTAGAGCAGGTGGAATTGCAGTTAAGCCGCGAACCGTTTGAACGCCCGACTATGGCAATCAATCCAGATGTTAAGGATATTTTTGGATTCAAATACGAAGACTTTGAACTTAAAAACTATCAATCTCATCCGCACATAAAAGCTCCCGTCGCTATCTGAGGAGATACAATGAGTACTCCCATTTTGATTTGTGACGACTCCGGTTTCGCAAGGCGTCAGATGGCCCGCAGTATTCCCGATAACTGGGATGTTGAGGTGTCGTTTGCCGAGCACGGACAAGATGCCTTAACCCAAATTCGAGAGGGGAAAGGCGATGTGCTGTTTTTAGATTTGAATATGCCGGTGATGGACGGCTACGAAACAATGGAAGTTATTCGCAAAGACGATCTGCCTTGTTTAGTTATTGTGGTGTCAGGGGATGTTCAAGAAAAAGCACGAGAGCGAATGCTGGCTCTAGGCGCTATTGATTTTATTCGAAAGCCCATAGATAACGCAAAGCTCATGCACATTCTTACCTCCTACGGTATTTACAGTGGCGACAGCTTGGCCACAGGTCGCGCAGACCAAAATAATATCGCGAAAGCAAGTGCGACAGCGAATAGCGAAGCGGTAGTTACTGAAGAAGAGAAATTAGACGCCTATCGCGAAATGGTGAACGTTGCCATGGGACGAGCAGGTGAAGACCTTGCCAAGCTGCTTGGTGAGTTTATCGATTTACCTATTCCCAATGTTAACTTAATAGAGAGCAACGAACTCTCTATGGCTGTTGCCGATATCAACAGAAGCGATAGCGTTTCTGCTGTGTCTAAAGGGTTCGTTAGCGAGGGAATAAGTGGCGAAGCCTTGGTAATATTTAACGACACGAAATCGCAGAATATCGTTGAATTACTGAAGTACGCTCCCTCTGCGTCATCTGAAAACCTAGAACTTGAGGCACTCATGGATGTGTCTAATATTCTTATTGGTGCCTGTTTAAATGGTCTGTCAGAGCAGCTTGCAGTGGCATTCAGTCATACTCACCCCGTATTGTTAGGACAGCACCAGGGCCTGTCTACGCTTTTAAGTGATAATGTGCATCAATGGGGCAAAGTCATGGCCGTTGAAATTGGCTATGCCATAAAAGCCAAGGATATTTCTTTTGATTTATTATTGCTGTTTCCCGGTGATGCAATGAATCAAATTTATGCGCGATTAATGAACACCGACAGGGAGCGTCAATAGCGATGCATAGCAGTGTTACTCTTTCTTCCACGCCTAATGTTGTTGATGAACTACTAGACTCTATTGAAGTGGGTATTGTTATTCTCAACAAGCAATTCGACGTTGAAGTGTGGAATAAATTTATGGCAAACCACAGCGGCAAACGGGAATCGTCGCTGTTGGGCACCTCATTATTTGACCATTTTCCCGAAATAGATAAGCAGTGGCTAACGGCAAAAGTAGACCCGGTTTTTAGTCTCAAAAGCCCCGTATTTATTATTTGGGAACAGCGCCCGTATTTATTTAAGTTTGGGTGTAGTAGGCCAGTAACGAGTGCGGCGTCGCACATGTATCAAAACGTCACTATGTTTCCCCTTGTTGGCGATAACGGCAGTGTAGAAAAGTTCTGTATTTTGGTTTACGACGTGACAGAGCAGGCCCTTGGTAAACGAGGTATGGCAAAGCTTAACGAAGAGCTTAAAATTACAAGTCGGGTAGATGGTTTAACCGGTTTGTACAACAGACGTTATTGGCAGGAGCGGTTTGAAGAGCTTTATAAGCTGTCTAAACGCAGAAACAAACCCAGTACCGCAATGATGTTGGATATCGACCATTTCAAACGGGTCAACGATACCTATGGTCATCAAGCGGGTGATAAGGTTATTAAGATGCTGGCCGCGCTTATCAAGCGTTGCGTAAGGGAAACTGACCTGGCAGGGCGTTACGGCGGCGAAGAATTTGCCGTTATACTCACCGACTCCACCTTAGCAAGTGCTACGCATGTTGCCGAGAGAATACGAGCCCTAGCCGAGCGTCTTGAAGTGGAGCACGATGGGCAAACCATTACGTTCACCGTTAGCTTAGGCCTTGCACAATTTGAGCAGAATGTGAAAAGCCCTATGGTATGGCTTGAGCTGGCCGACCAAGCACTTTATCGCGCCAAGGAAAGCGGGCGTAACCAGTATTGCGTCCATGAGGTTGAGTTATAGCTAAAAATACAGCGTAGGCCAGATACAGCATAACTTGTACGGTATAGGTTATACCGGCAATGTCAGTATTTTTCGTATCGGTAATCGCCTCGTTAGTAGAGGCATTACGTTTTCGGCGCTAGCGGATTCTGCACGTTTTTAATGTGCTCGCGAATGCTGTAGAGGAACATTAGGCTTGGTATTACCATCACCGCAGTGAGTATAAAGAAAAGACTCCAATTTCCATTCAAACTGTCTACAACAATACCGCTGCTAGAAGCGACAAATGTTCTTCCTGCCACACTTAAAGATGCCATTAGTGCGTATTGTGTGGCGCTAAAGGCGCGGTTACACAGTAGCGATATGAAAGCAACCATGGCTACCGTGCTCCACGCCCCTGTAAAACCGTCTACAATCACGGTGAAGGCCAGTAACGAAGTGGAAGGCCCTGTTTGAGCTATTACAGCGAACAACAGATTAGACGCAGCCATCGCGATGCCAGCCACCATTAAGCCGCGATAAATTCCATAGCGTATGTTTACAATTCCCCCTAACAGCGAAAATACAATAGTTACCCACCAATTCAGCAACTTGGAGTAGGTGGCGATATCACTGTTGCTAAAGCCAATTTCTTTATAAAAGACAATGCTCATTCGCCCAAGGAAGGCTTCACCTATTTTAAATAGAAAAATAAACAACAAGAAGGAAAGCGCAAGCTTGACTCCGTTTCGCGCAAAAAACTCAGAAAATGGGCTTATTAACGTGCTCTTTAACCAGCGTGCAATCTTGTCTTGAGTGCTGGCGTTAGCATCGTCAGTGCCCTCAGAATCTATGCGGTCAAAAAGCGCGCTTCTGTCAATATCCGGCTCTTTCGCAAGTAACGTGGCTATAGCAAGTAGGGCCATTAATACGCCGAGCAATAGATAGATATTAGCCCAGCTCCAATCGGTAAGGTCTGCAAGAAAGAAAGGAATAGCACCTAAGCCCCCATAGCCTGTCCACCAACCTGCGGTTGCTACCGAAGACGCAGCTGACATTCCGTCTTTATCGTTTTCAGCAATACAGTCTATACGAAAACCATCAATGGCGATGTCTTGCGTAGCGGAGAAAATAGCGGTGAGTAAACCGACTAATGCAATATAGAAAAGGTGAGACGTAGTGGTTAGTTGAGACATCGCAAGGCAGCACAAGACGATGCCTATTTGCATGGAAAAAATCCACCCTTTGCGCTGACCTAATCTCGGTGGCTTTAACTTATCTACCAGCGGTGACCAAAGAAAGTTAATTGAATAGGTGGCGAAGATGATGCCAAACAAGCCGATTGCTGAGCGTGATAACCCGTCATCTTTCAACCAGGCAGACAGCACTGAGCCAATCATGATCCAAGGAAAGCCACTGGCAATCCCGAAACAGAAGATACTCAAAAAGCGTTTGTCGTTATATGTTTTTATCGCGCTTAACAAAATACGGCCTAGTGATGCTCCAAGGCTTGGTATTGAGCCATGTAATCAACTAAATGGCAACATATGAGTGGTGTTTGCAGGTGCCTTATTTCGACATGGATTTTTTAAAAATGTGTATGTGCTTATGGAAGAGGACATGTGGAGCAGTACGGCCGCAATAGTTTTATGTTTGATGTGTGCAGGTTCTTTACATGCAGAATTACAGGAGGGAAGGCCTTGCTAGGGCCTTATGCCTACACAGTCTAAAGGACACGTGCCTGCGTCCTCGAGAAATTTGACACAGGTTCGTAACTCATCTACTAAAATAGGGTCGTTTTTTAGTTTTTCTTCGTTCCAATAGTGAATTTGATGCAGCACATGCCAGAACACTCGCTCTTTTTGCGTGTATGGCTGCGTAAGTGTGCAATTGACCTGACCCCATTCTTCCATGCAGTCCCAAAAAAAGAGTTCGAGCTCTTCAACCGGTAAGCCTTCATTCCAAAAAGCATTGAGATAAAAGCACAGTTGTTTTGACTTGGCATCAACAAAATCTTTGACAGTCATAAGGCTCCAACCGTTTTTTTACTACTCAGCGTATTATAGTCCATTACATTGTCACCGGCTTAGGATGGTTGTTAATTTTTGCGATGTTATCGATATGTAACTGATCTGCGTATTTTTTTAGACTAATAGTAGATTTTAAAAATTACCAGCCTAAATAACGAGTCCAACCAATGGTGTTGTTTGCAACTAACTGAATGTAAGGGGTTTTCTGATTTTGATTTAGACTAAAGACTGAATTTGAGGAGGGGAGAAGCACCTGTCGGTAATGCAGTTTTAAGCTATTTTTTGCGCGATTTCTACGCATTGCTACCGTGTTATTTTCCCAATCGCTCAAACCGTCTACAGAAAGGTCGAGTACGGGAAAGGAAGTATTAGCCACTAGGTCGCTAATGCTTTTATTCACATCGGCCTCTGGCCAATAGGGGGAAATCGTGACTAAGCTATCTGGTTCAAATGCCAAATCATTGCTGGTGGCGTCCAAAAATGTAGCAGCCAGCATACCTTGCGCAACCACTAGCCGATAGCCTTGCACGTTTTGCAAACGGTTATTTAAGGCAATAAGCTGCTCAGTTAACTTGTCTGACGTTTGTTCAAAATCAAAGTGTTGAGTGAGGTTTGTACTTCGCGGATGAATTACGCTATTACCCTGTCCGCTACTGCTTGGCGCTTGCTCTGCTGCTGATGGTTCTGCTGCCGTTTGAGTATCGGTGCCTTGATTATCAGCCCCTTGCCCAGAAGTGTCGGCTGATTCTATGCCAGAACCTGTTGGCATCATATTGAGGTTAAAAGGGCTTATGACAACGCGCCACCCTTTCTCTGAAAGATAACCCGCAAGCTCCTTGCTTTGAGAGAGTGAAAAGCTGGAGAGAAAAGGCTCAACCAGTATAATGGCAACGCCTTGCGATAACGGGGTTTGAGGCTCAACTTCGATAATAGGTACTACGCGTTCGCCCACCAAAAGCTCTTGTACTTCGCCTAACGCAAACCCGTGACTGATATCGGTAAAGTAATCGCCAAAGGCCGCTTTAGGCGAAAAGCCCAGTGCAAGCAGACACAATATAGAGGCAATACATTTACGCATGTTTTAAAAAACCTTTCGGCTCGCAATAGAGTTAGATAACAATGTATCGGCAAAACCATAAAAATCTAGATACCAAAGCGTATTTTAACCAGCAAGTTTGTCGTCTCGTTTACTCAGCAAGCCTATTGTGGATACGTTTTCTATCTACAACGCCTACTTCCTAAAAAGCTTCTTACCTGAAAAGCCTTCTACCCAAAAAGCTTTACCGATGAAAACGTGGTTAATGGCGTTGGCTTGTAGTCACTAAATGGAATAGTGCTTTGAAAGTTGAGCCAGTTGTTCGATTTTGGGTGCTTTAAACTTAAACTTTCCGCGTGCAGCTGCAGGCGGGGCGCCATGGCTAATGCGGCGTCGTGAGCATACAGCCTATCCCCTAAAATGGGGTGACCGAGTGAGAGCATGTGCACGCGAAGCTGATGAGAGCGCCCGGTAATGGGGCGTAGCGCAACCAAAGAGTAAGGTCTATTCTCGCTATCATATGCACGGGTTATCACATCAAAGTGTGTTACCGATGGCTTTCCCCGTTCGTGGTCAACCATTTGCTTCGGTCGATTCGGGTAATCGACAATAAGCGGTAAATCTATTTCTCCGTTATCCACATCAACATGGCCGTATACTCTGGCGAAATAGCGCTTTTTCGTCTCTCTAAGTTCGAACTGCTTGCTGATGGCGCGATGACTAAATTTAGTCAGTGCCATTACCATAATGCCGGATGTTGCCATATCCAATCTGTGTACCACAGTGGCGGTAGGCAGTACTTTATTAACGCGGGTAATCAGTGCGTCTTTATGGGCTTCTATTCTGCCCGGTACACTGAGTAACCCGCTTGGTTTTAGGGCCACCACCATAAAGTCATCTCGATACAAAAAGTTGAGATATGGGGTGTAAGGCGGGTTGTAAACAAACGATGGATTAGCCATTACGGATTATTCACTATGATACGAATGGCATCAAACTGCACATCGGCGCCCTGAATAACTTTATCTAGCGCACTTATCTGCTGCTCAATAAACACTATCTCACTATCGCGCACGGCAGGGTTGCGCTTCTGTAAGTCTTTGAGTCGCTGTATTTCACCATTTAGTGTGGTGTGCATAGTGTTAAGCGCGTCGTGTAGCTTTTGATTCGCTGCCTGGTGTGCAAGTTTACGTGTATTTTCTATCGCAATGCTAAGAGGCTGCTGTAATGCTTTTAATAGCTGTGACGATATTTTGCGCCCGACTTTTCGTTTCACATCAAAGCTTAAATCCACAGGGTTTCCTTGGGCATCAAGACATATCCGTACCGGCGTTTGCGGAAGAAAACGGCCTAGCTGAAGGGCTTTTGGTGCTTGTGCATGAAGCACAAACAATGCTTCTATCCAATAAGCGCCCTTAGGTAAATCTGGGTCGGCAATAAAGCCCATACTGCTCTTGCCATGTACGTCGGTGAGTACAACGTCAATCGCGGTGTGAACAAGGGGATGGTCCCAACTTAAAAACTGCACGTTTTCTAAGGTTGTAGCCACACGACGCTTGTAGGTTACCGTCATTCCCTCAGGGTCTAACCCAGGTAGCTGACTCACCATTTGCTCTGTTGGCATGAGAATAAAGCAGTCGTTGCCTTTCTCATCTTGCTGAACACCGATGGCATCAAAAACACGGCCCATAAAGCGCGAAAGGTCTTGCTCACTATCAAGGGCAATAATGTCCTCTAATAGTGCTTCAACTCGGCCTTCACCCGAGGCATTAAGCTCAAGCAAGCGATCTCTACCTGCTTCTAGCTGAGCAACCAGCTGACTGTTCAGTTTAACACTTAAGTTAATCAGTTCGTCTCTTGCCGTCATATCGTTAGGGTGTAAGCATGCACTCATCAACAATGGCTTGACGTCTTCAAATACGCCAGACCCTGTGGGGCAAGTTTTTTCAAAGGCGTTCAAGCCTTCGTGATACCAGTCGAGCAATACGTGCTGTGCGCTTTTTGCGAGATAGGGAACATGAATGTTCACAGTTTGCGTCTGACCTATACGGTCTAAGCGACCAATACGCTGCTCTAATAAATCAGGTGTAATGGGTAAATCAAACAACACCAGGTGGTGGGCAAACTGGAAGTTACGCCCTTCACTGCCTATTTCACTACACAGCAAAATTTGTGCGCCATCTTCTTCATCAGCGAAGTAGTGAGCTGCCTTATCGCGCTCAACAATGCTCATGCCTTCATGAAACACGCTGTGTCTAACGCCAGTCTGTGTACGAATAACCTCACCGAGTTCCTGTGCTGTGCGGGCACTGGCGCAAATAAGCAGTATCTTCTCGGGCTTAACCTCTTGCATGAAGTCGACTAGCCAGCTAACGCGGGGGTCTAGTTTAGTCCAACTGTTTACCACGCTTGGCACACGTTCGGGATAAAGCGCGTTGAGCAAATCGTCGCTATTCACGGCCGCTTCATATTCTTGTGGCATGGCTAGCTCGTAGGCAGACAGTTTGCGCTCGGGAAAGCCTTCAATATTGGCGCGACGGTTTCTAAACAGCATACGGCCTGTACCGTGGCAATCTATGAGTTGGTGTAACAGTTCATGTCTATTTTTAGAGCTGGTGAGGTTGCCAGCGTGCTCCATGACATCCGGTGCAAAGTTGCAAAGGGTAGCGCGCTGTTTTTCGTTCGGCTCAGCGTCTGACAATAACGGAGCAACCGCATCGGCAAGCTGACTGTATTGCGATTCTTCGGTAAGAAACTCTTCGTAACTGTGAAAGCGTGCAGGGTCGAGTAAACGCAGGCGAGCAAAGTGACTTTCGTGACCTAACTGATCGGGGGTTGCTGTTAACAGAAGCACCCCTGGCGTACTTTGGGCAAGCCCCTCAACACAAAGATATTCTTGCGACGGCGCTTCTTGCGACCAAGACAAGTGGTGTGCTTCATCCACAACCATCAAATCCCAATCTGCAGCCTGAACCTGCTGCTGTCGTTTCTCATTGCTGCTTAAAAAGTCGATGCTGCACAGAACAAGTTGCTCACTGTCAAAGGGGTTAATATCTTCTTCGTCCAGCGCTTCGCAGCGGCTCTCATCGAAAATAGCGAAAGGCAGGTTAACGCGACGAAGCATTTCTACCAACCACTGATGCACGAGTGAGTCTGGCACTAAAATAAGAATGCGAGAGGCTCTCCCGGTCTTGATCTGCTGATGAATGATTAGCGCAGCTTCAATGGTTTTCCCCAAACCGACTTCATCGGCAAGGAGCACCCGCGGAGCGTGGCGGCCACCTACTTCAGAGGCAATGTGCAATTGGTGGGGAATCAGTGAAATTCGTGCCCCGGCTACGCCAATGGTATTTGAGCGCTGATATTCATAGTGATAGCGCAACGCGCTTTCTCGCAAGTCAAACCACTTTGGGTGGTCGAGCTGTTGACTGAACAAACGCTTTTCAGGTTGGTTCAAGCGAATGTGATGGTCTAGCATTGTTTCTGGCAGTCTTGCCTGCGCCTTTGTATCTTCCCGCAGACCGTGGTAGATGAAAACACCTTGGCTTTCCTCAGATTCAGTCACCGTCATTTCCCAGCCGTCTTGGCTTTTTACGGTGTCGCCAATTTCAAAGGTGAGTCGCGTTAGTGGCGCTTCTGTTTTTGTATAGATACGCGCTTCGCCAGTGGCGGGATACAGCACTTCAACTGAACGAAAATCAATGCCAACAATGGCGCCCAATCCCAATTCGGTTTCTGTATTGCTTAACCAACGCTGACCAATAGAAAATTGACTGTCTGAACTCATAAATCACTCACCTTTTTGCGGGGGCGGTATTGTACGCATTGCATGGTAATAAGTCATTAATACTAGCTTATTTGGCACGCTTTTCTGTTAATTTGGTGAGCACGTCACTGTTGCTGTAAAGTCAAAGAAGGAATTATATTGACCTCTTAATGCGCATAAAAACCAGTGCTAGATATCAAGCCATTGGCTACTTCATAAGGTAAATCCAGTGCCCAAGTGAGTATTAACCTGTGTAAGCGAGTGAAAATAAAAAGATAAAAACAGTGCGAAATCTGTATTTCTGGCTTATGGTGGAATTAGCGTTTAGGAAATAGTTATCAAACGCTTGAAGCAGTGGGTTATTGCTGCTTCTCAGTCGACGCGAGTAGGGGAGATGTCCTGTTTCGAGCGGCATCCCCGTAGTTACCCAGCTGTAGCTCGCTAGCCATTGCCAAACAACGGCTAGCTTGGCTTTATTTTATGGAGTGAAGGATGCCAAGAAGAAACTCTACCGAAACGAAAATATACGTCCTCGATACCAACATTTTGCTTCACGAACCTCACGCCTATCTTTCCTTTAAAGAACACGATGTTGTTATTCCTATGACGGTTCTTGAAGAGCTCGATTACATCAAAGACAGTAAAAAAGACGTGGCTAGAGACGCCCGTGTCTCCATTCGTTCAATGGAAGACTTGCTGCACGAGGCCACGCCAGAAGAAATGCTTGTGGGTGTATCAATGGAAGGGTTGGGGGCAGGTGATAACGCGCCTACTGGAAAGCTATCGATATTTGCCGATTTGAATATGGCAGAAGCGCAGCAAGTATTCACAAGTAATGAAAACGATAATCGCATTATCAACGTGGCGCTTCATATTCAAAAGGTTTACGCACCGCAAAAAGTGGTGTTGGTGACGAAAGATTTAAATATGCGGTTAAAGGCGAAAGGCGCCGGTTTAGCGCATGTTGAAGATTATCGCACCGACCAACTTATCACCGACATTAAGTATCTGTCTCGAGGCTTCCATACTTTTGAAGGTAACTTTTGGGATAACGTGAAAAGTGTTGATAGCCGAACCGAGGGGCGGGACACCATTCACACCGTGCCAAAGTCGATACTGCCAGAGGCCTATATCAACGAGTTTCTACTGGATGACAGTAAAGAATTTGCTGGCCTTGTTGAAGAAATTTCTGATGATACCTTAGCGGTACTCGACCTCGGCTACGAAAGATTAATGAGCCGTCATGCATGGGGCATAACGCCGAAGAATATTGGCCAGGGTATGGCACTGCATGCCTTGTTAGACCCTCATATTGATATGTGTATTCTCACCGGGCCTGCGGGCAGTGGTAAAACGCTTCTAGCGCTTGCCGCCGCCCTTGAAATGGTGGTGGAGCGCAATATGTATGACAAAATCATCGTCACTCGCAGTACTCCAGAAATTGCCGAATCTATTGGTTTTTTACCGGGAACGGAAGAGGAGAAAATGCTGCCGTGGCTAGCCGCTATTACCGATTCATTAGAAGTGCTGCACAAGCACGATGAAAATACCAAAGGCTCTATGAATTACATTATGGAAAAGGCCAATATTCAGTATAAATCAGTAAACTTTATGCGCGGCCGCAGTATTCAAAACGCCATCGTGATTCTTGATGAATCGCAAAATTTAACGGCATCACAGCTTAAAACCATCATTACCCGATGTGGTGAGGGTACAAAACTGATTGTTGGCGGCAACCTTGCGCAAATAGACAGCAACTACCTTAGCGCGGTTACGTCAGGTTTAACGTATTTAGTCGAGAAATTTAAAGACTTCTCAGGTAGTGCCACCATTAACCTCGATGGCGTGGTACGCAGCCGCCTTGCCAGCTTTGCAGAAGAGAACTTGTAGCGTTAGCTGACTTTTGCTTGAAGGTAATGAGTTTCATCATGCCTTCAAGCAGCCTACTTCTTTAAATTATCAGTCACCTTGCTCCACCGGTTTCCTTATAGAAAAGCTTGCCTATAACCTTATCTAAACCCTTGCCTATACGCAGAGGCCATCGGGCACAGGGAAGCTTATTCCACTAATTCTATTTGATACCTGCCCGTATCAATAAACTGTTTAGTGCTATCAGACACTTCACCAAATGGGATTTGCGCAGGACCTGTGGGGTCGTAAAGCACATACTCTTTCCCCTCAAATTCAATGGTTTCGTCACCAGCCGAGGGAGTAAGCGCCACACCAAGAAGAGCATGCTCGGGCAACAGCACCATAATCATTTTCGTTGTGGGTAAAAAAGCTCTTACCATAGACGATGCCAGCACAGCTTTACTGTCGCAGTCGCCTTGATTTTGCATTAATAAGCCAATGGGGGGCGCAAACCCTGAACCATTGCTGGCCACTCTGTCGTCCATGGCGTTGTAAGGAATACTTTGGAGCCAACTAAGCAAAAGCGCAAAGTAGTCTCGTGAATCAGACTCAGGTGCTAGCTTTTCATAAAACGCTTGAGATACGGGGACCATGGGCTTTACCGACTCGTTAATATAGCGCAGGTGGTCGGGTTTAACTGCCCGTTGATTAAACAGGGTAGTGAAGCGAGTAAAATAGTGGGTTGCCAGGTAGTCATCAAACGCCGTTTGCTGCACAGTTTTTAGCTTATCGAGTACCTCAGCGGCTTTTTCTGGGTTTGGTGATTTCACCTCAATGTTGATACCGTCTTGCTGGCGCTTTAGATTCACGCGGGCCTCTTTTGGGTTTAATTTTTGAGTTTCTTTTAAAAGGGCCACCATTACGTAGCGCTGGGCTATCTTGGGCTTGTAATTTGGCTGCAGCGTGGGGTTTTGTTTAATCGTTTCTCGAGGAAGTGCAAAGCTAATTGAGTGAATAGTTTGCTGTCTGTCTGTCCATGTGTAGTCAAAACGCACGCTGTCTTGTTTATTTGTGATGCTAAAATCAAGTTGCTCGGCGCAGGCTTTTGCACTGACGGTAACCGAAGCAACAAACAGCAAGAGCAGCTTTAGCGCAGCTAGCACGCGGGGGTAAATAGACACAGATAAAAAGCCATATAAATTTGTCATTTCTCCGCCATAACCGACATATTCAAGAAATAGAGTGTTACTCTCGTTTACTGAGTATGTCGTTCATGCCAGAAAATACAAGCTTATTTAAATGAGCAGCCGTCCGTTTCGACTATTGTTGAAACCAGTTAAGCTCGTCATGCAGGTTTACTACGGTACCCACAATAACTAGCGTAGGCGGCTTTAACTGCGCTTCTTTTTGCTTAGCACAAATGTCGCTTAGTGTGCCAATAAGTACACGTTGGTCGTCGGTTGTTGCCTGCTGTACCAAAGCGATAGGCGTAGAAGCAGGTAAGCCATGCTCAATAAGTTTTTCGCAAATAATGGGTAGCCCGGTTAACCCCATATAAAATACTGCGGTTTGATTTTTGTGGGCTAATGCAGGCCAATTCAAGTCGATGGTACCGTTTCGCAAGTGACCAGTAGCAAACACCACCGACTGCGCGTGATCTCGGTGGGTAAGTGGTATACCTGCATAACTAGAAGCGCCACTTGCCGCGGTAATACCCGGCACTACCTGAAACTCAATGCCGTGCTCAATAAGGGTTTGAATTTCTTCACCGCCGCGACCAAAAATAAACGGGTCGCCGCCTTTTAATCTCACAACGCGGTTGCCTTTTTTCGCTTCATCTACCATCAGTTTATTAATGTCATCTTGAGGAAGGGTATGATTGCTCATGGCTTTTCCCACATAGATTTTTTCAGCGTCTCTACGTACCAATTCTAGAATCTGTGGCGAGACTAAGCGGTCGTAAACTACCACATCGGCCTTTTGCATTAAACGCAGTGCGCGAAAGGTGAGTAGGTCAGGATCGCCAGGGCCTGCTCCCACAAGGTACACTTGCCCAGTCACTTTCTTATTCTCTGCTGCCGCTTGCAAGGCTATTTCAAAGGCGTTATCTGCTTTTTCGTCTTGCCCTTTTTCAACCATCTCGGCAATGTCGCCATCTAGCACATCTTCCCAAAAATACCGACGGGCAGTGACGCCATCTAGGGCCTGTTTCACTTTGTCTCTGAACTTCTCAGAAAATGAACCAAGTCTGCTCAAATTGGCGGGCAAAACGGTTTCTAACTTCTGACGTAAATAGCGTAGCAAGACCGGTGCAACACCACCGCTACTCATGGCAATAATGATAGGTGAACGGTCTACGATGGAAGGTGTAATAAATTGGCACAAGGGGGTGTTATCAACCACATTCACCAGCACCTTCTGCTCGCGACCTAGGTCGTGAATGTATTGGTTTATATCGGGTTTATCGGTAGCAATAAACACCATGTCTTTATGCGCTAGGTCACTATCGATAAATTCACGCTCTATTAAAGTCACCTTGTCACTCTTTGCAAGGGCTTTTACCGTATCGCATACCCACGGCGCTACCACGGTAATAGTTGCCGGCGTTTTCATGATCAGTTCAAGTTTGCGAGCAGCTACTTCACCAGCACCAACAATAAGGCAGTTTAGCGAACGAGCATCTAGAAATAGGGGGAAGTAATCCATAGGGGGCACATAAAAAAAAAGAACTAACGCTATTTTGCGCTAATTCTTTTTAATTAGAAACAACGAAATCAGCCTTTATATTCCACAACGTTATATAAAGGCGGAAGTCGCTTTTATTTCGATCTTACGACTTGCGACGTGCGCGGTTATCACGACTGCGGTTTTCACCACGGTTGTCGCCACGTTCACGTTTAGGCGGCGGTGTATCCGACCACTCGCGAAGGTTAAGACGTTGACCCGCTACTCTCGTTCCTTGAAGCGTAGAGTGTGTTTCTTTAGGCATGCCGCTTGGCAAGTCAACCGTACTGAAGTTGTCATATATCTCGATAGCACCGATGTTCTTCGAGTCAATGTTAGCTTCGTTTGCAATAGCGCCTACAATGTTACCCGGCTTAGCACCGTGTACATGGCCAACTTCTATGCGAAAACGTTGCATACCTTCATCTGGCTTGCGATTGCCACGAGGCGCTCTTGGCTTTCGGTCGCGACTTTCACGACCACCAGGGCGGTCGCTGCGCTCACGACTATCGCGAGGCGGCTTGCTGTTAAGGTCTGGACGATCAGACTCTTTAAGCACCAATGGCTCGTCGCCCTGAGCGATTTTGATCATTGCAGCAAGAAGGACTTCTGGAGAAGCTTCATTTTCTTCTTTGATCATCTCAACAATTGGCATCAACGATTCAATGCTATCGTCTTGCGTTGCTTCCATTACCGACTGCTTAAAGCGCGTAAGACGGGTCTGGTTGATTTCGCTAATTGAAGGAATAGGCATTGCTTCAATAGCCTGCTTCGTTGTTTTCTCAATAGAGAACAACAAGCGTTTTTCACGGTGAGAGATAAACAGAATCGCATCACCCTGACGACCAGCACGGCCTGTACGACCAATACGGTGAACATAAGATTCACTGTCATACGGAATGTCATAGTTAATAACGTGACTAACACGTTCAACGTCAAGACCACGTGCAACAACATCAGTTGCCACCAGAATATCGATGTGGCCCTGTTTTAACTTATCAACAGTTCGCTCACGAGCAGACTGTGGAATATCGCCGTTCAGTGGTTCTACATCAAAACCGCGTGCTGAAAGCTTATCTGCTAATTCAACAGTGGCTGTTTTGGTGCGAACAAAAATAATCATGCCGTCGAATTTTTCGACTTCCATAATACGCGTAAGCGCCTCAAGTTTATGATGAGGAGCAACTTGGCAAAAGCGCTGACGAATGGTGCTCGCCGTGCTAACTTTTGACGCAATTTTTACGTGTTTCGGATCCTTGAGATAACGCTGCGTTATCTTCTTGATTGGTCCAGGCATGGTTGCTGAGAATAACGCCGTCTGCCGCTGGGCAGGTGCGTGGCTTAGAATAAGCTCTACATCATCAATAAAGCCCATACGAAGCATTTCATCAGCTTCGTCAAGCACAAGGAATTTAAGTTCGCTTAAATCCAATGTTTTGCGCTTAATATGGTCAATGATACGACCTGGAGTACCTACTACAACCTGAACGCCGCGCTTAAGCTGGCGAATTTGGTTGTCGTAAGACTGACCGCCGTATACTGGAAGTACTTTAATTTTTTGACTAAAGCTCGCATAAACCTGAAATGCCTCTGCAACCTGAATAGCTAATTCACGAGTTGGGGCTAATACCAGTAATTGCGGCTTACGTTGCTCAGGATCGATATTTGCCAACATGGGCAGGGCAAACGCAGCGGTTTTTCCTGTCCCTGTCTGTGCCTGACCGAGTAAATCGTGACCTTCAAGCAAAAGTGGAATACTCTCAGCTTGGATAGGTGACGGTTTCTCGTAGCCAACTTTTTCAATGGCTTGTAAGAGAGGTTCTGGTAAATTTAGGTCTTTAAATGTCATGTCGACAGTTGTTGTCATTAAGGGTCCTGATGTTATTAGTAAGGAGGGTGCGGCATACGAGAGTAACGCCTGAAAAACGTTGAAGTGTGCCTGCAGTGTTGCAAAAAAACATATTATATTCGAATAATGGTCAGGTTGCCATGAAATTGCACAATAATGCTGAAATAATGACCAAGTTTTGCGGGTGGCGGCAGAAAAACAATAAAGTTTTTGAAGAATTTTCGAAATAGGGCAAGGAATTACCATGAGTAAAAACAATTCAAATAAAATATTTAAACGCTCTTCTGTAGCTGTGCTTTTGCTAACAGCTCTATTATCAGGGTGCAGTGAAAAATCCATGGAAAGCCATTTGGCTGACGCCCGCAACTATGTATCCGAGCAGCAGCCTGATGCCGCCATAGTCGAATATAAAAATGCAATTCAGAAATCTCCTAATGCGGCGGCTCCTCGTTTCGAACTCGGTAAACTGTATCTACAAACCAATAATTTTGTCGCAGCTGAAAAAGAACTCAACAAAGCCATGGAGCTTGGTTATGCCGCTAGCGAAGTCATTCCATTGCTTTCGGTTGCCTATCAGCAGTCGGGGGCTGAAAATGCCCTTTCAGAGGTAGATTATCGCGTAGAGGGCATGACGGCGGTAGAGTCTGTCGAAGTGGGTTTTTATAAGCTACAGGCGTTGCTGCAGCTCAATAAAAGAGAAGAGGCGGAAGCGTTAATTGCCGACCTATCTACTATCGATACCAGCTCAGTGTACAAAGGGCTTGTCGATAGCTACGTATTCGTACTCAACAATGATGTAGAGGCGGCCATTGCTTCTACAGAAGCATTAAGAGAGCAGGCTCCCACCAATAAAGACGTGTTGCAGCAACTTGCGAAGCTTTATTTACAAAGCGGTGCGCCTGAGAAAGCTGCCGTAGTGTACGGGGATTACCTCAAAAGCTACCCAGACGATACGGCAAGCAAATTTGCCTACGCAGCACTGTTAATTGAACTGCGAGCGCTTGATACCGCAGAGCCCGTAGTAGAAGAATTACTCGCGCTTAACGATAGTCACCCGCTGCTAAATACGTTTAAAGGTATTATTGAATCAGCCAAGGGCAATTACGCACAAGCGTTAGAGCGCTTGGAAATTGCCGTACAAAACGGCAGAAGCGATCAGGCTGTGCGCCTAATCGCGGGTTTCAGTGCTTATCAGATACAAGACTTTGAATCAGCTCAGCGCCACCTCACCATGATTGCGTCTAGCTTACCTGATAATCATCCTGGCCTTCGCATGTTAGCAGATAGCATGCTGCAATTAGGCGAAAACGATAACGCGCTAGAAATTTTAGAGCGCGTTGAGGGTGAGCAAACCTCAGACGCCGCGCTTTTTTCTAAGGCAAGCTACCAACTGCTTGTCGACGGCAACATGGTGGGGGCGAAACAAATGGTTGAGCGCTCTCAAGAAATTAGTACCTCTGCAGAAGACCTCGCTCGTTTAGGCGTTTTGCAACTATCGCTTAATGATGTAGCAGGGCTAGTTAATTTGGAAGAAGCGGTAAATCAGGCACCAGAGTCGGCCACTACCCAAAGCACGTTAGTGCGTGCTTACATCGCCACTCAGCAATTAGATAAAGCAAAAGAGGCGGCAACAAAGTGGGTTGAACAATCCCCAGATGAAGCGCTTCCGCTAGTTTACTTAGGTGGCATAGCCACGGTAGAAAGAGACTTCACTAAAGCAGCGTCTTACTTTGACGACGCAAGTACGCGGGAAGGGGCCAAAGAACAGCTGGTTTATGCGCGTACTCAATTGCTTATTGCGCAGGGTGACAACGAATCTGCAACGGCCTTTATTCGCGCTTTTATCGATGACAATCCAACAGATTTAAGAGCCTTAACGATGTGGTACGCTTTGGCAGCCGAGCAAAAAGCAGTGCAGCCAGTCATTAATCATGTAAAGAATGAGCTTGATAAGGCGCCAGATTTTGTTGAAATGCGTTTATTACTGGCACGACTTTATGCATTCAATAATGCTATTGATAAAACGGTAGCGCTGCTTGCTAACGTTGAAGGAAATAAAGAAACGCCTAGGGCGTTTTGGAATATAAAAGGGCAGGCGCTCATTGCTGCTAACGATGTGAAAGCCGCAGACACCTTTTTCGACCGATGGCTGTCGTTCTATCCGCAGGATAAAAGTGCCGTATTAGGCAAGTTGTTAATCCTAGACTCGCAACGACAGTTTACCGAAGGATTGGCGTTAGCAAGTAGAGTGTTGGAAAAGCGACCTGATGCACAAATTAGTTTGTTAAAAGCTTATTTTCACAGTCGCATAGGCCAAAGTAAGCCTGCGTGGAATATTATCAATGCAAGCGCTGAGGGTGTGAAAGAGCTGCCGTTTGTACGGGGGATTATTGCGCGCTTACATCTTATTGATAAAGCGCCAGAGCAAGCTGTTAGTCATGCTGAAGCTGCCTACGACGCCACGCCAAACTCTGACAATGCCATGTTGCTAGTGGCGTCTTACGAAATGTCGGGTAAAGGCGAGCAAGCTCTTAGCTTTTTAGAAAAGCACGTAGCAGAAAATGCGAATGATATTTCAAGCAGTATGCTGTTGGCAGAGCGCCAAATTAGGCAAGACAGAAAAAGTGCGCTTGCAACCTATGAAGCCATATTAGCGCAAACTCCCGATAACTTTGTGGTATTGAATAACCTTGCTTACCTAGCGTTTGAAGATAATGATTTGTCTCGAGCAGAAACCTTAGCAAAAAGAGCCGTGGCCTTACGCAGTGACAACGCTGATGCCGTAGACACGCTTGCCCAGATTTACATCGCTAAAGGCGACAATGACGCTGCGCTTTCTTTGTATGAGGAAATAGCAACGCGACCGATTGCCAATGAAGAGGTGTACTTGAACCACGTCGAACTTCTTACTGAACTTGATAAAACCACATTAGCGAAGCGTCGTTTGCTAGCAAGAGAGTTTAAGGGTGAAGCGTCAAAGCAACGCGCAAAGGCGCTAAGAGCCCAGCTTGGTATTAACCTTGACGAATAATTAAATGAATTAGTACGAAATGGATGAGTGCTAATTAAACACGCTAGCTAAAAAAGCCACGTAATAAACGTGGCTTTTTGTCTCTTGGCAATAAGCATAGCTAAGGGTGAAAGCCATTAGCAGTCAACCGCTTACAACCAACGTTTACTATTTATCACCCTGTTTGAGCTGCGCCTTAATCTCGTTAAGTTCGGCCATGACGTCTTTTAGGGTTGGTTCAACATTACCTTGTGCTTCTAGCTCGGCGAGAAGCTCGGCTTGTTTTTCTGCTCGCGCTTTTTCGTTTTCTCGCTCCATTACGTTCACCACAATACCAATGACCATGTTGAGAAACGCGAAGGCCGTGAAGAAGATAAACGTGAGATAGTAGATCCAGCTTAGCGGGTATTCCTCTTGCGTTTCGTACATTACATCGGTCCAATCCTCGAAGGTCATTACCCTAAATAACGTGAGCATGGATATGGTGATATCGCCCCACAACACGGGGTTAATGTTTTCGAACAAGGTGCTTCCGATGGCTGCATAGATATAAAAGATAATAAACATCAGCAGCATAACGTAACCAAGCTGGGGTAGCGCTTTAACTAACGACACAAGAAGAATACGCAGCTCTGGAATGATGGATATCATTCTAAGCACCCTAAATACTCTGACTAGACGCGCGATAAGCGCAAGCTCTGCGTCATCGGCTGGTATTAAGCTTATGATGACAATGAGGGTGTCGAACCAATTCCAAAAGCTTTTGAAAAAATGCATTTTCCGCTTTTCTGCAAGAAAGCGAATGGTAATTTCAGTAAGAAAAAACGCACTAATAAACCAGTCGAGAAAAACCGTGACTGAAGCCATGCCGGTGGGCAATTCATAGGTTTTAGCGCCTACCAAAAGGGCTGAAACCACAATGACGCTAACAACAAATATTTCGAACCACTTATTGGCTCTTATGCGTTCAAATTTATTCTGTAGTACAGAGGCTTGCATCTTTAAAAATCACTCGAAGTAAAACAAAGTTAAAGTTAATTAGTGGCTAGTTTTAGTGCTTATATTCGCCGCTCAATGTTACGCAATGAGCCAGCTTGGGCGAGCCAATCACGGGAGCACTATATTAGTCGCTTTATCTATCCAAAATAAGGCGGGCAGTATCATCGATGATGTGAGACCCGTGTTGCAAGAAAAATTGCTAGGATGGCTTAACATTGCTAGGTCGTCTTTGTAGCACTGATATTAGGTTTGAAATGACACAGCGCTTTTTAAGGCATTAAAAAGGGTAGCATATCGCTACCCTTGATTGTCTTGCTAAATCTACAGGCGTAGCTAACTTAGCTGTCTGATGACATGTCCACAGGCTTAAGGCCGCGGTTAATCATTTCAACATCTTCTGCTGTTAACGTTCCCGCTGCCTGCTTAAGCGTAATCACTGACTGTACAAAGTCGTAGCGAGCGCCAGCAAGGTTACGCTGTGCATCAAACAAGTTACGAGTACTGTCTAGTACGTCAACAACCGTACGTGTACCTACATCGAACCCGGCTTCGGTAGCTTTCAACGCACTGTCTGCAGACACAACAGATTGCTCTAACGCACGTATGGTCGAAATAGACGCTTTTACGTTGTTAAACGAGCTACGAACTGATTGTACGGTTTGACGATAAGTCTGTTCTGTCGCCTGACTAGCTGCAACATAGTTAAATTTAGCCTGGTCTGTTTGAGAGGTGACTCGTGAGCCCTGGTAAATGGGTACGTTAAGCGACACATTGATTGACTGGCTGTCTAGGTATGGCGTTTCAAACTGCAATACCGGGTTTTCAATCTCATCTTTGCTTCTTGTGGCATTCGCAGATAACGAAAGCGTTGGAAGGTGCCCTGAGCGAGCAATGGAAATATCTTCTTTTGCGATATCCATTGCGAAGCGATTTACAAGCAACGCAAGGTTTTTCTCTTCAGCAGTTTCTAGCCAGTTCGTCACGTTAGCTGGCGTTGGCATAGTCGCAGAGAAATTCTCTGTGTTTAGGCCAAACAGCTTATCGTGGTATTTACCGGTGATGACGCGAAGAGCTTCTAGTGCGAATTCAAGTTCGTTTTTAGCCTGAATTTCCTGCGCTACTGTACGGTCGTAGTTTGCCTGTGCTTCGTGCACATCAGTAATTGCTGTTAGTCCAACTTCAAAGCGCTGGCGAGTTTGCTCTAACTGACGCTCTATAGCGCGCTTTTCTGCGCCAACAAATTCAACGTTGTCTCTGGCGCGCAGCACGCCAAAATAAGAGGTAACGGTACGAACAATAACGTCTTGAATGCTGGATGCAAGCTGTGCATCGCTTTGTTCCGCAACTTTCTCAGCGCGGTTTAAACCAAGCCAATTCGCATGATCATACAGCGACATCGACATTTGTAAGCCATAGCTGTAGCTGTCTACGTCGGTTTCAAACACAACAATTTGTAAATTATCAGCGTTCGAACCTAAGGTTTGAGCGCGCTCAGACGTTGAGGTGTTGTAGGCTACTGAGCCTGAAATTTGAGGAAGAAGATTAGCTCTGCTAATGCTTATCCCTTCGAACGCTGCATTGCGTTGCGCTTTCGCTTGGTTTACCAGCGGGTCGTTGGCGAGTGCTTGTTGATAAACCTGCATTAGGTCATCAGCGATCGCGCCCGTGGTTATCGACATGCCGATTACCAGCGATAGAAGTGTTCGTTTCATGCTTACGTATTCCTGTAGTGTTCGAGTTGTGTCGGCTTACTGTGTTCACTGTAAAGTATCGCACCGACCTGTTAAAACCAAGTGTATGAAAAATCAACCACAAACCGAAAGTCCAAACTCGTAACAGTATTGCTTTAACTGTAACAGAATATGTGATCTACCCACGCTCATTATTTTTATATAAACGACTTGTAACTTGAGTTTTCTGTTATTTGTACATCTAAAATACGGCGTTTATCACGCGTATACATGTGTGGTGTGCAAATGTAGACTACATGATAAATCTATTTGAACCATAAGTGTCAGCAAATGAGCAAGGAAATCCTTTCGTTTACCTCAAATGACGTTGAAATTACCGAAGTTAGCCCAGTTTACCGCGGTTTTTTCACCATGAATCGATACATTTTTAGGCACAAATGCTTCAACGGCGAATGGAGCGATTTGGTCAGCCGCGAAATTTTTGAGCGTGGCCATGCCGTCGGTGTGTTGCCTTATGATCCAATAACCCAAGAGTTTGTACTTATTGAGCAAGTAAGAATTGGGGCATTGCCAACGTCTTCAAGCCCTTGGTTGATAGAAATTATTGCCGGCATGATTGACGAGGGCGAAACTGAAGAAAATGTTTGTCATCGGGAATCGATGGAAGAAGCGGGAATAGAGCTCGATAATCTTACCAAAGCATTAAGTTATTTATCGAGTCCGGGCGGCACAACAGAAAGGTTACATATTTTTATAGCGAAGACAGATGCCACTAAGGCACAGGGTATACACGGCTTAGAAACTGAGTCTGAAGATATCAAGGTGCATCGAGTCAAAGAAAATACCGCACTTGAATGGCTGGAAACTGGTCG
This sequence comes from Alteromonas sp. BMJM2, assembly GCF_027257845.1. GTDB lineage: Bacteria > Pseudomonadota > Gammaproteobacteria > Enterobacterales > Alteromonadaceae > Alteromonas. The sequence continues at coordinate 178,602 of NZ_JAPVOT010000006.1, read as the reverse complement.
CATAGACAACGCTGCGGCGTTAATTGCGCTACAATGGTTCTTCATGCATAAAACTCAACTTCTAGAGCAGTGGAAAACACCGTGACTTATCGTACACAACGAAAATACATTCCTCATCTTCCTACCATGCAGGCAGTATGCGAGGTGAACTATGCGCACATTCTGCGTATTTTGCCCGATTGCGATACGGAAGACTTGAGCTATCGTTTCTCGATTGGTAAGCATTTAGCGTACGAAATTAAAATAGTTGAGTCATCTCGCTACACCAGCTCGTTAAGTATCAAGCAAACCACAAAAGACATGCCGGATTACTTAACTCCGTCGATGACAGTGCGTTTGTACCATGACGCCAGACTGGCTGAAGTGATTAATAGCCAAAATACGGGCGCGCTAGAGCCTTCTTATGAGTATCCTAATTTGAAGATGCGCCAGCGAAACGAGAAGCAGATGGTGAACATCTTTCTGGCTGAGTGGTTAGATTTTTGTTTAAAACACACACCAAGGGTAACCTCTGAAGCGTGAAAACAGTAATACAGTTTAGCGACTGCCATTTATTGCAAGACACTTCAAGAAAGGGCTATGGCGGTATTTCTCCCTATCATTCGTTAGAACGCCTTCTTAGGCAGCTAGCCCAAAGCGGCAATACGGAAAAAGTGTCACCAGATGCGGCTGATGTGGTGTTAGTTACCGGTGATATCAGTGGCGATGACTCCCCTGCAAGCTATACCCATTTTCTCGATTTAATGGAACGCTTTGTGGATGTACCTTGGTATGTCATTGCTGGTAACCACGACGCAAACCCCCATTATGACGAATATTTAGCACCACACATGCTGTTGGCTGACTCACCACTTCATATTGGCAATTGGTGTATTCACGGCCTAGATACTCGGCCAAAGCAAATGGCCAAAGGAGCGCAGGGAGAAATAGACACCCTTGAGCTCACATGCATTGAACGCGCGCTTAGCGCTCAAACGCATCAACATCATTTGCTTGCCCTTCATCATCATATTTTGCCGTCAAATAGTTGGATGGATAAGCATAACTTAGTGAATGCAGAACGTTTAATTGAGTGGCTAGATAGTGTGAAGGTAATAAACCATATTATTCACGGGCACGTGCACTCTCCACTTAGGCAGCAAGTAGGCAGAGACAACGTTAATAGTTTCGGGTGCCCCTCAAGCTGCTGGCAATGGGCAATGCAAGCTGATTTCGGTGTGAGTAACGAACAGCCTGGGTATCATCAGATTTGTCTTTATGACGATGGCGAGGCCTCGGTGAGTATTAAAAGACTAAGTTAATCGCAATAAAAAAGAGTATGTCTTTTACATAAGACGGCTTTTTACCAAAGCATATTTTAAAAATAACATTCAACAAACACCACTTTATTGTACAAACAGGGACGCAACATGCAGCACATTTTGTATCTTCATGGATTTCTAAGTTCTCCATCATCGGTTAAGGCGCAGGCAACCAAAGACTATTTTGCTGCCCATCATCCAGACGTTCAGGTTCATATTCCTGCGCTGTCTAATTTTCCGAGTAAGGTAGAAGCACAGCTCACCGCGTTAATTGAGCAAACGCCAGCGCTTTTAACCAACGGCCTTAAAGTCATTGGTAGTTCAATGGGCGGCTATTTGTCCACGTTTTTAATTGAAAAGTATTCGGGGCGAGCTGTGTTGATTAACCCAGCAGTGCGACCTTACGAACTGCTTCAGCAGTTTATCGGCCCTCATGTTAATCCTTACAGCGGTGAAAAGTTTACTATTGAAGCATCCGATATTGATGTGATTAGAGCACTAGATGCCAACACGCTGAGCGAGCAAAAAGCGTATAAGGTGTTGCTGCAAACCGATGATGAAACCCTCGACTATAGATTGGCCGCCGCAAAGTACGCCCTAAGCGAATTAGTCATAGAGGAAGGGGGAGATCACAGCTTTGTGGGTTATGAAAATCATTTACCTGGCATTGCAGATTTCCTTCTCGATTAAGATATATGAATAGAGAGTAGGGGCGGCAACGGGTCAACGTCGTTGCCAGGATTAAATCGCCCTGCTACCATCTTTTTACCTTGCGTTGCAGATGAACTCTGCGTACGTTTACTCATGTTTCTGGCTTAAATAATAATCATAACTATGTCAAATCAATATAATTCAGATGCTATTGAAGTCTTAAATGGCCTCGACCCGGTTAAACGCCGCCCTGGTATGTACACCGATACTTCACGTCCTAACCATTTAGGGCAAGAGGTTATCGATAACAGTGTGGATGAAGCGCTTGCTGGTCATGCGTCTAATATCAAAGTTATCTTGCATGAAGATCAGTCTTTAGAAGTGATTGATGACGGTCGCGGCATGCCTGTAGATATTCACCCTGAAGAGGGTGTGTCTGGGGTAGAGCTAATTCTGTGTAAGCTGCATGCCGGTGGTAAGTTTTCAAATAAAAACTATGCTTTTTCGGGCGGGTTACACGGTGTTGGTATCTCGGTAGTTAATGCACTGTCCCATCGTGTTGAGGTCACTATTCGCCGTGATAGCAACGTGTATCAAATTGCCTTTGAAAATGGCGACAAGGTAGAAGACCTTCAGATTATCGACACCTGCGGTAAGCGCAACACAGGTACGCGGGTACACTTCTGGCCAGACTCTCAATACTTTGATTCTGCCAAGTTTTCTGTCAGTCGATTGCTGCACAACCTGCGGGCTAAAGCCGTATTAAGCCCAGGTCTTCGCATTCGTTTTGACAACAAAATTTCAAAAGAAAGCCAAGAGTGGTATTACGAAGACGGCTTGAAAGATTATCTTTATCAAGCGGTGGAAGCATTCGAAACGCTACCCTCTGATACGCCGTTTGTCGGTAGCTTTAAAGGCAACACTGAAGGGGCTGACTGGGCTGTGATGTGGCTGCCAGAAGGCGGTGACCTTATTACAGAAAGCTATGTGAATCTTATTCCAACCGCTCAAGGTGGTACTCACGTGAACGGAATGCGCCAAGGCCTGCTGGAGTCGATGCGCGAGTTTTGTGAATTCAGAAACCTGATGCCACGTGGCGTAAAGCTATCCCCTGATGATATTTGGGACCGCTGTGCCTATATTTTATCGACAAAAATGCAGGACCCTCAATTTGCTGGACAAACGAAAGAGCGGTTATCTTCTCGCCAGTCTAGTGCTTTTGTGTCTGGCGTAGTGAAAGACTCGTTTAGCTTATGGCTAAACCAGCATACGGACGTTGCCGAAGCCCTTGCTGAAATGTGCATTAATAATGCTCAGCGTCGGTTGCGTCAAACCAAAAAAGTCGCGCGTAAAAAAGTGACTCAGGGCCCAGCATTACCCGGAAAGCTTACCGACTGTTCATCACAAGATATTAACCATTCAGAATTGTTTCTGGTGGAAGGGGATTCTGCGGGTGGCTCTGCCAAGCAAGCGCGCGATCGTGAGTTCCAAGCAATTATGCCCCTTCGAGGTAAAATTCTTAACAGTTGGGAAGTCGACTCTTCTCAGGTGTTGGCGTCCCAAGAAATTCACGACATATCAGTGGCTTTGGGTATCGACCCAGACTCAACAGATTTGTCTGGGTTGCGTTATGGTAAAATTTGTATCCTGGCAGATGCCGACTCAGATGGACTGCACATTGCTACCTTGCTATGTGCGCTTTTTGTAATGCACTTTAGAACGCTAGTAAACCAAGGTCACGTTTACGTTGCTATGCCTCCTTTGTTTCGCATAGATGTGGGCAAAGAGGTGTTTTATGCGCTGGATGAAAGTGAAAAGCAGGGCATATTAGATCGTATCGAAGCAGAGAAAAAGCGCGGCAAAGTAAACGTACAGCGTTTTAAAGGGCTAGGGGAGATGAATCCGCTCCAGCTTCGCGAGACCACCATGGACCCTAATACCCGTCGCCTCGTTCAGCTCACTATTGACGACGCTGAAGACATGATGGAATTGATGGATATGCTGTTAGCGAAAAAGCGCTCAGGCGATAGAAAAACATGGCTTGAAAGTAAGGGGAATATGGCTGAAGTCGTGCTGTAGCCCAAAACTCGTACAGCAAAGTTCAACACGCTCTGGTTTCAGAGCCTTATAAAAAGAAAGCACAGCGATGTGCTTTTTTTTATCTTTTTTTTAATATTTGTTGCATCCAATCGTTATCTTCGGTCGTTTGGCTTTTTGAATAGAACGTGAGCAGTACAACGTCACTACATCAAAAAGACAACGGAGACGGTTATGGATTTATCAAATACTTCACAGCGCAATATCAAACTTTCACTTCTTGCAGCGGCAGTTGTGTTTTCTCTATCAGCCTGTAACGGTGATGATGGTGCAGATGGCGTTGACGGCGTAAATGGCGCCGATGGTCAAGACGGCGCGCCAGGACAAGACGGAAGCCCAGGTTTTGCAGCGGCGACTTTTTTAGTGGCTAATAATGGCGATAGCAATCGCAATACCGTATCGACGGTAGATCAAAACGCCAGTGTTATTAACACAGTATCAACCGGCGCCAATGAAGGCGTTGCGTTATCTCAAAGCAATACGCTGTTCCAAGCAGGAGATAGCGACCTTCCTCTTATTCGCTCATTTTGTTCATTTACAGGAAACAGCGACTTCGATGCAAACTTTGGTCACGACATCACCGGGGCAGAAACTGGCCTAGTAAACCCTAAAGGTATTGTATTTGCTGAAGAAGCCGGCCTTGTCATGGCTGCCGACTTTAATGGTCAACGAATTAGTGTTTTCGGCGGTCAAGCTGCAGGAAACGTAGCGCCTGTTGCCGAAATTATGACCTCTGCTCGCCTTTGGGACTTAGCATTTGATGAAGACGCTGACCGCTTGTTTGTGGCGTTAACCGACGGCACAGTTGCCGTGTATGACGATGTCACGTCTTCTGGTTTTGCGCCAACGGTAACCAGAACCATTGTTCCATCAGATGCCGACGGCAACCAAATTTCAATCAATCTTCACGGTATTGTGTATGAAGCAATGTCTAATCGACTCGTGGTGTCAGATGTGGGTGATGCAAGTGTGGCTGACGATGGGCAGTTGTTTGTTATTGAAAGTGCAGCATCTGCTGATGGCATGGTAATCCCCACAAGAGTAGTGGGCGGCGCTAGCACGCAATTAGGTAACCCTGTTGATATCATTTTATCGGGCTCTGACCTTCGTGTTGCCGAAAAATCGAATGACGCAATTTTGGTCTTTTCAAATATCTTCACCGGTGCGAGTGGCGATGTTGCGCCAACGCTTTCTACACCATCTGTTAAGCCAGAATCGCTTGTTGAGTTTACTGACGCAATGGTGAAGTGGGATGCATCGGATGACGGTATAACCACCATGCCAATCTCAGGGCTTTCTGCATCGAGTAATCCATCTGCAGAAGGCGATACCACAGGGCAGGTTGCACAACTTAGTGCGCTTTTAGGCAGCGAATTACGCAGCTTTGATAGCAGCATGAGCATAGAAAGTGCGTCATATACATCGCAAGGCGATGGCGTTATTACCTTCGACAACCCAGATACATCAACAGGCGGGCTGTTAGTGGTAAATCGACTCGCCTCAAGTCGCGATGGCATGATGTACAGCGATAGCTACGATCATATGATAGCGGGCGCGAATACCGGGCTTATTGCCCCTAAAGGGCTTGATATTGCATCAACAGAGGGCCTTGTTTTTGTTGCCGACGTGAATGAAACAACACCTGCTGTACGCGTTTTTTCACCTTGCGCATCGGGTGATGTAGCGCCGCTGTTAACCCTTGAAGCATCAAATGGCGCTCGCCCATGGGATGTAGATTATGACCCAGCAACTGACAGCGCTTACTTAGCGCTAACAAACGGCACGGTTGCTGTGTTTGAGGAAGTAGTACGACGCTTGAATAGTGGTGAATCTGTGCTGACAGGAGAAGACAGACTGATTGTACCGGCAAGTAGTGGTACTGCGTTTTCAGCGCCTACTAACATACACGGCATCGACTATGATAGCCAAAGCGATAGCTTGGTCATCTCCGATGTAGGCAGCGCGGCAGACGCTACCGACGGCAAGCTTTATGTTATTTCAGGAGCGCAGTCAGCAGACGGCATTACTGACGTATCGGTAAATATCGCCGGCCCATCGTCAATGCTTGGGAACCCCGTTGATTTAATGCTAAGCAACGGACATGTGTATGTGGCAGAAAAATCGAACGGCGCTATCTTGCGATTCGATAATATTTTGAACGCAGACTCTGGCGATATAGCGCCTAGTTACAGTGCGTCTTTCACTGCACCTGAATCGGTTTCGGTACTGCCTATTTACTAAGACTAAAACTCACATAGATATACTGAGTAAAAGGCCTGACGCTAACGCGTTGGGCCTTTTTGTTAATTATACCAGTCCGCATAGATAGTTACCCACTCAGCGAGACTTAAAATGTTCGTAATCGCGGCGTGTTACCGCAGGTGCAGTGGTTCTGCATCAAGGTGACACAACAAAGAGTACGGACATTTTAAACTCGCCCTTCGGGAAGGTCTGGCAAGTTTCCTAGCTTTATTCTGGGAATTTGAAAGGGAGCAGCCATTCCTGCATTCCCACGCTTTGCTAGGAAACTTGCCAGCGCCTTCTGAGTGAGCAATTATCTATGCGGACTGGTATTACGACGCCACGCAGCCAAAGGCATTACTACTGAGTTTGCGATTCAGTGAAGGTTTTTTATCGCTCACAGCATTGCGTTTTCTATAGAAGGGGGCTATTAACGGGAGCTACCATCAGCACTATTGCCGTAAACTGGTAACATTGCGTTACGAATTAGCACGTTATTTGTTGATACACAGCGCCCAAAATAGGTTTTAATAATGGGCAAAGTAGTGCGTGAATACACTAATGCGTAAATAGAGTAGTGCGTAATTAGAGTAGCTCGCAAATAAAGAAGCGCGCAAATAAAATGATGCGATAATTTTTGATATTATCAGAAAAAAGGAATTTATCACCGCGTGTAAAAAACGCGTGTATGGTAACGTATAGCAATCAACTGCTGCCTGCATTGAAGCAAGCTCTACTCCATTGATTCAGATGCATTACACGTCAGCTCCCCGTGTCACGATTAGTAAAGGTTTACTACCACGAATATGATCTTGCGATTTTTAAAATGGTTTTTTATTGGTTTAGCTATAGTTGTTTTTCTTGTGCTTGTAGGCGCGACAACGCTCACTGTAATGGCCATTCAAACTACACCGCTGGTCTCAAGTAGTGCATCAAGCCAGCTTGATGGGGCCGACAGTGTGAATGTATTGCTCAGCCAGCTAAAACGTGCTTTCTCCCGCCGTGAAGAAGGCCATCAATTAACTTTAAGTGAAACCCAGGTAGAGAGCTTGGTAGGCGTGTTGCAGCGCGCGCTGCCAGAGTTTAAAGGGCAGGTTAATATTACTTCGATGGGCGGAACGGTAAGTGTTACCTATGCGCTGAAAGATACGGGCTACTTCTTTAATGCGTCGGCCCTAGTATTACCCGGCGACAGCCTGCGCATAGAACATGTGCAAGTGGGAAGTTTGAGTATTCCTGGTAGCCTCTTACTCGACATGATCGAATATGCTGTAAATAGCTACACCGATACAGAAATTGCCTCAATTGCTCTTAGTCGCGTAGAGAAAGTGTCTATGCAGCCAGGCGAGCTAACGTTGGACGTAGGGCGTCTAGATACGCTGCTTGTGGAGCTAAATACGGTAGCATCCAACTTATCTTTTGATGAAGAAACCGAGCTGCAAACGCTTACTGCCTACTACCTCAGGTATATTTCGGGTAGGGAAATCGCCTTATCTACAAGTCCGGTATCTCTGACTGAATACTTGCGTGAAGGCATGGCTAGAGCCCGCGAGCAAAGCGCATCGGCTGCTCAAGCGGTACTGCACAATAAAGCGGTAATTCTCGCGCTAGCCGCTTATGTGGGGCACCACAGAGTTGGAAATCTCGTGGGTGACATTCAGCCTGATAAAGACAAAGCCCTTCGCCCTCGTTCTGGCGCCGTTTTGCATAATCGCAACGATTTAGCGCGACACTTTATTATATCCGCAGCACTAGAGCTTTTATCAGAGCAAAGTATGTCCTTTGCCATTGGTGAATTTAAAGAATTGATGGACCGCGGGGCTGGTGGTTCTGGGTACAGCTTTGTTGATTTAGTTGCCGATATGTCCGGCACGGCTTTTGCCCAAAGCGCCGCATCACCAGTACACGCCGAAAGCGTTCAAAATGCGCTAGCCCGAATTCGCAGTGAGAGTGACATTATTCCTGCTATTGACGATGTGCCAGAAGGGCTCAGTAAGCAAGCTTTTACTGAGCAGTATGGACGTGTAGATAGCGACGCGTATTTACGTGAGGTGGAAAGGTTAAAGCAGCGCATAAAGCGCATTCCGCTTTATGCTGACTATCCGTCAACTAGCCAATAACCAAGTGTGGCTCATGGGTACGTTAGCCGCTAGCTAAACTGGCTTTTTGCGGACAATGGGCCAATGAGGTATAGATATTTTCGCCAAACTAAGTAAGCACAGGTAAGCGTTATTCCTTTGGCTTACCTGCAAGGCTTTGTTGAAATTGGGTAACGGTGATAAGCGCTAACTCTATTTTCTTCACTAGCGGAGCAAGTGCTGCTTTTGTTTGCTCTTCGTTCATGTCTTTCATGGCTTGCCAATCTAACGCTATTTCTTCTACATAGGGAACAAAGCGCTTCGACGACGTTGTAAAGCCACTGTCAGAGGCAAATACGGCAGAAAATTTACCTTTCTTATCCTGCTGCAACACGTCTAATGCTTGGTCTGCATCCACGGCCTTTCGGTAAAGCGTTTGCATGGTCTCTTGAAGTTGTTGATTTACGGTTTGCATTTCTTGCATGAAAACGCCTTTAATTGCTTAATGTAAAATTGATTCAAAAACTGATTAAAGTTTCGACGGTTTTTGCCGATACACTCTAAGGTGGGCAATTTTGCCCATTTTTTCACTTTGCTACAAGCAACAAAGGAAAACGGTATGGAACTACAAGGTGCAAACGCCTCTGCAGCGTCCGGTGCTTCGCTTGAATTGGCTTCTCTTAAGTTGGCAAAAGGCCAACAAGAACAAGAGGGAAAAGCGTCGCTTCAGTTGCTGGAATCAGCCGCTGACGTACCAAAAGCATCCTCTTCAAACCCCGCGTTAGGCGCTAATATTGATACTTTCGCGTAGGTCAGGGATGCAAATGTAAGTCGATAGGCGTTTTGCCGGGTTGTCCCCCAATTTCTCTTACGAGTTTGGGCACTAAGAATCCCGGCAGGCGCTTTATCGCTTGCTCCATAATAGCCCTCCCATCGTCATCACTCACATAGAAATGACTCGCCCCCTGTACCTTGTCGAGTACATGCAAGTAATAAGGTAATACGCCTGCTTCAAAAAGCCGCTCGTTCAGCGCGCAAATGGCATCAGCACTGTCATTAATTCCTTTCAACAATACAGATTGATTTAACAGGGTCACGCCTTTGCCTCGAAGCGGTGCCAGTACATCGACTAATTCATTTGAGACTTCATTTTCATGATTCGCGTGAAGCACTAATACTTTTTGAATGGGTAGCTCGGCAAACCAATCTTCAAAGGTACTACAAATTCGCTCGGGTAATACCACAGGTAATCGCGTGTGAATACGAAGGCGTTTCACGTGTTCGATTGCTGCAATTTCTGACGCCAACCACGCTAAAAGATCGTCTTTTGCCATTAATGGATCGCCACCAGAAAAAATGACTTCGTTAATGTTTGGGTTATTGGCAATGTACGATAATGTGTCTGTCCACTGCGCTTTGCTAACGGCATTATCTGCGTAAGGGAAGTGACGTCTAAAGCAATATCGGCAGTTTACTGCGCACCCGGTGCGAACCATGAGCAACACGCGAGAGTCGTACTTATGCAATAGTCCTTTACCTGCAGTGTCATGCTCTTCTAAGGGGTCTTCGTTGTAATGCGGTGACGTTAAAAACTCATCACTCAACGGCATAACTTGCAGTAGCAGTGGATCGTTAGGGTTTCCTTTTTCCATTAAATTCACAAAATGGCGGGGTACGCGCATTGGGAATAAGCGTCGTGCTTTTATGTGCTGTAAGTAGTTTTTTTCATCTAAATGCAAATAACTAAGCAGCTTCGAGGGGTCCGTAAAGCTTTTTGATAATTCTTTTTGCCAGTTATGCTCTACAGAAATCGCTTTTTTAGGTATTATTTGTTCCACGAAACTTTTTGCACCTTATGTTTAGACAGAGGAATTATGGCTAATTACAGCACTAACGAGTTCAAAGGCGGCCTGAAAATCATGCTGGATGGCGAACCTTGCAACATTTTAGAAAACGAATATGTAAAGCCTGGTAAGGGCCAAGCGTTCAACCGCGTGAAAATTCGCAAGCTTATTTCAGGAAAAGTTTTAGAAAAAACGTTCCGCTCTGGTGAATCCGTAGAAGGCGCAGACGTTATGGATACTGAGCTGGCCTATCTATACACCGACGGCGAATTCTACCACTTTATGAACAATGATACATTCGAACAAATCGCGGCTGATGAAAAAGCGGTAGGTGAGAATATTAAGTGGTTGGTAGAAAACGACGTTTGTACTATTACGCTGTGGAACGGAGCTCCAATTACGGTAACGCCGCCTAACTTTGTAGAGTTAGAAATTACTGAAACTGACCCAGGTCTTAAGGGTGATACAGCTGGAACCGGTGGTAAGCCTGCAACGCTGACTACAGGTGCCGTTGTACGTGTACCTTTGTTCGTTCAGACAGGCGAAGTTATTCGTGTAGATACACGCTCTGGCGAATACGTGTCACGAGTTCAAAAATAAGTAGAGTTTAAATAAGTAGCGTTTAAATAAGTCATACTTAAAAAAGCATCGCTTAATAATCAGTAACATTGCCAAAAAGCGAGTTACTAGCAACGTTCAAAAACCGGTATGTTCACGTACCGGTTTTTTAATTTATGGCTTTCATCTTCTTCTTAAAAGCGTTGGTGCGACTATGAAACATGAGCAATCTTGGCAACCTACCACCACCCACAAAACCAGAGTGGCGAGAGCTGAATTACTTCGTCAAATAAGGGCGTTTTTCCACAGCCTTGACGTTCTTGAAGTAGAAACCCCAGTGCTATCTGGCGGAACTGTTACCGATGAGCATATCGACGGGTTTAGCACTGAATTTTTGTACGCTAATACGGGAAAGCCCGTTTCTTTGTTTCTTCAAACATCGCCTGAATATGCAATGAAGCGGCTGTTATGTGCACAAAGCGGTGCCATTTATCAAATTGGCAAAGCATTTCGTCATGAAGGGGAAGGGCGGTGGCACAACCCTGAATTCACCATGCTGGAATGGTATCGACCAGGCTTTGACCACTTCATGCTTATGAAAGAAGTAGATGCCCTTTTACATGAGGTGTTAGGCGCAACAACTGATAGTGAAATGATCACTTACCAAAATGCGTTTATCACTCATCTTGGCATAGACCCGCTTACCAGCCCAACAAGCTCAATTCATCAAAAAATGCTCGAATGCGGTATTGATATTGATGGCATGGAGAGTTTATCAAGAGACAGTCAGCTGCAGCTTCTGTTTTCCTATGGCATTGAACCTAAAATAGGCCTGAAAGCGCCGTGTTTTGTCTATAACTTTCCTGCCTCACAAGCAGCACTGGCGAAAATAAGTCCGTCTGACAGTCGCGTTGCCGAGCGCTTTGAAGTGTATTTTAAAGGTGTTGAACTAGCTAACGGGTTCAATGAACTGAGTGAACCCGCTGAGCAGCGAGAGAGGTTTAATCAAGATAATAAAAAGCGCGTGTTGTCAGGGTTGCCAGAAAAACCTATCGATGAGCACTTTTTGCAGGCGCTAGAGTCGGGTCTGCCAAATTGCGCAGGGGTTGCCCTTGGCATAGACAGACTGTTGATGTTGCAAGTCGGCGCCTCACACATTCAAGAAGTCATTAACTTTCCCGTTAGCCGCGCCTAGCAAAATAGAGTAAAGCACAGGCTTACACACTACAGTCTTCTATTTCAATGAAGGAAAGGCTAATCCTTGGTCATTCATTCTCCCACTCAAGCATAAGTTGGTCTTGTTGAGGTGCTCTCCTTAACGCGTCCATTGCCCCCGTCCCTGGCGCCTTTAGTTCTGCTTCTTTCGAAATCCCTTCTAAGAAACCTCGTCTATGCGTAAACACTTCAACACGCTTCATCGGCTAATGGCTGCTTTGCTGCGATTATTTGCTGTTGACTTTATAACCCGTATGCTGAAAAATGTTATAACATCACATATTGCTCAAGCACACTCATTGGCAATGCCGTAGAAACGGTAAAATCACAGCTAAAGACACTCAGTAGAGGAAAATAATGAAAATGCGTTCGTTACTAAGCATTACGATAGCGGGATTACTCAGCGCTCCGGTTTTAGCAACCACAGTGACGGGAACTGTCACTGATACGTCAGGCAAACCAGTAGAAGGCGCGGAAGTTAAAATTGAAGGCACGCGCCGCGTAGCAGTTACCGACGAAAACGGCATCTATCGTTTTAACGATGTAAAGCAACCTCATATCCATTTACATGTTTATTCAAGCGACTACATTCATGGTGATAACGACCTTGGTGATGTGAGTAGCGATCAGAAAGCTGACTTTGTATTACAGTCTGCGTCGGTAGAAAACATTGTAGTGACGGCAACAGCCCTGCAGTCATCTGTGCTTGAGTCAGTAACGCCTGTTACTGTTATTGGTGCTGAAAAACTTCGCAAAATTGAAGCGCCTACTCTTGGTGAAACGCTTAAGAATACCCCAGGGGTACACAGTACCTATTTTGGTCCTGTTTCAAGCAGCCCTATCATTCGTGGCAACGATGGCCCACGAGTAAAAATTGTACAAAACGGCTTGGATGTATCTGACGTGTCTCGCGTTGGTCCAGATCACAACGTGGCCACCACGTTGGCAAGTGCGACTCAGGTTGAAGTGCTTCGCGGCCCGGCAACACTTCAATATGGAAGTGGTGCAATTGGCGGTGTAGTTAACGTTGTTGATAAGCGCATACCGCAATACCAAGTAGACGGTGTTGAGGGGGAAGTCGAAGCAAGCTACAGCACCGTAAACGAAGGTAAATATACCCGTGGTGACGTAACTGGCGGACAAGGTAACTTTGTTTGGCATGTTGACGGTTTTATCCGTGATACAGAAAACGCAGACATTCCGGGTTTTGCATCTCTAGAGCCAGATGATGACGAGGAAAGCGGCGAATTAGAGAGCAGTGCCATGGAGACAACTAACATTGTTGCTGGGCTTTCTTACGTTGCCGAGGAAGGCTATTTCGGTTTCGCCGTTGAAAAGCTCGATAACGAATATGGTGTTCCAGGGCACAGTCACGGTCATGGCGACGAACACGATGAAGACCATGATGAAGGCTTAGACGATTCTCACGATGAAGAGCACGACGAAGAGCACATGCACGAAGAAGAAGGCGTGCTGCTCGATGTCGATATGACTCGTTACCAAGCCGCAGGTGAGTGGCACTCGCCAATTAAAGGGCTAACTAACCTGAAATTCGCCGCTGCCTACACCGATTACGAGCACGCTGAAATAGAAGACGGCATGCCGGGAACTGTGTTTACCAACGAGTCTACTGATATTCGCCTATCGGCTTATCATGAAGAAGTGGCAGGCTGGCACGGTGTGTTTGGTCTACAGTTTACATCAAGCGATTACACCGCTGTGGGTGAAGAGGCGTTTACGCCAGCTAACGTGACAGACAGCTTTTCGTTGTACCTCATTGAGCAAAAGAAAGTGGGTGATGTAACGTTTGAAATTGGTGGTCGTTTAGAATCAACCTCTATTGATGTTGCAGACAGTGAAGTAGAGCTTGATGTGTATCATGACGAAGATCACGAGGGTGAAGAGCACGAAGGCGAAGAACACGAAGGTGAGGAACATGAAGGCGAAGAGCATGAAGCTCACGGTACAGAGTTTACGTTCCCAGAATATGACTTCACAGCAGTATCCCTTTCTGCAGGTGCGAACTGGGAGTACACCGACGGCCAGTCAGTAGCGATTACGCTTTCTAGAAGCGAACGTGCTCCGAGTCAGCAGGAACTATTTTCTGCCGGTCAGCATTTGGCAACAGAAAGTTATGAAGTTGGACTTGTATTCGACTTGGACGAAGAAGGCCATATTGAAGAAAACTTAAAAGGGGTGACTGAAGAAGTTAGCACTAATTTAGACGTTACCTTCCGCAAGTTTACTGGCGATTGGGGCTATAGCGTTTCTTTGTTTTATAACCAAGCCGACAACTATGTTTTCCAAACTAACACGGGCCTAATCGCGTTATCTGAGCATGAAGAACATGGTGATGAACACGACGAAGAGCACGATGATGATCACGGCGGAGAACTTGAAGGTGAGCACGAAGGTGAACATGAAGAAGGTCATGAGTCGCACAGCGATGAAGGCTTGCCTGTGTACTACTTCCAGCAAGCCGACGCCGACATTTGGGGACTTGAAGCGCAAGCGTACTTCGACCTTAATGATGCGTTCCGTTTGACCGTATTTACCGATTATATTCGCGCAGAAATAGAAGACGACAATTTGCCACGTACTCCGCCAATGCGAATTGGTGGTGAGCTAAGTTACGTTAACGGCGGGCTTAGCGCAGATGCTGGTTTTACTTGGGTTGACGACCAAACTGATACCGCGTCTTTTGAAACGGCTACAGACGGATACACCCTGTTAAACGCCAGCGTTCAGTATGAATTTGCGAGTCAAGGCATCGATTGGGTTGTGTTTGCTCGAGGTGATAACTTGACTGATGAAGAAGCGCGAGTGCACACGTCTTTCCTTAAAGACCAAGCGCCGCTACCAGGTAGAAATATCAGCGTGGGTGTAAGAGCCTTGTTCTAATCATTAATGATGGGCTGTTTTTAGTTTATCGCTAAATAACAGCAACATGCCATAAGGTAGATGCTGTAAAGGCGGTGCTTTTTGAGGTTATCGCATCAAGGTAAACTCAAAAGGTACCGCCTTTTTTTATGACCTCGTCTTAATGAATCAGAGCAAGCATGTTGGGCTATGAGGCTGTAAACTTAAGTTGCGAAGGAGTAAGTTCTGTTATTAATAGTCACATCATAAAATCATACAGGAGATAGTGTGAACAACGCTGATGCACCCTCTGCACATGACATTGTTAATTATTTAAACGGGCTCGATGAGTCCCATATCGTTCTTGGCTATGGAAGTTTGTTAAGCCGCGACAGCAGAGAGCGCTTTTCGGGTATAAAAACCTACGGCATTCCTGTAATGGTAGATGGGTTCGAGCGTGCCTGGGTAACAAGAAGTATTCAAGAGCAGCAAACCTACGTTGGGGCAATCAAAAACGCCGCTAAAAAGCTGAATGCGCAACTGATCCCCGCCGAGCTCAATCCTGCGCTGCAAGAACGAGAAAAAGACTATCGATTTACGCAAGTGTCGCCAGAGCAAATTGCCTTCTACGCTACAATGGACATAAATAGCGAAACAGCCCTTTATGAAGCCCTTAGCGGTCGCACACTATGGGTATGTGAGACATTGCACTGTAGCCCTGCGAATGATGAGTTTCCGGTAAGCCAAACTTATGTTGATACTTGTTTAGCCGGATGCTTAGAGCACGCAGGCGAAAAGGCCGCCACAGATTTTGTAACGCATACCTCACTGTGGGATCACCCTCGTGTTAACGACAGAGCCTTGCCTAAATATCCACGGGCTGCCAACGTAGATAAGACCATACAAGACAAAATAGACACCATCTTATCGAATAATCTACTATCTTAACTTCTTTCCTGTAATAAACGGTTAGGGCGTCATTAAGATGAATATAGGGTTTCAGGGAACACGAGTTCGGTTGCGGGCGCTCAGCTTTGACGACAAAGAATGGGTGTTAGCACTGCAGCAAGACCTTCAGTGGGTAAAGTTCATTGGAAGTCGCGGAGTCGATTCACTTGAAGACGCCTGCGACTATATTGCCCGTACCAATGCCCAATGCAAAGAATGGGGCTACGGACTGCTGGCTATTGAGGACAGCGAGACTGCGCTTCCATTAGGAGTCTGCGGGCTGTTTAATCGCTTCGCATTCACCTGCCCGGATTTAGGCTTTGCCCTGCTGCCAGAAGCGCGAGGACGAGGCATTTGCCAAGAAGCCTGTGAACTCGTGATTCAATGGGCAAGAAATCAAGGTTATCGCTTTCTCACGGGAATGACTCATCCAGATAACACGCGTTCTCAGGCGCTGCTAACGAAATTAGGGTATGAAAGGCAAGGATGGTATTTTGATAAGTCATTCCCTGTCCAGGCGCTTTACTGGCTGTCGCTTTAGGATGCTGCGAGATAAGCTAATGTTGAAGCGTCAAAACTAAAGCTCAATCCCTGCCAGGTTCATCGTTTTTCCTGGGGCTCCTTTCAGTAACGTTGCTTTAAACTCATGGGGTACGGGTTTCTTTTTAAATGTCAGTGAATCGATCATCACATAGACAATTTCAGCTGATGCCACAGTGTGGTTAGTTTGCCAATTCAGCATATTAATTTGCATCGTAAAAGATGTATTGCCAACTTTGCTGACATGCACCGACAAGCACAAAATGTCGTCGAATTTCGCTGAGTTTTGCCATGATATATTGAGATTGACGACTTGATTATCTAAGCCTTGGTTTGTTAGTGCTTGATACCCACCTATTAGCGCTCGCATAAATTCAGTAGCGGCTAAGTCTGCGTAGTCAGCATATCGCGCATTAAATACAACATTTTGAGGGTCGCATTCGGCATATCGAACTCTTAGCAGTAATTCAAATGCATTAGGCTTAACGTTGGTCATTCATGTTTTCCTTTTCATTCGGCACAGTTTTTATATTCCCCTCATTTTCTTCAGCTTGTCCATCAAGACGCCACTGATCGCCGATAATAGGGTCTTCCGATTTAGGTTCTACTTCCCAAGAATATGCCTTAACTGTCGGTTTTGGATCTAGCGAATGCCATAAGCAGGCACAAAGAACACCAGCCAAAGCACCGAATAAATGGTATTCGAACGAAATCCCTTCTTGGCGGGGAAATATGCTCATCGTCATTCCACCGTACATGAAAAAAGCAACCATCATAAGCACGACTGAACGACGATACCAGTCCGCATAGATAATTACCCCCTCAGAAGGCGCTGGCAAGTTTCCTAGCAAAGCGTGGGAATGCAGGAATGGTTGTTCCCTTTCAAATTCCCAGAATGAAGCTAGGGAGCTTGCCAGACCTTCCCGAAGGGCGAGTTTAAAATGTCCGTACTCTTTGTTGTGTCACCTTGATGTAGAACCACTATACCTGCGGTAACACGCCGCGATTACGAACATTTTAAGTCTCGCTGAGTGGATAAGTATCTATGCGGACTGGTATTTTCTCTGCGAAATATACTCACTACAAATAGATAAAAAAATACACCATGAGTTAAACCGCTAGCGCCAATATGATAGCTTTCGCGTCCAAACAACCACACACCAATACCAGATAGTAACCACAGTGTTATTAACACACGCCAACGTGTTTTTGGGTAACCGTAGATGAGAGATGAGCCAAGAACTAACATGGGCAATGTATTGTTGAAAATGTGCTCTAATGAGCCGTGTATAAGGGGCGCTGTTATAATTCCAACCAAACCATGCAGCGCTAAAGGATAAACCCCGAGCCAACTTAGGTCGACGTTAAAGTTGAGTTCAAAAGCTTTAAAGCACCAAATAAAACCCACGGCGAATGCGGTGATTAATATACTGTTTTTGAGAGACGTCGTTTTCATCTGTCAGATTTATGGGCAATTAGTAAAATAACAACTTTTCTATAGGCTTAATGGCATCAAGGAGCACTTGTCAGAAAAATTAGCCAGTTACCTTTAACATTTCATAAACAAAAGTTAAAAATTATTGTCTCAAAATCAGCGGTTTAGCGCTTAAGGCTACAGGTCGCGATCACGTATAATTAAGGCCTAATTCTTGAGGGCTAAGACATGACTAAACAGAAAAACGATACGAGCAAAGAAACGGCAAAAGTTGTTGCGACAATGATGATACCGATGGTCACGTTAGGCTTGGTGTGTCTATCAATTGGCGTGTATCTAATGAATACCGTCTTTACGGGAATTTGACGGAACGTTGATAATTAACGCGTCACACGCCACCAACCTTGGAAAGTTGCATAACCAAGGCGGTGGCATATATATTTTAGAGACTACCGCAAACCGGCTACAGACAAGTTTAATGCAGGGCGTTTAATGCAAAAGTGTGACTACAGCGGCGGAAGCACAGTCACTTTTTTGATCACGATGGGCTCAATGGGAACGTTGTTCGCGTTTAAGCGAATTGAGTACTCGGTTTCCACTTCTGACATAGCATCAACGACATCTGACCCTTCTACGATTAAGCCAAACACCGCATAGCCCCAGTCTCGTCCAGGGTTCAGGCTTTCATTATCATTGACGTTAAAAAAGAATTGACGGTTAGCGGTGTGAGGGCCGTTTTGACGTGCCAGTGCAATGGTATGTAAGTCGTTAGTGAGCCCATTGCCCGATTCGTTAAATATATCGGGAAAGTTCGACTTACCGTTGAAATCAGAGGTGTAGCCGCCACCTTGCACCACAAATCCCGGTACAATACGGTGAAAAATAGTGTCGTTGTAAGCCTGCTTATCTACATAACGCAAAAAGTTATTCGCGGTAATAGGAGCGCGTCTTCTATCTAACTCCACCACAATATCACCCATGGTGGTTTCCATTTTTACGCGAGGGTAATAGTTGTCAGGCTGTATTTGAGATCCATCGTCTTTTTTCGCAGCAACAAGGGGGCTAACACTCAAAAAAACACACACCATTAATAGGCTAGAAAGAATGTTGTTTATCTTCTTTAGCATAGTAAATCCTTTAAATAATCTTACTGTTTAGCGACGCTAAAAATAACGAACTTTTTATCGTTTGACAGTATATCAACACCACCAAACAGTTTTTTCAATTTTATGTGGTAATCCAAGTGACGATTCCCCACCACAACAAGATGTCCGCCTCGTACTAATAAGTCGCGAGAGTCGGTAAACATTTGCCATGCAATGTGGTCGGTGATCACATTTTGTTGATGAAAAGGAGGATTACACAACACCTTAGTGACCGCAGGCGTGTTCGGCTCGTTAAGAAGGCCTTCCAAGCAGTTGGTAGCAATAAAGGTGCATTGGTCTATTTTATCTGGGTGGTTAGTCAACACGTTTAAACGTGCGCTTTCCAATGCCATGTAAGACTCATCGGTAAAAATGACCTTGCAGTCTGGGGCAAGTGTTAGCGCGTTAATACCTAAAACGCCGTTACCACACCCCACATCGACAACCGTATCATTGCTGCTCACCGTCATGTGTTTCATCATAATACGGGCACCAATATCTAACGACTGACGTGAAAACACATTTGCTTCGTTGTCTAACGTCATTTTCGCGCCTGTGGTTCCCTTGCATTCCCATCGAGTTGGGTAGGGCGAAGGATATGATGGAAGGGTAAGGTCGGGACGAGAAAACACCAGTCGCGACTTTTTCTTTGCCAGAGAGGTGGTGGTGGGGCCAATGTACTTTTCGAACAATGCCAGAACCGATTTGGTAATGGCTTTTGCTTTGCCGCCGGCAATCACTTGTGTGTCAGCAGATATATAACGTTTCAAATCAATAAGCTGCTGCTCTAAAAGCGCAAGTGCTCTTGGTACCTTCAGTACCACAATAGCCGGGGCTGCTTGCGGAGAAAACGTTAAGCTGTCAACGCTGGTCATAGTATTGACGGGAGCCGTTTCTGTTACCGATGCCTCTGCGCTTATTGTATTACGCCCTAAGTTTTCCAGCAAAGAGCGTCGAGATATGTAAGAGTCTGATACCCAAAGTGGATTCAAATGCTCAAACCAGCACCCCAATGCACCAAAGTCGTCATTAAAAATCATTAGCTGAGACTGGGCAGTGTCTGTAGAGACCACATTGTCGTTGAGCAGTGATTCTACATGGTCGATGAGCAACTCATCGGCGCTGTCCCATGCCTGTAAGCTCACATGTTGATGCTTTTCAGGATAGCGAATTAGAGACAAGTTTCGGTCTGCAAAGATAAATTCTGTATTCATTAGCGAAAATTCTGACGGCAACAGCGATGACGTATGTCATGCCTTGGCGTGCTTTGGAGTTAGCAATGGGCGTAGGGTAACATTTCGCGAGCAAAAAGAGCATGATCAGATTGGTACAATGCACGTAAATAACCTTGGCGGTAGAGAAAAATCATATTCAATAGAACTGGATAAAAGAGCGACCTAGGCGAAGACATGCAATATTCACTTTTTAATCAACCTGATAAGCCAGAGCCTCAACGCCTGCCACTGCCTGAGGGGGATGTTGTGTATTATCCTCGCTTTTTCAGTCAATCTACTGCCGATACGTATTTCGATAACCTGCAAAGCGAACTGCCGTGGAGACAAGACTCATTGCGCATGTTTGGTAAATCTATTCCCATCCCCCGGTTACAGAGCTGGCATGGCGACCCACAGTGCACCTATACCTATTCAGGGCTGACCATGGTGCCTAACCCGTGGACATCAACCTTAGCTGATATACGGGATTATTGTAGTGCAGCATGCGGCAGCCGTTTTAATAGTGTGCTTGCCAATTGGTACCGACACGGTCAAGACAGCATGAGCCTGCACGCTGATGATGAACCCGAGCTTGGGCCAAACCCCGTTATTGGCTCTGTAACGTTGGGAGAGGCACGTCCTTTTGTGTTTAAGCATAAAGAGACGAAGGCGCGCTATACGCACTTGCTAGAACACGGCAGTCTTTTGGTTATGGCTGGCGCTACACAAAGCCATTATTTACACGGCATTTCGAAGACGGTTAAACCGATAGGTGGTAGAATAAACCTCACTTTCAGACGATTAATAGTCGCGAATTCACCTTAAAAATTTCAATGGGTTCGCCAGTCACGCGAATAAAAGAGATTGAGGTAAAAGATATGCAGGTAGACGATATGCAAGTAAAAGATTTCCTAGAAACAGCCATCACGGATGCTATTGCGCCAAGCTACTTAGAGGTCGTTGATGAAAGCTTTATGCATAATGTGCCCGACGGAGCGCAAAGTCATTTCAAAGTAACGGTTGTGAGTGAAGCCTTTGAAGGTCAGCGTTTAATTGGCAGGCATAGACAAATAAACGCATTGGCAGCACCGGCCTTAGAGGGGCCTGTTCACGCGCTGGCGCTTCACACTTATACCCCTGAAGAGTGGGTAAAAAGGGGAGGGGAGCCTTTGTCATCACCTAAGTGCCTTGGCGGAAGTAAGCACGACTAGGTCGACACTTCCTTGTGATATAAAACACAGCTAGTGAAATAAAATGCAACAAATGGATGTTAGTCATGAAACAAAACAGTGAAGTTGGTCACTATATCAATATGCTTAAAACCCCTTCAGTTCAGGTTCTGCTTCTTGGAACCTGCTTTGTATTGGTTATGCTATTTGTGCATTTAGGTGTTGCGCAGCCAATAGACGAAGCATTATTCCAAGCCCTTAAACTGGAGGCTTCCACGCCTAAATGGGTATCAGATGCATTAAGAGATGTTACCGCGCTTGGCAGTAATATTGTGCTGCTTTTTGTGACTATTACCGTTACGGTTGGTCTCGCCATGCACAACCAGCGCAATAAGGCGTATACCTTTGTGTTGGCAGTAGCGTTGGGGTTATTTGTTGCCTTTGCCCTTAAAGCGGGGATCGCGAGACCTCGTCCACCGGTTAGTCAGCACGATGTGGATGTGTATACCCACAGTTTCCCGTCTGCTCATGCAACCCTGTCTACATTAGTGTACTTCTACCTCGCTTATCTTATTTGCCATTTCTCTGGCCAAAGGGCGGTCAGCACATGGATATACTCAACTGCAGCATTATTGGTGTTTTGCATAGGGTTATCTCGAGTGATGCTAGGGGTTCACTGGCCAAGCGACGTGATTGGAGGTTGGTTTGCTGGTGGCAGTGTTGTGGCGCTATGCCTTTACACTATTAAATGGAAGCAAAAGCTGCATATTCACAACAGTGAGCCACAGCAATCTAAGCGTCAGTAAGGTCAATGCAAGGCACTTTGCGCAATGTCGAACGTCTTAAATTTTATCAGCGCGTTTGCGAAATTATACAGGCAGACTATCAGCGCATGTCGTGCTTACATTCGCTTCAACAACTCGCGTTGCCACAAGGTTACCTAGGTGCAGGCTTTCTTCGTAACGCTATTTGGGATTTTTTACACCAAAAGAGCACACCCACGCCGTTAAACGACGTTGATGTTATCTATTTTGATGCAAACAACACACAGCGCGCGAAAGACACCTTTTATGAAATGCAGTTAAATGAGGTATTACCGCAGGTTAAGTGGCAGGTAAAAAATCAGGCGCGTATGCATGTACTGCACGGACATACGCCTTATAAAAACTGCGAAGAGGCTATTTCATATTGGATTGAGAAAGAAACCTGTGTGGCGATAGCGTTATCAACCGCAGACAGCGAAGCTCTATCTAGCAGTACCAGTGCCAGTTCTAGTGGCAGCTCCAGTGCTAATGCTAGTAGCAGTGCCAGTGCACGCTCGTCGTTTGAAACAGCAAGGCCGTTTGAGATACTCGCGCCCTTTGGTTTGCAGGCTAATTTTGCAGGCACCATCAGTATAAACCCCAAGTACCCTCGGCCAGACGTATTTAATGAGCGGATTCAAAAGAAGCGCTGGTGTGAGATTTGGCCAACGCTTACAGTGAAGCCTTAATTTCTCTTCTCAATTTCTCACTACGCGGAGAAACCATCCAACAAACAACGAAATCAGAAATCCGAAAAAAGCCACTAGTATATTTATTGTTAAAAGCTGCCCAGAAAAGTCGGCGTTAGCGCCTGTTTTTTCACTTACAAGCATTCCCGACGCTTTAAATATGAATAGTGCTGCTACTGAGAAAAGTAGAATAACGGCGGTAGACATAAAAGTTGCTTTCCAATACGCCTTCGGCGAAACCCAATGAATTGCACCTGCTACGAGCACACATAAAATAGTAAGGATGTACGGGACCACAATAACTCCAAATTGATATTCTTGTTGACGTTGATGCTGATATTAAACAATAGCTGCTGTGTATTTCTCTTGCGCAGTCTATTAGCCGACAGACTACAAAGGATTTGAGCGATAAGAAATTAATTAAGGATAAGCAGCTAATTTTGCCCGATACGATGCCACGTCATAGCGCCTGTGTCAGCTTTTATGTCAGATTGTCAGATTGTCAGATTTTATGCCTGCTCTTATATTAGGGCGTGTTGATCTTTGTTGTACGAGTTTTCGACTGCCTTAACAAATAATATCGCCAGTATGTCCAAAGTTTGATCTAGCTGTATGATTAGCAAATAAGCTTTCAATACGTGTCAACACGCCTGCATGGTTAACATTCTATTAAAAGATTTTAAGCTGCAATGGTGATAGAATCGCCAACAATTCTCCAGTAAGCCCTTTTAGCCAATGGGGCTTTTTGTTTAACACGCTTTATATTCTGAGAAAACATGTTCGATTTAATAACCAGTAAAGATAGCAACGTAAAAAATGACGTGCTTTCGGGAATTACTGTCGCCTTAGCGCTAGTTCCTGAAGCCGTAGCCTTTGCATTTGTTGCAGGTGTAGAACCTATGATTGGTCTATACGCTGCATTTATGATGGGCTTAATTACTTCTGCCATTGGCGGTCGCCCAGGCATGATTTCAGGTGCAACAGGGGCCATGGCCGTTGTGATGGTGGCACTTGTGGCGCAGCATGGGGTGCAATACCTGTTTGCGGCCGTCATCTTAGCGGGGCTGCTGCAAATACTCTGCGGCGTGTTTAAGCTCGGTAAGTTTATCCGTTTGGTGCCATACCCGGTTATGCTGGGTTTTGTTAACGGGCTTGCTATCGTTATATTCTTAGCGCAGCTAGGACAATTTAAAATAGTCAATTCACTTGGCGAACTGCAGTGGATGCAGGGTTCAATGCTGTACTGGATGCTAGGTCTTGTAGGCCTTACCATGGCAATTATCTATTTACTGCCAAAGCTTACCAAGGCGGTACCTGCCTCGTTGGTAGCAATTGTAACGGTTACCGCTTTAGTACACGGATTAGATTTAGAAGCGCGCACGGTTATCGACTTTGTAAGAGACTTGCTACCGGCTGATCAAAAAGACAGCGCCACCTTGGCGGGTGAGTTGCCAACCTTTGCTATTCCAATGGTGCCTTTCACCTGGGAAACGGTAATGATTGTGCTGCCAACATCTATTATCTTGTGCTTGGTTGGTCTTATTGAATCGCTGCTTACCCTATCGCTTATTGACGAAATGACCGACACCCGTGGTCGCGGCAATAAAGAGTGTGTTGGACAAGGCGTTGCTAACACTGTTAACGGCTTCTTTGGCGGTATGGGCGGTTGCGCCATGATTGGTCAGAGTATGATTAATATCAATTCTGGTGGACGTGGTCGCTTATCTGGAATAACTGCTGCACTTGTACTGCTTGGCTTCATTCTTTTTGCAGCACCACTTATTGAAATGATTCCATTAGCAGCACTGGTTGGCGTTATGTTCGTGGTGGTTATTGCTACCTTTGAATGGGCATCATTCCGCATTGTGCGCGGTGTTAACAAAGAAGATGCGTTTGTACTCTTCTTGGTAACTGGCGTTACTGTTATTGCCGACCTAGCCATTGCTGTTGTTGTTGGTGTTATCGTATCTGCCCTTGTATTCGCCTGGAAGCACGCACGCCATATTGCCGTAAAATCGCATATCGACGATGACAACTGGAAGGTATATGAGCTAGAAGGGCCGCTGTTCTTTGGCTCGGTAACGCATTTTAGAGACTTGTTTGATATCGCCAACGATCCAGAAGATGTGGTTATCGACTTTAGAGAGTCTCGTATTTGGGATTCGTCGGGTATCGATGCCCTAGATACGCTTGCAGATAAATACCTCGAGCAGGGCAAGAAGCTGCATATACGTCATATCAGCGACGAGTGTCGCAGCTTGCTACGTAAAGCCGATAAGTTTGTAGAAATTAACGTTAACGAAGACCCTCGTTATCGCGTTGCTTCCGATAAGCTTGCCTAAGGCTTCCTATTAAAATGGTCGTCTAGTGTCTTGGCGCAAGGTGTTTGCAAGCAGGGACCTAAGAGCGACATGAAAAACACAAAACCGCACTAGTGCATACTAGTGCGGTTTTTTATTAAATATTCCTCACTGAGCTATTTCGTATCGCCTGCCGTAGGTTTTACCACACAGTAAATTTCAAATTACTTCTAACCTACTTTTTGGGGAAAGCTTGATGATTAATTACGTAACCTTGGGCGTGAGCGATATAGAAAAATCAGCCTCATTCTACGAGTCACTATTAGAAGATTTTGGCGTTAAGCGGTTAGTGAATATGGACCGGATTAAATACATTGGTAAATCGATGAAAGAGCCAATGATTGCCGTGTGTATTCCGTGGGATGAGAAAGAGCCTTCACCGGGCAACGGCAATATGTTTGCAATTGCACCAGGCAATAAGCAGAAAGTAGATAAAATGCATGAAAAAGCACTGTCTCTTGGGGCAACATGCGATGGCGCGCCTGGACAACGAGTACCGGGAAAGTTTTATGCGGCTTACGTAAGAGACTTTGACGGTAACAAGATATGCTTCAACTTCTTCGGCTAGGTTTTCTTCTTATACATTGCGGTTAACAATAACCTAAGTACTCAAATAAACGTGCCAGCGAGCAACACGCTGGCATGTTATCCGTTTGTCTTCATAGCTAAGCTCGATGTGTGTTCACGAACTTACATGCGCTTTATTTGGTAGTGCGAAACAATACTTCAGGGTTAGTCATTGTTTTCATTTCAAGTACATTGCCGTTAGGATCTTCGATGAAAAACGTTTCTTGTTCGAACTCTGTATCTTTAAAGCGGCGGTAGGGTTTATCTAAATACGGTAAGCCTGCCGATTCAATACGCTTCTTCAACGCTTGAAACTCATCTTCACTCATATGAACACCAAAATGCGGTACTGAAACCGTACCCATGTCTACTTCATGACGTACTGAAGGTAACCGTTCACTACTTTCATGCAAAGTGAGTTCATTGCCCCAAAAGTCAATGTCAATCCAGTGCCCGTCCTCACTGTTACCCGTTTTACAGCCCAATACGTCACAATAAAATACCTTGGCTTTTTCTAAGTCGCCTGCAGGGATAGCAAGATGTAAGCAATTAGACATCGCAAATTCCTTATTTTTGTTTTTATACCAGTAATGATTAGGAAAATTTTATACCGCTGAATCATCCAACAATGGGGGTAAAAGGCAATAGCGTGGCAAGCTTCTTATAGTTAGCAATGTAAACGTATCTATGCAAACGCACTTTTGCAGGTGTGAATATAAGTATGAATTTCAACGTCTACATAATCGCGAACATGAGCGAGATTAAACTCTAAGGTGCGCTTAGGGGGGGGCTTTTACTTACTAAACGAAAAGGGCGAAATTAATGAATTACTGAACGCAGGTTTATTTCCCCTTATTTTTTTAAAAATGATAGAGTGAATAGAATTAATGACTTAATAAAAAGCGTTCCTAACACACCATGCAGCTTCCATTTAGTGACTACATAAAAATTATTGGAAAAGGACAGCGGGGCGGTCGAAGCCTAACGCGCGAAGAGGCATACCACGCCATGAAAATGGTGCTTGCCAATAAGGTTACCGGCGATCAACGTGGTGCCTTTTTAATGTTGCTACGTACCCGAGAAGAAACGCCCGAAGAAGTAATAGGCTTTGTGGATGCTTGTCGAGAGCTTATTGAGCCCGAGGTGCAAACACTAGCCCCTGTGCTAGATATTGGTTGCTATGCAGGAAAGCGGCGACAGCTTCCGTGGTATTTACTCGCCGTGGCAGTGCTCGTTAAAAACGGTACGCGTGTTATGTTGCACGGCGCCCATGAGCCAGGTTCAGGGCGACTATATGCAAGCGCGGTGTTGCCAACGCTAGGTTTGCCAGCAGTGAATACGGTGACACAGGCTAAATCCCAGATGGATGAACACTTGGTGACTTACCTCGACCTATCGTGTCTGCTGCCATCGTTAGACCATATTATTAAACTACGCGAGGTATTTGGGTTGCGCTCGTGTGCCAATACGCTGGCTCGGTTGCTAAACCCCACTGGCGCGAAGTATTGTGTGCAAGGGGTGTATCATATGCACCTCGATCATAAACATTGCCGAGTGAACGAAAACTACGACAACATAGATGCACTGTGTTTTCGCGGTGACGGGGGCGATCCTGAGGTAAATGGCGAGCGGGAAACTGAGTTATTTGTTACCCGTGGCGGCAAAACTGATGAATATGTTCTTCCTGTTATTGCCAAGCGCTGGGCACTAAAAGATAAAACCATGAACGTTGGCGATATGCTTGAGGTATGGCATGGCAAAGCAGCAAGCGATTACGGTGAGCAGGCTATTATTAGCTCGCTGGCAAGTTACCTCGTTTTGCTACGCAGTATTGAGGTAAACACCGCCATAGAAGAAGCTCAACTACTTTGGCAGCAGCGTGATAAAACTAGCCTTCCGTTTGGTCGCTAGCTTTTGGGCGAGTCTAACAACCATTTATTTGCCACGGCAATGTCTAGCTGTCTGCTTACGTAATCCCAGAGTGCCGGCGCACAGGTTTTAAGGTGTGCATTGCGCTTTTCTATCTGCTGGCGAGTAATTTTATGGGTCGCCCAGCTTCCGCCCTGATTTTTCATGTTTTGAAATACGGGAAGTACCCTATCCATCGCCTTAGCAAATTCGGCATCAGGTGTTGCCGCGTCCTCAAATTCTAGCCACAGCGTCAGCATCGTTTCATTAAGCGGCGACGGAAGAAGACCAAAAATTCGTTTTGCCGCTGTTATTTCTTTTTCAGCCTGAGCCGCGTGGTCTTGCTGCGTATTAAAGGCAAACATATCGCCCGCATCAATTTCTACCACATCGTGAATAAGGATCATCTGTATCACGCGCTGGATGTCTATAGGTTTTGCAGCATATTGGCTTAGCATTGAGGCCATAAGCGCTACATGCCAGCTATGCTCGGCAGAGTTTTCTTCCCGATGATTATCTGCCGGTAGAGTGATTTTTCGCTTCACGGCCTTAAGCTTATCAAGTTCACAAATAAAGTCTGCAAACGAATCTACTGTTGTCATAAGGTTCCTTGTTCACTAGGTCTTGCCCTAGAAAGCTGGTTCAATAAAAAGCCGGGCTTAATAAAAATGGGCGCTTTGAAAGCGCCCATTTTCGATGGTCGTATTTTGCCTTGTGCTTTGCTCAGCAATAGCGACTGGGCAGGCTCGCTACAGGCTTATTTTGTTCAGACCTATTTTTGTTCAGACAGCCATACAATTAAATCTGCAATATCATCATAAGACATGTCAGATGTGAAAGTAGGTTGATACTTTCCATTAATAATGAAGCTTGGTACGCCGGTTAATAACTCGCGGTTAGCATCAATTTGCTGCTGGTTTTTACGCAGCATGCTGTTAACACCGAAGCTTTTAGCAAGCTTATCGAATTCTTCGCCATCGGCGCCGTTTACGACGAAGATGTTGCGTAAGTCTTTCAGATTAGTAACAGAAGCTTTTTGCTTATGAATGTAATTGAAGATTGCCCCATTCATCGCATTTTCTTGTTTCATTGCACGGCCAATAAGCATCGCTTTTGTCGCTGCATCCTGCACGTCTGGGCCGGTAAAGCGCATAAAGTTTACGTGTACTTTGTTAAACGCAGTACCGTCACTTTTCTTCTGTTTTATTTGTTCAACAATTGGCTCAAACTGAAAGCAGTGTGGGCACCAAAACGAGAAGTATTCAGTAATAACTGGCTTATCAGTAGCCTCTTCATTAACCACTTTATAATGAGTACCTTCTTTCCATTTTGCGCCTGACTCTTGAGCACAAGCGGCTAATGGCAAAAGCATTGCCATGACAAACATTACTGCAAACTTTTTCATGGAATAAGTTCCTTTATATTTAAGATTTTTATCGGCAAAAGACTATCACAGGCTTTGAGCGTTAACTAGATTTGAACGACCAGCAAGCTAAAAAACACAACGAAATGATACAGTAGAAAGCTTAATCCCCGCTGAACATCACAGAAATTGCGCACCACAGGAGTTGAGCACCAAGTAAGTTGAATAACACGCAAGGTAAACAAAGTAGCACCAACACGGTAAACCATGCTGGTGCAGATAGGCACTACTTCTTATTTGCGCTATTCAATGAGCTTTTCCAGACACACGTTTAGTTAAATCGTGTGCCTAGTTGTGTGTAATACCATGCCTGTGATCTAGCGCGTGTAACTGATTGAAAGCAGGGCGCGTCGTTCTTGTCCCACATACCCAATGATATCTTCGTATTCTTTATCAAACAGGTTATTCACTTTTATTGACATTTGCCATTGATTGCTAAGCTGGTAGCTCACATTAACGCTTGTCAGTGTGTAAGCAGATAGCGCAAGGGTTTCTGAAGGCGCAGGAAATGGAGGGAAAAACGTATCAAAGCGTGTGCCGGTATAGGCAAGCTTTGTGTAAAAGCTAAATTTCTCAAGGCCAAAATCTGACGTTACCGTAATAGCACCTTGATGCCGAGCACGTCTAAGTTCAATGGCGCTTTGTGCATTACTGGTTTGCTGGGCATCAAGATAGCTGTAAGAGCCAGTAATATCAGCAAAGTCGCCACGCCAGCTAAATTCTGCGTCTACACCGTCTCGCTGGCTTTCACCGTCTACATTGCCCGCGGTAAATGCGCCGCTTTGTGCATCGAATACAAATCCATTTATTTCATCTTGTAGCTGAGTATTGAAAACACTGACTTGTGCCGTCACGGTTTGCCAGCGACCTTTAACGCCTACCTCAACTTCTTCACTTTTTTCCGGAATAAGGTAAGGATTGCCGATAAAGCTGGCTGGGGTATATCCGAAGCGTTCGGTGAAGGTGGGGGTTTTAACTGCCTTTCCGTAGCTGGTGAATAAAGCGATATGACGGTCAAGCTGCCATGTAAGTCCGGCGCGATAGCTAGATGCATTGTCGAATTCACTATTATTATCGAAGCGTGCGCTAAGCGAGGTGAAAACCTTATCACTTAACTCTCCAGTAGCCTCGGCAAAAACGCTGTAGGTATCATCCCGTTGGTCTTGGTTAGGATCGCCGAAAACCACAGGCCCACGCTGTGAAAACAAACGTTGAAGGTATTCAGTTCCTGCGGCTAACTGCCAATCATTTACACGGTAGAAATTGGTCCAATTTAGCTCAATACGTTCACCGGTAGTGCCGCCTGCGTCAGCGCCGGACGTCGTGTTGTCATTTTCATCTTTTCTGTATTGTGCAGTAAGCGCTGAGCGATAGTCGCTGTTATTAGCTTGGTAATCCCACTTCAGTTTCGAGCTAATTTGAACCCCTTTTGTAACGTTGTCTGCATCCGCGGGCAATCCCGTGGTAGCAAAGTCTGTAGCGTCATACTCATTTTCGTAGTCTACGGTACGCAGGTAGGCAGAAAACCTATGCTCATCATTGGCGTCAAAGCGAAGGTTCAGTCCAGCGGTAAGGTTGTCATAACCGTCGTCTTCACTCCCCGTTCTTGCAATATTATCGCCATCGGTTTGCATGTAGCTCGCGTACGCCGACACGCCGAGGTTGTCGTGTTGTGATGATGTGTTTACGCTTCCTCTGTAGGTGTTTTGCGTACCCACTCCTGCCGACATGCTTAGCTGAGGCGTGACGTCACCCTGAGCACCGGCTTTAGTGGTAATACTTAATACTCCACCAATAGCGCCGCTGCCCCAACGGGCGCTTTGTGGGCCTTTCAATAACTCGATGCGTGTTACATTTGCAGCGGTTAAATGGGCTAAATCAATCAAGCTACCTTGGCCGATATCATTAGCAATAACGCCATCGATAAGTACCAAAAGATGATTAGTTTCACTGCCTCGCACTCTTACCTCGGTTAGGCCACCTAGGCTTCCTGATTGAGATAAGCTAACGCCAGGAAGTCCCCGTATAAGTTCGGTAAGTTGCAACGCGCCTGAGGCTTTTATGTCGCTCTCGGTTAATACCGATACCGCACCCGGTAGCTTTGTAAGCGTTATCGGTAGGCGAGTGCCTGTTACGGTGAGGGTTTCTACGTCGTCGGTGTCTTTAGAACGTTCTTGAGAAAAAACAGAAGTTGAAGTGATACACGTTAGGATTGCAGCGGCCGTTGCAGTTTTAGTAAAAGCAGCCTGTAGTAAAGATAATTCCATAATCAATAATAGTCTCTTATGCGCTCCGCCCGAGCACATGATTAAGCGAAAGCACCGCACACTCATTGATAGTGCAGGGGCCGTGAAGCACAGGCCGGTATCCGGGCTTTCTCGTCATCTGCTCATTGTTTATAAGCGTATAGCTATGAGACTGACACTCTTTTGCCTTCCCATCGATTAAGTCAACGATCACATTGGCTTAACGACAGTGGCGTGTAAAAAGAAGTACTGATGTAGCACTGATATAGCACTTATATCGTACTGAGATTACCGTTGCGGGGGCAGCATCAGCATTTAACTGATTTCCCGTTTAACACAATTATCGGCATTGCCTTTTAGTGCCTAGTCTCTTAATGCTTAGCCCTGTCTCGCCTTTTATTGGCTAAAGTGGGCTAGCATGAGCTAGCAAGGCCGATTTATGTGCACCTACGCGGGGGCGAGTATATAGGCTTTAACGGCGACTTACGACAGCAGCAGGTGTATTGATGCATGTAGCGAGTGGAATAATGTGACGAAACTACATGCCTAATTTTAGTGGAGGCTCTTGCAGTGCAGACATTTGTTCTTTGAGCGCTAAAATTTGTCCTTCCCAGTATTTATCTTCTGCAAACCAGGGAAATGCACGGGGGAACGCAGGGTCTGACCAACGACGGGAAAGCCACGCCATATAATGTACCATTCGCATGGCTCTCAATGGCTCTATTAACGCGAGCTCCGCTTTATTAAATGGTTGGAACTCCTCATAGGCCTCTACTAAAGTATCTAGCTGAAGCAGTTGCTGCTGCCTATCTCCGCTTAACATCATCCACAAATCTTGAATGGCAGGCCCCATTCTGCAATCGTCTAAATCAACAAAGGTAGGTCCATCGCGCCATAAGATATTGCCAGGGTGGCAGTCGCCGTGCAGACGAATAGGGGATGACACGTTTTTGTACGCTTTTTGTGTAGCTTCAATAACGGGGTTTAAAATAGCAAAAAATGCCGTTTTAAGGCCTTCAGGCAATAGCTCACTTTGCTCCAATACACGTTGAGGTTCTAATAAGTAGCTTTCAACATCAATTGCAGGGCGAGAAGAAAATGCAGACGCTTGAGCCGTAAGGTGAATGCGGCCAATAAACCGTCCCATCCACTCCAACTGGTCTAAATTGTCGTTCTCAAATTGACGACCGCCCACCGAGGGGAATAATGCAAAACGGTAGTCTGTACCTCCAACGCTATGGTGGTGCAGCGTCTTTGCATTCACGGCCATGGGCGCGACGATGGGAATTTCGTTGTCGGCTAATTCTTTAGCGAAATTGTGCTCTTCTTGAATTTGTTCATCAGACCAGCGGCCCGGTCGATAGAATTTAGCCACATAACGTTTGCCGTCTTCGGCAATAAATTGATAAACCCTGTTTTCATAGCTATTAAGGGCTAATAGACCGCTTTGAAGAAAAATGCCCTGGGTTTCCAGGGCATCTAGTATCGTATCTGGGCTCAAGCCCGAGAAAGAAAAATCTGTCATCGATAAAGAAACTTAGTTGGCTCATCAATGGTTACAATATCACCGTCTACGGTGGTGGTAACACTAATGAATATGTCAGTGACCGTATCTTCCAGATTATAGGCGTCGGTTGCAACCGATATCGGCGTTGAATACACCGCGCCACCTTCAACGACAAATTCCTGCTTACCAATATATTCATAATCAGGAAGGCCTTTTATTTCTACGGTGTAGGTTTGACGCGTCTGCGTTTTATTCAATACCTTGATGGTATACACATTTTCTATTAGCCCTTCGTTAGTTTCGCGATATAAAGAGTTTCTATCGCGAATAATATCCACTTCCGTAGGGCTGCGAGTGTAGATATTGGCGAACAACAGGCCAATCATGATCACAAGTACCACAAAGTAGCCAATGAGCTTAGGTCGTATAATATGGGTTTTACCGCCAGCCAACTCTTCTTCAGAAGTAAAGCTAATGAGTCCTTTGGGGTAATTCATTTTGTCCATAACTCCGTTACACGCATCAACGCAGGCACCACAGTTTATGCATTCGTACTGCAATCCATTTCGAATATCGATGCCGGTAGGACATACCTGCACACACAAGTTACAGTCGATACAATCGCCTAACCCTTTTTCTTTTACTTCTTCGTGGCTAAGCTTGCGCGGGCGTGGCCCTCGTTTTTCGCCGCGGTTGGCGTTGTAAGATACGGTAAAGGTATCTTTGTCGAACATTGCAGATTGAAAGCGAGCGTAGGGGCATATGTGAGTACACATAATTTCTCTCATGTAACCTGCGTTGCCGTAGGTACATACAGCAAAGAAAATAACAAAAAAGCCAGCCCAGAAGCTTACGTTGAAGGTGAAGAAATCAACAAATAGCGTGCCGATAGGCGTGAAATACCCAACAAAAGTAAGCGCCGTTAACAAAGCAACGCCTACCCATGCAGTGTGCTTCGCCGTTTTACGCATAAACTTATCGGCGTCCATTGGGCGCTCGTCTAGCTTAATTCGCTTATTGCGGGGCCCCTCACACTTCTCTTCAAACCACGTATAAATATATACCCAGGTAGTTTGCGGACACATAAAACCGCACCACACTCGACCTGCAAAAGTGGTCACAAAGAAGAGGGCAAATGCCGACACAATAAATATATAAGCTAATAGCGTAAGATCTTGAGGCCAAAGTGTTAGCGAGAATATGGTGAAGCGTTGCTGGCCAATATCGAGCAAGACCGCCTGCTGGCCATTGAACTGAAGCCATGGAATGATAGCGAACAAGCCAAGAAAAATAAGCCCAAAAAATCGACGGAACGATTCCAACGGCCCTTTTACGGCTCGTACATAAATGCGACTGCGGGAGTCGTGGCGCTTACCTTGACCGTCTCCCTTTGGCTTGTGCACTTTTACCGGAGTGACATTTTTGACCGGTATTTGTTCGTTCATAAATAAACCTTAGCTAACATCCTTTAGTGGCGTGTGGAGTATAACAGCAACAGGATTGTCATGATTAATGTAGATCAAGAATATTCATTATGATCGTACTTTTTAAACTTTCAGTCAATACTGAAAGTTCAGAAAGTAAAATTCTATCAAGATGTAAATTCAGTCAGCGTAAACTTAAACTATGAAAGGCGGGCACATTTGCATACCGGGGTATCGTTTATTGTGTATTAATAAGCCACTAGGATAGTGTATTATCCTCTATATGCTCTTTTACGAATAAAGCCAGAAGGCTTTAATTGAGTAATATGTTAAATACCATTGCTCGCAACGTTGCGAAAGACTAAACGATTTTATGATGGGTATGTTAACCATGTCAGTGATTATTACAGCTATTTAAAGCCGCCACTAGAAAGGTTATGTAAAACGTTATGCTCCGGTTTTTTATTATTACTGCTGAAATTATAGTGCTAGTGCTTATTCTGCGCTCTCCCTTTGTTCAATATTTGTTTGAAGATGTTCAAAACTCTGTATCTGATTGGTTCATTTCACTTTCTACTCTACCGGAACAGCGGGCTTTAGAAGGGTTGCGAAGTGAAATTAACACACAGTTAAAGCCACTAAAGCCATACCAACAAAACTATGTTGAAAAAATCACCGTATCTACAGATAGTGTTAAGCGCTTTTATGCGAATTACTGTCAAACAGACGATATAAACCCGAATTTCTCAGGAGCCAAGCGCGCTCAGCTTTGTCATACCATTGCGCAGTCTTCGTTAATGCGAAAGCCTGGTTAATAACTAAAAACGCTAAAACGTCTGCGAGAAAATTGAAATGAGGAGAGTCAACGTGAATAAGTTATCTATCACCGCAACTTCTATATGCTCCGTTTTGTTGAGTAGCGCTGTCGTGGTGCCATCTCATGCCGGCGAATTAAAAGTAACGTGGAAAGAGCCAACGTCTTTTACTGATGTTCGCCCCTCAAACGAATCTCGGGCGCGTTTTCGAGAGCGTACACTCAAAGCGTTAGAGGCCCATTTAGTTGAGTTAGCTGCCGCTTTACCCGAATCTCAAACACTATCAATGGTTGTCACCAATATTGATTTGGCCGGTCAAGTGTGGCCAAGTCAATTTATTGGTTTTGGAAATAACATGGGTTCCGACGTGCGTGTAATACAGCGAGTTGATATCCCAAGAATGACCTTTAGTTATTCATTGACCGACAGCAGTGGTGAAGTACTGAAAAGTGAAGAGGATTTTCAGCTAAAAGACATGGGTTTTATGGATACGAATATCCGAAACATGAGAAATGAAAATCTTTTTTATGAGAAGGCCATGTTAGATGAATGGTTTGACGATACGTTTTCTGACATGGATACCACTAAGAACTAAGGCTAATAAGGTTTACTAATCCATCGTGCTGCCGCTCAATGGCAGTCGCGTGAGACTGCGATTTTAACGTTCATGGTTTCAATATTTATAGTTTAAAAGCATGTGAAAACGGTATAAAAAAGGTCGACTAGAATTACATAGCATTAACTCTGTAATTCAAGCCGACCTTTTTGTTTTCTAATACACGTGCCTAAAGGACAAATGCAAATAATATTACAAGTAGTCGAACTCGCTGCCGCTAATCGCTAAAGTACTATCAGACCCTGCCTTATACGCTACTTTGTGTGCGTCGCGGCGAGGTAGAATGCGCTGCATGTAAAAGTCTCGGGTTTTCACTTTGGAGGCTGCTAATACCGCATTATCTGAGTGCTGCGCCTTATCAGCCATGCTGTACCACAATACGCCAATTAGCGAGTATGCGCTGTAATTTAGAAAGTCGCATGCCGCCGATGCAGCTGTGGTTGGGTCCATGCCCAAACAGTCTGCAGAAGAAGCGCGCCAGTCATCTAATAGACCTTGTGCTAATGCTTTGCTCTCACCATCTTCAATGTCGTTAACCAGTTCATTAAATGCAGCATAGGTCGACTCCATCATTTTTCCGCCATCTCGGGTGAGCTTACGGCCAATTAAGTCGAGGGCTTGAATGCCGTTGGTTCCCTCATACAGCATGGCAATACGCACATCGCGCACCAGTTGCTCCATTCCCCACTCGCGAATGAAGCCGTGGCCGCCATATACCTGCACACCAATGTTAGTAGTTTCAAGGCCCATGTCAGTCATAAAGGCTTTGCAGATAGGCGTTAAATACTGAAGCACATTCTCTGCGTTTTGTTTTTCTTCACCTTCTGTGTGCTTTTCGATATCCATAAATTTGGCATAGAAAAGCGATAAAGCGCGGCAACCTTCAATTAAGGACTTTTGTGTTAGCAGCATTCTCGCTACATCTGGCTGAAACACGATAGGGTCTGCTTTACCTTCAGGGTTTTGAATGCCCTGTGGTGCACGAGATTGAACACGGTCGCGTGCATAAGTAAGCGCACCTTGATAAGACGCTTCAGCAGTACCTAAGCCCTGCAAACCCACTTGGAAGCGAGCATCGTTCATCATGGTGAACATACACGCTAGCCCTTGGTTTTCTTCACCCACTAACCAGCCTGTCGCACCGTCGAAGTTCATAACACAGGTAGGGCTGGCTTTTATACCCATCTTGTGTTCAATACTGCCCACTGACAGGCTGTTTGCTTCGCCCGGCTCATTGCTCGCGTCAGGTAAAAATTTAGGTACCAAGAACAAGCTAATACCTTTAACACCTTTAGGCGCATCAGGTAGGCGGGCCAACACTAAGTGAATAACGTTAGAACTCCAATCTTGATCGCCTCCAGTGATAAATATCTTGTTACCCGTCACTTTATAGCTGCCGTCTTCTTGTGGCAGTGCTTTAGTGCTTAGCAAGCTCAAGTCTGTGCCAGCATGAGGCTCGGTAAGGTTCATTGTACCTGTCCATTCGCCGCTGATCAGCTTCGCAAGATACGTATCTTTAAGCGCTTTACTTGCATGTTTCGTTACCGCAAGTGTGGCACTTTCGGTGAGCATAGTCGTTAAGCGCCAGCTTAAATTTGCGGCATTCAACATCTCGTGAACCGGCACGGCCATGGTGTAGGGCAAATCTTGACCATCGTACTCAGCAGAGCCAAGCATGGCATTCCAGCCGTTGGCCACATATTCTTGATAGGCGTCGGCAAAACCTTTTGGTGTAGTAACCTGACCATTTTCAAGCTTACAGCCTTCTTCATCGCCCTCTCGGTTTAATGGGGCAACAACATCGAGTGCAAATTTAGCACCTTGCGAAATAATTTCATTCGCTAGGTCGCTATCAAAATCACTGATGCCAAGCTTTTCATAATGGGCATCAAGTCCAAGCCATTCTTTTAAAAGAAACTGAAAATCAGCAGTAGGGGCATGGTGTAAAGGCATGGATGACTCCTTTTTCAAACAAGTGTTTTAATTTCTCTATTATAGCCATAAAACAAGTGGTCAGAGTAGTCCGTTAACTCAAAGTTAATAATTAATTACCTGTATCCCGCTTCTTAAACAAGACTCGGGTTAACTATTACTTATGGCCTTTTGGCTTTTCCTTGCATTTATCCTGCTCGCTGGCATGCTTACGCCACAGAAGCTAGCGCAATCATAAAGAAAGCACAGAGAAAACAGAAATAGACTAGGGGTAACGTGAGCGATGACCAATACCACAACGAATACCGAAATTGATACTGACATTAGCATTAATACTGACGTTAAGTTTAATGATAGCCCAGTATGCGTGGTAACGGGTGGCAGTTTAGGAATTGGCCTTGCCGTGTGTAAAACATTTGCTGAAAACGGCTATCGCGTGGTGAATTTAGACATTAGGCACTTTGACGTCGCTCCCCTGCATTGTGAGTGGATAAAATGTGATGTAAGCAATGTGAGCGAGGTGGAAAAAGCACTGGTGTCTGTGGCACAAGACTATAAACGCATTGATGCACTGGTGTGTAATGCAGGCAAACACGTATCAGCTACTATCGAAGATACTGACGAAGCGTTACTCGACAGTATAATAAGCCTAAATATTAAAGGGGCTTACGCCGCAATAAAGCATGCATTACCCGTTATGAAAGCACAGCAATCAGGTGCGATAGTGGTGATGGGATCTGATCAATCCTTTGTTGGCAAAAAGAATTCCTTCGCGTACGGACTAACAAAATCTGCATTGGCCTCCATAGCAAAAAGTACCGCACTCGATTATGCCTCTTATAATATAAGAGCGAATGCAGTGTGTCCTGGCACTATTGAAACCCCGCTATTTCACAATGCCATTGATAACTATGTCGCTCGCTCCGGGGCAAATAAAAATGACGTTGTAGCAGAAGAAGCGGCAGCCCAACCCGTAGGCAGGCTAGGTCAACCTCAAGACGTCGCCGAACTCACCTATTTCCTGTGTAGCGATAAAGCGTCTTTTATCACTGGAAGTCTTCATGCTGTGGATGGTGGGTACACGGCGCAATAACGATGTGGACCAAAAAACATGAACTGGATTGACCCTCACATACATTTTTTCGCACTTGAACGTGGTCAATACGACTGGCTCAAGCCGAATAATGCGCCGTTTTGGCACGACAAGTCTGTCATCGCACGAAGTGTATACGAAAGGGATTTGTTTAAGGGAAACCACGCAACGCTAAGCGGGTTTGTTCACATTGAAGCAGGTTTTGATAACGAGCAACCGTGGCAAGAGGTAGCGTTTTTAGAGCAGCACTGCATAAAGCCGTTTCGCAGTGTTGCTAATATCGACTTGCAGTCGTCTACCTCCTTATCAGACATTGATAGATTAAAACGGTTTCGCTCTGTAGTTGGGCTTCGCCATATTCTCGATGATGATGCAGCCAATTTATTGCGAAGCCCTAAGGTGCTGCATAGCCTGAAACACATGGCTGCCAATAACCTATCTTTTGATGCGCAATTCGATATTACCGATGTGACAAGCGTCAGCGCGTTATTAAATGTGGTTGAGCGTATTCCAGAGCTGGCGGTAATAGTTAATCATGTCGCGGCAGCGCCTTTTTTAGCTGACGTTTTGCCTGCTGAAGCTTTACCCGCTGAGGGCTCCTTATTCACTGAGGGCTCCTTACCCGCTGAAGGCTCTGATTGCAAGCGCGCTAATTCAAGCAGGCACGCTTATTCCAGCCTTGCCTACACAAAGTGGCAGCGTAATTTACGTGCATTGGCGCAGTGCGGCAATGTGGCATTTAAATTTTCAGGTATGGAGATGCAGAACAGACAATGGACGTGGCCCTATGTTGAGCGATTGCTTAATACCGCTCTAAATATACTTCCTAAAGATAACATTATGCTGGCGAGCAATTTTCCTTTATGTACCTGGCGAATGCCTTACGCTCAACTACTAAAAGGGTATGACGACATGCTCAAGCGCATGCAGTCTCAAAGGACCTCTACGGCTTTTTGTCTCAGTAAGGATGATGCAGATAAGCTGCGTTATAAAAATGCATACAAGTGGTATCAGTTTTAGGGTGACACGCTGACGGGGAAAGACCCTTAACTAATAAAAAAGCACCGCGAAAAGTAGAATTTTTGACTTGTTTGCGGTGCCCCAGTTTTATATCACTCGCTATTTCAGTTCAGTTACCGTCATGTGCGGAGAGCGATAAACTACTTCGTCATTTAAATCGATGCCAATTCCTGGAGTATCAGGTGCTTCAATAAAGCCGTTCACTGGCTGAGGGTCTTGAATACACAACTCTCTATTCCACGCTTTAGTGGCATAGGTATGATGCTCGTGGATAAGGAAGTTCGGTATGGCTGTTTCAAGGTGTAGGCTTGCTGCCGTCGCCACAGGACCACCGCATACATGTGCCTGAATGCGCACATCGTAAATGTCAGCGTAATCACACACTTTTTTAGCTTCAGTAAAGCCACCGCAAAGGCCAACATCAGGCTGTAACACGTCAATGGATTGGTCTTCAAGGTAAGGCCGTACGTCCCAGCGATGGTACAAACGCTCGCCGCCAGCAATCGGCACCTTCACATTTTTCGCTACTTTGTCATGTAGCTTAGAGTTCAAGTAATTCACTGGTTCTTCGTAATATAAGCAGCCAATGTCTTCTACAATGCTGCCTAACTGAATAGCGGTAGAGGCACCTAGCAAGCTGTGGCATTCGAAAATGATATCACCGTCTTCACCCATAACGTCACGCATTGCTTGTAAACGTGCGCGAAACAATTTGAGTTCTGGCTTGGTAAACAATTTGGTTCTATCAAAGTGAGTATTGCCGTCTTTGTCGTAAACGATTGGGTCAACTTTAACCGCATCGTAGCCATCTTTAAGTGCTTTTTCAGTGGCACGAGCGTAGTCGGCTGGATCATTGAGTTTGGTAATTTCCGTATCCCAGTCAAACTGAAGCTGGCTGGCGTAACTGCGAAGTTTACCGTTAGTTTTTCCACCAAGAAGTTCATAAACCGGTAAGCCTAGAGCTTTACCTTTGATATCCCAAAGCGCAGTATCGATAGCGCTCATTGCTGAATAGAAAACCGGGCCTCCACCTAGTCCCCAGAAGCCTTCGCGCAGCATGCGAGACCATAAAAGTTCTGTGTTGAAGGGGTTAAAGCCAATAAGTAGAGCTTCGGCTATTTCCTTCACCATATTAGCGGCGGCGCTGTGGCCCCAATCGTAGGCAAGACCTGCTTCGCCCACGCCGGTGATACCTTCATCGGTATACACTCTGACAAACACAGGGTTCCACTGAGGGCGCTTCGGGCATTCGATGTCGAATATTTCTACTTTGGTCACTTTCATAATGTAGGTTCAGTTCCGTTATTTATTTCAATCTATACCGTTGCATTGTAAACATCAGCAGGTGGCTGTGATCACAAGTACGTAGTCATGTTATTCACAAAATCCTGGGTCTAATTTGTACGCCTTGCGCAACATAGCAGGCCATGCTTTTTGCCCGCCGGTTGCGCCGCTGTGTACAACCTTGGCCTGCTCATAGATACCGTCAATGATAGGTTGGGGGATCTCAATCACCTCTTCATTAGACTGCATTAATGCAAGTTGTATCTCACATGCTCGCTGAAGGTCGTAGAAGCGCATAAACGCATCACCCACAGTTGGTCCTAATGTAAGGCCGCCATGGTTGGGCAACAGCATGTGATTAGTATCGCCCAAATCGTCTTGGAGTCGTTTTCGCTCAGCGTCGTCAACGGCAAGCCCTTCATACTCGTGGTATGACAATGAAGGTAGTGAAAACATTGAGTACTGGCTCCATGGCTTCAAACCGCCTTTGACCGATGCCACTGAGATAGTGGCCAGCGTGTGAAGGTGAATGACGCATTCTGCATCATGACGTACTTCGTGAATTGCACTGTGAATGGTAAAGCCGGCTGGGTTTATGCCATAGGGCGTATCATCAAGAATATTACCGTCTAGGTCTACTTTTACTAAATTCGACGCGGTCACTTCATCAAATGTTAATCCGAAGGCATTAACAAGGTAATGCTCGGTTCCCGGTACCTTGGCTGATATATGCGTGTAAATTAAGTCGCCCCAGCGCATATCCGCCACTAGGCGGTAGCACGCTGCCAAGTCGACACGGGCTTGCCATTCTTGTTCTGATACGGTGCCCTTAAGGCTTTGAGTCGGCAATGAAAACACGCTTTGCTCCTTAATATTGTAAATCTGGACGGTTGGTTTCTTTTATTTATTCTTTTTTTAACGAGGGATGAGAAACTACCTGCCGCTCTAACCACTGCTTACAATGTACCAAAAGTCAGGTTTAAATCTCACTCTGCTGTGGCTATTAGTTAGTGTCAAACGCTATAAACCCATCGCGAAGTGAAGCAAGATCATCTGCATAGCGCAAGGATTTATGGCTAAGTGAAAACGGGTCCACCTTTTCAATTGCAACTACTTCAAGTGTTGCCCATGATGGCGGGCTAAAATGTTCAGGCATTAAATCGATACCCGCGTCAAGGTCGCAAGCAAACAAGGCAAGCCCGTTCGATGTTCTGCCTAGTTGCTTTCGAACAAGCACATTAAAGCCTGTCTCTTCCCATGTTTCTCGGTGTGCAGCACACGATAGCGATTCACCCTCATCCACGCCTCCACCGGGGAAATCGAGTTTTCCGCTTAATCGATGGCGAATAAGCACCACTTTATCTTGGGTTTTGATAAGGCACACAGCAGCTTGGGTGTCGTTACTATTAAAGCTTATATCGACAGTTTGTGATTCAAGTAACGCAGATTGTCGACATAGGAGCTTGCTAGGTACCTGTTGTGAACAACCTAAAAGCGTTAAAACTGCCAAAATAGGTGATAAGCGAAAAAAGAAAGTCATTGAAAAAGGTAGAATACTCTCAACAAAATAAATAATTAATAGCGCTGTACATGACAAACCCATTGAACGGAATGCCCGTAGTCGCCTTCGTTCTATGTGTATAGGGTTTTGAGTGTAGCGCTTGAATACAGCTATTACACTAAGCTGCCTTATAACAACTCTATCACGGGTTGTTATTTTACCTATAGGAAAGGTTATGTCTTCACGTTTTTCTTTATCACCACTGTTAATTGGCGTTGTATTATTGGCAGGCATTGTCGTGTATTTGAATTTACCAGAGGACAATGTCGAGCAGCAAGGTGGCCAGCGTGCTACTCCTGTCAACACTTCCTATGCAACTATCGAAGCGCTGCCTATCACGATAGAGTCGCTTGGCACCGCGGTTGCCAATGAATCGGTAAATATTACGGCGCAAGTAACAGAAACCATTGCGAGCATCAATTTTGAAGATGGCGATAAGGTAAAAGAAGGTGAGCTGTTAGTTCAGTTAAATAACTCTGAAGAGCGTGCTCGCGTTGAGGAATTAAAAGCAAATATTGACGAAGCTAAACGTCAGTTCACCCGTATTTCAGACTTGCGCCAAACAAACGCCACGTCAGAGCAATTGCTCGACGAGCAAAACGCTCGGGTAAAAGCACTAGAAGCGCAGTTAGATATTGCCAAGGCACAGCTTAGCGACCTAGAGGTCCGCGCGCCGTTTACCG
This sequence comes from Alteromonas sp. BMJM2, assembly GCF_027257845.1. Taxonomy (GTDB): domain Bacteria; phylum Pseudomonadota; class Gammaproteobacteria; order Enterobacterales; family Alteromonadaceae; genus Alteromonas. The sequence goes on along the minus strand of NZ_JAPVOT010000006.1, from coordinate 135,376 downwards.
GCTTGTTAGGCAATAGAATGATCAGTAAAGGCTCATTGGTCCAGCCAGGGAGCACCATTACCACGCTTGATGATATTAGCGTGGTAAAAGTCGATTTTAGTGTGGCAGAGACTCATCTTGCCAGTGTTGCTGCAGGGCAGCGACTCACCGCCGCTTCCATTGCCTACCCTGGGGTAGAGTTTGAGGGAGTGATCAGCAATGTGGATACTCGCCTTGACCCGGTCATTCGCGCTATCAATGTTCGCGCAACGATAAAAAACAAAGACAATCGCTTACGCCCGGGAATGTTGCTAACCGTGACGGTTGAAAAGCGTGTGCTCAATACACTTGTCCTTCCTGAAAAGGCCCTTGTGCCTGTAGAAGACAAACAGTTTGTTTATGTGGTGCGAGACAACGTGGCTTACCAAACAGAAGTACGCATTGGAGAAAGAAGACCCGGCGTTGTGCAAATTATAGAAGGTATTAGTGAGGGCGATGAAGTGATTACCGAAGGTACATTGCGGGTGCGTGATGAGTCCCCCGTTAATGTTCTGAATCGATAAGGGAGCGCAGCACTATGTTATTGTCTGACGTTTCTGTAAAACGCCCGGTATTTGCAACTGTTATCAACCTGTTACTGGTTATATTCGGTGTGGTTGCCATTTCAATGCTGTCGCTACGAGAATACCCTGATATAGACCCACCCATTGTATCGGTGAATACCACTTATGCTGGAGCCTCTGCCAACATTGTTGAAACGCGTATAACCCAGCTGTTAGAAGACAGAATTTCCGGTATAGAAGGTATCAAAAACGTTACCTCTACGTCGCGCAATGGCCGCTCAGATATTACTATCGAGTTTAAACTCACTCGAGATATTGATGCCGCCGCCAACGATGTACGAGAGCGAGTCAGTCGCGCATTAAATAATTTGCCAGATCAAGCCGATCCTCCTGAAGTATCAAAAGCAAACTCCGATGAAAGTGCCGTCGTGTGGTACAACTTGCGAAGCACTAACCTCAATACGATGGAACTCACCGACTACGCAGAGCGCTTCCTCGTCGACCGACTTTCCATTGTTGACGGTGTTGCACGGGTTCAGATAGGGGGCGGACGGCGTTACGCCATGAAGGTGTTCCTCGACAGAACGGCAATGTCTGCCCGAGGCATTACCGTAGCCGACGTAGAGCAAGTTATTCGAGCGGAGAATGTTGAGCTACCGGCAGGTGAAGTAGAATCTGTTGATAGAGACTTTGAAGTACGAGTAGCACGCACGTTTCTTACACCAGACGATTTTGCGGCACTAACCATTGCAGTAGGCGAAAACGGGTATTTAGTCCGATTAGGCGAAATTGCCAACGTAGAATTAACCGCAGAAGACGATGAAACTGAGTTTCGCGGCGACGGTGTTAACATGATTGGGCTTGGTATAATCAAGCAGTCGAAATCAAACACGCTGGAAGTAGCCAGAGCCGCAAAAGCACAAATAGCTAAGATAGAGGAGTCACTGCCAGATAATATTTTTATCGTGCCAAGCTACGATTCTTCTGTGTTTATCGAAGCTTCTATTGACGAGGTATACGAAACCCTTGGCATTGCTATGCTTATGGTTGTTATCGTGATTTATCTTTTCCTTGGCAATATTCGCGCAACGTTAATTCCTGCCGTTACCGTGCCGGTTTCGCTTATTGCCGCCTTTGTGGTGATGTACGCACTTGGATTTTCAATCAACCTACTTACCCTGCTAGCGATGGTGTTAGCAATCGGCCTAGTAGTCGATGATGCCATTGTTGTTCTAGAGAATGTTTATCGCAGAATTGAAATGGGCGAGCCGCCAATTTTAGCGTCTTATCGAGGTGCAAAAGAAGTGGGGTTTGCAGTAATTGCTACCACGCTTGTGCTTATTTCAGTATTTGTTCCGCTGGTATTCTTAGAAGGCAATATCGGCCGTTTATTTACTGAGTTTGCTTTGGCTATCGCTGCTGCTGTAGCGTTCTCCAGCTTTACTGCACTTACGCTAACGCCAATGATGGCATCCAAAATTTTGAAAAAGCGGGAGCGTGCTTCTGGTTTTGGAAGCTGGATGGACTCGCGTTTTTCAGCTCTTGAAAATCGTTACTTTTCGAGTTTGGGCAACACCCTGCATCAGCCCATTCTTATGCTGTTGCTGCTGGTGTTTGCCGTTATCGCTATTGTTCAATTTTCAGAAAAAGTGCCCAGCGAGTTTGTGCCCAAAGAAGATAGGGGGAATTTCTTTATTCTAATGAACGCACAGGAAGGCGCGAGCTTTGAGAGCAACGCAAACAACCTCAAGCAAATCGAAGATATTCTTATGCCCTACCGCGAGAGTGGAAAAATTAAGCGCCTATTGGTGAGAACGCCTGGATTTAGCGGTAACGCTGGTATTGCCATTGTGGGTTCTGCTGATTGGGATGTGAGAGATTTCAGTACCTTTGAACTTATGGACGAGCTCAGCGAGAAGCTCACCGCTGTACCTGATGTGCGGGCGTTTTCCATTATGCGAAGTGGCGTGTCTGGCGGAGGGTTTGGTCGTCCTGTGCAGTTTGTTTTAAAAGGCGACACATATGAAAACCTAGTTGCCTGGCGGGATACCGTGCTTGAAAAAGCCGCTGAAAACTCAGGGCTTATCCGATTAGATTCAGACTATAAAGAAACGTCACCTCAGCTTTTAGTGAATATCAATCGCGACAGGGCGGCCGATTTAGGGGTGTCCATCAGCGATATTGGTGGAACGCTAGAGGTAATGCTTGGACAGCGCAGAGTCTCAACGTTTCTCGATAGGGGAGAGGAGTACGATGTTATTTTAGAGGGGATTGAAGATGACTTTAGAAGCCCAAATAACATTGAAAATCTGTACGTTCGTTCCGCAAGAACGGGTGAACTTATCCCTATGGATAACCTGCTTACCTTTGAAGAACAAGCAACGTCTTCGCAATTAAACCGCTACAACAGAATGCGGGCGGTGACAATCTCAGCAAACTTAGCTGAAGGCTATACACTAGGGCAAGCGCTGACATATCTAGAAGACATTGTTCGTACTGAGTTACCCGATAACGTTTCGATAGATTACAAAGGTGAGTCACAGCTATACCAAGAGGCGGGCAGCTCTTTTATCTACGTGTTTATGCTTGCACTGGCTATTACCTACCTTATTTTGGCGGCGCAGTTTGAAAGCTGGGTCCATCCGCTCGTTATCATGCTAACGGTGCCGTTAGCACTCGTTGGTGCCTATATTGGACTATTTTTCTCAGGTATGACGATCAACATCTACAGCCAAATTGGTTTGGTCATGTTAATAGGCCTTGCGGCCAAAAACGGTATTCTAATCGTTGAGTTCGCCAATCAGCTTCGAGACAGTGGTATGGAGTTTGAAGAAGCATTAAAACGTGCGGCCACACAACGATTGCGTCCCATTGTTATGACCGGATTTACAACCGTATTCAGCGCGTTACCATTAGTTATAGCCACTGGACCAGGCGCCGAAAGCCGTATGGTAATCGGCATGGTAATTTTCTCCGGAGTATTGGTATCAGCCTTTATGACATTGTACGTTGTGCCCACGGCATACAGCTGGCTAGCAAGAAATACAGACTCACCCCTTCAACGAACCCAGGAAATTGAAAAGCTCGATAGCGATATTCCCCATACAAAAGGCGATGTTTAAACGGGCTAAAGTTGTGCCGTGTTGATCATTGCTGAATAGTTAGTCAAAAATCCGTTCAGCAAAGTTCAATACGCCCACTGCGAGCCAATTCATCTTTAACTTGTTCGCGCCAATTTGGGCAAATCAAGGCCTTTTAGTTCAATCAGATAAGTATATTATTTAATACATTGATATTGGTTTCGATGCGTTTGGGGTTGGTTTGTTTTTTTATAGGGTGTTGTTTTGTATGACTAATTTAAAGTTTTCTTCGTTTTGTATCCAATATGTTAATACTTATCTTACCACTGTCACCTCTTCTTAGTCCTTAGTCTAGTTGTCAAATATTTCCTTCCCTTTACACTGCGCGCCAACACAACTTGCTATGCCTAAGTTGCTAATTTTTAGTTATAAAAACTTCACGACTAAATTGGCGTTAATGGCATTTGTGACCAATACTTAAGCGGCTGTTGAGTCGCGACTGAATAATGTGGTTTTTCGCACCATGTTTGAAGCGAGTATCACGTTTTACGCAAGCTGATTTTTACAGATACGGTGAATGACACCGTGAATTAGTTAAGAGGATATCTTATGAAAAAATGGATCCTTGCAGCAGGACTTTGCTGCAACATGGCATTTGCTGATGTAGCGGTTGTTGTGCACCCAAGCAATAGTGATTCGCTAGATAAAGCAACAATTACTCGTTTGTTTTTGAATAAAGCTAAGGCGTTTCCTAACGGCACTCAGGCTGAACCAGTAGCGCTTGGCGACGGTCAGGCTGCCACTGACGAATTTAACGGTAAGGTTCTAAATAAAACAGCGTCTCAATTAACGGCTTTTTGGTCGAAGCTTGTATTTACGGGGAAAGGTCAGCCGCCAAAATCATTAGGCACTGACGCAGAAGTGATTGCTGAAGTAGCATCAAATCCTGGAGCTATCGGATTTGTAGACGCAGGCGCTGTGAATGACAGTGTTCGCGTAGTAGCAACGTTTTAATTTACCGTATTACTCTGAATCAAAGGAACAAGCATGAAAACAAAACTTGCTATCTTATCTATGGCTAGCCTTGTGGGCGCACCCGCTTTGGCAGAAGTTCAAATTAATGGCTTCGCTAACCTTATTGGCGGAATGACTCTCGACGACAACGAATCTGTTTACGGCTATGAAAGTGATTTGAATTTTGACCCTGCAAGCGTATTTGGTTTACAAGTTCGTGGTGAAATTAGCGACAAACTGTCTGCTACTGCGCAGGTTGTGGGACGTGGTAGAGATGATTACGACGCTGACTTTGAATGGGCATACATGACATATAATGTGTCTAATACTACAAGCGTGAGCGCTGGCCGCATTCGTATGCCGTTATTCAAATACTCTGCTTCGTTAGACGTTGGTTATTCTTATCACTGGTTAACGCCGCCAGACTCGGTATACGGTATCGACTTTAACAACATCGATGGCGTGAGAGTTGATTACACAAATTACTCTGGCGACTGGGAGTATGGCGCACAGTTTACGACAGGTCGTGCGAAAGCAGACACCACCATTTCTGGAACACCCGCAGCACTTACCCTAGACAACGTTCTAGCATTATCGTTCGAGGCGACTAGAGATTGGTTTAGTGCCCGCACGTTAATCGCTCGCGGTAGTACAAGTGCTGCCAATCCTGAGTTTGATGCGTTTGTAGACGGTGCAGGTCAGTTTGGTGCAGTTGTTCCTGGTGCATCAGATTTAGCATCTGGTTTGCGCGTAGAAAAAGACACTGGAACCTTCTTCGAAGTAGCCGTTGGTGTGGATAAGTACGATTGGTTTGTTGGTGCAGAATACACGCAAACTGAAGTTGACGGTTCTGTCATTGCTGACAACAAAGCATGGTATGTCACTGCGGGTTTACGTTTTGGTAAGTTTACTCCACACATCACGTATGAAGTTGAAGAGGCGGACAACGGTACGCAGCTTGGTTTAGTTGCAGGTCTTCCTCCAACAATTGCTACTGGTGATGCCATAACCGATGCAACATGGTCTGGTATATATCAGGCGGCTAGTGGCATTGCTGCACAGCAGGACTTAGACGTTTCAGCAGTAACTGCTGGTCTTCGTTATGATGTTGAGCCTGGCTTTGCGCTCAAAGCTGATGTAACGTGGTACAGCGATGATCTAAACGACTTAAACGACGCTACGCTGCTTAAAGTTGGCGTGAACTACACGTTTTAAACCGCTAATTGAGCTTGGCGCGAGTACTAAACGAGTACATAAAGCGCCAAGCTTCAACTATTTATTAAAGTTTTCGTGATTCTTGTAGATATATTACTATAGTAGTGTCTAGTCAGATATTTCTGAACTGTAGTTGGGCGATGATTAAAAATAGTGAGATAGCAGATGAGTTTTCTTAAAAAAATGCCAATAGCGTCAAAAATCTTCCTGATCCCAGGAATTGCTGTTTTGAGTTTCGTTATTTACCTTTTAATCACTGTCTATACTGCGCTGAACAATGGCGCTATCTTAGAAAAAGTGCAAAAAGTGCAGTTTCCCGCACTTCAACTTTCTGCTTCTACACTCGTTGAAATGCAAAAGGTGAGAGATACGCTTTCAAGTGCAGTGACTACGGGTGACCAAGATACTCTCATCGTTGCGCAAGATTTGGCGAAGGAAGCAAAGGACGGAATGGACGAAATTGCGGGTATTAGCGCTGATTTTCGTTCTGACATGTCTAAAATATCATCCGGTTTTGACGACTATTTTAAAGTGGCATTTGATGTGTCCCAATCTATGGTCGATGGTACTGCCGATTTTAGTCGATTAGGCGAGCTTTCAAGCCAAATGAATGCTTCTTATGACGGCGTAATCGCGGCAATGACACGCTTTAGAGATGATCAGCAAAATGCGTTTGAAAAAGCATTCGAAAACACTGATTCTGCGAATACTTCACTGATTAGCACTGGCGTTATTTTAGCCATCGTGGTCTCCATCTTATTATTCGCTACCGCGATCCCGATTGTTCGCGGTATAAAGCAAAGCATTGACGATGTGGTTCGCTCACTTAAAGATATTGCCCAAGAGAACGGTGATTTAACGGTTCGTATTGAAACTAAAAGCGAAGACGAAATTGGAGAACTCGTTCATTGGTTCAACCAATTTATGGACAAACTGCAAGGCGTGGTGAAAGACGTTGTTGAAGCAAGTCTTCCCCTATCAAACTTAGCGCAAAACTTGCGTGGTGTGACAGAAGAAACACAGCGCACCATTGACGTTCAGCAAAAGTCAGCAACTAATGCAAAACAAGCAGTTGATACGATGAGTGGCTCTGTAGACGGTGTAGCGCAAAGTGCAGCGCAGGCCGCGAGTGATGCTAATGAAGCGACGAGTGCTGCAAGCGAGGGTCGTCAAATTGTTCAGCAAACGGTTACCAGTATCCAACAACTTGCAGATAATGTGAGAGAAACGGCCGATGTAATAGGGCGTTTAGAGTCTGACTCAAACAAAGTCGGCTCTGTTTTAGATGTGATTAAAGGAATAGCAGAGCAAACGAACTTACTAGCACTTAACGCCGCTATTGAGGCCGCACGTGCTGGAGAACAAGGGCGTGGGTTTGCAGTGGTGGCTGATGAAGTGAGAACCTTGGCGTCACGTACTCAGCAATCAACAGAAGAAATTCAAAATACCATCGAGCAACTTCAAAGCGCTGCTCAGTCAGCTGTGCAAGTTATGGCTAAGGGTACTGAACAAGCGTCTAATAGTGTAGAAACCGCTAACCGAGCGGGTAGTAGTCTTGAAACCATTACCAGCACCATTGGCCGTATTAACAACATGAACGAGCAAATTGCGCACAACACCGAAGATCAGCGTACCGTTGCCATTGATATTGTGCGTCATGTAGATGAGATTCATCAGCGCACGGAACAAACGGCGACGCGCTCAGGTGAGCTTGGTAGTATGTGTAATGAGCTAGCCAATTTAGCGCAGCACTTAGAATCAATTGCTAAACAGTTCCGCGTGTAACGGTATTGCTAGTGTAGCCCAACTTTTTAAAAGCCTCCGTTCGGAGGCTTTTTCTTTTCTCCTTGGCGGTCAGTAGAAAAGAAAGCCTTACATTTTCATCTCTGACGGTTTCTCTTCTTTGAACGTCTTTTTTCTCGTGTTTTTTACTCATTTTTCTCAAAGTTGCCGAAAAAATTCAGTGTAGATTTCTTATCTATAGCCCTACTCTAGAACGTAAGGTCTGCAGTAGCCAAGCGTTGAGGGCTGAGTTTTAGAGGACCAAATTATCGAGGGCCAAAATTTTAGAGGAGCTATAGCTCCTATTGTCCCTAACGCCGGTAGGTAAACCAAGGCTTTACCTGATATGGGTTAGAGGTATTAGGAGCAGCTGAGCTATGGCTGTGTATTATTATGGGCAAAAAAAATCCCCGACTCTCGCCAGGGATTTTACTTTTTAATCACTCGTTTATCTTGGCACTCATTAGTCTAGTACCTTGAGTACCTCAACGAATACCTAGTGCGACCAGATACCCATCTAAAAAGCTACTCGTCTAAGAAGCTGCGAAGCTGCTCAGAGCGGCTAGGGTGGCGAAGCTTACGCAATGCCTTGGCTTCAATTTGACGGATACGCTCACGGGTAACGTCAAACTGCTTGCCCACTTCTTCAAGTGTATGATCGGTATTCATATCAATACCGAAGCGCATGCGTAGCACTTTCGCTTCACGGGCAGTAAGACCCGCTAGCACTTCCTGAGTGGCACCTTTCAAGCTTCCGCCCGTTGCCGAGTCCAAAGGCTGCACAATAGTGCTGTCTTCAATAAAGTCACCAAGGTGTGAATCTTCATCATCACCAATTGGCGTCTCCATAGAGATCGGCTCTTTTGCAATCTTAAGTACTTTACGGATTTTATCTTCCGGCATTAACATGCGTTCAGACAATTCCTCTGGCGTTGGCTCTCTGCCCATTTCCTGGAGCATTTGGCGAGAGATACGATTTAGCTTGTTGATCGTTTCAATCATGTGTACAGGTATACGGATTGTTCTAGCTTGGTCGGCGATTGATCGCGTAATAGCCTGTCGAATCCACCACGTTGCATAGGTTGAAAACTTATAACCACGACGGTATTCAAACTTATCAACCGCTTTCATAAGACCAATGTTACCTTCTTGGATAAGGTCGAGGAACTGAAGTCCTCGGTTGGTATACTTTTTCGCAATTGAAATAACAAGACGAAGGTTAGCTTCTACCATTTCCTTCTTCGCACGGCGGGCCTTTGCCTCACCGATTGACATACGACGGTTAATGTCTTTAATGTCTGCGATAACCAAGCCAGTTTCTTGCTCAACTTGATTCATCTTGCTAATACAGCGTTCAACTTCTTCTTGATACACAGCTAGTTCATCGGCGTAAGGCGCACCAGATTTCACTGCAGCAAAAAGCCACGCTGTTGATGTTTCATTACCTGCAAAGGCTTTGATAAAGTCTTTCTTTGGCATTTTTGCGTTGACTACGCAAAACTTCATGACAAGACGTTCTTGAATACGTACTTTGTCCATCATGTGACGCATGTTTTTCACCATGCGGTCGAATTGTTTTGGAACAAGTCTGAATTCTTTAAAGACGTCACTTAATGCGTTTATTTGTTTGCGAGCGTCTGCATGTGAACGACCTTTTTTCTCAATGACATCGCGAGTTTTGATGTATTGAGTACGAAGTTCGTCGAAACGCTCTCTCGCAAGTTCAGGATCTACGCCAGTGTCTTCTTCTTCTTCTTCTTCGTCATCACTATCATCGTCTTCATCTTCTAACTCTTCTTCTGACAGGTCAGAACCGATGTGCGTTGCCGTTGGAGCAAGGTCTTGGTCGTCATCAGGATCAACAAAGCCAGAGATAATATCGCTTAAGCGAATCTCTTCAGCTTCATATAAATCCCATTGATCAAGCAAGTACGTAATTGCTTCTGGGTATTCTGCTACAGAACACTGAACTTGGTTTATGCCATCTTCAATACGTTTGGCTATTTCAATTTCGCCTTCACGTGTTAAAAGCTCTACCGTCCCCATCTCACGCATGTACATGCGGACAGGATCTGTAGTTCGGCCAATTTCACTTTCTACGGTTGCAAGTGCTTGCGCTGCAGCTTCTGCTGCGTCTTCGTCTGCATTTGCTTCTTGCATGAGAAGTTCATCTGCATCAGGTGCTGATTCAGAAACTTGAATTCCCATGTCGTTAATCATGCGGATAATGTCTTCAATTTGATCAGAATCGACAATATCTTGCGGCAGGTGGTCGTTAACTTCTGCAAAGGTTAAGTAACCTTGCTCTTTACCTTTTGCAATCAGGAGCTTAATCTGAGACTGCTTGCTTTGCGCCATATAACCTACACTTCTCACATTCAATTAGTTTGCAATAGACAAGACAACATACGTTAACGTATGTTCCATCTTATCTGCTGGAGTACTGATGTTCGTATCAATGCCGTTTGTGCCCAATGCGACGCTTATGTTTGCGATGCGCATCCGCCCGAGTTTGGTTTTGCTCGTGTTATCGGCTATCTATTGTTTACTCACATTGCTGATTTTTCGTTCACAAGGTAGACAAGCATAAAATGCTTTGGATAAATTGCGATTGAACACAGCGAATTAGTCAGTATAACAGAAAAACGGGTGGTTTTACCAGATTGCTGGCTGATTTTTTAAACAGTAATAATTAGCAATTAGGACTGACCGCCCCGCAACAACTTTTTCTGTCAGTTTTTACAGCGCTCAGAACGCCCTAACCATTTTGACGTTCTTTCATTAATAACGTTAATTCTTCTTTTTCTGCCCTACTCAAGGATTGCACTCGAGAGCGCGACAATAAGGTTTCTATACGGCTCTCGAGATGGGCATCGAGTAAACGTGTGAAACTATCATTATAGACCCGTTCAGCGTCTTCATCTTTAACTAAATGCTCTTGCAACAATAGTTTTGCAATAGTAGAAGAGTGGGGGTGGTCGCGGAAGTTTTCAACAAGCTGACTTGTTTTAGCATGCGGGTTTGCCAAACAAAATGCGTGTATATCACGTAACAAATCCATGCCCGCTGCCGCACTGCCGGTGAAAATGCCAATTTGCACATCGTCACACGCCGCAGCCAGCCTTGGTGAGTCTAGGAGCAAGCGAATAAGCATCCGAAGGGGGGATAGTTTAGGTTTGTTCACCTGGGTTAAATTGGGTGAGTAGGCTTTTTTGCTTCCTTGATTCGCTTTTGAGATATCCTGCTGCAGTTTGAAACGGTCGAATTCGCCGGTGTGCTTTGCAAGCTCTTCAAGCAGCATATTTTTTTGGTCTGCGCCTAACGTTGACTCAATAAGAGGCATTGCCGCTTTCTTAAGAGCTATTTTGCCTTCCGGTGTGCCTACATTGTGACTTTTGAGTAGATTCTCAAAAAAGAAGCGTGATAGCGGCATGGCGTCGTTTAGCATGTTTAAGAACGTATCTTTACCGACTTGCCGCACCATGGTATCCGGATCTTCACCGTCGGGTAAAAACAAGAAGGACAGGCGAACACCGTCTTTTAAAGCTGGTAGCGCATTTTCTAGCGCCCTCCAAGCGGCCTCACGACCGGCGCGATCGCCATCATAGCAACATACAATATGCGACGTTGCCCGAACCAACATTTGAATATGTTCTAAGGTCGTGGCTGTGCCAAGGGCGGCAGTTGCAATATTGATATCAAACTGACTCAAGGCAACTACGTCCATGTAGCCCTCTACAACGACTACAGTATCTAATTGCCTATTTTGCTGGCGCGCAGAATAAAAGCCAAACAGCTCGTTGCCTTTGTGAAAAATTCGGGTTTCTGGCGAGTTAAGATATTTAGGGCCACCGTCTTCTAGTACTCGCCCGCCAAAGCCCACTACACGTCCTCGTTTGTCTCGAATAGGAAACATAATGCGGTCGCGGAAAAAGTCATAAGTACGACCCTGATCATTTTTGTTGACCAACCTTAAATCAATAAGCTGCTTTATCTGTTGCGGGCTCTTGCCGAATGTGTCGAGTAGTGCGCTCCATCCATCTGGGGCATACCCAATTTCCCACTGTTTAACTATATCGCCGCTTAAACCTCGATTCTTAAGGTAATCGATTGCTTTTTTGCTGTTTCCGTTTTGGCGAAGTTGGTGCTGGAAAAAGCGCGTAACTTGTTCCATCAATGTGTAGTCGTCTTGCAGCTGCTGTTTCTTTTCCTCACTCATAGCCGGGCGGCTGCCCTTTTCCCGAGGAACTTCTAGCCCATGATATTTAGCAAGGTCTTCAATGGCTTCAACAAACTCAAGGCGGTCAAACTCCATAATAAAAGAAATGGCGTTGCCGTGGGCACCACAGCCAAAACAGTGATAAAACTGCTTATCTTGACTGACGGTAAAGGAGGGCGACTTTTCGTTGTGAAAAGGACAGCAAGCTTGATAGTTCTTACCTGCTTTTTTTAATTTTACTCTACTGTCGACCACTTCTACCACATCGGTACGTGAGAGAAGATCATCAATAAAGTCGCGAGGTATTTTTCCAGCCATGAGGGATTCGTATAAATAAAACGGAGGTTACTTTAACAGGGATAGCTAAAAATGAGAACGTATTACCGCACCCAAGTATATTAGTTGCGGTAATTAAACCGTAGTAGTCTTTATCCCATGAATTTGAGATTAAACGTCAACACGTTTTAATGCTGCCGTTCGTCTTTATTGACTATTACGCTTACATTTTTAGGCGTTCAAACGGGCTTTAATTTTTGCACTTAGTGCCCCCATATCGGTACGACCTTGTACCTTAGGTTTCAATCCACCCATGACTTTTCCCATATCTTGCATACCAGATGCGCCGGTTGAGGCCATAGTGTCATCGATTAAGGCATTGAGTTCATCATCAGTAAGTGGCTGAGGTAAAAAGTTTTCAATATAGGTAATTTCTTCGCGCTCTTTGCTAGCGAGGTCGTCGCGATTTGCAGCATCGAATTGTGATGCGGCGTCTTGACGCTGCTTTACCATTTTTGTTAGTACCGCTAGAACAGCAGGATCATCTAATGTGATCTGCTCGTCTATTTCTTTTTGTTTGATTGCGGCAAGCGCCATTCGAATAGTGCTTAAGCGCAGTTTTTCTTTTGCGCGCATTGCATCTTTTTGGGCCGACTTTAAATCATCAATGAGTGCCATGATAGTTTCAGTATCCTTTGTTAGTTGGTCGTTGTTGGATATTAGTTGGATATATCGTTATGTGTAATAGGATAATCAATAGAATGATAAATGGAAGCTTTAAAAGCCAAAGGACCCAATGAATGTTTTTAATGAAAAAGTGACTAGCAGGGCTTACATAAAGAGGATAAAAAAACGAGTTAAATAACAGTGTCCTTTTTAACGGATACAAAAAAAGACCCTAATAAGGATCTTTTTGATATTTCAGAAACGCAAAAGGTGCTGCAATAGCAACACCCTTCGTACTCGTAATTAAACCCTAGTTTAGTAGAGTTTTACGCGACGTGCGTTTTCACGAGCTAGCTTCTTAAGATGACGCTTTTTAGCGGCAGCTTTCTTGCGCTTGCGTTCCCACGTAGGTTTTTCGAAGAATTCACGACGACGAACTTCAGATAGAACACCTGCTTTTTCACAAGAACGCTTAAAACGACGCAGCGCCACATCAAACGGCTCGTTTTCTCTAACTTTAACGATAGGCATTTAAACACTCACCTCAAAACTTTACTGTGTATATCCGGGTAAAATTGTGCGCTAAAAAGGCCACCCGGGTTAAAAATGGTGCGAAATTCTAATCATTTCTGCAAAGAAAGTAAAGGATGAATTGCTAAAAAATAGCCAATATCGTGCATTTACTCCTTTGCTAGCATTCCATGAATGCAGGTTTACAGGTAAACTCTGCGCCTAAGAAACATAAGCTACCTATATTCAGACCCATTTACGCTGCCTTTTTAGAGCGTGTCTGGGGGATTGAATTTCAGGTTAGAAAGATAATCACGGGCGGATCATAAAGATGATCGCCGCAGATCGCTAGTAAAATTATTGGTTTTTGTTGTAAAAAGGTGAGCGCTTAATGCGAATTTTAGGAATTGAGACGTCGTGCGACGAAACCGGCATCGCAGTTTATGATGATGAGAAAGGCTTGTTATCTCATGAGTTATACAGCCAAGTTAAGCTACACGCCGATTATGGGGGAGTGGTTCCCGAATTGGCTTCTCGCGATCATGTTCGGAAAATTATTCCCCTTATTGAAAAAGCGCTAACCGATGCGAATACAACCGCAAAGGACATTGATGGCGTTGCCTTCACGCAAGGGCCAGGCTTAATTGGCGCTTTGCTCGTCGGATCTTCAGTTGGACGCTCGCTAGCCTATGCGTGGAACGTACCGGCCGTTGGTGTGCATCATATGGAAGGTCACCTCTTAGCGCCGATGTTAGAAGACAATGCGCCCTCATTTCCTTTTGTAGCGTTACTGGTTTCTGGCGGCCACTCAATGTTGGTGAACGTGAAGGGCATTGGTCAATACGAAGTGCTTGGAGAGTCGGTAGATGACGCCGCGGGTGAGGCGTTTGATAAAACCGCTAAATTACTTGGTTTAGATTATCCAGGCGGACCATTACTTGCCAAACTAGCAGAAAAAGGTGAGCCAGGTCATTATAAGTTTCCACGACCTATGACTGACAAGCCGGGGCTGGATTTTAGTTTTAGTGGCCTTAAAACTTTTGCTGCAAATACTATTCGAGCATCCGACGGTAGCGACCAAGTGAAAGCCAACATTGCATTTGCCTTTCAAGAGGCCGTGGTGGATACGCTGATGATTAAATGCAAGCGGGCGCTGAAACAAACGGGTATGAAAAGACTGGTCATTGCAGGCGGCGTGAGCGCCAATCAAATGCTGAGGCAAAAAATGACAGTGTTGATGAATGAACTGCATGGCGAGGTATTTTACCCTAGCCTTGCATACTGTACCGATAATGGAGCGATGATTGCCTACGCCGGTATGCAAAGGTTGAAAGCCAACGAAGTGCTCGAACTTAGTTCGCAGGCAAAACCTCGCTGGCCGCTAGACACACTCACTGCAGTTTAAATTTAAGTGGCGCGTAACCCACTTATCAAAACTCTACTCGCGCCGAATATGCTGACGACAACGAATAAAGAGATAAAAACGTGGCCAAACTCATTACAGCGATGTTATCTGCATGGCTATTATTGATTCCATTGTGTAAGGCAAATGCACATGCAAAAGACGCCAGTACACAGCGTAATCAATACGTTGTTTTAATTTCACTGGATGGTTTTAGACACGATTATATCGAGTTACATGGCGCTACCAACATTTCTCGCATAGCGAAAGAAGGCGTGCGTGCATCGAGTATGACACCGGTATACCCCGCAAATACATTTCCTAACCATCTGTCATTGATAACAGGGCTACTGCCTAAGAATCATGGCATTGTGAATAATCGTTTTTTTGATAAAACAAGACAAACAAAAGACGGCTATGCTCATTACAGTATGGGCAAAGGAAAAACCGATAGTACTTGGATAGCGGCAACGCCGCTATGGAATTTAGTCGAGTTACACGGGCTAAAAGCCGCGACTTTTTTCTGGCCAGAATCGGATGCGAGAATTGGTGGCGCACTTCCCACCTATAGCTTCCCCTATTCTAAATATGCAAGCTACCAACAGCGAGTGGACCAAATGATCCAATGGTTAAGTTTGCCAGAAGTATCTCGCCCTCGCTTTGTCACCGGCTACTTTTCGCTAACCGATACTGTCGGTCATGACGAGGGTCCTTATTCGCCCTTAACCAAAGAAGCAGTTCAAAAGGTAGATGCTTTGGTAGGGGAGTTGTACGACCGAGTTCAAGCATTAGATATCGACGTTAATGTAGTGATTGTGTCGGACCACGGTATGACATCCGTTGACAGCAACAAGGCTATCGATGTGTCAACATTGTCTATTCCTGAGTCGTTTGCGGTAGAAAATGAGGGGGCGCAAGTTCACATTTACGCACAAAAAGAAACAAGTGACGAAGCGATAGCGAAAGAAGCGAGTAGGTTATTCTCTATTGCAAATCAACGCTACGTTGTGGTTAGCGATGCTCAGCGAAAAATGCGACACTTTGAAAAGGGAAATAGAACGGGCGACATACTCTTAGAGGTAGCACCTCCTGCACGGTTTATTGATGATGCAGCCGGTCATATCAGTAAAGGCGGCCATGGTTACCTCAATACACTGACTGATATGGGGGCCACATTCGTTGCCGCTGGCCCTGCGTTTAAAAAGGGCGTTGCACTTCCTGTATTTAGTAACTTAGAGGTTTATCCTGCTCTTGCCAAGGTCATGGGAATAGCGCCCTTCACACCAATAGATGGCAAGCTTGATATTCTTAACCAAGGGTTAGCCAATTAACACTTACGCAGGGGGAGTCATTCCTTGATAGACCCCTTATCCCACACTTTACTTTCAGAGCCGCTGAGAAGCCGCAAAATATTGTCTTTGTGCCTGATAATAATGAGTATGGATAACATTGCCACCGGAATTGTATAGAGGGGCTTTACAAGCCAGGTAAAAAGGGGAGCTAGACTGACGGCAATGAGTGCACCTAAGGAAGAGTAGCCTGTGATAAATACGACAAGTACCCAGCTCAAAACAAGTAATCCAGCTAAGTCTAAACCGATTGGCAGCATGGCACCAAATGCTGTCGCCACCGCCTTTCCGCCTTTAAAGCCAAAGTACAACGGAAATATGTGACCAAGACATGCCGCTATTGCAATCAGGCCTAGTAAAACAGGTTCGATCCCTAAAAAGTAACTGCCATAAACAGGTATCGTTCCCTTTAAGATGTCCATGACTAAGACTAGCAGGGCAGGCATACGTCCACCAAGGCGGTACACATTAGTCGCTCCTGGGTTTTTGGAGCCGGCGGTTCTGGGGTCGGGAAGAAGAAATACTCGGCTGATGAGCACCGCGCTCGACAAGGAGCCAAAGAGATACGCGACGGCAACCATTAATACTGTTAAAGAGATCATCAATTTGTTTTATCACACATTGGTATTTTACTTTCCTAAGATTCTGGCTGTAATTAGGCTATTAGGTTTTAAACAATGAGTCGAAAACCTACTCTTTAAAATACAGTTCCACATAATGCACTGTCAGATTCACTTAACGTTTTTGTCTTCGTTAAATATGAAAACCTAAGTTGCCCCCTATTGCCATACAGCGGTATAGTTGTGCATCATTTACTGCGGTTAGCTTTGTATCAGCATAACGCTACTTCATCCAAATACGATATACCACCTTTGACCTGCATTAATGTTGGTCAATTCGCAGTAGTAAGACCAGTAAACACATAAGTTGAACACATTCATGGGTAAAATATATATAACTGGGTTAACAGTAAATACGTTAATTGGAGTTTATGATTGGGAGCGTACGCAACAAACAGCGCTACTCCTAGATGTTACGCTAACCGCCGACCTTAATGCAGCTATGCAAAGCGACGACGTTAACGACACCATTGACTACGCAAAAGTGGCCGAGTGCATTGTCGACGTTGGCCAGCGTAGCGAGTTTGAACTTTTAGAAGCCTTTGGCAACGCCGTAATGACATCGGTGCTCGATGCTTTTGCTGTAGATGCCATCACGGTTAAAATTGTAAAGCCGAATATATTACCCAATGCCCAAACTGTGGCTGTTGAGCTCTATCGAGAGCGTAATTAATGTCCCAACACACCATTTTAATTAGTGTAGGCTCAAATATTGAGCGTGAGCATTATACTCGACAGTCCATTATTGCGTTAAAAAAGTATTTTCAAAACGTGTCGCTCTCTTCAGTATACGAAAGTGAGGCGGTAGGGTTTAACGGCAGTCCTTTTTATAATTTAGTGGCTAAAGCAAATACAACACTGAGAATAGAGCAGGTTTGCGAAACCTTGAAACACATAGAGCGGGACAATGGACGAGTTCACACAGATAAAAAGTTTTGTGCTCGCACACTGGATTTAGATCTTCTTACCTATGATGACACCGTGACTCGTTCACCCATTGTGTTGCCAAGAGAGGAAATCTGTCACAATGCTTTTGTATTATGGCCACTGGCAGAGCTGGTACCCAATAGTATTCATCCTGAAACACAACAAACCTATGCCCATATGTGGGCGTCTTTCGATAAGCAGAAGCAGCGACTTTGGCCTGTTGACTTTACCTGGAGCTAAGCAAGGGAATGACACTTTTTGAAATTATAATTTTAGCTATTATCCAAGGGGTAACGGAGTTTTTACCTATAAGTAGCTCAGGGCATTTACTGTTACCGGCCGAGCTTTTTGGCTGGGTAAGCCAAGGTTTGGCCTTCGATGTTGCGGTCCACGTTGGCAGCTTGTTAGCGGTAATGATTTATTTTCGCCAAGAGATTATGCAGATGACCGTTGCATGGTGTACGCAAGGGTTCAGTAAACAGCAGTCCACTGACAGTAAGCTGGCGTGGTACGTTATTATTGCGACCATTCCTGCGGTGATTGTGGGTTTTCTTATGAAAGGCTGGATTGAAGACAACGCCCGTACAGCGCTGGTTATTGCCGCAACAACCATTATTTTTGGCCTGGTATTGTGGTACGCCGATGCGACCGCCAAGCGAAAGCACGAGCTTGATACACTGAACATGAAACAAGCCATATTCATTGGTTTGGCACAAGTGTTGGCATTAATACCCGGCACGTCTCGTTCGGGAATAACTATGACTGCAGGGTTGATGCTTGGCTTAAAGCGTGAAGCATGCGCCCGCTTTTCGTTTTTATTGTCCATTCCAGTGATATTGGGTGCTGGCCTATTGGCAACCTACGATTTGATTGAAGCCAATGAAGCCGTGGACTGGCAAGCATTAATGTATGGGGCTATGTTCTCTTTTGTGAGTGCTTATCTGTGCATTTACTTGTTCTTAAGCTGGATTGCGCGCATCGGCATGCTTCCTTTTGTGATATACCGCCTCGCGCTTGGTGGAATACTATTATGGTTTGTTTTTGCTTAATCTGAGGTTCAAAAGCGAAGCTTGAACAGAAAAGCTCAAAAAGAAAATCGAGTAAAGACAAACAGCTAGATCACGATTAACAAGCCAGTTTTGAAAGACAGATATGTCAAAACTGGCTCAATAAAACTCGCTTTACAAAAAAACAGCACGCCAGAACGGCATAACGCTATTAAGCGCGCCAGAGTGAAGTACGAACAAAAGGAGCAACAAGTATGTCGGACACTATTTTTACCAAAATTATTAATAAAGAAATCCCCGCGGACATTCTTTACGAAGATGACATGGCCTTAGCGTTTAAGGATATTAACCCCCAAGCTCCAGTCCATTTTCTTGTTATTCCCAAAAAGGCCATTGCCACAGTCAACGATATCACTGCTGACGACAGGGAAGTGGTTGGTCATTTATCGGTAGTGGCGGCAAAGGTAGCTAGTGATTTAGGGGTTGCCGAACAAGGCTTTAGAACCGTCATGAACTGCAACGAGTTTGGTGGCCAAACGGTTTACCATATTCACCTGCATGTACTGGCTGGGAAACCGTTAGGGTGGCCTCCGTACACAGAAGATATGAAAAAGCACGTTGAATAGCGAGCAGCCTACAAAGCCGTGAAATAATGAAAAACGCCGCGTTATTGGCAATAACGCGGCGTTTTTTTATAAAAGCAAAAATTAAAAATTAAACTGCGATCACTCGGGTAATCCCAGCACTTTTTTACCTTGGTTAAAGTGTATATCCACTGGGATGTTAGCATCGCTTAAACGGGCTAAGTCAGAGTTTAGCTGCGGTTTAATAACGCCCATTGTCTCGACAAGTTCAGCAACGCCATCATAATCACCATCACCTTGAAGGGTAAGAATTAACTCTGATAACGCTTCAACGGCTGCGCCCATTTTTTGCATGTTAACACGATAAAGTCCGTCTTCAGTTTTTTCAAAGGCACCTTGCTGTGCAAAAAAGTTAAACCTAATCATGTTCGCTTTACCGTGGGCTGAGCTTGCACCAAAGCGAACCGAGCGGAATATGCCCGCCATAAAGGTGACATAGTAATCCTCTAGTGAACCCTCGGTTATCTCGCCTTTCTCAAGAAGACTTTGCACCATGTAGAGACCTAAAATATCGGCTTTACCTTCCTCTAACGCAGATGCGTGCTCCTTTAACGCCTGGCGAACGGTGTTTGAACCATCAAGGGTATTCTTAATGCCTAAACCGTGAGCCACTTCATGGAACATGGTGTTGGCAAAAAACGCGTCGAAGGTAATATGCTGGCGTTGCTCAGGTACAATTAGTGTATTTGCAATGGGCACGAGGATATTGTCGAATTTTGCCTGCATCGCATTTTTAAGCTGTAGTCGACGAGTCCCTTTCTCTAGCTGTACACGTTCATCATTAGGTAAGTTGATGGCGATGGTTTTACTGCCTGCATTAGAATGACCTGCATAATAAATAACATCATAAGCATTAAGGTCGGCGTCAGACCCCGGCACTTCTGCTTTGTAAGCTGTTGCTACGGGTAGTCCTTGCTGCAACTCGGGTAAAAATGCTGCATATTTAGCAAGCTTTTCGCTCCATGCTAAATCTTTTACCAGTACGTACGCTTCAAACGCGGCGCGGTAGCCAAATAACTGATCCTCGTATGATTCGATGGGGCCAATAACTAACTCAATAGGATTGGTTTTCATATCCATCCACGTCATATCTGAGGCAAGGTAGTCATCGGTTAAAAGCGCTTCTGCTCGCAATGTTAAATACGCTTTAAAACTCGCATCTTCTGCAAGCTCTGCGGCTTGAAGAAGAAGTTCAGAGGCTTCCATCAACTCACTTTTAAAGGCTTCTGAATAAGGTTGAGAATACAGGTTACCTGCTTCATCGCGCTTAACCATGGAGTATAGCCCCTGCTTGTCAGCAAATTCAGCCGTAGCAAACTCAGCCTTTTCCATGTCATGGGGGTAAAACTGTGCGCCGGCGTACTTCGTGTCGAAGCCGCTGATAAAGGGTGTGTCACCATTTAAACGATCCCATGGGCCATAGTTAATTGAAGCGAAGTGACGTACCGCTTCACTTTCGATACTACTTAAAAATGAGGCTTTGCTGCCAAAAAAGGCTTGTTGCCAGAATAGATCATCCATTATTTTTGATGCGTCAATGAGAAGCGATAGCATCTTATGCTGATTACTGCTGAGATGGTCTAAATCAGCGGTAAGCTCAACGGGGTGATAAATGGAAAGTCTTGACTCATCCACCAGTAGGGTCTGCTCTTTATCCGCTGTTGGTTTAAGCGCTGTATTTTCTGACGTGGTGTTTGCGGGTTGGCTGCATGCACTTAACATAAGAACACCGGCTATGGCGGAAGCTACAGGAGATAGCCCTGATTTTATTATTTTTGTCATAGGTTGTTTTACCGTCTGTCGTTAATTTTATCCATCGTACTAATTTGGTTTTACATCAAAGCCAAACAGCTTCTACAATTCACTTTGTTGTTTGAAATCAACAGTGATTCTGTATCAATTATCTATACTTAACCATGCGGGTTGTGCGGTTGCATATTTAGTTGGTCGAAACTGAAACACTGCGATAGTATGGGTAAAGTTATACTATTATGAAAAGCCTGTCCCGCTGAAAATACGAAGGGATGCTGTATTAAAAATGAAAGTCGAATGCACGACTATCGATTATGTCTTTAGCTCAAAATGCTTTATAACATAAACGATATTTATATTTTAGTAAGTGATTGGCTTGAACGAGCCATAAAAGTCTAAGGGTAGAACTATGTCTACACAGAACGCACTCTCAACTATTCTTGTTGAAAAAATAAATAATGACACGCTTGTACTGCCTACGCTTCCAGCAATTGCGTTAAAAGTTAGAAAAGCGGCTGATGATCCTGATATAAACCTCAATGCAATGGCCGATGTTATTGGTCAAGACCCATCACTCGGCGCCCGCATGATTAAAATTGCGAATAGTGCGTACATGGGGCGTAGCGTAAAAGTAACGTCGATTGGCCAAGCCGTTACGCGAATTGGTCTTCGCCAAATTAAAAATATTTCTACTGCGTTGGCCATGGAACAGCTGTTTGTGTCAAAAAATGACATTGTCACGCGCTATTTGCAAAAAGAATGGGTGCGTACCGTTGATATCGTTGCGAACTCCATGGCGGTGCTGCAGTTATATATAGCGAGAACGAAAAAACGCGAGATGAGCCTGGATACCATGACGCTGGCAGCGCTGGTTCATAATATCGGTGTGCTTCCTGTATTAACTGAAGCCGAACGTCACCCAGAAGTCTTTGCCAACTCATCGTTCCTCGATGTCGCAATAGATAAGCTATCGGGTCGAGTGGGCGCGAGCATTATGAAAGAATGGGGATTTGGCGAAACCTTTGTCAACGTTTCACAGCACTGGAAAGACCTAAGCTTTATTCCTGAAAATGTAGAATACATTGACTTTGTTCGCGTGGGCGCAGCCCTAGCTGGCGCGATGAACAATCAAAAAGATGCTGTACTCAACTTAGCAATGCAGCGCAACGTGGTTGACGACATTGGCGTATTGCATAGCGATGAGTTTACAGAGCTGGCTAACTCAGCAAAACAAATATTTATGTAAAGCGTATAGCGTTAAACGCCCCACCTTTAAGTGGCGTGAAATTGAATAATAGCCGGCATACAGTGTTTTGTAGTAGATAGTCTCTACAAGTCAACACGTGCTGGCTTTTTATTGAGCGACGCTAAATTAAAGTTTTCGAAAATACAAGGTTAAGAAGGCTTTCCCTCTGTTTTTTGCATAACAAGCAGTCCGAGCCCAAGCCCCCACACTGCAGATGGCAAAGAAAGCAAACTGAATCCAGATGCCGTGCACAGCAGTGTTAACAGTGCTGGTGCGCGATGAGACTGCGTTTCCATACTTTTGGAAAATGCTCCCTGAAGTGTTGCTAGCAAAGCCAGCCCTGCTAATAGATGAATGATTACCTTAGGCATGCTGACAAATAATGCCACAATGGCCGATGCACAAAGGCCCACTATCAAATACGCAATACCTGCAGCTATTGCAGCTTTGTAACGTTGCTGCTTATCATTATCTACCTCATTTCCCATACAAATTGCGGCAGTAATCGCGGCAAGACTAAACGTGAAACCGCCAAAAGGGGACAGTATTGCCTGCACAACAGCGATGCCAGAAAGTATGGGTTTATGGTCTGGGAAGTAACCATGGATATGATGAATGGCAATACCTGGTAAGTTCTGCGATAGCGTTGTGATTATAAATAGAGGCACCCCTAAGCCGATAACTGCCGACCATGAAAATGTGGGGGTTACCCATACAGGGATAGGGGCGGCGAATACGAAACCGAAGTCAGTATTACTGGCCTGGCTCTGCATAAAAACGGTCACTATTAAAGACAGGATTAGCAACCCCAACATTCTACTGCCCACCAAGTCGGTGTAACAGAGCGTCTTCATGTATTGTCAGGCATACTGAGCGTGATGCATAACGGCCAGTGGAAAACGTTAAAAGCAGGAGAACAATGCGTTCTAGCGGCAGATCAGCCCCATGCTTACAGAGATAACGCGGGTGAGACTCGGTTTATAGCAGTAATACATTACCCCCAATAAGCCTTTGTGGGGGTAATTGTTTTGTGACGTGCCTTATTGACTATTAAAGGTCGCTGTCATTAAGCTTTAGTGTGTCTCGAAGAAAGTTTAACAGCGTGGTTATTTCCGCTGACATCAGTGCAAACTCTGCATCCAAACGAGCTTCAACCTGATCTTTTGGAACGTCTTCTGTTTCTTCTTTTATGCGATCGGTAAACTTAATGCGTTTTACCGCACCATCTTCACACATTATAGCCGACAGGCTCTCAGCATATTCAAATGCCACTTTTTGAACGAGTTTGCCAGCAGATAAATGCAGGCTAATCTCGTCGCTATCAAGAGGCTGATTTTTACAGCGAATGACACTGCCAGTGTCGTCAGCAGATTTTAATTCTGCCTCTTCAAGTAAATCGATGTTGTCTGGAGTCGCGTCTGTTACCCAATGAGTTAACTCGCTTTGTAGGCTATGACGGGTAAATGGCACAACAGGCAGTGAACCAATCGCTTTTCTTACCATAGCGAGAAACGCCTCGGCTTTGCCATCTGATGAGGCATCAACCACAACTAAGTTGTCTGGCAATGATATAAATCCATGAGTGTAACTGTTCTTGGTGAAGGCTTGTGGTAGCAGACGCGTTTGAATTTCTTGCTTTAAATCTGTTTTGGCTTTTTTGCCAACCGCAGCGCCAGTTTCCATTTCTATCTTGGCAACCATTTCTTCAAGTTCAGCATTGACTACTGCCGCAGGTAAAATCTTTTCCTGCTTTTTCAACGTTATCCAATAGCGCTGCTGAACACAGTGAAACATCGTGCCCGACTTGCCTGCTTGAGAAAAGGGTGAAGCAAATCCCATAGTTGCCATATCTTGGCTGCCGCAAGGTCTAAATGCATGCTCGTTAAGCATACGCTCTAGATCGTCATCATCCAACGACAGTGGCTGTGTTAATTGAAATGCTTTTATATTTTTAAACCACATAGAGGGGAGTATCTCAGTCAAAAATTAGGGCGCAAGCGTATCAACCTACGCGTCACCGCGCAATTGGAAATGCCAGAAAAGGTGAGCAGGTCCTAGTGCTGACTAATTGGAAAAATTATCGTATAGCGGAGACCCTTGCCAGGCTCACTTTGGGCATCAATTTTTCCATTTAATGATTGAGTGACTAGGTTGTATACAATATGCGTACCCAAACCACTGCCTCCGGAGCCTCGTTTAGTGGTAAAAAAGGCGTCAAATAACTGTGAAAGCTCGTTCTTTGTTAAGCCTTTTCCGTCGTCTTCAAAATGCATAACTACCTGGCCATCAACTGCCTCCACATTTAAATTGATGTTTCCAACCGCTTTATCTTCGAACCCATGATTAAGAGAATTTACGATAAGGTTAGTAACAATTTGCGCGATGGCGCCAGGGGCACAGGTAACCACTAATTCAGGTGGGCAATTAACCGTAATATTGTGCTTAGTTTGTTTATAACCCGATTTTAGAGATTGAAGTACTTCTTCAATATATTCACCAAGGTCAAAGTCTCGTTCATTTTCGCTTGTTTGATCTACGGCAACCTGTTTAAAGCTTGCGATTAAATCTGACGCTCTACCAAGATTATTGAGTAACAATTTAGCGGTCTGGTCGGCTTCGTCAATAAAACTTGCCATGTTTTTGTTCGTTAAACTGTTATCTTCAAAGTCTTGTTTAAGGTTAATAAGTCGCTCTTGTAAAAAGCTTGCTGCGGTAACACTTACGCCTAAAGGGGTGTTTATATCGTGAGTAATACCAGCAACGAGGCCACCTAACGAGGCCATTCTCTCTGATTCAACAAGTTGCTGTTGCGCTTGATGCAATGTTTGCATTGACCCGGCAAGTTCGTCGTTTTTCTTTCGCAGTTCGCTTTCGATATACTGTCGATTTTTGTTCTCTTGACGCAACTCTCGCTGGTGAGCAATCAGCTCATCTTTTTGCTGCTCAAGGTCTAACATAATTTGTGATAGCGACGCCGTTTTTTTCGCGACTTCTTGTTCGAGTACCAGATTTTGGTCGTCAAGCTTGGAGTTAGCAGCGGTAAGTTCTTTTTGAGCGCTTTTTAGCTTGTGATTTGAGGCAATTAAGTCATCAATGACGCCATTGTATGAGTCTCGTAGCTGCAGTAGTTCATTGTCGTCTCTAACTTCGAGTTTCAATTTGCTCTCTTCAGGACGTTCAGGGTCGAACATGCCCATTTGCTCTGTAATGTTTTGCAAAGGCTCAGACAACATAGTGCGAAAGGCGGTCATAAACAGGAAGACAAGAAACGTGGTTTTTACAATAGCGTTACCAATAAGGAAAAATACCCCCACCTCTATCCTACTAAAAATAGTATCGAAACTTGAGTATAGGGTGACATCGCCTACGGTAGATTCTCGACCTGCGAATTTAAACACTAAAGGAAAACTGTAGCTAAATACGCCACCAGAATGGTCTTCAATAACCTCCCGTTCCACTGGATTGGGTGAGCGGCTTTTGCGAATGCCCTGCTCAGTAATAAAGTTGCCGTTTTCGCCGCGTACTTGCAAACCCTCTACAATGGGGATAGACATAAGGCCTTCTGCAATTGCTCTAACTTGCTCATCGTTTATTTCCCACATGGCGCGGGTCAAGCTAGATGAAAAGGTATTTTTGAGGGTTTGGAGCTCTTCTTCAACGTGGTTCTTAGTGCTGAGATATTCGGTGAATATTTGGCCTACCGTCACAATAAGTGTTAGCGCAAAATACACTGAAAGTACTCTTGTTAAGAGCTTTCTTGATAACCCTGTTTTAACCGCAGCCATCAGTAAACTTGCCCCTTTCTTAAGTCGAGTAGTGTAGCTCTGTGCGCTTTACCTCGTAAGAATATGCAAATTTCTATTAATTAACAAGATTATGTGTTCAAACTATGTACTGAGTAGAATATATGCAAAACTTGACACATAATTGTAATGACTTTAATAAAACTGTCACAGACCACATTAATAATAGCGAAAAATTAAAAATGACTAGGAAAACAAATATGTCTCGCACAATATTGGTGGTTGAGGACGAAGCCCCCATTCGTGAAATGCTTAAATTCGTTTTAGAGCAATCTAGTTTTAATGTAATCGAAGCAGAGGATTATGATATTGCCAAGGAGAAAGTGTGCGAGCCATACCCAGACCTTATTCTACTTGACTGGATGTTACCCGGTGGAAGTGGTGTACAGCTAGCGAAAGGCCTGAAACAGCATGAGTTTACACGGGATATTCCAGTGATTATGCTTACCGCAAGGGGCGAGGAAGAAGATAAAATTCGCGGTTTAGATGCAGGTGCTGACGATTATATTACCAAGCCATTCTCTCCTAAAGAGTTAGTTGCACGCATTAAGGCCGTAATGCGCCGCGTAACGCCTACATCAAATGAAGAGCCTATCGAATTCAATGGATTAAAACTTGAACCTGTTTCTCATCGCGTTACGGCAAACGACGATCCATTAGATATGGGGCCGACAGAATTCAAACTTTTACATTTCTTCATGACACACCCAGAACGAGTTTATAGTCGAGAGTTACTGCTCGATAACGTATGGGGTACCAATGTGTATGTTGAAGATAGAACAGTCGATGTGCATATTCGACGATTGCGCAAAGCTATCTCTATTCATGGTCACGATGCTATGATTCAAACCGTTCGTGGCGCCGGATACCGTTTTTCAGGTAAGTCCTAGCACGCTACAACAGGGGCACATCGGCTATTAGCTATGTGCCCGTAAATTTCTGCAACACGAGTTCCACTATGTATTACCCCTTCTCATGGTTCAGGAGTACCGTACGTTTATTATTATTCTTAGTGGCGTTTGCCATTGGAGGATGGTTAATTAACGATATGGTATTTGCTGTGGCCTTTGGCGCTGTCATTTTACTGCTATTTAATTACTGGCATTTGTACAAATTAAACCGCTGGTTGTGGCATAGCCGAAAAATGTCACCTCCTACCGTTCGCGGTGTATGGGAGCATATTTACGAAGGGATTTACTATTTACAGCGCAGAAATCGCAACAAGCGAAAAGAGCTAGGAGAGCTGGTTAAGCGCTTTCGCGAAGGGTCGGAGGCACTACCCGATGCTGCCGTGGTGGTTGACTCGAAAGCCTGTATTTTATGGTGTAACCGTTTGGCTAGACTGGAACTTGGATTAAAGTGGCCAAAAGACGCAGGGCGTCGGCTAGACAATTTAATTAGACACCCAGAGTTTATCCAGTATTTTCATGCAGGGAATTATAAATACCCCATAGAAGTACCGTCGCCTACCAATGCAAACAAAACCTTTGAATATCGAATAATGCCTTATGGTGAAGAGCATTTGCTGCTCATTGCCAGGGATATTACCCGAGTATCCCAATTAGAGGCTATGCGTAAGGACTTTGTTGCCAACGTATCTCACGAACTTCGAACGCCGTTAACGGTGATCAACGGCTACTTAGAGATAATGCCTGAAAGTGACGATGCTAATCCCTTCATGAAAAAAGCAATGCGTGAAATGGAAACACAAACCCATCGCATGCAAAATTTGATAGAAGACCTCTTGGTACTTTCGCGAATAGAGGCAAGCTCAGAAAGAGTATATGAAAACGTGGTTAATTTTAGCTCTATGCTTGCGTTAATAGAGCGGGAAGCCCAAGCGTTAAATAAAGAAAAGCAGCATACCATTACCTTTCATATCGAAGATGACTTGTTTGTATATGGTGTGGAAACTGAATTACGCAGCGCTTGCTCTAATTTAGTATTTAATGCCGTGCATTACACGCCTCCAGGTGGTGAAATTAATGTTTATTGGAGCCGCCAATCTGCCGGTGCTCAATTTTCTGTTATTGATAATGGCGACGGTATTGAGCCAACGCACTTAAATCGACTTACCGAGCGTTTTTATCGAGTTGATAAAGCACGCTCTAGAAAAACCGGTGGTTCGGGATTAGGGCTATCTATTGTGAAACACGTGCTTAGCCATCATAATTCGTCTCTCGATATAAGTAGTGAGATTGGTCGAGGCAGTCATTTTTCATTTGTGTTAGACAATGAGCTTATTGCGGATCAATCGTGATCACAGGTAATGAAAACGGGTTTTTACTAAGAGCGTGTAGAAAAAAGCGTGTAGAAAAAAGCGTGTGAATGCAGGTGGGTGAATGAAGGCGTTTGAATGAAAAGAGTGAGTTTGGTCAACAGGGTTTCTGCATTACATATGGTAATCGTATTAGCTGCGTTAATTGTTGCGGGCTCCGTGCAGGCCAGCAGTATTCAAGCCAGCAGTACTCAAACCAGTAGTGTTCAAAAGTCATTGACCAACGCAGTAAGCAACGGAATTAATACGCCAGCTGTTTCGACTAAGCCGACGATACCCGACTACAAAAGAGTACCCGGCGTTGCCGGTAAACTCTCGTCAGTAGGGTCAGATACGCTTGCCAACCTAATGACGTTTTGGTCACAAGAATTCAAGGCATTATATCCACAGGTAGGGTTTCAAATTCAAGCTTCGGGCTCATCAACCGCACCGCCCGCGCTTATTGAAGGCACAGCGACAATCGGGCCAATGAGTAGGGCGCTAAAGCCCAGTGAAATTCGAGACTTTATTAATGTACATGGTTATCCACCCACGGTATTAAAAGTAGCCATGGATGCTATTGCTATTTTCGTGGATAGACGAAACCCGCTTCAAGGCATGACGTTAGAAAACGTTGACGCCATTTTTTCTCAAACCTTATATTGTGGTGCAGAAAAGCAAATTAGCCGCTGGTCGCAATTAGGCGTTGATGAAAGTGGGTATCGCTCACCAATTCGACTTTATGGGCGTAACTCGGTATCGGGTACGTATGGGCTGTTTAAAGTAACGGCGTTATGCGATGGCGATTTTAAAAATACGGTGAATGAACAGCCGGGTTCGGCATCGGTAGTACTGTCGGTTGCAAGTGGAACTGGCGCTATTGGCTATGCAGCCTATGGATATAAGACCGCGGGAGTAAGGGCACTTGCGTTAGGTGAAACCTTGGATAGCTTGATTCCTCTGTCTATCGATACCGTGCGAGATGAGACTTACCCCTTTGCACGTTTTCTTTATTTGGTAATTAATAAAAAACCCGGTGAGCCATTGCCTACTCTTGAAAGAGAGTTTATTCGCTATATTTTATCGCAGCAGGGACAAAACCAAGTTATCCGAGATGGATACTTTCCCATTCGCGAAGATGTGTTATTGCGACAGCGCCGTCTGTTGGGTAATTAAGCGTAATTTTTGACATGAAGACTGTAACTAAAGTGTCATGCAGCGTGGTTCGATCATTGTGAGGCTGTAATATTTCTCCTTATTTTGTATCTATAGCCGTTGTTGCTTGTTCCTCAAGAGGCACGAAAATCAGCGCTGAAAGCCCCTAAGTCTTTATTATTTCTGATTTTCTTCTTTTTTTAGCTATTAGTCTAAAGTTCAGGCTTTTTATGTGAAACTTTTATGACAGTTTTTTTATGTAACAAATGTGTCATTTAGCTTAGGTACAGTTTCGTCGTTTTCAAAATCCATAAAAATACCGCACTTGGAGAAACAGATGGAACTTAAGCAACTTTTTAAAGCTTCAGCAATTGCTACAGCATTAGTGCTAGCAGGCTGTGGTGGCGATATCAATATCAGCGAAGGCGATATTGACAACAGCGTTACAACTACAACAAATAACAATAACGGCGCTGGTGATGATAGCGGCAGCGACGGCGGTACAACCGACCCAGTAAGCAACGCGCCTGGCGAAGCAAGTTCTTTCCTTAGCGGCGAAGTTTCTGACGCATTTGGTCAAACAGTTGAAGTTCGCGTTCTTTCTGGTCGTTTAACCGCTGATGATGCAGACGACCAAGGTGTTATTACTCTAACAAACGACACTGTATGGGCACTTGAAGGGCCTGTATTTGTAGGTAACGACAAAGCAGACAGCGTAACGCTTGCTGTTGAAGAAGGTACCGTTATCTTCGGTCGCACTGGTGCGGACTATCTAGTAATAAGTCGTGATTCAAAAATCGAAGCAGAAGGTACTGCATCTGCTCCAGTCATCATGACATCGTTCAACGACGTGGTTGGTGACGAAGTTGGCGCAGGCCAATGGGGTGGTGTGGTTATCCTAGGCAACGGTAACTCTACCAAGTGTCCTCAAGACGGCTCTGACTGTGCGCTTCAAGTAGAAGGTGCAGAAGAAGGTGCAGTATTCGGTGGTAATGATGACACCGACAGCTCAG
Organism: Alteromonas sp. BMJM2; assembly: GCF_027257845.1. Taxonomy (GTDB): domain Bacteria; phylum Pseudomonadota; class Gammaproteobacteria; order Enterobacterales; family Alteromonadaceae; genus Alteromonas. The sequence continues at coordinate 104,897 of NZ_JAPVOT010000006.1, read as the reverse complement.
GTATTCTTAAATACGTTGTTGTTAAATATGCGGGTTTCGAAATTGCACCTGACAATGAGCTTAACGGTATTACGTTCGGTGGTGTTGGTTCTGGTACAGAGGTTGATTATGTGCAGGTACACAGCAATGCCGACGACGGTGTAGAGTTCTTCGGTGGTGCGGTAAATGCTAAGCATTTAGTGCTTACTGGTAATCAAGATGACTCAGTAGATTGGGATAACGGCTACAAAGGTAAAATTCAGTACGTTTACGTTCAGCATGCGGCTGACAATTCTGATGCTAACCGTGCCATTGAAGGTGACGGTGATGGTGGTGACGGCTTGGATTTCTCTAAGCCAATGGTTGCTAACATGACAGTTATTGGTAACACGTTCGATACAGCTGATGCTGATTCAGAAGGTCTTTTACTTCGCGACCAAACTGGCGCGAACTTAATGAACTTCCTTATCACTGGTCCCCAAGCGATGGGCGAGTGTTTAGAAATGGACACTGATGAAACGGTTCAAGCCAACCTTTCTGACGGTGACCTTACAATGACTCACTCTGCAATAGCATGTTCTGAGCCGTTTAATTCACCTGAAGGTGCAGTTGACCTAGAAACTTGGTTTACTGGACAAGAAGGTAACCAGCTAATCGCGTTTGAAGACCGTGCAAATCTTGGTCTTAACCCAGATGGCACACTAACTTCAGAAAGCGCACTTCTTACAGCTGGCGGCGACGCATCTGTTCTTTTAGATACGTTCTTTGAAGCAAATACGTTCGTTGGTGCCGTTGGTGAAACTGACTGGCGTCAAGGTTGGGCATTTGGATTCGGTGGCGGTACCATCGACCTCGTTCAATCAGCGTCTGGTTGCCCTTCAGGTACAACCACTATTACGCCAGTAGACGGCGAAACGACGACGTGTGAAATCTCAGGTACGGTAACGTCAGACCTAACACTTACAGAGGGCAATTTATATGCGCTTTCTGGTGCAGTGTTCATCGGTGGCGACAAAGAAAACAGCGCAACACTTACTGTTGAGCCTGGTGTAACAGTTTACGGTGCATCTGGTAACGATTACCTAGTAATTAGCCGTGATTCAGAAATTGATGCAAACGGTACTGCTGAAAGTCCAATTACTTTTACTTCACGTGACCACGTTGTTGGTGGCCTTGAAGCGGGTGAAGCAGGTCAATGGGGCGGTATGATCGTGCTAGGTAACGGCGAATCGACTAAGTGTCCTCAAGACGGTACTGAGTGTGCACTTCAAGTTGAAGGTGCGCAAGAAGGTGCGGTATTCGGTGGAACAGACAACGAAGACAGCTCTGGTACACTTCGCTATGTTCGCGTAATGCACGGTGGTTTCGAAATAGCTCCAGATAACGAATTAAACGGTATCACTTTCGGCGGCGTTGGTTCTGGTACTACTGTTGAGTATGTACAAGTACACAAAAACGCTGATGACGGTGTTGAGTTCTTCGGTGGTGCAGTAAACGTTAAGTACCTTACTCTTACAGGCATTCAAGATGACTCTGTAGATTGGGACAACGGTTACGAAGGTAAGCTACAGTTTGTACTTGTTAAGCATGCAGACGATAACTCTGACGCTAATCGTGCCATTGAAGGTGACGGCGATGGCGGTGACGGCCTAGCGTTCTCTAACCCAATGGTTGCTAATATGACAATTATCGGTAACGAGTTCGATACGGCTAATGCTGACTCAGAAGGTGTTTTACTTCGAGACCAAACCAACGCGCAACTTTACAACTTTGTTGTAACAGGTCCAGCAGGCATGGGTGAGTGTTTCGAAGCTGACCTAAGCGATGGCGACACTACGCTACTAGCTAACATGGATGGGACTAACGATCCTCAACTAACTTTTGAGACATCAGTACTAGCATGTGCGGAAAACGTTCGTGACTCGGGTGACTTCGACCAAACTGCGTGGTTCACGGCTCAAACTGGTAACAGCTTACTAGACGAAACTGCAACTGTACTTGACGGAATCTACACAGTAGATGCGACAGCGGCGACAGACGTTTCAACACTAGATAGCTTCTTCTCTTCTGTGGACTTTATCGGTGCAGTTAAAGACGCTGACAACGATTGGACTGCAGGTTGGACTGTAGGTCTTGAATAAGACCTAGTTCACTAGCTAAAAACAAGCAAGTGCGTTGCAAAAGTGACGCACTTGCTTTTAAGTTTGTAAGATACGAATTTTTTATTCGTAAAAGTATTCCTTTTTAAAGAGGTTCATCATGAACAGACCTGCTAACAGGTTTCTTCTAAAACCCATCAGCTTAGCTGTTGCAGCAAGTATCTTGTTTCCAACGACTATGGCCTACGCTCAATCAGATGAAGATGAAGTGATTGAAGAAGTAGTGGCTACCGGAACGCGCCTAAAGGGCACCGCAACGGCAGTAATGGAAGAACGTAAAAATCAAGCTTTCGTAGCTGACATCATGGGTGCTGAGCAAATAGCTCGTACTGGTGATAGTGATGCAGCGGGAGCCCTTCGTCGTGTAACTGGCTTAACATTGGTAGATGGACGATTTATCTATGTGCGTGGTCTTGGTGAGCGTTACTCATCAACACAGCTAAACGGTGCCATCGTTCCAAGTCCAGATCCGACGCGTAACGTAATACCTCTGGATCTGTTCCCATCGAGCATAATCGAGAGTCTAGCGGTTCAAAAATCGTATTCTCCCTCAATGCCAGCGGCATTTGGTGGTGGTAACGTTAATATCCGCTTGAAGTCTATTCCTACACAGCGAGTATTCAATGTATCTGCCGCTTTTGGTATCGACACAGAAAACTCTGGCGATGTTCTAGATTACGCCGGTGGCGGTCGTGATTGGACAGGTGAAGATGATGGTACACGCGCAGCTTCAGCGGCTATTCAAGAGCGTTGGGATTCAAAGAACTTCTTAGATGATTTAGAGCCTGAAGAAGCGTTAGAGCTATTTAAGGGAACAAACCGAGCATACGGTCTTGAAACGACGTCAGCGGATCCTGACATGCGCTTCAACGTCACTTATGGTGATAGCTACGATTACGATGATGATTGGCGTTTTGGTTTCTTAGCCACGTCACGTTATTCTACGCAGACCCGATCATCAGAAGAATATGAACTGCAAGACCCAGACTTGGTCGGCGATGAAATCATCAATGTACGCTTCTTTGATGATATTCAAGGTACAGAGCAAACGGTAACCTGGTCTTCGCTTTTAACTCTAGGCGTAGACTACGATAGAAAGCATCGCATCGATTACAGCCTCATCGTGTTGAACGATACCCGCGATGAAATTCGTGAAATGTTTGGTAACACTGAAAACTTAAACCAGGCAGAAGGCCTGCGTATTCGCGATATCGACATACAGTATGAAGAGCGTTCACTTTATACCAACCAAGTAAAAGGTCAGCATACATTCCCTGAATTAAATTTTATGGGCGTTGACTGGACATACTCGTTGGGTCGTTCTGTACGTCATGCTCCAGGTAACTTTAACGCGCGTTTCGTTATGGAAGACGTGAATCAAGACGGTATTTTTGACGAAGAAAATGAAATTTTCTTGTCAGATGCGCAAACAGCGGCCCGTTACACGTTCCAAGACCTTCACGACCGTTTAGAGAACTTTGGTTATAACGTGACTTACCCGATGTCCTTTGGTGATTGGGAAACTGAGTTAAAGGTTGGAGCGAGTTTTGTCACTAAAACACGTTCTGCTGAAAACCGTCGCTTTGACATAAACACGCTAGGTGTTGAAAACCGTTCTATTTTAGACGGAAACGACTTTGGCGAGATTTTCAGCGATAGCGTTCTCGATTCTCTAGAGTTATCGAGTCGACCAATTATTCGTGATACTACAATCGCGGGCGATGATTACGTAGCAGGTCAAAAAGTTGATGCTTACTATTTTGAAGCCGATTTCTTCTACGACAACAAATGGCGTTTCACCGGTGGTGCACGTTATGAAGATTTCCGTCAGGTCGTAGCGCCATTGGACCCGCGTACTAATCAGTTTGACTTAAGTGACGAAGCCGATCGTGCACAATTAGCGTTCCAAGAAGACGGGTTTTATCCAGCGCTTGCTGTAACCTACTTCCTTGAAGACGATATGCAGCTACGTGCAAGCATAGGTCAAACGGTAGTTCGCCCAGATCTTCGTGAAGTGTCATCGGCCACTTACTTAGACCCGTTAACGAACTTCCCAATTGCGGGAACGCCAGGTGTTAGCACTACGGATATTATTAACTACGATTTACGTTGGGAATGGTATCGCGAAGCAGGCAACAACTTATCGGTAGGCCTTTTCTATAAAGATATGGAAGCGCCAATCGAGTCAGTTCAGTCGCCGGCTCAGGACGGTCCACCGCTTATTCGTATTGCAAATGCTGAATCTGGTGAGGTTTACGGGGTTGAATTTGAGTTCCTACAAGACTTGGCCTTCATTGGCGACGGTATATGGGACAATCTATTTACTACCGGTAACATTACTGTGAGCGACTCTGAAATTGTATTAGATCGCCAAAGTATTGTGGATCAAACCGGCGTATCTGCAGCAATTACGAATGTGGTACGACGTATGACGGGTCACTCTCAGTATGTGTTGAACATGCAGTTAGGTTACGACTCAGACAACGGTGAGCACACTGCGTCACTGGTATACAACGTATTTGGTGAGCGTATTCTTATAGCGGGTATCGATGGCTTCGACGACAACTACGAGCAGCCGTTTCACTCGCTAGATATGGTGTACAAGTACTATCCAGATTTTAATAGCACTGTCACATTGCGAGTTCAGAATATCTTAGGTGAGGATCGTGAAATAGAGTTTAACGATGCATTGCTTAGGTCAGAGACACGCGGTACAGGAATTAGGTTGTCATTTAAATACGACTTTTAAAATTTAATCTAATACAAAGGCCGCTTTTCAGCGGTCTTTTTTATGTGTAACAGATAACATTTTCGGTTTATTTATGACAGTTCCGTAATAAAACTGTCACAGAAAACTCCTATCCTACGCGCAGAAACTTATAGTCGGTTACATCCGATTTCTTTTAACTTAAAAGGTTTGAATGTATGAAGCTTATCAACGCTTTGCTTGTTGCAGGTCTGCTCTCAGCGACACCAGCACTAGCACAAGACGATGAAGTCTTAAAACCCGTTGTCGATGAGGCAGCGAAAATTAATGAGTCTGCGGCAAAATCGCAGGAAAAAATAAACGGTATTACCGATCAGATTGACAGCAAACTTCAACAGTTCAAAACGTTAATGAAAGAAATCGAAGGTCTTGAGGTTTATAACACTCAGCTTCGTAAGCAAATTAACAGTCAAAACCAAGAAATGGATGACTTGAACGCCGCAATTGATGAAGTGTCTGTTGTTGAGCGCCAAATTACGCCTCTAATGATGCGTATGATTGATGGCTTGGCTCAATTTATCGAGCTAGACATGCCGTTTCTTCCAGAAGAGCGTGCTAACCGCGTTGCTGATTTAAGAGCGATGATGGATAGAGCGGATGTTGCAGCGTCTGAAAAATTCCGTCGCGTAATGGAAGCGTTCCAAGTTGAAATGGATTACGGACGCACTATGGAGTCATACAGCGGTCTTCATTCAATTAACGGTCAAGAACGTGACGTAGAGTTTTTACGACTTGGTCGCACGGCACTTATTTATCAAACACGCGACGCGAGCATGCAGGGCGTGTGGAACAAGCAAACCCGTCAGTGGGAAGAGCTTGATAGCAGCTACCGTACACAAATCACAAAAGGTCTGCGCATGGCGAAGAAACAGCTTGCCCCAGACTTGCTAATGCTGCCAGTAGCAATTACAGACTAAGAGGTTGATGAGAATGTTTAATACAGTAAAACGTATCGCTGTTGGTCTAGTAGCCCTTAGTATCAGCGCTGGTGCAATGGCACAAAGTGACCGTGCAATGGACCTAGACGCCCTGCTAAAGCAGCTTGAAGAAGGCCAATTTGCACAATCACAGCAAAACAAACAGCGCGAGCGCGATTTCCAAGCGCAACGTGCAGAGCAAGACCGTATTCTTCGCGAAACCCGTGAAAAACGCGACCAAATGTTAGTGCAATCAGAGCAACTTGAAACACAGTTTGAAGAAAATGAGTTTAAATTGGCAGACCTTAACGGTGCGCTAGACACTCGTCTTGGTTCGCTTAAAGAGTTGTTCGGTGTATTACAGCAAATTGCTGGCGATACTAAGAATAAATTTTATAACTCTGTTATTTCAGCGCAAATCCCAGGTCGCTCTGACTTCTTAGACAAGATGGCGCAGGACATGGGCTCAAGCTCAAAACTCGCATCAATTGAAGAGATTGAGCGCGTATGGTTTGAGATGCAGCGTGAAATGACGGAATCTGGCAAAGTCACTACCTTCACAACCGACGTTGTTGAAGCCGGTGGTGAGAAAGTGAATAAGCCTGTAGTTCGCGTAGGTCCATTTGCCTTGATATCAGACGGTAAATACCTAGATTACAACGGTGTCACTGGCACAGTATCAGAACTTATTCGTCAGCCAGCCGACCGTTACAACGATTCAGCGGCAGAGCTTCAAGCATCAAGTGGCGAGCTAGTGCAGTTTGGTATTGACCCAACGGGTGGTTCTATCCTTGGTCTTCTTGTTCAAGCGCCTAACATGAAAGAGCGTGTGGAGCAGGGTGGTCCGGTTGGATACATCATTCTAGTGGTTGGTGCAATTGGCCTTCTACTTGCCTTAGAGCGTTTGGTGTCTCTTTCTCTTATTCGCATGAAAGTGAACAAGCAGCTTAAGAGCAAAGAAGTGAAAACTAATAACCCACTGGGTCGCGTTCTTAAAGTACGTGACGATCATCCTAACGCCGATGTTGAAGCGCTAGAGCTGCATCTTACTGAAGCAATTTTAGGTGAAGTACCTAAGTTAGGTCGCAACCTTACTATTATCAAGATTATCTCGGTAGTAGCGCCTCTGATGGGTCTACTCGGTACGGTAACGGGTATGATTAATACCTTCCAAGCAATTACCTTATTTGGTACAGGTGACCCGAAACTGATGGCTGGCGGTATTTCAACGGCACTTGTCACAACGGTTCTTGGTCTTGTGGTAGCGATTCCGATGACATTGCTTTACGCAATGCTTAACACACGTTCTAAAAACATTGTGTACATTCTTCAAGAACAAGCATCTGGCGTTATCGCAGAGCGTTCTGAGCGAGGCTAATTATGATCGAGTTTCTAGAAGCAATTCGCGATTTCACAGAAACAGGTGGCCAGGTTCTCCTAGTCATCGGTCTGCTGATATTCGTTATGTGGCTTTTGATCCTCGAGCGTGCAATGTATCTGTTGGTTTGGCACAAGCAAGCAAAAAAAGATGCGGTCGCGATGTGGAAAGCACGAAACGATCGCTCCTCTTGGTTTGCTGAGCAAGTACGTCAGAAAACGATTTCGCAGTTAACTATACGGCTAAATGGCAGTATCCCAATTATTCAGGCACTTGTAGCGCTTTGTCCGCTGTTGGGTTTGATGGGTACAGTAACCGGTATGATAGAAGTATTCGACGTTATGGCTATCTCTGGTTCGGGCAACGCCCGTTCTATGGCCTCAGGCGTATCGAAAGCGACTATTCCTACTATGGCAGGAATGGTTGGGGCACTGTCTGGTGTCTTCGCTGCTACCTGGTTAAATCGTATGGTGAAGTCTGAACGCACGCATCTTGAGGATGCATTGATTATTCAACGTTAATGCGACGTCGCATTAAGGTAAGGTATTTATTATGAAGCAGCACTTTCAAAATTTGGTCGATGAAGAAGAAGCAACCATCGACATGACGCCCATGTTGGACGTCGTATTTATCATGTTGATTTTCTTTATCGTGACTGCATCGTTTGTGAAAGAAGCGGGTATCGATGTAAACCGTCCTGAAGCAGCAACGGCTGTTAAAAAGGATCGCGCGAACATCCTTATCGCCATTTCAGATAAAGGTGAAATTTGGATTAACAAACGCCGCATCGATGTTCGTGCCGTTCAGGCAAATATCGAGCGCTTGCACGCAGAAAATCCTCAGGGTACGGTTGTGATTCAAGCAGATAAAGAATCGACAACTGAGACCCTTATTAAAGTGATGGATGCCTCCCGTGCTGCAGGTGTGTATGACGTTTCGATTGCAGCTCAAGAGCCATAAATCATGCCACGATATATAATCGCATTTGTAATTTCCCTTGCGATCACGTTAGGCCTGTTCTTCTTGATGCAGTCATTGATCAAGATGGGTGGCAGCGCACTAACTGAGCCGCCTCAGGGAAGCGTGCTTGACTTTGTAAGGGTTAAGCAGGATGAGCAGGTCGAGAAAAAAGATCGCAAGCCTAAGAAGCCACCAAAGCCTGAGCAGCCGCCGCCACAGATGCAGCAGCCGCAAATGGATTCACCTACACCAAATGCCGAAGGTTCTTCAATGGATTTTGGCGCAGATGTTGGCGATGATATTTCTTTAGACGGCGGACTCGCGCTTGAGTCGGGTGATGGCGAATACTTACCTATTGTTAAAGTAGCCCCAGTATATCCACGCCGCGCATTGCAACGTGGTATTGAAGGGTTTGTAATTGTTGAGTTCACTGTGACTAAGCAAGGTGCAGTGCGCAACCCAATAGTAGTTGAAGCTAATCCAGAGGGTATTTTCGAGCAAGCGGCTATCGACGCTGCAATGAAGTTCAAATACAAACCTCGAGTGGTAAATGGCGAAGCGACCGAAGTATCCGGTATTCAAAACCGCATTTCGTTCCAAATTGACGGGTAGCAGAACATGATGAAGAAACAGGCTAGGCCTTTATCGAGTATTTTGCCAAGCATGCTGCTTAGCGCTGCAGTATTTACATTTACTGTAGTTGCGGTATCTGCACCAAGTATGTTTGTTGCAACCGACGCACACGCTCAAGAGCAAAAAGCCAGCGAAAAGAAAACACGCCGCGTACCTACGCTGCGAGGTAAGGTATACGAGCAACTATCGCGCGCGCAAACGGCAGCGGATGAAGCGGGTAACGTTGATGAAGCTATTGCTATCTTAAAAGAGGTAGAAGACAAGTCTGATTCAATGAATTCATACGAAAAAGCGATGATGTACAACTTTTTCGGCTTCATTTATTACAACAATGAAGACTACGACAAAGCGCTGGCATCTTTTGCAAAAGTAGTAGAACAGCAGCCTATTCCTGAAAAGTTTGAAATGACGACGCTTTTCAGTTTGGCACAGCTTAATCTGATGCAGAGTAATTACGACGATACTATTAAGTACATAGAACGTTGGGAGTCGCTCAACTCAGGCCCAGTTCCACCAAAGAACAAAGTGATTAAGGCCCAAGCGTATTATCAAAATAAACAATACGAACTTGCGGCAGACTGGATTACTCAGGCCGTTGTCGACCACGAAGCTGAGGGGATGTTACCTGATGAATCTTGGTTGATCCTTCAGCGCGCTGTGTTTTATGAGTTAAAGCAGCCTGAAAAGGTGAAAGACGTACTGGTTAAATTGGTAAAGCTGTTCGATGAGCCTAAATATTGGATCCAGTTAGCCGGTATGTTCGGCGAGCTTGGCGAAGAGCGAAAGCAGTTAGCTATTATGGAAACTGCCTATCAGCGTGGTTTTGTAGAGTCCTCTGCCGACATATTTAATATGGCACAGCTTTATTACTATCACAGGGCACCGTATAAAGGTGCGAAGCTGATGGAACAAGCTATGAATGACGGCGTGCTAGAGAAGAACTTGCGTAATTTAAAGTTCTTAGGTCAAAGCTGGTCACTAGCCAAAGAGCAAGACAAAGCCATTCCAGTCATGATGCAGGCCGCTAATTTGGCTGACGATGGCGAGCTTGATGCACAACTTGCGCAGATATTGCTCAACGAAGAGCGCTGGGATGATGCTATTAATGCTGTTGATAGAGCCATTGAAAAGGGCGATTTGAGAAACCCAGGCCTTGTGTATTTGGTAAAGGGCATGGCGCTGTTTAACAAAAAACAGTATGCATTGGCGTTGAATCAGCTTGCAGAGGCAGAAAAACACCAGAAGAGCCGCGCTATGGCGCAGCAATGGAAGTCTTTTGTGCAAGGTGAAAAGAATCAGGCAGAGCGCCTTGCTGAAGAGTTAGGTGCAAGCTAGATTGACCAAGGCACTAGCTAGACCAATGTACGCTAACTGTAATCGTTTCTAGCTACTTATTAAAACACTGAAAAAGACCACAAAGCAGACACTGCTTTGTGGTCTTTTTATTTTGTGGTGGACTGGTATTAGTATTGTTCGTCGGGTATGAAACTAGCGACCGACGGCATTATGCCTCGGGCTTCAAGACTGTTCCAATAGGTTTTGGTTTTGAGTAGGTCTTCTTGTATATCCAAAAATACGTCTACCAAGTTGGGGTCGAAGTGTTTACCGGACTCTTTAAGAATATAATCAAATGCTTCTTCATTCGCCCAAGCCTTCTTGTAGGGACGCTTCATGGTAAGTGCATCAAACACATCAGCAATAGCGACTATCCTTGCGCTAAGTGGAATGTCGTTTCCTTCAAGACCATTTGGGTAACCCGAGCCGTCCCATTTTTCATGGTGACACAACGCAATTTCAGCGGCCATATCAAACAGTGGAGTCTTACTTCGGGACAGTATTTTATGACCTATTGCAGCATGGGTTTTCATGATGCTCATTTCATCGATGTGAAGCTTTCTAGGCGCCTTTAATATGTTATCGGGAATGCCGATTTTTCCTGTATCGTGCATGGGCGCGGCCTGAGCGAGCAGGTTTGCACTGTCATAGTCCCATCCACTGGCTAGCGCTAGACATTTACTGTACGCGGCCATGCGCCATATATGATGGCCTGTGTCGTTATCGTTGTAATGTCCCGCAGCGGCAAGCATAGTAATAGCGCTTTGTTGACTAAGCTGTAAGTCAGCAGTACGTTGTTTTACGAGTTCTTCTGTCGTTCGCATTTGATGGGCGAGGGAGATATGCGTCTTTACTCTGGCTAGGGTGATACTGGGCGAAACGGGTTTAGTAATATAATCGATTGCGCCTAATGCGAAGCCTCTTTCTTCATCAGCCGCTTGAATCAGAGCCGTGACAAAAATAACGGGTATGTCTAATAATCGCTTATCTGATTTAAGTCTTCGACACACCTCGAAACCATCCATTTCAGGCATCATGACATCAAGTAAAATAAGATCTGGCGTGTATTTTTGTACAATTTTTAGTGCAATCTTCCCTGATGGAGCCACTTTTATATCGTAAAAAGGACCCAAAATCCCGCTCAGTAAATCTATATTCGCAGGCTCGTCGTCAACCACCAGTACGCTAAATTGCTTTTTGGTTACCTGCAAATTACTTCTCATTATTTAGTATTTCCAATAGTTCATTTGAAAATTTAAGTGCGTTTTCAAAATCGTACACAGAGCAAAGCTGCTGTATATTGTCGATATAATCGAGGTATTGACTATCGCGGTACTCTCTGCGTATGTCTTCAATTTGCGTTATTGCTTGAGCGTCAAATGATTCCAATAGCAGCACGAGCTCTTGAATACTCTCTATCAGTGGCTGCTTTGCTTCTTGTGATGAAGTTACCGTTGGAACCGCTGCCTCAACTTCAAGGGTATGGACGATAAGACGAAGGGTGGCGTCGAGGTGTTGAGATAGGGTGACAATGGCATGCTTGATACCTTCTTGCGACTCAAAGTGTTTATTGAGTAGCTCAATTAAGTAACGATGTAGCGAAAAAGCACCGATTCGTTTTGTATCATCTAGTATTTGGCTTATTAGCGGCGAGCCCGCAGGAATGGTATTTTCTGAACTCTCAGCGATATCGAGCAACGTCGTTATTATGGAAGGATGCTTATACGCGTTATAAAAACTATTTAACGATGCTAAAAAAGCATTGTCAGCGGGCGGTGCTTTAATATCTGTGTAACCTGAGTGAATATGTTTATCGATGGCATGAATAATAAAATCTGCAATAGCGGGCTTCACCAGGTATTGGCACATTCCAGATTCGAAGGCTTTTTCTCTTGCAGCTACGGATTCATCGGTACTCAGTGCAATAATGGGAGCCGACCACGCATCCTTCATAGAAAGCCTATTAGCAACCTCTTGTCCCGGAATATCAGGTAAGTGGCAATCTAACAGTATGGCATCGAAGTCACTCTCATCACACACAGCGAGAGCTTGTTCTCCGGTTAATGCAGAGGTTACCTTCATACCCATGTTTCGCAGTATTTGCTGACTTATTTCAATGCTTATAGTGTCATCGTCAACAATAAGAACATGTTTGCCGGTAAGACGCCTTTTACGCCACTTGTTGGTTTCCAGACCGTCGTGATGAAGGTTTATTTTATGATCATTTGATGGAGAAAAAGTCGCTAGGAGGTCTAAATCGGTAAAGGGGAGTTCAATGACATCAATGTCTTCAACATGAGCGTTTTTGAGCTTGTTCTTTACGTTCACTTTTGCACGAGAGCTTATAACTGTGCATAAGTTGAGGTGTGTAAACTCACCCATTTTCAATTGAGTGATAAAGCGTTGCCATGCTTCATTGCCGTCAGGTAAAAAAATCACCGATGTATCTGCACTATCTGGAAGTGTATCTTGGGTACTGTCTATAATTTCACAATCGATGTGCAGTCGGTGCAGCGTCTGTTTAAAAATTTCGCATCCTTGAGCAACAGTCGGGCAGCTTTTGATGCATAACACTTTTTTAGGGTATGCTTTTGAGGCGAGGTCTGAAGCTAGATCTGGAGCCAAACTTGAATTAGCTATAGATGCTTGGTCAGTGGCAATGGATGAAGTAATAGTATCTTTGATAATAGGTAAAGAAAAATAGAACTCGCTACCTGTTCCTTCTTCGCTGGTAAAATCTAGCTGGCCGCCCATGTGCTCTACAAGACTTTTGCAGATAGTAAGCCCTAACCCTGTGCCTCCAAATTTTCGCGAAATAGACGTGTCGGCCTGTACAAAGGCGTCAAACAGCTTAGCCTTACTATTTTCGTTAATTCCCATGCCGGTATCAGCTACGCTGAAAAACACATCTTTGGCCCGTGCTGATATGGTCATAATAATAGTGCCGGTGGAAGTGAACTTCACTGCATTACTTAATAGGTTGAGCAACACCTGATAAATCTTCTCACTGTCTCCTCTAAACGGCTGGTGTGGGTCTATGCGTATATCAAACAGCAATTGAAGGTGTTTTTCGCTCGCCTTTATCTGGAACACATGAGCCAATTTTTCTATTGTATCGGTCAGTGAAAAAGTGTCATTTGCAACGTCAATTTTGCCTGCTTCCACCTTTGATAAATCTAAAATATTGTTGATAAGGTCGAGCAAGTAGGCCGCATTCTTTTTTACCTTTTCTATATATGCCTGTTTGTGTTCTGCATCTTCAGTATCGAGTGCCAAATGAGTGAGGCCAATGACGGCATTCATAGGCGTTCTTATTTCATGGCTGATAGTGGCTAAAAATTCACTTTTTGCCTTATTTGCACTTTCTGCATCGTCCAGTGCGCGCTGTACCTTTCTTTCCACTGCTTTTTGTTCATTCGTCAGTTCAAGCATCATTTCTGATAGCGTGGAAATGTTGGCAAGATTATCTTTGATAGGAGGCTTGTTCTGATCGACTAATAGCAAGTTCACAGAAGAGCGCAGTGTATCCACTACTTTCTGTTGCACCACTAGCTCATTGCGTATTTGTTCGTTTGCGGCAAAAAGTTCTTTAGAGCTAAGTTCTAGACTGCGCTCGCGCAGCGTGATATCACGCTCGTGAAACTGATAAGAATCGTCTACCCGCTTGATAAGGTGTTTTAACCCCCGTTGTAACGCATGTTGAGACATTTCACTGGTTTGTGTGTCATCTAAAGACGATAGCCATTGCTCAAGCTGTTCGTTGCTTTTCAATCCGAATGCTTTTCTTAGCTGCCGCGTGAGCAATGAGTTCAAGAGGTTGCTTCCTGAATTAGCGTCATTGACATGGTTTGATTGTAAAGCTTGCTATCAGATTGATTATTAAAAGGGCAAATTTCGCCGTAGGAATAAAAACCAGCAATGCAGGTGTTCGTCGGTAAATGTTCCTGCACACACTCCAGCTCCTCTTCAACGCGGTCGCCCATCACCAGCTTTCTGCCAACACAGCTGGTCACTAATGCCACGCTATGTGCTGGCTGAGAATTAGGGGCTGTTAAGGCGTTAGACACGGCGAGTTGTGCGCCATCAATCAGGTTGTCGGTAGAAGCGTGCATAAGCCTTACGTACTGCATTTCTTCCACATCTCCGGCGAGTATTAAACTGCCATCTTCTTCATTAATGCCAAGTATGGTGCGGATAAGGCCAGTACCTTTCTGATCCTCGCCGATTACCTCTAATGGAAACAGTAAGCCATTTGCAGGTAAGTCTGCGGCATATTCACCCAGATACTCTTTGTAAATAGCTAAAGCTGGCGCGTTGTCCAATTCGTAGAGGACATTTTCTTTGGCTTTTGTAACGCTGCGAGACGGGCCGAAAGAGCGCCATCCGCCCGATGCGCCATAGCCAAAAGATAGGTTGTCGCCATAAAAGCATACCGCCACCACGGTATCCTCGCGTATACCCTGAGGGCAAATAATATAGGTCTTTTCAAAAGAGGCGTTATCGCCAGCGAGGCCGCCACTTATTTTTACATCACTGGAAAGTGAATGCGCTAGCCCGTGAATAAGTGCCGAGCCATTAATGGCAAGCCCTGGTGCTAGTGCGTAAATACCCTTTAAACCTTCCGGCTTGATGTGTTGTCCCAGCTTTTCTCCGGTATCAAAGGAATTTTGCATACTGGTAAGTGTTGAGGTGTGAACTTTTACTGAGCTACCGTATTCAAATTTCATAGCAATCATAACGATAGTGTCGTTTGAAACTTGGTCGGAGTTAATTTCTCCTGCCGTACTACAACCCACAATGTTAGCTGTAATATGGTTCAGGTCTTCAATAATTGTGCTGAAGCGTTCCGTTGGACGTGAGTTGTCTCTGAAAAATGCCGGTGCGGCATAAAAGATAATCAAGGACGGATTGAACTGTTCTAGCGCGCTCTGATGAGTTTTGATTTCTTCAAGCGATTCAAAGGTAAACGACGTGGAAAGCATAGGCGGTAATCTTTTATATTATCTATAGGTTATTTATAGTGATAAATGCTACTTGCATCAACTTATTACCGCTTATTGTCTCGTTTTTAATTAGGCCAACTCGCCCTAATGCTGAGCGTTTAAATTCAGCTGCTTAGATTTAGTGGTGTTATAGAGCAGCGGTATTGGGAAGGGGAAGTGAATTAATATGGCATGAGTTAATGTGGCGTGAGTTAACACGGCATGCCTCTGAAATCGTCAGCGACATGCCATAGTTCGAGGTAGAGTTAATATCTGTCTCTTACTCTTTGTTTTTAACCTTTGTCTCTAAGTTCGCGGCGAAGAATCTTGCCCACCGTCGATTTAGGTAGCTCTTCTAAAATCTCAATAGACTTAGGTACCTTGTAGTTAGTGAGCTGCTCTTTACAAAAGGCGGTAACGTCTTCCACTTTGATATCGTTACTCACGGTAATAAAGGCGCAAACTCGCTCCCCTGTTTTTTCATCTGGCTTGCCAACTACCGCGGCTTCCATAACGTCGGGGTGGGAGGTGAGAATTTCTTCTATTTCATTTGGATAAACGTTAAAGCCTGAAACAATAATCATGTCTTTAAGTCGGTCGACTATTTTTATCGCGCCTGAATCAGTGCGTACGCCGATATCACCGGTTTTAAAGAAGTTGTCTTCAGTCATTACTTTTGCTGTTTCATCGTCGCGCTGCCAATACCCTAGCATAACCTGCGGACCTCTTACTGCAATTTGGCCTGACTCTCCATTGCCAACGGGTTTATCATAACTGTCGAGTAATGCGACTTCGGTATCTTCAAGCTCATGCCCCACTGTGCCAATTTCTTCTTTCCCTGGGATGTTAAACGATACCACGGGGGCAGTTTCAGACAGGCCGTATCCTTCCGTAATGGTATTGCCGGTAACCCCTTTCCAAATAGAAACCGCGGCTTGGGTTAATGCAGTGCCACCTGACATAGTTAGGTGTAGTTTTGAGAAGTCGAGTTTAGCAAATTCAGGGTGGCGACCTAAACCAACAAATAACGTATTAATACCAGCAAAAGCCGTTATTGAATGTGGCTTAAGCGTTTGAATGAAGCCATCGATATCTCTTGGATTCGGGATAAGTACTATTTGACTGCCTTTTGAAAACAGCGCCATCATGCACACCGTAAAAGCATATATGTGGTAAAGCGGTAGTGGGCACACTACCACTTCCTCACCGTCTTTAAACTGCTGACCTATTCTGTCGAGCATTTGGATGCAGTTGGCTAACACGTTATTGTGGCTCAGTGCCGCCCCTTTACTTACCCCAGTGGTTCCGCCGGTATATTGCAACATGGCCAATTCATCTTTTTCTACCGCTGGGCGTTTGAATTCTGCGGTTTTAGCGCCGGTCTCGATGGCGCTTGATAGTGATACTGTGCCTTCGATAGACGGTGCCGAGCTAGGATCTAGCAGTTCGGTGGCAGACGTTGCAATAACAGTGCGAATATTGGTATCGCTTTTAATTGCGTCATACTTAGGAAGTAAGTCGCTAAGAATAATGAGTGCTGTGGCGCCGCTGTCTGTAAACTGGTGCTTCATTTCACGCTCAGTGTAGAGCGGGTTGGTATTAACCACTACCAGGCCAGCACGAAGGGCTGCGTACACTGCAATAGGGTTTTGTATGAGGTTTGGAAGCTGAATCGCAACACGAGAGCCAGGCTCAAGCTTGGCTTCATTAACAAGGTAACGGGCAAGTGCGGATGATTTCTCATCAATCTCGCTAAACGTAAGCGTTTGCCCCAATGCAGTATATGCGGGTCTATCAGCAAACTTCGTTAATACACTTTCGATATAATCAGCTAAGCAGGTTACGTTTTCTGGATAAGTTATCATATTGCTTGTTCCTAGTAGGGCGCAGTTTTTCAATAATAGCGTAACATTAGCAAAGTTAACTTTTCATTTACATCTTTGTTAGTTTATAAATTATTATAAATAAAAGTAATGTTATTGCTTGTGAACTATCACTGTGACTTAGCGTAGGCGGCCGTAGACTAAGCCAGATACAAAGCCAGCAATACATTGAGCTGCAATGCCTAGGTGACTTCTAGCGCCTGCTATAAGTGTCACATCTAAAATAGGCTGCATAGCCGCTAGCATAATTAAAAAGCCGACAGCGCCAGCCGCACCAAAAATGGCCGCCGCGCCATAAACGCCGGCTTTACTGCTGATTGTCAAAGTGAGGGTACGTTTCTTTACGACGCTATTCAGTTTACTAGCGATAAAAAAGCTAATAATGAGAGTGACTGCAATTATGCCACCGTAAGAGGGTAGTAAACCAAATAAATCGTCTATTACCATGGATAGCCACTTAGATGTGGGAATATCGATATTCAGTGCCATTAGTTCAAACAGTACAAAATGAGAATGCATTACGCTCGCAACAATAAAAGCAATTAGCCAAGCAGGAACGAAGCAAAAAAAGGTATGACGTAGAAAAGCGAGCATGAAGCACCACGTTAAGTGTGTATAAATTTAGCTTATAAAGTGGGTATACCATGATAGTGTTGTTAAAGAAACTAATCGCGAGAGTGAAGATGAAGATAACGAGTGCCCTTGTGGCGGCAAGTACGCTGCTAATAGCCTGCGTGTCAATGAATGCAAAAGCTCAAGAAGTCTTGTCAAAAGAGGCGTTACCAAAAGAAGCACTGTCAGCAAAGGCGTTGCTGGCAGATAAGGTATATTCAACAAATGTGGTCATTGACGGGCTGTCATTTCCCAAGTCGATTGAAGTACTGCCAGATGGAATCATCCTGATCACCCAACGAGACGGCGAGTTGGTCACTATTAATCAGTCGAATGAAGTATCTCGCGTCAAAGTTAACCTTCCCGAACTTTATACCAAAGGGCAGGGCGGCTGGTTAGATGTTATTCCCACCGACGATTTTGATACATCATCAATCTTGTTGCTATCTTACTCAAAAGGAACAGACTTAGAGAATAAACTGGTGGTGGTATCTGGCCAGTTTTCCTCAGCATCTGGCGTGACGAATATTCAGCCAGTGTTTGAAATTAATACGTTTAGAGACACTCCTGTGCACTACGGCGCTAAATTGCTAAGTTTAGGTAATGAAGAATACCTGCTGACCTCTGGAGATGGCTTTGACTATCGTGAGCAGGCACAGGTAATAAGTTCGCACCTTGGAAAAGTACTTGGCTTTACCATTGACGGTAAGCCTCTTGCCAATGCTCCATTTCCTAAAAGCCCGTTTGTTTTTTCTTTAGGGCATCGAAATCCTCAAGGAATTGTTATTACCGATAAAGGTGAGATTTTGCTCAATGAGCACGGTCCAGACGGTGGTGATGAAATTAACAAAATAATCCGCGGCAATAACTACGGTTGGCCGGTGGTTACTCTTGGGATAGATTATTCAGGTGCAAAAATATCGCCCTTTAATCAGTATGAGGGCATGGTAAATCCACTGCTTGACTGGTCACCCTCAATAGCGCCCTCCTCGATGACTGTGTATAACCATGAAGCCTTTCCGGCTTTGAAAAATACGGCTATTGTTACAGCACTCAAGACTCAGCGCGTTTATGCGGTGCCTTTAAGTGAATTGAGAAAAAGCAGTATGATAAAAGGCGCACAGTTACTGCTAGATACAATAGAAACTCGTATGCGAGACGTGGCTGTAGATATAAACGGCGATATTTTACTGCTGACCGATGGCGACAACGGTAAGGTCATTAGAATTTCACCAGCACCATGAAATGTGAATTATTCAATGATCGGAATTAATCAAGCCTGATTAGGGCTAAAATAATCGTTTTTGTGTGTTATTTGAACTGGTACAACCATAACCAGCAAAAATGTCTGACATAAATGTAACACCATTGTTTATTTGTCTTCAGCAAGTGACTTGGCCAGTTTTTCCACAGTCTGTTATTTTTGTATTATTTAAGTTTATGAATAGTATGGAATAATTGGGTTTTTAGCTGTTTGTAGGAAATCGCTGACGCTGTCACTGCTAGCGTCGATATGTGATGAAGTCGTTACTAAACCACATGGGCTGATTTACTTCAAAGATTACGTAACGAGCAAAAATCAGTTAAAATAAGCACCAATTTTATATGCGTATAGCTAAGACCGACTTAACACTACGCCCACGTAAAACTATGACCGAGAGAACCCTATGAGTTTGTATTCAGAATATCTGGCAGAAATCGAGACCCGTAAAGCGGAATTAGGTCTACACCCTAAGCCCATTGATAGTGCTGATTTACTATCAGAAATCATTGCTCAAATTAAAGACACAAGTAATGAGCATCGCGAAGATTCTCTTAAGTTCTTCATCTACAACACCCTTCCAGGCACAACGAGTGCAGCTGGCGTAAAAGCGACTTTCCTGAAGGAAATTGTACTTGGCGAAGAAAAGGTTGATGAAATCACGCCTGAGTTTGCATTAGAACTTCTTTCTCATATGAAAGGTGGGCCATCTGTTGAAGTGCTTCTTGATTTGGCACTTTCAGATAACGAAGCGGTTGCGAAGCCAGCTGCTGAAGTCGTGAAAACACAGGTTTACCTCTACGAAGCTGACACAGAACGTTTAGAAGCGTCGTTCAACGCAGGCAATGCAATAGCAAAAGAAATTCTAGAGAGCTACGCAAACGCAGAGTTCTTTACTAAATTACCTGACGTTCCAGAAAAAATTGATGTTGTCACTTATATTGCTGCGGAAGGCGATATTTCTACTGATTTACTGTCTCCTGGTAACCAAGCTCACTCTCGTGCAGACCGCGAGCTACACGGTCAATGCATGATCACCCCTGAAGCACAGCAAGAAATTGTTGAGCTAGGTAAAAAGCACCCGAATGCCAAAGTCATGCTTATTGCAGAAAAAGGCACAATGGGCGTAGGTTCTTCGCGCATGTCTGGTGTGAATAACGTTGCACTTTGGGCCGGTGAGGCAGCAAGTCCTTACATTCCATTTGTAAACAAAGCACCAGTGGTTGCAGGTACTAACGGTATCGCTCCAATCTTCTTAACAACCGTAGACGTTACCGGCGGTATTGGCCTAGACCTTAAAAACTGGGTTAAAAAGACCGATGCTAACGGTGAAGTAGTTCGCGATGCTAATGGCGACCCAGTGCTAGAAGAAGCATACTCTGTTGCTACTGGCACCGTGTTAACTATCGATACTAAAGCGAAGAAGCTGTACAACGGCCAAGAAGAACTTGCCGATATATCCAGCGCTTTCACTCCGCAAAAAATGGAGTTTATGAAAGCGGGTGGCTCTTACGCGGTAACCTTTGGTAAGCAATTACAAACTTTTGCAGCGAAAGTGTTAGGTACAGACGTACCAGAAGTGTACGCACGCTCCAAAGAAGTATCAGAAAAGAACCAAGGCCTAACGGCTGTTGAAAAAATTTTTAACCGCAATGCGGTAGGCGTTAAATCTGAGACCCCGCTTCACGCTGGTTCAGACGTTCGCGTTAAAGTAAATATTGTTGGCTCACAAGATACAACCGGTCCGATGACATGCCAAGAGCTTGAATCGATGGCAGCATCAACTATTTCTCCGCTTGTAGACGGCGCATACCAATCGGGCTGTCACACAGCATCGGTATGGGATAAGAAAGCGCAAGCTAATATTCCTAAGCTTATGTCTTTTATGAATAACTTTGGCGTAATCACGGCTCGTGACCCTAAAGGGGTTTACCATGCAATGACTGACGTAATTCACAAAGTATTGAACGACATTACTGTTGACGATCGCGCTATCATCATTGGTGGTGACTCACATACTCGTATGTCTAAAGGTGTCGCGTTCGGTGCTGACTCAGGAACGGTAGCGGTAGCACTAGCGACTGGTGAAGCGGCAATGCCCATTCCAGAGTCGGTAAAAGTGACGTTCAAAGGCGAGATGAAGAGCCACATGGACTTCCGTGATGTGGTACACGCAACGCAAGCGCAAATGCTTAAGCAATTTGGCGGTGAGAACGTGTTCCAAGGTCGCGTTATTGAAGTGCAAATTGGTACTTTGCTTGCTGACCAAGCGTTCACGTTTACTGACTGGACGGCTGAGATGAAAGCGAAAGCGTCAATCTGTATCTCAAATGATGAGACCATGATTGCATCACTAGAGCTTGCTAAAACACGCATTAAGATCATGATCGACAAGGGTATGGATAACGAAGCGAACATGCTTCAGGGCCTTATTGACCTTGCTGATAAGCGTATTGCTGAAATCAAGTCAGGCGAAGAGCCTGCGCTTGCTCCAGATGATAATGCAAAATACTACGCAGAAGTGGTTGTTGATTTAGACCAAATTGACGAACCAATGATTGCTGACCCAGACGTAAATAACGATGACGTTTCTAAGCGTTATACTCATGATGTTATTCGCCCTGTGTCTTTCTACAATGGTAAAGCGGTTGACCTTGCGTTTGTTGGTTCTTGTATGGTTCACAAAGGTGACATGCAGATTATTGCGCAAATGCTTCGTAACTTAGAAAAGCAAAATGGCAGTGTGTCGTTCAACGTACCACTTGTTGTTGCACCACCAACATACAACATTGTTGATGAGCTAAAAGCGGAAGGCGATTGGGATATCCTTACCAAGTACGCTGGTTTTGAGTTTGATGATGCCAAGCCAAAAGAGTCTGCGCGTACTAAGTATGACAACATCATGTACTTAGAGCGTCCAGGATGTAACCTTTGTATGGGTAACCAAGAAAAAGCAGAGCCTGGTGATACGGTTATTGCTACTTCTACGCGCTTGTTCCAAGGTCGTGTTGTTGCCGATTCTAACGAGAAGAAAGGTGAGTCACTTCTTGGTTCAACACCGCTCGTAGTGCTATCTGCGGTGCTTGGTCGCTTCCCAACTATGGACGAGTACAAAGCGGCGGTTGAGGGTATTAACCTAACAGACTTCGCTCCACCGGCTGAAGACATGGCCGTTGCGCCTAAGTTCACGCCAGACGTAGCGATTCAAAACGTATAAACAAAAACGTATGCTCTAAGACGTTTTAGTGAAATACAGTAAACCTTAAAAAAAGCCCCAATTTTGGGGCTTTTTTTGCTTTTCTGTCACGTTCTAAAGTGCGTTAACGCAAAGAAAGAGTGCCTCTATATAGCATCAACATATAGCATCAATATACAGAATCAATCACGCCACTTACCGTGACTAACGACTAATTTACATATTGGCCTTTTCACCTATACTCAAACGCATACCGATTTTTAAGCGTTGGATAACTGGTTTTAATGGCAAAAGCACTTGTAGACAGAGCCCCTGTAGATAAGGCATCTGCCGATAACGCACCCACGGAAAACGCTCACCTAAATAATTCTGCTGACACAGTAACACTGTCACTTCGCAAAACCGGTTTTCGACTGATGCTGGTGTTTTCGCTAGTTATTATCGTGGCTATTGCGGTTGCCCGCCCTGACAACATTGTTGTTGCGCTCGGTATTGGTATTTGGTGTCTTATCATGTCTTGCGCAGCGCTGTATTTTTCAAACCTTGACGCATCAATTGCGAAGCTGTGGGCAATAGTTGCATGTCCTGTTGCGCCTTACCTCGTTGTAAACAACGGCCTTTTACCCGCATCCTTGCTTCCCTTGATGACGATATTTCCCATTGTGTTTCTTTCTGGCAGATGGCGAGTGGCTTCTATGGCAGTGATCGCAGGCAGTACCTTTCTCGTGCCGTTTTACGAGGGAGAATACGACCATGCGGTATGGGTAAGGTTATGCATTACAAATGTTGTGGTATCAATACTTATCTATCAGTTGGTGAGCCGATTGGAAGCTGCGTTAATTGAAAGTAATGCCAAAACAATAAAACTTAACCACGCTCTTGCGCAAGAGCGAAAGGCATCTGCAGCACAGGCTCACTTTTTAGCCACTATGTCCCACGAAATACGTACGCCTCTAAATGGAATTCTTGGGCTTACTGACGTTGTGTTGTCTAAAGAAATAAGCGAAAGCGCCAGGCCAAATCTAGAGCGAATTCAACAGTCAGGGATATCGTTAAATCGTATATTAAACGACGTATTGGATGTATCTAAACTCAATGCGGGAAAGCTTTCTTTGGAATCAACGCCGTTTGATTTAGTTTCCACGGTGCAATCCTGTGTATCGTTTTATTCTCAACTTGCGCAAAACAAAAATATTGCCCTTAACTTAAGTATTGCTGATAACGTTAGCGCTAACGTTTTCGGTGACGCAGTTCGCTTATCGCAAATACTGAATAACCTAATTAGTAACGCCATTAAGTTTACGCAACAGGGCAGTGTATCGTTAGTGGTTGAGCGTGTTACTGCCTCATCCCGTGAGCAAGCCATAAAGTTCTCTGTCATCGATACTGGAGAAGGGATAGAGCAGTCTGAGCAAGTCGATATTTTTGGCGCGTTTACTCAAGCAAATAACAGTATAAATCGCACTCATGGCGGAACAGGGTTGGGCCTGCAAATTGTGAAGAGTTTAGTCGAGGCAATGGGCGGCAATGTCACCTTACGCAGTGAAATAGGTAAGGGAAGCGATTTTAGCTTTGTGTTAGCGTTCGCCGTTCCGGATCAAACAGTAAATGTTGAGAGTGAGCCAAAAACAGAACCCAAAGATAGCACCCCGTTCGTTGACCAAGAAATTCATACTGAGGGTATGAGTAAAGGCTCAGTGTTAGTGGTCGATGATAACGAGATTAACCGAGTGGTAGCGCAATCGTTGTTAGAAGACTTAGGGGTAACTGTTACGCTTGCAAGCAATGGTCAAGAGGCGATAACTATTGCGCATCAAAAAACATTCGATTTGATTTTAATGGATTTACAAATGCCAGAAATGACGGGTGCAGAAACAGCAGCGGCGCTACGAGATGCAGGTGTTACCGCACCTGTTGTGGCTTTTACAGCATCAGTAGTGTCAGATGAAATAGACAAAGCACTCTCATCGGGAATGAGCGGATATATAACCAAACCCGTGGACAGCAAGGAATTGTCTACACTCATTGAACGCTATGTTTTTTCTTGAAGAAGCTGTCTTTTCTAAAAGCTGCCTGCCTTATCCTAATTAGGGCAGGTTGTGGTTTGCTCTCCGCCACTCAATATCGAGATGGCGGATTGAAGCGTCAGCGCACTGTCATTGCATTATTTTTCACGGTTTACTGTAAACGTAAGACTTGAAAAGTACGTCTCAAAGTCAGCTTTGATATTACTTTGAAGCGGCACTCCCCACACGCAATTTAGCTTAACTGCGCCAGACTCTTTGAATGTAAATGTAGCTTGCCCATTCTCATCAGTGAGAAATGATTGGGTTTCGTGAGTTGCATTTTTAAGAGGAACTGAATCAATCAGTGCATCTTGTAAAGGCTTGCCTTTGAAAAGCACCTGAACGGTGAGGCTGTTATCTTCCTTTAATTTAAAAGGGTGGCTAAGGGGGACAATTTCTAATGTATGACCAATAGGCTTGGTAACGTTGTCGGTAAGTGTTTCCCCCACTTGTACAATCGCTTTTGCTTTTCGAGAGTAAAGTTCTTCTCCATCGTAGCCTTCAAGACCCTTGTCTTTTCTATACTCGAGGACTTCCTTAAGCCCCTCTTTCTCAGCGTAGTCGTTAAATTTATTTGCTTCTAGCACGCTTGTACTGTGATAGCTTTCAAAGCCGATAACATAGCTCCCTGCCTGCAAGACGGAGGTTTTAGCCACGCCGGGCAATAAGCTAGACTTGGGAATAATGCCTGCTGCCATATCCTCAACCCCTGTTGAGGTGTAGTTGCGAAGAGCCACTATTTTATCCCACGTTAAATTCCAGCTATCAATGTCTTCTTTATGACCTACTTTAAACTGCACTGCTACTGGCGATGCGTCCTCAAAATGAAACTGCGTCGGCTCAAGCCAAAAGTCATGGGCCAATGACAATGGCGCGTAGGCTGCTACCGTGAGCGCGGTTAGGCTTTTGATAAGGGCTTTTTGTATTTTAAATGCTTTCATGAATTTATATCCGTTTTCATTTATTTAGGGCGTGTTGATCTTTGTTGTACGAGTTTTGGGCTAAATGGAAGCATTTTAGTCGCGAAACAGTCCTGTAGACCTAGTGGGCTAAGTCAAAGGGCCCAAATAAAAAAGCGCCGACAAAGAGTAAAATGCTTCCATAACGCCCCCTTCGGGCAGCGCCTGTGAGCTATTTATCCCGCGTTGAATGGTTTCGATTTAGCCTGCTAGACCTTCAACCATTCGCCTTGTCTAAATAGCTCACAGACCGCTGCAAAAATGTACAGCAAAGATCAACACGCCCTAGCTTTACCTTAATTCCATTCACTGATTTGTGCAAAGTTAAGGGACAACAGGCAAAACCCACCTGAAGCACAGTATTTTTAATCGCGAATATCAATACGCTGAACCTGACTAAACAGTTTTTTAAGGATTGAGGCTTGAGCACAAAAAAACGGGGTAATGCAATGGCATTTATGCCATGCAAATTAGAACTGGCATTATTATTCGAATGGGCATTAGGGATAGTGGTATGGATAGCAGCAGTCGCAATCGCAAGTGCCGAGACGCTCGATGATGTTCACAAGCGCGCACCTACACAGACGGCGAACTTATACACCGCCTCTCACCATACTGTAGCACTTAGCGATTATTTGATAAGTGAAAAGCTTGATGGCATTCGTGCAAGATGGACGGGAACAGAGCTTCTCACTCGAAAGGGTAATGTTATTCATGCCCCGAATTGGTTTACGCGGGCTTGGCCAAACACTACGTTAGATGGCGAACTGTGGTTTGCCCGCAAAAAGTTTGAAGATACAGCGTCTATCGTGCTTACTGATATTCCTGACGAGCGCTGGGAACAAATAAAATTTATGGTGTTTGATATGCCGCTGCTCATGCAACCTTTTGAACAAAGAGCGCAAGAGATAAAGCGACTTACTGACGCAGCAAACAGTCCAGCGCTACTCGCAATGCCTCAATTTGTGCTGCACACCCATGACGCTTTACAAGCAAAGTTAAATAGTGTGGTTGAAGCCGGTGGCGAGGGGCTTATGCTTCATCATCGCCAAGCTCGATACGTTGATGGTCGCAGCGCCCATTTACTTAAACTGAAGCGCCATCAGGATAGCGAGGCAAAGGTCATTGCCCATATTAAGGGAAAGGGCAAATTTAAAACCATGATGGGCTCGTTGTTAGTTGAGCGGGCTGATGGCGTTCAATTTAAACTTGGTAGCGGATTTTCAAACAACGAGAGGCGGCATCCGCCAGAGATTGGTAAGTGGGTTACGTATAAATTTTACGGGTATACCAATTCAGGAAAGCCTCGTTTTGCTAGCTTTATGCATATTCGCCCTGAAAAAGATTTGCCAGAAGCTTCAACGACTTATGTTAACTAGGGCGTGTGATTGAAAGGTAGTGTGAAGTGAACGCGCATATTGCCGCTAAATTGCAAAATAGAGATATGTGCTATACGGTTGTATTTCTTTACTAGCGCCTTGCTCAAACTGGTAACGTTGATTTTGAGGCTTAAGGCAGGATAGATAAGGTAGTCGCAATGCAGTCTTTATGGAAAATGTTGTTCTTCGCTGTAATCGTTTTTTCACTTGCCGCATGTGAAAAGTCACCGAATGGCAGTGAGGAAGATAATTCTGCTGTTCATACTGAGCAAAAGACTGGAAAAAAGGCCGCAAATTCAGATATTGCATTAAGTGAACTCATCTCACACATTAAGGCGTCAGGCGTCTTAAAAGTGATTACTCGAAATGCTCCCACCACATACTTTATAAGCCGAGATATTCAGCCTAAAGGGCCAGAGTTTGATATGGCCGAAGCGTTTGCCTCTCACTTAGGTGTTGAGCTAGAGATAATTGAAAAACCCTCGATACAAGCGGTGATAGCAGCGTTGAGAAACAAAGAAGGGCATATTGCTGCGGCGGGGCTCACTCAAACAAAAGCAAGAGCAAAGGAGTTTATGTTTGGGCCTAACTATCAAGATATTACACAGCAGGTAGTTTGCCGACGAGATAACGCGCAGCCAGAAACCATAGATGAGTTAATAGGGCTCAACATAATGGTGGCTGAGGGCACTGCCTACAGTGAGCGACTTAAAGAGTTACAAGAACAATACCCAGCGCTTAGCTGGGTGGAGAGCTCAGAGTTATCCACCGAGCAAATTCTTTACAAGGTATGGCAACGGGAAGTTGATTGTAGTGTAGCCGACTCCAATATTGTTGATCTTAACCGTCGGTACTTTCCAGAATTGATCGCTCCTTTTAACCTCGCCAGAAGCGAAAATTTAGCGTGGATGTTACATAAATCTAGCGCTGCGCTGAGCGCTGAACTCGATAACTGGTATCTCGAATATGAGAAAAGCGGTCGTTTGGAGAGCATGTTAGACCAATATTACGGTTTTTTTGAGGTATTTGACTATGTGGATACGCGCACGTTTATTCGCCGAGTTGAAAAGCGGTTTCCAGAATATACCCAGTATTTTAGCGACGCCGCAGCAAAATATGACTTACCCTTTCACTTATTAGCTGCACAGGCGTATCAGGAGTCCCATTGGTTAGCTGATGCAATAAGCCCCACAGGCGTGCGCGGTATAATGATGCTGACACAACAAACAGCCAAAGAGGTGGGAGTAAATAACAGGCTAGATCCTAAGCAAAGTATTTTTGGTGGTGCGCGCTACCTTGCTAAAATCAGAGCCCACCGATTTGTCGATGAGGTTGAAGAGCCTGATCGCACCTGGCTTGCGCTAGCTGCATATAACGTAGGCCGTGCCCATTTACACGATGCGCAAACTCTGGCTCGCAAACTTAATTTAGACCCCCATAAATGGGCCGATATGAAGCAAGTATTGCCCTTACTTAGCGATAAGCGATATTACAAAGATTTGCGCTACGGCTACGCCCGCGGTACAGAGCCTGTAAGGTACGTACAGCGAATTCGTGAATATCAGCATATTATAGAAAATGAGTTAGATTAGGGTGAGCATTGTGTAGGGTAAAGATCAAGGACTAAAGAGCATAGAGCCAACGCTGTTTGTTAACTGTTAGGGGGCACGCTTATTCAGTATATTAAAGGCGATTTACCGCTCTGTTAGTGCGGGGGATGCACGTAATCAAAGCGCGTTATCAGGCGCGCCAACAAAATAAAATAACAAATGGAATTGCACTTGGACCATCCTAACTATGCTGAATACTCGCTTTACGAGCTTAACGATGCCTTATCAAATATCGATAAAGATGCGCATCCAGAGCGTGTGAAGCAGATACTAAAAGAAATTGCCTCACGACACGATAGCTCAGGCGTGCAGCAAAACAATGCAGGGCAACTTAGCCAATCAACAAATCACTTCACACCTCTCGTGGAAACACTTCATCCAAACTGGTTCATTAGATATTGGCGTGGACAAGTATCGCTGCCAATAAGCTATTGGGTAGTTGGTATTGCGACGTCGCTACTCATCTATGCTTTTAACGCGCTTATAGCAGTGGCAATGGAGCAAACAACGGCTAAGTGGCAGTTCGGAGGGCTTTCTCTCTTACTTTACACGTTCATTATTACCGTCGTTACATGGCAGTCTGCTGGTTTACTCAGAACGGCCTTAAAGCACCCCTTGCGCACCGGCCGCTCAGGATGGGCTAATGTTGCGATTATTATGCTGGGTATTAGTTTACTTACCTTTTCAATTGCCATGTATAACACGGGGGTTCCACTGATAAAGGCCAGTATTCAAATGCTGGTGGGTAATGGACCCTATCAGAAGACTGAATTCAGAGTCCTCAATGACGGGTATGATCTGGAACTAATGGGGCACATCGAAATTGGCTCAAACGAACTGCTTCAAGAGCAGCTGTCGCTGTATCCAAACATTAATCGAATCCATCTTCACAGCCAAGGCGGTCGTATTCTTGCGGCAATCCGCATGATGGATACCATTAAACGCAGTGGTGCAGAGACTTACGTGAAAACTGAATGTGCATCCGCCTGCACCTTACTTTTTGTTGCTGGGGCAAAAAGAACACTTGGCGAAAATGGTAAGCTCAAATTCCATGCTCCAGGTGTTGGGACTGCATCAGCCCACGACTATACAGAGCTTGGCGCTGATATGAAAAAAGCGTACGAGGGCGAAAACCTTCCTGCCTGGTTTATAACAAAAATAATGCGAACTCCTAACGACACGTTTTGGGTGCCAACGTCCCAAGAGCTGCTAAAAGCCAACATTGTTAACGATATTGTAGACTCAAGGCTATATCCAATAAGCGGTTTAGGGCTTGAGTCTTCGATAACACCAGCAGAAATAGAGTCTGGTCTTCTAACGTTAGATTTTATGGTGGCAATGAAGCAGCACGACCCTAACGCATACCAGCGAGCCATCGATATTAATCTTGATGGCATGTTGACGGGGAAAAGCCAAAATCACATTAGTAATGAATTTCGGACCTTGTTATACGATGAGTTATTGCCGATTTACCTATCTTCGGCGAGTGACAAGGCGGTCATTGACTTTTGGCAGTCGCAAATAGCCCAAATGAGAGAGCTGCGAAAAGATTTTCCCCTAGCGTGTGCGTCGTTTACGTATCCTGAAGAGGTCCCTGAAGAAAACCGCTATGGCAATGAAGGAACCGTTTCCCCTGAACTTAGGGCACAGGAGCAAGATGCGATTGCTGGGTTGATCCGAACGCATCGGGAAGCCCACCTCGTCATGGATGAAGAGACTCAGCAAGAGTATATTCAAAAGGTGCTGTCTGTTATGCGCGAACAAAATGACTCATATATTAATGTGGTTTCTTCTCCCGCGTCATATGTGGCTGAACCTGAGTTGCTATGCGAAGTGTCAATTGCATTAAATAAAGCATTCATATCGTTTGGGACTGCAACCAGTGGTTCTTTACTAAGAAGTTTTTGAGGTAACTGCACTATTGGATGTTACCCAGATTAGTGTATAAACTACCTACCTAATAATGAGTTGAAATTGTCGACTTTTTGAGCTTATAGGAACGTCTAATGGACAAGCTTCTTTTTGTATTAATGGTTCTTTGTTTATCTGCTGGTTGCGTGCAGGCGCAAGTGGATCCTGTCGCTAAAATGAACGAGGTCGGTTTTGATCGTATCTCCATTACCATGGGTGATAAAAAATACGACGTAGAGTATGCAAAAACCTTTGAGCAGCGTGCTCAGGGGCTTATGTTTAGAAAAGAATTATGTGAAGATTGCGGCATGTTTTTCACCTTTGATACCGCGAAATACGCTGGTATGTGGATGAAGAACACGTTTATACCCTTAGACGTAGCATTTATCGACAGAAACGGTGTCATTACTGATATAAAACCTTTGATGCCTCATAGCCTAGAATCTGTAGGCTCATCGAAAAAGGTACTGTACGCACTGGAAATGAACCAAGGGTGGTTTGCCAATCACAACGTGAAGGTTGGAGACCAAATAACAATTCATCGTTAAGCTGCGCTATATCATTGCGCAGTACGCCAGTGAAACACTGGTACTAATCTGGAGTTAAATAAAGTGACAAATGCCTTATCGATAGCTAAGTTCGGCGGAACCAGTGTTGCCAATTATGCAGTAATGCAAAACTGTGCTCGAATTGTTGCCGGTAATAAAAATACGCGTATTGTTGTGGTAAGCGCATCAGCGGGCGTAACTAACCACTTGGTTAGTCTGGCCCATACCCCTATGACGCAGCAGCAGATAGATGAAACATGCCAAGCTATTACTGACATTGAACTTGCCATACTCGACAAGTTACAAGATAAACCGTCGGTAGAAACTAAGCTTAATGACCTTCTAGAGGAAGTCCGCGCTTTAGCGTTTCACGAAGAAATTTTGCATCGCAATGACTTAAAAGACCAGTTGCTGTCAATGGGCGAGCGAATGTCTTCTCTTATGTTTTCATCGGTACTTGCAGAGCAAGGGGTGAAGACGATTAATTTTGACGTAAGAAAGGTACTGCGCACCGACAGCGAGTTTGGCGAAGCAGCGCCGCAGATTGAGCAAATTGCCACTTTAGCTGAGCAGTTGCTTGCACCTGAAATTGAAAATGCCATTGTGGTAACACAGGGTTTTGTCGGTGCAGACGAAAATGGCAATACCACTACGCTTGGGCGTGGGGGGTCTGACTTTACCGCTGCGCTTCTTGCTGAAGCCATGAATGCCGAAGCTTGTGAAATATGGACTGACGTAATTGGTGTATACACCACCGACCCCCGCATAACCGATACCGCACGACCACTACCAGAGTTAAGCTTTGAAGAGGCGGCTGAGATGGCTACGTTTGGTGCCAAAGTGCTTCACCCAGCCACTATGGAACCGGCGCTGCGCAAAGACATTAAGGTGTTTGTTGGTTCAAGCAAAGAGCCTGAGAAAGGCGGTACCTGGATTGTTCGCGACTGTGAATTTGAGCCGCCTTACCGAGCGATTACACGTCGTAAAGAGCAAGTTATGGTGACGGTAAAAACACCTAAGATGATGTACGCTCAGGGCTTCCTGCAGCAGGTGTTTGCTATTATTGCCAAGCATAAGCTAAGCGTTGATTTGGTGACGACATCTGAAATTTCCGTGTCATTTACGTTGGATAACCCAGCCAACTCTGTTGCTCAGCGTCTTAATAAAGAAACCATTGCTGAATTAGAAACAATTTGTGATGTTACCGTTGAGAAAGGGTACGACCTGGTCACAGTGGTTGGTAATCATATGCAAACTGCTGTGGGCGTTTCCAGTAAAATTTTAGCTGCGGTATCAGATTTTAATTTACGTATGATCTGCTTTGGCGCAAACCCGCACAATTTATCGTTTTTAGTTAACGAAACAAATAGCGATGACGTGGTGAAAAAGCTTCATAAAGCGCTGTTTGAATAGCATTAACGTGTAGGGTGAGTACTCACAAGTTGTTTTGTGCTTGTGGGTAAAACTTATGGATAAAAGCCTGTGAGTAAAAGCTTGTAGGTAAGAGCGAGTAGTTAAAAACACATCAAACACGGCCCTTTCTCGGGCCGTTTTTTTATCTCTCCAGAGTAATGTAGAGCGCTACTTACATTACTTTATTTTACCGGAACAATGACCTCGTGACGTTTATTCCAAGGTAGGGTAAAAGGGGAGTCGTAGCCTAGGTAACTTGGTTTACCGGCAATGTCATAACCCTGTTCTTTAAGTGTTCGCAATAGTGTTTCGGCATACGCCTGTCGCTTATCGTCATTATTGAATCCGGAATAGCGAATTACTGCCACTTTCCTTGCCGGAACTTCAACTAATGATACCGCAGGATGAGAGGGGACCGGCGCGTTATCCATGTTGTATTTACTTGGCAGGAAAAACATCATGGTGTTTTTTGAGGTAATCTCAACGGGCGACGTCATGGCGATTTTTGCACTTTCTACCTGTTCGTTTCCCACTTCCACCGGCGATGTCATCGCAATTTCACTGCGTGCTTTGTTTTCACCAGATATGTAATTAAATAAAAGCCTAAATGCGCCATTGTCGCTGTTACCTTTCGACATTACCGCAAGAGAAGCTGAGTACTCTCTCACTTCTATTTCTTCTGTAAGAGAGTCAATCGTTTTGTAGGCGATGGTTTCGCTGTCTTTATAATAGGTTTTATCGGCACGAGCAGAGAAGCTAGACATGAGTAACCCACAAAGTAAGGTAAGCGCTAGAAGTTTCATGGTGATGCTATACGTAAGTGGTAGTTGAAACTTATACGCGGTTGCATCGATATTTGGTCACATGATTGTGTGGATAGGGATGGCGAGTGTAGGAAGTGGGATGTCGAAAGCTTAAGTAATAAAAAACCGCCGAATTAACAAATTAATACGGCGGCTTTTAAAGTGGCTAGCGTGTACTCTACACTTTAAATTGGCGAATAGACTGCTGAAGTTCATCAGCTAGCCTTGCAACCTCATGGCTTGAATCAGACGTTTGCTGAGCACCTGCGGTAGTCTCTTCAGCAATACCTACAATCGTTTCAAGCTTCTGACTGATTTCTTGTGAAACCGTATTTTGCTCACGGGCAGACTGCTCAATTTGAGAACTTACATCGTGGGCTCTGTGAACCGCATCAGAGATGATATCAAGCGCCTGCGTTGCTTTCTCAGTTTGTGAAACACATGCAGCGGTCTGCTCTTTACCTTGATTCATAACCGCTACTGCGCGCTCCGCGCCTGCCTGAAGCACTTCAATCATGGCATTGATTTCCTGCGTAGATTGCTGCGTACGGCTTGCTAAGGTTCTTACTTCGTCGGCAACTACCGCGAAACCTCTGCCTTGCTCACCAGCACGAGCGGCCTCAATGGCAGCGTTGAGCGCAAGTAAGTTAGTTTGGTCTGCAACTCCACGAATCACATCGAGGATGCCGCCAATGCTTGCGCTGTCTTGGTGTAGTTTATTAATAACGTCTGCAGCGTCTTGCACGTCTTTCGCCAATATCTCAATGGTGTTTTTATTCTCTAAAGAGATAGAACGCACGTTTTCCGCCTCTTTGTCAGCATGACGAATTTGGCTAAGTGTGTCCTCAGCGCTTTGTACAACTAATTGAGATGTAGAATGCATTTCTGTAGTAGCAGTAGCAACCTGACCAATTTGAGACTTCTGATCTTGAATTGAGTGGGTCGTTTGCGCCGTCACGGCAGAGGTTTGCTCAGACGCTGCAGCTAATTGCTCTGCTCGCACATTAATACCTGTGATAAGCTCCTTCAAATTGCCGATAAGCGTGTTGCAGTTTCTTGCTAGTAAACCAAATTCATCCTGAGCAGAATCGTCAAGACGATGAGTAAGATCACCGGAGGATGCTACCGTAAGCAGTTCATTTACTCGGCTTAGCGGAAGTGTAATAGCGCGAACAGTGATGTAACCAATGAACGCAGCAACGGCGATTGACGCAAGTACAACAACAATAACGATAGTGTTGCCCGTGGTTATGGCTGAGTTTACCTGTGTCTCTATATCACTGGCTTTTTTGTCCGCTAAGGTCAACAAACGGCTTAGCTCCAACGTACCTTGACTTATATTAGCGTCAGAGGCGTTTAGGGCTCGCTCTGCTTCGTTACGACGCTCGAGGCGATTTACGTGAAGCTGCATTACCCCATCGCTTGCCTTAATCGCGTTTATGGCGTTGTTGACTAAATCGTTTATATCATCAAGGGTTCCAGAATCGTCGCGGCCATCGGCAGCGGCGTTCATTTCGCTTAACTGAGTAACCACCTTGTCGACAACTAAATCAACTTCATTACCCAGTGTTTGAGAGCGTTGTAGTGTCTGCGTTTTAATATACTCATAAGATACAGTGAGCAATGACAGAAGAGACGTTTCAAGTTGTCCGCCAATCTCAGATGCGCGACGCAGTTCTGGAATACGCTGAACTGAGTCCAAATCAGAAAAGTCGAGAAGGAAGGTCGATGCGTCATCAGCATTATCTTCTGCATCACCAAGACGCTCGCCTATACTGTTTCGTAAATCCAGATACTGTTTGTGATTGGCATACATAGCATCCACGTTTTTGGTGTAGGCTTCATAGGCGTCGCGAACTGAATTTAGGGAGCTTTTTAGTTCAGCGTCTTTGCTAACAGCTTGCGCTAGTTGGTTGTATTCAGAGTCAAAGGTACCTTTTGCGGCATTAAACGAGGTACGCTTTTCTGACAGACCAGATAGCTCTTCTTCTATATAGCTTTCAAAGGTCAGTCGCCCCATATTCAGGAAGCTCGCTTTAAGCGCATTACTTCCTGCAACACTCGGCAAAGCTACGTCGTTAACTTCTTCAGTTGCTGAACCAATGGAGTTGAGGTTGACGAGAGACACAATACTTACCACAATGAGCAAAGCACTGATCGCTACAAATCCACCAATGACGCGAGTGGCTACGGTTATTTTCATCGGAACTCCTGATGGGTGTTTTTGTTTTTCTTTTCCACAATATTACCTCGCAAATAGTTCAAAATATACCTCGTTGTCTAAGGTGTGGTTTAGTCATGGGGATATTTATTGAACGCTCTTATTGCGACATATTAAATAATGTATCGACTACAACTACTTAATGTTTATCTTTAATCTTAAATTTATGACATTTATTTTTTGGTCAAAAAAGTATTATCGAAAAACGGCTTATATTAGCGTAGCTAATTATTGAAGAAAGAGGGAGGGCAAGGAGTAATTATCTTACTCTTACGATTCTAATTCATATAAAACAACACGCTCAAACATACTTATGCACTGAGCGTGATCAATTCCCCAGAAGTGTGGTTCAGTAGGGTTAGCGTTTGTCCCCATACGTAGCCAGTGTCAAGCCCAATAAATTGTGGAGACTGGGTTTCACCAGAAAGGGCAGCCCAATGACCAAATATGATCTTTTGTTTGGTTTTTAGCTTAGGGTTTTGCAGTTTAAACCATGGCTTGATGTCACCCGTGGCGCTATCTGGGTGAGATTTGTTGTCAAAATTAAGCTCGCCAGATTCCGTGACAAAGCGCATTCGCGTACACGCATTGACGGTAAATCTGTGCCGCTCTTCTTGGTTAAGCTCTTTTGACCATTTTAATGGCGTGTTGCCATACATGGTTTTTAAGAGATTGACGTAATCAGGCCCCTTTAAGGCGTCAGACACCTCGTTACTGAGTGACAGCGCTTTTTTCATTGACCAGCTTGGATAGAGTCCAGCGTGCACAATCAGCGTATGTTTATCTAACTTGGCAGCTAAGGGAAACTGGCGCAGCCATGTTTCTAGTTCCCTGACATCGGCGGCGTTTAGTAGGGGGTCTAAATTGTCAGACTTTTTAGCTTTATGGATATTGTTAAGCGTCGCCAAAAAGTGGAGATCGTGATTGCCAAGAACGCTAAAAAAACTGTTTCCAAGGGACTTCAGAAAGCGCAGAGTGCTGAGGGAGTCTTCCCCCCGAGCCACTAAATCGCCCACGGCGTAAAGCGTATCTTTGGAAGGGTCAAACTCGGCTTTGTCTAGAATGCGTTTTAACCCATCATAACAGCCCTGGATATCACCAATGACATAAGTGTTGCCTTTAGACATCATTTGTCCTTAATGCAGTATATGGGGAATTGCCAGCCTAAACACATCGATAGGAAGTTTAAAGCGCTCGCCGTTCTCGCGCTCCATTTCATAGTAGCCCTCCATGTTACCTACCGGGGTATCGATTACCGCTCCACTGGTATATTCAAAACTTTCATTAGGTTTTAGTATAGGCTGTTTTCCCACTACACCTGCGCCTTCAACCTCAGAGGTTTTTTCGTTTGCATCAGTAATGCGCCAGTAGCGATTGATTAACTGAACGGTTTCATCGCTCTTGTTTTCAATCGTAATGTGATAGGCAAACGCATATTGCGCGGAATCGGAAGGAAGATGTTCAGGCAAGTGGCGAGTTTTCACTCGCACTTGAATGTCTAATTCATGCATAGAAAAACTAAGACTCTTGATTGTATTCTTTGCTTGAAACGGCATTTGCAATAGTAGCAAAATCTGTTAGCGAGAGGGTTTCAGCACGACATTTTGGATCTAAACCGAGTTCAGTTATTTCGTCTTCGCTTAAACAGTCTTTTAAAGAATTACGGATTGTTTTTCGGCGTTGGTTAAACGCTTGAGCACATACTCTTTCAAGGGTGCTTAACGACTCTACCTGAACAGGCGGTACACTGTGAGGGACAAGTTTAACCACCGCAGAGTCTACTTTCGGCGGAGGGTTAAACGCACCTGGTGGTACATTTAATACCGGAATAACATGACAGTAATATTGCGCCATTACCGATAGGCGACCATAGCTCTTTGAGCCTGGACCCGCGGCCAATCGGTTTACCACTTCTTTTTGCAGCATAAAATGCATATCTTCAATTGCAGGTGCATGGTCAAAAAGGTGAAACATAAGTGGCGTTGAAATGTTGTAAGGGAGGTTGCCAAACACGCGAAGCTTACGATCGCTATCAGGCATTTCTTTTGCTAATGCAGAGAAATCCATCGTCATCGCGTCTTGTTCAATGACGTTGAGCTTTCCACCGTTAAACGGATGTTGACGCAAGCGCTTAGCTAAGTCTCTATCCAGTTCAATCACAGTGAGTCTGTCTACTTCTTCGCATACTGGGTCTGTAAGCGCGCCTAAACCCGGTCCAATTTCAACTAAGTTTTGTTCATTTTTGGGCGCGATAGCCGCGACAATCTTTCCAATCACATAATCGTCGTGAAGAAAGTTTTGCCCAAATCGTTTTCGTGCCGTATGGCCTAAGTGTGTTTTACTCATTGTTGATGCTGCGCAAGCTCAATGGCTTTTTCCAATGCTTTTCTGAAACTACCGGCGTCGGCATTACCTGTGCCGGCTAAATCAAGCGCGGTACCGTGGTCTACCGATGTACGAATAAAAGGTAAACCCAGAGTGATGTTTACCGCCGCGCCGAACCCTTTGTACTTTAACACAGGAAGACCCTGGTCGTGGTACATCGCCAACACAACATCGGCATCTTGAAGGTATTTAGGCTGAAAAATAGTATCAGCGGGGAGTGGCCCAATAATATCAAGCCCTTCTTCGCGAAGCTCGTTAAGGGCAGGCGTGATGGTACGGATTTCTTCAGTACCAATATGACCGTCTTCTCCCGCATGGGGGTTCAATCCACACACGTAAATACGTGGTTCTTTAATACCAAATTTAAGCTTTAAATCGGTATGAATAATATGAATAACTTTGTGAAGACGGGTTCCCGTGATGGCTTTTGCAACATACTCTAAAGGAATATGTGTGGTAGCAAGCGCTACATTGAGCCCTTCTGTGGCAAGTAGCATCACCACATCAATCGTGTTCGACTGATAGGCAAAAAACTCAGTGTGACCGCTAAAAGAAACACCGGCTTTATTGATAATACCTTTGTGTACTGGGCCGGTCACTACGGCATCAAAATCACCATCAATGTTGCCTTGGCAGGCTTGTCTTAGCGTTTCTACTACATACAGGCCGTTTTCACTATTTAGTGTACCTGCAACGACTTCTGCCGATTTATCAATGTGCTTTATATACAATGACCCCGGAGCTTGAATATCAACGTTGTCGGGGTCGTAATCGAGAAGGGTTAGTGGAATGCCGAGATCCTTGGCCCGTGCCGTCAGCATATCACTATCGGCAAACACAACAAGCTGAGCTTGCCATTCTTCCTGAGCCAGTTTGATGATCAAATCTGGCCCAATCCCCGCCGGCTCGCCCGGCGTTACTGCTATTTTAATTGGTCTGCTCATGAATAACTTATAGTTTAAGACTCGATAACTTCGACATACGCGGCGTCGCGCATTTCACGAAGCCAGTTTTCTGTTTCTTCGGCAAACTTTCTGTTAAAGATCAGCTGGTAGGCTTTTTCTTCTTTGCGCTTGTCCGTTGCATCGTCAATGCGACGCTCAATAAGCTGAATCAAATGCCAACCGTGAACAGAGCGTA
Source organism: Alteromonas sp. BMJM2 (assembly GCF_027257845.1). Classification (GTDB taxonomy): domain Bacteria; phylum Pseudomonadota; class Gammaproteobacteria; order Enterobacterales; family Alteromonadaceae; genus Alteromonas. Next base: position 66,400 of record NZ_JAPVOT010000006.1, on the reverse strand, counting down.
CAGGCTCACTAAACTCGCCAGGCTCTAAATTTGCCAGGGCATCTTTAAATGCAGGTACATAATTATCAGGGTTAGACCAGCCTAAGTCTCCACCGCGAAGGGCTGAGCCTGGATCTTCTGAATACTCTTTAGCGAGCTCTTCAAATTCAGCTTCGCCGGCTATCACGTCTTCTTTAAATCCAGCAAGCATGGCTTTCGCTTTGTCTTCGCTGAGAATAATAGAGGGCTTAACCAAAATATGGCGAGAGTTAACTTCTTGTACCGTCACTTTCTCGATACCGCGGGTATCAACCACTTTAAGTATGTGAAAACCCGCGCCGCTTCGAATAGGGCCTACCAGTGAATCAACGTCTTTGTTTTGCACGGCTTCTGCAAACAGCGTAGGCATTGCGTTGATGTTTAACCAACCCATGTCACCACCTTCAAGGGCTTCATTACCCGATGATGAGGCGATAGCAATTTTAGTGAAGTCTGAACCAGACTCTAGCAACGAGATAACCTTTTCCGCTCGTTCACGAGAGGCTTGGATGTCTTCGTCGGTAGGGTCGGCAGGGAAACCGATAAGAATGTGACCAAGGCGGTATTCTGCTTGCTCAGCACCTTGCTGCTCTATAAGGCCCATCAAGGTATCAATTTCCTGCGGGGTAATGTAAACACGACGACGAACATTGGCCCGTCTTACTTCGCCCATGATAATTTCTTCGCGAATGTCTTCACGGTAGTCGTCATAGGCAATGCCTTCTGCAGCAAGTTGAGCTCTCAATTGTTCCATAGACGCGTTTTGATTTGCCGCAATGTTGCCAATGGTTTGCTCTAACTGCGGATCGCTAATTTGAATACCCATACGCTCAGCCATTTGAAGCTGAAGGTTTTTCGTTATTAAGCGCTCAATGGCCTGAGTTCTCAGGGCGCGATCAGATGGAAGCTCTTGATTGTTCGCCTCAGCGTTGCGCTTTACTTCTTTTACTAGTGCAGCGATTTCGCTTTCAAGTACTACACCTTGGTCAACAATCACGGAAACGCGATCAAGCATGACCTCTTGTGCCATACTGCTAAACGAGAGTACTGCACCTAACATCAATGCACGGATAATGAACTTCATACACACTCTTTTATTTTTGGTTAATGAATTAACGCGCGCTACTAACGAACGTAATTACGGGTTAATTTAAACTATAAGGCTGTCGATAGCCAAACATACCGTCTTCCAGCATGCTTCTTCTGCTCGCCATCGAGCCAATTCCTTTGAAAATAAACTGCAGTGAAACCCCTGAGTCAAAATCGTCTGTAGTTTGCTCACCATTGTCGTTGAAGCGATTGTTAAGGGTTCGTTGAGCCACAAAGCGCACAGCCCAGCAGCAGGATTCATATTGAAGGCCTGCGTAAGTTTCGACACTGCGGTTTCTTTCTAAATCTCGATACGTTCTGCCAACCCACTGCCAGTTTTTGTTGATCGGCCAACTGGCAGATATTCCAATTTGATCAATCGTTTCACCACTTAGGTTGCGAACATAGCGGTGGCTAAGTTGGAGAAAACGAGATGCATCTTTTCTGTATTCAATTCCAACACTGCTCAAGTCAACCTTATCGGTATCCGTGGTCACCTGAACGTCGGAGTGGAAATACCAGTTTTGGTCAAAGCGCCAGTCTATTTCGGCGGCAAGGGCAGAACGGTCCTGATCTTTCGTTGCTGCTATCACCTTGTTGTCTTCAAGATAGAATATCTGACCCACACTAAGAACAAATTGTTCCCGATTGTTTTTATCTAGCATGCGAGTCGTTGCGCCAAGGGTAATTTGATTGTTGTCGTTAATACGATCAAGGCCAGTGAATTCCTGCCCACGAAACAGGCCTTCAACGTCGGTTAAAAGTGCTGTTGAGTCGTATAAACCAATAGCCGTTTGGTCTTCAAATGAGGTATATAAATACTGTACTTTTGGCTCAAAGGTCATGGAAAGTTCATCATTAAACCAAGAGGTATCTCTTTCAAAATACAGCGCACCATAAAGCCTAGCTTGTCCAAGGCTACGTTCAACATCTTCTTCTAACGCGGTCCCTTCAACATTGTCTTGCTTGTAAACGGTTTGAAATAGCGTCGTCTCAGCGACCACTTCTCCCCATGCCGCTCGCAAAGGTAATGCTAGAGTCGGGGCTAAGTGAAAACGGGTGGCTGTTGGCGCAGTAGCAAGTGTGTTGTCGAAATGGGCTATTTCTGAGTCTAGGCTGAACTCAAAATAGCGCCACATTGCGGTACTGTAATTAACTTTTATTTGAGGTACAGCGCGATAACTGTCGGCGGTATCTCCTAATACTTCAAAGTCTTTAACTTCAACATTTACCGATAAGTTTTCATCATAATAGCTGAGTCCTACACTGCGATATAAATGAGTGTCAGCACGGCTGTAGTAATCAGAACCTAGGTCGAGTAGATAGTTATCGTCGCTTAACCCATTAAAGTCGACATTGAGAAGCCAATTATCACCAACGAGCCCTTGATGCTGTAATCGATAAAAATAGCGGTCTGGATTACCGTCAATATCGCTATCGCTGGGAAGGTATTCTACATAAGCCATGCCCTCACTTTGTTCCGTTAAGTAACGAAATTCTGTATTGAGCTGAATCCCTCTTCTTGTCATCAAACGAGGAGAAATGGTCATGTCGTAATTGGGAGCAATATTCCAGTAAAACGGTTGGGTGTAGTCTATGCCAGTTCGACTAGAGCTGGTTATTTCAGGAAAAAGCAGACCGGTTTGACGCTCGTTACTCACAGGAAATGCGAAGTACGGAAGATAAAATACGGGGACATCAGCGATATAAAAGCGAGTGTGCTTGGCTTGGCCCCAAGCGGTACCTTTTTCTAAGCTTATCTCACTAGCCCTAATCAACCAGTCTTCATCGCCTTCTGGGCATGTGGTGAAGCTTACTTCTTTGAGCACTATTCCGGTATCAGTGTCTAACACAATGTCTTTTGCTGCGCCCTGTCCTACAAAACCGGTAAGCTTATACTTGGTGTTTGTCATTTCGAGGCGCTCTTCCACAGAGCGCAGTGATACAGTATCGCTTTGTACTTTTAACGCTGAATCTTGGTAAGTCACATCGCCTTTAGCAATAACATCTTTGCCGCTGCTGTTCACTTGTGCTTGAGAAGCACTAATAACAGCAGTATCTGAGGTTATATCAACGTTGCCAGAGAACAGGGCGACCTTGTTTTCCACTATCTCTGTACGATTTGCTTCTACCTTTATATGGCCTTTTTCCATTAGCTTATTGCTACTGAACGAAACCGGTTCAGCACTGCAAAAAGCCAACGGATCAGCTAACGATGTGGAGGTGTCCTGTGCAAACGCGACGGTAGGCAGTAGAGTCGCGAAAACGAGCACGGCGCAGGTATTTTTCATGCGTAAAAAGGCGGCCTGTTAACTATTATAATGCGTTTAACCCCGTGTAAGACGCTATGGGTCTTTTTTAGTTCGGTGCTATTTTTAAAATGTGCTGGCAGCAGACGTTTTAAAAACGCAGCAGGCCAAGTTGAGAGACTGTCGAGATACTGCCAAGAGACTGTCAATATTTCGATTTAAACTACAACCGCCCAATTCTAAGCACTTCTGAACCAATTACCAACCGTTCGTCTAAAAAATATCATAATAATAAGCATTTTTACCTTGAAGTAGCGCATTTTACGCACAATAACCCTATTTCGACGCCAAATAGATCATACATTGCTACTTCAATGCTGGCATGTCTTTGATATAGTTGTTGCGACAATCATAAAGCCGATGTTGCCAAAGGTGACACGATAGGAGCGTAATTTAATGTCTTTTTGGGGTAAGGTTCTCGGAGCCCTCTTTGGTTTCATGTTTTTGAAACATTTTCTTGGTATCGTTTTAGGATTAGTGGTCGGCCACTTCTTCGATAAAGCCTACAGCCAAAACTTCAATCGGATGGGAGGCTTTGGCCGTTTCTTCAGTGATCAAAACTCTCTCAAACAGCAGGCCATATTTTTTCATAGTTTGTTTAGCGCTCTAGGGCATCTTGCAAAGTCTGATGGGAAAGTGACAGACAGAGAAATTCAGATAGCCACCTCTCTTATGGACGAAATGCAGTTAACCGGTGATGCACGCCGCGAGGCCCAAGATGCATTCAGAGAGGGCAAAGCAAGAGACTTTCCGCTTACCGATATGCTCAAAGGCTTTTATGAGGCAACGCATGGCCGACGAGATATCCTTCAGGTGTTTTTAGAAATATTGATCCAAGCTGCTTTTGCGGATGGTCAGCTATCACAAGAAGAGTATGTGGTGCTTGAGAAGGTCGCTAAGCCTCTTGGTTTTAGACGTCGTGACCTCGATTACTTAATTTCGATGTTCGAAGCTGAACTTCGCTTTCGTCAGCGGGAAGGCCACAGAGGAGACCAGCGCGGACAATCAAACGGTAGACGACAGCATTCACGCCAGCAGCAAGCGCCTTATTCAGCGCAGCAGACTCTCGATGATGCCTACAGTATATTGGGCGTAAGCGCATCAGACGATGAAAAGACCATTAAACGGGCCTACCGTAAAAGAATGTCAGAGCATCACCCGGATAAGTTGATTTCAAAAGGTTTACCCGAACAGGCTATGGAGATTGCGAAGAGAAAAGCGCAGGATATACAGTCTGCTTATGAGCTTATTAAACAGCGACGTGACTTTTAATATGTGGTGCAGTGCGTTTTCAAACGGGGATTTAAACGGAGCTTTTGATGGGCTTTTTTTGAGGTTTTCAAATGCTAACGCTATTGTGATACGTCCATGACACAGACAACAAAACAGTTAACTTATGTTCCTGCCGCTAGCCAAGCGCATATTGATAACTTTATTGAGATGCTGTGGCTAGAAAAAGGATTATCTGAGCATACTCAGCAGAGTTATCGAACTGACCTGAAAAAGCTGGCGATTTACTTCAATAACGAGGGAATAAAGGACCTTGCTGTGGTTACCACCGAGCAGCTGCAAGACTATCTAGCCTATCGCTACGAACAGGGCCTATCTAGTAGAAGTACCCAGCGGGCGTTAAGCGCTATTAGGTCGTTCTATGTCTTTTTGATTGCTAAACAGGTTCGCGTAGACAGTCCGGTATCTACACTATCTAACCCGAAAACGCCCAAAGCATTGCCGACTTCGTTAAGTGAACAGCAAGTGGAAGATCTTCTGTCTGCTCCGCTGACCGATGATCCTATTGAATGTCGTGACAAAAGTATGCTTGAAGTACTCTACGCCACTGGCCTTCGAGTGAGCGAGCTAATTGGGCTGACAATGGATCAGATCAGTTTGCAGCAAGGCGTGGTTCGCGTGGTGGGTAAGGGCGATAAGGAGCGCTTAGTGCCCCTTGGCGAAGAAGCTATCGAGTGGCTTTTAGTATACATAAAAACGGCAAGGCCTATGCTAGCTACTAAGCAATCTGACGTCGTGTTTTTAAGTCGTCGAGGCCAGCAAATGACTCGGCAAACTTTTTGGCATCGCATTAAGTATTATGCAGTGAAAGCGGGAATAGAACAGCATTTGTCTCCCCATACATTGAGACACGCTTTTGCGACCCATCTTTTAAACCACGGCGCTGATTTACGAGTAGTGCAAATGCTACTTGGCCACAGCGATTTATCGACCACACAGATATACACGCATGTTGCCACCGAAAGATTGCAAACGTTAATCCACAGCCACCACCCAAGAGGCTAGCAGTGTATAGAGAATGAGGCAGATAACCAAAAAGGCTGCTAGTTCCTAAAGCTGTGGAATAGGCAAAAGCCGCGACCAACGGATGCTCCTACCTACCTCAAGCCCAACCGCCTGTGATACGATTGAAGAAATAAACGGGGTCAGAACCACATTTTAATGCGCATATCTATGCTATAAGCTCTCTTAGATGTTAAAACTTAAATTTATAGGCAAGCGGTTGAAACTTTTTAGGCTTTCGTCCGGTCGTTGTATAGTGCCGATAAGAAATAAACAGGGTCTGACCCCATTTTTATAATGCGCCATCATCCGCGGCCATGTGAGTCCAATTGGAGAAGTGTAAAGTGAAAGTAGTAAAAAATATCGTCGTTAGCGCCATCGCAGTTGCAGCTGCTATGGTGAGTAGCATTACTCAGGCTGCAGATGATGCGGCAATTCAACAAAAGCTTAGCTCAGTGTTAGGCTTAACGGTAGATTCAATTGCGGATTCCCCTGTTCCTGGTTTAGTTCAAGTTTCTACAGATAGAGGCTTTTTCTACATCAGTAATGATGGTCAGTTTCTTATCCAAGCCCGCGTGCTCAATATCGATGAAGGAATGCGAGATGAGACCGAGGTAGCAATGACGTCATTAAGACTTAAGGGTGTAGAGGAAATGGAAGCGTCGTCTATTACGTTTAAAGCCAAAGATGAGAAACACGTTATTTCGGTATTCACCGACATTACCTGTGGTTATTGCCGCAAGCTTCACAATGAAATTGGCGAATTAAACGACAATGGTATTACGGTAAACTATTTAGCATTTCCTCGCGCTGGGCTAAACAGTGAAAATTATGATGACATGGTATCGGTATGGTGCGCTAAGAACCCTCAGCAAGCACTTACCAATGCAAAAGCCGGCGATAATGTTGCATCGGCTACGTGTAAAAACAAAGTGGCTGAGCAATACAAGCTTGGTCAGAAGCTTGGTGTAAACGGCACCCCCAATATTATATTACCTGATGGCTCACTTATTCCAGGTTATCAACCAGCCTCGCTTATCGTTAGCGCTTTAGAGCAAGCGGGTTAAAATAGGGCTCGTTGATAGGCTGTGCTCGTTAAAAAGCAATGCTCGTCAATAAACAATGAAAGAGCGGGAATCATTCCCGCTCCTACTTTTCCTCACCGCGTATTTTAAATTTACGCTGAGTATTAAAGCTCAGTGAATTTTAAGTCCAACGCACACTGGCTTTATTGAATCCTTGTACCCCTTTCTACCTCTGCGTTAGAATCAAAGTCTTGATACAATTCTTCATTATTTAGTGGTACTCATGATATTGCCTATTGTGCGCCGAGAGTTAAGCCCAGCAATGCTTAGTTCAAAGTTACACCCTGTTATCGATAGAATTTATCGTGGCAGGCAAGTTAATCATACCGATGAACTTGAAAACGGCCTCAAAGGGCTCACTCATTACAAAGCACTAAAAGGAATAGAAACCGCAGCGACGCTGCTTGCTGATGCGGTAGAGCAGAACAAGCGTATAGTCATTGTGGGAGACTTCGATGCTGATGGGGCAACCAGTATTGCCGTATGCTTGTTATCAATGAGGTTAATGGGCTTTACCAATATCGATTATTTGGTACCGAACCGCTTTGATTTTGGTTACGGTTTGAGCGTACCTATTGTGGATGTAGCCATAGAGCGCGATGCCGATGTTATAGTTACCGTAGATAATGGTATTTCATGTATCGACGGTGTCACTCATGCCAAAGAAAAAGGCTTAGAGGTAATCGTTACCGACCACCATTTGCCTGGAGACACACTTCCGCCTGCCGATGCCATCGTTAACCCGAACCAACCCGGCTGTACCTTCCCATCAAAAAATTTGGCCGGTGTTGGCGTCTCTTTTTATATTATGCTGGCCATCAAGGCTGAGTTACAGCAACGCGGTTACTTTGAGAGCAGTGGTATAGTGCCCCCAAACTTAGCCTCTTTACTTGATATTGTTGCCGTGGGTACAGTAGCTGATGTGGTGGTTCTTGATAAGAACAATCGAATTCTGGTCCACCAAGGTTTGCAGCGTATACGCGCGGGTAAATGTCGACCAGGCATAAAAGCGCTGGTGGAAGTAGCTAATAGAGAGTGCTCACATCTTACTTCTACCGATTTAGGATTTGTTGTTGGGCCTCGTTTAAACGCTGCTGGGCGTTTAGACGACATGTCTCAAGGCATTGCCTGCTTGCTAGAAGAGGATAAGATTCAGGCCAGAATGATAGCAGCTGAACTTGACGCGTTAAATAAAGAGCGTCGGGAAATAGAGACCGGCATGAAGGCGCAGGCTGAAGAAGCACTTGAAAAAATGTCCATTGATGAAGGCGATATGCCCGCAGCGCTGGTCGTGTACCGCGAAGACTTCCACCAAGGCGTCATCGGCATTGTGGCAGGGCGATTAAAAGAAAAATATTTAAAACCGGTTATCGCCTTTGCTCACCAAGATGAAGCGGTAATTAAAGGCTCGGCTCGCTCTATTCCAGGTGTGCATATTCGAGACGTACTTGATGAAGTTAACACCCGTTACCCCAATGTTATCGATAAGTTTGGCGGTCACGCGATGGCAGCCGGGCTGAGTTTGCCGGTAGATAGGCTTGCAGAATTTGAACAAGCTTTTGTGGCCATTACTCAATCTCACATGGATAAACTCGACACTGCTCATGCGCTGTTATCCGACGGAGACTTGGGCAAAGAAGAATTATCGTTGTCGTTTGCTCATCTGCTGCGCCAAGCAGGCCCCTTCGGACAGGGCTTTGAGTCGCCGCTTTTTGATGGTGAGTTTGGATTAGTTGACCAGCGATTGGTAGGGCAAAAGCACCTCAAAATGGTTGTTAAGTCAAAAGAGGGCGCGGAAATCGATGCCATTGCGTTTAATGTTGATTTAAAAATGTGGCCAAATGCCATGGTGAAAAATGTGCATATTGCTTATAGACTCGATATTAACGTGTTTCGCGGTCAGGAGTCTGTGCAGCTTATCATTGAACAGATTGATGCTGCCTAGCATATTTGCTCCGTGTATGTTGACCTCGCTTTTGTCAGTAGTGAGAGACTTGTATTAGCAAAGCACGGGTTATACATAGCTCGCACAAAAGGTTGCTAACGATGAAAAGTGAAAGGGAAAAGCTTGTAGAAAAGCATAGCAAGCTTAATCAAACAGACAACGCCAAAGTGGTGTCTCACGTTCAACGTGAAGAAAAAGACGGAGACTGGATCCGACACACTATTATGTTAGACGGCATTGATGTGCCTTTTATTTATCGGCGCAAGCATAATTACAAATCACTCACCGGAGCTAGGGTAAACCTAACCTACTATCGACAGGTTGAAGAGGTTGCCGGTATTGAGTTTGAAACCATGAAAGTGGTTCGGGTAAAACGCAGTTAAGGTGGTTGAGTTGGTCAATGAGTTAACACAGTTAGCTCAGGTTAAATATTAGCCAGAAAAGAGCCTGATAGAAGCCTAAAACGGCCATGTAAAGGCCATATAAAGGCTTCGAGTAAACTAGAGTAGACACGTACAAGACGTTACGGTTGGGCGAAAAATAATGAATAATGAATGGTTAACTGCGTACGTACTCCACCGTCGTCCTTATCGAGAAACCAGCTATATTGTGGACTTTTTTACCCTAGAAGAAGGTAGGGTAAGCGCGGTAGCTAAAGGCGTTAAAAATAGTAAGTCAGACAAAAAAAGCTTATTGCAGCCTTTTCAAGCGCTGCGCCTTCAGTTGAGCGGTAAATCGGAATTAAAAAACTTACGCCACGTAGAAAGTACCGCTCCTTCCATTATTCTGCCGGGTACTACCTTATTTTGTGCTATGTATATCAATGAGCTTTGTAATCGCATTATGCCTAATGGGTTGGCAAGCGATCTGGTTTTTGAGGCCTATCAAGACGCCCTTGCGTCATTAAGTGAGCAAGGCGACATAGAGATAACACTGCGCCAATTCGAGTTTTCCATTCTCGATGAAATGGGGCTACTTCCCGATTTTACCTTAGATGTAGAGTACGAACTTCCCGTAGAAGCGTCTCGTCAGTACAACTTTCAAGCAGAAGCTGGTTTTGTGGTAATTCCTGAAGACGCATTGCACCTTAAAGGGTTTCCTGGTGAAGCCTTGTTAGACCTTGCACAAGGTGAGTTCACACCACTGAGTAAACGAGTGGCGAAAGTTCTTTGTCGCGAATTACTGCGGCCATTAATTGGCGACAAACCGTTAAAAAGTAGAGAGCTTTTTAGCCGTATGACGCCCAAACGCTAGCGAAATCTGTTTTAATAGCCGAGATCAGAAATTATTTTAAGTTAACACAAGCCGTTAGCAAGCTAACTATCAGCAAAAATTTGATACACTTCACGCGGTAAACATTCACTTATTAGGCAGGTATATGAGCTCAATTTTGTTAGGCGTTAATATTGATCACATTGCAACACTGAGAAATGCGCGGGGTACACACTATCCAGATCCTGTACATGCAGCAGACGTTGCGGAGCGCGCGGGCGCCGATGGGATAACTGTTCACCTTCGTGAAGATCGCCGACACATTAAAGATAGAGATGTAAGAATCCTTGCTCAAACTATCAATACACGTCTAAATTTAGAAATGGCAGTAACCGATGAAATGCTAGCTATTGCTGAAGAAGTGAAGCCTGTATTTTGCTGCCTTGTGCCTGAAAAACGCGAAGAGCTTACTACAGAAGGGGGCCTTGACGTAGCGGGTAACCTCGATGTGATGAAAACGGCCTGCGAGCGCCTTGCCGCAGCTAGTATTCAGGTATCGCTGTTTATCGATGCCGACAAAGCACAAATTGATGCAGCGGTAGCATGTAAAGCGCCTTATATCGAAATTCACACGGGTCAATACGCCGAGGCAGAAAACGAGCAGCAACAAGAAGTAGAGCTTGCTCGATTAATAGAAGGTATTGAGTATGCCGATAGCTTGGGCTTAAAGGTAAATGCAGGACACGGTTTGCACTATCACAATGTGAAACCTATTGCTGCCATTAAGCAGCTAGTAGAGCTTAACATTGGACACGCTATAATCGCCCGCGCCGCCTTTGATGGTTTGCACACTGCCGTTGCCGACATGCGCAAGCTTATGTTGGAAGCAAGAGCCGGTATTTAATGCACTGTGGTACTAGCGGTGTTTATTTTGCTTTAGGACTGAGCTTTGAGTCAGCGCTTAGCATCTGCTAATACCTATTATCTGGTTTTATGAAAAAGGAAGGTTGAGTGGCCATAGCAGGGTTAGGCACCGACATTGTTGAAATTGCGCGCTTAGGTAAAGACGAGGGAGCAATGCTAAGGCTTGCTAAACGCGTATTAACCGCTAGTGAGCTACAGCAGTTTGAGCAGCACCGAACTCCACAGCGATTTTTAGCCAAGCGTTTTGCCGCTAAAGAAGCGGCGGTAAAAGCGTTGGGCACAGGTATTGGCAATGGGATCAGTTGGCAGCATGTAGAGGTTCAGCACAACGAACTGGGTGCGCCTACACTTGCCTTCAATGGTGAGTTTGCGGCTCGTTGCGAAGCTCGGGGAATAACGAATAGTGTTATTAGTATTTCAGACGAACAGCACTATGCTGTTGCTACTGTTATTCTTGAATCAGCATAAAATATAATTTCCTTACGGAGCTTTCCTTGTCAAACCCCAAGAAGCCTGCAAAAGGCAAAAAACAAAATGGGCTTTTTAATACCCCAACACTGAAACGTAAAACCAGTGCCAATGCGCAAGTGGCGAACCTGCGTTTTTCAGATAAGGCCAAAGATTCTAGTTCTAAAGAGTCTATTGCCGCAGCATCTGAATATGATTCCTCCTTAAACAGTACTTTTAGTCAAAAGCACTCACAGCTTCTTGTAGAAAGTCTTGATTGGATGGGACAGGGAATAGCGCGAACTACACCGGTGCATTTTGTAGAGGGCGCACTCCCTGGTGAAATTTGTGAGATCAGCGTTTTGCATGCAAAAAAGAATGTGGTAAACGCTAGAGCAACCAAAATAACTCAGCCATCGTCAATGAGAACAGCGCCATTTTGCCCTGTGTTTGACCAATGTGGCGGATGTCAGCTTCAGCATATTGATCCTCAGCATGCCCTAACAGAGCGGGATATGGCGCTTAAGTCGATGATGGTGCGCCAGTTGGCGATGGAAGAAGGCGTGTGGCAAGCGCCGCTTGCTGGCGACAAACCTGCCTACAGACGAAAGGCGCGCTTGGCACTAGACGCTAGACGAATGGATAAACTCAAGCTCGGTTTTCGGGCGCAGGCGAGTAGTGAGATTGTTGACATTGCTGCTTGCCCTGTACTTGTTGATGAATTAAGTCGCCTTATTACGCCGCTGCGTGCAGTATTATCAAGGTGCGAAAGCACAAAATTCATAGGTCATATTGGTCTGCTTGCTGGCGATAACGTGTGTCAGGTAACTATTAAGCATACTAAAGCTCTCAGCTCCGAGTTATACAGTGAGTTAGTTTTGTTTGCCAAGCAAGAACGCATAAACGTGGTGCTGGAAAACAAAAAAGGCAGATGCAACATACTGCATTTTGAGGCTGCGCTAACGATGAGTAGTTTTGATGAATTCACGTTAAGCCCCGCGCCTAACGATTTTGTGCAGGTCAATAAATCCGTTAATACCCTAATGATAGAGCAGGCGTTGTCTTGGCTAGCGCCGAAGCCCCAAGAGCGAATAGCCGACTGGTTTAGTGGTCTAGGCAATTTTACTTTGTCTATTGCAAAGCGCGGTGCTGTTGTTCAGGCCGTGGAGGGTGTGGCTGAAATGGTGCAGCGTGCTAAGGATAATGCGCAACAACAGGGCGTAGATAACGTAGAGTGGCTGCATTTAGATTTAAGCAATAACAAAAACGTGAGTGATGCTCTTAATGACGGCTTTGATAAAGTTTTGCTGGACCCATCGAGGGAAGGTGCCTTAACCGTTTGTCAGGCATTAGTTAATGCGAAGCCGAGTACAATAGTGTACGTTTCTTGCAACCCAAGCACCTTTACAAGAGATGCAAGCGTATTGATACAGGGAGGGTATTCGATGAAAAAAGCAGGGGCAGTGGAAATGTTTCCTTATACCCATCACATGGAAATGATGGCTCTTTTCACACGTTAGTAGTCGCAGTGAGTTACGGATATGGTTTCAACAAGAAAGGTACACGAAGCGCACAGACCACCCTTTGAGGCATGGTTAGATAGCTTAGGGCTTCATAGTCACACTAAAGAAAAATTACGAGTAGTGTCTGCTGCCCCCGAGCGACTGCTTGTGGGTCAAGAGATGGTGGAAATACTCTGTCAGCTCAATATGGACGACGTGACGCTACAGGCCGCATTGGTCTTTCCCTATTGTGAGCAACACGCATTAAATGAAGACGATATTGGCGATGAATTTGGCTCAGAAATAAAAGAGCTTATTGTTGGTGTGCGCAGAATGGATGCAATTAAGTCGCTTCATGCACGCAGGCTAAGCGGTAAAGAACGCGCAGATTCTTCAGATGAACAGCACACCGATAGTATTCGTAGAATGTTATTGGCCATGGTCGAGGACGTGCGAGCCGTTGTTATTAAAATGGCAGAAAGAATATGTGCGTTGCAGCAGGCCAAAGTTGCCGATGAAGAAACGCGAGTGATGGTGGCCAGGGAGTGCGCTAGCATTTATGCGCCGCTAGCGAATCGATTAGGTATAGGGCAATTAAAGTGGGAATTAGAAGACTTAGCCTTTCGCTATCTGCATCCGGTTACCTATAAGCAAATCGCCAAGCAGCTTGATGGCAAACGCAAGGAGCGGGCTGAATACATCGATTCCATTGTTGATGATCTGCAGGGAATCATGAATACCGAAAACATCCGCGCAGAGGTTTACGGTAGACCAAAACACATATTCAGTATTTGGAAAAAAATGCAGAAAAAGCGGCTCACGTTTGAGCAGCTTTTTGATATTCGTGCGGTGAGAATTATTGCCGATAGACTACAAGATTGCTACGCCGCCCTTGGCACCGTTCACGCCAACTATAAACATTTACCCACTGAATTTGATGACTATATCGCTACGCCAAAACCCAATGGTTATCAATCTATCCACACGGTTGTTGTTGGTCCGAAGGGCAAGCCAATCGAAATTCAAATACGCACACAGCAAATGCATCAAGATGCGGAGCTAGGGGTGGCTGCTCATTGGAAGTACAAAGAGGGGAGTGCGGGTAAACAATCTGGTTACGATGAGCGGATAAACTGGCTACGTCGTATTTTAGCGTGGCAAGAAGAAGTGGCAGAGTCGGGCGATTTGGTTGAAGAACTTCGCAGTCAGGTATTCGATGACAGAGTGTATGTATTCACACCAAAAGGCGATGTAATCGATTTACCGCAAGGTGCTACACCGTTAGATTTTGCCTACTACATCCATAGCAATGTAGGACACCGCTGTAACGGTGCTAAAATAAACGGCAGGATCGTGCCTTTTACCTACTTGCTGCAAAGTGGCGATCAGGTGGAAGTACTCACTGGAAAAGAGCTTAATCCAAGCAGGGACTGGATGCATCCGGGGCTGGGGTATGTCCATTCTTCTCGGGCACGCGCTACCATTCATTCTTACTTTAAAAAACAAGACAGAGAGAAAAACCTTGCCGCCGGTAAAGAGCTGCTAGAGCGAGAGCTTCATCGTGCCCATTTACCAACGAAGGTCCCTGCTGAGGCGTGTGAAAAGTTTAATCTGCAGACGAAAGACGACCTTTTCACAGCGGTAGGCGCAGGCGATGTAAGGGTGATGCAGGTTGTCAATTTCATTCATCACCTACAAGAGCCGCCTCAGGTTGAGCCTGAGATTAGCCCTAAAGTTAAAACCCGCAAAACGGCTGCTGGAACAGGTAAAAAAGACGCTGTCGTTGTGCAGGGCGTTGGACACCTGATGAGTCAGTTGGCTAACTGCTGCAAGCCCGTACCTGGCGAGCCCATTATGGGCTATATCACTCAGGGCAGGGGAGTGAGTGTTCACAAAGAAAGTTGTGACCAATTGCAGAACTTACTGGTTCAGCACCCTGAGCGCCAAATAGAAGTTAACTGGTCTGAAGAACTCAAGGTGGGTTTTGAAACCGCTGTGGATATTCATTGCCACGATAGAACCGGGCTGCTTCGCGATGTCACCACTGTATTGGCAAACGAGAATGTACCGTTACTTGGGGTCAATAGCTTAAGTGATAAAAACCGTCAAACCGCGTTAATTACCATATCTATTGAGGTGTTGACGTTAGACAGTTTGTCCAAAGTTATCACTCGACTACGTCAGCTAAAAGGAGTTACAGATGCGAGACGCAAGCAAAGCTGATTTGCCTGGCATGGCGCGTCTGTTGTCAATTATGGACGCATTGCGCTCTGATGACGGCGGTTGCCCGTGGGATCAACAACAGACCATGGAGTCCCTTACGGGATTTACTATTGAAGAGGCGTATGAAGTTGTCGATGCAATCGCCAGTGGCGATATAGACGATATCCGAGACGAGTTAGGTGACTTGCTGTTTCAAATTGTCTTTTATGCCCACATTGCACAAGAAGACGGGCAGTTTGACTTTGACGATGTGGCAACAGCCATTAGCGATAAGCTGGAACGTCGCCATCCTCATGTATTCGCTCAGGGACAGGCCAGCGTAAAAACCGGCACCAAAACCAGTCAATCCTCCTTTTCTCAACAAGGATTATCTCAAGAAGGGCTATCTCAAGAAGATTTGGTTCAGCAATGGGAGGCCATTAAGGCCCAAGAAAAAGCAGAGAGAAAAGCAGCAAAACAAGCCAACACAGACAGCAGCCAGCCTCATCGAGTAAACAATGAGCCTCTTTTAGATAGTGTGCCTAAAGGAATGCCTGCACTAATGTACGCACAAAAATTGCAAAAAAAATGTGCCAAAGTAGGGTTTGATTGGCCAGATACTCTGCCCGTGCTAGATAAAGTGGAAGAAGAGTTAGAGGAGATTAAGCAAGAGCTTAATGCCTCAACCCGAAACCAAGACGCTATTGAAGAAGAGATTGGCGATGCACTCTTTGCAATGGTGAATTTAGCCAGGCATTGCAACATAGACGCGGATACAGCACTGCGCAAAGCCAGTATTAAGTTTGCAAAGCGCTTTAGCGCGGTAGAGGATCTGGCTCACGCTCAGCATGACTCATTAACCGATTTATCGCTAGAGGAGATGGAGTTGCTATGGGGGAAAGTAAAAGCGCAGGAAAAATCGCAAAAAAAGTAGCGAGATTTCAGCGCTGTAATAACAAACCCGTGCTACGCTAATACTATTATCAAATCGAAATTTGACCGTTGTTGAATCGTCAGTGTGCTGACTTGCTTCTGTTACGCGTCACTGTCAACGGTCTTAAGGGGAGTTAATTGAGCGTTCGCATCATTAATAAAGTGAGTAAGCCATTTTTCGCTGTACTCGGTGCGTTATTCACACTCTTAGGTGTCATTGGTGCTTTCTTACCCGTTATGCCAACCACCGTTTTTCTCATTGGTGCGCTTTATTGCTTTACGCGCTCATCGCCCAAGCTCGAGCGCTGGTTGTTGCAGCATCCTCGTTTCGGCCAAACCCTGCGCGCATGGCGCGACAATGGCGCAATATCTAAACGGACAAAGTGCGTGGCTTGCTGCAGCATGCTGCTTAGCTTTATCGTATTTTGTATATTCGCCAACGCGCCGCTTTATGCATATGCTGGTGTTGTAGTATTTATGAGCGCAGGCGCTTACTTTGTGATATCGCGCCCTGAATGCGCTAATGCTTAACGGTTTCTGCCCAGTTTTTCATGACTAGACACCCATTCGTTCGCCACAATGGCAGAGCCAAGAGATAAATCGCCACATAGCACAGTTGCCGCAATAATCTCTGCAAGCTTATTCACTTTTCCTTTACCCGCACAGCCCAGTACATCTAAGCACTCTTTCTGTGTTGCTAAGCCGGTCCCTCCACCATAGGTTGCAACGATAAGCGATGGTATGGTAACTGAAAAGTAATAGTCGCCGTTTGGTAAAATTTCAGCATAGGTGAAGCCTGCAGATGACTCAGCGACATTGGCTACATCTTGGCCACAGGCAATGAATACCGCGGTAATGCCATTAGCAAAATGAGCACCGTTGTTTACACTGCCAGCCATAAAGGCTCCCATATTAGAATATTGACGCTGCTTAAAAAGCGCCTCAGGGGGACAATGCATGATGTCTGTCATCAATTGTTTAGGCAGCGTGATTTCAGCAACAACTCGCTTACCTCTAGTGTGCAATGAGTTAAGGTGAGAGTGCTTTTTATCGGTGTCTAAGTTGGCGGCAAGCACAAAGTGGTCAACGTTTTGAGGGTAGTTTTTTAATACCCAGTCGCATCCTGCTTTTGTTGCTTTACTCACCATGTTTTGCCCAGCAGCGTCACCACAGGTAAAGTTAAAGCGCAGCCAGCGCAGTTTTGAAACTGCATATTGTTCGATGTCTCTGAGCTTTCCCACTGAAGTGGTTTCTTCACATGCAACTTTAATATGATCAAAATTGGCATCAACCCATTTTCCAAAGGCGAGGGCGTCTCTTGCGTCAGCAAAAGCAAACATAGGGGCGCGCTGCATTGCATCGTCTATTACCGTGGTTTTAATGCCGCCTGCTTCTCGAGTTAAACGCATTCCTCTGCTGTAACTGGCCACTAACGTACCTTCAGTGGTCGCCATAGGCACATAAAAATCACCCTGTGCAGCTTCTCCGTTAACCAACATCGGACCTGCAAACCCAATAGGAACTTGCGCCACACCGGTGAAGTTTTCAATATTTCCAGCCAACGATTCCGGCTCAATGGAAAATTGGCTCGAATGAGCAAGCGATGCATTGGTTTCGTTTTCGATAAACTGTCTGCGTTTTTCGCTCATGTCACGGGTGTAATCATGCGTTGGAGAGCGGGGGATTTTAGGCATAAACAATCCTTTTTATTTTTTAAATATAGTAGGAGCGCGCTGGTTAAATTGGAACTGCTAAGAACTTATAGTTACTAATTACTCACATCAATAGCCACCGAGGGGGAACCCATTTCCAGCTCCATAGCTTTAACTGCAAGCTGAGGAGTTTTGACCCAATCTGCATAGTCAAGGGGGCCAGGAATGAGGGGGTTTTCTAATTGATGTACTTGGCGTTTGGTGTCATTAAGTAGCTCATTAGCGAGTAAGTGAGTATCAATACTATGGAAAATTTCTTCTAGCTCCCCCGATTGAATCAGCCTTATAAGTCCAAGACGGATCCTATTGGCTAATTGCTGTTTGTCTGAGCGTACAAAGAAATACTCGTAGTTGGGATAAGTAATGAGATGATTTTCATCTATGGCTAAGGTGCTACTATCAAAGTACTGAATGTCGTTATGTATCTCAATAATATTTCTAGGAAAGCCGTCTACCACATTGCGCTCAACGAGTAGGTACATAGAGCTAAACCACGTACTCCAATCTTCACTCATTACGCCGAAGCCGTTGGCTTTGAGTATTTTCAAATCTGGCCAATCAGAACCTTGCACAAACTTCTTTTCTTTTAAAACTTTCAGTGAAGTTATGCCTTCGAACTGTGCTTTTTCCTTTTTGTTCACGACGATGATGCGATGACCAGAATAGCCACGCAGTAAGGGTAAGCGTATTGGAGTGAGTTTACTCTCTCTAGATTTACTCGTTACGCTCCACATAATATCGACAGAGCCCTCAAGTACGCTTCGCAATTGACGGCTTTGGGACATTGGCTGTGGGTGAAGGGAAACGGTTAGTTCGCCGAAATCTGAAGTGACTTCAAGGGCTCGGGACAACACTGATATTTGGTATTTCCCAAAGTCATTGTTCGCAAAGGCTTTGGATATAACAACCGTGTTCGCTGCACCGTCTTTCTTGTCAAGCGAGTCGCTAGGTGCGTCATCAGAATTTTCATTAATCCTTTCAACACCATCATCATTAACTACATCTTGAGCCGACTCATAGAAGAGGGCAGTCGCTGGGTAAGGCAAAACAGACAACGTTACGGCACAAGCCATAAGGTTGACAATAAAAAATGCTGTAGGGCGATTCATGATGCTGTCGTTATTTTCTATTTATCTGTTTAGTTATTTTTGTCGTTATTATAATTGGTCAAAAATAAAGCAGATAAACATTATCTTATATTGAAATGGAAGTCACCGTTTAAAGCAGAAAAACTGTACATTTTTTTCACTATAGGGGTTCGCATTTGCGATAAAATCTGTATAATTCGCGCCCTGCCCAGTTACGCCCACCTTTGGGAAGGTGGAAGAATCGACCGGCTCGAAGGGGTCTTTGTGTTGATTTTATGGTGATTTCTGGTGTTCAGAAATCAGTAACGACGATATTATTCGGGTGATATTTAAATGAAAACTTTTGTTGCAAAGCCAGAAACGGTACAACGTGACTGGTACGTGGTTGACGCCACAGACAAAACTCTAGGCCGTTTGGCTTCAGAAATCGCATTGCGCCTTCGTGGTAAGCATAAGCCAGAGTACACGCCTCACGTAGACACTGGTGATTATATTATTGTTATTAATGCTGACAAAATTACGGTTACTGGCCGTAAAGCATTAAACAAAATCTACTATGCACACAGTGGCTATCCAGGTGGTCTGAAAGAAACTAACTTTGAAAAGCTGCTAGCTTTCAAACCAGAAATGGTTATTGAGAAAGCAGTGAAAGGAATGCTGCCAAAAGGTCCTCTAGGCCGTGCAATGTTCCGTAAAATGAAAGTTTACGCTGGTGCAGAGCATAATCATGCAGCACAGCAACCACAAGTTTTGGACATCTAAGGGGAATTCGACATGGCAGATACTCAATACTACGGCACCGGCCGCCGCAAAAGTTCTACCGCTCGTGTTTTCTTGCGTCCAGGCACAGGTAGCATTCAGGTAAACAAACGTGCTCTTGATGAGTACTTTGGTCGCGAAACAGAGTGTATGGTTGTTCGTCAACCTCTAGAGCTTGTAGAAATGCTAGAAAAGTTTGACCTATACATCACTGTTAAAGGTGGTGGTTCAAATGGTCAAGCTGGCGCTATTCGTCACGGCATCACTCGTGCTCTTATGGAGTATGATGAAGCACTACGTCCTGCACTACGCAAAGCTGGCTTCGTTACTCGTGACGCTCGTCAGGTTGAACGTAAGAAAGTGGGTCTACACAAAGCGCGTAAGCGTCCACAATTCTCAAAACGTTAATCTACGTTTTTTGTATTGCAAAAACCCGGCTATGCCGGGTTTTTTATTGCCTGTAAGAAATTGAATAAAATAAAAAAGGTTTAATTTCCTCAGCTTTTCAACCGCGATATGCAGCAAAGCCTTGATTTAGCACACTTATGATCAGTTTCGCCCTCAATTCTAATGAATTAAATTTGTGCTTAAATACCAGTAAAACCTTGTGTTTATAAGGGCTTTTCTTTTATCATTTACAGTCGAAAAATTTGAAAACTTTCGTGGAGTTATCAAACAGCGCATTTTGCTGTGTGTTCGCTATCACGACAAGCCATATGATGCGGTAATACAGGCGAGATAAAACCAGTATAAGCCTTTAAGATGGCATCATAATTATCCAAACCTGGAGAAATGTGGATGAGCAATGTATCTGTAGATGCAACAAAGTCTGCACATAACGAAGATCAGCCTGAGAACAACACCCGTCGTCGGTTTTTGACCGTTGCCACGTCGGTTGTTGGCGGTGTAGGTGTCGTTGGTGCTGCAGTGCCTTTTATTGCGTCCTGGAATCCAAGTGCCAAAGCGAAAGCGGCCGGTGCTGACGTTGAAGTAGATATCAGCGGGATTGAGCCTGGACAGTTAGTGCGTGTAATGTGGCGAAGCAAACCCGTGTGGATTGTGCGTCGTACCCCTGAGCTTTTAGAAGCACTTAGTGGGCACGAAGATCAGCTTAAAGATCCAAATTCAGAAGCCGAACAGCAACCTACGTTTGCTCAAAACCGCTTCCGCTCCTTGAAAGAAGAATACTTAATCTTAGTGGGTATTTGTACTCACCTTGGATGCTCTCCACAGCATCTCAAAGACGGTGCATTTGAAGAATACGTCGAGGGTGTTCCTGAAGGTTTCTTCTGCCCGTGCCACGGTTCTAAGTTTGATATGGCAGGACGTGTATTTCAAAACGTTCCTGCACCATTAAACCTAGTAGTGCCGCCTTATCAGTTCGTTGATGATACAAATATCATCATTGGTTCAGAAGCGGAGGCTTAATTATATGAACGCTTTTCTAGGTTGGATTGAAGACCGCATCCCGGTGATGCGCGTTGCAAACATGCACGCTATTCAATACCCAGCGCCAAAAAACATGAACTTTTGGTATGTATTTGGGTTTTTAGCAACCATCGTTCTGGTCAACCAAATAATTACTGGTATTTGGCTAACCATGAACTTTGTACCTTCAGCAGAGGGCGCTTTTGCATCTGTTGAATACATCATGCGTGAAATTGATTACGGATGGATAATCCGTTATATGCACAGTACAGGCGCATCAGCGTTCTTCATCGTTGTATACATGCATATGTTCCGCGGGATGATATACGGTTCGTACCAAAAGCCACGTGAGCTACTGTGGGTGTTTGGTATGTTTATCTATCTTGCACTGATGGCTGAAGCCTTCATGGGATACGTACTTCCATGGGGACAAATGTCTTACTGGGGTGCTCAGGTAATCGTTTCATTATTTGGTGCAATTCCGGTAGTGGGTCCTGACCTCGTTATTTGGTTACAGGGCGACTACGTTATTTCAGGTGCCACGCTAAACCGTTTCTTTGCATTGCATGTTATTGCATTGCCATTAGTGATTGTAATTCTTGTGTTCTTGCACATTATTGCGCTTCACGAAGTGGGCTCTAACAACCCGGATGGCGTAGCCATTAAGCATAAGAAGGGCTCACTGCCAGAGTCAGAGAAAACAAAGTACAAAATTCACGAGTACTATACGAGCAAATACGACATTGCTGACGATGTTCTACCGTTCTTCCCTCACATTGTGTTGAAAGACTTAGTGGCGTTCTGTGTATTCTTGGCGCTATTTACTTACGTATTGTTCTTCGCTCCAGAAATGGGTGGTAAGTTCCTTGAACACCCTAATTTTGAAATTGCTAACCCTCTGAAAACACCAGCGCATATATTCCCTGTTTGGTATTTCACGCCTTTCTACGCAATTTTGAAAGCAGTACCTGACAAGCTGTTTGGTGTACTTGCTATGTTTGGTGCTATTGCAGCCTTGTTCGCGATGCCGTGGGTAGACCGTGGTCGCGTTAAATCATGGCGCTATCGTTGTGGTTTACACAAGGTGAACCTCATCGTGTTTGCTATTGTGTTTATCTTCCTAGGTTACCTAGGCGGTACGCCACAAGAAAACTGGAAAATCATTGCGTCGCAGGTTGCTACAATCATGTACTTTGGTTTCTTCATCGCATTGTTCTTGTACAGCAAAAACGAAAATACTAAACCTGTGCCAGAGAGGATTCCTAAATGAAAAAAATGATATGCTTTTTAGCATTCTTTCTACCTGGCGTCGCGATGGCGGCAGGTGGGAATGTGCACTTGGACTCAGCGCCGAATGACTTGTCAGATAAGGCTTCATTGCAGCGCGGTGCCCAGTTGTTCATGAACTATTGCTTGGGCTGTCACTCAATGAAGTATCAGCGCTATCAACGTTCATTCACTGATTTGGGTATTCCAGATGAGTTAGGTGAAGAGTACCTTCAGTTTACAGGTGAAAAAGTGTCTGACTATATCACTCGTGCAATGCCTGAAGACGCTGCTGCCGGTTGGTTTGGTGCTGCGCCACCTGATCTTACGTTAGTCGCTCGAGTTCGTGGAACAGATTGGATATACACCTATTTGCGTGCATTCTATGTGGACGAAAGCAGACCGTTTGGTGTTAACAATACCGTGTTCCCGGAAGTGGGTATGCCTCACGTTTTACAACCTCTTCAAGGCACGCCGACGCGTACTTATGAAGAGCAGATGGTAGATGGCGAGATGGTTAAGCGCTATGTGGGTATCAAGTCAGATGGCACAGGTTCAATGTCTCCTGACGAATACGACCAAGCGGTTACTGATATCGTGAACTTCTTGGAGTATACCGGCGAGCCATCTAAACTTGAGTCGCACAAAATTGGTAAGTGGGTACTTATCTTTATTGCCGTATTATTTGTGTTTGTTTACTTGCTCAAGAAAGATTACTGGCGAGAAGTGCACTAATCGCACAGATTTATGTATAATACCAAAAGGGGGCTTCTCGCCCCCTTTTTTGGCATTTGTAATTCGCTCATTTTAACAGTGGGCATTAACTTGTTTCTCGACGGAGGAAATTGAATGGCCGTAGCCGCGAATAAACGTTCTATCATGACGTTGTTCTCTGACACAATTGATATTTATAGCCACCAGGTTCGTATTGTGTTGGCAGAAAAAGGTGTGGGTGTTGAAATCAGCTACACAGATCCTAGTAACTTATCTGAAGATCTGTTGGAGTTAAACCCATACGGTACGGTACCCACTCTTGTTGATCGTGAACTCGTACTTTATAAGTCTCACATCATCATGGAATACCTTGATGAGCGCTTCCCGCACCCACCATTGATGCCGGTATACCCAGTGTCTCGTGGTACTAGTCGTTTAATGATGCACCGCATCGAGCAAGATTGGTATTCACTAGCTGCACGCATTTTCCGCGGTGAAGGCGATGTTGAGTCATCACGTAATGAACTTCGTGAAGCTATTCTATCTTTAGCACCTGTTTTTGCTGAAATGCCTTACTTTATGAGTGAAGAGTTCAGCTTGGTAGATTGCTATTTAGCGCCGCTATTATGGCGTTTACCTGCATTAGGCATCGAGCTTAGTGGAACAGGTAGCAAGGAAATTAGTACTTACATGAACCGTATTTTCTCTCGCAGTTCGTTCAAAGCATCTTTGACTGACCAAGAGCGCGAGATCCACAACCCATTATGACATCTATGACGTCAAACCAGCCCTATCTACTTAGGGCTTTTTATGAATGGATAGTGGATAACGATATGACGCCATACGTTGTTGTTGATGCAACAAACGAATTGGTTGAAGTTCCGCAAGAATTTGTTAAAGACGGCCAGATTGTACTTAATGTATCGCCGAGTGCCTGCGTTGGATTTAACCTCGATATAAACGGTTTGTCTTTTCAAGCGCGTTTTGGAGGCCAACCTCGTCGTCTAAGCATGCCCTGCGAAGCGGTAATTGCAATATACGCACGTGAGAATGGTGCTGGTACTGTTTTTGCCACAGAAGAAGACGTAGCACGTTCAGATTCTTTGGAGTCGGAAGAGCGCATTCTTAGCGAGCCAGAACAAACAGGGCCAACTTCTATTGAAGATGCTGATGGGCCTGCTTCAAGCAATGCGCCTGTACCACCTAAAAAAGGTAAGCCTACGCTGAAGGTCATTAAGTAGCATTGATAACAGTAATGGCTTACTTGTAAGCCCGAACTATTCAAAAGCCGCAGTATTGTGAAATACTGCGGTTTTTGTGTTTAAGGCTGATTTTTTAGAGCGGTAGCTGTTAATCGTGATAGTTATTAAAAGTGTTAGGTCACAACCGCTACTCTTTAGGTAGTAAGGTTATCTTTGCGAAAACATCTGCATCGATGTATCCACGGTTTTTGTCACCGTTTACCGCCTGTATCTCATGAGATCCCATAAAATGCTCACGTAATTCACTGCCATCATTGTCACAATAAGCCAGCATGAAACCAACAATTTGGTGTTTATGTAACACTAATGGGGCGTTATCGGCACTTTCTTGGTAATTATTGGGAAAGAGTTTAATCGCCACTTCCCAGATGATGTTATAAGGCGGCGATGTTTGTCGTTGCCATCGGCTTGTAAGATGCTCTGTGTACAGGTGGGGTTTTCTGTCAGGCCCAAAGTCGGCCGCTTGGTTATCAAGGCCTATGTGATAGGCAAATGCAGTATGGTTAAATTGATGATTACCACCAGAGGCATCACTATCTATAAATACTTCAAGCGCATCATCATTCCAATATTTTTTAGTGGGGTTAGCATGAGTGTCAATGAGCACATCATCGCTGATACTCGCCTGCAAATAGAGATAGTTTTCATCCCACAGTAATCGATAGCGGCCTTTAAAGTCTCCATCTGAATCAGGGAGTGCTCCATCCATTAAATAGGGCATATCGTGCCATGTGGCTTTATCCCAAGCATCTTCTGAAACACCATCAATTTGAATAGGCGTTGACGTGTAACTAACGTTTCCAGCAGCTACTAAGAAGGGAGTAAGTAAACCAACGGCTAATATTATGCGTTTCATGAGTATATCCCCGAATTGCTGACAATCTTATTTTGGCGCTACACCAAAAAAAGAGTGGCGGTACCTAAGAATGCAAAAATACCCACCACGTCTGTGATGGTGGTTAAAATGACGCTTCCTGCAAGTGCTGGATCTATCTTCAATCGTTTCATTATCATGGGCAATGTAGCGCCGGCTAATGCAGCCGCAATCATATTAACAAGCATAGCAAATGCAATGATGACGCCTAGCATATAGTCTTGCTTCCACAGTGCGATGACAGACGCTATTAATACCGCCCAAATAATGCCGTTTAATACACCAATGGCAATCTCTTTGCTAATCAGCCAGCGGGAGTTATTCGCGTTGACATGGCCTAATGCCATACCGCGTATAACAAGAGTCAGAGTTTGGTTACCTGCCACACCACCCATGCTTGGTACAATGGTGTTTAAAATAGCGAGTACAGCTAATGCGCTTAACGTTTCTTCGAACAAGTCGCTCACCATTGCAGCCATTAAGGCCGTGGCAAGGTTTACCGCTAGCCACACTGAACGTCTCTTGGTACTTTGCATAACGGGGGCGAAGGTATCTTCATCATCGTCTAGTCCAGCCATACTCATCATGGAGTGTTCCGCGTCTTCGCGGATAATATCAACCACGTCATCAATGGTGATACGCCCTACAAGGCGATTGTTTTCATCAACAACAGGTGCCGAAAGCCAGTTATAGCGCTCAAACAGACTTGCGACTTCATCGTCTGGCATGTTGACCGGAATGGCCTCTGACTCTTCGTCCATCACATCAGACACCTTGTCACTGGTGTCGGCAGTTAATAGTCTGGTAACCGGTACGATACCAACCAGGTTGTCAGTGCGATTGACCACATAAAAGGTATCTGTGTTTTCTGGCAGTTCGCCCTTAAGGCGGATGTAACGCAACACCACATCAATAGTGACATCGGGACGCAGGGTGATAGTGTCGGTATTCATGATGAAGCCTGCTGTCTCTTCACCATAAGACAAGGCTTGTTCGGCGCGCACACGGTCTTGTGCGTCCATAGAATCCAAGATATCGAGTAGTACAGTCTCTGGCAGACTGCTTAGGGTCTCTGCTAAATCATCGGTGTCCATTTCCTCAAGCGCGTCAACGACGTTTGCAGGCAGCATTTTAGTGATGATACCGTTTCGCACATCGTCAGAAAGCTCTTCTAAAATATCGCCGTGAAAGTCGCCGTCAATCAACTCCCATAGCTCGTCACGAGTGCGGCTAGGGCTAGACTCTAAAATGTGGGCTACGTCGGAAGGCGGAAGTTCGAGAAGGAGCTTTCTAACCGACACAAACTGGCCGTTACTCAGCGCATTGTTGAGCGTTCGCAATTGAGTTTGTACATATTTAGAAACGAGAGCTTCTGCCATGAAAAGCAATTCCTAACCAAGAGTGTGCCCAAAGAAAGCGTATTTCACGCCGTAGACAATGACCAAATATATTGAGCTTATAGAATAGCGTATTTACCCTAGCAGTGTCATGATAAATACATTGTTTTAAAATGGGTTTTTACGTGTCAGCGCTTATGTTGGCTGTCTTGTCGGCAGTTATATCATCGGTGATATAAGCGTTTACCAGAGCACTTATATAAGACGTTATATAAACGCTTAGCCAGCGGCCAGTGAAGAGCTGACCTATAAGAAGGCCTACGAGGTTACTCGTCTTCGTTAAAGCGACCTTCAATGAGTGTTTCAATAGCGGCTAAGGCGTCCTCTGCATCATCGCCTTCAACAATCACGTTAACCTGCTCACCCTGATGGCTTTCAAGCATCATCAACCCAAGCACGCTGCTTGCGTCGGCCTGTTTATCACCTTTTTCAAGAATTATTTTGGCATCAAACTGATTAGCAAGCTGAACCAGTTGGGTTGCTGCCCTCGCATGAAGGCCAAGTTTATTGACGATGGTGAGTGTTTTCTCAATAGTCACTAGTATTTACGCTCTTGTTTATTATTGCGAGTGGTTAATTTAGCTCTCTGTGGCGTATCTGCACATCAGGATGAATTTCACCGAATGTTTTTGACAACGTCTGCGCAATATAGACAGACCGGTGCTGACCACCCGTACAGCCAATAGCTACCGTGACATAGCTTCTATTATTTCGCTCAAGATGAGGCAGCCATGTGGTCATTAAGTTTTGGATTTGCCATACAAACTTAGTTACCACAGGTTGTGAGCCAAGAAATACTTCTACAGGTGCGTCTAAACCCGTCAAATGCCGCAAATCAGGCTCCCAGTGAGGGTTCGGCAAGAAACGAGCATCAAATACATAGTCAGCATCTTTAGGTATACCGTGCTTAAAGCCAAAAGATTCAAACACCAACACTAAACGAGAACTCTTTTTACCTAAAATCCGCTCGCGAATAATTTCGGCCAACTGATGTATAGTAAGCTTATCTGTGTCTAAGTAGAGGTCAGCACGCTCAACAATAGGCCCAAGCAACGTTGATTCTGCCTTTATGGCCTCAGAGAGCGATTTATTTAATTTCGCTAGAGGGTGTAAACGTCTAGTTTCGCTAAAGCGCTTTACTAACACGTCGTCACTGGCGTCAATGTAAACAATCGTCATCGACCAAGAGGAGGGTAGGTAGTCTAATATTTCTACCAAATCGTTGGGATTCTTTGGCAAATTGCGTACGTCGATACTCACCGCTACCTGATCGTATTCATCCACAACAGTATGGGTGAGCGTTGGTAGCAAATTGACGGGAATATTATCGACACAATAGTAGCCCAAATCTTCCAGTGCTCTTAATGCCACCGACTTTCCTGAGCCTGAACGACCACTGATAATGATCAGCTTCACCGATATTTCTCCCTAAACAAAAAAATGACGAAAACGTCAATGTATCTTTTGAAACTGTCTTTACATGCCAAGTGCTGAAACAATATCTTCGTTGGTTTTGGCTCTGCGTATCGCTTTGACAGTGTCTTTGTCGCTGAGCTTACCAGCCACTGTCGCTAAGGTTTGTAAATGTCCCTCTGTCTGTTCTTCAGGCACTAGAAGTGCAAAAAATATATCGACAGGTTTTTCATCGAGGGCGTCAAAATTAATCGCTGGAATGCAGGTTACAATGATGGCCATAACGTGTTCTAAACCCGCTAGGCGGCCATGGGGGAGCGCTATACCGTTACCTATTCCTGTACTGCCCATCCGCTCTCTTGATAAGAGACTGTTCAGCACGGTGACTTGGTCAATGCTTTCATTGTCTTGGGCAGCAATGTCAGAAATGATTTCTAATATTCGCTTCTTGCTATTGCACTGAACCGCACACTCGGTGCGGTTCAGGCTTACGATGGCTTTAATATCCATGCTTAATTATCTATTAATGCTTTTTCAGCTTTTCCTTATGCTTGATCACCTGCCTGTCGAGTTTATCAACCATGCTGTCAATCGCCGCATACATATCGGTATTTTCTGAGGATGCAAATACTTCGGCACCACTTAAGTGCATCGTAGCTTCTGCTTTTTGGTTTATTTTTTCTACGTTCAGGATGACATGCACATTAGAAATGTGATCAAAGTGACGCTCGAGTTTACTAAACTTCGTATCGACATAATTACGCAAAGAATCGGTGATTTCCACATGATGACCAGTTAGGTTGATTTGCATATTTCGTCTTCCTTTTAATATTACGCCTTTAGATAAGGCTTTTGCGTTGGTTAGACGGGGGTATCGATAAAGACTCCCGGTATTTTGCTATTGTCCGCCGAGCGACTTTTATGCCTTGCTCTGCCAACAATAAAGCAATTTTGCTATCGCTTAATGGTTTGCTTGGCGTTTCTGCTGCTACCAATTTCTTAATTAATGCACGAATGGCCGTTGACGAGCATTCGCCGCCAGACTCAGTTGCCACATGGCTCGAAAAGAAATACTTCAATTCGTAAATACCGCGCGGCGTATGCATATACTTCTGAGTCGTTACTCGCGATATTGTGGATTCGTGCATATCCACCATTTCTGCGACATCATTGAGCACCATTGGTTTCATCATTTCTGGTCCGTGCTCAAAAAATCCCATTTGCTGTTGAACGATACAGTTAGCCACTTTCATTAAGGTATCGTTTCTAGACTCTAAACTCTTTATAAACCATTTAGCTTCTTGCATATGAGAACGAATAAACTGAGAGTCACTGCTGTTTTTTGCTTTACGGCTCATTGCCGCGTATTGCTGATTTACACCAAGCTTAGGTAAACTGTCGGGGTTAAGTTCAACAGTCCAGCGACCGTTTTTCTTCGCCACAGATACATCAGGAATAACATACTCAGGCTCTTTAGTAACTAAAGCACTACCTGGGCGAGGGTTCAAGGTTTGAAGTAAACGCATGGCCTCCCGAAGTTCATCTTCCTTCAATCGACTCTTGCGCATAAGCGTTCTGTAGTCTTTGCTGCTCAAAAGGTCAGAGTAGTCTTCAATTAGCCTTTTCGCTTCTTCTAGCCAAGGTGTATCGTCGGCAAACTGGCGCAGTTGCACCATTAAACATTCCTGTGGAGAGCGAGAGCCTGAACCAATAGGGTCGAACATTTGAATGCGTTTTAATACACATTCTACTTCATCAAGCTCAATTTCTTCTTCTATGTTTTCTGTTTCAATATCTTCAAAATTTACCGCTTCTAATATTTCATCTAGCGAAGCGGTGAGGTAGCCCGACTCGTCAATTGAGTCGATAATGGCAATGGCTATTGCTCTATCGATATCAGAAAAAGGCGTTAAACGCATTTGCCAAAGAAGGTGAGTTTGAATGTCGTCAGTGGTTTCGCCTTGAAAAATATGATCATCATCATTGTTAGATGGACCTGGTGCTGGCGCTGAAGAAGCTGAGTAATATTCGTCCCAAGTGCTATCGATTGGCAGCTCATCGGGTAAGTCATTCTTTTCGAGAGCATCGCCCGATTCTAGGGTGTCGCTGGACGCTGACGCGGTAGCCTCATTTTGGCTATCGTCATTGTCCATGTTGTTTTTTTCTGCCTGAGGCTCGTCATTACCTTCTTCTATTTCGAGAAGAGGATTGGAATCGAGAGCCTCTTGGATCTCCTGTTGAAGATCAAGTGTAGACAACTGCAGCAGCTTGATTGCCTGCTGAAGTTGCGGAGTCATCGTTAGTTGTTGACTAAATTTTAGCTGTAAAGATGGTTTCATCTATATCTTATTTTAATGCTCTTGAGTGAATATACCTGAGCTGTTTTTGAAAAAGGACAATTAGGTTACATACAATAACTATAGCCTGAATTGTTCGCCTAGGTATACATCCCTTACTTTTTGATTACTTAAAACCTGTTCCGCCGTTCCTTGCGCAATAAGTTCACCATGACTTACGATGTATGCCTTTTCACAGACATCCAACGTTTCCCGCACGTTGTGGTCGGTAATGAGTATACCCAACCCTCTGTCACGAAGGTGCTGTATTATCTTCTTTATATCATTAACTGATATTGGATCAACACCAGCAAATGGTTCATCGAGCAAAATAAATTCAGGTTTTGCTGCTAATGCACGTGCTATCTCCACTCGACGGCGTTCTCCACCGGAAAGACTCATACCCGTACTATTACGTATATGGTTGATATTAAATTCATCAAGTAGCGCGTCAGCTTCTTCTTCTTGTTGCTGAGAATTTAACTCTTTTCGAGTTTGCAAAATAGCCATAATATTTTCATGCACAGTCAGCTTTCTAAAGATTGACGCTTCCTGTGGCAAATAACCGATACCGCCTCGTGCACGTTCGTGCATTGGTTGATGAGTTAATTCATTATCATCAATAGATATTTGGCCTTTGTCTGAGGGAACCAACCCCACAATCATGTAAAAGGTCGTGGTTTTTCCCGCGCCGTTAGGCCCCAATAACCCGACAATTTGCCCGGTAGAGACTGACAGACTGACGTCAATGACTACTTGTCGAGATTTATATGCCTTAGCAAGGTTCTTTGCGCTGAGAGTTGCCATTGTTACTGCTCGCCTTTGCCATCGTTATTGCTGCTATTACCGTCATTATCTTGGCTGCGCTCATCCTTCACTTTGCGGATAGACTCTGGTGTGAATACGGTAGTAACACGTCCACTGGCATCATCAGCGCCACCAGTTGCCAGCAGCTGTTCAGTCACCATATCGAAGGTTATGCTGTTGCCTTTAACTTGGCTAGTATCCTGTTTAAGTTCCGCATTTCCATTGAGTGAAATCGTGCGCTTAGCCACTTCATAGCGTATTTCATTCGCTTTCGCAGACACCGGGTTACCGTCCTCAAGCTCTTGCGAATAACTTGCTGGATTTCCACGAGCTACAAAAATCTCACGCCCACTTCCTTCTGACGCGATAACTTCAACTTCATCTGCCTCGATGGTGAGTGAGCCTTGAGTAATAAGTACATTATCTTTGTATAAAGCAGTCTTATTTTTACCATCGATGAATTGAGAGTTAGAGCCAATCTCAATGGGTAGGCCGAAGTCGTTTTCATTACTAAATGCAGAGCGAGTGCATAGCACTAGCAGCGCACTAATTGCTAGGAGAATACGTAGTTTGTACATGGTCGATGAGCTCATATTTTTGGGTACGCAGGTTTGCGTTGAATCCGTTGCTTTGAATAACATACTGCATGCCGCGTATCTCTACGGGTTGATCTGACGTCATCTGTTTGTCATTCAAATTAATCTGAATATATTCGGTGGTAATTGATTTTACAAAGTCGTCACGACTTTGATTTTCAATTGTCACATTGTTTTCTAATTGTATTAATTCATTGTTATACAAGGTTCCCTCTAACGCCGTCACTATCCACGGTGAGCCGGCATCATTGGTATAGAGAGTGTAGTTTGGCCTCTCAAAAGAAACAAAGCCAAGCTGGTCGTAATGCTCCATAGAAGAAGCGAATACCTTATGATTAAGTTGCCCTTCGCTGTTATAAAGGGTTGTCGTTAAATTTTTGGCTCTATAAGCCGGCTTTAACGCGTTTAACCCCTCAGATGTTTCTAACACCGGGTCTTCTT
The DNA here is from genome assembly GCF_027257845.1 of Alteromonas sp. BMJM2. Classification (GTDB taxonomy): domain Bacteria; phylum Pseudomonadota; class Gammaproteobacteria; order Enterobacterales; family Alteromonadaceae; genus Alteromonas. The sequence goes on along the minus strand of NZ_JAPVOT010000006.1, from coordinate 34,349 downwards.
CCATCCAAGTAGGAATGTACATCAGCATAGCTAAAATAAACAGCGCTGAAATACTGACGCCAAGACGGTTGAAGCCGAATTGATTCATACGCTAGCCCCAAATATCCCATCGGTGACGCCATGGGCTTGTAGTAGTGTGTCAGAAATCTCTCTGACTGCACCAAAGCCGCCTGGTAGGGTTGTGATCCAGTTTGCTTGTTTGATAACGTATGGGTGCGCATCAGCAACGGCTATTTTCACGCTAGCATGTTTAAACATACCTGTGTCAGGCATATCATCACCAACAACGGCAATGTGTTCAGGTGTTAGTTCAAGGCGGTCCATTAACTGCTTTAACGCGTCAAATTTATTTTCTTCACCTTGAATAATGTGCGCTACGTTTAACGCCTTCATTCTTTTTTCAACAATGGCTGAGCGCCTACCGGTAATAACTGCAACATCAATATGATGACTGACAAGTGCTTTAACGCCGTACCCGTCGCGAGTGTGAAAGGCTTTTAATTCTTCACCGTCATTTCCAAGATAAATCCGTCCGTCTGAAAAAACACCGTCAACATCACACACCAGCAGTTTAATATTGGCTAGTGCATCAAATAAGTTCGTATTGAGTTCGGTGTAAAGCGTGCTTGTCATTTCAACTTTATTATTCATTTCTTGGCTAATGTCCAATTCCAAATTCTTATCCCACGCCAGTCTATCATCTAATTACAACACTCCTGCTTTTAACAGCATATGCATGTTAAACGCGCCCACGGGATGATCGCTTTCATCAACGACCATTAATGCACTTATTTTACAGCTTTCCATGACATTGAGAGCTTCAACGGCGAGTTGGTCGGCGGTGGTTGTTTTACCACCTTTGGTCATGACTTCGCTCACGGTTGCCTCATGAAGGTCAACCCTAGCATCAAGGATACGGCGTAGGTCGCCGTCGGTGAATACGCCCGTTAGTGTACCGGATTCAGTTACAATCCCTGTCATGCCTAAGCCTTTTTGCGATATTTCAAGAAGCGCTTGGGCAACGGTTGCTGTCGGTTCAATCAGCGGAATATCACTGCCGGTTAACATGATATCACTGACTTTAAGCAGTAGCTTTCGTCCTAGGGAGCCCCCAGGGTGTGACAACGCAAAATCGTCGGAGGTAAACCCTTTTTTGTCGAGTAATGCAACCGAGAGCGCATCGCCCATGACCAATGTAGCGGTGGTACTTGTGGTCGGTGCTAACCCCAATGAGCAGGCCTCTTGTTCTACACTAATATTCAGTACCACATCGGCGTACTGGCCAAGGGTGCTTGAAATACTATTAGTCATGGCGATGACTTTTACGCCAAGGCGTTTAACAACCGGCAGTAAATTCACTAACTCGCCAGTTTCGCCTGAATTTGAAATAGCCAAAAGCACATCATTTTTACTGAGCATTCCCAAGTCGCCGTGATTCGCTTCACCAGGGTGCATGAAAAAGGCTGGTGTGCCAGTGCTTGCTAACGTAGCCGCTATCTTATTGCCAATATGTCCCGACTTGCCCATACCGCTAACTACCACTTTGCCAGAGCAGGCGTAAAGCATTTCACAAGCAGTAACAAAACTCTCGTCCAGTCGCTGTGCTAAATTGCTAATTGCGCGAGCCTCTATATCGATGACACGTTTTGCCGAGGTAATGTAGTCGTTTTGTTTATTTGTCATTATCCGAACAGCCAAAATTGATAGCCAACGAAGCAGGCTAAAAGTATTACACCGTTTGTGCGAGATATTTTGCGTTTACCAATTAAGTCAAAACTAAACAAAAATAGTAGTAATGTTAACCCCAGCATGACGTACATATCTCTATTGTGCACACCTGGGTCAAGCAGCCCTGGAGCGATTAGACCAGGCATACCTAAAACCGCAAGCAAATTAAAAATGTTAGACCCGATTATATTTCCCAGTGCTAAGTCATCCTCGCCTTTTAAAACGCCTGCAATACTCGCAGCAAGTTCTGGAAGGCTAGTGCCGAATGCAATTATAGTCAGTCCGATAACCAAATCAGAAAGCCCCATGTATCGGGCTATTTCAACAGCCGAGTTTACTAAAAAGTGTGCGCTGACGGGCAAAACAATTAGACCCAAGCCAATCCAAATTAGAGCTGCGGTATTAGATACCCCTTTTGGAATTTCATCAGCAGTTTCTGCAATAAGAGGGTCTTCTTTATCTACCTGCAGAGAAAGCCACGCCATCATTGCCAGCACGAAAATAAACAAACCGAGCAAAATCACGCCTTCATAAGACTTTAGCTCGCCGTCAAACATAAATGCGATGGCAATAAGTGAGATTATCAATAAAGCGGGAAGTTCACGCTTAAGTGTTGTTGATGAAACAAGAAGGGGCTTTACGAGCGCGGTTATACCAAGTACTAACGCGATGTTGGTAATGTTAGAACCTAGTGCGTTACCTACAGCAGTATTCATATTGCCATTAATAGATGCAATAGCCGATACGACAATCTCAGGCGCGGAAGAGCCCATGGCAACGATAGTTAATCCTATCATCATGGGGGAAATGCCAATATTTTTTGCTAATGCAGAGGCGCCGTAAACAAAACGATCAGCGCTCCAGCTTAAAACAATCAATCCAATGATGAAAATAACAATGTTTAAAAGCACAACGACCTGTATTTAAATATCAATTTAGAAAGATTGTCGCAAAAACGGTGCCCTTTGCCTATGCTGCTAGGCTTTTATTTTTCATTATCGAGCTGAATTGTTCAAAAAGAACTCGTGTTCAGGTTTTGTTAATGAGATTCAGCTTATGTTATGAATCATTCGTCTTCATCGAACATAACTTGTAACTTTTTGACTTTGGCGAGTGATTCAAAAAAGCGTACAATGCTGAAAAATTTAAACTTCCCGCTTATACCGGGGTCAGTAACTGTTCGAGGGCATGAATCTTGTATTGCTTTTGGACGATTTATATCTAATTTGCACAACGCGTTTTTCAAATGGCGCGTTATTCAAGCAGCGATGTCTAGTCGAGGGCCGACAATAAAACACTATGGAACATTTAGTTGAGATAGATAACTTAACCTTTAGTCGGGGTGACCGCGTTATTTACGACGGTATAACGCTAAACGTACCTAAGGGCAAAATTACTGCGGTAATGGGGCCTAGCGGAATAGGTAAAACCACCCTGTTGCGCTTAATTGGCGGGCAGTTGACTCCAGACGAGGGCGATATTCTTTTTGATAACGAATCTATCGTGTCTATGTCTCGCAAGGCACTTTATAAAGCACGGCGTAAAATGAGTATGTTGTTTCAAAGCGGTGCGCTGTTTACTGATATGACCGTGTTCGACAATGTCGCTTTTCCACTTAAAGAGCATACCAACTTATCTGATGACGTCATTGCAACCATTGTCGCATTAAAGCTACAGGCAGTGGGCTTGCGTGGTGCTGCCAACTTGATGCCAAGCGAGTTATCTGGAGGCATGGCAAGGCGTGCAGCGTTAGCACGAGCTATAGCATTGGACCCCGACCTTATAATGTATGACGAGCCTTTTGCAGGCCAAGACCCTATTTCTATGGGCGTATTAGTTAAGCTTATTCGCGAACTCAACGATGCCCTAAACCTCACCAGCATCGTGGTAACCCATGATGTGAAAGAGGTACTTACTATTGCTGACTATATTTATATTTTGGCGGATAAGCGGGTGATTGGTGAGGGAACTGCTCAGCAAATCAGAGACAGCGATTCCGAGTTAGTGCAGCAGTTTTTGAACGGAAGGGCCGATGGGCCTGTTCCTTTCCATTATCCTGCGCCAGAACTAGAAAAGAGTTTCTTGGGAGAGCGTAAATGAAATTCTTGCAGTCTTTAGGCGCTTCTACTATTTCAAAATTAACCGCTATCGGACGAGCTACATTGATGCTTGTTGGTGCGTTAGTTGCGGTGCCACGGGTTAAAAATATTCCCCTTGTTATAAAGCAGCTTTATGTGGTGGGCGTGCAGTCTTTGCTTATCATCATGGTGTCGGGTTTGTTTATCGGCATGGTAATGGCGCTGCAAGGCTACACTATTTTGGTTGACTACGGCGCTGAGGGAAGCCTTGGGCCCATGGTGGCACTGTCTTTACTGAGAGAGCTTGGTCCAGTGGTAACGGCCCTGCTATTTGCCGGGCGCGCAGGCTCTGCGTTAACGGCAGAGATTGGGTTGATGAAAGCAACTGAACAGCTAAGCAGCTTAGAGATGATGGCGGTAGACCCGCTTCGCAGAATAGTGGCTCCGCGATTTTGGGCGGGTATGCTTGCCATGCCAATGTTAGCTGTTATTTTCAGTGCCATTGGTATTTTAGGCGGGCACTTGGTGGGTGTTGATTGGTTAGGCGTAGATTCAGGAAGCTACTGGTCTATCATGCAGTCCACAGTAGATTGGAACCAAGACGTTATCAACGGCGTAATAAAGAGCATCGTATTCGCCTTGGTGGTAACGTGGATTGCCATATTTAAAGGTTACGATTCTATTCCTACATCGGAAGGGATCAGTAAAGCGACTACTGAAACAGTGGTCTATTCATCATTAGCAGTATTGGGGCTGGATTTCGTGCTAACCGCCCTCATGTTTGGTATCGAGTAGAGGATAGAATGAACAAGTATAAAACGGAAGTCATGGTGGGGTTCTTCGTTGCCCTTACTATTAGCGCATTACTGTTGTTGGCACTGAAAGTTGCCGAGCAGTCTGTTGCCACTGAAGGCGACAGCTATACCCTTTACGCAAAATTCGACAACATTGGCGGCTTAAAAGCACGTTCTGCGGTGAAAGTGGGCGGTGTTACAGTGGGAAGAGTTTCTTCCATTACGCTAGATAAAGACGATTTCACCCCAATAGTAGAGTTGTCCATTCTTAAGCAGTACAACGGCTTTCCTGAGACAAGCTCAGTATCAATATTGACGTCTGGTTTACTTGGCGAGCAATACGTTGGTTTCCAACCGGGGTTTTCGTTTGACGGCGTGGCAGATTTGCAAGACGGTGATTATTTACAAGACACCAAATCAGCATTAGTGCTTGAAGACCTCATCGGCCAGTTCTTATTCAATCGCGGTAGCGACGAATAGGGTAGAAGATTATTAAAAATTTATCAGCAGCGCGGGTGAAACTTATCAAGCATCAGGCCAGTCTGCTGTATAGCATGTTTTGTTAGGAGAATTACGTTGAAAAAATTAATCGCCATATTGGGCATAGTTGTGTTGTCGTTATCAAGTGCCGTCAGTGCACAAGAGATAGACGAGCAGAATCCCTATAAATTAGTTCACGGTGTAGCGAATACAACCTTTGAGCGAATTAAGGCAAATCAGTCTGAAATAAAAGCTGACCCTGAGATGTTGCGCACAATTATGCAAGAAGAATTAGTGCCTCATATCGACTATAAGTTTGCTGCATTTATGGTGTTGGGCAAACATTTTAAGTCAGTGCCTAAAGAAAAAATGGGCGAATACATCAGTGTATTCCGCCAGTATCTTGTGACTACCTACGCCGTAGCAATGGGATATTATGACAATCAAGAAGTGATTTTTGAGCCTGAGTCAGACTTCTCTAAAGAAAAGTCAGTCACGGTGCGTGCTGTGGTAAAAGATCCTACCCGTCCAGATATCAAAATTGCGTTTAAAGTGCGCAGAGATAGTAAAACCAATGAGTGGAAAGCTTACGATATGGTTGCTGAAGGTATCAGTATGCTGAACAGCAAGCGCAGCGAGTTTGAGTCTATCCTACGCACAGACGGTATTGACGCGGTTATCTCGCTGATGCGTGAAAAAATTGGCAAGCCAGTAGAACTCAATGCCGGTGAATCTATCGAAATTGACGGAGAATCTGTGTGAGCCTTTTCGACGTTGGCGGAAACGGAGATATTGTTGTTCACGGTGACTTAGACCGTGAAACCCTGTCTACGAACCTTTGGCAGCGTCTCAGTTCACAGCAGCAAGACAGCCTGAAAAGCGCAGGCACTTGTACCGTTGACCTAGGCGATGTAGAGCGGGTGGACAGTGCTGGATTGGCTTGGCTAATAAATGCCGTTAGGGATACGAACCAAAACGGTGTTAGCATGGTCATACAGCATATGCCTGAAAAACTACACAAGCTTGCGAAAATAAGTAATGTGGATGGTTTTTTGCCGGTAAAATAACGCCAATTTTTAAGATAAAGAAGTACATTATGGAATTGTCAGAAATCGAAAGCATTTTGAAGGATGCATTAGACCTTCACGAAGTTCACGTAAAAGCCGAAGGCTCTCATTTTAACATTATCGCCGTCAGTGATGCGTTTAATGAAATGAGCCGTGTTAAGCGCCAACAAGCTGTTTATGCGCCGCTTGCCGATAAAATCGCAGATGGCTCAATGCATGCGATTTCAATCAAAACTTTTTCAGTGAAAGACTGGGAGCGCGAGCGCCAGTTCAATATTCCTCAGTAATAGGCGCTTTTCGTGGATAAACTTGTTATTAAAAAGAGTCCTGCACTTAATGGAACAGTGCGAATTTCTGGTGCTAAAAATGCGGCTCTGCCGTTGTTGATGACCAGTTTGCTGACAGACTCTCCTTGTCGTTACAGCAACGTACCTCGCCTTCGAGATATTAATACAACAACTGCATTACTGCGGGAACTAGGTGTTGAAGTAGCTCAGCCATCTCCTAACGACGTGTTAATCGATGCTAGCACGCTTGAGAGTGTGACGGCGTCTTACGACCTTGTTCGAACCATGCGTGCCTCCATTTTAGTGCTTGGTCCTTTACTTGCAAAACAAGGGAAGGCAAATGTGTCTTTGCCCGGTGGATGTGCCATTGGTGCTCGCCCGGTGAATCTCCATCTCACTGGCCTTGAGAAAATGGGCGCTATCATTGAGGTAGAAGAAGGCTATATTCGTGCCCACGTAGATGGTCGTTTGAAAGGTGCCCGTATCTTTATGGATATGGTCAGCGTCGGTGCAACTGAAAACCTGCTTATGGCAGCAGCACTGGCAGACGGTACCTCTATATTAGAAAATGCTGCAAGAGAGCCTGAAATTGTTGACCTTGCCAACTGCCTCATTCAAATGGGAGCTAAAATCAAAGGCGCAGGGACCGACAAAATTACCGTTGAAGGCGTAGAAGCTCTAAATGGCTGTGACTATGCCGTGCTTCCTGATCGGATTGAAACGGGCACATTCTTAGTGGCGGCAGCAGCGACTGGCGGGAAAGTGCGCTGCACCCATGCCGCGCCAGATACCCTTGATGCCGTTATTGATAAGCTTGAACAAGCCGGTGCCCACATTACTGTTGGTGAGGATTGGATAGAGCTTGATATGAAAGGCCAAAAGCCCAAAGCGGTTAGAGTGAAAACTGCGCCTCATCCGGCATTTCCAACGGATATGCAGGCGCAATTTGTTACGCTTAACTGCGTTGCCGAGGGCACGGGTGTTATTACAGAGACCATTTTCGAAAATCGCTTTATGCATGTGCCTGAGTTACAGCGGATGGGAGCTGAAATAGCGCTTGAAGCGAATTCTGCAGTGTCTAAAGGAAGCTCAGCACTCAAGGGGGCTCCAGTGATGGCTACCGACTTGCGTGCTTCGGCAAGCTTAGTTATTGCCGGGCTTATTGCAGAAGGCGAGACCCACGTTAATCGTATCTATCACCTAGATAGAGGTTATGAATCCATTGAAGAAAAGCTACGTGGCCTTGGCGCTATCATCGAGCGCGTAAAGGAATAAAGAGTAAAGGAAAAGAATGCAGAGCTAATTCTCTGCGAAACAGACATAAAAAAAAGCGCCTTAGGCGCTTTTTTTATGTCTGTTTGTTTCTCACTTTTCTCATCATGGTAGCTTATAAGCATGCACACTGGCTGAGCTTAAAAGCTTGCTGAGATTTTACGTACTGAGATTTTACGTACACTGTGACTAGCTCAGATCTTTATTGACTGGTACGAAGCTCAGCCACGGTGGCCGTTAATATCATCGATTTTTCATTACGACTAATTTCAATTTCAAGTTTGGTGCCAGGCTCTGTCTCAGCAATCATATCTAGAGTCTTTGATGCACTTTCTGCTCTTACGCCGTCAATAGACAGTATGATATCCCCAGGTTGTAGTCCTGCGGTATCAGCAGGGCTGCCCTTAGCGACAGCGGTCACATCAATACCCAATATGCCGGCTAAATTACGCCTTTCACTGCCAATAAAGCCAAGCTGTCCACGAATAACCCTGCCGTTACTAATAATTTCATCCATAACCCGCTTTGCCAATTCATAAGGAACTGCAAAGTTAATTCCATCAACATTTCGTACTCTGTTGCGAGAATCTCTCACCTGAAAGTTAGCATTGGTAATTCCTAACAAAATACCGTTACTGTCAACAAGTGCACCGCCAGAGTTACCTTGGTTTAGCACGGCGTCGGTTTGAATGAAGTCGACATAATTCGATAGTCCATTGCGACCAGCACGGCTCACAATGCCTTGTGTAATAGTTTGACCAAGATCGAAAGGATTACCGATAGCCATTACCACATCGCCAACGTGTGTATCGGGTTCGGCAACTTGCGGAATAATATTAAGGCTTTCTGCGGTAACTTTTAATACCGCGAGGTCGGTAAGCGGATCGTTACCCACTATCTGCGCTTCAAGCACTCGCCCATCTTGCACGGCTACATAAATACTGTCTGCATTTTCCACTACGTGATGGCAGGTAAGAATATAGCCGTTTTCAGTCATTATCACACCAGAACCCAAGCTTGCTCGCTCACGAGGTTGATTTCTAAATAGGCCTGCATCGGTTTCAATGCTAACACTATAAATATTGACCACAGCTGGCGCTGAACGACTGAGTGATGCGAAGTAGCTCTCTCTACTTGCACTCACCGACGGCTCTGTGAATAGGCCGTTTGTAAAGCCATTACCCTGACGTAAGTCGGGCAACAATAAGAGTAGAAGCGCTGCTACCGCGGCGCCAAGAACAACAGATTTAATGAAGAAACGAATAATTGAGCGGCTTGTCACTGATCACACTTTTTTGTTAGTTAGCACGGTGTTCTCTTATCGTTAGCGTATTTGAAGTTATGGGTTAACTGTAAAAAAAACAATTTTCCACTCACTCAATGTCACACCGATACGAAAAACAGCTATTTATTATAACTCGTGAAATGAGGATATCATTTTATTTACTAAACTACTCTAACCCAGATTATTTTTTATAGGCCTTTGGGAATAGGGGGAATGAAAGAAATACAAGAAAAGAAAACAGCGCCCTGAGGCGCTGCTTTAATTTATCGATGTTCATTTCATGAAAGTGAATTTTTCAAATCACAGTACATCGAAAAGTGTTTATTGGCGAATCACCAAATAAAGGGTTGAATTACCACGTTTCACATTAAGTGCTATAACCCCTTTTGCTTCCTCTAGGGCATTGCGGAAATCCGCTACACTCGCCACGCGAACGCGGTTAACACCAATGATGACATCATCAGACTGTAAGCCAATGCGAGCCGCAGGTGCGCCTCGTTCGATATCAGAAACAATAACACCGGCATTTCCAGCACCATCGCTGCCGTTTGTCAGCGTCGCACCCTCTAATGCAGGATGAATTTGCGCTGCGGTGACTGTTTGTTCTGTGGCGTCGTCTAAGGTGACATCAACGCTCATTTCGTCGCCTTTTCGCATCACGGTTAGTTCAACTTCTGCGCCTGCGCCCATACTTGCGATTTTCGCACGTAGCTCTTGGAAGCTGTTGATTTTCCTTCCATTGATGGCGGTGATAATGTCACCAGCTTGAAGGCCTGCATCTTCCGCTGCTGACTCTGGCTGTACTTCGCTAACAAAAGCGCCAAGATTAACTTCAGCATTCATGGCTTCAGCAAGCCCTGCGTCAATATCGCTGCCTAAAATGCCAAGTAAACCGCGACGAACTTCACCATACTCTGCAATTTGATCGACTAAGCTTTTCATCATGTTGGCAGGAATGGCAAAACCAATACCCACATTGCCACCATTAGGGCCAAATATAGCGGTATTGATACCCACGAGTTCGCCATGAAGGTTTACAAGGGCTCCACCAGAGTTGCCGCGGTTAATAGCTGCATCGGTTTGGATAAAGTCTTCGTAGCCGCCAATGTTTAAACCAGAGCGTCCCAGCGCGCTTACAATACCCGAGGTCACAGTCTGAGATAGCCCAAATGGATTACCGATTGCTACAACAAAATCGCCCACTCTAGCGGCATCAGAGTCAGCTAAGGGCAGTGCTTTTAAATTGTCAGGATCGATTTTAAGAAGTGCTATATCGCTTTGCTCGTCGGCGCCAAGTTTTTTGGCAGTGAACTCTCTGCCGTCCGTTAACTTAACCGTGATTTCGTCAGCATTATCAACAACGTGATTATTGGTTACCACGTAGCCTTTTTCAGCGTCGATAATGACGCCCGAGCCAAGTCCTTTGAAAGGACGTTCTTGTGCTTGTTCTTGCGGTGCGCCAAAAAAGTAGCGGAACATTTCAGGCACTCGTTGACGAGAAGTTTGCGTTCCCTCAACAGCAATACTTACAACAGCAGGTGTGGCCTCTTCAAGCATGGGGGCTAAAGAGGGCACTTCTGCTTTTTTATCAGAAAAGAAAGGCAACGCCGCTTGTGTACTAGCGGTAAAGCCTAATGAACTTACAACAACGGCTGACGCCAAAGCACAATGGCGGAAAGACATTTTCATGTTCGTATACACTCCTTAATGTTATATGCAATAAAGCATGATCTCACTTAAAGAGTCTGTGGCCTTTCAAAAGTTCCCGATGTTACTGTTTTTCTGCGGTATTCTCACCAGAACCGCCGACGAACAGCCCAGAACCTGAATTTGCAAAGTCTTTTGGTTGAGTGTCTGACACACGTTTAACCTTAGACCCATCAGACCCTTTTAAGTTATTACGTAAATAGGTTGTTGCTTGCTCCCCGTAAAAAGGGACCTTGCTATCATTATCATCACCGCTTTGATCAAGCAGCGTTTCATATTCTTCAAGTTGTTGCTTTAACACATCGCACTGGCCTTCGATACTTTCAAGGCTTTGACGGGTTTGATGTATATGGTGTTGCGCTTGCTGTGCAAGGATCTCTTTAACTTGCTTCTCTGTTTGTGCAGCATTACCTGCCCCTTTTTTCGACTGAGCAAAACGACCGACAAAAAAGCCGATAATTAAGCCGACGACTAACAACGCAAGAGATACTAACAATTCCATTATATTCTCCGAATCAATCTACATCCCACAGCACAACCCTTGATACGTAGGTTTTGCTGCTTTCGACCAAACCTTGAATATAGCAAGGTCGAACCTGAAAAGCGCATTGTTCGTAAACATTAATTCTCATGCTTACGAGATAGCGCACTGTGAACGAGTGATTCTACCGTGATTTTCACTAAAATTAAGGTCATAATTGAGAAATTCAAGCAGGTCGGTGCAGCGTGCACCACTATTGACATTCGTATGGAGTGGTTTTGGCGATGACGCCTTGGGAAAAATATCAGCAAGATCTCGAATTAGCCGATTTTCATTACGACGCAGCGCAAGAAACTGCGGTGAAAGAGCTTCAACGTTTATACGATGAACTTACTCAGCCAGAAAGCAAAGCGAGTTGGCGAAGCAAGTTAAAAGCAGCCTTTGGTAAAGATGATGCCCAAGCAGATATTAAAGGTATCTATTTTTACGGTGGCGTAGGACGGGGGAAGACATATCTCGTAGACACCTTTTTTGAATGCTTACCTTTCGAGCGAAAAATGCGAGTGCATTTCCACCGCTTTATGCATCGAATTCACGACGAACTTAAATTGTTGAAAAACGCACAAGACCCGCTTAAAACGATTGCGCTTAAAATTGCCAAAGAAGCGCGGGTTATATGTTTTGATGAGTTTTTTGTGTCAGATATTACTGATGCCATGATACTTGGTACGTTAATGGAAGAGTTGTTCGGTCACGGTATTGTGCTGGTGGCAACCTCTAATATCATTCCCGACGAACTTTACAAAAATGGGCTGCAGCGGGCACGCTTCTTACCTGCAATAGACTTACTCAATCAAAATACCAACGTGGTGAATGTAGACAGCGGAATCGATTATCGATTGAGAACCCTTGAGCAAGCCGAGATTTATCATTACCCCTTGGATACTCAAGCAACGGAAAATCTTAATAACTACTTTACCCAGCTGGCTCCAGAATCAGGCTCGCAAAACGAAAGTATAGAAGTCAATCATCGCCAAATTTCCACGATAAGAAACGCCGATGGCGTACTCATGATTGAGTTTGGCAGTTTATGTAAAGGGCCGCGAAGCCAAAGCGACTACATAGAGCTTAGCCGCTGTTATCACTCAGTATTGTTAGCTAACGTTGAACAAATGGGGCTGGGTACGGATGATGTTGCAAGGCGTTTTATTGCCATGGTTGATGAGTTTTACGAGCGAAACGTTAAGTTAATTATTTCTGCGCAGGTGGCGTTGGAAGAACTCTACACCGAGGGGCTGCTTAGTTTCGAATTTAGGCGTTGTTTAAGCAGACTGAAAGAAATGCAATCTCATGAATACCTAGCTACTGAACATTTACCATAAGAAAACGAGCCAAGTAAAACGCTATAAACACTGTATTGTTGTGCATAAACTAGGTAGAATTTTACCATAATGTCGGTGTTTCGCCTGTTGTGACGACACGTGTTGTCAACCAATGTAACGTTTTGGTGAAGGTAGGCGCAGCAACTGGATACAATATACGCAACGTTGCACTAAAAATTGCGAGGAAGAGAATTTTAAGATGGGAAGAGCATTCGAAGTAAGAAAAAACGCCATGGCAAAGACTGCTGGCGCTAAAACCAAGGTTTATTCTAAATACGGTAAAGAGATTTACGTGTGCGCCAAAAATGGCGGTGCCGATCCAGACACGAACCTTGCACTGCGTCGCTTGATGGAAAAAGCAAAAAAAGATCAAGTGCCTGGCCACGTTATAGATAAAGCAATAGATAAAGCGGCGGGCGGTGTTGGAGAAGATTTTCAGCCCATGCGTTATGAAGGTTTCGGGCCTGGTAACTGTATGGTTATTGTGGATTGCTTGTCTGACAACGCTAACCGTACTATCACTGAGGTGCGTAACTGCTTTACTAAAACCAATGCAAAACTTGGTGCGCAAGGTGCGGTATCACACATGTTTGACCATCAAGCTGTGTTTCAGTTTGAAGGTGACGACGAAGATGCCATTTTAGAAGTATTGATGGAAGCTGATGTGGACGTTACTGACGTTGAAGTAGAAGACGGCAAGGTAACAGTATACGCACCACATACTGAGTTCTATCAAGTTAAAACTGCGCTTACCGAGGCTTACCCAGATATAAACTTCCTAGCCGATGAAATGAGCTGGATGCCGCAAACAGAAACGGAAATCAGCGAAGATGATATGCCAATGTTTGAAAAGTTCATGGACATGCTTAACGATTGTGATGACGTTCAAGACGTTTATCACAACGCAATAACACCTAATTAAATGAAAGCAGTCGATTAGACTACCAAAGCCCACTTCTTAGTGGGCTTTTCTGTTTCAAGACTAATTATCTCGCAGCTCGTAAGCTCACTATACTTGCGCAAACAAAGGAAGCATCTAAAGTATAATTAGTGTTCACTGTACGTTTTGCTACTATTCGTCCCGCTTTTTTGGGTGCGATTTACCGCGCTGTTTTTTTGTCATAATACAAAACGTTAAAACAAAAACTATACAAAATGATTTTTCGACAGCGTCTGCCAATATGTTCTGCTGTTAATGAGTTGGTAAATAAATAGAGAGTACCTTTGAAAAGTCTTCGTTTTGAAATTTCTTTTACTACTATTACATCGATAGCGGTTGTGAGCACGCTCATTATCAGCCTGTCGATTTATGTGTATGAAAAGCTATATATCGAGTTTATAGCAACAGAAGTTGAAGCGATTGCACAAAATATGGCCATCGACTTGCTTGATTATATCGATGAGCCTGCAGGCCAATTCAATCAAACCCAAATCTTACTTAGACTTGAAGAATATGAGTACGTTGAAACAGCCAACTTGTACGATGATGAAAACAACCTGCTAAATAGCTATGTGGGTGCAGCAGGGTTATCGGTTGCTAAAAACAGTCGCGATGAAGCGCTCGCTCAGTCGTCAATGGAATTTGATCGCACCCCTGAAAATGGCGATTACAGCCAGCTGTCTTTGGGAATGCATAATCTTGAATCTAAAGTTGTCGTTGTCAAAAACATTGGTGAAATGAGTTTTCCAATGGGTAAGTTAGTTCTCACGTTTAACTTACAAGAGGCGCTTCATGAAAACCGCAAACGGTATGTGATTTTAGTTGCTCCATCGGTTATTGCACTTACACTGTTATCATTATTTATTTCTACACGACTCCATCGTCGTTCCCTACGTCCGTTAGAAAACCTGATAAAAACAATGGATAGTGTCGTGGATGAACAAAGTTATGATGTTACGGTAGAAGAAACGAATAAGTCAGAGACTGCGGCACTGTCCCACGCATTCAACAATATGATGGCTAATATCAAATCTCAGTCACAGATGAATGCACAGAAAAACCTGTTACTTGAACAGCAACAGTCAAAGCTAGAAACCCTTGCCAATTTTGACGTTTTAACGGGCCTGCCAAATCGGCAGTTCTTAATGAAAACCTTATCATCACGGTTAGCAAAAAATCAGCGAGAAAATACCGAGTTATGCCTTATGTTTTTAGACGTTGATGGCTTTAAAAGCATCAACGACTCATTTGGTCATGACACCGGGGATAAATTCTTACTCCATATTAGCGCTATTATGAGTCGTGCGTTGCCAGATAATGCCACATTGGGAAGACTGGGTGGAGATGAGTTTCTCGTTATTGTAGACAGCGTGAGCACCCACGAAGATGTGGAGCATATAGCAACAAATCTCATTGATTCGGTAATGAAAGCACACGATGTTAACCGGCTGAGGTTAGACTCTAGCCTAAGTATCGGTATTGCTGTCGCGAGTGAGTGTAATTACGAAGCCTCGACCCTAATTACTAATGCTGATGTGGCAATGTATCGCGCCAAAAAAGAAGGCAAGGGTCGCCTAGTTTGGTTTAACAGTGCCATGTTTGAAGATACACAGCGAAAGATGCAGATATCGATGCGTCTTGCTAATGCACTAGAGAATGATAGCTTTTACCTTACCTACCAAACAAAAGTCGGCCCGCAGAAAAATATTGAAGGTGTTGAAGTACTGCTTCGTTGGCATGATGAAATATTAGGCCACGTTTCTCCTGCTGAATTTATTCCTGTTGCAGAAAAAGCCGACAAAATATCGCTTATTTCGCTATGGGTTATTAATCAAACCTGTAAGGAATTGCCACAGCTATTAGCGCGGTTTGGTAGCCATATTCGTGTGTCTATTAATCTGAGTCCTCACGATCTTAACAATACCGAAGTGACTAACTGTATTTTAAACGGGTTAAATTCGGGAGAGATTTCCGCTCAACATATCGAGTTTGAAATTACAGAAACTGCTTATATGAATAACTTTGGTGTAGCGAATAGTTTTTTTGAGGCGCTAAAAAAGCACGGTTGCCATTTATCCCTAGACGACTTTGGTACGGGCTATTCCTCGCTAAGCTATCTCACCGAGTTTAATATCGACACACTTAAGATTGACAGGCAGTTTGTTAGTCAAATAGGTCAGTCTGAGCGGTCTGAGAAGATAACCGTTGCTATTATTACTATGGCAAAAAGTCTCAATTTTGCCGTATGTGCGGAGGGTGTTGAAACCGAAGAGCAGGAAACTTTTCTTCTTACGCACGATTGCGATTTATTACAAGGGTTTCTATATAGCCGGCCCTCTACACTTAGTGAGTTACAGCAGCAGGTTACAGCGAAATAGTACGGTGCTACTTTACCTTGTGGTGTACACCACTTTTAAACCCTCAGGCAGTTGGGTCGACTCAGGCAAATAACCGACACTGCCTTCATTCGCTCTCAAATAGTTTAGCATTTGCTCTGCACTCTCCATTTCTTTAGGAGGCGTCAAACGTCCACTGAATCGCATTTGTGCCCAGTACGCCTGTATGCGAGATTCTGGTAATCCAATAATGCGTGTGTTGAATATCGTTCTGCTTTGCTCTCCTGGCACAATCGACACTGGCGTAAGAGATAATAACTCGGGAGAAGTCCCGCTCATAAATAGGTCTCTTACTTGAGATTTAGTTAATGTTACGCTGCTGTGGGCAATGTTGGCCACCACGACCACACGCTCAGAAGCAAAGGAGGCTCCTGATAGTGTTAATAGTGCGAAAAGAAGGAGAGTCTGCTTCATCAAAACACCCACTCCAATGCCACTTGATAGAGTGTGGCTTGCCTATCAAAGTCTTCCTCTCCCGCTTTCACTTCGAAAAATGAGGTATTGCCTTTTTCACCATCAAGAAAGGAGACTTCGGCTTTCAATGCCATATTGGTTTTGAAATCCCAACGAGCGCCAAGCGTTATCGTATCGAGGTTATCAGTTGGAAAGAAAGTGTTTAGCTGTTCTACGGCAAAAAATAGGTTGTCTAAGTCGGGATTAACCCCAAAAGGTATGGTGTTCTCAATGTTATTAACTGACTGGTTTGAAGATGCAAACGTCGCGTGTAACAGCACATTGTCAATGTAGTAGCCTACCGAGACATAGTAGCTTTTAAGCTCAGCCAGTGTCTCAATGTCTGAACTCACGCTCATCCATTCTGCACTCGCGTACCATTTTAGTCCGTCGTAGCTTGCACCCACTAAAAATGAACTCGCACTGTCGTCAATAATGAAGTTTTCGGCTATATCATCAAACCCAGCGGCTTGTAATCCATTTATAAGAGGAGCGACTCCCTCTATTTGAGCTTTTACTGTTTTTGCTTCTACTGCAGCCGTTCTCAACTGAAAGCCGCCATAATTAAGTTCTAAAACGCCACCATAAAGCGAACTAACGTCCACATCTGCGGTAATACCACTGGTTCTCAATTCGTCGTTGTATTGGCCGAAATACCCTTCAATGTCGTAAGTGAAATTGCCTAATCGCCCTCTATAGCGAGCGTTTCCACCCTCGTACTGAGAAAATAAATAGCTGCTATAAAGTTGCTGAGGGGCGTTAATCCACGGGTAGGCGAAGCCAACGTCAGTGACGTCTGAATACTTTAAAAAGGGAGTACGTAAGCGACCAATATTAAATTGAAGAGAATCGGTTGGCGCATAGGTGAGATAAAGCCATTCAATGCCAGATTCACGGTCTTCATCACTGTGAAGCAGCACTTGAACCGATGCCGAAAAATACTGATTTAGCGTGTAATCTGCTTGAAGCCCTAGTAGTGACTTTTCTGAAAAACTGACTGAGTTATCGTAGCCCTCATACTCTGCTGAAGACGTATCTAAATAACCGCCTACCGCACGCGCAAATCCAGAAAATTCTATATCACTGTTGTCTGCAAAAGAAGCAGAACACCAGCAGAGCGCAAGCAGGCTCAAGGCATTGTTAAGTAAACTCATATTTTTCAAAACGTTAACCTGTTGCTGTATCAGTCGAATATGTATTTTATTGAGTAAGCTCAGCCACAAAGCAAAAGCCAAGCAAGTACGCCCAAGCAAACACGTTGTTATTTTACATTTTAGCGTATGTCGCAACACTAGTGTAATCCACCTGTGGCAGATGTGCTTTATTTATAGCTATTTTTTATTGGGTATATCTGATGTTCACTTTGGCGAGAGGGCGATAATTTACTGGATTTGCCAAAAGCCTTGGTGTTTTGAAGATATACTCCGAATGATTGGGAGAAGTAACACGCTTTTACACAAGGGCAATGTGGTATCTGCATATGCGTTTGCGTCATATCAAAGCACCAACAAGTCTCTCTCACCTTTGTCAGCGGTAGTTATTACCGTACGGAATTGAGACAATGACCATTGTATTCACTTTATTTATTTAGGTTGTACTTATATCAAATATATCCAACTCATTTGTCTTTCCTTTTTAACGTGCTGTGTGGGTGCGTAGCCTAGCGTTTAAATATAAAAATTACACTCGATGTATCGTACTAGATTGCATCTGAGCGATTCTTTATAAAGGGCTAATTGAAAAGATAAAAACGCGCTTATCCCCCCTACTTACTTCAACAATGCGTTTAGCTGTGATTTACGCAATGTTGCAATTAACCCGTGATTTTCCTCGGTGTTTCATTTAGTCTAGGAATGACCTGAACGGTCGTTCAATTCATTCGTCTTCAGCGTAAATACACATTTGCCTTTAGCGTAAATAGACATTCACCTTTAACGTAAATAGACAGAGGTATTATGAGGAATCGCACACTACTATCCCTTTTTAGCGTATTTTGGCTGTTTAATAACAGCGTATTTGCCAACGACTCAGCAGAGGCAACGGTTCAACACACAAAACCCAAAGTGATTATTTTTGACGTTAACGAAACCTTGTTAGACCTTGAAAACATGCGCACCTCAGTGGGCGAGGCGCTCAATGGTCGAGACGATTTACTGCCATTGTGGTTTTCCACTATGTTGCATCATTCTTTAGTGGTGTCAGCGACAGGCGAATACCAATCTTTTGGAAATATCGGTGTTGCAGCGTTAGAAATGGTGGCAGAAAATAATGATATTGCTATTACACACGATAAGGCACGAACCTCCATCGTGACACCGCTGCGCTCTTTGCCGGCGCACCCAGATGTTGCCGAAGGGCTAGCGGCATTAAAAGCACAAGGATATAAGTTAGTAACCTTAACTAACTCATCTCTTGAAGGCGTTCAATTACAGCTAAAAAATGCCAATTTAAGCCAATATTTTGATGCTAACCTCAGCATAGAATCTGTGGGTGTATTTAAACCTCATTTAAAAACCTACCAATGGGCGCTTAATGACTTGGGCGTCGATGCTAGCGACGCGCTTATGGTAGCGGCCCACGGTTGGGATATTGCAGGTGCGAACAAAGCTGGTCTTAAAACCGCCTTTATTCGTCGCCCTGGTAAAGTCCTTTTTCCGTTAGCGGAAAAGCCTAACTACAATGTGTCAGACGTGAATGATTTAGCCCGCACGCTTGCAGCGCTAAGATAAAAGCATAAAGGGGGTCAGAACAACATTTTTCATTCGCGGTTCTGTCACTTTCTAACGGTTGCACTTTCTAACGTTTGATCAGGCAAAAGCGATTATAAATGGTTGAAAGCTTTATTTCTTCTGTTCAATTGTTAACCTATCTATTATGCTTGCGAGAAGGGGCTATGGCATTAATGCCTCCTCTCAATCCAATAAAAAACAAGAAGCACTGTCCATAACATGTAACTGGAAGAAAAATGCCGTATCGTTTTATTATCGCCCTGTTACTCATTTTACCGGTTAAGTACGGAGTTGCTAATGAAGAGCGTATCGCAACGGTAGAGCAGCAACTTTCTGAGCTAGATGAAAAAAGTGTTGCTACGTTACCTTTGTTGGTTGAGCTAGCGTCGACTTACTTATACAAAGATCCTAGCTTGGCAGAGCGCTATGCTTTACAAGCTCTGCCTCTAAGCGTAGAGAACACAGATGATATCCGCCGCTCTGAGGTGTCTCGCCTACTTGGTATGGCAACTATGTATCAAGGTAAAAACGAAGAAGCTCTTACGTATCTGACCCAAGCAATTACCGCCGCACGTAACACGAACAATCCTCATCTACTCTCTGTTTGTAATCGATCTCTTGGTGTTTTTTACGAGTTAACGGTGGATTACGATAATGCCATGAAGTTCTATATAGACGCCCTAAAGTTTGCAAAGCTTAGCGAAGATACTACCGATTTAGCCATGGTTTATGGCAATTTAGGCAACGTACTCAACTCTCAGGGTGACTACGATGAGGCTGCCGATTATTTTAAAAAGGCGAGGGACATTCACAAGCAAACCAACAACACTGAGATGG
Organism: Alteromonas sp. BMJM2; assembly: GCF_027257845.1. Taxonomy (GTDB): domain Bacteria; phylum Pseudomonadota; class Gammaproteobacteria; order Enterobacterales; family Alteromonadaceae; genus Alteromonas. Next base: position 14,433 of record NZ_JAPVOT010000006.1, on the reverse strand, counting down.
TGATGAATATGACCGTTGGTTTGGGTATGTCTTACCTAAAGTCTCGGCAATTAGATAAGGCACAAGATATTTTTGAAAGCGTTCTTGCCAGTGATGATGTCATTGTTGATTTCACCTACAGCGAAGCTAGTGTAAGTTTGGCGCATGTATATCAACAGCGAGGATTGAATAACAAAGCTATCGATATGTACAAATACGTTATCGAAAATGCTCGCGCAGGCTCTTACCCTCAAGCTTTAGCTTCCGCTTATCTCGGGTTAGGCGATTTGTACCAGTCATTAACACGGTATGATGATGCGCTGCGTTTGTATCGCCAGGGCATTGTCACTGTTAAAAACAAGACCTCAGTTGAGAGTGAAATAGCGCTGTATGAAAGCTTAGCCATGCTTGAATTAAAGCTAGGAAACTACGAAGAAGCAGCAAAAGTTCAGGCGGAATATATTGACAGGCGAAATGCAATTCAGCCAGTGACTCAGTCGGGTATTATCAAAAAACTCGAAGCTCAGATTAAAAACGAACAAGAGTTGATTAAGCTTCAAGAAAACCTGTTACAACGAGAGCGTGAGGCTCGTCATTCCTCGTTCTATTTATTTTCTGCTGTAGTTATCTCATTAATATGCGCACTATTGTTCCTCACGTTATTATTGCGAAGACAAAAGCTACTTAGACTTGAGCATGCCAATGAGGTGTTAATCGATGCCTCAGAAACGGATTATTTAACAGGAATTGGCAATCGTCGTTACCTTGACCGTAAGTTTCGAAGTCAGCGGGGCATCAATATAGACATGGCCTTTCTGTTACTAGATATCGATTATTTTAAAGCCATAAACGACACTCACGGTCACGATGCTGGTGATAAAGTGCTGGTTGCGTTGGCTAATGCAGTGAAAGCGCTATGTCAAAGTGATGATATTTTTGCCCGTATTGGGGGCGAAGAATTTGTCATTATGACTTTCAACAAAAGCGAAGTTGACGCAATGGCGTTTGCTGAACGTTTGAGAGGACACGTGGAGGCGATGATTCCACCAAGTGAATGCCCGCAAGATATAAGCGTTACGGTAAGTATAGGTGTTGCTATCGGATGTATGAAAGTGGCTCAATACGATGTGCTATATAAACAGGCCGACATAGCACTGTTCCAAGCGAAAACCCGTGGGAGAAATCAGGTGAAGCAATATAGTGCGCCTTAGTCCAAAGCGTGCTCTTAATAGTTTGAGCGCACCGTGATAGAGACTCTGACAGCACAACATGCGTCCTCTCCGTGCTGTCAATAGCGGCTCGAGAGGAAATATCTAACGAGCCTAATCAACGGTTCTTAATCAGTTGCCTACGGCTACGGATTAATTTTTACTAACCAGTTATGCGTATCTTCTGCCTTGCCCCACTGTATGTCGTTCAGCGCTTGACGAAGCTTCATAGTAACTGGGCCTGCCTCGCCGTTACCTACTTGATACTCTTTTTCGTTGTGAATAAGCGTGCCCACAGGCGTTAGCACCGCCGCAGTACCAGATAACGCTGCCTCTGCGCCAGGCTTGGCTGCGCGTTCTAGCAGCTCGCTCACCGTAAGCTCTCTTTCGCTTACCGTCATGCCGTGGTCTTTTGCTAGTTGTAAAACTGTCGCGCGAGTTACACCGTGCAGGAAGCTGGAGTCTAGGCCTTTGGTGATGATCTCGTTGCCATCGATAAGTAAAAAGTTTGCCGCGCCAGTTTCCTGTACGTCACCATTTGGACAAAACAGAATTTGGTCTGCCTGTACTTCTTTTCTTGCCTTTAGAATAGGCGGTAATGCACTGGCGTAGTTGCCACCACTTTTTACCATACCCATGTGCGGCGCACAGCGCATACCCGTTTCGTCTAGCAAAAGACGAAGCGGCTTTAAACCACCGGCAAAATAATCACCAACGGGTGATAAAAGCACGTATAGCATTGATGTGGCCGACGGTGCGGCTGCTTTTCCAATAGACGCTTCAGTACCCACATGCGTTGGACGAATATACATTGAACCAGGAGGCTCTGGCACCTCCAAGCTGTATTTTGCCACAACATCGAGGATCATTTTTTCAACTTGCGCTTTATCTATTTCAGGCAAGTTGAGTAAACGACTGCTTTGCGCAAAGCGTTCGATATTTTTGTCCATACGAAAAATGTTAATACTGCCATCTTCGTGCTTAAACGCCTTAAGACCCTCAAAACATGTGCTCGAGTAGTGAAGAACATGCGCGCCAGGATGCATTTGTATGGCGTCTGAACTGACAAACTCAGTCTCAGACCATGCGTCGTTTTCAAAGCGGGTAAGCGCCATCTCAGGCATGAATACGGTACCGAATACGGCCATTGGGGTTTCCTGTTTATGTGTTCTCAAAAATACTGCGGTGAGTTTATCAAAAATTACCCTGTTTGCTAAAAGAATGTGCAAAAGGAAATCATCTTTGTGATGTGAATTGTAAACTTAAGCCTTTCTCGACACAAAGAAAAGGCCCTATGCTTTTACGATGCTAGGGCCTTAAGATGCTAGGGCATTAAGATGGCAGCGCTTTTGATACTAGCACTGTTGATACTCGCACTTTTGGTACTAGCGCTTTTCAATGCCGCAGCCGAAGGGCACATTGTAGCCTCTGGCTTATTCTCAGTATTACAGAGTATTTAGGCGTCTAAAGCGTACTAAAGCTTACTAGAGTTTGGCGCCGTGAATATCCAGTTCTACCAGAGGCGAGTCTAGAGATACCGCGAATGCAGCTACTTTTTCTCGCTGAGTCGCGCCGTCGCCCGCAATAACATAAATCATAGCTGGCTCCTGCATATACTGCTCGATAACCCGATGCACCTCATCTAAGTTGGCATTTAGTGCATAGTTTTGCTGTAGCTCTACGTAATTAGCAGGGCGGTTGTATTCGCTAATCTCCTCTAGCATACGTAACTTGCTTCCCAAGGTTTCAAACGCTCGCGCATTGCCTTTAAGCACCATGTTTTGCATGACAGACAAATCTTGCTGGTTAAAGGTGTCTTTGTAATCGCCCACAAGACGTTTGAATTCTTCTAACGATTCTTTAGTTACATTGCTTCTCACCTGAGAACTTGCAATAAATGCTGAATGATAAGGGCCACCTCTTACATACGAATAAGCGCCGTAGGTGTAACCTTTCTCAATTCTCAATGTTTGAGCTAAACGTCCGCTAATTCCACCGCCAAGTGATGTGTTGGCATATTCAATGGGGTAAATGTCGTCGTTTTGTGCATTTGGAAGCAGCTTGCCCATATAGATAACAGATTGCTTTGCATCTGGAATATCAATAAAGAACACGCGGCTATCTGCCGATGTACCGGCAGGTTTTAGCTTAGGCAGTGAAGCCGTTGCGCCAGACCAATCGCTGAACGAAGAAAGCGCGGCAATCACCGACGCTTTATCGACTGCACCCACACTGTGGTATTGGCTACCTAGCGGCTTAATGTTAGCTGCGTAATAGGCCTCAACATCATCCAATGTAATGGTATCGATACTAATTAGCGTACCACCTGTGGCAACGCCTAATGGGTGGTTATCGCCATAAAGTTTGGTAGAGAAAACGTTGAATGCTGTGCGCGATGGGTTACTTAAGCTCTGCTTGATGTTCGTCAGCTGAGCTTGTTTTATTCTATCGAAATCAGCTTGTTTAAAGGCAGGCATGGTTAGCATTTCAGAGACCATCGCCATTGTCTCGCGGTAGTTTTTAGCGAGCACACTTCCTCGAAGCGTAATATCATACTTCGATGCGCTTACATTAACCGACGCACCAAGTAGACCAAGTGCTTGTTCAAACTCTGCCGCCGTTCTTTTTTCCGTACCCTCGAATAACATATCGGCAAGCAGCGCTGATGTGCCCTCTTTACCGCTTGGGTCTAACAACTGGCCACCTGGAAAACGCATGCTGAAATTCACTAATGGCAGCTCGGTATCTTCGATACCATAGGCATTGATACCTAACTCAGTAGTATGCTGCCACACATCAGGTACGTTAATAGCAGGCAGGTCTGTTAGTGCGGGTTCACTGCGATCGTTGTTGGTTTTAGTACGTTTGAATACGACGTTATCCGACTCGTTAAACTCCTTTTCTGCCCCTTCTATAATTTGCTCTTCAACCACGTTTGCCTTGGTGGCGTTGTCCATAGCAAGTTCAATTTTGCCTTTAGGAACGAAGTTGGTAATAACGGCAGGCTTGTTTAGCACATACTGGTTAAACACACGCATGATGTCTTCGGTAGTAACACTGTTTATCTGCGCAATTTCAGTGTTATAAAAATCAGGCGATTGTGCATACTCATTGTATATTCCAAGCTGCAGGGACTTGTTAAGAATGCTTTCAAACTGTTCATAAAACGCGGTTTCGGTTTGCGCGCGTATGCGAGTTAGTTGGGCCTCGGTAACGCCTTTGTCTTTGAAAGTAGCTAAACCTTGTTTAATAAGGGCATGGACTTCATCTAACGGTTGGCCTGAGTTTGCCCGTACTCGCAATGTGAACGTACCAGCAACTTCCTGCGCAGAGTGATAAGCCGATACATTTGGAGCCACTTGCTTTTCAGTAACGAGTAACTCGTATAGCGGTGTGTCTTTAGACCCTGCCAATAATTCGCCAAGCATATCAAGGGCGTATGCGTCGGGATGATATTGCTCAACAGTAGGTAGCGTAATTCTAATTTCAGGAAGGCGAGCAAAATTATCTTCATGCACCAAAGTAATATCGCTATCTAACGACACTGGCTTAGGCTCTATAGGCGCCACCGACTTGCCGGCATCAATTTCGCCAAACCAATAAGCCACTTTTTCTTTTGTTGTTTCAATGTCGATATCACCGGCAATCACTAGCGTTACGTTTGATGGGGTATAAAACTCGTTGTAAAAGCCTTTTACATCTTCCAGCGTAGCCGCTTGTAAGTCTTCTAAATCGCCAATAACCGTCCAGCTGTAAGGGTGTTCAGCGGGGTAAAGCGCTTTGCGAATAACGTGGTCGGTATGGCCGTAAGGGCGGTTGTCCACACGCTGGCGCTTTTCATTTTTCACCACCTGTTTTTCGCGCTCAAGAGTAGGCTCGGTAACCGTATTGATCATAAAGCCTAAACGGTCTGAGTCTATCCAAAGCAGCTTATCAAACGCATCTTTTGGCACCACTTCGTAGTAAATAGTACCGTCACTCCAGGTGCCGCCATTTCGACTCCCACCTAATTCAGGGATCATTTTGCGATTGGCGCCTTTAGGCACATTTTCAGAATCGTTAAAGGCCATGTGTTCAAAGAAGTGGGCAAACCCTGTTCTTCCAGGCTTCTCTCTGTTGGAGCCTACGTGCACCACAGTGGCAAGCGATACAATAGGGTCAGACTTATCCTCATGCAGAATGACCGTTAAACCATTGTCTAACTGATATTTCTCATATTCGATATTAAGACCTGGCTCTTCCGTCTTTGCTTCTTTTTTTACACTATCTTTGGAGGATGGCGCAGTAGGGGCACATGCGGTTATCGCAGTTGCCAAAGCAATAATACCAAAGAGGTAAGTACCTGCTTTCATGGAGTAATCCCTTCTATTTATTCTTAGGTGGATGGTAGAGCGACACGCTTTAGTCGCTCTACAATAGTAACTATTGATAGTAGGCACAAGTTGCTGGTGGTTTTATAAAGAGACGACAGTACGTTTTTGTAAAGTACAACTGACTGCATAAGTACAACAGTCAGCACCGTATACCGATAAAATTCTTATGGTTGCCTATCCACCTAAGTGATTCGCGTACCGCTTTTCTTAGTGCTAGCGTAAGGTTATAAGCAAACGCTATTACTCAATATAATTACACGGAGAATGATTACTGTGACAACATCAAAACAACTACTAACAAAAATTACTTCGCAAGGTCAGCTAGAAATTAACCTCGTTGACTCGGATATTCCTGAGCCAAAAGCACACCAGGTTGTTGTTAAAATTGAAGCCACACCTATCAATCCGTCGGATATGTGGCCTATGTTTGGCCCAGCAAATTTGAATGAAGCGACCTTCGATGCAGACAAGGGTCAGCTAACGGCACCCGTGCATGCCGGTTTACTACCTCGTATAAAATCCCGCTTGGACATGTCATTACCTATCGGTAATGAAGGTGCTGGCGTGGTAGTGGCTGCCGGTGAAAGTGAAGCAGCTCAATCTATGTTGGGTAAAACAGTAGCAGTGCTCTCGGGGGCGTGTTTTGCGCAGTACTGCTGCGTGCCGGTTCAAGCGTGTATTGTTCATAAAGAAGGGACTACGCCCCAGCAAGCTGCGTCATCGTTTGTTAACCCCCTAACGGCCTTGGGGATGGTTGAAACTATGCGCTTGGAAGGACATAGCGCGTTGGTTCATACAGCAGCGGCCTCTAACTTAGGTATTATGCTAAACAAAATTTGTATTGCCGAAGGCGTGCCCTTGGTCAATATAGTACGCAAGCAGTCTCAAGCAGATTTATTGACTGAAATTGGCGCGAAATACGTATGTAATTCGTCAAGCGATAGCTTTAAAAAGGACCTCTACAAAGCTATTGAAGCAACCGGTGCCACATTGGCGTTTGATGCCATTGGTGGGGGCGAGTTGGTTAGCGACATTCTAACGGCAATGGAAGCGGTTGGAAGCAAAGACGCTGAAGGTTTTAATACCTACGGCTCAGACGCCAACAAACAAGTGTATATTTACGGCGGCCTAGACTTCTCACCTACTATCTTAAACCGTGCCTATGGCATGACTTGGGGAATTGGCGGGTGGCTATTAATGCGCTTCTTAGGCAAATTAGCCCCTGAAAAAGTGGGTGCGCTACACCATCGCGTGGCAAATGAAATTAACACCACGTTTAAGAGCGATTTTACTGATGTATTGAGCTTAGAAGAGGCATTGCAGCCTGAAAGAATCGCTCAATATAATGCAAAGAAAACCGGCGAAAAGTATTTAATCAATCCTCAGAAATAAATGTTGTTGATAAGGCTGATTTGAGTTTAGAAGAAGCCTTTTTTCGCAATACTAAAAAAGCCACCTCTTACACAAGAGGTGGCTTTTTATTTGGCCGCTAAATGCTTTTCTATATAGCTAAAGGCTCTACAATAGCGCTAAAGGTTTTCCATTAAAGCTAAAGGCTTTCCATTAAAGCTAAAGGCTTTGCAAAAGCAGCTAGAAGTTTATGAACGCTTAAACTTAACGCAGCGACATACCAGCGCTAAGCTAAGTAAGAAAAAGCCTAAGCTTCCTCCGCCAGACGAACTGTTGCCAGAGCCTGGAACATCCGGAGTGCCTGCGTTTATCAGCGTATTTTCAACAGGAACAATATCTGGATTGGTCACTGTTGCGCTATCTGTCACTACTATGTCAGTAATAATCACCAAGTTGTCGCCCGTTACCTCAACATCATTATTTGCATCAGCGCTGGTATAGTCTATCAGGGGAATAGAGTCCGCTGCCCCGCCTAAATTAAAACGCGGTAGGTCTTCAATAGCATCAAGCACTTCCATGCCATTACCTAACACCTGGCCAAATACGGTAAATCCGCCATTTTGCACATCTAGGTTCGCGCTGTTGTCAGATAAATTGATAAACCATTGTGATGTGGCGCTATCAGGCGAGCTAGCGAGCTTTGCCATTGCAATAGTGCCGCGAACGTTAGACAACGTTGGCTCATTAATAACTGGAGTGCCCGTGGCTACGCTATCAAGAGGGAACATGCCGTTAAAAACAAAACCGCCGCTTTGCGCAACGAAGCCTGGCTCTAAACGATGTACCACTGTATTTGCATATGCACCTGAGTTTACGTATTCCAAAAAGTTTTCGACAGTTTCCGGCGTTCTTTCATCGAAAAGGTTTATTTGTACGTCGCCTAGCACGGTTCGTACTTCAACCACAGTGGCTTGCACTGTACTGGTCATTAACAGGCCTAAAACACCCGCTACTCGCAAAGAGTTTGATTTAGCTTGAGTAAACATCAATTGATACGCTTATAGAAAAAATGAGAGGCCTGATTCTACGGTAGAAGCCGAAACGATTACAAATAAAGATGAAGCTGCATTTTTTCTCGTCAAAGGCGTTACCTAGTCGCTATTCATGTTGGCATACTGTAGAATGCGCCGCGGAGTTGGCCAGGCAATCGCCGCTTTCGCAAGAAAGGGGAGGAAAGTCCGGGCTCCACAGGGCAGGGTGCCAGATAACGTCTGGGCGGCGCAAGCCGACGACAAGTGCAGCAGAGAGAAGACCGCCTAAGCATGTTTACATGCCGGTAAGGCTGAAAGGGTGCGGTAAGAGCGCACCGCACCTCTGGTAACAGAGTGTGGCGAGGTAAACTCCACCCGGAGCAAGACCAAATAGGATCCCTTAACGTGTGGCCCGCATGGGGATCGGGTAGGTTGCTTGAATCAGTGAGTAATTGCTGATCTAGAGGAATGGTTGCCCACGACAGAACCCGGCTTATCGGCCAACTCCACCTTTATCCATAAGTTGTTGTTTTTCAGTCTTTTGGAGAAGGTTTGTTTTTGTCAAAAGCTATGTGTTTCACTAGGTGAATCACAATATGAGACACATCAAAGTCCCCTACACGTATCTGCGTAACAATTATTATTATCTCAACATCAGAAATGGTGAATACTGGCTCAAAGCTTCATTGGGCACAAAAGACTCATCCCTTGCTTTTAAAATAGTTAATCAGTTGATACTTTGTACCAAGTCAATAAGTGAGCTTGTTTTCATGGATAAAGAAAAGGTTAGGTCGTTAATAGATAGAGTGCGGAGAGAAGTTTTAGATTCGACAAATTCTTTAATTGATCTGGATAGCGCTGAAGCACAAGAAGCGAGCGAAAATTATATGGCGTATTACAGTAACGCTATGGTCGCTTATGATGGTTACATGAATACTCCTCCTGATTTCTTAAAGAATGTTGCAGAAGTTCCAGCTCCGATGTCTTTAAAAGCTTATAAATTAAAGCGACTACATGATGATACTAAAACGCCTTTAGAAAAGGCGAGTGACTTGCTAGTGAGTATGTTTGTAGATTCTGAAACTGGAGAACATAATTTTGAATGGCAACAAAAATCATTTCATGAATTTGGAGAGCGTTTAGAACAACTCCTTACTATCGCAAAATCGATACATGACAGTATTGTTGAAGGGGATTATTCTTCAGCGCAAAAGAAAGCTAATTATGTTGGTGAAACTGATACCTCTCCCCTATTTATGGAAGCTAAAGAACTTTTTCTTGTTGCTGGTAAGAATGGAAGACTTTCAGATCTAAAGTCAGGCAAGCGCGAACCTTGGGATGACTCAACATATAAGATGCATTCACGCCATCTAGGCGTTTTTGAGTTTTTCTGGAAAGACTTAAAGTTATCAGCTATTAAAGCTAGAGATCTAGATTATCTGTTCAAAGAAGTAATTAGTAACCTGCCGCTATCAAACAAAAAGCCCTACAATACAATGACTTGGGAGAAACGAATCAACTCTGTCCTCAATGGCGAAGTAGAAGAGTTTGACAACAAAGGTGATTCGCTTCTTATCTCCAAAAAGGCAGTTAGAGAGTATCTCAAAACCTTACAGTCATTTTATCGATTTTTATTTGATTCCTATCTTTACGAAAAGTCACCTTTGCCTGACATGCGATATACCGTTAGAGGTGACAAGAATAGAAGAGGAGCTTTTACCAGAGAGCAAGTAAAGTCTATTGCTGAATACTGTATGAGACAGGGGGGAGATAAGAAGTGGCCAGTGTTAATAATGTGCGTAACAGGTATGCGAAATCAGGAGGTAATGCAGTTAACCAAAGATGATATTAAATTGGAACAAGGTATTTGGTATATTGACGTACACGGTAGAAATGGGAGCGTAAAAACAGAAGCTAGTGTGCGGAAAGTTCCTCTACCAAATTTACTCATCAAACATAGTTTTGTTGAGTATGTGCAAACCAAAACTATGTTTTTGTTCGATGCTAATAGCAAATTCTTAACTAGATATTACGCTAACGAAATCAAACGAGCTTGTCATCTCCCAGACTACAACGACAAGGAAGAGCCGCTCTCACTGTACAGTTTACGGCACTTTGTTATCACAGAATTGCAAGTACTAAACGTTAATAGACACATTACTCAAGCTCTTGTTGGACATCATCAAGGAATAACAACGCTAACTGACTCTCAGTATTCTCATGAAGTTCCACTTAATGAACTGAAGTTAAATATCGAAAAAGTAAAAATAGGCATTTAGCTCTACAAATTAAGTCAATCGCAAACACTTCTGATTAGTGGTGAAATTAAGTCTGCCACTTTTTAGTATCTTTTTGTTAGCTTCTATCCTTTGCTTTGAAAGGTTTTAAAGCTTTTATTGTGTTTTATTCGGTCTACATAATATCTTAGTAAAAGAGCAGCTAATACAAGGAAGAGTAATGACTATCAAAAGCAAGTTTGGTAAAGAAGTGGCCGTAGTAGTAAAAGACCCTGAACTTAGAAAGTTTGACAATGAATACACCACTACTCCCACCTCAGAATGGAAAGAATACGATAGGGGTTTCAAGCTACAAGTACCAGAAGATACCGAAGACAATAGAATACGTGGTAGTCACGTACCTGAGATATTAGACAGTATCTTTGAAGTCCTTAAGTGGATTCTTTACAGACACAACGAAATAACAGTGCTGCGCTATGACTTCTATCCAGCTGATTCAGATATAACAATCTCTGAGTTTCACAATAGTCTTACTAAGAAACTAAAAAGGCTTCGTAGAGTTAACGATAAAACAAAGAGTACGTTGAAATCAGATAAGGGTATCGCCATTTTCAAAGATCTTAAATATTTCTGGGTAAGAGAACGAGGTGGTCATGAAGCTGGTGGGGGAATACACTACCATTGCTTTGCTGTATTTCGCACACCAGATAGGATGACACAGAAACAGGTAAATGACGAGTTTAGAGAAAGCGCGGCAAAGTCTCTTAAAGGTTTAATCGATGCAAAGTTGCAAAAAGAGGGGTTCGTTAATCGTAAGCGAAAGAAGAAACTCTTAGAAAGTTATCTACAACAGATAACGCCTTTCAAACTGAGCAATAGTAACGAAAAACCTAATTGCCCTTACGTTACCATTCCTGGATACTTTTGGTTGAAACGTTCCATGCTACCTTTTGAACAGAGTGAATCACAAAAATTCAGAATTACTGAGGCGTTATCTAAGTTAGAGGATAAGACCAAGTTTAACGAAGGATATGCTTATCTAAGACTTGATGTGATAGCTAAACGCATTCACTTAAAAGGAGAACCAATCGGGGGGGTACTTCAAGAGTGTATATATGCTCTTAGTTACATCGCAAAGACTGTTACTAAACATGCATTACCAAATCATAAAAAAATGTACGGGATGTCTAAGCTGGTGGATAAGGAATTAACAGCTAAGCGTAAGCGTGAGATTACCGATGGTACAGCAAAAGTAAATGAGTATTTAGAAGCCTATGAAAAGTATGGGTTAAAGAGTGCTTCTGAAGGCGCTATTTAAGGTTCCTGTAAGGCGCTGTGGGGAGGGATCTTGTATAATTTATACATTATAGAGTGGGTTGTATTTTTAATCTCTCATAATGGCTTGCAGGCCTTAATTGTCTATTTGAAAGTAACTGCTCTGACAAATTAGCTTATCAATAGTCAACGTTTGACTTTTCATCGCTGTAGTCTACTTTAAATTCCCATAATATAGCTTAAAGTTGGATTGAAACATGGATAGTCAAAAGTTCAATAATTACAGCAGCGGCTTTCAACATATCGTCGTTGCGTTAGCTGTGGTGATTGGAGGTATCTGGACTTTAATTTCATTTGAAGCTCTGAACCAAAGAGAAATAGCCAAAGGGCAGTTAGAAGAAATAAACAATAGAATAAAGAAAATTAAAATACCTGCACTTTCTTTGAAAACTAGATTGATTAAAAAGGAAGAGAAAGAGAGCATTTATCAGATAAAAGTTGAAGTAACCAACATTGGAAATGAGATTCTTGAACTCTCATACTCAGCCGAAAAATCATTTCAATTAACTTTAATTACAGACGTCAAAGACTATGGATTAACAATCGATAGCTCATCTACTATACTACCTAAATTGGTATCGCATCATTTTGATGGATCAAAGCAAGTCCTCTCAAACGAAGTGCCTCCAAATGCTACAATAAGCGTTCAGACGTTAGCCAAACTAAAACGAAATAGTATCTACCAAATTTCATTCAAAGCAGAGTTAACCGATAATTTCGTGAGTGAAGAGAAGAAGTTTCGGTCTCGGGGCGTTAGTGAGTTTCTTTATGTAGACTGAAATTTAATGTACAGGTAGCCTGTAGAGATTACTTATCTCGCCAGTACCCTTCTTTTCAATTAGTGAGGTTTTCTAGCTGGAGACTTTTATGCGTTAAAAGGGTTACAGCTCTTATTCAATTACCTCTAATTATTTTAAGCAAATCAAGACTCTCTTTGATAGTTAAAATCGTTTAAAAAATACTGCTTAATTTTCACTAATTCATTTCATATCAAAGTTTTACAATAAATTAAGCTAGTGGTTTTATAGGGTTGTCAGAAGTATTTAACGTATTAAAACGTATATGGGTACAGCTAGATCTCAACAAAGGGGGGCGTTAGCCTCTAATAACTTCAAACAGTAAGGATAACGATGAACAACATTGATACTCTCAAAATTGAGTTGCTTGATTCAAGAAAGCGTAATGAATATGCTGAAGTTGTTCTAACTAGCCTTTTAAGGCTTCTCGATAATGATAAGCAATGTTTTAAGATACCCTTTGATGATGTAGTGACTACGATAGAGGGAGCAATTCTTTTGTTACAAGAGTGAAATGGTTTCTGGTAGTGTTATTTTAGACAGACAATCATACAATTACAGGTTAACTTCATGGATGATCACAGGAGTGCTCTAGTTCTAGATACACAAGTATTCGAGAATCTAAAATTTAACTTTTTGCATTCTTACTTTACAGAGCTTAAGAATCTAAAATCCTTCTATGACTTTGATATTATCTTGCCGACAGTCGTAGACAGGGAAGTAACTAAACGACTTAGTGAAAGGATTAGGAAAGTTCACGCTGGCCTTCTCAAAGAAAAGAGTTACCTCAGTTATTTTAAAGTTCCCCAAATTTCTTTAGAAGATGCTTTGGAAGAAGCTCTAACAGCTTACGATGAGTTTAAATTAAAATTCAGAGTCAAAGTGGTTGGTAACCAATCAGTAAAGGTTGATGATGTTTTAGAACTTTACTTCAATAGGCAGCCACCTTTTAGTGACGCGAAAAAAAGCGAATTTCCTGATGCTATTTCTCTTCTAGCCCTCAAAACAGTTCAATACGGGATGCTGTATGTGATAACTGCCGATCAAGATTGGGTAGAATTCTGTAAAAACGAAGACAAATTTACTTGCTATAAGTCTCTGCCCTTTTTCATTGATGAGAGACTAACTGAATCATCTAGCTTTTTAGCTACCCTTAAACAGGCATTACTATCGGGACAAAACTTTATCGAACTAAATGAGTTGGTTGTAGAAAAGTTTAAAGAAATGACCTCGTTTGAAATTTACGTGGGACGCAAGCTTCAAGATTTATCTCCTAAACACTGTGAGCAGTTTGAGTTGAGCAACGTCAATTTGACAGATTTTAAGAAGCTTCACTTTTTGCCCAATAATGGTTATTCCATTGACAACAATCACTATTGCAGCCTTCAGTTAGAACTGAGCTTTAGCGTCTATGTCCAACTGGGTATTGAAACAAAGCTGGTAAAGGGCATGAAGATAGATGTACCAATTTACAAGCGGGAGAGATTGGCTACAACGGCATCATTCTTCGCAGACTTAAAGGAAGGGAGCATAGTGACTCTTTCTTTTATGAGTTTCGATACTCAAGAATGGTTTATTGAAAACTAGTTAGCTACTAAGGAGGTTGTATGGCAATAGAAAATGATTACGAGGAGTGGAAGGAAATTAGGTCAAGGGCCGATTCAATAGCCACGGCAGTATTTTTGCTTACGGGAGGTGCGTTGTCGTTGTCGATAAATGTTATGGTGGGCAACAAAAGCAAACTTAAGCTCTCTGCGCCTCTTCTCGAAAATATCACGCTTGCATAGTATTTCCTGCTAACAGCGATTATTTGCTTCTTACTAATTAAAGTTTATTTTATTAGCATTGCTATGACTAGGCAGTTTAAGCCGCAGCTTATAAATAAGCATTTGTTTAAGATAAATATAGTTCTTGGGCGTTAGGTTTAGTTGCTTTTGGCTCGTTCGCATATGGTATGTATAAAATGGTTCAAGCAGCGGTTTTGACAATAGGCGGTTAACACATATGAGCCTCCGGGCTGTCAATGAAAAAAGATAGCCCTTTGACCGCTATTTCAAGATCAATACCGTTGCCTTTTTAGAACTCGTTTACTTCGTCTGTCATGGTTGATGTTAGGCAAATTG
>NZ_JAPVOT010000067.1 GCF_027257845.1 Alteromonas sp. BMJM2 | reverse complement strand
TCTAACAAAGCGCTTAAGTTCACTCCCTTCGGTCGCTGGGACGCTAACATGTGGGCTGACTCACTTCGTTCGGATTTTAACCCACATGCTAGCGCCCCTTAGCTTAAAGTTAGAAGGCGTCAGCCTAGACTGCGTTTGACTTAATAAAAATAACAGTTCAACGACCCTCAACTGTTGTTTCAAAAATCGCTCTGGCTTTTGGTAGTTTTAACTTCGCCGCATTTACTTCCAAGATGGCGCAATAGGCGCTCTATCGCCAAGCTCTTGTTTCACACGGCAAGCGCCATTGCACTCGTCAGATCAAATGGCAGCTTACTTCAGTCAAATCACAACCATCGCTACTCCGTCGTTTTACTTGTTTGTGTTAATAATCAATCGTATGCTAGCTTTATTAGTTTTTAAAAATGCCAAGGGAACAGGCTCTGCTTCTAACAAAGCGCTCAAGTTCACTCCCTTCGGTCGCTGGGACGCTAACACGCGGGCTGACTCACTTCGTTCGGATTTTAGCCCAC
>NZ_JAPVOT010000066.1 GCF_027257845.1 Alteromonas sp. BMJM2 | reverse complement strand
CGGTTCCAAGCTAACACCGAGACGAAGCCCGTGTTATCGTTCCACTATCTTGGGCTCAGGGCTATCGCGTGCCGGGTACGGTTTACCATGCGACAATGGAAAGCTGCACTCACGTGGTACAGCTCCTAGGTGGATGAGGCCTGGGCTGGAAGCACATGAAATTAAATTCGTGGGGATCCCTCAGGTTCTGACCCTACTTTATTCTGAAGACGACAATTTATTGGGTTCTGACCCTGTTTATTTCGTTAGATTCGATGT
Organism: Alteromonas sp. BMJM2; assembly: GCF_027257845.1. GTDB lineage: Bacteria > Pseudomonadota > Gammaproteobacteria > Enterobacterales > Alteromonadaceae > Alteromonas. The sequence continues at coordinate 257 of NZ_JAPVOT010000066.1, read as the reverse complement.
GATGAATGTAATTGGAAGATAAATGCGGATCTGACCCAATTTATGTTTTTTAGGTTGGATGTAATTAAGGATTAATGTTGATCTGACCCCCATTTATTTTTTTTGGGGCAGAAAACAAAAAACCCGCCGGTAGGCGGGTTTTTCTTAATGGGACCTGGCAGTGTCCTACTCTCACATGGGGAAACCCCACACTACCATCGGCGCTAATACGTTTCACTTCTGAGTTCGAAATGGAGTCAGGTGGTGCCGTATCGCTA
>NZ_JAPVOT010000065.1 GCF_027257845.1 Alteromonas sp. BMJM2 | reverse complement strand
TTTGCTTTTTTCTTTCTGGCTTGAGCCAAGGCTTCTAACTTTTTTAAGACTGCGTTCTCTGCACGTAGATAATCCAATTCTTCTCTGAGCTCTTTTTCAGACATGTCTGCTGATGGTTTAGGAGTTGGAGAATCATTCGTCACGCGAGGCCTACCTTTTTTCTGTGGTTTTAGACGGGTTATACCCTCGTGAGCATAATGCTTTTGCCATTGAAATAAAATACCAGGAGTTGATAAGTCGAAATAGGCGCTGGTATAACTCAGTGACCAATTATTCACTGACATAGTTTTAAGCACATGAATTTTAAATTCGAAGGAGTATGGACGTTGCTTGTGAGTAAAACTATCAGCGCCATTAATGCGATAAACCTGAGACCAATAATGGACAAGGTTGGAGCGTATCTCAAACTTTGAACCTAAGACTCCTGAACTCTCTTCTTGCGCTAGTCGCGCTAGCTTTAACTTAAATGCTCTGTGATGTTTGGACATAAAAAGACCCCCAGTAATTGGATAGTCCAACTATTGGGGG
>NZ_JAPVOT010000064.1 GCF_027257845.1 Alteromonas sp. BMJM2 | reverse complement strand
TAACTTTTAAATAAGGGGCGCAGGCGCGCAGGGCATACTGGCGAAGCCGCCCTGCGTGTATGCGTCCCAGCCCGCGCAGCGGGCGAACTTAATTTTTTTGTTATGTGCCTGCACACTTTCTACTGCCGCCATAACTTTACTGTGCCCAATAAATAAAACGTACCATAAATACAGCATATAATTGAGCTTACTAACCAAAAGGTTATTGAATTTTGATGTACCACAGGGTCTGAAGTGAGAAATGGACCAACTAAGCCTGCGATACCACGCAGCAAATAGATGGCTGTGATTAAAACTAAACAGCTTTTTAGTAGTGGTAATTTGACGATGATGCCTGCACCAGAAAAAGCATATAAGCCCCAGCCAGTAAGAATTGAAGCAATAGCCAAAGTTGCGATCGTGGGGTACGGGTCGCCCTGAGCAGCGAGTTGAGCCATACGTTGACCAGCACCAAAAAAGAGATACCAGTCAGGACCGCCGAAAATGCAACTAATATGGAGTAATGCAGCCAAGATGCTTAAACTGCCAGCGATTATTAGTTGATTATTCTTGTGCATTCAAATTCCTTTTGGCACATAAC
>NZ_JAPVOT010000063.1 GCF_027257845.1 Alteromonas sp. BMJM2 | reverse complement strand
TGTTAGCTGCGTTTTTGCCACGTTCTTGGAGCCCTGCTTGTATGTATAACAGCAAATACCAGAACTTTATTGCCAAACATTTTGTAAAAAACACCAAATGGAAAGTGCCCGATGAGTACGCGGCGAAAATCCCGGTACACTTTCTGGTAAACCTCTGGGTTTTCTGTGATGTTAATCAATGCTGATTCTACAGAGGCAATAAAATCGTTTCCTAGCCCAGTTTGGCATTGTTGATAATAAGAATATGCCTCTTTGATATCTTCTTCTGCTTCCGGCCTGATAGATAAAATAAATTTCATTAGCCAATGATTCTGCTCTTAACGTCGCTCCAATTTGAACCAAAATTTTGATCAGTTTCGAAGGACTTTAGTCTATCGTTAAGAAGCTGAGTTTGCTCTTTTGATAATTCAATAGAGTCTTGTTCAGCAGCTACTGAGTCCCAAATCTTCTGGGCGAGTTCAACTTTTTCTATAGCTGAGAGGTTCTCTATTTTCATAGCAGGTCTCCTAATATATCTAGTGCTACAAGTATAATTGTTTATGAGACAAAAGGCATTTCGATTTCATTGAAGCAGCTAACTTT
>NZ_JAPVOT010000062.1 GCF_027257845.1 Alteromonas sp. BMJM2 | reverse complement strand
CAGCAGCTTTGCTGTTGCGGTTTTAAGCATGTCAGTGACTAAGGGCAACGTGACAGATGTTCGCACCTCATAGCTGACCACTTCTTGGTTAAACAGGTCGATTACCGGCGACAGGTATACTTTCTGGCCATTGACCTTAAATTCAGTGACATCGGTCACCCATTTTTGATTTGGCTTTTTTGCCGTGAACTCACGTTGAAGAACATTTTCAGCGATTCTACCGACTTCACCTTTGTAAGACTTGTAGCGTTTAGGTCTGACTTTTGATTTCAAGCCAAGCTCGCCCATCAAGCGCTGTACACGTTTATGGTTAACCACTAAGCCCGTCGCCCTTAGCGCGTAAGTTATCCTACGATAGCCGTATCGCCCTTTATGCTTGTGATAGATATCACGTATTTTCACGCGCAAGTCATTATTGGAACAAGGCCGATTCAGTGTATTACGCTGGTAGTAATACACGCTTTTGGGAAGCCCTGTGACCTTTAATAAGTGTTGTAAGCTGTATTTTGCCTTGAGCTCTTCGACAACTATCGTTTTGTCTTTGCTTTTTTCTTTCTGGCTTGAGCCAAGGCTTCTAACTTTTTTAAGACTGCGTTCTCTGCACGTAGATAATCCAATTCTTCTCTGAGCTCTTTTTCAGACATGTCTGCTGATGGTTTAGGAGTTG
>NZ_JAPVOT010000061.1 GCF_027257845.1 Alteromonas sp. BMJM2 | reverse complement strand
ACCACTTTGTGTTTCATGACTGGGGTGAAGTCGTAACAAGGTAACCCTAGGGGAACCTGGGGTTGGATCACCTCCTTACTATTACGTCGAGACGCCCTTGATGCAGTGCCTACACAGATTGTTTTGTTTAGAAAATTAGAGAACACCAAAAGGCAGCACTCACACTATACAGAGTATGAGCAAGATAGGCTTGTAGCTCAGCTGGTTAGAGCGCACCCCTGATAAGGGTGAGGTCGGCAGTTCAAGTCTGCCCAAGCCTACCAACTTCTTTTGCCTTTGCTTTGTTACCCGCAAAAGATTTTATATGGGGCTATAGCTCAGCTGGGAGAGCGCCTGATTTGCATTCAGGAGGTCAGCAGTTCGATCCTGCTTAGCTCCACCACTTCTAAGTGCATTTGCTAAGTGTATTTAAAAGTGGTTTTACCACGATATGTTCTTTAACAATTTGGAAAGCTGATATTAATAGTAATCAATCAAAAGAGTAATTGAGAAGTCGAAAGACGCACTTTTTACTCTACTTGACTTGAATTGCTTGTTATCGAAAACGCCGTAAGGCGGGTTAATCGGCATGTCCGGTTAACAAAGAGATAGCAAGGCAATTCTTCCGATTAGCTTGTCATGCATACAACATTACCCTTGTCCGACATCAAAAGGCGGACATGAGGCCGATACTCAAGGCTTTTTAGGGTTGTATGGTTAAGTGACTAAGCGT
>NZ_JAPVOT010000060.1 GCF_027257845.1 Alteromonas sp. BMJM2 | reverse complement strand
TATATGCCTTTCATAGCGTGTTGACATAATACGGCATTGCCGTATACTTTCAGTATGATATTTATCGAAACAAGTACATTTACAAAAGTACTCCCCAATTATCTCTCAGATGATGATTATCGAGGGTTGCAATCTTATCTCTTACAAAAACCTGATGCTGGAGATATTGTCAGAGGATCAGGTGGCGTTCGAAAAGTACGTTGGGCTCCGTCTGGAAAAGGAAAAAGTGGTGGAGTTCGTGCAATATATTACTGGAAAAAATCAGAACATGAAATTTGGATGCTTACGATGTACAGTAAATCAGAGCGTGCAACTATTGCATCCCATGTTCTTAAGCAAATAGCGGAGGCAATAGATCATGAGTAATCGAGATATAGGTCTGGAAATTTTAGATGGCTTAAATGAAATTAAAAAATTTAAGCAAGGTGAAGTTTCTTTAAAAACGAGTGAATTATCTGAGCCGTCAGAGCCAAAAGTTATTCGTTTACAACTTAAACTAACTCAATCAGCTTTTGCTGGTTTACTAGGTGTTAGTATGCGAACTCTTCAAGATTGGGAGCAAGGAAGAAGATCTCCGCAAGGGCCGGCAATAGCATTATTACGAATAGCTGAGCAACACCCTGAAGTGTTCGCAGATCTGCACTAACAGGCATATAACAAGTCGTTCAAGCGGGACTCATAACAGTTGGCTAGTTTCGCTTCGCTCACAATTTTAGCCAACTGAATTCGCCCCTTAACGAGGCGTTA
>NZ_JAPVOT010000005.1 GCF_027257845.1 Alteromonas sp. BMJM2 | reverse complement strand
GCAATTTGCCTAACATCAACCATGACAGACGAAGTAAACGAGTTCTAAAAAGGCAACGGTATTGATCTTGAAATAGCGGTCAAAGGGCTATCTTTTTTCATTGACAGCCCGGAGGCTCATATGTGTTTTATTGATTTTCATCATGGTCTTTCTCCGGGACGTGTATAACACGCTAAGTTTAAAATTAATTCAAATTGACGTTTATACCCGAGTCGTCCTTAAACGCCCCTGGTACTTGTTGCTTAGTATAGAATTTTCTTTGCTTCTGACAAGTATACAGATTTATACCAATGTCTGACTCGGCGATTATAACGCGTTGTCTTGTGTCATAGCAGTGCTATGTTATTGAACTTTAGTATAAAACTTAAATCATTAGCAAAGTATGCTGCGTAATACTGGCCGCAAAATTTAATATTTTCTATGTTGACTCATGCCTAATTATGTTTTTTGTTTTTACAGAAAGGGCATTCGCGCTAGTCTATTTTTCAAAAGTTGCCAGTTTTTTTGCAACTTGATCTAACTTAACTCGATACGTAACGATAAATCAATAGCTTGAACGTGCTTTGTTAGTGCACCAGAAGAAATATAATCTACTCCAAGCTTCGATAACGACGCCAAACGCTCATCGGTAATGTTGCCAGACACCTCTAGCTTACACTGTGCGTTATTCATGGCTACTGCCTGCTGGATCTGTTCGTTAGTAAAGTTGTCTAACATTACAATATCAGCACCGGCTTCAAGGGCCTGTTGAAATTCTTCAATGCTTTCAACTTCTACCTCAACAGTTTTACCTGGCATGTTCGTTTTTGCTCGCCTTACTGCGTTGTGAATACCGCCGCAGGAGAAGATGTGATTCTCTTTAATTAAGTAAGCGTCGAACAACCCGACACGGTGATTTTGCCCACCGCCGCAGCGTACGGCATATTTTTGCGCGTATCTAAGCCCTGGGAGGGTTTTACGTGTATCAAGAATCTTGGTATTCGTACCCGCCAAATACTTGGTGTAAGAAGCGGTTACCGTTGCACTGCCCGATAAGGTTTGTAAGAAGTTAAGTGCGGTGCGTTCAGCGGTAAGAATAGCTCTGGCAGAGCCAGACAAACTCACTAACACCGTATCGGCTTCTACATGGTCACCATCTTTGACATGCCAGGTTACCGACACTGACTCGTCTATTAAGGCAAACGCCTGGTTTACCCAAGCAACGCCGCAAATAACGCAAGGCTCTCTGGTAATAATAGTCGCATTCGCTGTCACGTCTTTATCAATGAGATTGGCAGTTATGTCGTTTTCGGCATTCAGTTCACCACCTAAGTCTTCAATGAGCGCTTGAGAAACCTGTTCGCGAATGGCTTGTATATCGGGTGACGTCATCTTCATTGCTGTTGTCTTTTCACTTTGTCTTTTAGAGGGTACGCAATATTAACCAATCGCCACGCTGAGTAAACTCTAATTGGCGAAGAACGCTCATTCCGAGCAATATATGGTTATCTTGCATACCAGGGTTTAAGTTGGCTTTTACATTTCGTACTTCTATATCGCCAATGCGAAGGGTGTCTATGGTGGACTCGGCTATTCTGACCGTTCCGTTTGCGGTTCTTGCCAGTGCTTGGCGGCCTGCCTGCAACTGAAGTTTACTGGCTAAATGTGCCGGCACAGCAACGTCTGTCGCACCAGTGTCGACTAAAAAAACAACCTCTTCACCGTTAATATAGCCGCTGGTGACATAATGGCCCTGACGATTCTGTTTAAGGCGCACTTCGGTTTGCGATCCCATTTGCTGCGAAATAGGCGTGCTATTTGGGTTTACTTGTTTTTCCAATAGGCCGGAGAAAACATACACAAGTAAACCCAGTCCGCACACCCACGCTAATAGCACCATCCACTTTCCAGCGGCGCTTGTTTCATTGTGTTCCTGAGACATTACTCTCCCGTTAGAGCGCTTACGTTCGCTTTTATATTAATTGTTTCCATAGCTTTTTTCATGGCTTTTTAAAACCTGCCCTTGGCTTAAGTTATTGATTTTGCCAGTAGAGCAATGTAACACTTCTATATGCACAGGCATCTTATATGTAAAATTTGATATGTAATAATGCTGGCAAACATAAAAGTAAACCCACACCGAGGTGCCTCACCCTATGTTGAAATACGACAATGCGACCTTTGTACCGTCTCCTCACTGTGATGCTCGTCCTGATGATGCACAAGTAAGCCTGCTGGTGGTTCATAATATTTCCCTACCACCATCTCAATTTGGTACGTCAGGAATTCGGGATTTGTTTATTGGGCAGCTTAATATTAATGAACATCCTTTTTACAGGGAAATTGCCGGTCTGCGGGTATCAGCTCACTGCGTAATCTATCGCACCGGTGAAATTGAGCAGTTTGTTCCATTTAACCAGCGGGCATGGCATGCAGGTCTGTCCACTTATCAGGGTAAAAGCAGGTGTAATGACTTCTCTATTGGTATTGAACTTGAAGGCACTGACACCTTGCCTTATACCGATAAACAGTATGTAGCATTAACTGAGCTGACCAATTTCATCGTTAAGCACTACCCTAATATCTCGTTAGGGCGTATCGTAGGGCATAACGACATTGCACCGGGTAGAAAAACCGACCCTGGAGTTGCATTTGATTGGGCTAGGTATAGAAAAAGCCTCATCAATTTACTGTAGGCCATACTTAGTAAACTAAGTAGTAAACCAAGCAATAAAATGAATGCTTATAAATTGGGTCACCGCGATGAATATGGCTTAATCAGCATTGAAGATAAGTACGTGCATTGCGTCAAATAACTGGAAGCGATCTAACACATGATTTTAATGAGTTTGCTATTAGTACTAAGTTTAGAGCGATTAGTAAGTAAAGAACCCCGTTGGCATATTGAAAAATACGCCGGTCAATATCGTGATTGGCTTATTGAAAAGCGTTGGTTGTCTAAAAAGAACACGTCTGCGTCATTGTATCTTTGCCTGCTAGCTCCCGCCGTTGTACTTGCAGGAATAGAATATTTTATTTTTGGCGCTTTTCTTACCTTTATAGAGCAAAGCGTTGTCCTATTTATATGCATTGGTTGTCCTGCACTAAGGGCCACGTATAAATGCTTCTTAAACGCGGCCGAGCGAAATGATTTGCAGGCCTGTAGTATGTACACCGACCAATTGGGCCACTGTACCAATGAGCGTAATAGTCAAAGTAGTTCTAACGAAAACGCAAATAATGAAGAGGCTGACGACAAAAGTAGCGCAAAATACCAAGGCCAAAGCTTTGGGCAACATTTAACATGGCTTAATTATCAGCATTACGCCGCTGTTATGCTGTGGTTTATTGCGTTTGGCGCGCCTGGCGCATTGTTTTATACTTTAAGTAGAAGTACGACCGAAGCGCTATGTACAGCTAATCATCCCATGCGCGAACCTGCAGCCCGCCTCATGTTTGCACTAGATTATATTCCAGTTCGAATTACTGCATTTGGTATGTTAATGATGGGACACTTCTCTCGCGCATTGCCTGAGTGGATAAATTATGCGCTGCAATTAAACGTTTCCGCCTATGATGTGCTAACGATTATTTCGGCGAAAGCTGAAATGCTAACGCCGGAAGAACAGGCGCTACAGGCTGAAAATGCATCGGTTGAACCCAAGGTGCTTGTAAAGTTAGCAAAACGTAATGTTATTTTTTTACTGGTTGTCACTTCGGCACTTACGGTTATAGGCAGTCTCGCATAATCACTATTTTTAACATTTAATTTTATGAAAACATTTGGTCTAGTAAAAAACTGCTGCTAGATCAGATGCTTTTGTTTCTACATCTTCTTTCACCTTCTCATCAGACCAGTAATGGTTTGAGCACTTTTCTTAACAAATTCAACAATAAAGCTTAACAGACAGCAAACTCAGTCAGGTTTGCTATGCTTGAGAGTATTTACCTCCAAAACGATCTGCCTTAAACTGTATAGGTAAAATGGTATTACCAATTTTAGTTGAGTTTACATTAATGTCACTAATTTGGCGTATTCACAACTGTGATTAACTCTGAAGTACTTCATGACAGGAACTTCACTACAGGATTCTTTACAGAGACAGGGGCCGCATGCGTCAGCAGCGAAAAAAACTTGCAGATGTTATTACCGAGCAACTTGAATCTATGATTCTCGATGGTTCTCTATTGGCGGGGCAAAAATTGCCGCCAGAGAGAGAACTTGCGCTTAAGTTTGATGTGTCTCGCCCTTCTTTACGTGAAGCTATTGGTAATCTGCAAGCCCGTGGTCTGGTAGAAAGGAAGCAAGGTGGCGGTACGTTTGTGAACCGCAATCTCAATGCGGCAATGAAAGACCCACTAATGGATTTAGTGAGCAAACGTCCAGAAACTCAGTTTGATCTACTCGAATTTAGACATGCCTTAGAGGGTATGTCGGCTTATTACGCTGCGCTTCGCGGGCAACCAGAAGATATTGATGCGCTAACTCAAGCATTAAATGAGCTTCCGTCGCCAAAAGTGAGCGAGAGTAAACGTGGCCAAGCCGAAGCGCTAGGGCAGTTTTACATCATCATGGCGCGAGCTTCGCACAACATGGTGCTGCTTCACGTAATGAGCACCATGCAAAGTATGTTGGTTGACAACATAGAACGAAATTTAGACATGCTGGCTATGCACACCGATGCAGTGGCAGATATTGCCAAACAGCGACGAGAAATTGTGGAAGCCATTGCGTCGCAAGATCCAGAAGCTGCTCGTCAGGCATGTAATACGCATTTGGCGTTTATTGAAAAAACGCTGTTAACCATTAATCAGCGTGACACTCGTGTTCAGCGAGCGTTACGCCGTTTAGAAATTTAGCCTAGAGCACGCTGCTCGCGGTTAATTATTCGCAGAGGCCGGTCGGGTTGTACCCGTGCCACTGCCCAAGCAGGTGAGCCAGAACGGGTCACTGTGAGTACAACGTAGTTTAGTTTTCCTCCTTTAACGCAGGGTGTAAATGTTGCGTAAGGAGGATTTTCTATATAAGCAAAAATAGGATGGCACCATGACTGATATGATGCACCAAGATGTGGACCCTCAAGAAACTAAAGAGTGGCTAGATGCACTCGAATCTGTATTCGAAGAGGAAGGTGTAGAACGCGCTCATTACTTACTTGAGAAGCTTGTTGATAAAGCTCGCCGTAGTGGAGCTCACTTACCGTACGACGCTACAACAGCGTATATCAACACTATTCCCGCAGCGCAAGAGCCTAACATGCCTGGCGATCTCACTATTGAAGCGCGCATCCGTGCTGCAATTCGTTGGAACGCATTAATGATAGTGCTACGCGCGTCTAAGAAAGATCTAGAACTTGGTGGTCACATTGGTAGCTTTGCCTCTTCAGCCATGCTGTACGATGTTGGCTTTAACCACTTTTTCAAAGCGCCTACAGATGGTAACGGCGGCGACTTTATATTCGCTCAAGGCCACATTTCTCCAGGCATTTACGCTCGTTCTTTCATCGAAGGTAACTTAACGGAAGAGCAGCTAAACAACTTCCGTCAAGAGTGTAATGGCGATGGACTATCATCGTACCCGCACCCGCATTTGATGAAAGACTACTGGCAGTTCCCAACAGTATCTATGGGCCTTGGTCCACTTCAAGCGATATACACAGCGCGTTTCTTAAAATACCTCACTAACCGCGGTATTAAAGACTGTTCAGCGCAGCGCGTATACTGCTACATGGGTGATGGTGAGTGTGATGAGCCAGAATCATTGGGTGCCATTGGCTTAGCGTCTCGCGAAGGCTTAGACAACCTAACATTTGTGATTAACTGTAACTTACAGCGCTTAGACGGCCCTGTACGTGGTAATGGCAAAATTATCCAAGAACTAGAAGGCACATTCCGCGGCGCAGGCTGGGAAGTGGTTAAAGTTATTTGGGGTAGTTACTGGGATGAGCTTCTTGCCCGTGACAAATCAGGCAAGCTAATTCAGCTTATGGGCGAAACCGTCGACGGTGAATACCAGAACTGTAAAGCGAAGGGCGGCAAGTACACCCGCGAAAACTTCTTTAACAAGTACCCAGAAACGAAAGCGTTAGTGGCTAACTATTCAGATGAAGACATCTGGCGCTTAAATCGTGGTGGTCACGATCCGGTTAAGGTATTTGCTGCATACCAAAAAGCCATCGATACCAAAGGTCGCCCAACGGTTATTCTTGCGAAAACCGTTAAAGGCTTTGGTCTTGGTTCATCGGGTGAAGCACAGAACGTGGCTCACAACGTGAAGAAAATGGAAGTGGAATCGATTAAGAAATTCCGTGACCGTTTCAATATTCCTATTGAAGACGACAAAATTGCCGATCTTCCGTACTACCGCTTCCCAGAAGACAGTGAAGAACTTAAGTATCTGAAAGAGCGCCGTGAGGCCCTTGGCGGATATCTTCCAGCGCGCAGAGAGCAAGCAGAAGAGCAGTTAGAAGTACCAGAGTTAAAAGCCTTTGACGCTATTTTAAAAGGCTCTGGCGATCGTCAAGTGTCATCTACCATGACCTTTGTACGCGTACTTAACGCGTTGCTTAAAGATAAGAAAATTGGCAAGCGCATTGTGCCCATTATTCCTGATGAAGCACGTACATTCGGTATGGAAGGTCTGTTCCGTCAGGTAGGTATTTACGCTAATGAAGGGCAGAAATACGTTCCACAAGATGCCGACCAAGTGGCTTACTATCGCGAAGATAAGAAAGGCCAAGTACTGCAAGAAGGTATTAACGAGCTAGGCGCTATGGCGTCTTGGGTAGCGGCGGGTACGTCTTACTCAACCTGTAACGCTACCACTATTCCTTTTTATATCTACTACTCAATGTTCGGTTTCCAACGCGTTGGCGACTTAGCATGGGCAGCGGGTGATAGCCAGGCTCGTGGTTTCCTATTAGGTGCGACAGCAGGTAGAACAACACTGAATGGTGAAGGTCTACAGCATCAGGATGGCCATTCACATGTACAGGCTAACTTAATTCCTAACTGTGTAACGTACGATCCAACGTATGGCTACGAAGTGGCGGTTATCGTACAAGATGGCTTACGTCGTATGTACGGTGAAAACGAAAACGTTTTCTACTACCTCACGTTAATGAATGAAAACTATCAGCATCCTGCGATGCCTGAAGATGACGATATTGCAAAGCAAATCATCAAAGGTATTTATAAGCTAGAGCGTGTTGAAAGTAAGAAAGCGAAGCACAACGTTCAGTTGATGGGCTCGGGCACTATTTTGAATGAAGTGCGCAAAGCGGCACAAATTCTTAGTGACGATTACGATGTGTCTTCTGACGTGTACTCGGTAACGTCTTTCAACGAGCTGGCTCGTGAAGGTCAAGGCATTGCACGCTGGAACATGCTTAATCCAGAAGCAGAGCAAAAAACACCGTACATTAGCCAAGTGATTACAAAAAATGCAGGCCCGGCAATTTCTGCAACAGATTACGTGAAGAACTACTCTGACCAAGTCCGTGCCTTCATCGATACAGAATATCGTTGTTTGGGTACAGACGGCTTCGGAAGAAGTGACAGCCGTGAAAACTTGCGTACGCATTTCGAAGTGAACGCTGCCTACATTGTAGTGGCATCACTTTACGAACTTGCACAGCGCGGTGACGTTGAGAAAAAAGTGGTGGCAGATGCCATTAAGCGTTTTGAAATTAACGCTGAAAAACTTAACCCACTTTACGCGTAGTCACAGACACATAAGGTATTTTACATATGTCAGATATTCAAAAGATTGTCGTTCCCGATGTTGGTGGTGACGAAGTTGAAGTTATCGAACTGTGTGTTTCCGTTGGCGACACATTAGAGGCAGATGAAGGGATTGTTACCGTAGAGAGCGATAAAGCATCTATGGACATTCCTGCGCCGTTTGAAGGCGAAATAGTAAGCCTATCTGTTGCCGTGGGTGACAAGATTAAAGAAGGCGACGTTATCGGCGAAATCAAAACCAGTGCTGATTCTGAGGAAAACAGCTCTGATTCTGAAGGTGCTGACACTGAGGCTGATGCTTCTGAGGCGAGCAGCTCAGCAGACAGCGCCGAGTCGGACAGTGAGTCATCTTCAAGCGAAGAGCCTAAAAAAGAGTCTGAATCAACATCAGACTCTGCTCAATCTTCAGGCGGCAACATAATTGAAGTAGCTGTACCAGATATTGGTGAAGACGGCGAAGTTGACGTTATCGACGTACTAGTTGCGGTGGGCGATACCATTGAAAAAGAAGATGGCCTCATTACGCTAGAAACTGACAAAGCGACAATGGACGTGCCGTCCAGTCACGCCGGTACCGTGAAAGAAGTGTTAATTAGCAGTGGCGATAAAGTTAAAGAGGGCACCGTGGTTATTAAGCTTGAGGTCAGCGGTTCTGACTCATCTGAAAGCACGGAAAGCTCGAGCACTGACTCTTCAGATAGCACTGATTCTTCAGATAGCGCCGACCAAGAAGCTAAATCGTCAAATGCAGCCTCTTCAGATTCGTCATCAAGTGAAGTGATTGAAGTATCGGTCCCTGATATTGGTGAAGACGGTGAAGTCGATGTTATCGACGTACTTGTTGCTGTTGGCGATACCATTGAAAAAGAAGATGGTTTAATTACTCTTGAGACCGATAAAGCCACTATGGATGTGCCTTCGACACATGCAGGTACGGTAAAAGAAGTGCTTATTTCCACGGGTGACAAGGTTAAGCAAGGCACACTGGTGGTGAAGTTAGAAACTAGTGGTGGCGCATCAACCTCTTCAGTGAAAGAAGAAAGCAAATCTGAAGCATCGAAGCAGTCAGATTCTTCTAGTAAAGAATCTTCGGACAAGAAGACTGAAGAAAAGTCAAAAGCACCAGCACAGAAGCCTGTGCCAGCTGAAGCCGACTCAAGCTCGGATACAGATTCTCACTCAGAAAAAAATGACGGTAAAGCCCATGCTTCCCCATCTGTGCGTAGAGTGGCACGAGAATTTGGTGTAGACCTCACCTTGGTAAAAGGTTCTGGTCGTAAGAATCGTATTTTGAAAGAAGACGTTCAAGAGTACGTTAAAGCTGAATTGGCTAAGCCTAAAACGGCTGCTGCCTCAGGTAATGCACCTGTAGGTGACAATGTACTTCAAATTGTGCCGGTTAAACCTGTTGATCACAGCAAGTTTGGTGAAGTTGAAGAGCAGAAGCTATCGCGTATCCAGAAAATTTCTGGGCCGTTCTTACATCGTAACTGGGCCACTATTCCACACGTTACGCAGTTTGATGAAGCCGATATCACTGGCGTTGAAGCATTCCGTAAAGAGCAGAATGCCTATCATGCAAAAATAAAGTCTGGCTTAAAGATCACGCCACTTGTTTTTGTTATGAAAGCCGTAGCGAAAGCGCTAGAAAAATACGAAGTGTTTAACTCGTCGCTATCTGATGATGGCGAAAGCTTGATCATTAAGAAGTTCATCAACATCGGTATTGCGGTAGAAACGCCAGGCGGCCTTGTTGTACCTGTAATCAAAGATGTAAACAAAAAAGGCATTGAGCAACTGTCTCAAGAGCTAATTGATACGTCTAAGAAGGCACGCGAAGGTAAGTTGAAGTCTGCCGATATGCAAGGTGGCACATTTACTATCTCTAGCCTCGGTGGTATCGGCGGTACGGCGTTTACGCCAATCGTGAATGCCCCCGAAGTGGGTATCTTAGGTGTCTCTAAATCAGAGATGAAACCTAAGTGGAATGGCAGCGAATTTGAACCTCGTTTAATGGTTCCGTTAAGCTTGTCATACGACCACCGTGTTATTGATGGTGCTGTAGGTGCAAGGTTTGCTGCAGAAGTTGCTGCTAACCTAACTGACTTACGTAGAATTATACTTTAAAAAAAAATCTCAAAATGTTTACAATACGACTAACATTTTTGACGATTTTATAGGCCCTTAGGGCGGTATTTAGGTTATGCTAGCGCCTATATGTGTAAGCAACGCGTGTTAGCATAATCAAAAAAGAGGATTGAGGTTCACAATGAGCGAAATTAAAACGCAATTAGTGGTACTGGGCGGCGGCCCTGGCGGTTATTCTGCAGCATTCCGTGCAGCCGATTTAGGCATTGAAACAGTTATCGTAGATTCGCGCGATTCATTAGGCGGGGTATGTCTTAATGTTGGCTGTATTCCGTCAAAGGCACTTCTTCACGTTGCGAAAGTAATGAAAGAAGCAAAGCACTTGGCAAGTCATGGCGTGAGCTTTGGTGAGCCAAAGATTGATCTAGACAAGATCCGTGACTACAAAGACGGCGTTGTTAAGCAGCTTACCAACGGTCTTGCCGGTATGTCTAAAATGCGTAAAACCAAGCATGTAAAAGGCTACGGTAAGTTTACGGGCAGCAACACCCTTGAAGTTCAAGGTGACGACGGCGTTACCACTATTACGTTTGAAAAAGCGATTATTGCTGCAGGTTCTGAGCCAATCAGCTTGCCATTCATTCCAGAAGACGATCGCGTAATCGACTCAACTGGCGCTTTGGAAATGAAAGATATTCCAGAGAAAATGCTAGTACTTGGCGGTGGTATCATTGGTCTTGAAATGGGTACAGTGTACGAAGCACTAGGCTCAAACGTTGATGTAGTTGAGTTTTTAGACCAGCTTATTCCAGCTGCCGATAAAGACATCATGAAAGTATTCATGAAAGACTACAAAGAAAAATTCAACATCATGCTAGAAACCAAGGTAACTGCGGTTGAAGCAAAAGACGATGGTTTGTATGTTACTTTTGAAGGCAAAAAAGCACCTGCTGAGCCAGTACGTTACGATAAAGTACTTGTAGCAGTTGGCCGTAAGCCAAATGGAAACCTAGTAAGTGCTGATAAAGCAGGCGTTAATGTTGATGAGCGCGGTTTCATCAATGTTGATAAGCAAATGCGTACTAACGTCGACCATATTTTTGCCATTGGCGACCTTGTAGGTCAGCCTATGCTTGCACACAAAGCGGTACATGAAGGTCATGTTGCTGCAGAAGTGGTTGCAGGTCAGAAGCACTACTTCGACCCACGTGCCATTCCATCAGTTGCCTACACAGAGCCAGAAGTTGCCTGGGTTGGTTTAACTGAGAAAGAAGCTAAAGAGCAGGGCGTAAACTACGAAGTAGCTTCATTCCCATGGGCTGCATCAGGCCGCGCAATTGCTCAGGATTCCACTAACGGTTTGACTAAGATGATCTTCGATAAAGAGTCTGGTCGTGTTATAGGTGGTGCAATGGTAGGTACAAACGCGGGCGAAATGCTTGGCGAAATTGGCCTAGCTATTGAGATGGGTGCTGACGGTGAAGACGTTGCACTTACTATCCATGCTCATCCAACGTTAAACGAATCAATTGGACTAGCGTCTGAAATATTCGAAGGAAGCATTACTGATTTGCCAAACCCTAAGGCAAAGAAAAAGAAATAAACCGCTTTTTTCTGATGTAACAAAAACCCGCTAATGAGCGGGTTTTTTAATTTTCACATTGGCAAAAATGGATATACACTCTAAATGTAAAGTGTATGTGAAATGCGGCGGTAACCATTAACGCTAGCCTGCCTGCAAGGCGCAACAAGAGTGAATATGGCTAATACGGTTAATTCCGAAGCTTCAGGTGCGAAGGTAGCTAAAAGAGTTTTAGTACGCGGCAACAATGACAAGTTAGTAGGTGTGGTATCGGTATTTGAAAAAAGTATTGATAGTAATTAAAAGTGGTAACAATGACCGAAGCTGAAAATAGAATAGCAAACATAAAATCGAAGCATGGCGAGTACATCATTGAACTCCTTGGCAACATCATACGAGTTGATGGTAAAGGCGTGGTGACTAAGCCAATACTAGAGCAGTACCTTGAGGATGTTAAAACAGTCACACGAGTGTTAAACGGGAAACCTTGGGGTTTCATAGGGTTTGTCTGCGGTACAGGTATTCTCACACCAGAAGCCGAGCACGCATTGGTTTTATCTATTAATGCGCGCAAGCAAGTGGGTATGAAGGCATGCGCCCTAGTGACTACTAATGCAGATATTCCAAGTCTGGTAAAAAGCCAATTTGAACGGGTTTATCAACGTGCACAAATTGATTACCGTTTTTGTGCAAGCGAAGATGAAGCCTACATATGGCTTGATACGCAAGGGTGCTCAAGCTCTTTTACGTACTAACTGCTCACGAATTAATATAGCCAGTAGTTTGCACTCGGGGCCGGAGTCAGAGATTGACACGCGCTCTTAAGCGCGCATCAACATAGTTACAATAGCGGCCGCTAATATATGTAGTCATGTATGTAGTGGCTTATTTAGTAGCTTATGCAGTAGCCTTGTCTTTTAACTCAGGCTCAAGCGGTGCAACCGCATCGTTGGCGGTTTGCAAGTGCGCTGGCGTAAATTCTACACTATCCATATTGCGCTGCGCCATAAGGCGCTTAACCGTATCTTCACAGTATGCTTTTCTGCAACATTGCGACAATAACAATTCATGGCGCTTAACCCGTTCACGAATAAATTTTACGACCAGCCCCCGCAACCATTGCAACCCAGCGTCTTGATCTTGGCGTTTATGCCACATTATCGAAAGCGGTGAGCTGACAATTTCCACCGGCGTTTCGAACACAGCCAACTCGCCAGAAAATATTTCTTTTTCTACCACCAGAGATGGCGCAACGCAGATAAGATTACTCTCCTTCAAAAGTGGGGTGGCGTTATAAAACTGATTAACCGACATGGCAACCCGTCTTTTCAAGCCAAGATTAGCCAGTACCTGATCGGTTGGGCCAGTGACATCGCCTGTGACCGACACCAGCAAGTGATCGGCTGCTACAAAATCATCCAGTGTAAGTTGAGACGCAGCAAGAGGATGATCGGGGCGCATTATTACCACCCAACTCGGATCTAACACATGCTCTGCACGTATCACTGAATCAGGCTCTTGATGCTTTGAAAACGTTAACTCAGCCTCGGCATCTTTTAATATTTTGTCCGTTTCCATATCGTAATTAGGAATAGCGTGAATATTAATGCCAGGTGCTTCATTCTCAATCACCTTTCGAAGCGGGCCCCATACCATAGATACAATACTGTCAGTGGCGGCTATACGAAAGGTGCGTTTGGCAGTAGCCGGATTGAAATCGGTGGGGTTAACCGCCACTTCAAGCTCACCCAGTGGCCCTTGAATTTGACTCCAAAGATTCTTTGCGTAAGACGTGGGCTGTATGCCTCTGCCGTCTTTTACAAACAGCTCATCTTTCCATGCGGTGCGCATTCTAGATAAGGCGTTCGATACAGCAGGCTGGGTCATCGAAAGCCTATCTGCTGCACGCGTAATCGCGCCCTCTGTCATGATGGCATCGAAAATCATCAATAAATTTAAGTCATGTGGACGCATTGCAGTCTCCATTAAAACCTGAATATAGCCTCAATATTAAGCGTTTATAGCCAATTTTTACGCTATATATATGTGCGGTTAACAAGGGTGTTACATACTCTCAAAGCATCATATTAAATGATGTGTTGCATATGAAAAGATAATTATTTTTATTGTTTAGACTTTAGCATAATGCGCGCCATCAAACCTATAGCTAATTTCAAAAGAGTATCTTGCAATGAAAAGTTTAACCCGTTTTATGGCAGTGGTAGGTCTCACTGCACTTATCGCTGCATGCGGTGATAAGCAGGAATCTGATCAAATGATGCAAGCGAGTAAAGGTGTACCGGTAGATGTAGCTACTGTGGTATCACAACGCTTGACCGAGTGGGACAACTTTACTGGTCGCCTAGAATCGCCGCATATTGTAGCGCTTCGCCCTCGTGTATCAGGCTATGTTGATTTTGTTGCCTATGAAGAGGGTGAATATGTTGAGCAAGGACAAACCCTATTTCTTATCGACAACAGAATGTTTAAAGCAGAGGTATCCCGTTTAACGGCGCAGCTTGAAGAAGCCAAAAGCCGACTATCTCTTGCCAAGCAAAATTACGACCGTGCCTTTAAGCTGCGCAAAACTCAAGCGGTATCAGAAGAAGTGTTAGATGCTCGACTAGCCGAAAAGAATCAAGCGACGGCGAGTTTAAATCAAACTCAAGCTTCTTTAGAAGTTGCTAGATTAAATCGCGGTTTTGCCCGTGTTGAAGCACCTATTTCAGGTCGTGTATCGCGCGCCAATATCACCGAAGGTAACTTTGTTACCGCAGGGCAGACCGAACTTACCCGTATCGTGTCTACCGACCGTCTGTATGCCTACTTCGATATTGACGAGCAAACCTACCTTAATTACCTATCTGATAAAACTAATACCTCTACCGCGGTGAGTGAGCAGCCAGTAGCAATGCGCCTAGCGAATGAGACCGATTATATGCACTGGGGGCAAATCGACTTTATTGACAACCAGGTTAATGCAAATACCGGCACTCTTCGCGTACGCGCTGTGTTCGACAATGAAAACGGCCGTTTAATTCCAGGTTTGTTCGCTCATTTGAAACTTGCTGGTGATACCAATGAGAAGGGTATATTAATTAAAGAAAGAGCCATAGGAACCGACCTTAATAATAAGTATGTACTTGTGGTAAATGATGACAATAAAGCGGAGTACCGCCCAGTCACGTTAGGCGACAAAGTAGGAAGCATGCGCATTATTAAACAGGGACTGTCTACAGACGACACGATTGTAGTTAACGGACTTCAACGAGTTCGCCCAGGCGCAACCGTAGCCAGAAACAAAGTTCCCATGAGTGATGAAGATGCCCTTGCAAACCTAAAGCATTGGCAGTCTCGCGTTGATAGCGCAACGCAAGTGTCCCAAAACATGGCGCAAGTGGAAGACGTGTTATCAGGAGGTTCATTTTCTACCGGTTCAGCAACGGCAGGCCTTAAGTAATGAATGTTTCGCAATTCTTTATTAGCCGGCCAATATTCGCCGGCGTATTGTCCTTACTTATTTTCATCGGTGGTGCCATTGCGGTATGGCAGCTACCCATTACTGAATACCCAGAAGTGGTGCCACCCACAGTGGTAGTCACGGCGAACTATCCTGGTGCTAACCCTGAAGTAATAGCAGAAACCGTGGCAACGCCGTTAGAGCAAGAAATTAACGGCGTAGAAAATATGTTGTATATGTCGTCGCAGGCTACAAGCGACGGACGTATGACGCTCACTATCACTTTTGCCATTGGTACCGACCCAGACGATGCCACAACCCTAGTACAAAACCGTGTTAATCGCGCGACCCCTCGATTGCCACAAGAAGTACAGCGCCTTGGTGTAGTGACCGAAAAGTCATCCCCAAATTTAACCATGGTGGTGCATTTAACGTCACCGGATAATCGTTACGACATGCTGTACTTGTCGAATTATGCCGATCAAAATGTGAAAGATGAACTAGCCCGAATTGATGGTGTTGGTCAGGTGCGTTTATTTGGCGCAGGTGAGTTCAGCATGCGTGTATGGCTTAACCCAAATAAGCTAGCTGCACTGCAAATGAACCCCGGCGACGTGGTTGCTGCCATTGCTGATCAAAATCAACAGGCTGCGGCTGGTAGTTTAGGTGCTCAGCCTACAGGAACGAGTGAATTTCAACTGTTAATCAACGTTCGCGGACGTTTAAAAGACGAGTCAGAGTTTGAGAATATCATCGTTAAAACTGGCGATGACGGTGAAATTACGCGATTAAAAGATATAGCGCGCATAGAGCTGGGAGCAAACACTTACTCGCTGCGTTCGCTGCTTAATAATAAGCCGGCTGCGGCAATCCCTATTTTTCAGGCCCCAGGTTCAAATGCAATACAGATCTCTGACGATGTCCGCGCTCGCATGGATGAATTATCTCAGCTGTTCCCTGAAGGGCTAGAGTTCGACATTGTTTACGATCCCACTGTGTTTGTTAGGGGCTCCATAGAAGCGGTAGTGAACACCCTTTTTGAAGCCGTGTTGTTGGTGGTACTGGTCGTGGTTCTGTTTTTACAGACGTGGCGCGCCTCAATTATTCCCTTAGTAGCGGTTCCTATTTCCTTGGTAGGTACCTTTGCATTTATGCAGCTAATGGGCTTTTCCCTCAATGCGCTGTCTCTGTTCGGGTTAGTACTGGCAATAGGTATTGTTGTTGACGATGCCATTGTGGTGGTGGAAAACGTTGAGCGAAATATCGCAGACGGTAAAACACCTTTTGATGCCACCGTACAGGCGATGAAAGAGGTAACTGGGCCTATCATTGCCACCACGTTAGTACTGGCTGCAGTATTTGTTCCCACTGCCTTTATGAGCGGTTTAACGGGGCAATTCTATAAACAGTTTGCATTAACCATTACCATTTCTACGGTTATCTCTGCGATAAACTCTTTAACGCTTAGCCCAGCGCTGTCTGCGCTTTTGCTAAAACCTCATGGCAAGTCTAATGATTGGCTAACACGAGGCATGAACAAAGTGTTTGGCAGATTTGTGTTTGCCCCGTTCAATCGCTTTTTCGAACGCAGTGCAAAAGGGTATACCAATGCGGTTGGGGGATTAATCCGCAAAAGTAGCATTGTATTAGTGCTATACGCCGGCCTTATTGCGCTAACTTACAATCAATTTGCTACCACGCCAACGGGGTATGTGCCTCCTCAAGATAAGCAATATCTTGTGGCGTTTGCTCAGCTTCCTAATGCAGCAAGTTTGGACAGAACTGAAGAAGTTATTCGAGAGATGTCGAGTATTGCTATGGAACACCCTGGCGTTTCAGACGCGGTAGCATTTCCTGGGCTAAATATTAACGGATTTACCAACAGTCCCAGCTCGGGCATCTTGTTTACGCCGTTAAAACCTTTCGATGAGCGCGAGTCTCCAGAGCTATCGGCAGGTGCCATTGCCGCTAAATTGAATCAACAGTTTGGCTCGATTAAAGGCGCCTATGTGGCTATTTTTCCACCGCCTCCGGTAAATGGGTTAGGTACGATTGGTGGCTTTAGACTGCAGGTTGAAGATAGAGGCAATCTTGGGTTTGAAGAGCTAGAGCGAGTCACTCAAGAAGTGATTGGCAAAGCGTGGCAGCATCCTGCGCTTACCGATGCCTTCACCAGCTTTACTGTTGCCGTTCCGCAATTAGATGTAGATGTGGATCGGGAAAAAGCAGTGAGCCAAGGAGTGAACATAGATACGTTATTCACCACTATGCAAGCTTACCTAGGCTCGCTGTATGTGAACGACTTCAATCTATTTGGGCAAACTTATCAGGTGAACGTGCAGGCCGATGCACAATACCGTCAAGATATAGAGGATATTAGCCAATTCAAAATACGAAACGCTCAGGGCGACATGATCCCACTTGGTTCATTTTTAGATGTTGAGCATAGCGCCGGCCCAGACAGAGTGATGCATTACAACGGCTACATTACGGCGGAAATTAATGGCGCACCTGCACCTGGCTATTCCTCTGATCAGGCTAGAGCCGCTATTGAGGAGATTCTTGCCGAGACATTACCGTTAGGCATGACCTACGAATGGACAGAGCTCACCTACCAGCAAATACTGGCAGGTAACGCAGCGGCTTACATTTTCCCACTTGTTGTGCTGTTGGTGTTTCTTGTACTCGCGGCGCAATATGAAAGCTTGCGTTTGCCGTTAGCCATTATTCTTATTGTGCCTATGACCCTGCTAAGCGCGTTAATAGGGGTTAAGATTTATGGTGGAGATAACAACATATTCACCCAAATAGGGTTAATCGTGTTGGTTGGCTTGGCAACTAAAAACGCCATTCTTATTGTGGAATTTGCGAAAGAGTTACAAGACAGCGGCATGAGCGCGCTAGCGGCAATAAAGGAAGCAAGTCGACTGCGTTTACGCCCTATTTTAATGACTTCAATCGCATTCATCATGGGTGTACTGCCAATGGTGCTCTCTACTGGTGCTGGGGCTGAAATGCGTCAAGCCATGGGCGTGGCAGTTTTCTCTGGCATGATAGGAGTTACCGTCTTTGGCCTTATCCTTACACCGGTGTTTTATTACCTACTGAAACGGAAAGGCTAGAGCGTATCGATTAGCGCTTTTAATCTACGTTTCTATTAATTGAACATTCCCGTCTACCCAAGCGTTGCTCTCTTAAAGAGCATTTTTAGGCCACTCTATTGAGTGGCCTTTTTTTAGCTAACGGTTTTTCGCATCTTCAAATTTTGTCTTCGCCTCTACGTATTGAGTATAGCGCTTGGTAAGTTCAGGGTGTGAGTTGATAAGCTCAGCCATTTTAGTGGCCATCTGTTTTTTCTTCTTCTCATAAACTAAGCGCAAGCCGGCACGGTCGGGAACAGCGCCTAAGAAAGACGCTGCGTCAACCCGGCCATTTCTCAGTGCCGCTTCTCGTAACTGTTTGGCATTTTCAATCTCTACATAACGGGGTATACATTCTCGTTTCTTTACTCTTGTATCAAGGTGCCTTAAACGCATTTCACAATCCATGCGAAATTGATTTTCATCCACAAGTTCGTTGTAAAGGTCAAAAAAATTATCTTCATGGCGATAGAAAGCTTTTCGCAAAAGGTTGGGAGGTTGCTTTCCTATTACATCAATTTTCTCTATTTCTTTAGCAGCCGTTATTTCTTTTTCTGCTTGCCAGCCCTCTTTTTGATAAGCCTCTGTTTGAAGTGTCGCCGTCTTAAAAATAGTATCTGCCTGCACATGACAGGCCACCAATAAAAGCATCAAAGCAGTGCATTGGCCTATTACGACAAACGTTTTATCCTTACTCATCATTTCGTCCTTTTTATGAATTCATTACAACCATAGACGAGTGAAGGTAGAAATCAAACGGGACTAAACGTCCTTGTCGTTTTCTATTTATTAGAGTCTATCGTTTCAAACGTGTATATTAACTGGTGGTTTCCTGTGTGGCATGCAAAGCAAACATGAGCAAATTAAGCCAATTTTATTCGCTCTACCACAACCAAGCGCTAGAATTCATTATAGCCTTTATATTTTATGCCTAAGCGAAAATGGCAAACGAAAGAGCACAGGTAATAGAGCGCAATGAAAATCTAGCTGGTAAACATACATACTGAGTACAAAAGCATAAAGGAGGTCAGTCACATGAAAGTAGGTGCGGCAATTGTTATCGCAGTAGGTATGATCCTCGCTGTTGCGTTTCTTGGTACGACGATATCTGCATCGATGAAAGATATGCAAACTTGGAATAGGGTGGTGACGGTAAAGGGGTTGTCAGAGAGAGAGTTTGTAGCCGACCAAGTTATTTGGCCAATTCAGTTTGTGGATGCCGGTAACGACTTACCCGAGCTTTACGATCGTATTGAGTTAAACAGTGAAACAGTAGTACGTTTTTTACAAGATAGCGGTATTAAGTCAGATAGCATTACTACCGGCAAACCCCAGATAACAGACAAGCTTGCACAGCAGTATGGTGGAAGCGAAAGAGCGCCATTTAGGTATAGCAGCGTACAAACCATTACGGTTTTTTCATCGCAGGTTGAAACGGTTCGCACAGCGATGCAGCAAATGGGTAAACTTATTAAGTCGGGAATAGTGTTATCTGAAAACCGCTACGAGGCCCAGCCCGACTATGTGTTTACACGGTTAAACGAAGTGAAGCCCTCTATGATTGAAGAAGCCACATTAAACGCGAGGGAAGTGGCTGAAAAATTTGCAACAGATTCCCAGAGTACGTTGGGCAAAATTAAGCGAGCCAATCAAGGTCGCTTTAGCATTAGCAGCAGAGATAGCTACCACCCTCATATCAAAAAGGTGCGAGTGGTATCGACCATAGATTATACGTTAGTCGATTAGTAGAACTGAGCTACTGGCGTTATTTATTGGCTATCCAGATTTCTTCGGCACCCTTATCGGCATCAATTTGATGCTAATGTCTAGTGGCGCAATAGTTACGTATAGTGTTTAATCGCGCCCGTGGCGCAGCGAGTGTTAATAAATGCATCTATTAGCAATAAAAATTGAGAGATAATGTCACAGCAGAAGCCACAGTCTGAACAACTGGAGTTCTTTGAGATACCAAGCCCGTGTATTGGGGTTTGTGAGTCTGGGCCTCGTGGTTTTTGTAAAGGCTGCTTGAGAAGCCGAGATGAACGGCTCTATTGGCTTCAAGTTAACGATGCTACCAAACGCCAAATTATTAACGCGTGCAACCGCCGAAAGCGCGCCATTATTGCCAGAGCACGCAAGCAGCAAATAGAAGCACAAAATACGAAAGCAAATAGCCAAATAGGTCTATTTGAGAATGAACAACGCGATGGTAGATAGCTACTGAGCAGAGATGCATAAGGCGTTAGTGTCCGCGTCCAGTAGTTACATTTGCTAGCCACTGTCATTAGTCGTGGCCGCGTCAAATACCAACTGAGAATGAGTTAATGTCGATAAAGAAATACGTAAAATTTGCCACTAAATCTTATGCGCTTCCTGATGTTTGTGTAAAGTTACGTGAATTAATCGACTGTCCGCGCTCAAGTGCTGAAGATATTGGCAATTTAATCAGCGTAGACTCTTCGCTTACGGCAAAGGTACTTCGCCTTGCTAACAGTTCTTTGTTCCGCTTTCCCTCTCAAATCGACTCGGTGGCTAAGGCTATAAATGTGATTGGCGGCGAGGCGCTATATAATTTGGTAGTGTCCGAAACCGCTAGTAGCGCATTTAAATGTTTCGATTCCGAGTTGATAGATTTACAGCAGCACTGGTATGAATCTGTCTATTTAGGCATGTTAGCGAAACACATAGCGATGCGCAGTAATGTAAAAGTGGTAGAGCGTTTTTTTGTAATGGGAATATTGCAAAACTTAAGTGAGCTTGTAGTGGCAAAGCGTTCGCCTGAACTTTATCAGCAATATTTAAATACGGATAAGTCATTGCTCCCTTACCAGCGGCAGATGCAGGTTTTCGGTTTTACCTTCTCACGGTGTAGCGGTATCATATTAGAGGGATGGAATTTACCCATTAGTTTGTTTTATCCAATTACCCATGTTAACGACGAAGCAAGACAACAATCAGATCGAGAAATTGGGTTGCTGGCACTGTCTAACCGGATTGCATTAAGCCAGTTAGATAAAGAAAATTATGCCGATATTGAACTTTTCTCACCTGAAATAGCCAATATTATTGGTTCAGACATAGAAATTGTAAGCAATGCCACTGACTATGCGGAACAAGAGACTGCGAAAATCGCAGAATTAATAAATTAGTTTTTAGGTAAACTTCGGTGTTTTTAGTTGAATAGTGTTCGTTATTAAGTTGCTGGTAACTAAAGGGTGAGCATGAAAAAACATCGTCGATCTTCGCTTTTTCGCGAACAGTGCGTCTGAACACACGCCTAACAAGCGAGAGTTGAAAGCAACGATCAAAAGCCTATAGTAAGAACGAATACCAATAATCAAAACTAAGAACGAATAATAATAACGAATAAGCCCAACATTAATTTATTTATGCTCACTGATCTCATTAAAATTTGCGTCGCGCTTTGTGTAATGAGCACTAGTCATTACTCGTATGCGCAAGCGACCGATCTCATTCAAACTCTGTATCATGCTGATTATACGCCTGATACAGATGATTCTATTCCTCGGTTTAATCTTGATGGCGAGTTGGGTGTGTTGGTGAATACCGGAAATACATCAGCAGCAAGTGTTAAGGCAGCGGTTAATGCCGACCATGAAACGGAAACATGGAGCAGTGTTTACTTTGCTGAGCTTCTTTATAAAGAAAGCGCAACCATTGGTGCTAAGCGAGATATCAGCGCGCAACGCTTCTATAGCAGCGCACAATTTGATTACAAGCTTGTTGCTAGCGGACGCCGAGTTTTTATGTATGGCGACTATGAAGACGATAGATTTACTGGTTACGAACATCGCGCGTCTCTGGCAGCAGGTTATTCAGAGCGTCTTTGGCGTAATGAAGACAGTGAGTTTCGCTACAGTATAGGGCCGGGTTACAGCTTTATTGAAGCGGTTGCTGATAATAACACTATGGTGAACGACGGCATAATAGTGAGGGCGTCAGCAGAATACAAATACCGCTGGAACTCAGGTGCCAAACTTAGGCAGTTTGTGAGCACAGAAGCCGGGGAGGAGAATACCAAGTCACGCAGTGAAACATCGCTATCTGCTAACGTTTTTGGCTCCCTTGCCATGAAGCTATCATTCATTTTAAATCACGAAACCGATACCGCAGAAAACATAGCCCCCCTAAGTACTGAAACCTCAGTGGCCCTTGTTTACCAATTTTTTTAAATCGTATAAATTTCTTCGTCGCTTTTATTATTTTTGTTGGTTTTTTGACCTTTTCTCGTTGACTGTCAATTTTTAATCGGTACACTGCGCGGCACACATCATCAGCAGCGATTTGTATCGTTGTTAATATCCTGAAAATGGTTGTGTTGCGTCGTCAATGAAGTGATCGCAGCGTAACGAAGGGAAAGTTAATCAATAGGACTGTTCAATGAATAAGCGCGTTCTCGCATCCATAATCGCATTTTCACTTGCACCATCTGCTTTTGCTCAAGACAAGCCAAAGCCATTTACGATGGAAGGTGAACTTGGATTTATCTCAACCACCGGTAACACGGAAACTACATCAATAAATGCCGGTATCACCGCGCATCAAGAGCTAGAGATGTGGAGCAACGATTACCTAATCGAAGGTCTTTACAAAGAAGAGACGGTAGAAGGTAAAGACGGTGAAGACGTTGAATTTACATCAGCGCAAAAGTTTTTCGCCTCTGCACAGGGTAACTACAAACTAGATAATCCCGATTATCGTTTGTTTGGATTTGCATCTTATGAAGATGACCGCTTAAGCAGCTTTAACTACCAATCTACTATTGCTTTGGGTTGGAACCAAAAAGTACTACAAACTGAAAAGCACACGTTAGAGTACTCGGTGGGTCCAGGTTATTCATTTGTCGAAACACAAGACGGTGAAGAGCAAGATAGTGTTATTGTTCGTGCTTCAACGGCATACACATGGTTAATTTCAGACACGTCTAAGTTTACTCAAACACTGAGTACGGAAGTAGGTTCTGAGAATACAAAGTCTCGTGCTGAATCAGCGCTTACTGCAGTGATTACGGGCAATCTTTCAATGCGTTTGTCGTTTAAGATGGACCACAACTCAGACGTTGCGGCAAACAGAGATAACCTTGATACCGAAACAGCAGTTAGCTTGGTATACAACTTCTTTTAAAGAGCGGTTATAACGGCGAGTACTTAAGCAGTATTCGCTAGTTAACTATAAAAAAACGCTGCATCGACATTTATCGATGCAGCGTTTTTTGTTTGTGGCAATATACTTGGAAACTATTGCTGTGCTCTTAATTAGCCGGGCACTTAATTAGCCGCATTGCACTGAACACGATGTCAGCCTTAAACACACATTTTTACCAGATTAGTGCAAAATACGTGTTTTAATAGTGCCGTCAATCTGTTGAAGTTCAGCAAGGGCTTCGTAGCCTCTGTCTTCTTTAACATCTACGACAACATAACCAATCTCGGCGTTAGTTTGTAGATATTGCGCTTCAATGTTGATGCCCTTCTCGGCAAACGCTTGGTTTATTTGAGTAAGAATTCCCGGCTGATTTTTATGTACATGTAGTAAGCGCGAGCGACTGTTATGCTCTGGCAGAGATACTTCTGGAAAGTTAACCGCAGACAGGGTTGAGCCGTTATCACTATATTTCGCAAGCTTTCCTGCCACCTCAATACCAATATTTTCTTGCGCTTCTTGAGTACTCCCACCAACGTGCGGCGTAAGAATAACGTTGTCGAATTCACGTAGTGGAGACTCAAACTCTTCGCCGTTTGACTTGGGTTCAACGGGAAAAACGTCAATGGCAGCACCATTTAACTGGCCGCTCTTCAGTGCTCCTGATAGCGCATCAATATCAACTACTGTGCCGCGAGAGGCATTGATGAGAATACTGCCAGGCTTCATTTGAGATAGCTGCTTTTCGCCAATCATATTTTGCGTTTCAGGTGTTTCTGGCACATGAAGTGTTACAACGTCTGAGGTGCTAAGCAGTTTATCAAGAGACTTAACTTGAGCTGAATTACCAAGCACAAGCTTATCTTCAATGTCAAAGAACTGCACGCGCATACCTAAGTGTTCTGCAAGAATACTCAGCTGCGTACCAATATGGCCATAACCAATAATCCCCAGCGTTTTGCCTCTTGCTTCGTATGAACCGGCTGCCGTTTTTTCCCACTCACCGCGGTGTGCTTTTGCGTTTTTGCTTGGCACTTGGCGAAGTAAAAGAATAATTTGGCCTAAAACTAGCTCGGCAACTGAGCGAGTGTTTGAAAAGGGCGCGTTAAATACCGGTATACCGCGACGCTGTGTGGCAGCTAGGTCTACTTGATTCGTACCAATACAAAAACAACCAATGGCAACAAGCTTTTTAGCGGCATCTACTACCTTCTCAGTAATTTGGGTACGAGAACGAAGTCCGACGAAATGGGCATCTTTAATTTTTTCAATCAACTCATCTTCTGGAAGAGAAGTTTTAAGATACTCAATGTTTGTGTAGCCGTTATTTTTAAGTGTTTCAAGCGCGCTATGGTGAACACCCTCTAACAATAAAATTCGGATTTTGTCCTTCTCAAGTGAAACTTTACTCATGAACTCGCTGTCTCTCGCTGTTGTGTGTCGGTTCGAAAATATGTATCGAGCCATCTAGACGTCTAAAAGAAAAATAACAGAAAACGCCCTCAGTTAAAAGGAGTATTTCACTTAAAGGTTTTTACGCCTTCATCGGTGGCAGATAGCACGATATCTGCGCCGCGCAAAGCGAAAATTCCGTTAGTTACAACGCCTGGAATATTATTGATCGCCTGCTCTAACTCTCGCGGGTTGAGTATGTCTAAATTGTGCACGTCTAAAATGACGTTTCCATTATCGGTTACCACTCCCTGACGGTATTCAGGATCGCCACCCAATTTCACTAGCTCTCTAGCCACAAAAGAGCGCGCCATAGGAATAACTTCCACCGGAAGGGGGAAATTACCGAGGACAGGAACGCGCTTACTGTCATCAACAATACACACGAAAGTTTTTGCCACGCCGGCCACTATTTTTTCCCGTGTAAGCGCAGCGCCTCCGCCCTTAATCATATGCTTGTGCTCTGTAACTTCGTCGGCACCGTCAATATACACCGATAGGTTACTTACGTCGTTAAGCTCGAAAACCTCAATTCCCAGTGCTTTAAGCTTTTCAGTGGACGCCTCAGAACTCGACACGGCACCTTCTATTTTATGCTTTATTTTACCTAACTCTTCGATGAAAAAGTTAACGGTTGAACCCGTACCTACTCCAACAATGCTGTCTTGTTCAACATAGTCTATTGCGGCTTTTGCTACTGCTTGTTTTTTCGCGTTCTGATCCATGGTTACTCTCCTTCTGGTTTGTGTGAAGTGTAACCGATATGAGCGGTTTTACCCACTAATACAGTACCTAGTTTTTAAGCAATAATGACTGATGAAGGGCTAAGTCGCTCAAGTGAAAATACAGATAAATGAATAGATTAAAGGATATTGTAACTGTGAAGTGAATCGTTCACGTACTGCTATGTTTTAGGTGTCAGGAAATGGGTTTGAGCTAAATATTGGAAAAAGTGAGAATTCTCTTAGGCGTTACAATGACATCTAAAGGAATATCCCAAGAAGCATAGGGCAGGGAATCAACTTCTTGCTCATCGTGTGCGATGCCAACAAGGATGGGGCGTTGCTGAGTAAATTGAGTAAATTGAGTGAATGCTAGCGTACGGTCGTAATAGCCGCCACCCATGCCCAATCGATTGCCCTTGTTATCGAAGCCCACTAAAGGCATTAAAATTACGTCTATACAGTGAGTAGGCATCACGTTGTGGCACGCCAGTTCGGGCTCGTCAATATTGTATCTATTTTTTACCAGTGGGGTATCAGGGCCGTATTCTAGAAACAGCAGGTGTCCTTTGCAAATAGGGTGTAATACGGGAAGCGAAAACGTGGTTGAGGAGGATAAATGCGGCGTGCTTTTTATTGCAGTGTTTGCCATTAGTTTCGTATTTGAATTTTCATCGCGCATGAATGTGTTTTGTATAAATGCGCTAAGGTCTATTTCTCCATCGTTCACCAAATATCCTGCAATAGACGATGCTGTAGCTACGTACTGCAACGAATTCAACTGATTGTTAATT
The DNA here is from genome assembly GCF_027257845.1 of Alteromonas sp. BMJM2. Lineage (GTDB taxonomy): Bacteria > Pseudomonadota > Gammaproteobacteria > Enterobacterales > Alteromonadaceae > Alteromonas. Next base: position 216,157 of record NZ_JAPVOT010000005.1, on the reverse strand, counting down.
AGCAGGGCAGAGTGTGCCCGTTGTTCAGGTGATATGCTGTTTCTTATTTCACGCAATGTTTTGCGTAAGTTTACTCTGCTCTCATCTCTTGCAGTGTTCATTACAACCTTACTCATCGCCAGACTGCTCTCAAATCAAATCGCTATTTACACATACACTTCTAATTAAGATGCTTTTAACCAAGATAGTGGTTTAACACTTTCACAAGTGCTGCAGCATTAATCGGTTTTGTTAATACGTCGTCCAGTCCTCTCTCAATCAATCTGTCTGAAGAGGTAATAGCGTCGGCGGTTAATGCCACGACAGGAAGATTAGGATATTGGCTTTTGATGAGTCTTGATGCTTGGTCGCCCTGAATGCCAGGTAGATTAATATCCATTAAAACCAGATCGGCATGGTTAGACTCAATATACTCAACGCCTTCTTCACCGGTATCCACGATGGTGAAAGCCAGTCCTAACTTTTCAAAAAGTGCCGCGATGACCGCTTGGTTAATCTGATGGTCTTCAACGATTAGAATATTAACTGGCTTAGAGATTGAAAGCTGTGCAGAACTACTTGCAGGTGATGCTTCGTCTATTTGATTCTGATCCATCTTCGCGGACGGGATACTAATACTCACCCGTGTACCTTCCCCCAGTTTACTAGTAAGCTTTATTGAGCCATCCATAAGTTCAACAAGCTGCTTAGAAATACTCAACCCTAGACCAGACCCCGGTATTTTATGTGCATTATCCATGCGCTCAAATCGAGTAAACAGGCGCTGTTGGTCTTCGTTACTAATCCCAATACCCTCATCGGTAACAGAAAATACTAACGCCCCTTTCTTATATTTTACAAGGCAAGATGCAGCTCTATGTCTAGGAGTAAACTTGATTGCATTAGACAGAATATTCAGTGCAACTTGCCCAAACTTTGTATCGTCTAAATAAATAGATGCAGGAAGACTACTGTCTATTGTTGCAGTAAATGTAATGTCATTTTGTTCTGCTCGAACTCGAGTTACTGAGAACAAGTGAGTGAAAAAATCGTTAGTATTGACAGCGCGAGGCATTACCCGCATTTTACCCGCTTCTATCTGCTTGATATCAAGTACCGAATTAACTATTTCTAGTAAGCGTTCACCGCTTTTGCTTATATGAGATAGTGAAGAGCTAAACTGAGACGGCAGCGAAAGCCTTCTGGCCTCACCTTCTAGTAAGTTGCTAAACGTATTGATCGCATTAAGCGGCGTGCGAATTTCATGACTGACATAAGATAAAAAATCAGACTTAAATTGGCTAGTGCGCTCTAGTTCTCTATTCTTTCGTCTTAACTCTAAATGAGCAACGACAGATTGGCCCAGCGTTTCCAGCGCTTGTCTTTGTTCTTTAGTCAGCTTGTTGGGCTTTTTATCAATGGCGCAAAGCGTGCCAATAGGATAACCAGCAGGGCTAATAAGCGGTGCGCCGGCATAAAACCGAATATCAGGAGAGCCTGTTACAAGCGGGTTGTCGCGAAAACGTTCGTCTTTTGTGGCATCAGGAACTTCAAAAACTTCCTGTTGTAAAATAGCGTGAGAGCAAAATGCAATATCGCGAGATGTCTCTTCAGCATCAAGACCCACGCGAGATTTAAACCATTGCCTATCTGGGTCAATCAGGCTTATTAGTGCAATGGGAGTGCCGCAGATTTGAGAGGCTAAGGCAGTGAGGTCGTCGAATAGCTTTTCTGCTTCAGTGTCTAATACGTCATAGCTGAGAAGTTCTGCTAGCCGTTCTTTTTCGTTCTCGGGAATAGGGGCAGACTTCATAGCACTGGCTTTTAACCTCAAAAGTACACGTTAGCAGGGGGAATCGACCGATCCCCCTAACATTATTACTAAAGAGCGTAAGTGTCTATAAACAATTTCTCAAGTCTACTATGATCTACCTTCGTCGCTACCTTAATAGTATTTGCGTCGTTCCACAGCGGGCTCGGAGTTGTGCCTTTAGGCGCAACTACCGTTTGGCCTCTGTCTAAGGTGCCCGTTCCAACTCTTACGTGGCCTTCAGTTAACTCAAAAAGCTCTGGATGGCGCAGGTGGGCAATAGGAAAAGCGTCGTGGAAGAAACACACTCTGTCTTCTCTGTTTTGCGAGTAAAAATCCATGTAGAACTGAGCGCTTTCTTGAACGAACCCACCAAGTGTTGGGTTTTTCTCAGCAAGCACGTCAACAAATGTCGGGGCGAATGGCACGTCGTTAGTAACGTCTAAACCAAACATGACCAAATCCCAGTCGGCCGCGAACACTATCTCTGCTGCATGAGCATCATTCCAAATGTTTGCTTCTGCAACGGGTGTGACGTTGCCAGGTACAAACGCAGCACCGCCCATAATGCTTACGCCTTTAACCAGCTTAGGAAGTTCTGGCTCTAAACGAAGTGCTAGCGCTAGGTTTCCAAGTGGGCCTATTGCAACTAATGTGATTTCACCTGGGTATTTACGCGCCATATCAACGATAAACTGCGCAGAGCTTCGCGGATCCAGTTCACCCTTTGGTGGCTCTGGCTTGATGTGGCCAAACCCGTGCTCTCCATGAACGAAGTGAGCATAAGTCGACTCTTCACCAACCCACGGCATGCCAACGCCTTTAGTTACTGGAATGTCGTTTTTGCCAGCCAGTTCGCAAAGCGTTAGGGCATTTTGCGCCGCCATAGTAACGGGTACATTACCGTAAACCGTTGTTAAGCCAAGCAGTTCAATATCAGGTGATTGAAATGCAAAAAATATGGCCATTGCATCATCAATGCCCGGGTCGGTATCTAGTATTATTTTATGTGCCATGAAATTCTCTCTGGAATAATTTTAGCCTGAATGCTTTGCTAAGAAACGGTCTACTTCTTTTTGAGTTGGAATGCTTTGCGCCGCGCCTTCTCGCGTGACGGCTATTGCAGATGCGGCGCAGCCTCGTTTAAGCGCTTGTTTAGCATCAGTGTGGTTGCTATAAGCTGATAAAAAGTACCCAATGAAAGTATCGCCAGCGGCGGTGGTGTCGACCGCATCAACAGAAAACGCATCAACGTTAATCGCTTCGCTTTTTCTAAGCATCATTACACCGGCTTTGCCTAACGTGATAATCACTTCACAGTGGGCCCACTGCTGCTTAAATTCAGCAACAATGTCATCCATTGATTCTTTACCGGTTAGCGCAGCTGCTTCTGTTTCGTTAACGATAAGCAAGTCTATACAATCGTGAGGCAACGCTTTAACCGATTCGCTCATAGGCGCTGGATTAAAGGCAACTTTAAGCTGTTTTTCTTTTGCTTGGCGAAGCACTTCGTCAATGCTGCTCGTTTCGTTTTGCGTTAGCACCCAGTCTGAGGGTTTTGTGTCATCTAACGCAGCCATAACGGTTTTAGCAGTAATGGTTTGATTAGCACCGCCAAATAGTACGATGGCATTTTCGCCGCTTGGAGTCACTTGAATGATGGCATGACCTGAAGGCGTTTCAGAGCATCGTACGCCTCGACAATCCACCCCTTTTTTAATTAACGCCTGCTTAAACGAAGCGTCATTTTCGTGGATGCTGCCTACATGTTTTACATCGGCACCAGCTTGCGCTAGCGCGATAGATTGATTTGCGCCTTTACCACCTAACAGGGTTTGGTAGTGCGTGGAGGCGATGGTTTCACCAGGTTGCACAAAATGCTCTACTTGGTAAACGTGGTCTATATTAATGGAGCCAAAATTTATTATTGCCATTTCTTCTTCCGTCGAAAGAGGGCGTCTCCCAGAATGCCGCGTGTCCATTTTCGCCCGTGAACCGAAATGTTCAGGGCGGAAGAATCACTATGACCGTAGGCTTCTCGATACGAGCCGAGCTTGCACAATAGTTACAGTTTCAACTTCCTAGGTTTAAAGCATCGGCCAGGGACATGAATGAACTAGCAAACATCCCAGGAAACATTGTTGTTGTATTAACGCAACAGGGTATATGAAACGCGCGTACTAGTGAAGGAGATCACTCTTGTGCGAAGCAAAACATTGCGTTGTTGAATATAGCTGCTTTAAGAATGACTTATTCTTGACCATTTGGTCAGCACTCTTTGGTCAGCAAGTATACACGCATATGCGATAAGCTCAAGAAAACCGAACGCTCTCATTTCGCCAGTACTTATTTACTGTTGCAAGGGGAAGTCCTTGTCCACCCGTTAATGGTAGTAGAAATACAACTAGGTTGCCAGAGAAGTTAAAGGTTTAACTGCTTTTGCGCGGTTGTTTGAACAGTGAGTAATCAAATCGGCAAAAGTAGGTTTTGTATCCCGATTTTGCTACTATAAATACAGAGTATAGCTACGGCAGTTATCTTTTCGCATTAGCCACTTATTAGTCGCTGAGCATGGTTCAACGCATAAACCAATGTGTGTGCTTATGTCTCAAAAAGCGAACAAAAGTGAGCCGAATAATGTTCAAATATAGTATCAAATTTTAAATATAAAGAGAGTCATCAGTGGAAAAGCAGCTTGATTACGATAGCGTTACCAATACATTGTCTCAACACGGCGTTATAGTAGACGGTGCCGAAATTCACGGCATACTTTGCGGCATGCTGTGTGGCGGAATGTCTCTTACTGACCAAAAATGGTTAGAAGCGCTAAGCGAAACGGTGAATCAAGATGAAAGCTTTAGCGAGCCGGTTGTTTTTACGCTAACGACGCTATTTAACCAAACTTGCCAGCAGTTGCTAGAACCTGAGTTTGCACTTAATTTACTGCTTCCAGAAGACCACGCACCTATTAATGACCGAGGCGCTGCCCTTATCAACTGGGTACAAGGGTTTATGCTTGGATTTGGATTGCACCAGCAAGATTTAGTGAAGTGTAGTGACGATGTAAAAGAAGCACTAGAAGACTTTTCAGATATCTCGAGGATGGAAGAGCCTATGGATGCTGATGAAGAATCTGAAAAAGCCCTCTTTGAAGTTGAGGAATATGTGAAAATTTCAGCAATTCTTTGCTTTAGCGAGCTTGGTCAGTCGTTGCTGGACGATCAAAAAGATAAACCTTCAATACACTAATCGACTACTAGCACGGTAAGTATAGATAGCTCGGTAATTGTTAAATAGCGTACATGCTAGCAAAACATCGTTTAATAGAAGTTAACAAAAGACGCCGACAGGGCTTATGAATATATGATTAGCGCGCAAGAGTTTATTTCAAGGCAAGATAGGTTATTGGCACAATGCCAACCAAACAGTGTATGCATCGTCCCTGCGGCGTCATTAGTGACTCGCAGTCGAGATACAGAATACCTGTTCAGGCAAGATAGCGACTTTTGGTATTTAACGGGTTTTGAAGAGCCAAACGCATGGTTAATCATTTCAAATCATCCCCGCTATGGTGAAAGCTACCGCGCAATGGTAGTACAAGCTAAAGACCAGCAAGCGGAAGTGTGGCAAGGAAAACGATTAGGCGCCGAGGCTGCATTGTCTCGGTTTAGCCTAGACGAAGCATTTGAAGAGCAAGAGTTGGAAGAAGCCATTCTTGAAGCCATGCAGGGACAAAAACACCTTTATGTGGCTCTTGGTGCAAATGAGCAACATGAGAAGTTAATCTTAAACGCCTTAAAAACGCTTAAAGAGGCACCGAAAGAGTCTCTTGCACCTGCTTCTGTGCACGATGTACAGCCTCTGCTGCATGAGATGCGCGTGTATAAGTCGGCAAGTGAAGTTGCGGTGATGAAAGCGGCCTGTGAAATAAGTGCACGTGCTCATAAACGGGCCATGCAGTTTGCACATCCGGGGTGCTTTGAGTATCAGTTAGAGGCTGAACTTCATCATGAATTTGCTATGGCGGGCGTACGAAGTCCTGCGTATGGCACCATTGTTGGAAGCGGGGAAAATGCATGCATATTGCATTACACGCAAAACAGCGCGCAGATTAACAATGGCGATTTAGTGCTTATTGATGCGGGTGCCGAATATCAAGGGTACGCTGCTGATATTACGCGTACATTTCCAGTGAACGGTAAGTTTAGCGACGCACAAAGCGCCATATACAGTTTGGTCTTAAAAGCGCAAAAAAGCGTTTTAGATATGCTGGCACCGGGCGTTACTTTACCCCAGGCAATGACTCACAGCGCAGAAGTGATCACCGAAGGTTTAATTGAGCTGGGCATATTAACCGGCAGTATTGCGGAAAATTTAGATAATCAAACCTGGCGACAATTTTATATGCACGGTTTAGGGCACCTTTTAGGCTTGGATGTGCACGATGTTGGCGACTACAAACACGATGGTGAAGACCGAGCGCTTAGCCCTGGCATGGTCATTACCGTAGAGCCTGGTATCTATATTAGCAGCGATTGTGATGCGCCAGAGCGTTACAAAGGTATTGGCGTAAGAATAGAAGACGATGTGGCTATAACCGCTACCGGCGTTGAGATACTCACTAAAGACGTGCCAAAAGAGATTGATGAAATTGAAGCACTTATGGCGTAATTTAGCCAGTCAAAAAGACTGGGCTAAACAAATGCACCTAGAAGGAACGTACTGAGTGAAGAGTGTTGATGTAGTTGTTGTGGGCGGCGGAATTGTCGGTTGCGTTCTCGCAAAAGGGCTGTCTCAAAGCTCAGGGCTATCTAAGCGCTCAGGGCTGAACGTAGCTCTGATTGATTCGGCTGCGCCAGTTTCATCGAGCTCGCTGAAAACAAAAGCCCCAACTAAAGCACCTGTCGCCAACGATTTCAATCCATTTACCGACACCCGTGTTATCGCCCTTGCTCGGCGCACGGTACAAGAGCTAACCGCGCTCAACATACAGTTAGATAAGCTGGCAGAATACAGCTTTGGCGAATTACCGCCTACCATCGACGCCATTGAAGTAAGTGACCGTGGGCATCTAGGGTTAGTGAATTTAGCCGCAAAAGACTTTCATATTCCTTCGTTTGGGCAGGTGGTTTCGTTAAGTGCGTTAACCCAACTTGTTTCTGATTCCGATGACAGTTACGAGCATGTTGCTCCTGTGAAAGTAGTGAGTGTAAAGCAGCATGTTGCACACACCGATGTTACCTTAGACAACGGAGAATGTTATCGGGCTAAGCTGTTGGTGCTGGCCGATGGCGGCCGCTCTCCACTGGCTGAGCAGGTGGGCATAGGCAGAAGCGAAAGCGACTATGGTCAAACCGCCATTGTGTTTAATGTGCATACGCAGCTAGCCCACAATAATAAAGCTTACGAGCGTTTTACCGACTCTGGCCCATTAGCGTTTTTACCCTTCGATAACGAAATAGACGGTGATAAGTCGTCAGGGAATGGTTTTTCAGTAGTGTGGACAGTAAAGTCTGACAAAGCTGCACATCTATTAGCCTTGTCACCCAATGACTTTGCTAGCGCTCTGCAAGAAGCGTTTGGCTATCGCCAAGGCAAAATAGAAAAGGTAAGCGATAAAAGCAGCTATCCACTTTCACTAAAACTTGCCAGCGCTGTGACAGCTCACCGAACAGTAATTGTGGGTAATGCTGCACAGGCGCTTCATCCCATAGCGGGGCAGGGCTTTAACCTTGGCCTTAGGGATATTCATACATTCATATCGGTGCTTAATAGCAGTAACTCAGTATCCTTCGATCCCGGTCAGTTTTCTACGTTGCATGAATACGCAAGTAAGAGAAGCAAAGATAGAGAAGCCACGGTGGCCCTTACCGACACCTTAGTACATACATTTTCTAACCGTCACTTTCCCCTAGTAGTGGGGCGAAACTTATCGTTACTTGCGCTTGGAATGTTGCCTGCAGCTAAAAAGCAGTTTGTTAAGCAAACTACAGGCTATGGCCTAGGCGCTTAGGGAGAGCGTACCTAGTTCAGACTAGTGCAAATACCAATTTAAATGGTGTTGACCAAACGCACCGAACCCGAACCAAGCCTCTAACAGGCTTTTATCGAGTCTGTACCTATAAAATAAGAGAGAGATATGCAACACGTTGATATTGGAATAGTGGGTGGCGGAATTGTTGGCTTGACGCTAGCCACTGCGCTAAAAGAAAGTTCGCTGTCTGTTGCGATAATTGATAAGCACCCTTTATCAACAGCCCTAGGCGAGAAGCCTACCGCACGAGTCAGTGCTATTAATCAGGCCAATATTGCTGCCTTGCAGTCGTTAGGCGCATGGCAACACCTGCAAAAAGATCGCGCCAATGCTTACGTGGCCATGCATGTGTGGGATAAAGACAGCTTTGGCGATATTCATTTTAGCTGCGAAGAAATGGGCAGCGATGCCCTTGGCGTTATTGTTGAAAACCAGGCATTAATTAATGCGTTAGCGCAGAGCGTGGAAAGTCAGGCTAACGTTCAGGTATTTGAGTCTGGCATAGAGCGGGTGTTATCAGGGCCAAATCAAAATATGGTGATGTTTGACAATAACGACGCCCTTAGCTGCCGACTGCTCATTGGCGCAGATGGTGCTAACTCCTTTGTTCGTCAGCAGGCAGGTTTTCCAATCACCTTTAAAGACTACGAACATACGGCCATTGTTGCCAATATCAAAACAGCGCTGCCCCATGAAAACGTGGCAAGGCAAGCTTTCACCCCAACAGGGCCTCTTGCGCTATTGCCTATGGCAGAGCCCAACGTTTGTTCTATCGTGTGGTCACAAACACCAGATGCTGCCGCTAAGCTTACCGCAATGAGCGACAGTGACTTCTGCAATGCCCTCACCGCCGCAAGTAACAGCATTCTTGGCATAACCGCTCTAGAAACTCAGCGTTCAGCATTTCCATTAACCATGCGCTACGCCAGAGAATGGGCTAAAGACGGCATCGCGTTAGTGGGAGATGCCGCTCACACCATTCATCCTCTTGCTGGACAAGGCGCAAACTTAGGTATGCAAGACGCGCTATCACTGGCCGAATTATTGATACAGCTGTCGAAAGAGGGCGGCGATATTGGGTTACACAAAAACCTACGACCTTACGAGCGCAGCCGTAAAACCGAAGCGATGAAGATGATTGCAGCCATGGACGGCTTTAAGTTGCTATTTGACGGTGACGACCCGCTTAAAAAACTGATCCGCGGCGTGGGCTTGGCGGCAACTGATAAAGTGGGGGCGATTAAGCAGGCCTTCGTTAGCCATGCGATGGGGTTATAAACCGTCTTGCGCATTTTAAAAAAAGCGGTAATAAGAACGTAGTTTAAAGAAACAATCTAAAAAAAATAATATACACGACAGGTGAATTTCATGGATAAACGACATTTTTTAAAGTTTGCAGGCGCTGGGCTCGCACTCTCCCCCGCACTTTCGGTGGCGGCCAGTGCCTCTTCTGGTGCTGAGGGCAGCGGCACTGCTTCTATACCATCGCTATCAACACTAAAACCCCTCACAGAAAACGTGAAACCGATAAACGTAGCAGAGCGAAAAGCAAGAATAGAAAACGCACAGTCTTTGATGAAAGCACAAGGCATAGCGGCCATTCTTATAGAGCCTGGCGCGGCAATGGACTATTTCTCAGGTATTCAGTGGTGGCGCAGTGAAAGACTAACGGCGCTTATTATTCCTCAAAAAGGGGATATTGCTGTCGTTACTCCGTTTTTTGAAAAGCCAAGCGTACTAGAGTCGCTTAAAGTAGGCGATGACGTTCGCGTATGGCAAGAGCACGAAAGCCCTTTTGACGTAGTTGCCGACATTCTAAAATCAAGAGGCGTTACCAGCGGCAAGTTAGGTGTAGAAAATAGCGTTCGTTACTTTGTTGTGAACGGCGTGAGCAATGCTATGCCTAGCTTGGATATTGTGCCCGCAGAGCCTATTACCCGTGGCTGCAGAATGTATAAAACGGCTGCCGAGTTAACGCTTATGCACAAAGCGAATGAAGTCACGCTTACAGCTTACAATATTGTTTTTAAGCATCTTAAGCTAGGCATGAGCCAATCTGACGTAAAGGCCTTAATGCACAAAGCGCAGCAACAGTTAGGTGGCAGCAACACATGGTGTTTGGCCTTGTTTAATGACGCCAGTGCGTACCCGCATGGCACCAATGCAAAACAAGTTATTCAACAAGGCTCCGTGGTGTTGCTTGATAGCGGATGTAGTGTGCATGGGTATCAAAGCGATATTAGCCGTACGCTTGTGTTTGGTAAGTCATCGCAAAAAGTGACAGACGTATGGAATACCGTACGAGAAGGGCAAAATGTCGCGTTTGAAGCAGCTAAAGTGGGCACACCTGCCGGTAAGGTAGATGACGCCGTGCGTGCCTATTACGTAACTCAAGGTTACGACAAAGACTATGCATTACCTGGGCTAAGTCATCGCACCGGGCACGGCATTGGCATGGAGGGCCACGAAAGCGTGAACTTTGTGCGCGGCGAAACAGCACCGCTTAAAAAGGGTATGTGTTTTTCTAACGAGCCAGGCTTATACATTCCTGGCGAATTTGGCGTGCGGTTAGAAGATTGTTTGTATATGACAGACAAAGGCCCACGATACTTTACTGAGCCACCTGCATCATTAGAAGAACCGCTAGGTGGTTTAGTACCTCTTGCTTCGTGATTTTCAAACAAACATGGTTAATTTAGCTTATGTAGCAAAAGGGCGCGCATTGCTTATGCGCGCTTTTTCAACACCCCAAAGCACACCTTCAAAGCACATCTTCAGAGACCACTCTCAAAAACGACTTTAAATACCACCTTAAAAACCACCTTCAGAGGCACTTTCACCCGTTAGTTATTTTTAAGTCGTGTAGTAAAAAACTCCGCCAAGGTCTTACTTATAACAGGGTGCTGGGTGTCTTGGTTAAACAGGCAAATATTTACCTTGCCCAGCTTGGGTAAGTGAGGGTGCTTTAGTAAAGTCAGGTTGGCAGGTAGGCTTGATTTTGCCAACGCGGTAACGCCTAAGCCCTGCTGAATAGCCGCAGTTATGCCTCCCAAGTCAGCGTTGGTATACGTGATTTTCCACGCAAAGGTTTGCTGCTTGAGTTGTTCTATTACCCGGCTTCTATACATACAGCCATCTGGGGCAAGTACAAGGGGAATAGTGCTACCTACCAGAGGATGTGCACTATCTCCTACCCACACCACATCATCTTCTAACACCACTTCGCCTTCAGTGTCTTCATCGGGATTAACCAAGGCCAAAATAAGGTCAAAATGATCGCGCTGGCTAGGGTGCAGCAAGTCTCTGCTGAGAGAGGAAGTGACTTCTAATGATACATCAGGGTAGCGCTTCGAAAATTCACCAATTAACCCTGGCAAAAGGGTAGAGGCAAACTCATTGGGAATGCCCAACCGAAGGCGGCCGCTAAGTGGGGCAGGGGTTAAACTTCGAAATATGCTGTCGTTGAGTTCAAGTAACTCTTTGGCTTTTGCGTAAAGCCAATTGCCATCTGCACTGGGCACATGTCGCTGGCCTAGCTTGATAAAAAGTTTTCGGTCTAGCTGCGATTCCAGCTTCTTAATTTGCAAGCTGATAGCTGGCTGAGAACGACCAAGAAAGTCGCCAGCTTTAGCGTACCCACCAAGCTCTATAACACTTACAAACGTACGCAAGTTATCTAACGAAAGCTGTTTCATTATATAAGTATTTCTAATTATCTACCCTATCAACATTATATTTGTAAATGTTAATATTGAAAACCGCTATTACAAGTAGTCGCTTTTAATGCTGAGCAGTATCTGTGGTTGTATCTGCCGTTGAACCTTTTTTTAGCTCATATTTAATAGGGCTTATGCTGGTTTTTATATATCGCTCATGCTGGAATTGTTTTAGGCTTAACTCAATTTCATCATCAAGCTACATAGGGTAAGTAACCTATTATGAAAAAAACGATGTACGTTGATTCCATCTTAGTGAAAGGCGAATGGAAGACGAAGCAAGTAATGACTATTGAAGACGGCAGTATTTTAGACATTGTCGATAGTAGTGATGAAGAAAGCAAAAAATTAGAGAGCGAATACGTAAAGGGCATCCACGAGCGTATTACAGGAACGGTTATCCCCGGATATGTAGACACCCAAGTTAATGGCGGTGGCGGCGTTATGTTTAATCATGCCCCCACACTGGAAAGCGTAAACATTATCGCTGATGCCCACGCGCAATTTGGCACTACGAGTTTGTTTCCTACTCTTATCACCGATGATTTTGCTACCATTTGCAGTGCCGCAGATGCTATATCTCAGGCTATACGCTTAAATCACCCCTCCATCATGGGCGTTCATTTTGAAGGGCCGCATTTGTCGGTAGCGAAAAAAGGGGTTCATAAGGCCGCTCATATCAGATCCATCTCAGATGAAGAATTAGCGGTGTATACCCGTAAAGATCTTGGCCAAGTTATTGTGACTGTAGCGCCAGAGAATGTGTCGCCAGAGGTAATACAAACCCTTGTTAAAGAGAATGTGATTGTGGCGCTAGGGCACTCAAATGCGCCATATGAGGTGGTGCAACGAGCCCTTAATGCAGGCGCGACTGGTTTTACTCATTTATTTAATGCCATGTCGCCACTAACCTCTAGAGAGCCAGGAATGGTAGGTGCTGCACTTTTATCTGATGGCATTTGCGGGCTCATTGTTGATCATCAACACCTTCACAAAAAGTCGGCAGAACTTGCCTGCAAAGTAAAAGGTGAAAAGGGCATTATGCTTGTAACCGATGCGATGGCACATGTTGGGGGGACGGAAGATACCGTTGCCTTCTTCGATACGAATATTACCCGCACTAAAACCTCCACGGGCGAGAAGCTAACCACACCAGATGGCACGCTAGCAGGGAGTTGTTTAGATATGCATTCGGCGCTAGTTAACTGTGTAAACGATTTAGGCGTAACCCTTAAAAGTGCCAGTGTGATGGCAAGTACTACTGCGTCTTACTTCACCCGTAGTCTAGATACCATTGGGCAGTTAGTACCAGGCGCAGCCGCTAATTTTGTCGAACTCGACGATAAGCTTAACCTTAAAGCCGTGTGGCAACGGGGCGTCAATATTCAAAAATAACGACTAGCCGAAAAATCAGAACAAGTAAAAAAGACTGCTCGGTGTGTTTGAACTTTTAACTCTCGCTATTGCCCCACATTATTCAACTGGTGTGAAACCCAAAAACTGCAAAGCTTTATGGGTACAACGAAGTTGTTCACAATTGGCTAAGAGAACTGCTTTCAAATAACGAAGTTATCGCAGCCAATTGACATTCATGAAATGACAAGGAGCTTTAATGAAGCTTATTAAGACAACATTGCTCACCGCCGCCTTAACCGCAGGACTAAGTGCAGGTGCAGCCATTGCACAGGAAACAAATACACAAGCCTCCAAGGCACAAGGCGTAAAGGCTCAAGAACAGCAGGGCGCCACACAACAGATACAAATTTCTGAAAAGCAGGTGGATCAGTTTGTTGATGCCTATTTAACGGTTCAGTTAATAGGGCAGAAGTATCAAGCAGAAATTCAGGCTGCTGGCGATCAGGCAAAGGCCAAAGATCTCCAGCAAGAAGCCAGAGAAAAAATGCAAACCGCGATTTCCGACAGCGGTATAGCCATGCAGAAATACCGTGAAATTTCTCTTGCCGCTAATCAAGACGAAGCATTACGAGGCCGCATTTCCGAAAAGCTTACCGTAGAGCTAGAGTCGCGCCAGCAGGCCCAAAACGTCGACAGTTAAGTCGCATCGTATTCACGCATTCTCAATAAAACGCTGCATCAATATGTAGCGTTTTTTATTTTGGCCTTATGAATATAACCTTTTCTGATGTTCTCTAGTATCTACATCAGGTTTTCAAATGTAGTGATAAGAATTATCAATTTGTTGCGCGATTGTTACCTATCTATACTCATTATCGTTTTCTATCTTTCAACAAGAGTAAAGTGGAATGTCTAACACCACCGCCCTACATGCGAAGCACCTAGAAGCTGGTGCCAAAATGGTCGACTTTTTCGGCTGGGATATGCCGATTAACTATGGTTCTCAAATTGAAGAACATCACGCCGTGCGTCAAGACGCTGGTATGTTTGATGTGTCTCACATGACCATTGTTGATGCTAAAGGCCCGCAGGCAAAAGCGTATCTTCAATACCTATTGGCAAACGACGTTGCCAAGCTTAAAGACAAAGGCAAAGCCCTTTACAGCGGTATGCTAAACGAAGAGGGTGGGGTTGTTGACGACCTTATCGTGTATCACTTTGACGAAACCAATTACCGCTTAGTGGTTAACTCAGCCACTCGCGAAAAAGATATGAACTGGCTGTTGAGCAAAGCAGAAGGTTTTGACGTAACCATCAACGAGCGTTCTGAGTTCGCGATGATTGCAGTACAAGGCCCAAATGCAAAAGAAAAAGCGGCAACGCTTTTCAGCGCGGCGCAAAAAGAAGCAGTAGCCGGCATGAAGCCATTCTTTGGTGTACAAGCTGAAGACCTTTTCATTGCAACAACAGGCTATACCGGTGAAGCGGGCTACGAAATTATGGTGCCAACGGCGCAAGCGGCAAGCTTTTGGCAAAGCTTGCTAGACGCAGGCGTTAAGCCATGCGGCCTAGGCGCACGAGATACATTGCGCTTAGAAGCAGGTATGAACCTTTACGGCCAAGATATGGATGAAACCATATCACCTCTGGCGGCTAACATGGGTTGGACAATTACCTGGGAGCCAGCAGACAGACAGTTTATGGGGCGAGAAGCATTAGAAGCGCAGCGTGAGTCGGGTACCGACAAGCTTGTTGGCTTGGTAATGACTGAAAAAGGCGTACTGCGCCACGGCCTAAAAGTAAAAACAGAAAGCGGCGAAGGGGTTATCACTTCAGGTACGTTTTCACCTACATTAGGCCACTCTATTGCCATGGCACGAGTACCTAGCAATGTGGGTGACACAGTAGAAGTGGAAATGCGCAAAAAGTGGGTTACAGTAAAAGTGGTTAAGCCCTCCTTTGTTCGCAACGGAAAAAGTGTTTTATAAGTTTACGTCTCAAGTTTGTAAAATTGACAAAGATTAATAGGAACGATTATGAGCAACATCCCAACTGATTTACGTTATGCCGCTACCCACGAATGGGTTCGCTCTGAAGGCGACGGTGTTTTTACTGTAGGTATTTCTGAGCACGCACAAGGTTTACTTGGCGACATGGTTTTCGTTGAGCTACCTGATGTGGGTGACGCGGTAACTACTGGCGACGACGTGTGTGTTGCTGAGTCGGTTAAAGCGGCTTCTGATGTTTACACGCCAATTACGGGTGAAGTAATAGAAGTTAATGCAGACCTAGAAGACTCGCCAGAGCTAGTAAACTCTGACCCATACGGCGAAGGCTGGATGTTTAAGATTAAAGCGGAAGACCCTGCAGAAGTAGAAAGCTTGCTTGACGCAGAAGGTTATGAAAACAGCATTGACGAAGAGTAATTCGTTACGCTGATAGAAAGATACACAGTTGAAAAAGGGGCATGAATATTATTCAGCCCCTTTTTAACTTTTAGATTTAACGACGCCCTTGCGGCAACCATTAAGAGTGCTTAACAACGTTATGTCGAATACTTCTCCTACATTGGCTCAATTAGAGCAAAAAGATACGTTTATCCGCCGTCATATTGGCCCGGGAAAAGGCGAAATTGAAGAAATGCTGTCTGCCATTGGTGCTAGCTCATTAGATGATTTAATTGAGCAAACCGTACCGGCAGGTATTGCGCTACCAGAACCGCTAAAATGCGGCGAAGGTGCGACAGAAGTTGAAGCATTAAGTGAATTAAAAGCGGTTGCGGCGAAAAACAAAATTAACCGTTCGTTTATCGGAATGGGTTACTACGATACCCACGTACCGAACGTAATTTTGCGTAACGTGCTAGAAAATCCAGGTTGGTACACGGCGTACACGCCTTATCAGCCAGAGATTGCGCAAGGGCGTTTAGAAGCTATTTTGAACTTCCAGCAAGTAACCATCGATTTAACAGGTCTTGAGCTAGCTTCTGCATCATTACTAGATGAAAGTACAGCAGCCGCAGAGGCGATGGGCCTTGCCAAGCGTGTATCGAAAAACAAAAAAGCAAACATCTTTTTTGTGTCTGACGATGTGCACCCACAAACATTAGACGTAGTGCAAACTCGTGCCGACATGTTTGGTTTTGAAATTGTAACTGGCCCTGCAGAAGAAGCGGCAGAGCACGATGTGTTCGGTGCGCTTTTACAGTACCCAACTAGCACAGGCGAAATTAAAGATATTTCTGACATTATTGCCGCAGTACAAGCGAAAAAAGGCATTGTGGCAGTAGCGGCAGACCTAATGAGCTTAGTTATGCTTAAATCGCCTGGCGAGCTAGGCGCAGACGTAGCACTAGGTAGTGCGCAGCGCTTTGGTGTACCAATGGGCTATGGCGGTCCACACGCTGCTTTCTTCGCCACCCGTGAAAGCTACAAGCGTTCATTGCCAGGGCGTATTATTGGTGTAAGTAAAGACACACGCAATCGCCCAGCCCTGCGTATGGCACTGCAAACGCGCGAGCAACACATTCGCCGCGAAAAAGCGAACTCGAACATCTGTACCGCGCAGGTATTACTTGCCAACATGGCAAGTTTTTACGCCGTGTACCACGGCCCGCAAGGCTTAAAAACCATTGCCGAGCGCATTCACCGTTTTGCTGACATTCTTGCTACCGGCTTATCTAAATCAAGAGCTCAAAAGGGCGCTAGCAAAGGCGTAGCCCTTAAGCACAGCACGTACTTCGATACACTTACTGTAATGGTTGAAAACAAAGAAGACGTACTCGCAAAAGCGTATGCCAATGGCATGAACTTACGTTCAGACCTTGAAGGCGCAGTAGGCGTAGCGCTAGATGAAACCACTAATCGCGAAGATATCTTAGCGTTATTTAACGTTATTTTAGGTGATGAGCACGGGCTAAGTGTTGAAGACCTAGACGCAGAAGTAACGACACAAGCCGTTAGGTCTATTCCAGAAGAGCTAGTACGTACTAGCGACATTTTGACTCATGAAGTGTTCAACAAGTATCACTCTGAAACTGAAATGCTGCGTTATATCAAAAGCCTTGAAAACAAAGATTTGGCATTAAACCATTCAATGATTTCATTGGGCTCTTGCACCATGAAGCTCAACGCGACGGCAGAAATGATTCCCGTAACCTGGGCTGAATTTGGACAATTGCACCCGTTCGCGCCACTTGATCAAGCCGTAGGCTATCAAGAAATGATTGCAGAATTAGCCGAGTGGCTCATTGATGTAACGGGTTACGACGCACTTTCAATGCAGCCTAACTCAGGTGCACAGGGCGAATATGCTGGCCTATTGGCTATTCAGCGTTACCATGAAAGCCGCGGCGACAGCCACAGAAACGTATGCTTAATTCCAAGCTCTGCCCACGGTACTAACCCAGCTTCGGCGCAAATGGTTAGCTTAAAAGTAGTGGTAGTAGCGTGTGATTCAAACGGAAACGTAGACCTTAACGACCTTCGCAAAAAAGCGGAAGAAGTGGGCGACAACCTATCGTGCGCAATGATCACATACCCGTCTACTCACGGTGTTTATGAAGAAACGGTGAAAGAAATATGTGACATCGTTCACGAGCACGGCGGCCAGGTTTACATGGACGGCGCTAATATGAACGCGCAGGTGGGCATTACATCACCAGGCTTCATTGGCTCAGACGTATCGCACCTTAACTTGCACAAAACATTCTGTATACCACACGGTGGCGGCGGCCCAGGTATGGGACCTATTGGCGTTAAATCGCACCTTGCACCGTTTTTACCTAATCACACTGTGATTAACGTAGAAACAGCGGGTAAAGATTGCGGCGCGGTAAGTGGTGCACCATGGGGTAGTGCATCTATTTTGCCTATCAGCTACATGTACATCAAAATGATGGGTAGCGAAGGCCTGCGCCGTGCAACTGAAGTGGCCATTCTTAACGCGAACTACGTGGCTAAGAAGCTAGAAGGGCACTTTGAAATACTTTACAAAGGCAACAACGACCGTGTAGCCCACGAATGTATTATCGACCTTCGGCCACTAAAAGAAGCCAGTGGCGTAACCGAGCTAGACATTGCTAAGCGCTTAAACGACTACGGTTTCCACTCACCAACAATGAGCTTCCCAGTGGCAGGCACATTAATGGTAGAGCCAACCGAGTCTGAAGCGAAGTACGAGCTAGACCGTTTCATTAACGCCATGATAAGCATTCGCCAAGAAATAGCGAAAGTGGAAAGCGGAGAGTGGGATGCAACAGACAACCCACTGCACAATGCACCACACACGCTAGCTGACATCTGTGACAGCGACTGGAACCGCAGCTACGACCGCATGCTAGCGGCGTACCCAGCACCAGAAGTACACAGAAACAAATTCTGGCCAACGGTTAACCGTATTGATGACGTATACGGCGACCGTAACTTAATTTGTTCTTGCCCAAGTATAGAGAGTTATATTGAGGGGTAGGTTGGTTGACTAACTGCAATTAAAATTGTGAACGCGACAATTAAATTTGTGAATGCAATTAAGATTGTGAATAGCTAGATATGAAATAGGCGAATCAGAGTTGTTTCGCCTTTTTGATGTCGGGTCGATTCAGTCGAAACTCGTTTCTAGCTAAACATATCTCTTAGGCATAAAATGAGCATCTGCGCCACCATGACCAAAGTAAAAAGTTTTTTCATTGTCGTCCATGTTGGAAAAAAAGCCAATTCCAACATTTGGCGCTTCAATACTTAACATATCATTGGTAACATTTCTTGAGGAAAATAATTGATATTCAGGCCCCTGTTGCCTAATCATTTTGTAGAGATCA
Source organism: Alteromonas sp. BMJM2 (assembly GCF_027257845.1). Lineage (GTDB taxonomy): Bacteria > Pseudomonadota > Gammaproteobacteria > Enterobacterales > Alteromonadaceae > Alteromonas. The sequence goes on along the minus strand of NZ_JAPVOT010000005.1, from coordinate 197,444 downwards.
ATTTGCAGGCACTTTTTAGTGGCCGGTTTTAGCTTCAAATTTTTTCTGCTTTAAAAAATTGGCTGAAATCTGATACCATATACGAAACGGGAATAACCCATACAATAATCAGTCTTTGTTTAATTTATCACCAAAGAAAGAGTTGCCCCACACTCTTATTTTAAATAAAGGTTGCTTATTCTTGAGCATTTTTTTTACGATAAAGAGTATGAAGTGATAAGTGTGTTGGTAAGTAATCTGATTAAAGCCAATTTTTTATATTCTAATGTTTTTTGCGAGGATTTTGCGTTATAAGTATCTAAAAAAAATGAAAGTAAATGGAATTTTGATTTAATAGGAATATCTTAGATTTTGAAAAATTTAATGCGTTATTTTTATCATTTGGCAACGTGTCGTGGTTTAGGTTTTTTAGCTCTACTGGTTTTTATATTTTCTTATTATAAAATAAAGGATTTTGAAAGTAATCTGTTGTATGGAAATACTTCATTTTTGATAATAGAAGTTTTACTTTGCTCAGTTTTTTATGTGTTTCTGAAGTGCTTTCAAAAAAATAACCTTCGCGCAAAGTTATATTCACTAGGTCTTATTTTTTCGTACTATAGTTTCTATGAGTTTTTCTTTACTCAATTCGGCGGAGTTTTAAAATTACAGGATTTTTTATTGTTCTCAGAATTTTTAGACGTTCTTCCGCTTATAGGAAGTATCGTTTTATTCATTTTGATTTTTTCTCCTGTAGCTTTATATTTATCAAATTTTAGCTTTGTATTTAGCATAAATAAATTATTAGTTCCTGCAGTCACCGTTTCAATTTTCTCCGTAGTATTCTCCTTTCCATTCAATACTAAAAAATCAATCTACGAGTCCATCCCAATAAAAAGTTTTTCCGCCGAGCATGTCGTCGCTTTTTACGGCGTCATTACCACGGCAATAATATTTGAATTTGAAAGGCAGTTTTTTAAAGATAAGCTGTCGAAGGACGGAACTTTTTCTTCAGAATCTATTTCTGGTTTGGTGAATCTACCAGATAAAGAATTTTTAGAAAAAAAGAATATTCATATGATTATTTACGAAAGTTATATCGATGTTCGAAGGTTCACATCAATAGAAATCCCAGACGTTCTCAATGATGAGATAAACAATTCATTATTATCATCGTCGTCAATTTCAATTGCCCCTGGGTTTGGTAACGGCACAGCACGTTCCGAGTTTGAAATACTCTGTGGTGTTCCCAGCTTACAACTGGTTAGTTCTATCGAATTTAACCTCTTTGAGGGTGAAAAAATAATTGATTGTCTACCTAGTTTGTTGGCTCGACAAGGGTTCAAAACTATTGCAAGTCATCCATTTAAACCTAATTACTATAATAGAATAAAGGCTTACCAAACACTGTCATTTAATGAGATAAGGTTTGGCGAAAAATACAGTAAAATATTAGGTGGAATAAAAATTGATGATGCACCAGCTGGTTGGTTATTTGACAAATCACTCTTCAATCAAAATTTGTCACTAGTAAAAGAGAACCTTGATAAAGGAAATCTTATATTTAATTACGTACTTACTGCTTATGGACATTATCCATTCGAACGAAGTGAAATACTGAGGCCAAGTGTCATAAATTTAGAGGGAGTAGAGCCAGAGGTAAACAGGCTCCTTAATCAAACTTATTATCGAATTAAAGAGCTAAAAAATTACATAAAAAATCTGAGGCAGATAGATCCAAAATCATTGATTATAATAGTAGGTGATCATTTACCACCATTGACTGGGGGAGAAATTGCTTACCAAAAGATAGGGCTAAGGTCTAGTTTGAAGCATGACGACAGTACGGAGTACTCTGAACGAACAAAGTATTTTGAATCTTTTGCTACAATGCTAAATAGCGAAAATGAAAATGAACTTCCAAATATAAGTCATTTTAATTTAAAAAATATAATATTGGATAATTTATATAAAAAAGAGTTTTGTAAAATAAATGATTGTAATCTAAAGAAAACAAAAAAAGAGTATGCGGACGAATATATGAAACTAATATCTACCGCCTTTTAATTCGAATTGATAGTAAGTCAATTATATCAATATATTCGGCTGCATAAATCAGAGCTTATCTCGAACCGCGCTGATCCAAAAGCTACCACCGTACACAGTCAGATTTATTGACATGATAGACACCTTTTCATTCTGTAAGTTACGCCGTTCGATGCGCTTCTATAAGCAACTGTCAAAATTTCAAATGGTTGCTATTACTCATCAAATTTCTTGGCGAGATCTAGCCTCGATTTTGACAGATCAATTTTTTCATCAAAGTCGTTGATCAAATCAAACACAAGGGTCTCACCATTTTTCTTATTAATTATTTTAAACAAAGCGCCTTCCTGTTGAAAAATTAAGCCTCTGTCGCCTCGTTTATTATTTAGTAATGCCCCTTTTTTATTTTTTAAAATTTGGAGCGGATAACCAAGATAATTCGAGGGAACATTTAACTCTAATGAATAAAGTAATGTAGGAGCTATATCCATTAACGTACTAAATTGATTGGATTTAAGATTAAGTTTAATATTTCGACTTGTCCAAAAAATAATAGGTACATGTATTTCTTCATTATAAAGAGATTGATAATGCCCAATTTGTTCATGCTCTCCCATGGCATCCCCATGGTCGCCATAAATCACAACGATGGTATTATCTAAAAACCCTTTTTTCCCAAATATTGCAAATATATCTGCAAGGTAAGCATCAAACTGGTGTGCCATATTATCGTGAGCGTTTACGAGTTGTTCATATGAACTTTTTCCAAAAAATATAGAAAATAGGCTCCCGGGTACCGGGGCATATTTTTTGAATTTGTCACGGTGGCTACCTAAAGGGTGTGAAGACATTAATCTTAAGTAAAAGAATGTAGGGATATCTTGATATTTAGGAAATGAATGCAATGTTTTTAGGATAAAGCGATCGTCATGTTTGTAATAGTTTTCACTCTGATCGGCTCGAAGAAAGTTATCAACTCTATTATTAAAAAATGTATTTAAGCCAGCATGATTAAGATCACCTGTTCCAATAAAATTTGTAAAATATCCTTGTGAGGTAAGCCTTTCGAGCAACCCATTACTTGCGCCATGAAGTTCGAAGGATGAGTTGAGAACTGAAGAAAAACCGCATATTGACTCACTACAGTTTGAAAAGCTGTAGAGAAAGTGTGTTGCACCATTCTTTATTAGAGTATCGGCAAAAGGAGTCACATTTCTTGGATTTTTGTATGCGTCTAACCTATCGGCTCTCAATGCGTCTGCATGGATAAGAATAATATTGGGTAATCGCTGAACGTTGCGATTCGAAGAGGTGGGCGCTGGAGCAAATATTTCCGGTGAGTGGAGAGTAGAGGCAAAGTCAAATTTGAAAAGTTCGTAAACAGGTTCACCTTGCCATATTTGATCTAAATTCGATGTTATTGATTTTGAAAAGCCATAAAAAAGAACTAGGACTATTGGCAAGAAAATTAGCGCACCAAAATCGTCCTCCCGGTTTATTCTGCGAGGCAAGTACCGTCGGTAAAACATAAATAAGGCTATTGGAACAATAATGAAAACACAAAATATAGCCCAAGGAAAATTAATTGCATGGGTAACAAAAACTTCTATATTGCTGTACAGGAATCCTATTGTTATTTGCTCGTTCCAAAATTTTAACGATACAAAATTAAATAGGTAAAGCAGTAAGAAAAACATTGTAAGCAGTGTTGTCAAAAACGGTCTTAAAGTATTCGAACTCAAATATAAAACGACTACATAGCTACTTATCACTACTAGAGAGTTTAAGAGTACAGCGTTGTATGACGACAAAAAAATTACAGAAAATAGAGCGAATACAGCTGTGAATACTAACGTGTGTAGATAAATTGCCCATTTGGCCGTAGTTTTAATTCGCATGATGTTGATTCAACAGGCTGAGTTTTGGTTTAAATTATAGTTTTTAGAGGGGGAACGAATATCAAACTTCAATTTATTAATTTTTATCATTTTTTTTACGATAGCATCTTAAGCGATAACTGTCATCACTCGAATCTTTGTTACATAGTAACCTTGACGATTACTCGTTAATACCTTCTTCAATCTTCTTGCGCAAATTAATTAACCGCGTCATATAAGCACCATTCTCAACATTTTCCTCATAGCTCATTGCCAATGCTTTTTCTCTCATTTTAAGCGCCATGGCTAAATCGCCTTTTGCCTCATATCCATCTGCTAAGCTGTCGTAGGCATCTGCTTTGTTTGGAAAACGTGACACGTTTTTCTTAAAAATCGCAATGGCGGATTCAAATTCTTGCTGCTTCAGCGCGGCATAGCCAGCGTGATTTACCGCTTTATATTCTGGTTTTGCTTGAAAGCTATATTTTTGAGAAAGGTCTTTGTAGAACTGCTGTACCGCAGGAAGGCCTTTCTGTATTAGCGAGCCTGAAGGGCGTATGGAGTTTAGCTGCTTCTGTAGGGCCAAGCTCATACCTGCGAGTGCCGTTGTATTGTGGCTTTCAGATATATTTAGCTCAGCATCAAAAGTAAATCCATTCCGCGTGTTGTTTTTCAATAGTTCGGAATACCGTTCAAATGCGCTAAGCATGTGTCCACCTTCGCTGCCCATATTTACATAAAGGTATTTATTGAGATCGCTATCGGCATTGAAAAATTTTTCTGCTTTTGGAAATATCACTTTGTCGTGCCACCACAAACTTGGGCTAAAAGCGAAGTAGGCTTGAAACATATCGGGCCGTTCATGCAAAGCGTACACAGTGAATAAAGCGCTCAACGAATGCCCAGCAATAATTGCGTAGTTGTTGGTACGATAGTTCGATGCGACATAAGGCTTTAGCTCTTGTTCTAGAAAATCTAAAAAGTTGTTTGCGCCACCTGATACTCCCCACTCGTTATAGCTTTCATCATACGTAGGTGTGAAATCTCGCGTGCGCTCGGTGTTGGCAATACCGATAACAATCATTTCCTGCGCCATACCAGACTGATTCAGCAGGTCTAGCGTACCAACGGTATGTGCGAAGTTGCGCTGACCGTCCAGCAAATATAGAACAGGGTAGGTGGTGTCTTTATAGCGTGCATAATTGTTGGGTAGGTGAATAAGCAAATCTCGCGACTCATTCAGTACTTCTGAGGTTATCGTTATAACTTCCGCATTGCCTCGTACTTTAGCATTTACGTGAAAGCTAAGGCTCAATACTATGCCAATCAAAATGCTGGCGAGCTTTTTATACATTCGAAATTCCTTTTTCACTGTTGATGGGTGTCTCGGTGTTTGGTTATTAAATTATAAAAAAGAGAACTTAACAAGACAGGCATGTTAAGAAACGCTGTAAGAAATCTGGTTTTGTTTGTCATAGTAATATTTAGATTCAAAAAAGTCGCGCTCGCGCTTCACACTCGTGTTTGTGCAAATATTGGTTACAACTTACTCAGATAGTGCGGGGTTTGGTTAAAGAAGCTAAAGAAGTAAGCCTTACTGGCGTGAAGTCAGACATAAACACGCTGATTAACAGGAAAGCCGGATAATTTAGTTTGATGTTATCCAAGCAATCGCATGGCGTTTCGTCGGCCGTGAATTCGCTGCTGATTTTGATTAAGTGCGTATTCTTCAAGATGAATCACTTTTCCGGCAGCATGCTTAAAACAGCGTTCAAACTGAGTAGTCAGTGCTAGCCAATTTTCGTTTTCTATATTCAAGCGTTCTAAAATGTGTGGTAAGTTGCTATCAAGTTTTCCGCGTTTATTCGGATGAATACATCGGCTTGTTGTATCCACAAGCTGAAGATAATCGGTGAGTGTGAAAGGTAAACCATTAGGCATATCTCGCCGTGGGTTGCCCGCAAAAGGCATGAGTCGTTTGGGGGTTTTACCCACTTTAGCCGCGCGAATGCGATACTGAATACTGGTATGGTTAGAGGCTTCTGGCGTTTTCGCCATATTGGCGCGTACCGGGTTTAGGTCAACATAGGCCATGCAGGCGGCAAGCGCAGATTCATCTAAGAGTGCCTGCGATTTAAATCGTCCTTCCCAAAAGTGTCCTGTACACTCATCTTCTTTGTTGGCCGCCCGGGCAATATATTCATTGAGTGCGCGCATAAACCAGCTGATATCGTACAACCGCTTTCGCCATACGTCTGCTGTGTATTCTACGGTTTTTATCTGTGAGTCACTGAGGTCCTCGCGTGTTGAAAGCGAAGAATATTGATGCGTCAATAACGTTCCTTTGTAGAGTGAATGCCAGCGTAGAATAACCTCTTCGGTTGAGAGTAATGACGCTTTCTCCTTATTCACATGTAGCACCAAGTGGGTATGGTTACTCATTACCGCGTAAGCACAAACCCCTATTGTAAAGACATCGCTTAACACATGAATGCGGTCTTCAACCCATTGACGGCGATGCTCAAAGTTTTTTCCGCCTTGCTCACCACACAAAAATGCACGGCGAACACAGCGAGAGACGCAGTGGTAATAGGGTGTATCTAACAAGCTAATTTGAGACTTTCTGGTTTTTGGCATCGGTGAATTTTAACTTTGATTTATACTGCAACCAGTGTGAATAAATAAACACTTTGAGGTAAGTGTATTAAGGGGCAGTTTTTTATGTTTTTGTGTCTGTCTCGTTAGTTACTGAAAAGGAAGTATATTGGGTTTAAGTATTACAGTGATTTTAAGCCTGTCCCGTTATTTCTTTCGTCCCGTTGTTTCTCCCATTATTTCAGCCAAGCCTTTTATTGCGGCGGTAGCGTGTTCAAACACATCAATGCTGTCCAATGTTTTACTGATCATCAATGCGCCTTCAAGTAAAGCCAAGGTAGTCATAGCTTTACTGGTAATTTCGCTTTCGCTGTTGGTGATGTGAAGGCTTGTGTAAGCTTGTTCAAGCCAATTAATGTTGCGCTTAAAAAAACGCTTGGTTTCATGTTTCACTTTTTCAGGCAAAGATCCAGACTCGGCGCCCAGTAAACCGCATAAACACATTTGTTTATCAACGAGTAGAGCATGTCTAAAATGCTCGGTATATACTTCTATTGGGTTTTTACCTTGCTGCACGTAAGCAGATGGGTCACCCAAACTTGTTAAAAAACGCTCTGTATATTGATATGCTAATTCAGCAGCTAAATCTTCTTTGGTAGGGAAATGATAATGCACACTCGCGCTTTTTATGCCTACTTCACTGGCTAATTCTCTAAAACTGAAATTTGCATACCCACCGTCCCGCACTCGTAATTCCGCAGCAGCTAAAAGCTCACTTTTCTTCGACATTCATCACCTTTCACTACTTTTTCTTCATACTTAATCAAACCAGCAACCCAATAATAATAACCAAATTACCTATCTAATGATAGGTGAATGTTGACAGATGTAAAATTCAACACTAAGCTATCTATCAGTTGATAGGTTTGTCTGTCAGCATAAATAACTTTATGGAGAACTTAACATGCTTGCATATTCAACAATTGGCGTAACTGACATGGCGCGAGCTACCGCCTTTTATGATGAACTATTGGCGATTGTAGGTGCAAAACAATCCATGATTGCCCGTGACGGTGACTTTGTAGCCTATGGCTCTGGTGAGGGTGCCTTGTTTGGTTTAGCAGTGCCCTTTAACGGACAGGCAGCCACCCCAGGCAACGGTAATATGATTGCCATTGCTGCTGATTCGCCGCAACAAATTCAGGCGCTTTATGACAAAGCATTGTCGTTAGGTGCTACCGATGCCGGCGCACCTGGACCGCGTGCAGACGGCGCTTTTAGCTGTGGGTATGTATATGATTTAGATGGTAATAAGCTTAACTTTTTCAGCATGTAAGGAAATAGTTTACGAAGGGGCACAATAGAGTAAGTCCCTTTGTAAACCTAAATCATGTATGTACGATTTACATTTGGGAGTAACATCTCCCTGTAATTAATAAGATGACAATATGAACGAACACGTGAACACAGACTTTTCACAACGAGTCGTTATTCATAGCAAGCAATTACCGTGGATGACGTCTCCTATGCCAGGAGTAGAACGCCGCGCACTAGACCGTATTGGCGGTGAAATAGCACGCGCAACCAGTATAGTAAGATACGCTGCTGGCAGTAAATTCTCAGGCCATTTGCATAGCGGTGGCGAAGAATTTATTGTACTTGAAGGCGTATTTCAAGATGAAAATGGCGACTACCCCGCTGGCTCATACGTGCGTAACCCGCCGCAGTCTAGTCATGTGCCATATTCAAACGATGGCTGCATCATTTTTGTTAAATTATGGCAGTTTCAACCCAGCGACCGCCACCAAAAAAAAGTGCAAATGAATACGCTTGGACCTCAAGCAGTAATGTATAGCGACGATCATGAGCAAGTCAGTTATTTTGATATAGCACCTAACGACACTCTATACATTGACGCCCACAGCGGTATTGAGGTGTTAGTGATGTCGGGCACATTAAACGAGAGCAATGACGTGCTTGAGCAGCACAGCTGGTTAAGACTGCCCAAAGACACTAACTTACATGCAGTTGCCGGTAACGAAGGCGCCAAATTGTGGTTAAAACGCAATCATCTAAACGATGTACATAAGCAAGTAGAAAGAGTGCAAGCGGCAGCGAAGAGTAAACAATGCCAAACAAGACAGGCATGCTAAAAAATAAACAAAAGCTTTTGAAGATAGTGTATTCAGATTCAGCTTTGAAATAGATTTATGCCTGTCTCATTAAATATACTGACAGTTACGTGTTCCAGTAACAATAAAGATTCCCTAACGTTACAGGCAGAGAGTGTAGGCACCGCTAAGGTTACGGTAGTGAGCAATAGTGGAGAATTAACAACGGTTGACGTCATCGTTAAAGAGATTTGATTAACTAAATAAGACAGGCATATTAAAGGGTAAATAAAAGCTTTGAAGAGAGTGTATCTAGATTCAGCTTTGAAATAGTTTTAATGCCTGTCTCGTTAGCTTTAGGGTTTTCAAAAAGACTCTTACTTACTTTTACCCGCCTGCCGACTTTATGGCACCAAATTAAACAGTCTCACGTCGCCTTCAGCATAAATCTCACATTTATTATTAACGTTATGTTTATACCGGTACTGTTCGCATTGGCTAAGTGCTAGCTGGTTGGCTTCATTTTGAGAGGGTTTATTAACCACATAGAAGTATGCGTAGGCTTCATTGTCCCCTAAGGCAAGCGCAAAAGCCTTCTTATATTTGAAGTCAAAATATTTGTTAAAAGCCTGATTAATTTTAGCGATTCGGTTATTACCAGAGTTTTTGTTTTCTGCCGCTACATCGAGTATCTCATCCTTAAATGAAAGGGTATTTAGAAACTGCTCAGCATCTTCGCTACTTTTGCTCTTAAAGCTATTGTATAAATTACGATAGAAATTTATCTTCTCGTCGTCATTTAAGTTGATATCAGCTAAATGAGATTGCACAAATTTCGGTTCGGAATAACTCAGTCTTTTTAAGTAATCAATTTTATATCGATTAGTATCAATATTACTTTGCTTAGATATCCACGCTAATGCATCAGCGGCTCTGTCTTCCGGCCACGCGCGAGTTATATCCTTTAGCGTTTTAATTTCATTTGAAGCATTTGTTAAAAAATGGTCGGCGGCATCTTCCGGTGAATTGATCATCCAAAAGTAAAAAGCGGTTTGTTCCAAATTTTCGCGCTCAGCGATATCTTCAATCTGGTTTAAGCGGTCAAATAAAGCGGTAGGGTCTATTTTAACCCAATTAATAATCGCCGAATTTAATATCGACATATCATCTAAGCGCCTTAGTTCATTAAATAGGTTTAGATGTTCTTCGCTTGTCTTTAGCTCTAAGCCTATGGAAGACAAGCTATTCTCAAGACTAACTCCCTTATCTTTGAATATTTCGAGTGTGTCTATTAACTGCGTTAAATCTGCCTTAGCTAGCACATTTATCAAAGTGGAGTTTGCACTTAAATCGATGTCTTCGTGAGCAAGGTCTAGCATTTGGTTTAAATATTCAAAGCCGAGATCAGGTCTTTTTTCAGCAACTTGTGCCTTTACTATTTCTAAGTAAATTGGAAATTCTGGCATCGGGTTGTAACGTTGTGCGAAAGCGAGTGCCTGTTCAGGAGCTTTTTGTATTAATTGCGCAGTAATCATCTGATTCAGCTGATTTCGTTGGAATTCACTGCTATTTTCGAACAACGGCGCTAATGCTGTTAGCTTATCGGTAGGTAACTCTTCTAGTAATGCAGCCAGTTTTAGAATTGACTTTGTTTGTTTAGGGTTTTCTTCTATCGCAGCTAATAGTTCGCCCACTTCAGCAGTAATATCTTCCATTGAAGTAGGGGAGGTTTCGGACAGATTTAAAAATAATTTATCTGCGGAATTGTGATTAACACTAAGCGTGTTTTTTGCCTCTAGTGACGATTCTCTATCATTTGACGTGCTTTTTGAATAAACAATTTCATCTGAATTTGGCGTTACTTGTTGCGCTGTATTACGACCAACCGCAAAGGCTATAGCGGATGTGACAATGATGAGAATTATCCAATAACTTGCTTTCATGTGACCTCTCGAAGATGAATAATATAGTGGAGAGATACAATTGAATAGACAGCCCTCCTTAGCTACTAAGTTCTAAGCCTAACAGTTTTTTTTACGAGTCACACATAATTAAGCATCTTTTCAAAACAGCTATTTAGCGTAAGGTTTTGCTGATAGTTTAGGGCTGCAAAATATTGCTCACCACACTTTTCAGTTAACTACACTAGAAAACTTACCCCAAGCGCGAGCATAACAATCCCTATTATAAATTCGTGTACCTTCCAGGCTTTTGGATTTTTGAAAACAAGAATCAATAATTTTGCGCCGTATCTGAGTGAAAAGAAGAACACAAAACAACCTAAAATTACGCTCAAACCAAACGCAACTTGCTGCCCTTCATGTTGCGTAGATATTGAGCCTAATAACACAAAAGTGTCGAGGTACACATGCGGATTAAGCCAAGTAAAAGCAAGGCATATCATTGTAGCTGCTAAAAGGTTTCTAACTTCTTTTCCCTGTGCCTGCAAAGCGTGATCTGTCGTAAACGCTGACTTAGCAGCTAAACATGACAGGCATGCTAAAAAGTAAATAAGCGCTTTTAGGTAAGTGTATTTGGTGTAGCTTTGAAATGATTTTATGTATGTTTCGTTTGTTATTAAAATTTCATCGAAGCATACTACCAGAATGAATATTGTGCTTGAGTCGTATACAGGGATCCAAAAATGGACAAAACTTTCTGCTATTTTATGTCTCGCTTACTAAGTATTGCATGCTTATCGGTGTTGGCATTGAGTGCAAACGCCAAATATTTAGAGATTTATCCAGATAAAGAGCTCATGGTGCCGGTTGATGGCGGGAAAGTGTATGTCAGGCTTAATGGCGTGCAACACACAGACGCCATTCCGGTGGTTTTTATTCACGGTGGTCCTGGTGGAACACACAACGGCTTTGTGGGTATTACAGACCTGGCCGATGAGCGCATGGTGATCATGTATGACCAACTCGATAGCGGAAAATCTGCGCGGCCAAACGACCCAGCAAACTGGCGTGTTGCTCGTTTTGTTGACTCCTTAGATGCTATTCGCAAGCATTTAAAAGTAGAGAAATGGCATCTGGTAGGGCAAAGTTGGGGTTCTGCTATTGCCTTGGAGTACACTGCAAAATATCCACAGCACACGGTATCCACTGTGCTAGGCGGTACATTTATTTCTACGCCCCACTGGGTCATGGATGCAAAGTTGTTGATAAACGCTGCTCCTCAAACAGTACAAGACACACTTAAACAGTGTGAATCATCCCAACCGCCAGAAGCGTCTGTATGCAGTGCTGCATATATCAAATTATATTCTGCACATTATTCACCAAGCAAAATCGATGAAGCGATTATCGCTTACGAAGAAAACATAGGGGGAAGTGGTTTTAATCCAGTGATTTACAATGCCATGTGGGGGCCAAGTGAATTCTCGTCAACCGGCGTATTAAAACACTACGACGCCACGCATTTATTGGCCGATATCGACCCTAACAGAACACTTTTTATGATTGGTCAATACGATTCCGCACGCATTGATACCGTTCAAAATTATCTCGCGTTGACGCCCGGCGCCGAATTGGCCGTTGTACCAGGTGGTGCTCATGGAATTTACGACGACAGGCCTTTGGTGACATTGGCGTTGCTGCGAAGTTGGCTAAGGCGAAAAGATGCTGAGTAGTTTGGTCGATATGTACTCTTTTAACTGAATCCTTCAGCCACTGAATTTCTTTGTCTTAAGCTCTATAAACTCGCTGACACTCCTTGTGCTTGCAAAGCGTGGTCTGTGGTAAAAGGCGGATTTAAGGCTTAGTACAGCATAAAAAAACAAAAATACTGACCCTATATAACGTGCCGCCTGCTCGATAAGTGGAAACTTTTGTGCAACCACACCAAAACCTGCCACACCAAGCGTGATTGAAATAGCATCCGGTAATGCACAAATTAAACAAACAGCAAAGACGTGTTGTTGTTTTAACCCTTGTTTTCCTTACTTTTCTTTTTGTATAAAACACGAGGCCATTTTAATTGGTAACAGGGGCGGGTGCTTGTTAAGAGGAGATTGCAGTATGCAATCGCCCAAAGTATTCAAGCTGATAAAGTCACAAGTACAAGTAAAAGCGCCAAAGTCATTTTAGATCAGGCAACTGAGGGTGAATGGCGCGTGTTTCAAAAAATAGGGTGGGGCCAAGTGACACTCGCGGTACCACAGAGGTAGTAGTGCTTGCACATGTGTGTTTGCCTTATTATCAAGGTGGTCGAGAGTTCACTGTTAGCGCACAGGTGTCTGTGGCTAACGCACATGAAAATCTACTTCCTGCTGCCGGTAAAAAAATGCAGAGATTATTAGAAAAAAGCATGAATAAGCTTTTATAAATGTATCTCGTTTTTGGCTTCTATCGTTTTCGCTTCCTTTAAAGCAAACCGTTTAATGCTCACCTGCTGTTAATCTGTTTTTAATGTTCAGTAAAAGTACTCTTAACCATAGATGTATATGCTTAACAGCATCAAATACAAAGCGACTTGCCTTGTATTATTCAATGTTATTTAGGTGGGAGTTTACTTATGAAAATACGTCCTCAATCAATAATGAAAGCTACTCTTTTAACTGCTTCAGTGATTATTGCGTCTGGCTGCGCCGCTGTGGCAAAACCCCAAATGAGTAACGCTTCAACCGAAAGCGCGGCTATGATAAATGCGAATAGCGCAGATGATGTGCTTTTGTATTCAAACCAGTGCATTACTGAACGAGAGGTAGTGAACGCACAGAAAATGTGGGGTGACGGCATTGTAAGAATTGGCAGCGTCTTTTCTAACAAAGGCGATTATTCTACCGAAGCCGCTGACTTTATTCAGGAAATGTACGGCTATGATTTAAGCAGCGTTTTATTTAAGCCCACGCTAGCGGCCAACGATCAGTTTAGATCGAGTTTTGATGCTGCACTGTCGTACTTCGTAGGTGGTAACGATGCCTACGAAGAAGATAAGGGTTTTGCCATAAAGCCGTATACCAAAGTGAAGTTCGACAACGTGGGAATTATCAACAATAGCTGTCGTATGGCAGTTGCAATGGGTAACTATTATTTCACTGACACCACAGGTGGCGAAACCAAAGTGGAATATACATTTGCGTACGTGAAAGACAGCGAAGGTGATTTGCGTATTGTCGCTCATCAGTCGTCACTTCCCTATAACCCATTATCAAATTAAACCTCGCTATTAGCGCGATATGAAATACTTCATATCGCGCTACCTCTCATTTAAGCACCATAAAGCTCATCACACCGAGGTTTCTATGCGCACGATAAAAAATACAATAACCACTATTACCGCCTTATCACTACTGCTGATGTGCACCGCTGAGTCGCACGCAACAACAAACGATTTTCAATCTTGGAATGCTGTTGCCCTTGCCGGTAACGCCGATAAAGCGGGCGCCCTGCAATTCTGGTTTGATGGGCACCTGCGATTTAAAGACGATGCCTCTCAACTGGGTGTGTCGATATTTCGCCCTGGTATTGGCTATCGTATGTCTGACGACCTCACACTGTGGTTAGGTGTCGCTAGAATCGCGATAGATTCAGAGGCCGGTACTGTAGAAGAAGACCGTCTTTGGCAGCAAGCAACCTACTCGCTTCGACCATTTTTAGGTGGCAACGTGTCTGCACGAACCCGTCTTGAACAGCGCTATCGCAACGATCAAGGTGACGACGTGGGCCATAGAATTAGACAATTTGTTCGTTGGGAAAAGTCACTAGGCGACAAGTGGTCTTTTGTTGTGTGGGATGAGCTATTCGTTACGCTAAATGATACTCAGTGGGGGCAAGCAAGTGGGTTTGATCAAAATCGATTCTATGCGGGCCCAGCTTATCAACTTAACGACACATGGCGCGTTGAAATGGGATATATGAATAACTACATTCATTCGCCCGGAGCTTCTTCAGCAGAGGCTCAAATCAACCACAATCTTTCTCTTACGTTTTTTGGATCGTGGTTTTAAGGATGAACAAAAAGCAGAACTACTTGGAGTTGCGTTTATCCAACGCATATTGAACCGCCATTCTTGCGGCGCCTGCACCAATGCCTGATACCACGGCCCAAGTTACGGCTTCTTGAAGATCGGTATTTTCACTTCCTTTATCTTTAGGAGCAGGTTCGTTAGTCACCTTTTCCCACGATTTTTGAAGTGTTTTTCTGGCCAGCATGCCTGCTGATGCAGCGGCAAGGCCAATGCCTACGGTAGTAATTAATTTGTCACTCATAGTATTCCCCTTAAATTGGTAGTGAGAAGTAAGTAGTGAAATTTACTGGTGAGAAATGAGATGTAGAAAGTCTGTGAGAAACAGCTATCGCAAGCTGCGATGGGTAATTAAACCCATCGCTCGGCTTGCGGTTGTCTACTTACCTCTCACCATGTTCATCACTAGTGATACAACTAATAAGATAAGAAACACGCCAAAGATAATCTTGGCTATACCTGCCGCAGAACCGGCAATTCCACCAAATCCTAAAACGGCAGCAACTATTGCAACAACTAAAAATATTAATGCCCAACGTAACATAATGTATCCCTTCATTTTGTGAGTTCACAATTGAAGGTGCAAAGCATAGGCCTACTTTAAAAAGTTGCTTAAATTATTGTATGAAATGTAGCCGCAGCGTGGCCTGTAGAGCGA
This sequence comes from Alteromonas sp. BMJM2, assembly GCF_027257845.1. Lineage (GTDB taxonomy): Bacteria > Pseudomonadota > Gammaproteobacteria > Enterobacterales > Alteromonadaceae > Alteromonas. Next base: position 182,207 of record NZ_JAPVOT010000005.1, on the reverse strand, counting down.
TGGTGTAGGAAAAAGAAAGTCCATATTTTTATGCTATTGCAAAACTAGCACAGGTCGATGATGAGTATTTTTCCCTATAAATCTGTAAATATTTCTTAATTTTAATTTGCATTTATTACCAATAATGTTGTGCCGCATTAATTCTTTTCTCACTTTGTTACAAGTTTCGCATTAACACACGCATCATTTAGGGGTAGTTTAGAATTTGAACAATAAATAAAAAGAACGCTTCACAAACAATTACTACAAAGGAATGATCATGCTCAACATTAGCGGTCTCACCAAAACGTACCCCAATGGAGTTAAAGCCCTTAACGGCATCAACCTATCAATTCCCAAGGGAATGTTTGGGTTACTTGGCCCTAACGGAGCCGGCAAATCCTCTTTAATGCGCACAATTGCTACCCTTCAAACACCTGATACAGGTTCTATTCAATTTAATGGTATTGATGTGCTGGCCGATCCTAATGGGTTACGACAATGCCTTGGTTACTTACCGCAAGACTTTGGGGTGTACCCGCGCATTAGTGCAGAAAAGCTGCTAGACCATCTAGCCGTGTTAAAGGGAATTAGCAGCAAGTCTGAGCGTAAAGACGCGGTGGAAAGCTTGTTGGTCCACACCAATTTGTGGCAGCACAGAGACAAAGCAGTAAGTGGTTATTCTGGTGGTATGCGTCAGCGCTTTGGTATTGCGCAGGCATTATTGGGCGACCCCGATCTTATTATTGTGGATGAGCCTACCGCTGGCCTCGACCCTGAAGAGCGCAATCGCTTTCACAACTTGTTAGTAAGCTTAGGTGAAGAGAAGGTTATTATACTCTCTACACACATTGTTGATGATGTATCAGAACTTTGCCCGAAAATGGCCGTGCTAGGGCAGGGAGAAATTTTATTAGAAGGTAACCCTATTAGTCTCACTACAGAACTGGCGGGACGCATTTGGCGCAAGCAGGTGAGTCAAGATGAGTACCGCGAACTTGAGCAGAGCCTGAATATCATTTCTGCCCGTTTAATTGCCGGTAAGCACGTTATTCATGTAATGGCCGACACGCCGCCAGAAGGATTCGAACAAGCGCCAGCTAATTTAGAAGACGTGTATTTTTCCACCTTGCACAATAGCCGCGCTGCAACTGCTGCGTAAGGGGAATAGCCATGTTTTTAAATAGCCTTACGTTTGAATGGCGATATTACCTTCGCCAACCTTCCTTTTACGTCACCATGCTGGCGTTTTTCTTATTACCTTTTTTGGCAACTACTACCGATAATGTTCGTATTGGTGGCGGTGGAAACGTGCTGTATAACGGCTCGTTTGCTATTACTCAAACCGCGCTCATTATGGGTATTTTTGCGCTGTTTTTGTTGGTTAACTTTGTTTCTGGTACTGCCACTCGAAACCACTCCAGCAATATGGGCGAGCTAATATACACTCGGCCTATTACGCCGCTGTCGTACCATTTGGGCCGGTTTTTAGGTGCCTATTTGGTCAGTATTTGCGTGTTTGCTATGGTGCCTATTGCTATTTTACTAGGCTCGTTAATGCCTTGGATAGATCAAGAGCGAATAGGGCCCACTAATCTTAGTTTCTATCTAACTACCTTTTTCTACTTCTCAGTACCCAGCATGCTAGCGCTTGGTATGATTTTTTATGCCGTTGCCCAGCGCCTTCGCTCAATTATGGCCGCATACTTGGTCGCAATGGGTATATTCATTTTCTACCTAATTAGCGGCGTAGTCACTTCTGAGCCGGAATACCGCACCATTGGCGCATTGATAGACCCCTTTGGTCTTCGTACCTACGCCGAGATAACCCGTTATTGGACAGTGTTTGATAAAAACACCACCGTTGTGTCGTTAGAAGGTGTGTTACTGCAAAACCGTTTGATATGGCTTGGCATTGGCGCATTTATTCTCGCCACTGTTGGCAGTATTTATCAAATGCGCTGGCAGCAAAAAAGCCGTAAAGAAAAACCAAGTAAAGCCTCCACTGTGGCTCCACCGAAAACCCTTAACCTTACTATTAAAGCAAAGGCGGGTGGGCAGTTTGGTAAGTTACTTACCCGCATTGGCTTTGAAATGCGCCAAGTTATGTTTAGCCCAGCCCTTCTTGTGCTCATGATTTTTACGCTGTTCAACCTGTCTGCCCTGTACTTTGTGCCTATAGGCGGTATGTACGGTACGCCAGACTGGCCGCTTACCTATAAAATGGTTGAATTTGTTCGCGAAAGTTTTGGGTTGATGATGCTAATAGTTATCACCTATTACAGTGGCGAAATTGTATGGCGTGAGCGCGGCTCTGGTATGGGCGATATCGTCGATTCAACACCCGCTTTCAACCTGATTTTTTGGGTTTCTAAGTTACTTGCGATGTGGGCAGTAACTGCAGTGTTATTTGCTATTGGCATTGTTTTTACCGTTATCTATCAGGCTACCCAGGGGTATTTCGACTTTGATTTTAGTACGTATTTAATTGGGATCTATTTTGTATCATGGGTTCCCTGGGCGCTATTGGCGGTTCTGGCATTCTTTATTCAGGTACTAAGCCCGAATAAATTTGTGGGTATGCTGCTGTTTGTGGCGTACTTCATTGTTAGCTTAGTATTTGCTGAGCTAGGTTTAGAGCACAACATGTACAGCTTTAGCGAAGCGCCAAGAGTGTTGTATTCCGACCTTAACGGCTGGGGATGGTTCTTAGCTCCGTTCGCTTGGTATATGGTTTACTGGGGCGCACTGTCGCTAGCTCTATTCACCATTGGTTATGCATTGTGGCAGCGTGGTCCAGAAGTATCACTTAAACACCGTTTTAAGCTGCTAGGTTATCAGTTAGGGGCGTCTGGAAAGGTCGTGTTAGCAGCAAGCCTTCTCGTATTCGTACTTACGGGTGGCTATATTCACTACAATACCAAGGTAGTTAACACTTACCTTACCCAAGATGAAACCTTCGAGCGTCAAGCTGAATACGAGAGTCAGTTTAGCCAGTATGAAGACGACCTCATTCCGATAGTAACCCAAGTTAATGCGAACGTTGATATTTATCCAGAGGCCCGCCGTGTAGAAGTGTTGGCAGATATGACCATCAGCAATCCGTTTGATGAGCCAATTTCCCGCACCTTGCTGTCGATTCCACGATTTACGACTACATGGGATGTAGTGATACCTGGCGCGCAAATTACCGAACGCTTCGACCACCTGTCTGCGGCGTGGCTAACCTTTGACAAACCACTAATGCCAGGTGAAACCAGGAAAGGAACGCTATCAGCACTGCGTGAGCATAAGGGGTTCAAAGATGGCGGCTTCGATTTGCAGGTAGCCGAAAATGGCACATTTATCGATAATTTCTCGCTGTTTCCATCTTTTGGGTTTAACGGGCGTTATGTAATTTCAGACCGACACGAGCGACGTAAGCGGGATCTGCCAGAGCGCCCTCGTGCCTATAAACTGGAAGATACCTCACGTTATGCTGAGAGTGGGTTTGGTAAGGGAGTCACCTTTATCGACTTTGAAACTACGGTGTCGACCAGCGGCGACCAAATTGCTATTGCGCCGGGTTACCTGCAAAAAGAGTGGCAGGAGAACGGACGTAACTATTTTCATTACAAAATGGATGCGCCAATAGTCAATTTCTTCTCCTACCTTTCTGCGCGCCACGACGTTAGTAGAGAAGAGTATAACGGTGTGAATATAGAGGTGTACTATCACCCTGATCACCATTGGAATGTGGATGTAATGGTGCAAAGCGTGAAAGATTCTCTTGATTACTTCACCAACGCCTTTGGCCCTTATCAGCACAAGCAGATGCGCATTATTGAGTTTCCAGGGTATCGGTCGTTTGCGCAGAGTTTTGCCAATACGGTGCCTTACTCAGAGAATATTGGGTTTATTGCCGACCTGCGCGATCCTGAAGATATAGACTATGTGTACTATGTTACCGCCCACGAAGTAGCTCACCAGTGGTGGGGACATCAGGTAGGTGCTGCCAATGTTCAGGGCCAATCAATTATTATTGAAAGTTTGTCTCAGTACAGTGCCATTATGGTATTGCGTGAACGCTTTGGCGAAGAGAAGATGCGTCGCTTCCTCAAGTATGAACTGGATCGCTATCTTCGCGACCGCGGTAGCGAGCTGATTGAAGAAATGCCGTTTATGCGCAGCGAAGAACAGCAGTATATTCATTACCGTAAAGGCTCGGTAGTCATGATGGCAATTCTAGACAGGTTAGGTGAGAAGCGTGTTAATACGGCACTGAAAAACTTTCTTGAGGCATATAAGTTTAAAAACGACCCGTATCCAACTACGTTAGATTTACAGGCTGCCCTTAATGCTGAGGCGACAAGCGAGGAACAGCAGTTTATCGCAGACTTGTTTGAGCGCATTACCCTATACGACTTAAAAATGCTGTCAGCTGAGGTTGAAGAAATTAGCGACGGTAAGTTTGCCGTCACCATGACAGTATCGGCGGCTAAGTTTGAGGCTAATGGCGATGGACGCGAAACCGAAGGTAATGTTGATGAATATATCGATATTGCGTTGTTTACCGGCGATCCAGAAGATATTTCTGGCGACACTACGGTGATTTATAACCAGAAACACAAGTTAACCAGTGGAGAAAATACAATAACGGTAACGGTGGATGAAAAGCCCGCTTACGTGGGAGTAGACCCCTTCGTTAAAATGATTGATAGAGACAGTGGAGACAACGTGATTCAGCTGTAATTTTGTCGGATAAAAAAGCGGAGCAGGGCATATTTCATATTTTGGAATGTGCTCTGATTTTGTCCAAATACCATATCAAATCTGCTCGAGCTGCCCAACCTTGAGTGTCCGCATTCTTTACATTTTTTTAATAAGATTTTTTTAGTCTTTGTTTTTTAAGGTTTTTATTTTTGGTTTGGATCTTGCTAGACCAGTTTTACTTTTAAACACATGGAATTACCTAAACATGGATAAGTTCATTTCACGAAAGCTAACAGCCAGTGCTGTTGTTGCTGCACTAACAATCTGTTCTACAAGCATAATCGCTGCACCAATCGTTCTAAATAACCACGGTTTTGAAACCGGCGATTTAAGTGGCTGGGATTTTATTGGAGACGTAGTTGCATCAAATTCAACGGATGTGACGACTGACAATGGTACAGTTTATTCGATTAGCCCTTTTCAAACTCATATGGCCTATTTGGATTCTCAAGGTGCTACTGTTACTGAAATAGAAGAGTTCTTAGGTATACAAGTCGGTAGTTTATTTGAAGCGCAAAGTGTCGGCAACTCTACAAACGATAGCGGTAACTTTGAAGGTGGCCCTGAAATTCCACAAGAGGTAATTTCTAATGCAAATAGCGCTGAATCGGGCGACGTAAATACACAAAATCAAAGTCCAGTTGAAATAGCAGATATTGAACCAGTGAGTAACGGCAATTTTTCACTAACTAATGGTTCTGCAATTTCTCAAAGCTTTTTTGCCGAGGCGGGCGATACTATTTCCATGTCTTGGAATTACGTAGCGCGAGACTATATACCTTATACTGACCCGTCGTTTGCTATTCTTGTAGGCCCGAATGGTGAAACGATAGTTGACGTACTAGCGACAACTACTGGGCCAGGTTTTGCTACAGGCTCAGATGGTATCTCAGGTGTATTTCAATTTACAGAAGAGTTAACTGAAGCTGGTGAATATACAATCGCATTTGCGGTTACTAATTCGGGTGATACAGCATTAAACTCGGCATTGTTTTTAGACAATGGGACTAGTTTGTGTGAACCTAATTGTAATGAAGAAGGTTCGCCTGAAAACCCACTTTTACCAGAAGAAGATGATACTCCAGACGTATTTGATTTTACGTTTGAGGTAACAGAGCCAAGTACCCCTATATTTATCGACCCTATCGTAGCTATTGGATACGACTACGTAGTTCACGACGGTCCCAATGTTGCGAGTGTCATTTTACCTAGTATCGGTGATGGTGTTTTCGATCTTTATGGTTGGGACGGCGGCGACTACACTAATTTCTTAGGCTCAGTTAATGCGGGAGTTGAATTTGATTTTGGAAGCCTTGGTGTAGACCGATTCAGAGTTTCTGGTATTGAGGTAGAAGCTGGTTTGGATCCTACAGATTCAACTGCCTTTATTACGGGACTAACATTCGTTAGTGCGGGAACGGTAGATATAAGTCAAACACCTATTAGCATTGAAGTAGCTGCAGTTCCTTCACCATCTACGCTTCCTCTTATTGGACTTAGCTTATTGGCTGGGTTCTTCATGAGAAGAAAACGTAAATAATTGAGTTGTCGAACTGTATGATCGCTATAAGAGGGGGGAAGCAAGTGCAAAAATTTACTTTCCCAAAAACGGTATTATTGCTTTTAGCATTGTTTAGCTTTAGCAATCTAGCTTGGGTAGAAGAGTTGGGCGACGAGAGCCCAACAAATCTACACAATAGCGTTGTTAACGAGACGTTGTACTCCGACAGTTGGCAGTTGAATTGTGAACCTGCAAAATCTAACGAGGGGCTCAGTTGTGTAGCGTCTCAGCAGGTGAAAGTTAAGCCCAGTGAAGGCACCGTTTTAGGCGTAATGTTGGCCAAAAAGAAGAAGGACGCTAAACCGCATTTAGTTCTTCGGCTGAGTGCTTTGGCCAATGTTGATAAGGGCGTCGCAATAAAAGTCGACAAACACTCTTTTTATAGAGCGCCGATTAACGGATGCAACAGCAGCGTCTGTGAAGTCAAAACGTTAATTGATGATCAATTGCTATTGCAAATGCTTAAAGGCAGCAATATGTACGTTGCGTTTTTTATCGATGACTCCCAAGTGACCTATCCGGTGTCATTAGACAATTTTGACGAAACACTCAAGAAAGTGATTGAGTCAATTTGATGTAAGTCACTGCCTGATATTTGCGTATACAATATACCAAAAGCCAAAGGCGCTCATTCGAGCGCCTTTTTTATGGATTTTTCAGCTATGCTACAAGCTTACTTATCGCCTCTACAAAAGCCGGAATATCGTTTGGGTTTCTGCTGGTAACCAACTTCCCATCTTGTACTACTTCTTCATCTTTCCAGTGTGCTCCGGCATTAATCAAATCGGTTTTGATGCTAGGGAAACTCGTAAGCTGCTTATCTTCGGCTAAATTTGCTTCTACAAGCAGCCATGGGCCGTGGCAAATAGCACCAATTGCTTTAATGTTTTGCTCTGAATAAGCACTTTTGATGAAAGAGACCGCTGCATCGTTCGTACGCAGAATATCTGGATTTATTTGGCCGCCAGGTAAAATCAGCGCATCGTAGTCACTAGAGTTTACAGAGGAAACTTGCGCATCTACATCTACATTATCGCCCCAATTGTCTTCATCCCACGCCGTGATGGTGGTTTGATCATTGATAGACAAAATGTCTACGGTAGCACCTTGCTTAATGAGTTCATCTCTGGGTTGAACTAATTCACTTTGCTCAAATCCATTAGTGGCCAAAATGGCAATTTTTTTACCTTTCAGGTTTTGATCGTTACCCATAATTAAGTACTCCTTTTAGTGTGAATAAGCTTGTTTTTATGCCGATGCAGCATCACAAATATTACTAGCTGCACTGCAGTGACTAACTAATATTAGTGACACTTGAATTGTTTGCGGACAATAAAAACATTCAATAAACGTTTTGCAATAAACAAACCATGTGCGAAATTTTTGTAAGCTTTTGAATTTATTTGGCATTTTTTTATTTGTGGACGGCGAAGAAGATAGCGGGCTGTTTCATTTGCAAACTATGCGTAGGTTTTACAAGAATAGAATATTCAATTAAGCGAATACTGAAATCAATTTGGGTAAGTAATTTGAAGTACAAAGCGCCCCAGCTGTATCCTCGAGTTAGCGATTATAAAGATACAGCGATGAACGCATATTGAGCCAACAAATGGCTTCCTCACAGATAGCCTAAAACTCGTACAACAAAGATCAATACGCCCAAGATTAACCTTTATGATGTTTTTTTAAGCTCGCTATGGGACTTAAGCACCTTGCTTCCATCGTCTTGTTCAATCATATAAGCAGGGTCTGACTCGCTCGCATTGCGGTTAACTGTAGAGCCTTTTATGGTGCGTTCAACATCACTTGTAAACTTCTCTCGAATATTGCCCGACGCACTGCCTTTCCCCCATTCCCATTCAACTTCGGTGTTAATAGCATAATGTTTCATTTCAAAATCCTTGTATTGCTGGCTATATAATCAATCGCCATAGAGACAATTTGTATTAGCCACTATTGAAGAAATACATTTTTTCTAACAGAAATGTAAACGCAATCGACGAGTTAAAGGTTCATTAAATAAGCAGTGTCGATTTAAACGACTCACTGTACGTCTATGCTATTGTCTGCTTCGGAATTATTGCTTTATGTTATACACTTGCCGAAATTATAGATATTGCAGCGCCTATTTTTATGAATAAGTACAACAGCAGTAAAGGCTTTACCCTAATTGAGTTAATTATCGTAATAGTCGTTTTAGGAATACTTGCAGTTACCGCTGCGCCAAAGTTTCTAAATCTGCAAAAAGATGCCCAAGCAGGGTCTCTTGAAGGACTTAAATCGGCGCTTTTAGGGGCTTCGGAAATTGTTTATGCAAAGGCGCTGATTGAAGGGGCGCAGGGGAGTGCCGATACTACCTTAACTTCCGGCATTCGTGTGCGTTACGGCTACCCTTATGCAACGCAAACAAACTTAAAAGAAGTGGCTGATTTTTCAGAAGACGATTGGAAATTAAGTGGCTCTGCACCTGAAGTCACCTTTACGTTAGAGCGTCAAACTGCAGACTTAACTAACGCTGAGATTGCGGCAAGTGATGTGTGCAAACTTACCTATCGTCATCCCAATCAAGGTGAGCAGCCAACAATTACGGTAACCGATTGCAATTAGGCCGAAACTTAGAAACGAAGTGTATCGATAGAAAATTATGACAACAGAGAAGATTACTATTGAACAACCGAGATCAGCACTTAGCACTTTTTTTATAAGCGCTCGCTCTTCAGGTGTATTTTCTATCGTTAATTTTACCAGCATTATCTACATTATTGTGCTGGGGTTAACCTTTAAAGACTTGTACAGCTTTATGGAAGATTGGGTAGTCATTACTCAGGCTGTAGGTGTGTTTGTCATTCTTGTAAACGTTTTAGCCTTAAAAAAAACCAACAATGTACCGCTAGCAGCAGCAATCATGTTGTTTTGTATGTTTGCCATACACATGGCAAACGTCACTTTTGCAGGCGGTATTGATACTGTGCACTATGCGTGGATTTTTATCTTTCCTATCCTTGCTGGTGGAACAATGGGTTGGCGAGGGCAAATATTCTTTTGGTTTATCAGTGTACTCGGCACCGTTTATTATTACGTTTGGCCTGAGCAAATGGACACACTTCCCTACGAAGGTGATATGGGCTATACCTTGGCTACTCGGCTGATGTGTTTAACAATTTTTAGCCTTATCATGCTCACTTACTACTTCACGCTAAACGAAAAAATGCTGTTTTTGCGTAAAGCCCTTAAATTAGCCTCTTTTGAAAGTGACTTGTTCTCTGGGGTGTTTAATTCAAAAGCGCAAAGTGTGTTGTTGGTAGATGAAAAAGGCATAATACAGCGTGCTAATCAAACCGCCCATGCTACTTTTGGCTTTGCTGAAGATACGCTAATTTATCAACCAGTGAGTACGCTATGTTTGCACGCCGACCGGCTTTTTGGTGCAGATACGGTAGACAAACCGACACGTGAAATACAGATACAAACCAAAGATGGACGAATTGTTTGGATTGAATATTCAGCGCTTAGCGTTTTAGATGAAAATGAACATCGACACAGCTTGATCACCATAGAAGACATTAGCGATCGCAAAAAGCACGAGTCTGAGCTGTCTCACCTAGCTCATTACGATCATCTCACCAAAATGCCAAACCGCTTAATGCTACAAGAGCATCTTGCTTCTTTACTCAAACTCCACGCTAATGTGTCTTTTGCTGTTATTTTTATCGACCTTGATAAGTTTAAAGACGTTAACGATATGCATGGTCATGAAGCCGGCGATGCAGTGTTAGTGGAAGTTGCTCGCCGTTTAGAGCGCTGTGTACGAGAAGGGGATTTTATCGGTCGCTTCGGAGGTGATGAATTTATATTGCTCAGTGAAATCGATACGTCTAAAGATGAAATTGTACGCTTGGTTCAGCGCGTGCAACAGGTGATATTACAGCCCATTTATTACCAAAACAGACAACACAACATTGGCTCAAGCGTGGGCATAGCGCAGTACCCAGTTGATAGTGAAGATGCTAACGACTTACTTCGCAAAGCAGATGCAGCTATGTACCGAACTAAAATTAACGAGAAAGGCGCATTCGCCTTTTACAACCTAGATTACGACATTGATTTACAGCGCAAGCTTCGTCTTAACACCGACTTGAATTTTGCATTGGATAAAAATGAATTGTCGTTGGTGTTCCAACCTATATTCGATAAAAACAAAGTGCTTTGTGGCGCCGAAGCTTTGTTGCGTTGGGAGCACAGCGAACTGGGTTTTATTCCGCCAGATGATTTTATTCCAATAGCCGAAGATGGTGGCCAAATTTTACAAATTGGCGATTGGGTTATAGATGCTGCTTGTCAGGTACTGCGAGAGTGGCAGGAGAAGGGGCATTCTGCGCTTAGTATGTCGGTGAATATTTCCTATCGACAACTTGCCGACTGCGCCCTAGTTGATGTAACTCGCCGCTGCTTAAATAAGTATGGCTTGAAAGGCGATAACTTGATACTTGAGTTAACCGAGCGTGTATTTGCCGATGATTTAACGCTGGTTCGAGAAAATATGCGAATGCTCTCTGAACTAGGGGTAAAAACGGCCATTGACGATTTCGGCATTGCCTATTCCAGCTTGAGTTATTTACGTAGTGTTAACTTTGACATTTTGAAAATTGACCGCAGTTTCGTTAAAGATATTGTGGATGATCATGAGGCCAAAAACCTCTGCCTTGCCATACACTCAATGGCAAAAAGCCTGAGCTTACAGGTGACGGCTGAGGGCATTGAAACCGAAGCACATTTTAAAGCCTTAATTGAAATGAATGTAGATAAGTTCCAAGGCTATCACTTGGCAAAGCCACTCACGAAAAGCGATTTTTATAAGTTATTGAGCTAACGCTGCACTGGTAATATTAGAGCAATGTGCTCATACTCAAATTTTTAAGCCATTAAATGAGACAATGGAAACAAAGCTCCCAATATACAAAAAGTTGCTGGTGACATTTCGCGTTGAGCCTGGCTGCCTTGGGCCGCAAGGCCCAGATTACGTGGAAGAATTTTGTGTCTTTGCCAAACAGAAGCTTAAAAATCATCACGGCCATTGTTTGCGTTGGGCGATTAAACCCCGCTACGACAAATCGCTGCCAGAGTTAGAGTTTCAGTTCAAAAATAGCATTGTGTCTCGTGAGAATGCTGACAAATACATGAACAGCTTCGATATCGATATTGATGTGTTTGAGGAAGGGCTAGAGGAGTCTCTAGCCGACCTCATTGATGTGTTTTTTGACCGGTAACATTTATCGACGCTTTTTACGCCCTTTCGATTTCTTCTTGCCTGAAGGCTTATCAAAAGCTTCGAAATTGCCGTATAAATCTTTTTCTATTTTATCTTTTTTAACCGCTGGCGGTTTTGGCTTTGGTGTAAATTCAGAAATAAACGTCTTTTTAAATTGCCTACCCGTAAGGCGTTCAATTGATCTTAGCTGCTTCGTCTCGTCGTCGCTATACAGTGAAATAGCTAAGCCCTTTGCTGATGCTCTGCCCGTACGACCTATTCTGTGAATATAGTCTTCAGGCACATAGGGTAAATCCACATTGATAACGCAGGGTAACTGCTGAATATCGATGCCTCTGGCGGCAAGGTCGGTACCTATTAGTACTTTCAGGCTGCCATTTCTAAAGCCATCTAGCGCTTGCGTGCGCGCGTGTTGCGTTCTATTAGCATGTATAGATTCAGCTGCAATACCCATTGCTTCTAATTCGTTTCTTAATTCATCTGCACCGCGTTTAGTGCGGGTAAAAACCAATACCTGAGACCAGTCATTACTTTTAAGAAGATGAATGACAAGCTCGTGCTTTCGCGCTTTGTCCACCGGATGCAATATTTGCGTGATATTTTCAATATGATCGTGAGCCGTTGCCAGCTCAATTGTCATTGGGTTGTTGAGCATGGTGGCAGCTAGTGCCTTTATTTCTTTTGAGAACGTGGCTGAAAATAGCAGCGTTTGACGCTGCTTTGGCAAGAGACTCTGTATAAAATGAATATGCTCAACAAAGCCCAAGTCCAACATGCGGTCGGCCTCATCAAGCACCAATATTTCGATATGCTCAAAATTAATATCGCCTTGTTTGTATAAGTCGACTAAGCGGCCAGGAGTGGCAATTAGAATGTCTACTCCTTGCGCAAGCTCAAATTTTTGAGGCTCAATGCGAACACCCCCAAAAACGGCCGTCGAGCGAATATTCATACCTTCGCTATAGCTTTCAACGTTTTTAGCAACCTGCGCTGCGAGTTCTCGCGTTGGTGCAACAATGAGCGCTTTTACACAATTCGGTTTTGCAGGTGGTGTATTAGCCAGTAAATGCAAAATTGGCAGTGAAAAGCTCGCCGTTTTACCCGTGCCTGTTTGAGCTATCGCAATGACGTCTCGACCATTGAGTACTGCTGGAATAGCTTGTTGCTGAATAGGGGAGGCACTGGCGTAGCCCTTTTCAGTAACAGTGTTTACCAATTCACTACACAAACCTAATTCGGCAAATAGCGTTAAAGGAGACGCAGAAGATGACACAGATGATGACATAAAGAAGACATTCACAGCTTTTAAAAGTTGGCGATATGATACGTGTTGTTGAGAAATGTTGCGTAATTAATTGTCGACTTATTTTTCTGACTATTGAGTGGTATCCGGTTAAACGTGGTGTTTTAGTTACGTGGTGCTAAGCTTAACAAAAATGAGGCAAATACTATGACGATTGATGAACAAACTGCTCCTGATAAACGGAAGTATCCGCGGTTTAGTCTCAAAGGTGTGCATGCGAATATCATGATAAGTAACCCAGCAGATGACAGCAGCATTTGCTTAGAGGGAAGCATGGTTGATATGAGCTACTCAGGCATTCGAATAAAGTTAGATGCTGCAATGCCCGAGCACCTTCCTGCTGGCAACGCAAAAAGTAGCAATGTGAAGATTGTTTTAACGCTGCCCAGTTCTGGTATGTGCTGCACCATAAAAGGGGCGATTCGTCATATCAACACAGAGTCTGAAGTTGGCTTGCATTACTCCGACTACCACAAAGAAAACGAGGTCGATGCCTTTATGTTTGAATGTATTAAACATGTAGAAGTGCCACATTAAACCTAAGGTTTAGACTACTAAATGAGTAGGCTTACCGAATGTGGTCAGTCGAAATAGACTTTAGTTGAGCCTAACCGAATTGAAATCCGTAAGCATCACTAATAATTATCATTTGCGTGCCATATGTCCTTTTAACTAGCCTTTTGTAATGAGCTTTTGTGTATCGTCTTTTGCGCCTAGTTTGTATTCGGTCTTCTGTAACGAGTCTTTTATGGAAAGCGTAAGGTGGCAAGCGTATGAAGTTCAACAGGCTCGTAGTAAAAAGCAAAATAGCGCAGACACAGCATATGAAGTTGATGCTGTGAATTCACGAGCTTTAATTAAAATTCAACATCAGGACGAGACGGCTATTATGCAAAAGAGAAATATGCAAAAGAAAAGCATGCAAAAACAATCTGTTAAAACGCGTTCAATGAATATCCGAACCCTGCCACGGAAGATAGCGCTAATTGTTACGCTAGTTGCAACCTCATACGGAGCTTTAGCTCAGTCTAACTCACCAACGCAGGTGGAAATGACCGGCAGCGAAGGTACTGTGCTAATGGGCAGCGCAATAACATCATTTGATAACCCGTGGGCCATGGCATTTTTACCCGATGGCCACAGCTTGGTGACAGAAAAGACAGGCGCAATGTGGTTGCTTGATAAAAACCAGCAAAAGCGCGCTAAAGTCGACAATGTGCCTAAGGTTACACCGCGTGGGCAAGGCGGCCTAGGCGATGTGATAGTGCACCCAGATTTTGCGTCGAATAATACTATCTATGTTTCTTATGTAGAGCGAGATGCTAACGATGACGCCTTTAGTGGAGCCGTTATCGAGCGCGCTACGCTCACTATTACTGATAAAGGCGCGAGTCTATCGAACAGAGAGCTAATTTGGCGTCAGTCCCCTAAGGTAACTGGAAACGGACACTATTCCCATCGCATGGCGTTTTCGCCTGATGGTTATTTATTTATCAGTTCTGGTGAAAGACAAAAGTTTACACCTGCGCAGAATATGGCGATGAACTTAGGTAAAATTGTACGCCTGAATGCAGATGGGAGTGTGCCAGAAGACAATCCTTTTTATGGCAATGGTGCAGTGACAGAGCAAATATGGTCGTTAGGTCATCGCAATCCATTGGGTATCGATTTTGATGCGCAAGGTAATTTATGGTCCCACGAGATGGGGCCTCGCCATGGCGATGAATTAAATATCATCGAAAAGGCACGTAACTACGGTTATCCGACGGTGTCCCAAGGCGATCATTATTCTGGTGTGAAAATACCCAATCATGAAGATATTCCCATTTTTAAGTCGCCGGAAAAAGCCTGGGTGCCAGCAATAAGTCCTGCAGGCTTTATTATTTATAAAGGGGACTTACACAAAGATTGGCAAGGCGATGGTTTTATTGGCGGTCTGTCTTCACAAGCGTTGGTCCGGGTTAGCTTTAATCAGGATGATAGAGGGAAGTGGAGTGTTGAAGAAGCTGAGCGTTACGAATGGGGCAAAAGAGTGCGTGAAGTTGAGCAAGATGGTATGGGCAACATATACGTACTTGAAGACAAAGAGGGTGGACGCCTTATAAAGCTTCAAAAAGGTAATTAAATGAGCATGGCCTGCGCTTTGACGACATAGCGTTCAGTGACAAATCATATAGCGACATTATTTGTGGTACATCGATACATAGTAAAGTGGTTTTTGTTACTGTTATAAATAATGTAGATAACGTTAGGGAAGTAGGTTTGTAAACCGCTTCCTAACGTCGCCAAAAGGTTGTGCGTTGATGGAAATAAAAGTAGCCTCTATTCATGACTTTGACTTAATTTGGCCTATTTTTTATGAGGTGGCAAAGGCGGGCGAAACCTATGCGTTTCGCACAGACACCTCAAAAGAAGAAGCACTTAATATCTGGGTCAACACTCCCCGCAAGACTTACATAGCATTGGATGACGGTGAGGTGATAGGTACGTATTATCTTAAAACTAATCACGCTGGTCCGGGAGAGCATGTTTGCAATTGTGGTTATATGGTTGCCGCGTCAGCAAGTGGAAATGGAGTAGCAACGGCCATGTGTGAGCATTCTCAGACCATGGCAAAAGCGTTAGGTTATAAGGCAATGCAGTTTAACTTTGTTGCTTCAACTAACGAGGGAGCCATCCGCTTATGGCACAAGTTAGGGTACGATACTGTTGGGAAATTACCCAATGCGTTCAATCATCCAGCGAAAGGCTTTGTCGATGCGTTGGTAATGTATAAGTGGCTTTAATCCAACACGGCAAACGCCGGAATGCATTTCTACATTCTCTCTAAAACTTGAGTTTACATTTCGGTTTCAAAAATTTATTTAACGGCCTGATTTTGAGGCTTACCACAGAGGCTTAGCTGTAAGTCTGAGTTCTAAAGGGCAACTTCAACAGCCGTATTCAAATAAATAGGGTGGATAAACATCTTTAATCAATAAACATGTTAAGGACAATATATGACTTCTAATACTTCAGACAGTAATCCAAATGGTAATCAAAACGACCAATCAATAGGCGACTTTGCAGCAATAAAAACGTCAATTGCCAATGGCGATATTGATGAAGTAAAATCGCGTTTAGACGGTAAATCTCTTAAATCATTGGAAAAGGACTACCTAATAGACCTTGCGAAACTTAGTGGTAACAGTGACATAGTTGATATATTAGAAGCCATGCCGGAAGCTAAATAGTGGATAGTGCGTGTATAACGTTTTATACCTGAAGCTTTTTACAACGCTGTTGTAGCAAACATCTAACATTGCTGGGCAGTGGCGTATGTACCTATAAAAGTAGGTAAAGGTGCCGCTGCCCCAATTTAAGTTTTGTCTTTAGCTTATGTCGCCTGTAAATAGTTGTGGCTTTTCAGAGGGTTTACTCAGCATCATCCGAATAGTTGATACGCGCTAGGCGTTCTTTTTCTTCATCTTCAGCCGCTTGAATTTCTTCGAGAATGGCGCCCACATCCGCATCTTCGCTATCATCTTCAAATTCGCCAGTCAGCGTGGAATTAGGCGTTAAATTACCTTCTTCAAACAAAGCCCACATTTCTTTGGCATAATTCGTTTGTAATAGCTGAGGAGCAAATTCACCGTAATAGCGACGCATGTTGTTTACATCACGGGCGAACATGGCTTCAGCACTGTTGTTGGCTGAGGCATTAACAGCTTGTGGCAAATCGATGATCACAGGGCCTTTATCATCTACAAGAACGTTAAATTCTGAGAGATCGCCGTGAATTATGCCAGCGCAAAGCATGAGCATTATGTTGTGCATCATCTCTTTGTGCTGCTTGAGCGCCTCATCTTCACTCATTGAGACATGCCCTAACTGAGGAGCTACATCGCCGCTCTCATCTGACACAAGCTCCATAAGCAGCACACCATCAACGCAGCAATAGGTATCAGGTACCCGCACGCCGGCTTCATTAAGGCGTGATAGGGCGTCAACTTCTGCAGTCTGCCATATCTCTTCCTCTAGCTGACGGCCATAGTTTGAGCGCTTACCCATAGCCCGTGCTTGACGACCACCCCGTACCTTTCTGCCTTCTTGGTATTGAGCTGCTTTTTTGAAACTGCGTTTTACCGCGTCTTTGTAAACCTTTGCACAGCGAATATGGTCGCCACAGCGAACAATAAAAACATCGGCTTCTTTGCCACTCATTAAGCGGCTTATTACTGCATCAATTAAACCATCATCGACAAGGGGTTGTAGGCGTTTAGGTATTTTCACAGCGTGCCTACTAAATGGGGAAGGTGTGTAGTCATGTTTTAAAGCATTGCTCTTTATTTAAGTAAATTCAGGCATAGTATATCAGTCTTGAAAATCAAGAGCATTATTGTTGACCATTACTTATTCAATCACCACACTTCACATCCAAGATATATTGCCTAAACTGAAGTGGTTGCGCCTTTAGTACGAGCGTCCCTTATGAGCTAGCGTACTCTATCCATACCTTTTGAAGGAACATGCCATGTCTCGATTTTTATTTGTTGTAAAGTTTCTTGTTATTGCCGTAGTGATAAGCACGGCAAGTTTTAATGCTTTTTCGCAGTCTGGGGGAATGAAAGGTTACGACAAAACGCTAGAAGCGATTGAGCCGTATAACGTATCGTTTTCAGTTGGCCTAGCGGGCGATACGCCTCCTGCTATAAGCCGCCTTATATTAGCCGAAAGCAGAGGTATACGTAATTCATCGCTATCACCAAATGGTTCCTATGTAGCTTACGTTTCAATGCTTACTGGAAAGTACCAGCTTTGGGTTCAACCTACTGACGGGAGACAGGCAATACAACTCACGTTTGGTTCGGGTGTGAGATTTTACGCATGGTCGCCGGATGGAGAAGATATTCTCTATTCATCGGATAATAACGGCAATGAACAAGAGTCGTACTATTTAATTAACCTAGAAAAATTTAGCGAGAAGGAAGTGTTAACAGCTGTAAAGGGCGGCTTTCGTGTTTTTGGCGGTTTTGTTAGCAATAATACTATTTTATTTGCTAGCACCGAGCGCAATAAAATGGACTTTGATTTATACCTAACCAACCTTCAAAACAGCAGCACTGAGATGATCTACGAGGGGCGGATGGGATTATCAGTCTCATCTGTCTCGCCAGACGGCAAGTGGGCGATAATGAAGGAATCGATAGGTGAAGACTCTGACTCTTTGTACCTCTTTAATATCCAAAAATATACGCTGAACACCATATCATCACCTGAACGTCGTGCAAATCATTCCGATGCTGGTTTTGCTTGGGCTATGGATAGTAGCGGTTTTTATTTTGCAACGAATAAGCAACAAGAGTTTCAAAATCTTGCGTACTACAGCCTTAGTGATGGCATGAAATGGATAGAGAAAGCCTCTCATGATGTTGAGCGGGTAAAACTGTGCAAGGGTGATAAGTACTTAGCTTGGACGTCAAATGTAGACGGTTATAGCCAGTTGCGAGTAAAGGATCTTCACGAAAATAAAAATATAGACGTTGATGGCTTACCTCGCGGCGTGTGGCGAATAAATTGTGAGGCAATGGCGAGTCACTTACTTATTGAAACTAAGGGCTCTTCAGATCCTGGCTCGCTTTACACGTGGAACTTTAACGGTGATGTAGAAATGCTTTTCAGCGCTGGTTTAGCGGGTGTCCCGAAACAGAGTATTGTAGAGCCTAAAAGTGTTCGTATCAAAGCGCGCGATGGGGTCATCTTGCAGGGGCTCTTGTATCTTCCCCAGCGAAAAAACAATACACCACCTCCAGCGATATTTCGAGTTCATGGCGGACCGACAGCGCAATCGCGTCCTTATTTTGACCCTACAACACAGTACTTGGTGAACCAAGGGATTGCTGTTTTTAAATCAAATGTGCGCGGCTCAACAGGCTTTGGTCATACCTATGTAACCCTTGATGATCGCGAGAAGCGTCTTGATAGTGTTCGAGATCTTGTGGATATGCACGAGTATTTATCAGATGAAGGTATTATCGATGGTGATCGAGTAGCGGTGGCTGGGGGCAGCTACGGCGGCTATGCTGTGAATGCTGTATTAGCAAATTATCCGGGGCATTTTGCGGCGGGAGTTTCTCTATTTGGTGTTGCAGATTGGGTAACAGCATTAAAAGTAGCCTCTCCTATGCTTAAGGCATCTGATATTATTGAATATGGCGATATTAACGATCCTAAATGGCTGGCGTTTTACCAACAATATTCACCCATACGTCAAGCTCAAAACATAAACGTTCCTGTTCTGTATTCTCATGGTGTTATGGATCCACGAATTGATATTGCCGAAACAGAGATTATGGTTAAAACCTTAAGAGAAAATAATATTGAAGCTCCATTTATTCGTATGCCTGATGAAGGGCATGGATGGAAAAAGCGAGAAAATCGTATGTTTTATGCGTTAGAAGAAGTTAAATTTCTTAAGCGGGTACTTGGCGATAAAAAGCCAAGTGAATGATGTAGTTTGCTCTAATTGCATTAGTTTCGACATTTGCAAAGTTACTTAAACCTTATTGTATTTCGCCCGTCTTGTTTTGCCTGATAAAGCGCGTCATCTGCGCGCTTTATCACCTCTTCAGGTGTTTGCTTGTGTGTTTTTTTGACTTCAGTAATCCCAATACTTACCGTAATTGAAAACGTGGTCGTGCCTTCAGTGAAAGAGGTTATTTCAACGGATTTCCTAATCCTCTCGGCAATGACCATAGTCTCCTCTTGCGACGCATTATGAATAATAGCTAAAAACTCTTCACCCCCGAACCTACCTAAAATATCGACTTCTCTAAGTTCTGAAGAGGCTATTTCAGTAAATTTAAGGAGAACATCGTCACCAACAAGGTGGCCGTAGTTATCGTTAATGGCTTTGAAATGGTCTAAATCCATGATCATTATTGAAAACGGTAGATTATCTCGTTCAAAACGAGATAGCTCTTCGCCTAATGCGCTAACTATTTCGCTTTTGTTCCACAACTGTGTCATAGCATCTCGTCGAGCGCGTTCTTCTAACTCTGCTTCAAGGCGTTTGGTATCGGAGATATCAACCATATAGCCTGTCCATACTTGATGCCCTTCATAAAATTCATCACTTGGCTTGGAGGACAATCTTATCCAAGTAGTACCTTTTGCTGGATTGTTTATGCGAACGTCTGAAACAAAAAACTCACCTTTTTGATTGGCGCTGTAATCTTCTGCCTGCAGTCGTTCTAGATCGGTTTGGTGAACTATATTCCAGAAGTTGTCTATATCGTCCATCATGTCTGAAGCATGCAAGCCTAGTAGGTCATTGCTGCCCGAACTTACATACAAAAGCCTGCCTTTGCTATTGGGGAGCAGTACGTATTTATAGAGAACACATGGCGCAAACTCCAGCAGGTGTTCTAATTCAATCAGAGATATATTTTTGTGCATTTAATAAGAAAGTCCCTTTGAAATTTCCATAGTGAAAGCATAGATACATAGTCAGAAATCACCAATATATACTACCTAATAAGCAATACGGCTTTAAATTTTTTTAGATTCCTTCGTCTGCTGACATACCGTTATTATTGAGGTTAGCCTTAACCATTACATGTATTTTATTAAGCGCCTTGTTCAGTGCCTTCAACTGTTTATCGAAGCCCTTTTCTATTTTATATTGTTGATTTTGAATGGTAAATTCGACAGTGCTAGCCAATTCGGCGAGTTCATAAGCACCAATGTACTTAAGAGCAGTAGTGTAAATATGCACTATCCGGGAAATTGAAAAGTAATCTTTATCAGCAATAGCCACAGAAAGCGCGTCAAGCTCTGCTTGCAGTGCTATAAAGTCGGTAAGCAAAGTTGTATATAAAGATTCATCGTTGAGCAAAGACTGCATTGCTCGTGTTTTGTCGATACGAGTAAGTGCTTTGAGAGGCTTAGCGTCGGCAGGAGTTTCGTACAACTCTTTCGCTTCAATACTGGCTGCTGTGGCTTTATGTTCGCGAATTAAGGTTGCCAGTACACTAAATAGTTTGTCCGGCTCGACAGGTTTATTGAGGTGAGCGTTCATGCCCGCCGCGATACTTTTGTCGATGTCTTGCTGCATAGCATGTGCTGTCATAGCGATAATCGGCATCGTAAGCTGTAGTTCATCGCGAATGACTTTGGTTGCCTCTAAGCCATCCATTTCGGGCATTTGGATATCCATAAGCACTAAATCAAAAGCGCTATTGCGACGAAGTATATCGACAGCCTCTATGCCATTATTGGCCACTTGAATGTTGGCGTGAGTGTCTTTAAGTAAACCTAAGGCCACTTTTTGATTAAGCGTATTATCTTCTGCTAGCAGTATAGCCTTACCGGCAAGGTTCGGAAATCCAGACACATCTGTCTCTATTATTTCTACACTTGCGCGGTAATCTAGACACAGCTCCTGAATATTATTGACGAGCTCACTGGCTCCGAAAGGCTTTTTGATAAAAGTCTTTATACCGAGGCGTGTTGCCTGTTCACGCATTTGCGCAGACTCAAACGCAGATAGCATAATGACTTTAGGAGACTTAGCAGCAAACTCTTGGTTCATGATCGCGACAACTTCAAGGCCATCAATATCGGGCATTTTCCAATCTACAATGAGCAAGTCGTAAGGTGCATTGTTGGCCGTGGCGTTGCGTAATTTAGCTATGGCTTCTTGACCGCCCGTGGCAAGGTCGGCTTCAATATTGGCCATCAATAACGCTTCTGATATTGCGTGCCGTGATAAGCTCACATCATCTACGACCAACACTTTAAGGGCAGACAGTTGTTTAGAGGGAGACACTATCTTCACTGCTAAATTACGTTTTACGTTTACCGTAAAGTAAAAGCTAGCGCCTTTGCCTAACTTGCTTTCAACCCATGTTTTTCCGTCCATCAATGAAGCCAGCTGCTGACATATGGCTAAACCTAATCCGGTTCCACCATAGCGCCGAGATGTGGATTCATTGCTCTGGTTGAAAGGCTGAAATAGCCTGGTTTTTTCCTCGTTATTTAAGCCAATGCCGGTATCTTTTACTTCAAATTCAAGCAACACGTCGTCGGCAACAAGTTCACACCCTACGCTAACAGATACCAGTCCATCGTCGGTAAATTTAAGCGCATTGCTTAAAAAGTTATTTAAAATTTGCTGTATGCGTAGCGGATCCCCAATTAAATTGTGAGGCACATCTCTGGCTATGTGCTGGATCAGCTCAATGTGCTTTTCGTTGGCGCGGGGCAGGTGGTAACGAATTGCCTGATTGACTAAACTATCAATATTGAAAGGCGTCGATTCAATATCCATTTTCCCCGCTTCAATTTTTGAAAAGTCGAGAATATCGTTCACTACACTCAATAGTGTTTTTGATGCACCTTCGATTTGCAACAGGTTGGTTTGTTGATCTTTACTTTCGGCCGCGCGCTGGGAAAGTTTGGTAAGCCCGATAATTGCATTAAGTGGAGTTCGGACTTCATGACTCATACGCGCAAGAAAATCAGATTTTGCGTCGGTTGCTTTTTGTAATTCTTTCGCCAGCTTATTTAGGGCACTGCGCTGCTGCCAAGTTCTAAGCAACAAGCTTAGTACTAACGCTAAAAACAAGATAACGCCGGCAATAAAGTAAAGCTGAAAAGTATTGGTTTTTTGTTGAATAATATTGCGCTGCTCTTTTAACTGATTGTCTTTCTCAAGCAGTTGTATCGTGTCTTCTTTTTCTGCTATTGCTAAACGCACGCGATTTAACGCGAGTAATCTAGACTGTTGTTCGTTAAAACTTTGCTTATAGGTTTCTTGAAACTGTCTTGAATATTGCAGGGCCGACTGATAATCGTTCGTTGATTCAAATAGTGAAATGAGTTGCTCTAAAAACCTAAGCAACAGCGCCTTGTCGCTCTGCACCTCTTCTTTTTTAAGTCCTGCCTCAAGCTCGCTGATAGCCAGTTCGACTTCACCCCGCTGTAAATAAATTTCAACCAGCTGCAGCAGGCGAGGTCCCTCGGTGTATCGAAATCCAACCTTGCGATCTGCTTCTGCGGCTTTGTTGAGGCTTCGTAATGCTTCACTCACATTGCCTTGCGCTATGTATAGCTCTGCCATAGAGCTATACACAATGCCGATAAAGGGGTAATTGGTTTCAGTAAGCAGTTCATCTGCTAACATGAGGCTAACTTTTGCATCCTGATAATTGCCTAACTCTTTGTGTGCATAGCCTTGAAAATAATAAGCAATACCTTCATCTTCTCGAGTCCCCAATTCTTGTGCAGTAGATAGATACCGATGGCTGAACGATAGTAACCTTTTAAAATCATTGAGCGAGGAATACACATTGCCCATTGCGCTATATACCGATAGCACCTCTTTGTTATCTAGCAGATAATACATTTCAAGAGAGTGGTTTAACGCTTCTAGAGCTCCGCCATGCTCGCCGGAAAAATCTAAAATAAACCCTTCTAATCGAAATGACTCGGCAAGGGCTAACTCGTTATTACCAACCTTGGCATATTCGCGAGCATCTAAAAGCTGTTGATAAGCTGATACATAATCTTGTTTTAAAATATCGTGATAGGCTTTTAAGTTAAGAAATTGGGCGTGGTGGTAATCGCTGGGATGTTCAGTGAAGTACTGAGAAAGCCCTTTAATCGTGGTTTCTACAGATGGCTCGTTTTGTTTGATACGTTCTTCAAGAGAGTTTAATCGCGCGGGTGTGGGTTGTATCTGGCCAAGGCCACTTTCTAACGTGTTATTTTGAACAAGCATAATTTGAAGCGGCATATTTTGCATAGCCATCACTGTTTTCACCGACAAACCGGTGAAAACAACGACCACAAAAATAAACTGTTGTACTGCAACTTTCACGTCAATGAATAACTCACTACGCGATTGGCTTTACTAGCATCGTCAAACCGCTTCTTCACTTTATCTATGCACGCTTCGACAAAGCTTGAGAAATCCTTACTATCAGTGTCCATCATTCCCTTTTGTCGGTGGCTACATAATATACTCCCGTTACTATAAGTCAGATTTGTTGCATTTACTACGGCTGACGATCGTACGCACGCTCTCCTTCAATGAGTCGTTAATTTTTACTTTAAATAAACGGTGTACGTCGAATGATTCTCTTCTATTAATATTGGCACTTTCACCTCTACTACTTTCCATTTTATGCGCAAAAATGTCGGAAAAGTAATGTATTCCAACCTAAATGTTAAAAATACTATACATTGAGTAATAAATTAATTACTCTTGGTTCGTTGTAAGCACACCCTCAAGCGCACAAGGTCTTAAATCTCGTCGCTATAACAAATTTAATGGAGCTACTTATGAACATGACGCTGAAAGAAAAAAGTACCTGGCTATCGCTCATTGCCACACTGGTGATTTTTGGCTCGTACACATTAAATGTAATCAGCATTGATTTAGCTAGCGTGTCAGAGCAGCAAGCTATTGATATTGCAATGGGAAATTTGAGTCAGGCTATTTTATATATCATTATTGTAGAAATTATTTTCCAGTCACTTATTGCTGTTGCAGGTTCTAAAGCTGACATAGAAGGTGATGAGCGAGACCGATTTATCGCGTTAACTGCTAATAACAGCGGCTACTGGGTATTAAGTATTGGAGTAGTCATGACATTAGGTCAATTATTGCTACCCCATGCACTTGGTGTTGAATCGTCGATAAAAGCCTACTTTCCCATCCCATTGTTTGAAGTGCATGTGCTGTTGCTTATGTTTATTCTTTCGGAAATAGTGAGATTTACACATCAAATCATACTTTATAGAAAAGACGCGGTATAACCTTTATGGCGATTACGAATAAAGTGAGAGAATGTCGTTTTTTTGCCAACGAGATGACGCAACAAACACTCGCTGAGGCTGTTGGTGTTACGCGGCAAACTATTATGGCTATTGAAAAAAACAAGTATAACCCCTCGCTAGAGGTAGCGTTCAAAATTGCCAAACTCTTCGATAAATCTGTAGAAGAAGTGTTTGCCTATTTTCCTGATGATTAGGGCACCTGGGTGATAAGCCCGCTTGCTTTTTTAACATTAAATATCACGCTACATTTTCGTCATATTACTTAAAAGAATTAGCAAAAATTGCTACTTTATAGAGCGTGAGTTCTTAACCGTCTGATTATATTGGTTATTTTTATTTGGCGCTCTTTTTGCTCTCATTCTTCTGACTACTATTTTTTACATATCTAGCTAAAAGCAATAATAAGGAAAGACCATGTACACAGATGAAGACCTAGCACATGCGGTACAGCAAAATATTTTTAGTCAGGGCGATGTAAATAGGTTCAGAAAATCTATCAATACACTGCGTCACAGTCATTTGGTTGATGAAGAGAACTTTCGCCTTATTAATGGCTTTAACGACATCTTTGTTGTTATAGCCAGTGCGCTTTTACTTGGCTCTTTAGCATGGCTTGGCTTTATTATTTCCCCACCACTAGCCGGCATTGCTGTAGCGGCAGGTTCATGGGGCTTAGCTGAATACTTTGTCAATAAACGTCGTATGGCATTGCCCGCTATTGCACTTTTACTCGCCTTTCTCGGGGGCTTGTTTGCAACGCCAATACTGTTTAGGCCTGAGGTAAAAGAGTACGCCTTTATTGCCGCAGGTCTTATTACCACCGTTGGCGCTTTAATGCATTGGTCACGTTTTCATGTACCCATTACCGTAGCCGCGGGTACCGCTACGCTATGTGCTTTTGCTGCAGCATGTTTATTTTATGTGGCCCCCGTGTTGATAGGCTACATTAACCATATTGTTTTAGTGTTTGGTTTACTTGTTTTCGGTTTGGCAATGGTATGGGATAGCAAAGATACACTAAGACAAACTCGTGCTTCGGATACTGCTTTTTGGCTACACCTTATTTCAGCGCCTATGATTGTACATCCTATTTTTAATAGCCTCGGTGTGTTAGATGGCAATAGCGGGCTAATGATTTCCGCTGTGGTGCTTGGTTTATACGTATTGTTAGCGGTTATTGCCATTGCAGTGGACCGCAGAGCAATAATGGTGTCGGCGCTAGTTTATGTTATTTATACGTTTTCGACGTTACTGGAAAACGTGGGTTTCGTAACCTATAGCTTTGCCATTACCGGGCTATGTATTGGCTCGACGCTACTGTTGTTATCTGCATTTTGGCATAGCTGCCGAAAAGGGATTGTAAGTTCACTACCTCAGCCAATACAGCTTAAGCTACCCGTATTAAAGGCTCAATAAGGGCTCAGCGAAGGCCTAATAAGGATTTAGCAAGAAATTTGGCTAAGCAACCTAAGTGGTATGGCTACTTTACAAGCTGCTCTTAAACAGTAGGTTCAATACCGTATCGAGAAAGTCACTATCAAGCCACAGGTAGTGACTTTTTTATTTGCCTATTGATGAGCAAGTAAAAAGCGATATAGCCAATGCTGTGGCTTACTTATCTAGCGCCACTGCGATCATTATCGATTTAAGAAGTGCTGGCTATGTCGACCTGCACGTTGCTAAGCAATTCCTAAGTTACTTTGTACCTACAGGTAAACCCCTCGCAACGCTTACCCTAGCTCACAATAAAGCTTCTCAGCTAGTGGCGAGTAATACCGATTTTAAAATGGGTGAGAAGGTGCCTATTTTTGTGGTTACATCGCCTTTTGTGGCGGGCTCGTGGGAGTTTGTAGCCTATACACTTCAACAGACAAGTAAGGCGACTGTTGTAGGCACGCGTACAATGGGTTTGAGCTATCTATCGACTACCACACCACTTAGTGAGCACATCAATCTTGTGATAACCTACGGCGATTTACGACATCCGTTTACCCAAGAAAGCTGGAAAGATGAGGGAGTTATACCGGATATTCCCTGTGAGGCAACCGACGCAGTGACAGCCGCTCTTGAATTAGTTGAGAAACGTTTAACCACTGAAACGAAAGGCAACTGAAACGAAAGGCAACTGAAATGCATACATCTTCGTTATGCTCTTGCTTTCGCTTGTTTTTTTTTGCACCTGTCATTAAAAGCGGTCGCTGGCTGAAATCATAAACTGTGTGAAAATATTTTAATCCTAGTTATACCCACTGCTGTATATATCCTATCAATAAAAAAATTAACGCGAGAACATGAGCAATACACACCTTAGTGAAGCAAGCACAGCTTTTGAACTTACACTCAAAAACTGGTGGAGCATTCTTAAACGTATTTTTACCAATATTGGTGGGCATAACATTCCTCTTATTTCTGCTGGCGTCGCGTTTTATTGTTTGCTGGCAATCTTTCCCCTGTTGGGCGCGACGATATCGTTGTACGGCCTTATCGTGTCGCCGGAAGAATTACAGCGTCATATGGCTTTGCTCGTAGATGTGGTGCCTTCCGATAGTAGCTATATCATTGAGGAGCAGCTTAAAACGCTTACGGAAAAGTCGAGCTCTGCATTAGGCTGGGGTTTCTTTTTAACTCTACTCTTGTCGCTTTGGAGCAGCAGTAAAGGAGCAAATGCATTAATCACGGCCTGCAATATTACCTACAATGAAAATGAGGGTAGGGGCTTTTTTAACGGCTTAGTAGCGCGTATAGCCTGCACTATCAGTATGATTGCCACCGTTATAGTAGCTCTGGCGTGCATTACTATATTGCCCGAGACAATAAGCTGGGTAACCGGTGGTTCAATAGATAATAAACAGGCTATGTGGCTAACGTGGCCTGTCATGCTTGTGCTGTTCAACTTTTGTCTTTCTGCGCTGTATCGTTATGCGCCTCACCGTCGCTCTGCGCAGTGGCGATGGGTAACACCAGGCGCATTACTCGCCACAGTATTGTGGATAGCGGCCTCGTATGGTTTTTCTATCTATTTAAATGAATTTGCTAGCTATAATAAAACCTATGGGTCAGTGGGCGGAATTATCATTTTGCTGATGTGGCTGTATTTAAGTGCCTACATTATTCTTATTGGTGCTGAAGTAAACTCAAGCATAGAGCTACAAACGAGTGTGGATAGCACCGTGGGTGAAGATAAGCCCATGGGGGAGCGAAACGCTGTCGTTGCTGATAATACACCTGAAGATTTACGCAAGTCTTAAGTTTGAGCGCATAAATTACTGAAGTATTGCGGTATCATGTCTGCCAGTATTTAAACGAGCTTGTGTAAGAGCCGTTTTTTAAGGAGCAGGCAATTCAATGACCGCAGACTACTCTTGGGCGCTACAGAGCCTATTTGGTTTTCCATCCTTTCGCGCAGGACAGCAGGAGGTGGTTGAAGGCTTACTGAATCAGCAGTCGTCCCTCGCTATTTTTCCCACCGGCTCGGGCAAGTCATTGTGCTATCAATTTGTGGCTACGCAATTACCGCACCTTACCGTGGTGGTATCACCCTTGTTAGCACTAATGAAAGATCAGCTCGCATTCTTACACAGCAAAGGTATTGCAGCGGCGAGTATAGATTCAACGCTAACGCCCCAGCAAAACAAGCAAGTTATGAATGACGTGCGCTCAGGTAAGTGCAAAATATTGATGGTGTCAGTAGAGCGGTTTAAAAACGAGCGTTTTCGTCAGTTTATAGAATCGGTACCTGTGTCGATGCTGGTGGTCGACGAAGCCCACTGTATTTCTGAGTGGGGGCATAACTTTCGACCAGATTACTTAAAGCTGCCCGCCTATCAACAAGAATTAAGAATACCTTTAGTACTGCTGCTCACCGCTACGGCTACTAAAAAGGTCAAGTTGGACATGGCCCGCAGATTTGACATTGCCCCATCAAACATCATTCAAACCGGGTTTTATCGTTCGAATTTGAATTTAAATGTGTTGCCGGTGGTAGAGTCAGAAAAAAATAACGCATTGCTTAATGAATTAGAGCAGCAGCAAGGTGCAGGCATTGTTTACGTAACCCTGCAACAAAGCGCTGAGCAGGTAGCCCGTTTTTTACAACAAAATGGCTATACAGCAAGTGCTTATCACGCCGGTTTAGACAGTGATGTTAGACAACGTATACAGCACGACTTCATGGACAACAAACTTCAGGTTGTTGTGGCAACAATTGCCTTTGGTATGGGGATAGATAAATCGGACATTCGCTTTGTAGTGCATTATGACTTACCCAAATCCATTGAAAACTACAGTCAGGAAATTGGTCGAGGGGGGCGTGACGGAAAAGCGGCTAACTGCACCGTATTAGCTAATTTAGATGGTCTGGTTACCATTGAAAACTTTGTCTATGGCGACACTCCCGACCAACAAGCCGTTCAAGCGGTTATTGATGATATCGCCTCTCAAGGCCCAGAAACAGCAAACGACAATGTGTATGAGTGGGAAACTCAGATAAACAGCCTATCGACCAAAAGTAATGTTCGACAGCTCCCGCTTAAAACATTGCTAGTGCAATTAGAGTTGGCCAAGGTTATCCGCCCACTTTATGCGTATTTTGCAGAGTTTAAATTCCGCTTTATAACCGAAAAAGCAGACATTCTCAGTCAGTTTACTCAAGAGCGCAGCGAGTTTCTAAATGCAGTTTTTAACAACACAGCAATGAAAAAGGTGTGGGGCGTGGTTAACTTTGATGATATTTATCAGCACTACGGGGCCGAGCGAAGCAGAGTTGTGAGCGCACTAGAATATTTGCACGAGCACAACCATATTGAATTGGCATCACGTTTAATTACCGATGTGTTTGAGGTGAATCAAGAGGCACTGCTCGCAAGTGATTTATCCGAAAAGCTAGCGCACTATTTTGCCGACAATGAACGCAAAGAAATTCAGCGTATTGCTGCTCTTGTTCGTTTCTTTGAGCTCGATAGCTGCTTAAATGCTAATTTATCCGCCTATTTTGATGATAAAGACGCGCCTGAGCGGTGCGGACACTGTAGCGTGTGCAGCGGTAACGTTGCTAAGCTGACTTACTCAAACCCAATAACGGCGCCTGATGAAGACGAAATAGCAACCGCAATAACGGCACTGAATAAGCACCTTGAAGGTAAAGTACACACCCAGATAACCGAAAATACGTACTGTCGTTTTCTTACTGGTATGTCTATGCCGCTGTTTACTCGGATGAAAGTGAGGCAGGTACAGGGCTTCGGTTGTTGTGAAAACTGTCGCTATGCAGATGTAAAAGCGGTGGTGACTGCTTATTTACAATCGAATGCTCGTGGCTAGCATTCAAGAATAAGCAGTAAATAGCAAGCAGTAAACAATAAGAAATAAAACGGTTACTAGGGCGGGGAGTGTTGCTGAAAAAATGAATAGTAAATATCAATACGTCCTTAGCCATTATTCTTATATCATCAACGACGAAAAATCTAACATTAGAGCGCGTTGACCTTGATTGTATAGCCAAGGTCAACATGCCTAGGTATCAGGAACGTTAAGCAAATAAGCGAATAGGCAGATAAGCGAAATGCACATGGAAATTTTGGCGCTGTGGTTACCTTTGGTTATTACATTATCTTTTGGGACGGTAATGATTATCGCAGTGCGATGGATATTATTAAGACGTGCTCAAGAGTTAACCAGCGAGCAGCGTTTGCCGCGACAAATGGTCGTGTTTGTCATTGTTTTGGTATTATTGATAGCGGTCGCGCTCACACTACCGGTAAGTGAAAGCTCTAGAAATCAGCTGTTGGCGTTAATTGGCGTGTTAGTGTCAGGTGTTATTGCTTTCTCATCCACCACCATAGTTGCAAACCTAATGTCTGGGTTGGTCATTCGATTCAACAAGCCTTTTAAAACAGGCGATTTCATTCGTTGTAATGATTATTTTGGACGAGTATCGGAAAAGGGATTGCTCGATACAGAGATACAAACTGAGCAGCGTGATTTAATCCATATTGCTAACAGCTACCTGGTTAATAACCCCGTGTCTGTTATCCGTTCTTCTGGCACCTTGATCACAGCGAATATCTCTATTGGTTACGATGTTCATCACACTAGCGTAACCGAGGCGCTCAGCAAGGCCGTTCTTGAGGCTGGTTTAGAAGAGGGGTACGTGCAGGTCAGTGAGCTGGGAGATTTCAGTGTGTCTTATCGCGTTGCAGGTCTGCTGAAAGAAGTGAAAAGTGTATTAACGGCACGTTCAAATTTACATAAAGCAATTTTAGATACGCTCCACAATAGCGATATTGAAATTATGTCGCCTAACTTTATTGCTCAGCGGCCCACAGACGCGACGCAAAAATTTATCGCCAAAGTGCCGACTAATGTGCCTCGTAAGACAAATGCTAGCGTGGAGGAAGATGATTCCCAAGAGGCAATTGCATTTGATAAGGCCGAACTCGCGGCGCAGCACGAAGAGTCGCTGAGAGATGCAAAAGCCAAGGTTGAGAGTGTGCGTCAGCAGATATCAGAGGCTAAGAGTGCAGACAAGACAGCACTTGAGAAGGAGCTCGAAGGGGCACTTAGTCAGGTCGATAACATTATAAAACTAGAGCAACAAACAAAAGAGACTGAGTAAAGCCAGCAAAATAAAATACCAGTACCGGTGTACTCAGCCTTTGACGAGAAAATGCCTTTAGGGCATACCAATCAGGATTAACATGGCACTTAAAGCAACGATATTTAAAGCGGATATCTCGATAACCGATATGGACCGCAACTATTACAACGATCACAACTTAACCATTGCCCGTCACCCGTCTGAAAACGACGAGCGTATGATGCTGCGTATTATCGCTTTCATTGTTAATGCCCATGAGCAATTGCAGTTTACAAAAGGTTTATCCGACGATGAAGTGCCAGATTTATGGCAAAAAAGTTTCAGTGACGAAATTGAGCTGTGGATTGAACTAGGGCAACCCTCTGACCAACGCATTAAAAAAGGCTGCAATCAAAGTAAGCAAATGAAGATTTACGCTTATGCTGATAACAGTTTCGATGTTTGGTGGAAGAAAGAACAGAATAAGCTTAATACTAAGAAGAACCTCTCTGTTTATACACTTCCTAATGCGCTATCGACAACGCTGTCAAAAGCAGTTGAGCGTTCTATGCAAATACAAGTAACGATTCAAGATGGACAAATTTGGCTCACCTTTGCGGGCTCACAGGAAACTGAAAGTGTGGAGATAGAAATAGAAAAGCATCTATAGTTGCGCTTTGTTGAGTGTTTATCTAGAAGAATAAGAGAGCAGAAAAGCAAAAGATTAAAAGTTTGCCATGAAAATCAATCTCTCTTTACATGCCCAACACAAATGCTACATTGAAGCTGTGTTTAGCAGATATTTAAGGAGGTGATCATATGTCTAGTGTTTTGAAAACAGGTGAATCGGCTATGAATGGGGTACGTTCTAACTAACCCTTTTTTCGTCACCATTCTGGCTGGCTGATTTGCTAGCCAAAGCACGGAGGAGCCACAGTAATGCGGCTCCTTTTTTATTTGCTATAACAATACGCTTTGGTGAGTTGGTGTGGTTAATCAGCGTTTACTTCTTCCAGTGTCAACTTATCAAGGGATGCCAATTTATTAAAGCTGATCATGTCGCGTAACTCCTTGCCGTATTCATCACCACGTTCAGAATATTTGCCCAAGCCATAGCTAAGCGCGACTCCGGTGACAGCCTCGTCTTTTTTACGTAACGACTGACGAATATTACGTAATGGTTTGTAGGCATCATGGGTATTCAAATTGAGCATGTAACTTTCTACTGAATCGGCAGGCGAGCGAAAATCGGCAACTTCATGGGCTTTGTTCGCATCTCGAGACTTTGGAACAATGCCACAGCCTTTTGTGAAGCACCACTGACCGAAAAAGTTATTTCCCTGTTTAGCAAAACGAGACGTTCCCCACGCACTTTCATTAGCGGCTTGTGCAATTGCCAATGACGCAGGGACAATGTCTGCCCGGCGTAGCAATATATTGCAGGCGGAGTCTTGTTCAAGATCAGTGTCTTCAATACGATATTTGGTTAGGAATTTGTTTAGTGTTCCGGTTTCACCGGCGTCACACGCACGTTGAATTTGCTGTCTATCGGCAGCTAGCTCTCTGTTTATATCTACAATAATGGGCGTAAAGTATTCAAAAAAAGCAGCTTTTCGATCAGGGCCTGCGGCGTAAGCAGTAAAGTCTGGCGCAGATTCTTTGGCAAAAAACGTGAACCACGCAGCGATACTTGCCACTACGGCAACGACTACAACAATAATGTATTTCGAGTTAGACATCAGGTGATACCTCTTTTTTTAAATAAAATAATGCGCTTTGTTTATTAGCGGACTACCTGAATGAGTATTCTTTCACCATACAGGTTATTACATGCACTGCAACTTATCGAGAAGAGGGTAAATTAAAATTAATAGAGGTGAGCAATTTTTCTGTCATGGGGGAGATCGTATCTAACACTTTTCGTTGGAAACGGTATCTGATACATTTCTATGGGCACAAAAAAATCCGATGGCTTGCACCATCGGATTCTATGTTTCACTCGATGAATCTGCCATAAGCGGCGTTCATCTCTCCTTTCGGAGCCATATGCTAGTAGCTAGTCGTGTGCAAGAAGCTTCGACTTTTTCTCGATCTTACAATCTAAAATACGTTGTGCGTTTTTGCGGCCTACGTATGCGGCAACTGCGTATGGGTGCTTGCGTTTGAATAACTTCGTGAATGTCTTAAGCATGATAAGCCCCCTCTAATAAATTTTCACTATTTAAATTTACATTATTACAGTTATGTGATCAAGTGTTATTTTACATTACTAATAAAGCGTGTTGATTGTAGCCATACGAATTTCGGTTTAATAAGACGTGATTCAGAAGCCTTAGGTGGCTTAAGACAGCTTAATTTCATCACTCATCAAAGGTGTGAAATTGTTTCTACTTGCATTGTACACGCTTACCTTTAAAACTTTTGCCTACACATTTACTTTAAAAATCTAATCACATACCATTGCTACGCGTTATTGCCGTGGTTGGATTATGTTTAAAGCTTTTACCAAATATGTGTTTGTTGTAATTTTGCTGATTGCTTCTTGTGGGCAGTCTTTTGCACGTGCATATTCTTTTGAGCATGCTAATAGTGATTGTGTAACGGCAAACTCGAGCACAAACTCAAATTTAAGCACAACCACAAGGTCCGCAGTAGCCGTAAGTGCTTCTAGAAAGCCACGTGTTTATGCCACACACGAGTTAGAATCTTCACAAAATGCATTGCATGCTAACCACTCAGCTCACACCACCGTTCACATGAGTGCCGAAGAAACAGGCTCAATGGCGATGAGTACGAATGATAAAATGGCAATGAGTGATGGTAACTGCTGTTTCGATGAATGCATGTGCGATACGAGTACCTGTTCAAACGCTAGTCTAGTTGCTCTAACTCGACACACCACCACAGCGCCAACATGCAGCGAGCACGTTGTTGCCGAGCAGCGTGGTAAACCTAAATCAATATCTTCCTCTCTATTTCGACCCCCCATTATTGGCTAAACAGCACAGTTGCGTCTTTTTTTCATGAAAGCGCGCATAACCGTATGTTTAACATGGGCCCATATTCAGAAATTATTCAGCCATTCTTCGTGTCTGAACGCATTCAAACCGGTCCATTCCAACGCTTAAATTAATAAAATTCGGTAGGTCTGCCTGCAGCACAAACGATGATGAATAGGATGCCTTTCATCTTCTTTTGACTGCACTCACGCTTACTTGTAAGGACTCGATATTATGAAATGCTTAGCCAATGCTTTCGCAATGTTAGTAGGCTGCTTATGGGGTTGTTTGCCTGTACTTGGTGCACCTTCAAACCAGGTTATTACGCTTGAACAAGCTATTTCGCTGGCGCTTAAAAATGACCCTTGGCTACATGGCAGTGAACTAAAACAAGATGCGGCGAATTATCGAAGCGTTGCAGCACGCACATGGTCCAATCCTAAAGTGTCTATTGGCATGATGAATTTACCGACCAATTCATTCTCGTTAAACCAAGAAGCGATGACCCAGTTTAATGTTGGCGTTTCACAATTACTCCCTCGGGGCTACTCATTAGCGATTAAAGAAAGTCAGTTAAAAATAGAAGCCTTTAAATTTACGCAGCTTCGCAATGACAGAAAAGCGAGGTTAACAACAAGCGTGACGGAGCTCTGGTTAGATGCGTATTTAGCTCAGCAAACCATTGCGCTGATTGAATCTGATCGCATGCTGTTTGAGCAAATGGCGGAAGTAGCAAAAGCAAGCTATGCCGCTGCATTAGGCAGTACGCGTCAGCAGGATGTCATTCGCGCAGATTTAGAAATTATTCAGTTAGAAGATAGATTAGTGTCACAAAAGCAGTTGTTAGAATCTGCCACTGCTCAACTAAGCGAATGGTTCCAGTCATATGATAACGAAACACAGGGCTATAGCTTTAATTCTAATTTCCAGTCCCAGTCTTTCTCACTTACAGACTCACTGCCATCAATCGAATTAGTCAGCCCAGAAGCAGCTGATGCATCCTCATATGCCAGAGAGAAAATGGCACAGATTTTAATAACACACCCAGCGGTAAAGGCTGTAGAGCAAAAGAGAAAAGTATTTGAGAAAACGACTGAGTTGGCAAAGCAGCAATACAAGCCTCAGTGGGGTGTTAACGCCAGCTATGGGTATCGAGATGATATGCCGTCAGGACAAAGCCGAGCAGACTTCTTTTCGGTGGGTGTGACCTTTGATGTACCTCTATTTACAAAAAATCGACAGGATAAAGAGATTGCAGCAGCAATAGCGGAGACACAAGCCGTGAAAACCGAAAAGTTGCTTTTAACCAAGCAAATGTTAAGCGCCCTAGAAACAGAGATAAGACAGCTTACGCGTTTGCGAGAGCGACAAACCCTGTACAAGCAAGGGATACTTCAGCAAACCAATGAACAAGCCGATGCCTCTCTTACCGCCTATACCAACGATGATGGCGATTTTTCCGAGGTGGTACGAGCGAGAATTGCTGTTTTAAATGCGCAAATTTCTGCACTTAAGATAGACGTTGAAGCGCTTAAAACGGTGGCGCGAATTAACTACTTTTTTGCAGGTGCCGAATCAAAGGCAAACCAAAGTAACTTTGAAACACAAATGAACGCGGGAGTAAGATAATGGCGAATAAATCACAAAATACAAAGGCTTCTGTACTCATTGCGAAGCCTTTGCTAATTGGTTTTGCCTTAGGTGCACTGGCACTTTTTATCGCTCAGGTTGCGTTTGAAACTGTGTTTTTAGCGCATTCAAGTTCTCATCACGAGCTAAGTGCTGAGAAGGGCAGCGAAAGTGTTTCAGAAAAAAAGCCCCTTTATTGGGTGGCCCCCATGGACGCAGATTATCGCCGTGACCAGCCTGGCAAGTCGCCCATGGGAATGGACTTAGTGCCCGTATTCGAAGAAGGGACACTAAGCACTACTGCTGAAAAAGGTACTGTGGTAATAGCCCCTCACGTTATTAATAACTTAGGTGTAAGGACTGCGCTTGCCGAGCGAAAGGCAATAAACAGTGACATTGTGTCAGTGGGATACGTTAAATACGATGAAGATGAAATTGTGCACATACACCCCCGCGTTGAAGGGTGGATAGAAAAGCTTTACATAAAAGCAGAAGGCAACGCGGTAGATAGAGGTGAGGCTTTATATACCTTGTATTCGCCTCAATTAGTCAATGCGCAAGAAGAGCTAGTCATCGCGCTTCGACGAAAAAATAGCGCCTTGGTTAATGCTGCAAAAAACAGGCTTAAAGCGTTACAGCTTTCGCCAGATTTGATAGAAAAACTAGAAACCACGCAGCAAGTTCAACAAAATATCACATTTTATGCACCGCAATCAGGCGTGGTAGATGGACTTAATATACGAGAAGGTTTTTTTGTTAAGCCTGAAGATACACTGTTCAGTATTGCTAAATTAAACAAAATTTGGGTGGAAGCTGAAGTGTATGAGCGCGATGTTGTGCAGATTTCAAAAGGGCTACCGGTAAGCATGACCCTCGATTATTTGCCAGGCAGGGAGTGGATGGGGAAGGTTGACTATGTGTACCCTGCTCTTGATGAAAAAACTCGAACACTGAGGATTAGGCTGGCTTTTGACAATTCGGATAACCTACTTAGACCTAATATGTTTGCCAATGTGACTATTCATACTCGAAAAGCAAAGCCTATCTTAGTTGTGCCTGAAGAGGCGGTTATCCGCACGGGTAAGCAAAACCGCGTTGTGCTTGCTCTTGGCGATGGCAAATTCAAATCTGTCAGCGTGAATATAGGTCGAGTCAGTCAAGACAGTATTGAAATTTTAAATGGGCTGAATGAGGGCGATAGGGTAGTCACTTCGGCGCAGTTCTTACTCGATTCGGAATCGAGTAAAACATCGGATTTTACTCGCATGGAGTCCCGTGAGAAGCCGCATTCGGCCAGCTCTCATTCCGGCGGCTCTCATTTAAGTGCATCTCATTCCAGCTCATCTCATTTAGCTGGCTCTCATTCGCCAGGCTCTCATTCAAATATGCCTAAGCCAGAGGTGTCATCGGCAACGGTGACAGGGGTGATCAATGCGGTTAATACATCTACGCGTATAATTAATACTAGCCGAGAGGCCATCAAGAAATGGAATAGACCGCCCGCCACTATGGATTTTACCGTTGCACAGAACATCGACCTCACTAGATTTAACGTGAGTGATACCGTTAATTTCACCTTTGAAATTCGCGAAGACTTTATCGTGGTAGCCATGACACGTAAAAGCGCTAACCCGTCATCAAAGAAGCCCATGCATAAGGAAATGATCCACGAGGAAATGAGTCATGAAAATATGAGTCATGAAGATATGAGCCATGAAGATATGAGCCATGAAGATATGAATCATGAAGATATGAATCATAAGAATATGAATAATAAGGATATGAATCATAAGGATATGAATCATGATTGAGTCGATTATAAGGTGGTCTATAGCAAACCGTATATTGATTGTTTTGCTATCGTTAATAATGGGGGCCGCGGGTATTTATGCCCTTAAGAATACGCCAGTTGATGCTATACCCGATTTGTCGGATGTGCAGGTGATTATAAAAACCAGCTATCTGGGGCAGTCGCCACAGGTAGTGCAAGATCAGGTGACCTTTCCTCTTACAAGCGCCATGCTTTCAGTACCGGGAGCGAAAACCGTTAGAGGTTATTCCTATTTTGGCGACTCTTATGTGTATATTATTTTCGATGACAATACCGATGTCTACTGGGCTCGAAGCCGGGTATTAGAATACTTGAGTCAGGTCTCAGAGACGTTGCCTGCCTCAGCAAAACCTCAATTAGGGCCTGATGCCACTGGCGTGGGTTGGGTTTACATGTATGCACTCACCGATACCACAGGTAATTATGATTTAAGTCAGCTTCGCAGTATTCAGGACTGGTTTTTAAAATACGAGTTACAAACTGTGGATGGTGTTTCTGAAGTGGCCACTGTAGGGGGAATGGTAAAGCAGTATCAAGTGCAGGTAGAACCAAACAAACTTCGAGCTTACAACATTCCCCTTAGTCACATACAAACCGCCCTGCAGCGGGGAAATAAAGAAACTGGCGCGTCTGTTATTGAAATGGCTGAAGCTGAGTACATGGTCACGACGACGGGCTATATCGAATCGGTTGCCGATATTGAGCGCATACCCCTTGGATTAAACGAGCAGGGGACGCCACTTCGCATAGGCGATGTAGCCTACGTCAATGTAGGCCCACAAATGCGCCGCGGCGTTGCTGAGTTCAATGGGGAAGGCGAAGTGGTAGGCGGTATTGTTGTTATGCGCTATGGCGAAAATGCTCAGCAAATAATAGAGAGAATAAAAGATAAAGTTGCCTCGCTTACGTCCTCTTTACCCTCAGGCGTTGAGATTGTTCCGGTGTACGATCGCTCAAAATTAATAGGGCGAGCGGTCGATAACATATGGGATACATTGCTAGAAGAGCTCGTTATTGTTGCATTGGTTTGCGTGGTATTTCTGTTTCATATTCGCTCATCTCTAGTGGCTATTTTTACACTGCCGTTGGGTATTTCGATAGCATTTGTTGTCATGTACATACAGGGAATTAATGCCAATATTATGTCGTTAGCTGGTATCGCCATTGCCATTGGCGCAATGACCGATGGCGCTATCGTGATGATAGAAAATATGCACAAGCACATAGAAAAGCTGAACAAAAATGGCGATACCTTAAATAGCCATAACCGCTGGCATGTGTTGTCAAATGCGGCGAGTGAGGTAGGCCCTGCGCTGTTTT
The DNA here is from genome assembly GCF_027257845.1 of Alteromonas sp. BMJM2. GTDB lineage: Bacteria > Pseudomonadota > Gammaproteobacteria > Enterobacterales > Alteromonadaceae > Alteromonas. The sequence continues at coordinate 143,167 of NZ_JAPVOT010000005.1, read as the reverse complement.
TTAGTCTTTTGATTATTACCGTTTCATTCTTACCCGTATTCATATTAGAAGCTCAAGAGGGCAGAATGTTTGCACCGCTGGCCTATACCAAAACCTATGCAATGGCCGCTGCAGCAGGTTTAGCAATTACGCTAGTACCTGTGCTTATGGGGTATTTCATTCGAGGAAAGGTAACTTCACAACAAAGAAACCCGCTCAACCGATTGCTAATTGCCCTGTATCTACCGGTATTACGAAAAGTAATGGCGTTTCCAAAGTCGACCATAGCGATGGCGCTTATTATTACCGCTGTGGGTTTTTGGCCCATCGACAAGATAGGCAGCGAGTTTATACCTACCCTCGATGAGGGCGACTTACTGTATATGCCCACTACCTATTCAGGTATTTCTATAGGCAAAGCAAGGCAACTATTACAGCAAACCGATAAGCTGATTAAAACGCTGCCCGAGGTGGACACTGTTTTTGGCAAAGTGGGGCGAGCCGACACGGCTACCGATCCTGCACCACTAACAATGATTGAAACCTTTGTTCAATTAAAACCAAAAACGCAGTGGCGAGAGGGCGTTACTACCGATTCACTAAAAGCGGAGCTAAACCAACTAATACAATTTCCGGGGGTAACCAACGCTTGGGTCATGCCGATTAAAACGCGCATCGATATGCTGTCGACGGGGATTAAAACGCCCGTTGGAATTAAAGTGGCGGGGCCAGACCTCAATACAATTCAGACTATTGGTGAGCAAATAGAAACAATACTTACTGAAGTAGCGAGCACCGTCTCAGTATACTCAGAGCGAGTTGCTGGTGGGCGTTATATCAACGTTGACATATCTCGCGAGAAGGCCGGTCGGTACGCGCTAAATATTGATGATATTCAACAAGTGGTGGCGACGGCTGTTGGTGGCATTAACGTTACGCAAACTATTGAAGGGCAGGAGCGGTACTCGGTAAACCTTCGCTATCCGCTAGACTACCGAAACTCGCCTGAGCAATTGGCGCGATTACCGCTAGTAACGGAAAACGGACAGCGCATTGCGCTGGGGGACGTGGCCGATATTAACGTTGAGGCCGGACCTTCGGGAATAAAAAGCGAAAATGCACGGCTTAATGGATGGGTTTATGTCGATATTGAGAATGTGGATTTAGGCTCTTATGTTTCAACTGCAAAAGCACATTTAGAGATGCATATAGACCTTCCTGTTGGCTATTCAATGACGTGGGCGGGGCAATATGAGTACATGGAGCGGGCGAAAGACAAGTTAGCCTACGTATTACCGTTAACTATCGCCATTATTGTCGTTTTGCTTTACCTTAATTTTAGGGCATTTAGCGAAGTCGCCATCATTATAGTCACACTGCCAATGGCAATGATTGGCGGGTTGTGGTTAATGTACTTTAAGGGTTATAACTTTTCGGTGGCAGCCGGTGTAGGCTTTATTGCACTGGCAGGAGTCGCGGTAGAAATAGGTGTGATCATGTTAGTGTACCTAAACCAATCTTTTGACGAACTTAAGATGCAAGCCACAGAGCGAGGCACGGCAATTTCAATTGTGGAATTTCGAAACGCTCTGCTAGCAGGGGCTGGAATGCGGGTGCGCCCAGTAATGATGACGGTGGCAACTATTATATTAGGCTTGCTGCCCGTTCTTTATGGTGAAGGAACAGGTTCTGAGGTAATGAGCAGGGTAGCAGCCCCTATGGTTGGGGGCATGACAAGTGCCGTAATACTCACGCTCATCGTATTGCCTGCGTTATATTTATTGGTGAAAAAGCCCCAAGTCAGTGTGTTTAATCGCGGCCTTAATCACAATCTTGACCACGGGCTTAGCCACAAATCTGACCACCTTGATTAGTCTGATGAGGTGGCGGAAGGATTTCGCTAATTTTTGGCTGTATTTTTGTGGCTAGTGCTCAAATATTCACAATTTAAGAGGTTCTTAATGAAACGTATTAGTTTTATGCTACTTGTGTTTGCAGGCTTTTTAAATTCAGCGAATGCGGTGCAAAATCAATTTGAAATTCAATTTCAAGATCAAAATCAAGAGCAAGACCAAGACCAAGATGAACGGTTACAGTCTGGTCTTCTCGCTGTGGTGAATAAATCTGATGACAGTATCAGTATTATTGATGTCAGCGAAAAGCGCATCATTAAAACGCTTCCCACAGGCAAAGGCCCTCATGAACTCATTATGTCTGAGGATCAAAAGTGGGCAGTAAGCACTGATTTTGTCGGTGGCGACAGTTTAACTGTTTTCGATTTAAAAACGCTTGAGGTAGCAAGGACAGTACCACTTGCCTCACTGCGAGGGCCTCATGGCGCCACGTTTTTAAACGACAATGAACGGATAATTTTCACCTCTGGTAAGGCTAAGCACCTTGGTATAGCGAATGTGGTGACAGGCAAAGTCACCAATAAAATCGAGACAGCCCAAGATACCACCCATATGGTTACCCTTAGCAACGATGAAAGCATAGCGTATGCCACCAATATCGGTAGTAACTCGATATCGGTTGTGAATATGAGCAATCGAAAGCTGCTTAAAAACATGCCAACGCTATCAATGCCCGAAGCTATTAACTTTCGCAAGAGCGCAGAAGAGTTATGGTATGGCGCAAATAAGGAAGGCAAACTCGTGGTTGTTGACCCAGAAACTGAGGCTGTACTTGCAACGTGGAGTGGTTTTAGCTTTCCTTACCGAGTGCTGTTTAACCACGATGAGTCGGTGGCGATGGTGCCTGATTTTCGCAAGCACTACATTCGTTTTTTTGACGCGACGAATAAAAAAGAGCTTGGCACATTAGCCCTAAAAAAAGAGGCGGGGCCGCAGGGTATAACCATGCATACCGATCATGACATTGCATTTTTATCGTTAAATTTAAAAAACAAGATAGTGGCGATAGACATTCACACCCAGCAAATCATTGCTGAGTTTCCCACCGGAAATAATCCAGATGGGGTGATTTTTATCAGTCGATAGTTGTTTGCCTAAGGCCCTGGATTCCAGAAGCGCCGGCGGTCTTTAAAAGCGCGACTGGTATTTGAAAGCGCAACTGGTCTTCAAAAGCGCGACTGGTCTTTGAAAGTACCGCTGGATGTCATGAGCATGGCCTTAGCACAACCTAAGTGTAACAAGATAGCTGGCCTAATTCGGCCAGCATTTTTGTTTAGGGAAGTGGAGTATATCCCCAAGGCGTTTTTGGTAGGTCAACAGGGTTTGTTAAATCAAAGTCTACTTGAACTTCCCTTGCAGGACGCACTAAGCGATAACTAAAACGCTTAGGGTAAATCATCATCTGCCATACGTTGTCAGTGGAAGCATTAATGCCAGAGTCGATAAATAACTGTTTTGAGTATGCATCAGCTGGGAATGACTGAACCTCATTATAGCCGCGGCTATCAGTGTGTCCGCCATACATGGTAGAGGTATGAAAACTGCCATCTTCATTACGATGGTCGTGTTTAAGCATTAAGCCGGCACCTGTTTTGGTGACAATCCAAGTGCGAGAGGCGTCATCCCCGACGTGAAACGGAATATGCAGTTGAGTATCTGAGCACTCCCTTACATGCATAACCAACTGTGCGCCGCCGAATGTATTGCCTACGTTATCCTTTGTCACCTTTCCAATAAAGGCTTTGCCGCAGTGGGCTTTTATTGCATTAAAAAAGTTATCGTGAGTTTCGATAGACACCAAAGGAGCTGACGCTGCGCTTGTTAATGCGGAAAACGCAGCAATGTATGCCGTAAAAAACACAGTGCAAAAAGCAGAAAAAGTTTTTGTTTTAGTCGACGTAGTTTTCATAATAAACCTGTTAGTAAGATGCGCTTTTTAATACGCTCTGATATTCCTTACCTTAAGTCAGTGGAGCCGATATGTCACTGTTATACTGCCCTTTAAGCGTTTGTTTAACAGCGCTTGTTTAACCTACTAGCACGTACCACATTGATTTTTATATCGGTGCAGAGAAAATGCACAATAAAATTCGGTACGTTGTAATCCAAATTAGTATTCATTTCATGAAGCTAAATAAATCAGTCAAATAAAGTATGTCTATACTTTCCTTCATCATACTCTACGTAAAAACAATAATGGGTCGTTGCTCTTAGCCACACAACAAGCTAACAGGTCCAGCTACTAGGTCCAGCAAAGAGGCCAGTCATGAAGAGTATAAAAGGTGAATAGTATGTCTAACGAATTTAACGGTAAGACCGCAATTATATCCGGCGCCGCCGGTGGTATAGGGCTAGCTGTTGCCGAAGCGCTGGCAGAGCAGGGCATGAACATTGTTATGGGAGATATTGATTCTTCCACGTTGTCTGAGGCAAGCGACGCGTTAAAAGAAAAAGGGTACAACGTTCTTACCTGCCCGTTAGATGTTACCGACTATACGCAGTGGGAGTCCATTGTGGAAAAGGCAAAGGAAGCCTTTGGCAAGGTACATATGGTGGTTAATAACGCCGGCGTTGGCGGTACACCTGGCAAGATTGAAGACGCTGAGCACGAGACATGGCGTTGGGTGATGGATGTTAACGTGATGGGCGTGCTTTATGGTGCCCAAGCAACAGTGCCAGCAATAAAAGAGCACGGTGAAGGCGGCTGGGTTTTAAATGTGGCGTCGATGGCCGGAATGATGGGAATGCCTTACGCGGGTGCATATTGTGCATCGAAAGCTGCGGTGGTATCGATGACCGAAAGTTGGATGGCTGAACTACAGCCTCACAATATTCATGTATCTGTGCTGTGTCCTGCCTTTGTTAAAACGCGAATTCACGAGTCGCATCGCAACAGGCAAGAAAAGTATGCGGTAGCAAAAGAAAAGCGGATGAGTAAAGACAAGCTTATGGCTGGTGCGCAGGCCGCGGCTGCTGCCGTCGAATCTGGTATTCCGGTATCTATGCTGGCAGAGAGAGTGGTTGAGGCGTTACGCTCTAAGCAAACCTATATTTACTCTCACCCCAACTATAGAAAAGTGACTAGCGGGCGAGCGAAAGCTGTCGACATGGCATTTGTCGATGCCGAAGAAAGTGCAGTGGTAGGGCATTTAATCAACGATGATATCGTCACCTTTTAAAGAGGCTTTGCACACCGTTTTAAACTCGACGTTAATGCCTTAAATTATGCTTTGGATATTAACTTTTCATTAGCGCTGTCTAGCATGATATGCAGCGCTTGTGGTTTGCGAAGGTAATATCCTTGGGCATAATCTACCCCAATTTCTTTCAACCGCCCCATCATTCTTGCTGTTTATTCCCACACTTTTCTTTATCAGGTTCGCCCTTGTATTTTTCATCAATAATTTCGTAGCAGGCTCCAAGCACTATAAACAGTAACGCGGTTTGTAAGTTATCCTGATGGGTGTTCAGTTCCGGAGTGATTAAAAATGCATAAATGGCTTCCAGCATAAGAAGAAGCGCAGCAGCACCAGTTGCATAGCTGAGTTTAAATTTCATGAAGGGAACGCCTTTTTAAAGAGGCTCGCGGAGCCTCTTTCTCTTTGGTTAAAGTTGACTACCAATGGTTTCTATTCGTGTTGCCATATACATCGTAAATAGCATCATTAGCGTTGGCTACTTTTGCAAAAAAAGCGCCCAACTCATACATTAAGCCTCCGCCTGCAACAGCACTTATGTCAGCGGATGAAAGTTCAATCATTGTTTCTGTTTTCATAGTTTTTCCTTAACTTCTGTGAGCAGAATAGCCTTCGTAAAATTCATACAAGCCTTCAGCTATAGTCGCAACGACGCCGACGTAACCTAGCCCCTTAATCCAACTTCCGCCAGAAACGGCACCTAATTCATTTATAGTTAATTCATTCATTAGTCATATTTCCTTATATTTTATTGTGACGTGATTTTATCATCGCGCCGATATGCAAATTAGCAATTGCCTTACAGTAATGAAACTGGCCGTCGTATGTGTTTTTACGCGTTTATATAAATCAGTACAGTGAGAGTGGGTTCAATGCATCTGACCCCTATTATCGTCAGTTGGTCGTTTGTTCCATTGAACACTTGTACGCTTGTTTGTAACTTCATTGCTGAAGAGTTCACAAACTAGGCAATAACAATGAAAAAAATACTTAACGTTGCAGTGGCTGTAGCAATGGCACTGTCAAGCGTGCCGGCATTTGCAGATAAGTCAGAGACAGATAAAAACGCCCCTTTCAGTAGCGCTACCTTTAAAGCGATGGAAATGAGAAGTATCGGCCCGGCCTATATGTCGGGGCGAATAGCGGATATCGCTATCGATCAAAACCACCCGTCAACGTGGTACACCGCGGTAGGCTCCGGAGGCGTGTGGAAGACTAATAATTCGGGTACCACGTGGGAACCTATTTTTGATAATGAAGCGGTTTATTCAATAGGCGATGTCACCATTGCGCCAAGTAACTCAAACATTGTTTGGGTTGGTACAGGTGAGAACAACGGCGGTCGTCATATCAGTTTTGGTGATGGTGTATACAAATCACTTGATGGCGGTCAAACGTGGAAAAATATGGGGCTTAAAAAGTCAGAGCATGTTTCCGACATTATTATTCATCCAGAAAACCCCGATGTTGTATGGATATCGGCGCAAGGCCCTTTATGGTCTGAAGGTGGCGAGCGAGGTTTGTATAAAACCACCGACGGCGGTGAAACTTGGAAGCAAGTACTCACCCCAGATGATGAATGGACAGGGGTAACATCACTTCTGCTAGACCCTAACGACCCTAACAGGCTTTATGCTGCAACATGGTCAAGACAAAGGACCGTTGCAAATTACGTGGGTACAGGCCCCGCAGCCGGTATTCACACCTCTGACGATGGTGGCGAAACCTGGACTGAATTGAAGACTGGTTTGCCGAAAGGCAACATGGGTAAAATTGGAATGGCGATTTCACCTATCGACTCCAATGTGCTTTACGCGACGATTGAGATAGACAATCGCGAAGGCGGTTTTTATCGCTCGGCAAATAAAGGCGCAAGTTGGGAGAAGATGTCTGATGAAGTAGGTGGCGGTACTGGCCCGCACTATTATCAGGAAATTTTTGCTGATCAGCACCAAATGGATAGAGTGTATATTGCCAGCAATTACAGTAAAGTGTCTGACGATGGTGGAAAAACATGGACGCCTATTAATACCAAGCGAAAACACGTTGATGATCATGCAATGGCATTTCATCCCACTGACCCTGATTTCGTTTTGATGGGGTCGGATGGCGGAATTTATATGTCTCACGATAGCATGGCCAACTGGCGTTTTATGGCAAACTTGCCATTAACCCAGTTCTATAAGGTCGCGCCCGACGATACCAAGCCGTTTTACAATGTGTATGCGGGTGCACAGGATAACTCTACACAGGGCGGCCCTTCGCGAACAAATCGCGCAGAGGGAATTAAGAACAAAGACTGGTTTTTGACCCTAGGCGGCGACGGACACCAGCCTGCTGTTGAGCCCGGTAATCCAGACATCGTGTATTCCCAGTGGCAGCAAGGTAACCTCACTCGTGTGGATATGACTACGAAGGAAGGGGTTTATATAAAACCGCAACCGTTACCAGGCGACCCAGCAGAGCGATTCAATTGGGATGCGCCTATCAACGTATCTGCTCACGATCCAAAGCGAATTTATTTTGCATCGCAGCGCGTATGGCGCTCTGACGACCGTGGTGATAGCTGGACTGCTCTGTCGGGCGATTTGACTAAAAACGGCAACCGCATGCATATGCCTATGATGGGACGAACGTGGTCTGTAGAAGCTGGCTGGGATTTATATGCCATGTCTGAGTATCACACAATTGCAAACTTTGCTGAAAGCCCGGTTGATGAAAATATTCTTTGGGTAGGCACAGACGATGGCATCATTCAGGTTACTACGAACGGCGGCAAATCGTGGAAAAAGATAGAGTTGGACGATATTCGAGGCATCCCTGCTACTGCTTATGTGAATGATATTCGCGCTGACCTTTTCGACCCGAATACAGTGTATGTTGCACTAGATAACCATAAATATGGCGACTATAAACCGTATCTTATTAAGTCGACTAACTTAGGGAAAAAATGGACGTCGATGGCAGATGATCTGCCTGAAAAACATTTAGTGTGGCGTATTGTTCAAGATCACAAAAATAAAGATCTTATGTTTATTGGTACTGAATTTGGCATTTTCTTTACCGTTGACGGGGGAGATAAGTGGGTTGAACTTGAAGGTGGAATGCCTACTATTTCAACGCGAGATGTGAAAATTCAGCGTCGCGAGAACGACTTAGTCGCCGGTACGTTTGGTCGAGGGATTTATATACTTGATGATTATGCACCGCTTCGCTCACTAACGAAAAAGTCGATGGAAGAAGACGCTCTGCTGTTTGCGCCTAGTCGCCCGGTTAAGTGGTATCAACCAGACGATAACCATACAGATTCAGACGGTGACGACCGCTATGTGGCTGAAAACCCCGAGCACGGTGCAACACTGACCTATTACCTAAAAGACAGCCTACTGACAGCGAAAGAGAAACGTCAAGAAGCTGAGAAAAAGCTTATGGAGGGAAAAGACAAATATCCGAAGTATCCAAGCTGGGAAGCGGTGGAAGCAGAAAATCAAGAAGCTGCACCTGCCGTCTATCTTGAGATAAAAGACGCTAAAGGCGACGTGGTTAATCGGGTAGAAGGTAGCACAAAAAAAGGCTTGCACAGAATTACATGGGATATGACCTACGCCAATGCAATGCCTATTACGGATAAAGACAGTGCGAGTCGTTCACGTGGCGCGTTAATGGCGTTACCTGGCAGCTACACGGCAGCGCTGTTTAAGCGCGAAGGTACTGCAATAACGCCGCTAGCCGAACCGGTTAGCTTTGTGCTGGAGTCTATCTACGAAGGTGCACTAAAAGGTGCGACCGCACAAGAACGTGCCGCCTATGATGGAAAGGTGAGCGATGCTCAAAAACAAGCGGTAACCACTACAAGCGTATTGGCTAATGTGAAAGATACGATGGAAGTCCTTCGCAGTGCTATCAACCGCACTCAGGGTGATATCAGCACGCTTGAAACACAGTTTGCCGATGTGCAGGCTGAAGTTAATGCCTTAAGCCGCGATCTTTATGGGTTAGAGTCTCGTGAACGCAAAGGAATAAAGCCTGCGAACATAACCAGTCGTTTGAGTTACGCTCGCTCTGCGGTGGGGTCTTCTTATGGACCGACTCAGCAGCACCAAGACCAATTGCGTTATGCTAGCGAAGGGCTTAATGCAGTGAGTAAGCGCGTAAGTGCTCTTCAGCAAACTACCTTACCTGAGTTACAGCGTGCTGTAGTGAATGCTGGCGGTCCATGGACAGCAGGTCTGCCGGTTATTACTGAATAACTGTCAATGCAATAAACGGGGTTTTATACCCTATAAAACGGCAGTGTTCTCACTGCCGTTTTCTTTTTACCTTCATTTAATGTATTTATGCAAAATAACATAGGCTCTATGATCGGCTCGCAACTCTCTTTTTCTCTATACATCATGCGCAGTGCACCTGTGGCCGTGTGTGCACAGCTTATGTTCAAATCCGTTATTACACGAGCGCTTATGACACCGCTTACGGCTGCGCTTATGACAGCTCTTATGTTAACAACGTTTCCAGCCTATTCAGGAGCGGTTGAACAATCAGAGGGTAGCAAATTAGGCGCTAACGAATCAGATGTAGAGAACATAGTGGTAAAGGCTACGAGACCTTACTACCACGACACGCTAGAACGCATCCTTCCCCTATATAACTATTCTCAGTCTTCAGTTGCCGAGCCCACTAACATTAATGATGTATTAGTTCAGTCCCCGGTCATTAGCCTTAACGGGCAGGGCGGGCAAATTCAAAATGTGAGTATTCGCGGTTTTTCTCGCTGGCGAATTCAAACGCTGTTAAACGGCGTTCCTATTTTTAGCGATAGAAGAGCCGGTGCAAGCGCTGGCTTTATACCTCCTTCATGGATAACACAGGTGTCAGTTGTGCCTGGCGCAGCCTCTACATACTTAGGCTCTGGAGCAATAGGCGGCGCGGTTAACCTGCAAATTGCTGCACCCCATGAGCAGAGTCTTACTGTTGGAATGTTGAACAATGGTGAAACCCAAGAATACGGGTATGAAGGCTTTGCGGACAGTTTATTTACGTCCAATACTGATAAGCGCCATGCTTATGCGGGAAGCACTGATTGGAAAGTCTCTTATCGCAATGCAGATAACACCCAAGATGCCAATGGCAATGCGTTGTTTGAACAATTTGAACAAACAGCGCTTTTTATACGACATCAGCCTGAGCGCTCAAATATCACTGAAGCGTGGTCGCTGTTTTCACACAATAGCCATGTTGGAAAGTCGAGCAGTGATTATCCACAAGATAGAGTGACAACATACCCCAACAATATCCATTGGCTAGGCAAAGTCAGCGTGGTTTTCGATAACATGACTAGTAACGTGTGGTGGCATCAGTCTCAATTAGATACGCAAACGTTACGGCCAGAATCGCGCATTAATGAAAGCAGAAGCAACGCCTTCGATTATGGTGGTGATCTCGGAGGCAGGCAGCGTATAGGCAAGTGGCGAGTTAATTGGCAAGCCCACCTGCAAGGACGCGAAGGAGTAAGGATCAATGAGAGTGAAACGCCTATTTCGCAGTATGGCCTCAATTTAACATCCGAACCGTCAATACCAATACAAGTCAAACCTGCACAAACAACGCAAATTGAAACCTACAGTATCACCACACTCGATGCCAGTGAGATTGGATTGGCGGGCGTGATAGATGCCTCAAGAACGTTCCAAAATCTATCTGTAGCGGTAGGTACGCGCCTTGACTGGCAGTATCAAAGTGGAAGTGGGCAAAACGTAAAAAGAGTAAACGTTAGCGGATTCACAGGTGTTAGCTATATGCTTTCTCCTCACTGGTATGCAAGCTTATATGTTTCAAGCGCTTTCAGAAACCCATCTCTCACGGAACGGTTTTTTTCTGGAGAAACTCCTCGAGGCACTGTACTTGGAAATCAACGTTTAGACACTGAGCAGTCAGCAAATATTCAAGGCGGGATCTCATATTCAAACAATGGTTTATTGGCAACCACTGAAGTGTTTAGTCAAAAGATACATCACTATATCGAGCGCAAAGAAGTAAGCGAAGACGTGTTGGAATACGCTAATTTAGACAGTGCCACTATTAATGGACTGAGCTATACGGCTAATTGGACACCGGAAAATAGTGAATTATCTTTGCAGTTAAGCGGTGCTTGGATAAAAGGTGAGGACGAAAGCGGGAATGTTATCGCTGATATTCCCGCGCACAATCATCGGCTCACGGTGGGATACCAAGCGGGTATTATACGCATATTTTCAAACGTGCTTTATCGGGCTAGTAAAACAAACGTTGCCGATGGAGAGCGCCCTTTAGGTAGCGTAGTGACCTTAGAGGTTGGAGCATCTTTGCCATTTAATAATAAAGTGAATGGGAGAGTAAGTATTCGAAACCTCACTAATCAGCTTTTTTACGTGAGTGCTGATGATAGGGCGGCTTTTGCTCAAGGTCGCAGCATTCAGTTTGCGCTACGTTTTTTGTTTTAGAGAGCTTGCTTCAAAAGACTTGCTTAAGAGTGCTTGTTTTAAGTGGGGCTATAAGAGACTTACATCAGCGGGTCTGGTTTAACTAGCTTGTTGAAACTAAAGCGTACTAACCAGATTGTACTAACTAGACTGCTGCAAGCGAGCCTGTTTTTTCCGATATTTACTTTTCAGCGTGGTAAATAACATTACTATGCCGGTTAACCATAGAATAAAAAGAAGGACAGCGGCTGGCAGAAATAGATACAGCTTAGCGCCTTCAAAAAACCAACTCCCGTCGTGAATAGATTCTATGGTGTCGGTACGACGATAAGCCGTTTGCAGTACGTCGCCAGTGAAGGCGTTAAGCTGCACTTCCCAATGATTATTGCCACGTACTTTTATAACGCCTTTGTTCGGTCTAATATCCAGTCTGTCAATGTCTTCCCAGCGCATTAACTGGGCGTTGGATACAGTTTGGACTGCCTGTAAAATCTGCTGCGAACTTATTATGGTACTGGGTGAGTCTGTTGCTTCTTTTAAGGGAGTTTGGCTTACTTTTTGGGTCGGCGGCTGGATCCAATCTATCTCTTTTTTCACCTGCAGCAGCAGGCCGCTACCAATCACGATGATAACGGGAAGAAAGATACTTAAGGAGATCCATAAGTGAAGCTGTCGGCTGATTTTTCGTAGTTTGTTAGGCATTGGAGTAGGCATCTAAAACGGGCTATTACTATACTGTATATGGCTTTCAGAATAAAAGCGGTAGTCACGCTACTGGCCGCTAAAAAACGGTCAAACAACCTACCTACCGGTAATACGATACGGTACCGACGAGTAAGCGCTAAGTAAGGGCTAGCCAAATGCCCACACCAATCATTAGTGTGCCCGCTATTCGGTTCATTAACTGCACATTGTCGCTTTGCATTAGTAATGAGCGCATGGTTCGCCCACCTGATGCATAAATTAATAGGCAACTAAACTCTAGCACTAATATGATGGCGATTAAGCTAGCTAATTGATGCATCAGCGGTTGTTCGGGATTGATAAAAGGCGGCAGTAATGCAACAAAGAAGGCCCAACCTTTTGGGTTGGCAATGGCGGTTATAAAACCTTGCGACATAAGGGCTAAACGAGAGGCCCGCTGACTTTCACCATCGGGCTTCAACGCCATTTTTCCTCGCGACAACCACATTTGCACGCCTACATAAAAAAGGTACGCGCCTCCGATGTATTTGAGGACAGTAAATACAGATGGGTAATTGAGCAACAGTGCAGCCACACCAACAGAGGAAAGAGTGGCTACTAGCCCTACACCCGCCAATTCACCAATCATCATCCATAAGGCACGTTTAACACCAATACTCATGCCTAGCGTCAGTGCGAGCGTCATACACATGCCAGGCGTTATGGACACAAAGAAAAATGTGGGAATAAAAAGAGACAGCAAGCCCCAGCTCATAAGTAGTATCCGCAGATAAAGAAAACAGGCGTGGAAGTTGCCAGAAAATGAGATGGCGATCAATAACAAGTTGCGTATTGTTGTTTTTGGCCCTGTAAGAAGTTCTTGCCCGTTGAAAAATAAGCAGAACATGCTGAGACCAATGTTTGGGTGATAATATTAAAAATTATATTAATCAGTGGTTTATGTTTTTTTGTGGACCGGCGTTTTTGGATCGCTTGTTGCACCCTCTAGTTTAATGTTGAACAAAGTAAAATAGTAAGTAGAGCTAAAAGTAAGCGGGCACTTTCTCTCGAGCACATTTTTTCTCGAAGTAAGTGTTCCAAAGAGTTCAGCGACTAGAAAGAAAAAAGGAGAATCTAATTATGAGTAAGACTAAACAATCTAAAGTAGTTGTTATCACAGGCGCGTCTAGCGGCATAGGCAAGGCAACGGCCAAGTCACTCGTGCAAGAGGGGCATCGCGTTGCACTTGTTGCAAGAAGCGAAGATAAGCTAAACAGTCTTGTGGAAGAGTTGGGTAGCGAGAATGCGTTTTCAGTAAAGGCCGATGTAAGTGATTTTGACGAAGTAGAAAACGCATTTGCCAAAATAAACACGCATTTCGATAAAATAGACGTTGTTTTTGCTAACGCAGGAACCGGCGCGAGTTCTCCAGGTATTGAAAAGGGCGACGTGAGCGATTGGTCAACTATGCTTGGGGCGAACGTAAACGGTCTTTTATATACAGCAAAAGCAGGGTTACCTTTTCTAAGAGAGAGTAAGGGGCACTTTATTCTCACGGGCTCAGTGGCCGGACGCATTGCTCTTAAAGGCTCGGTATACGGCGCTAGCAAGTGGTTTGCTTATGGCTTCGGTCAAAACTTAGCCGAGGAAATGCGTGAATGGGGAGGTAAATGCACAACCATTTGCCCAGGTATGGTCAATACACCATTTTTTGACGAACCTAAAGAAGACAAACTGGCACCAGAAGATATTGCAGATGCTGTTAATTATGCGTTATCAAGCAGCGACAAAGCGTGTGTAAGAGAAGTATATGTAATGCCAACGTCGTAATTTTTAGTTATTACAGACTACGGTTCTAATTGTTACGGCCGTTGGTGCCAGTAATCACAGACGAGCCACTACCGCCGCTTGCGTTGCCTAAAAAGTCCTAACTTGATGGCGATGCCGGTGGCAATCAGTGTAGTTGTAAAGATAACTGAGACTCTAAGTAATAATTCAAATCTACCCGTGACGTTAAAAGAAGCAGTTAACACACTCAATACGAGATTGCTTGTTACAGTGATACTAAAAATATAGGCCATGTAGCCAATGATCAACTTTACATTTTTTTGCACGGTATTCTCCTGAAAGTTCACTCCATTAGAGGCTCTCGCCACTTTCATGCTCAATTAATTTTCCGCGTTCGCAGAGCAATCAATGTCGCTGTGTTCCAATGTTAATACTAGTTTTAACGCTAGCCCTACCTTTAGCTAAAGTTCGTAATGCTAACGATGGATGATAAAAAGAGTAACTGGTCATCGAGACGGTTTTCTTCGTGACTATGGTAACCATGGACATTGTTGGGCGGTGAGCTTTATGACACTAAACCGATAACTCTTGCTTTTAATCGCGTTTTTTCGCTTCTGATACGCAAATCTCTGTAAGGTGTGATTACTTTGTGTTCAATGTGATTTAAGACGATTAACCCTACAACTTGGCAGGCAAAAGAATGAAAACAGATAACCCTTCTGTAACAATCCCTCAAGAAGCCTTTGATTGGTATGACGAATATGCTCATGGCGACATAGATAGGCGCACCTTTTTAACCCGCGTGGCCTCGTTGTCTATTGCAGGCCTGTCTGCTGGTGTTATCGGCAGCGCTCTTATTCCCGACTATGCCAAAGCCGAGCAAGTGTCCTTTAACGACCCCGCTATTAAAGCAACATACGAAGAGTTTCCATCCCCTGAAGGCCATGGCACTGGAGGTGGGTATTTAGTAGTGCCAACTGAGGCAAGCGCCGAAAGCCTTATGCCGGCGGTTGTTGTGGTACATGAAAATAGAGGGTTGAACCCCTATATAAAAGACGTTGCAAGACGCTTGGCCATGCAAGGGTTTATTGCGTTCGCGCCAGACGCTTTATTTCCCTTAGGAGGTTATCCAGGTAATGATGATGACGGAAGGTCAATGCAGCGCAGTCTCGATAGACAAAAAATTGAACACGATTTTATGGCGGCCGCAAAATGGCTAAGTCACCACGAAAAAACCTCAGACAAGCTTGGCGTGGTCGGTTTTTGCTTCGGCGGATACATCAGTAACCTTTTAGCCGCTACCCTTCCTGATATGATTGATGCGGCCGTACCGTTTTACGGTACACCTGCAAAAGAAGAGTTGCAGGCTCAAGTGAATGGGCCGCTGCTTCTGCATTTTGGTGAGAATGATAAGCGAGTGAATGCAACTTGGCAGGAATATGAAGAAGTGCTGAAGGCCAACGGGGCAGAGTACACCGCTTATGTTTACGACAAAGCTCAGCATGGCTTTCACAACGACTCAACAAGTCGTTACAGCCCAAAAGATGCCGAACTTGCATGGCAGCGCACCGTTGATTTCTTCTCGACTCACCTTAAAGCCCCAATGAGTCGGTAAATTGACGGGTTGTTTAATTGATCAGTCGGCAAATTGATGAGTCGGTAAGCAAGTAAACCTTCAAATAGTAAACGAACTCTTAACCTAAAAAGTCTCAATATAGAAAAGCGCCACCAAGGTGCTTTTCTATGTTGAGTATCTTAATAATGTTTCAGATACACCTATACCATGTATGGTATTAAAAGCATGGAGATGGCGGTAAAACCTTAACTGAGTTAAACTACGCACATCTGCATGAGCTGTTGCAGCCGTTGAATTAACGGTCGTGTTTCACTGTTTTTGCTCTGCTAACACGCAAGCACCGTGCAATAAATTAGCACAACGCTCGGCTCTAGCTCGGCTTTACTGCGACGCTTCGCTTGAATATAGCACTGTGCTCAAAAGGCCTTAGCGTAATCAAATACAATAACGACTTCTATCCTTAAAGGTTATCAATCATGTTCCACAACGATGTTTTACGCCGCATTCGCTATGCGCTTGCTATAAACGATACCGCGGCTATCAGTATTTTTAAGCTGATGGATTACGAAATGGACATAGATTATCTTCATAGCATCATGAAAAAAGAGGATGAAGAAGGTTATTTGCCATGTAGAGACAAGATCCTTGCGATGTTTTTAGATGGTTTGATTATTAAAAATCGCGGTAAGCAAGAAGGACAAGCGCCCAAAGAGCTCGGCCCAAAAGAGCGCTTGAGTAATAATGAGA
This sequence comes from Alteromonas sp. BMJM2, assembly GCF_027257845.1. Lineage (GTDB taxonomy): Bacteria > Pseudomonadota > Gammaproteobacteria > Enterobacterales > Alteromonadaceae > Alteromonas. The sequence continues at coordinate 126,825 of NZ_JAPVOT010000005.1, read as the reverse complement.
TACTGCGAAAAATTCGCATTGCGATGAGCTATAAAGACGAAGATATGATTGCCGTATTGTATTTGGCTGATTTCAGGCTGAGCAAAGGCGAACTTTCAGCGCTATTTCGAAAGCCTGATCACCGCAACTATAAAGCGGCCGGCGACCAGGTTGTACGAAATTTACTGCAGGGTATGGTAATTAAGTATCGCCAAAATACGAAACCTCGTGCGTCTAATCAAAATGCATTTGCATCAAAAAGCAAAGGTGGTGTTACGGCTAAGTCTAGCTCGTCTGAAACACAGAAAGCAGGCCCTAAAACCCTTAACCTTAAGAAGTCAGGCGCCAAAAACCAAACAGTCAAAAAGAAGAGCAATACCTATCGCGTAGATAATAAACCCACCGACTCTGCGCGGAGTAAGGGCTAGCTCTTCTACAGTCAGTAAGAAGTCAGTAGGGTAATCGATAGATAGCAGAAATGGCGGGCGAGCGGCAGTTGAAAGTTGAGTGTTCAGCGCACATATTGTTTCTATTCTTATGGACATTTAATGTAGAGCGAGGAAGACCCTTATGGCTAAAACGATAGATACACCGACCAGTAGACATTTCGATAATGCAGATGGGCTTTGCGAAGAGAAAAGCGACGCAACAAGAGGGTTTGTCTTTAATCAAACTATGTTGCGAATTGCTGATCCCAAGCGCACTTTAGACTTTTATACCCGCGTGATGGGAATGACGCTAATAAAGCGACTCGACTTTGAAGAGATGAAGTTCAGTTTGTATTTTCTAGCGGCAGGGGATGATTTTTCTGATATAAGCGATGACGCTGAAAAGCGTACGCAGCAAACCTTCGGTCGCCCTGCTATGTTAGAACTGACTCATAATTGGGACGATACTTCAGAAAATGCGTCTTACCACAACGGCAACAGTGAGCCAAAAGGCTTTGGCCATATTGGATTTCACGTGCCAGATGCGACAGCTGCCTGCGAGCGATTTGAAGCTCTTGGCGTGCCATTTCAGAAAAAGTTAAACGACGGGTCTATGAAAGGCATTGCGTTTATAAAAGATCCCGACGGCTATTGGATTGAAATTTTTGATGCCAACAAGGTTGCCGAAACCTGTGCGCCGCATTTAAAAGGTTAGAACAACGCACCTGATATTTTGTAAGCGTTTCTAAGCCTTTTTTTAAAAACACTAAAAGGAGCAGCGCTCCTTTTAGTATTCTTTCTACTTTCTCCCTTCGTTAGTCAGCATCGTCAGAAGACAACTTGTAGTCAAGCTGTACTAACAACCCTGTTTGCCTTAATGCTTTGCCATTTTGAACCCGCGGCTTATATTGCCACTGTTTGAGAGCGCTACTGGCACTTTTATCGAATACGCCTTCAGGTGACGACTCTACTACCGTTACGTTATCAGTAGCGCCAGTTTCTGTGATATCGAATTGCAACACCACGAATCCTTCGGTATTGGCCTTTGCCGCGGCTTCAGGGTAGGTCGGTGAAACGTGAGCTATGGGTGAGGCTTCATTTACCTTGGGCTCAACGGGGGTATATTGCTTTGCATCAGCATGATTTTTCGGCGGTGGTGGCGGCATATTGGCCGCAGCAGTATTCGCCATTAGCAATACGCTTAGCGACACTGCCACGAATGCGGCTAGTCGATTCTGTGGAAGCTTGTCTAAGGGCGTGTTGGCCTTTTCTGTACATTTTTGCAGCGGTCTGTGTGCTGTTTAGACAAGGCAAATAGTTGAAGGTCTAGTGGGCTAAATCGAAACTATTTAACGCGGTATAAACAGCACACAGGCGCTGCCCGAAGGGGTCGTTATGGAAGCATTTTACTCTTTGTCACAGTCCTTTGACTTAGCCCACTAGGCCTACAGTACTGTTTCGCGATTAAAATGCTTCCATTTAGACCAAAATTAGTACAGAAAAGGCCAGCACGCCCTTTTATACTAAACGTTTTTTCATGGTACTTTTTTCTCCAAAGGTAGGGTACAGACTCAGTGTCTGCGGGGATTGCTCGGCACACTGTACGAGTGCTTTTGCATAAATGAGTGTTTCCTTATCGCTTTTGTTTGAAAGCACTTTGTAGTCGCAGGCTAGTTCTTGATTAGTTCGAAATGCTTTAAGCGCAATCCAAATGAGAGGGTTGAACCAAAATAGCGTGATTAAAATGAAGGAAACGCCGTTCCAAAAATGATCCCTGTGATGCTTATGGACAGATTCATGCTCTATAATCATGTGCTGTTGCGCTTCACAAAATATGCGGCCAAAGTTCAAGGGCAGCACTATTTTAGGGTTAATAAAGCCAAATAACATGGGCGTAGTTGCCTTAGATGAGTAATAGGCCACATCACCGTTAGTGCTCATCTTTTTTAAGGAGGCAGTAAGGGATAAATAATGCACAAGGGTAGTAACGATTAAGGCGCCCGCACCTACTACCCAAAGATAAAGAAGTACGTCTATGTACTGTACTGTGAAAGAGGGAGTCGTGTTCACTATATACCTAGAGAATGAGTCACTTGTTACCGATACACTATAGGTAGGTAAGTTGTTTAAGAGTAATACAGCTGGCACGGTGGCCCATAATTTATAGGTAAACATAGTGCCCATTTTTGCTGTAAATCGCTCTGCGAGCAGCAGTAACATTAGGGCAATACTCAAAGCACCTTGCTGTGCAATTAACCATTCAGTCATTGTCTTCTTCCCATTGAGCAATTAATGCTTTTAATTCGTTAACATCATCTTTTGACAATGTTTTCTGGGTTGCAAACCCTGCTACTAATGGTGTGATTTTGCCCTTGAAAAGTTTTCCGACAAAACTTTCTGCTTCTTGCGCGGTATAATCTTCTCGCGCGATAAGTGGGTAATACAAATATTGACGCTGCTGTTTTTCAAACCCAATAACCCCTTTTTTTACTAGTCGACTTAATAAGGTCTTAATGGTTTTCTCATGCCACTCCTTATGGCTAGATAAGGTTTGCACTACGTCACTAGCACTTGCGGGATTACGCTCCCACAATACATCAAGTACATCAAATTCTGCATTAGAGATATCGGGTTTGGACATGTCCTAGTTACCTTTATTTAAACTAGTTATCTTTGTTTTAAGCTGCTATTTAACGCTCTTTCTTAGCATCGTGATTTTAAGCAACAACTCGACGCAATATCACTCAATGAGTAAAAACGTAACACGCTATTTTTACTGCGATATACATTGCACACACATCATTAAATTTCTTATGATTTGTGATTACAAGTGTAATCTCTCATTTAAGATTACACTTGTAATCGATGTTTGCAAGTTTTTTTGTTGTTTTTTCCATCTATTTGAGGAAGGCCAAGTAGGCGAGTTGCAGATTGGTGTTACGGATAGCGGGATTTAAATTGCAAAGGCAAATGGACGAGTGATAAAAGATGTTATTGTTAAAATGGGAATATATAGCGAGGCAAGGACAAATAGAGCAATGCAATGCTTGGTTTAGTGAACTACTGTAAAAGTAAGATCGGTAGATTCAAGAAATTCACCTAAAATACGAGACTGTTGATTTCCGCGAGGAACCATCACATAGCACTTTGGTTTAGGCGTTACTTCGGAAAGCTCGTACCATAGGTTATCTAGAACGTCTTCCTCATGTGTCAAAAACGTCTCACCCCAAGTGGTGCTGTAAAGCACATACACATCTTCTACTGTAGGCTTTTGGCGAAGGGTGGGGAAATTAACTAACGCCATGCATGTCATAATGCGTTCTGGGGCCAGTAAATCCTCTCGCGGCAATGCAGATACCCGTACAGGTGGAAACAACGCGCACAGGTGTTTTAGCAGGTCATTTAGGTCGAGCTCGCTAATTTCGCAGTAGTTGTAATCTAGGTGAATTTTTGTGTTAGTGTCTATTATGCGACTGGCAACACACCACACAAGTAACGCCATTGCATTAGATGCTTGTGAAATCTTTTGCGATTCATCGATAATACCCGACTTGCTCAGCCTATCACCTGCGTAGGCGGTCCATATCTCATCGCCATTCTTAAGAGTTTTCACGGCTATGGTTACGGTGGGGCAATATAAACTCTCATCAAAAGCTCTTCGAAGAAATTCCACTTTGTTTGGTTTTTTACCGTAGAAGGTGCTTAATCGGCGACCAAGCACTGTCATGTCTTTTTCATCCATGATTTGGGTTTGCCCATCAAGCTGACTTGATATGCGCCTGTAACATTTCAATAAAAAGCGGTGTATGCGACGACTTAATTGAACGCGCTCATTAAAATTCCATTTTTGAATGTTATCGAGGTGCTCCAATGTCTTTCTGCTCCAGCCCCAGCTTTTGGCATAAGCAGCCATAATTCGTCGTTTAAAGTGTGGTTTTTCTCCCTCGTACAAGGGCTGGCTGAGCTTGCATGCAGATTTGAGGTACAAACACTGCTGCAATATAAGAATATCTTCTGGCTGCCCTTCTGCAGTGTAGTGTGTAATTAACTCGTTGAACATCAGTGCGTAGGGATCGATATCAGTGTCGTTTCCCGGCGCGTCAGAGCCTAAGTGAACGTACTTCTTAAGCGTGTTGCACAAGGGTTGTTCACTGTCTATCTTGGCGAGATACACTTCTAGTTTTGCCATTTTCAGTAATGATTTAAATGGCGAATCCATTGCTTTACCCAGCTGCCATATGGCAGCGCCAAAAAGCTCTCCAGCATCAAGTTTTTCTAGATGTCCTAAATCCATAAACCAATCTAAGTCGGGTGATCCTCCTTTTTCAAGGCATCCCAAAATGCCGTCGTATTGCTTTAGAGACGATTTTTCAGGTGTTAACCACCAAAAAGGCACCTTACCGGCCACAACAATGTTTGTGCTGTAAAATTCTGCTTTTAAAAATAATGCTTGCGCAGACCCTGCACTTTCTCCGTCGGCAACGCCGAAGTCATTTCGTTTTACCTTTTCGATATCCGATAGAAAGAAGTGTACTTCGACGCCCCACTTGCTATCAGCCCATTGCTCTATCGCGTTAAGCTTTTGAGCTAATAAATCAAGGGACTGTGGAGAGAACTGCTTTCCGTCTACACATACCCAATAGTCAAAATCTGACGTGTCGGTTTGCGCAATAGTACCAATGCTCCCCATGAGGACCAGCGAGTCAATGCACCGCTGGCGAGGCCAAATAGATTTAATGTCAGCAAATAAAGACTGCAATGAGGGAAAACAGCGCGTCAGCGCCATTTCAATATCTTTTCTGAAGGAGTAATTGTTAATACCAAAAGGCACTGTTGCATCGTTTGAAGGCGGTTCAACATACCCGGGTAAATCGGGATGATTTACGTGGATTAAAAATGGCAACACATGAAACAATGGTTTGTTTTCGGGAGGCAATAAACTAAGGGCACGCTCTGTTCGTGATTTGTTGTATCGCAATACGCGCAGCAACCTTATTGTAAGGTTCTTCTGTAAAGAGAGCGATTTTTGCTCAACCATATATCATTATTCGCCCAATTGCCTGTGCCTGATATCCATTGTCTTAAATTCATTACCAAGCATAGCGCGATTCACTGCTATCTGCTTGTTAATTATCTTTAGTGTTTGGGTAGCTATCGAGAAGTGATGTCACTAGTTCGTTTAGTGCCCGTTGAACGGTAATAGCATCATTCGATTCAATTTTAGTACTGCCCGACGCACTATAAACAAAGATGTTTTCTTTTGTGACGTCTATTTGTAAGTTTTGATATTCTGTAAATTGCTCGCCAACAGGAATGCTAAACACGCTACCTATGGAAATTCCGCCCGAGCGACCAAATGTGCCGCTGCCTAGGCCAATATTTAAACGTGTGCCGCCATCTTTAGATTCAACAAAAGGAAAAAAACCGATGAGCACGTCAGCTTCATCCTGTGAAACCTCAGTTAACCCTTTCGCTGTCATCACATTGGCGATAGTCTGTGCAATACTGTTTTCAAGCGTTGGATTAACGCTGTTTAGCGCTGGCTTGACATAAAAGCTATTAATATTTTGAAAGGCCTGTGTTTCGTCTACGCTGATAGACGGGGCGTTAGAGGCACAACCCGCTAATAAGCCACCGAACGCGATCAAACAGAAAAACAGTTGGGCCTTTCTAAATCGTTCTCTCATCGTCTTATCCTTATTCATTGGAGCATCTTCAGCCTTTTAAAAAGGGCTTTTAGAATCAGTTGATCATGATTGGCTTATGCAATAAGTCTTTGCAGTTCACTAACGACAGAATCGCCTATTGCAACATCAATGGCAACATCAATGATTGCATCAAAAGCAATGGTCTTAAGAATGAGTAGACTAATTCATAATTGTTGAAAATATAAACATCGTTGATACTTCGCCCGTTTTCAATTTCACGAAATGACTTATGTTCAAATAATTGCTCACGATCACAGGTATTACGATGTGCTTCGCAGCCTGTGCAGCGAATGCGCCAAGTAGCGCGCAGGTGGATAAGACAGAAAAAGTGGCCATTATTTGGGCGGTAAATTCGGCTCCTCCTTCTTGAACTACTTCATTCGTACCGAGGGAAAAAGCAAGCTGCAATATTATTACACCACAGAATTGGGTGAGACACCCATACCTGGTGCGGTGAGTTGTACCAATAATACGTGGGGAAAGAACGTCATAGAGCATGTGAACGAAGCACTGAACTCCATTGTCGATACTCCTTACTATAAAGCATCTCAAGCGTTCTGGCTTTCACCTTAGCCTCTTTTTGATAAAGCCCCTGCAGTAATAATCTCCTCACATGGCGCAGAGGCCGGTAACGTACCAAATGCCAAACCATGGCGGCCGGCCAGCCTGCTCTCGCAAAAGCTGTTTGCAATAGTGCGTATTTCAGCCTCTTCGTTATTTAGCAGCACACAAGCCTGAAGTGCTAACGCCGTTTGCTCTGTTAACAAACGACTGCGCATTTCCAGTGCTTCAGTATCGCTAAACCCTTTAGAGAGTTGCGCAACATACTCATCGAAATGCGAATTCTTTCCCTTAGCACTTTTTAGTTCTGAAAATAACGTTTTCTGCGTTGCAGGCTCTTTTGCCATGGCCCGCAGCACATCCAAACACTGTACATTACCGCTGCCTTCCCAAATTGAGTTTAACGGCGCTTGGCGGTACAACCGCGGCATTATGTTTTCTTCCACATAGCCAATGCCACCAAGGCACTCTTGCGCTTCATTTACAAACGTTGCGGTACGTTTACAAATCCAGTACTTGCCAATAGCCGTGCAAATACGAGCAAGGGCAGCCTCTTGAGGATTAGTACGACTTTCATCAACGGCCTTTGCTACTCGCATAGTCAGCGCAGTAGCAGCAGCACTTTCGATGGTGAGGTCTGCTAACACATTTTGCATTAGAGGCTGATTGATCAACGTATTACCAAAAGCATCTCGGTGGCTAACGTGATGTATTGCTTGAATTAGCGCTTGCCTCATCAAAGCACTAGAGCCAATCATACAGTCGAGTCGGGTAAGCGATACCATATCGATAATTACAGATACACCGCGACCTTCCTCACCCACTAAATAAGCAGTCGCCTCTTGAAACTCTACTTCTGATGATGCATTGCTCCAATCCCCCAGTTTGTCTTTAAGGCGCTGAATACGAACATGATTTAATTCGCCATTTTCAAGTATCCTAGGAAGAAGGAAGCAGCTTAGCCCGCCTTTGGCCTGAGCTAAGACGAGGTGGGCATCGCACATTGGCGCAGAGTAAAAGAATTTATGTCCGGTAATGGCGTAGCTGCCATCAGCTTGTTTCACGGCTTTGGTAGTATTGCGCCTTACATCTGAACCTCCCTGCTTTTCAGTCATGCCCATACCCACAGTAATACCGTTTTTTTCCAATGCAGGAAGCGCTCGCGAGTCATAGCTACCGTTGATAATTTTATCAAGCCAATAATCAGGAAGGTGTTTTGCGTACTGAATGGCGGGTACGGCTGCATGGGTCATTGTTAGCGGGCAGGTGGTGCCAGCATCAGCCTGGCTATGAATATAGAGCAAGGTGGCGCGAACGACGTGAGCACCTGGTATTGAGCTGTTTTGCCACGAATACGAATGTACCTGATGCTCCATGGCCGAGCCCATCAGAGCATGATAGCTTGGATGAAACTCTACGTTGTCTGTTCTGCGTCCATATCGGTCAAAAGCATGCAAAATGGGCTTGTTTTTGTTGGCAAGTTCACCATGTTCAAATTGCATTTCACCAGTATATTGACCGAATTTATCAAGCAGTGTGGGAAGAGGAGCATAATGATGTTGTTTCACCAAACTTTGAAGCAGCGGGTCAGCTAGCCAAAGGTTATAAGCCAAAAGCTCATGGGGTTGATTTACTACCTCATGTGTATGAAATTTGTTGCTTAATTTCATGTTATTTTGCTCAGCTAGCGGTGGGTTTTCGTATAGTAAATTACATTGTGTAATCAAATTAGTCAAAGTTTGTAATGTTTGTGCTTGAGGTACGTTGATAAACTCGCGCTTCCAACAAGTGATATATTGCAACAAAGTAAGCAGGAAAAGCGGGTGCCAAGTGAAGGAAAGGGAAGAGAAGTTTGAATAAAGCAGAGACAAAAAAGCCAGTTGCACGAAAATTGCTGCTCAAGCTTTTAGGCTCCAGAGATAATGTGAAAATGTCGGCGTCAAGTGCGGTTCGGGTAGGCGCTCTTTTTAATATCTCTGAAAATAGTATCAGAGTTACCATTAATCGTTTACACAGTGCTGGCATGTTATCGCTTGTTGATAGAGGCTACTACCTGCTTGGGAAAGAGGGCGTGAATTTTGCGCGAGAGATCAATAGCTGGCGAAATGCGGAAACCTCATTGCTACCTAGCTGGAATGGCGATTGGATAGTGGTGCACACGCATATGCTAGCAAAAAGTGATAAGAAACAGGCTAGACAGAATGACCGTGCATTAAAAATTCTTGGGTTAAAAAAATTGCTTCCCGATATGCACATCAGACCTTCAAACATTCAAGGTGGTGCCAGTGTGGTTAGAGAAAAGCTGCAGGCACTAGGATTAAGTCAACAGGCCGCGGTATTTTGCGCTTTCGACTTAGAGCCGAAGCTACATTTACGGGCTGGAAAGTTGTGGAATACCGCAGAGTTAGAGCAGGGCTATCAGCAGGGCGTTATTGAACTAAAAGAATCGATAAATCGCCTGCCAACACTGTCATTAGAAGACGCCACAACAGAATCGTTTGAGATTGGGGACAGTGCACTTCATCAGTTAGTGTTCGATCCACTGCTGCCCTCACCATTGATAAATGAATCGCTGCGAAGAGAGTTCGCAGAATTAGTTAGACATTACGACGATATTGGTGCGCAGATTTGGCACCAGTTTTTATCACTAGACAATACCCAATTCGCCTAGCTAAAACAGCAAAAGAACCAGCGCGAAAGCGCTTGGAAAGGAAATGGTTAAGGTATACAAATAATGGTATGACTTCTGCTAATCTAATGCTTAACTAACGCTTAAGCGGAGCACAAAGTGCACAAAGAGTATATAGAGTACCAATCGCTTATTGTTTACTCGTTGACTAGGTCTTATTCATTGCATTCCCGAGTCGCCGTTGCATAAGTTGTCGTATTACAAGGAGTAATAATGTTCACATCTCGTCCGTTGTTTAAACATATTCGAAATCATGCATCGTTATTTTCTGAGTTATCTCAGTACCGCGATTCCGCCTTAAAATCCCTCGGGTTTGCGAATTACGAGTTTCACAAAGTGCCAAAATTTATCACCGAGGACGGCAGCCGGTTAACCATTGAGCCTGAGCGCAGCATTGTATTGCCAAATGTAAAAGCGCTAAGCGGTGTTAAAGCAAAACTAGAAAAACACATACCGTCTTTCAAAATGGTAGAGAACAGCGAAATTGGGTATCGTTATCCCACAGCGGCCCTTGCAAACTTAGATGCGCCTTTTATAAAGCGAATGCGTTCAGAGTATTTTCATAAGGTAGACGAGGATCGCAGTATTTGTCGTCCCGTGAATCTGTCTTACGGCATTAAAAGTCGAGGAAAAGCTGACAATCGCCAAGAATACGAGGTATGGATGCCCGACGACGCGCCTGAGCAAAGCCCGTTGCCATTGCTGATAGAGCGCTACGGAGAGGATTTGCCTAACGACGTTCGTCATTTTGTAGAGCAACCTTCAAAAGTGCACGGGTGGATGGGAGTAAAGCGAGCTGCATTTGAGGCGCTTTATACAGATAAACTCCACTGTAGCGACCTTGTTATTTGTATTGCCATGAGTGTAGATGCTTACAACATTGGTGCAAAACCTGACTTATCTTTTTCGCCAGAGGCCGATAGTTCAATTGCGGTAAGTAATGCTGAACTAGAGTGGGAAGTAGAGGGGTACTATGCGCCACGAGGATGGCAGTTTGATCATGATATGGTGTGGAGCGCCATTCAACACACTCTTGAAGCGGTTAATGCGCCGTTGGTAGACATGTACAGCAATACGTTGATACCGATTGCAGAAAGCAAGACCGAGCGGATTTTGTCAACGCTCACTTCTCTAGGAGTTACCCAAGAAGAAATTGACCATTTGAATCTACAACCTTGGGAGTTTTTGCAAACAGAAAGCACACACAGAATGAAGCATAAAGATCCTAATCACTCTGTAAATTTGTTAGGCAGGCTTAACCGTCTTTTCTATCAACCTGAAAACCCACTCCCATCGTTGAACTGGATGCATGACCTTATTAGCTAAATTCAACATAACCTGTTGAAGGCGATCCTTTTATTAAAGAGTCTATCCGTTAAAAAAGCGCGTTTGTTCCCAACAGATCAGGCGCGCCTAAAATCTTCGCTATAAAAGCCTTAATTTCACAAACTCCTTTCCTAAAAAAACGGCCTAATACCATCCTCTGTAATTGTAAACAAAACGATAAATGTGATGCTTTTATGTAAATTACTTTCAGCATTAACGTAATTTGAATGTTTTTATACTTATAAATGTAATTAAATTACATAAAGTGCTTTATTTATCCATTTTTCTGGTCATAATGTAGTCATTGCTTTCGCAATGTCTAATTAAGTTACAAAAATAGGAATACATATGAAACTGTCTACATTTGCTATCTCACTTCTTTTCTCTGTCGCTGCTACTCAGTCTTTTGCTAAAGACGTTCGCTTACAGCCTGTGGATGAAAACATCGAAACAAAAGCGTGCTTAACTGCCGCGAATGAAGGCTATCAACCTGCACTTCGCTTAGTACGCGCGAACGGTTTCGATGCTGAAGAATTCAGTGCATCAGTTCGCTGTAATGGCGAGTCATTGAGAACGTTTGCTTATATGTTTAGAAATAACCAGGCGTCTGAAACTGCAACGAAAGTTGCTCTGGTGGCTAAAAACGACAATGCGGCATCACAGGCGTGTTTAGAGGCATTAACCATCGGTAAAGATGCAGCGTTAACCAAGTATGGCTTGAAAGGTGAGAACATTATTTGTAATCAAAAGAACATTAGCGACTTCGTTCGTTCTTACAAAATGCAAAACGTAGAAGTTCGCACTGCTGACGAGTAAAAGTTAGCGTAGCTTTACAGATTAAAGCTATTAGCAATATCAGTTTCGGGGCCTTTTGCTGACAAAACAAAAGGCCCGTCACTTCACTTTTCAAAGAATGTTGCGAATAAGGCTAATCAGTACTAAGAATGTGTACTAAAAGTGTAAGCTAAGAACGCAATCGGCTAATTCAATATCTTCCGTTTTGCCAATATCTTCCGTTTTGCTAATGTTTCTGGGTTACCTTCTTGCAGTCAATCTTCCTTAGTCTCGGAAGAAATTAAATGAAATTCGGTTTGTCGTCCATCTAAATACGACACCGTTTTACCGTTAAAAAATGCATCTTCTTCTAGCATGATTCTTACCTCTTTACCCCATTCTTCAATCATAGTTGCGGCATTAAGCTCAATGGAATAAACAGTATTTTCATACATAGAATAGTCACCTTGTATTGGAACTCCTTCTTGGGCATCCCACATCCCAATGGTTGGACCTGCAGCATGCCCATGTAAGCCTAGCGGATGGGTATAAATTGCGGGTTTTATATTTTCTTTTATGGCTTGGTCTCGTGAACGTTTTAATATTTCATTACCAGAACGGCCTTTTTGAAAATTGTTGGTCAAGATGTCCTGTAACCTGTTGCCGTTAGCAAGAGCGTGTTTTAAGTAATCTGGTGCGTCGGTTTCTCCTGGTTTTAAAATGTAGGCATGCTGCTGTTGGTCGGTATTTAAGCGCAAATAGGTAATGCCAAAATCAACGTGAATAAGGTCGCCAGGTTGAATAACATTTTTTTCGGGTCGCTTGCTAAACGCCTTTATCTGATCAAATACTTCACTGTCAGCCCGCTGAATCGATACTGTTGGGTGAAACCAATTTTTAAGCCCAAGCTCGTTAGTTCTGTCTCGTAACCACCATACAACATCATCGGTAGTGGTAACGCCTGGTGTGATCACTGTGTTTGAAAATGCAGTGGCGATAAGGTTGTGGCCAATTTGCGCAAGTGTTGGATAGTATTCCATTTCCATATCACTACGTGTTTCTAGCCACCCAATAGATAGTTTCTCGCCAGATACCACACGTTCCTGATAGGGTTGTGGTAACGCCGCCATAAACATGGTTTTTTCTGTAGAGGTCATTCCATCGGCAAGAGCAAAAGCGTCTGAAGTATTGATGGCTATCTTGCTGGGGTTTCGCTGCTTGATAATATTGGCGAGAGCATCGAATTGGTTGGGTTGCTCTTCTTTATCCCAGGCTTTTTCAAAGCTATTGGCTACGGCGTATCGTGCGACGGCTAACCTTTCTAGGGGCTGTCCTTCGCCCGGGTCGTAGATAACTAACATGGTATGGCGTCTGGCCGACAGCCAAGTAGAAGGGAGCATCGTTTTTAACACCGGATCTTCATTGTATTCCCTTGACATAATAACCCACATATCAATATTTTCTCGTCGCATAATGTGGGGTAGAACAGTGGCAAAACGATGGGCAAGAGTGTTGTCTATAACATCGCTTCGCTCTTTCATGCTTAATATGTCTTGAGCCCAAGTAAATGTGCATGAAAAAAGTAAATATAGGGTAAAAAAACCAGTGGATAACGTTCTCATAAATTTCCTTTTTTGTGGTACGATTTACGACATTAGCATAGACGGTGTTAAATCAGTATGCGGGATTTATATACGTTTAAAATGACTCGTTTTGAGGGCATGTGGTGTTGTAACACGCTCTAATGGCAATAAATGAATAGCGTAAGCGAATTTAATTGCGCTTTTTCAACAGTGAACGCAGATGAAACAGATAGCTTTAGTTTTACTCTTACTGGCATCGACCTATACCGCGGCAAAAATAGCTGTGCCAATACCAGAAAAAGAGCGTCAACATAAACATCAGGCGCTGACACAAGAAAATACAATAACAGAAGCAAAAGTAGTGAAGTGGGGAACCGACGCATGGCCAAATTTCACCGATAGAAACGGTACGGGTTTTTATCATGAGCTTCTGTCTGAAATATATAATGAACCTCAGTATTCGTTGCGTGTAGAATATTTTCCGTGGCAACGAACGCTGAAAAATCTCGCAATCGGTGAAATAGACCTCACTGGTGCCCTTCCAAAAACGAACTCTTTCTATCAATCCAAATGGCCCGTACTTACCGAAGATATTAATGTGATTTCACTTAACGACAGTGAGCTTAACAGTCGCTATTTATCGTCGAGTGTAGGTGCTTACAGAGCAGGTTATGAGGTGGATGTCTTTTACGCCGCATTGCCGAAAAGCGCGAAAGGCGTGCCAGTTGAAAGTGCAGAGCAAGCATTAATGCTGCTTAAAAAAGGAAAGGTGGATTATTTTGTCGATTTGCGCAGTATTATTACTCCCTTGATAGAAAAGGATAAAGGCGCACAAGGCTCGAATATGAAAGTGAAGACAATAGGGCGTTACAAACTGTATTGGTCTTTTGTATACAGTGACAAGGGAAAGCGACTGAAACAGCACTTTGATGAAGAAATTGATAGGTTGCTACGCAGTGGAAATCTACTATCCATGTATCAAAAATACAGTTTGGAAATGCCAATAAAAAGTATTAATTAGCACTAATTCAAAACGTTGCCTGCATTAATCTGCGTCTTGATCCGCAGAACAAAGCGCATAGAATAGAACTTTGCACACAATCAAGAACGCAAACTAAATCTTATTAAAAATTCAAAATAGAAGATCATCACATGCATCCTCGCAGTTACCATAACGAAGGATATCCCATGACGGCACTGTGTTCGTCACACCCATCCTTGAAACCCCATGTTATCAATGCTCGAAGTGGCCAAAAGAGTATTAATTTCGCTGATCCTGACGCTGTTTTAGCATTGAATACCGCAATACTGGCGCATTATTACAACGTCAGTCAATGGCAACTGCCTAAAGGTTACCTGTGCCCTCCTGTTCCTGGTCGCGCAGACTATATTCATGGTATTGCCGACCTTCTCGCCGATTTTTTTGGGAGGCAAGAGCCCTTAGGAAAGTGCGATGGCAACAAACAATCAAGCGAGATAACATCAAAAAGCGTCGATACTATTAAAGCGATTCTTGGTGAAAACGTGAAAGGTTTAGATGTAGGTGTAGGCGCTAACGCTATCTATCCGATTATTGGCTCTCAGGTATACGACTGGTCGTTTATCGGAAGCGACATCGATAAAACAGCGTATGACAATGCATCTGCAATAGTAAAAAATAATAGCTCGCTACATTCGCATATTGAGATAAGGCGGCAGCAATATTCTGAGCACATATTTAACGGAGTAATTGGTCACGATGATCATTTCACGTTCACTATGTGTAACCCACCTTTTCATAAATCTGCACAGGATGCGCTTACTGGTAGTGCGCGCAAAAACAAAAATTTAGCTGCGAACAAAGCAAAGCGCTCAGGTAAGCATCTCAAAGCTCAGTCCGAAAAAATAGGACAGTCTACTACAAGTTTGAATTTTGCTGGACAAGCTAACGAGTTATGGTGTGAGGGAGGTGAACTAGCGTTTATTCAACGAATGATAAAAGAGAGTGTTGAATTCAAGCAAAACGTCACTTGGTTTACATGTCTAGTGTCTAAGTCTGAACACATAAAGCTCATCGAAAAAAGTTTGGCGTTCTTTAAAGCTGAAGAGATCAAGGTAGTTAATATGGGGCAGGGCAATAAGCTTAGCCGATTTGTTGCTTGGCGTTTTGCGTAGCCGCCTCGCTCCGAACTTAAACGCGAGCGTAAAATTAAGTAAACTATTCAAGGCGTTTTCAATTGACAACCCAAGGCTGGTGAAAAACTATTCGTCCATACAAGGGCCGCTGCAAATATCTATAGAAAAGGTTAGCACGTCTAGCTTTTAAACGTCGATAAAATACTCGTTTATTTTGATGCTGCGGCGAACGCCACCTGTGAATATCCTCTAACCCGTTAGCGAGAACACTCTCAGCTGCAGGCAGCAAATCAACGTATTTATTTTCTGTGGACTTATCGGGTCTTTATAAACAGCAAATACGACGGCATATCGTACTAAGAGACGACGGCACGTTTACGTCAAGAAAAGACATTCAGTGTTGTAATGGCGCGGGAAATAACCGAGGCGTTGTTTTTAACGACCACCTTTATTATCCAACATTAGCAGGCGTGCTGTCGGTTGATACCACCATGCGCCAGCCCATGATTTCACCAATGGTTATTTCCGGTGTATATCAAAATGGTGAACGCTTCACCTCCGCCTCTTCCGTTATCGAAATTACCAACGAACGTAACTTAGAAGTGGCGTACACCAAGCCAATATTTGCTGCAGAAAAGGTACCGCAATATCGATATAGGCTTACCAAGGGCGACAGCGTGCTGACGTACGTTGCCGATGCCATAGAGAGTGTTAGTCGACCGGAGGATTGTCTGTTGCGTTGAGGCGGGGAAGAATTCTTGCTCATTGTTCCTACCATCAAAAAGCAAAGTTTTAAGGCGCTAAACGACAGGCTTCATGATGCGCTCACCAACTTGCATTATAAGCTTGGCCTGCCTTCGCCGTTAACCATGTCCATAGGTGCAGCTTGGCTTCCGTGGGAAAACTCGCAAACCGACTTACATCAGTGGGAGCACTCCATGCTGCTAACCGATTTGGCGTTGTATAGAGTAAAAGAAACCGGTCGTAATGGCACCGCTTTTGTTCACACAACCAAAGGGCTAAATGACTGGCTTAATTGGTCAAAAGAAGGCATTGAAAAAGCAGAGAAGCAGGCAGTGATAACGATAGAGCGTATTTAGCCTTATCACTGCTTAATGTTTGCGCTAGCCTTTCATGTTGGCAATGGTGTCTTTTCTAAGCTGTATTTTTGATTCGGCAAATGCAGCGCGAGGAAGCATTTTAAGCTTTTCAGCATAACCAAGGGCAGTGCGAAGCACTTGATCTTGAGGTACGGCAGCGTCTAAAAAGCCCGCCTTTACCGCGTCTTTACCTTCAAATATACGTGAAAAAAGTAACGCTTCGGTTTGTGATGTGAGTGCCAACCTTGCTTTGGCGAGCTCCATACCAAAAGCGGGCAGCACCATGCCAATAGCCGTTTCGTTTAGCCCATATTTTGTGCCGCCGTCTTTACCTATACGCAAGTCTGCTGCCATTAGCATGATAGCGCCTAATGCTATACTGTGGCCCTCTGCCGCAACGATCACTGGCAGTGGAAAACCGTACAGGCGAACTATGAGGTCTGCCCCAGCTTGAACAAGCCTATGCTGCTCGGCTTTGTCATCGCCTTTCATTACAGAAAGGTCGAAACCGCCGCAGAACTTTCCTTCGCCGCCATGAAATACCACAGCGTTTGCACTCTTTTCCGCTTCATCAAGTGCAGTATTAAATTTCGCTATTAAATCAAAGCCCACCGCATTCACTTTGCCGTCATCAAAGGTGATTACTGCAATGTCGTTCTCAATGTTAAAATCGAAAGCCATAAGTTTTACGCCCTTTACACATTACCTAAACTGGTATTACCAGAACCTGCATTGAGCATACGTTGCATCGAGTTGCTAATCAAATGCTTCATTTTCATAAATGTCTTGTACCAAAGACGTAACCACTTTCTTCTTATACCGACGCTGTCTTCGTCGCGCCTTGGCACCATTGGCTCTCCATTGAGCGCGCTTATCGACTACTACTTCTTCCAAGTCTTCTGCGCGATGAATTCTTGATGCATCTTTTGGTGATGTTCGTTGTGGCATAGTTTCCCCCCTAGTCAATACCAGTTCGCCTAGATAATTACCTTCTCAGCGAGACTTAAAATGTTCGTAATCGCGGACTGGTATAAATTTAGAGCCTAAAAATCGAACGTAGCTTGCTTGTTTCGCCATGTCTTCGACTTATTATTTAAGGTGGTTAGGCACACTTGGTTATTCGCTATCTTTTCGCAAAGTGCTTTTGCTGCTCGCGCTTGCTCTAAAGACAGGTTTTTATAAGCCGGAGATGGAATAACGTCATACCAAGCTGCTTGGCAAATCGTGTCTAGCACCACCCTTTGAAAGCAGTGATCGTTCTGTATGGGCCATGTGACGAGTTGATTTGCCGAATTAATAGACTGGCTAACTAATGACGTGGCCATCGCTGGCAATATAGTTTTGGTATATTCCAAATACGATTCTATTGCCATAGAGCGCTCTGAATCTTCTGTGTTTTCGCTATTTGTGATAGCTGGCGAGTCATTGTTGCGGGTTATAGCAGTCATAGTAGGTGTTAGTTTTCCGGCTTCTTAATAGTTGTTTGGAATAGATAATCACAATATGTTTCAACGACGTTTCACGATTTCTTATCACACTGTTTTCACGCTAATACTAAAATCTGATGATTCGGGTCGTAAGAATACGAAAAAACGACTTCTTACAGTGTTACATCTGTGTAAGGCAGAGGTGGAATGAGTTAGATACATAGCAAAGACGCTTCAAGAGGGTAAGAAGTCGTTAAATTTAAAAGTGTCCTCATTATCACCTTGAGTTTTTAACCACATCACTTAAACTTGCGCGCCACAAGGGGCGCACCTATTCTAAACGGCGTGTCTATTATGAACTCTGGAGCATGAGTCAATGAAGCTAAGCGATGTAAAAAAGCTACACCAAAAAAAGTATCGAACTCAGTTCGGTTATTATTTGGTGGAAGGTGAACATCTGATCTTAGAGTTATTGAAGTCGGCGCCTAAAAACACGGTGGCGGTATACGTTACTTCAGAGTATGAAGCGTGGCTTGACAATGCCAAGGCAGAATATGCGCCATTACTTAGCGATGATGTCATCCAGGTTCAGACAGTCACCTCAGTGCAAATGCAGCAAATAAGCGATACAAAATCACCTCAGGGGATTATCGCTAGGGTGCCGCTTCCTTCGGTAACTAATTCAGTAACTCATTCGCTATCTGAAGAAGTGCCGCGCCAGAATGCACCCGCGGACGAGCAGATGCAAAAGTCGGTAAGCAGCGCCAATTCAAAGCGCTGTATTTATCTTTATGAGGTACAAGACCCCGGTAACCTTGGTACAATACTGCGTACGCTAGCATGGTTTGATCAGTTTAAGCTGCTGCTCAGCCCTAACAGTGTGGATCCGTTTAACTCTAAAGTGGTTCGGTCGAGTATGGGGGCTATCTTTCACGCTGATATGGAGCTTAATGTTCCACTGGAAAGCTTAACATCACGATTTTCTCAGTTCGCTTATTTAGACATGCACGGGCAAGAGGTAAAATCCGAGAGCTTTGGTCACTTCGAATGTTACCTTTTTGGCAATGAAGCTCGTGGTGTACCTACTGAGGATGTAAAGCGTCTAAACGCTACTGCATTTACCATACCGGGCAGTGGTAAGATAGATTCGTTGAACCTTGCTAGTGCGGTGAATATTTGTGCTTACGAGCTATCATGTTAACTAAACGCCAAGTCACAACCGCGATTTTTGAGTAAGCTGCTTGCAGCGTTTTGTTTGCATTCACTATTACTTATATTTTTTCAGCCCCAATAAACACATAGGAATAACGCATGGCTCTTCAGTGGTTTCCCGGTCATATGCATAAAGCGCTCAAAGAAATAAAAGAGTCGCTCAGCCAGGTAGACATACTTATCGAAGTGCTTGATGCACGAATTCCGTTTTCGAGTGAAAATCCTGAAATTGCCAAGATACGCGGCGATAAACCCTGTATTAAAATCTTGAATAAGTATGACTTAGCCGACCCAGAGATAACGGTCCGTTGGCAAGAAAGCTTAGAAAAAGAGCGCGGCGTTAAAACCATTACCACATCGAGCGATAACCCTGGTAACAGTAAGCAACTTATGCAGCTTATCCGCAGCATATGCTCTCATAAAGATGGTCAGGCTAAAGTGATTAAAGCGATGATCACTGGCATACCCAATGTTGGAAAGTCTACGCTTATTAACATTCTTGCCGATCGAATTATCGCAAAAACAGGTAACGAGCCTGCCGTCACGAAAAGTCAGCAGCGCATAAACCTAGGAAGCGGTATTATTTTATTCGATACCCCAGGGGTGCTGTGGCCGAAACTTGAAAACCCACATTCTATCTATCGTTTAGCTTCCTCTGGCGCAGTGAAAAACACGGCAATGGAATACGATGATGTTGGTTTCTTTGCCGCCGATTACTTAATAAAGGCTTACCCAGAGGTGTTAAAAGAGCGGTATAAGCTCGATGAACTGCCAGATACCGAAATTGAGTTTTTAGAAGCTGCGGCAAAAAGTCGCGGCGCCATAATGGCCGGTGGGCGCGTAAACCTTCATAAAATTTGTGAAATACTGTTAAAAGAACTTCAGTCTGGCAAATTAGGTCGCATAACCCTTGAAACGCCTGAAATGCTTGTGGCAGAACAAATAGAAATAGAAGAAGCGGCTAAGAAAAAAGCAGAAGCAAAGGCCAAGCGTAAGCAGAAATTCAAAACCGGCTCTTTAACGCCCGACAAAAAAGACCGCAAAGAGAAGCGCGAAGAGAAGCGTGAAGAGCAAAGCCGCCGCATGAAAAAGTCTAAATAGTTATAATTGATATTACATGGTTTGGTTTACCCTAACCGCAACATAGATAATAAGGAAAAATTATGAAACGTGTATACGCGCTTGCTTTAGCTTCAATGCTAGTTGTTGCACCACAGGTACAGGCAGAAGGTTGGCTAGATTCAATCAAAGACTTTTTAGGATTGGCCGCGGAAGGCGAAGAAGTGACGGGCCCCACAATTGAAGGAATGATGGCCTCAGTTGAAGATGCAACGGGTATGACTTCTGAGCAGGTGAAGGGAAGTTTAGCGGCGCTATTTAGCTACGCTGAAAAAAATATCTCAGCAGAGCAAATCAACACACTTAAATCGAACCTGCCTAATTTAGACAGCCTGCTTGCGGCGGCACCCGATGTGAGTGAGATGAGCAGTAAAGGCTCTCTTGGTGGTTTGCTGGATAAGGCGGCTGGATATAGCGAATCTTTTTCTAATATGAACGAATTGAAAAAGCAATTCGACTCACTAGGTCTCGATACCCAGCAAATAGCACAAATTGTTGAGAGCGTTAAGGCTTATCTTGATACGGAAGAAGGGCAAGAGCTTAAGACCGTGCTAATGGATGGGTTATCATCGTTTAAGGCATAAAGGCTAGTGCTCGCAAAGGTAAGCACATTCTAGCGCGTGCAATGCTATGCGCACTCTAGTATGTTTAAAAAAGAACGAGCGTAATGCTCGTTTTTTATTTTTGTAAGACAAGTCATAACAATGACAAACTGTAGCATTGAGCAACAAATACAGTAGCTAATTCAATGGCTATCTCTTTTGACCTATCAACGACGAGGGAATGCAATGAATAATGTGCAACTATTTGACCGCGCCGCTTTCGCCAAATTGAAAAATGAGGCTGCAAAGAGCCCGCGTAAACGGGCAAACCTGAATGTACATCGGTCTTACGACGATGTTGTGCAGCGCTTATTCATTGCTATGCTTCCCGATTCTTATGTGAGGCCTCACCAGCATATTCAACGCCATAAGTGGGAGTTTTTTATGGTTGTTGAAGGGGCCTTAGACCTATTATTTTTTGATGAGCACGGCATAGTGACCAATCGTGTTTCATTGGAAGCAGGTGGGGAATGTTCAGGGTTAGAGATTGTGCCGCACACCTGGCATGCCACAGTATGTTTCGAACCTGTGGTATTCATGGAAGTAAAGCAAGGCCCTTACGATCTCAACGAAGATAAGGGGTTTGCGTCTTGGTCACCCGAAGAGGGCAGTGCAGAGGTTCCTGCGTTTTTAACTAAGCTAAAAAGCGCTGATATTGGTACAGCATTTTAAGTGCCAGAAAAACCGCAGCCGCCCAAACACGATGTTATCCACTTTCCTTTTAGGAAAGCAGTTGTTATTGCCAGCAGTGATGGTATGTTTAACTATAAGTGTTAATTAAGCCGCTAACACGCTTGGGCGAATAGGAAAATAAGCTGCTGATTACACCCAGACTTACCGAGCCGGCACAAACACGTTGAGCGATAATAAAGTACTCGCGTAGTGAGTATTCAGAAAATAGTTTTTTAAAGCCAAACCCAAAGATATAAGAGAATTATCATGCAAAACGTTTCACTATCTTATTTTTATAATTTTATCTACTGACCGCACCTGACGCGTGTTGTTCAGGGGCAAGTATTCGCTTCTGGGCATAGGTAAGAACGTTTTGCAAAAGCCCAGAAGGTGTGAACCAACTGGGCTTTTTTAATGCCCTCAATTTTTCGGTAAAAACAAATGAAAGAACTTACATTAGGCGACATCAGAAAACAGCATCGTGTTAAACAAGAAGTGGTGGCCATGGCGTTATCAGTGACTGCATCGGGGGTAAGTAAACTTGAATCTAAGCGCATTCAAGATGTGTCTTTGCAACGAGCGGCTGCGTATTTAGCTGCCGTTGGCGGAAGTTTAACCATAGAGGTGACTTTACCCGATGGCGGAACACTGGATGTTGCGTAAACCGCGACAGAGCATGCGATAACATTTACTATAGTATGATGTTAGTTATCTATTTAGGAACTCGTTATGGCTGTTCATGAAATTACGCACCCTCTTATTGCTCATAAATTGGGGCTAATGCGAAACGCTAATGTTAGCAGTAAAGATTTTCGCGAATTGGCGTCAGAAGTAGGTAACCTATTAACTTACGAGGCAACGCGAACGCTACCTACAGAGCGCGCGACTATAGAAAGCTGGTCTGGCGACCAAGTTGAAGTAAAGCAGATCAAGGGCAAAAAGATTACGGTAGTTCCAATCCTACGAGCCGGCTTAGGTATGCTCGAAGGGGTATTAGAGCTTATTCCAAACGCCAAAATAAGTGTTGTTGGGCTATATCGCGATGAGGAGACTCTGCAACCAGTGGCTTACTTCGATAAAGTAGTTAAAAACATTGAAGAAAGAACGGCACTCATCGTCGACCCTATGTTAGCCACTGGCGGCACCTTGATATCTACCATCGACTTGCTAAAAGAAAAAGGCTGTAAAAACATAATGGGATTATTTCTCGTTGCGGCACCAGAGGGAATAAAAAGCGTAGTAGATATGCACCCCGATGTTGATATTTTTACTGCAGCTATCGATGAGCGCCTTGATGAGAATGGTTATATATTGCCAGGTTTAGGCGATGCTGGAGACAAAATATTTGGTACGCGATAGTACTCATCGGACGTTTCCAACTTTTGTTTAAGCTCGCGCAAAAAGTTTAAGTTTTAGTTATGAACTCGTTAATTTGGTTGGGTTAAACGTTTAAGTTGATGTTAGTATTGTGCGAAACCCTGCTCGATAAGGTGATATAACATTGCCATAGCAGTTATCGATTAAGATTCGCACAGTGAGTGAACTACAATGAAAAAGACCAAGTTAACGCTTAAAGATGTCGCACAACAACTTGGCGTATCAACCGCTACTATTTCAAATGCTTTTAATCGTCCTGATCAATTATCAAAAGGGAAACGAGAAGAAATACTCGCGCAGTGCGAACGCATAGGCTATTCAGGGCCGAACAAGGCCGCACAAATTTTACGTAAGGGTACGTCAAACATTGTTGCACTTGTACTTGCAGACAGCATTGCCTATATGGTGAGCGACCCGGTAGCCAGTACGTTCATCAAAGGGGTATCCACAACGCTTCAGCAACAGGGCAAGCACCTGCTTCTCTACGCGGGTGATTCAAACAGTATTTTGGATGTAGTGGACTTTGTGGATGGGTTTATCTGCTATGGCGCACCGCGAAATTATAAACTAGCACAAGAAATTGCAGCCCAGTCTAAGCCAGCCATTACTGTAGATTTTGATATTGATGATGTGCCTTCAATCAACATTGATAACGAAAACGCGGCGTATGAAGTTGCCAAAGCTGCAATCGATGAAAATGACATTGTCGCTATACTTGGTTTACGGTTAATTGACTCACCTACCACCTGCAGAATTTACGATAGCCCCTTGATTGATGTAAATAGCTCAATCTCACATCGTCGTTTAGACGGTTACGTGCGGGCTGCGAAAGAGCAGGGCATTGAGATAAACAATGAATGGATTTGGCACCTTCCCGAGAGTGACAGAAGCTACGCCCGACAAGCAGCCAAAGAAGTGCTTATGAGTTCGCCGCGGCCTAATACGGTGCTATGTATGAGTGATATCATTGCATTAGAGTTACTGCACAGCGCGCTAGCGATGGGCATTGATGTGCCAAACGAACTCAAAATTACAGGTTTTGATGGCATTGAGGAAGCGGATAGAGCTAGGCCGCATTTAACAACGGTTTGTCAGTCTAGCGTAGCTAAGGGCGAAGCCGCCGCTAAAGCGTTATTAGCCGGTGAAGTTCGCAAGCAAATACTGCCGTTTGATTTAAGGCTGGGCGAAACCATTCGTCATTAGTATTGATTACCGTTGATGTTAATGTAAGGGTTTGCGGCGCTGCCGATATAAATACGTAGCTAGCCCCATTCTTGGGGCGCTATATCAGGCTTTGCTAAAAAGTTAGGCATTATTCCACACTAGTGCTTTAAAGTGCTTACGGCACATAGACTCATAGGTGTCGTTTCCGCCTATTTGAACTTGGTCACCACCTGTAACAGCATTACCTTGTTCGTCCAGTCTTACCACAAAATTCGCTTTTCGACCGCAATGACAAACGGTTTTTAGCTCGAACAGTTTATCGGCCCACGCAAGAAGATAATGACTGCCCTCAAAGGTTTCACCCAAGAAATCTGTGCGCAACCCGTAAGCTAGCACTGGCACATCAAGCTCATCAACCACTTCAACCAATTGGCGAACCTGCTCTTTAGTGAGAAATTGTGCTTCATCAATAAAAATACAATCGAGGGGACGTTCTTGTTCATCTTGCTGAATTGAGGCGAACAAATCATCGTCTTTGCTATAGAGTTTGGCATCAGCCTGCAAACCGATTCGAGAAGTGACTTTTCCAATACCGTAACGATCATCAAGACCTGCAGTATAAATAATTGAGTGCATACCGCGCTCACGGTAGTTATATGCAGATTGGAGAAGAGAAGTGGATTTTCCTGCATTCATCGCAGAATAATAAAAATAAAGTTGTGCCATGGTGATTAATTTTTTTCGTTATACCAGTTTTTCAAATCTTCAAGCTTCATGGGTTTAGCGAAATAGAAACCTTGCAGATAGTCTGTGCCCAGCATTGCTAAGTGTTTAAATTGCTGCTCTGTTTCGATACCTTCAGCTATGGTCTCACAGCCAAATTCTTTCGCCATTAACAGCGTTGCTCGTATTATGGTATCACTCTCTTCGGATGTATTCTTTACAAAAGATCTGTCTATCTTAATAAAGTTGAAAGGCATGGTTTGCAGTCGAAATAGTGACGAGTACCCCGTACCAAAGTCATCGATAGATATCTTCACTCCACGCCTTACCAACCCTTGCAGTCGTTGTGTAACCAGTTCCTCATCGTTGGCAAAAACACTTTCTGTCACCTCTAACGATAAACGCTGTGGCGCCACTTGAGTGGTTTGCAAAGCACTGTCTAAAATCTTAATAAACTCATCGTCTAACAATTGTGCAATAGAAACATTCACAGATAGGCACATAGAGTCAGATGCTGACCAGTGAGATAAGTCGATTAGCGCACGGTTAAGCACCCATGCGCCTATTTCTGGCATCATTCCTGAGCGCTCCGCTAGGGGGATAAATACATCCGGCGTAATATTCTCTCCATCGCAAGACCAGCGCAACAGCGCTTCAACCGAAGACAGTGCGTTAGTGTTCACACTGATAATTGGCTGATAGTGCACACATAATTCGTCGTTATCTATGGCGTTACGCAACCGTTCACACAAGCGTTGCTCTCGCTTTACCTCGTCATGCAAAGCTTCATTAAAAACACCTACAGACCCTCTTTGCCTGCGCTTTTGGTCGTACATGGTGAGGTCTGCATGCTGGATTAAATCCATGGCAGTGTGACCATGTTCGGGAAACATGGCGATACCAATGGTGGCATCTAGAGTAATTTGGTTTTTATTAGCCGTAACCGGAATGGCAATACCACTTCGCATTGCGTGGGCAACGGTTTTTGCGGTATCCACAGTCACATAAGGCAAAAGCGCAACAAACTCATCGCCACCCCATCTGGCAAGGTGGTTGGTTTCACAATATTTGCTGAGGCGTTGCGCTATTTCAGTCAGTACGATGTCACCTATTTTATGACCTAAGCTATCGTTTACCTGCTTAAAACCATCTAAATCGACAAACAAAACGGCAAAGGTGCCGTCCACTGCCTTTGTT
This sequence comes from Alteromonas sp. BMJM2, assembly GCF_027257845.1. GTDB lineage: Bacteria > Pseudomonadota > Gammaproteobacteria > Enterobacterales > Alteromonadaceae > Alteromonas. Next base: position 101,069 of record NZ_JAPVOT010000005.1, on the reverse strand, counting down.
TTCTCAAGCAATGGATTCATGTGTTTTAGCAAACCGTTTCTATTGAGAAGGCTTGTAAGTGGGTCGTGATTAGATAAACGAAAGAGATCTTCGGTACGCTTTTGTACCTTCATTTCTAAACTGCCGTTGACGTCATCAAGTCGCTGGTTTGTGTTGCGCAGAAGCTGGTTCACCCGATCAGTTTGTTGCCGTTCTCGCTTCATTTGCTCAACCAGCATCATATTCTTAGCTTTGAGTTGAACCGTGTTTATAAAGAAATTGTTGTATCTAAACGCACTAGCGAAAAGGCCTACCCAAAATACGATGCCAAAAACGCCCAAAACAAAAAATTCATCATTACTAAAAAGTGCGCGTACAGATATAGGAAGTATTAAGACCGTTCCGTAAAAGACCACCAATACCTTGCTGGGTGCTAGAAGCGTACTTCCTCCAGCTGCCATATTGGCAATCACCACCATGGTAACGGCGAGCTCAATCATTCCCATTGAGTCGTAGAGAAGGGTGGTATAAAGGGCCCAAATAGTGCCTGTTGCAATTAAACCTACAGAAAAACGCAGTAGCGCTGCTGTTGGTTTAAATTCGGTGCCTCGAAGTCTTTTGCGCCAATAGAAGGAATCTACCCATCGAGCAAAAAGTGTTACGGCCATTGCTAACAATAACGAAAGTTTAATTTGTGAAACAGATGAGTCGGTAGGCTGGAAAAAGAATATAAGCCCGGAAAACAAAAACGCTGTCATGACTAGACCAGCGGCAGAGTTTTCCATGAGCATGTTCACTGTATCCCTGTCTACGCTCTCTTTAGGTATATCATCATCGTAAAGATGCAAAGTAGGCGCCTCTTTTCATTGCTACCGTATAGTCACCATAAAGATAGCCAAACTATAAATGTTAACTGTAATAATTTTAACTGTTTTTGGCTATATGGAAATCAACACGCCCTTAATATAACCCATTCTCACGGGTTTTCCGCTTCCTCTCTACAATTACTTGTTTATAACAATTAGAAGCCCGAATTTAGATAACACGTTCATCACTTGTTAACACTTTCAACAAAATAAATTTGAAATTTATTTATAAAAACTGAACCGCAGAGTCAATTTGTAGCCATTTAGACACTATGTACTATGCTTTTACTTGTTGTAAGAGTAAAGCGCGTGGCGAAAGCCCGCATTGAGCAAGGCTTTTGTATTCTTTCTTAAACGTTTAAATTTTTCGTTTGTACTAGACGTTTGTCTATTAAGTCACCATGAATTCTGTAAATCAATTGTTTGTTAGACTAATTGTTATGCTTAATTGTGAAAATTTTTTTCACAGAATCTTTACAAGATGAAAATCTTGGTATACATTCTTAATCGATTAAGCAGCGGGTGCAATCGCTGTGTCATATTAAGTAAGCATTTTGGATATCAAGGCTCTAACACACTGCCGGAGATGACATGAAAAACACACACACACTAAACGCATTGACACTCGCTGTTTGCGCAGCACTTTCTGGAACTGCCTTCGCACAAGAAGCAGCACCGTCTGACACTGAAGCAAAGAACAAAGAAAAGTATGAACAAATCGTTGTTACTGCCGCGCCTGGTGGTGCAACTATGCAGGAAGCGAGTGTTTCAGTAAGTTCATTTGATGAGAACGACATTATTAAGCTTGCGCCTCGTTCAACGGCCGAAGTGTTCCGTGCACTTCCTGGTATCCGTGCTGAATCTTCTGGCGGTGGCGGTAACGCAAACATCACTATCCGTGGTATTCCTTTAGCAACGGGTGGTTCAAAGTTTTTACAGCTTCACGAAGATGGTCTTCCAGTACTTGAGTACGGCGATATAAACTTCGGTAACGCTGATAACTTTATCCGTTACGATTGGTCTGTTGCTAACGTAGAAGCGATTCGTGGTGGTTCTGCATCCACATTCGCAAGTAACTCACCAGGTGGTGTTATCAACATGATCAGTAATACTGGTGAAGTTGGCGGCGGCGCTATTGGTACTTCATTTGGTGTTGATTACGATGAGTTTCGTTTAGATTTCCGCTACGGTGGCGAAATCAGTGACGACATGTACTACCATATTGCTGGTTTTGCCCGTGGCGGTGAAGGCCCGCGCGATACCGGTTATAACGGCGACCAAGGTGGTCAAATCAAGTTCAACATCACCAAGATGCTAGATAACGGTCACATCCGTTTCTACTACAAAAATCTTGATGATAAAGTGTCTACTTACTTACCTTCGCCAGTACTTGTAAAGGGTGACGGCGAGTACGGTCCAGTACCAAACTATGACGCAAGCTCACAAGCGTTGAACTCTGCGTTCAACACGAACATTTCTACATTCGACAGCTTTGGCAACCCAGAAAACCGTGACGTACGTGACGGCATCGAGTCTAAGGTGAGCTCTTTTGGTATTGAAGTTGACTTAGAAGTTGCTGATAACTTGTTCCTTCTTAACAAATTCCGTACGTCGGATATCTCTGGTGGATTCATTGCCCCGTTCGTAGATGGTTTCCCTACAGGCCCTGGCGATGTATCTAACTTTGCTTCAGCATTGTGTGCAGGCGCAACTGACGGCGACGGAAACGCGCTAAACTGTGACACTACTACAGTCACATTGGCAAATGGCCCAGGTGCGGGTAACGCATACTCAGGTCTTGCTTTTACTAACTTACAGTTTGATACTCGAATCAACGATCTTGGCAACATGATCAACGATTTCAGCCTTCGCAAAGAGTTTGATAATGGCGTAGACCTAACGGTAGGTTACTACTACTCAAATCAAGAAATTGCTACAAGCTGGTCTAGCTGGCAGACGTTTATCCAGACACTGGATGGCTCTAACTCTCAAATGCTAAATATCACTAATGGTGATGGCGTTGAGCTAGTATCTGATGGTTTATTGTCTCCAAGCTTCCTTTCTTGGGAATGGGACCTAAACTATCAAACTACTGCACCTTACATGAACGTTGGCTTCGAACTGTCTGACAACATTCTTATTGATGCGTCAGTTCGTTATGACACAGTTGAAGCATCGGGTGAGTTAATCAACTCATGTTGTGGTGGGAACACTGACTTTGATATCAACGGCAACGGCGTTATTGAGCAAATAGAAGATGCATCGGCAACTAACAGTGGCTTTATCAGTGGTGGTGTTATCAATCTAAACCGAGCAGGCGCGGTGTCTCAAATTGTTGACTACACAGCAAACAACACGTCGTACTCAGTAGGTGGTTCATATTTGTTAAGTGACAACCAAACGTTCTTCGCTCGCTACTCAAAAGGTGGCCGTGCCATTGCAGACCGTTTACTACAAATTGGTGGAACACTGAATCAAGATGGTAGCCTAACAGACACCACGTCAGGCTTTGATACGACTAAACAGTTTGAATTGGGATACAAATACGGCACAGCAGACTTAATGGTTAACGCCACGTTGTTCGATACCGTTACCGAAGATACACAGGCAGAAGTGACCAGTGGTTTAACGTTCATGCGCGAATATGAAGCACGAGGCCTTGAAGTTGAAGGTCGTTGGGAAGCTACGGATAACTTCAGAGTGTCAGGTAACGTAACATGGACTGATGCTGAAATTTCTCGCGATAGAGAAAATCAAGCCCTAGTTGGTAACACGCCACGCCGTCAAGCAGACTGGATTTGGACAATTACACCTGAGTACGTCACAGACACATGGTCAGTGGGAGCGTCGATACAAGGCTCCTCTGAGTACTTTGTTCAAGATGACAACGACTTGTTCCAAGAAGGATACAACTTGGTCAACTTGTTCGCGACGTATTGGGTGAACGACCAATTTTCAGTGGCACTTAACGTGAATAATGCCACTGATGAATTTGTAGTAACTGAAGTTGAACAAACACCGTTTGGTGAGATTTCAACGGGAGATTTTGTTCGCGGAAGACCACTCAATGGTCGTACAACAGTGTTATCTCTTAAGTATATGTTTGACTAATAGCTTGTTAGTTTAACGAATAAAATGCCCGCTTAACGCGGGCATTTTTGGTTGTATCTGCGGCTAAATTTTTCTGAGCTTTCATCCTCCTTACAGTTCACCAGGCTGTCTTGTTTGGTGTATTTTAAGCTGTATTGCTATTGCTTCAGACAGCTTATCTTTTAGGTGTAAATGCTTTTTATTGATAACGTGCACTAATTTGTGCTCGCACTTTTCTTCTACATTGGGAATATGGGTAAAACCGTATTCGTCAAAAATAGTAAGGTCAGAAAGTCACTAGGGGCAATAGCGTAGTTAAAGCGTCCAGTTTTTACTAATTGGACAACATGATAGAAATCGTCAAACTCATAAAAATTGGCTTCAAATTTGTTGCCTCGGTGCTCGACGCTCTTAAAAAAGCGAGTAGTGACTGCGATACCAGCAGTAGGGTCATTGATGATATCAACATGACACTCAACGCTTTTAACGCACAGTAAAAACGATGCCCCTCTTGATAACTGCGGTTTAATGGCAATCACGTTGGGGTTATCTTTCGTTGTCTTTTATTTATGTGTCGTATCGGATAACGTCTGCATCGGTCATTCCTTCATTTAAAAGCTTTAACCCTCTTTTGCCTCCCACTTTTTCAAAAGTTACGGCAATACCTATTTGTTCATAAGCGCGCTTGATTATCGGTTTGTAGAAGTCGTTCACACGGGGATGGTTTATGTAACCAATAATAAAATGGCCGTCGTCATGGTCGGCATAAGCTGTTGATGCAGTTAGGTTGATGGACAGAGCCAAGGCGAAAGCCACAGAGGCTGTGGAAGTGACTGAGGGCATATCCTTTCCTCACGATTGCAGTTCCAATACGTCTAAGGATAGAAAACAACGCAGTAAATAGCCAACTGTGTGAACCGCCATTTATATAAACGGTTAATTATCAAAATATAAAGCCAAAAAAAAGCCCCAGCGGATGCTGGGGCTTTCAAATTATTTGTAGAAGTCAGCGCTTAGGCAGCGTTCTTTCCACCGTCTACTGCAGTTAATGTCTGCGATGCTGGAAGTAACTCCAAGTCGAACGTGTATTCATCAACACGTACCGCTAGCTTGCGCTTCTCATTGTAGTCATGCAGTTTTGCTGCTTCTTCAGCGTTAACAACGCCTTTCTCTTGAAGCTTATTAAGCGCATGCTCAAACGAGATAAACGGAACCACTGGCTCTTTGCGAAGCGCTTTTTGCACTTTGCTAAGCAAGTGAGCAACGGCGTGTTTCGCTTTAAACGCTTGCTCGTTAATGTCGTTACCATCACCTGGAATAACGCGTACTAGGTGAGTTAACTGATCTTTCACGCTGTTGTCTTGCATAGAAGCAAGTGACAATTCACGCACTAGGTCGTCGCTAATACCCTTAACGCTGTTTGTGTAAGTGTTAGTTAACAAACGCATTAGGCCGCGAGTCGCTGTATTCGGGAAATTGTTGATAAAGTTAACAATTGCCTGATCAGCCTGCTGTAAAGACCACTGCATCGCGTACTCAAAGTACGGAAGTGCCAGCTTTCTATCTTCAATACGTTGCTCGTAGAAGCGAATTGCCGCCATTGCACCGTATAAGTAGCTCATTACGTCGCCTAAGCGAGCAGACAATAGCTCTGCTTTCTTAAGGTCACCGCCAAGTACAGCAAGTGACAAATCAGCAAGTGGCGCTAGTTTCGCAGCAATGCTGTTCACGCGCTTTTCATACTGACGTACTTCTGGCAACGCTGACTCAGATTCGCGTAAGAAAGGTAAGTAACCTTTACCTAAACTGCGGAACGCATTTTTAACGCTAAATCCGATAGTTTTGCGAAGTACTTTGTTAAATTCTGCATCAGCCGAACTTTCGTTGCTGTGAATTAGGTCAACCATATCTTTAAGGTGTGGGTGACAACGCATTGCACCTTGGCCGAAAATCATCAGGTTACGTGTAAGGATGTTTGCACCCTCAACCGTAATGGCAATAGGTAGTGCTGAATAGCCGCCTGCCAACGTATTTTGAGGACCACGTTGGATAGCTTTACCTGCCTGTACATCCATTGCTGAGTTTAATACATCACGACCCAGCTCGGTCATGTGGTATTTAGCAATAGCAGTCACTACAGAAGGTTTAACACCTAGGCCTAGACCTTCAGTGGTAAGAACACGCATTGACTCTAGCAGGAACGTTTTACCTGCGATGTCTGCCATCTTCTCTTGAATACCTTCAAAACGACCGATAGGTAAACCAAACTGTTCACGTACAAAAGAATACTCAACGGTGCCTTTAAACGCTGATTGAGCAGTTGCAACGCCCATCGCAGGCAATGAAATACCGCGACCTGCACCTAAACAGCTCACCAACATCTGCCAACCGCGACCGATGTTCTTTTGACCACCAATAACGAAATCCATTGGGATAAATACATCTTGACCGCGAGTTGTACCGTTATAAAAACGAACGCCCATAGGGTCGTGACGGTTTCCAAGTTCTACACCAGGGTGTGACTTTGGAAGTAGGGCACAGGTAATACCGTGCTCAAACTTATCACCAAGTAGTTGGTCTGGGTCGAATACTTTAAATGCAAGACCAAGAACCGTAGCGATAGGCGCAAGTGTAATATAACGCTTGTCCCAACTTACGCGAAGACCAAGAACTTCTTCACCGTTGTATTCGCCTTTTGTCACAATTGCTGCGTCTGGTATTGCACCCGCGTCTGAACCTGCCTCTGGGCTGGTAAGGGCGAAACATGGAATGTCACGACCGTCAGACAATCTAGGCAACCAGTAGTCTTGTTGTGCTGTAGTGCCGTAGTGCATCAACAACTCACCCGGACCTAACGAGTTAGGTACCATTACTGTCACCGCAATCGCGCCGCTTTTCGCAGCAATGGTGGCAACAATCGTAGAGTTGGCATATGGACTAAATTCCAAACCGCCGAACTTCTTAGGGATAATCATTGAGAAGAAACGGTTTTTACCCAAGAAATCAATAATTTCTTGTGGGATATGCTTTTCGTTTCCAAGCTCGAAATCGTCAATCATGCCCAATAGCTCTGCTACTGGACCATCTAAAAATGTTTGCTCATCCGCACTCAGTTTTGCCTGAGGGATATCGCGAAGTGCCTGCATATCAGGCTTACCCTGATAAATTGAAGATTCAATCCACACATCACCCGCATCTAGGGCTTCTTGTTCTGTAATTGAAATTGGGGGTAGCACTTTCTTTAAGCTAGTTCTAATACTCATATTTACTCATCCGCTCATCTGACCAGTTGTTGATATAGATACTACAACAAATTTACAAAAGATCAAAAAAAATCGTCGATGAAGAAGTTAAAATCCTGTAATGTTACAGTAAATCATATAGTTAGGTTTTTCGTGTTTTTTCTACCTGAAGGTGAAAAGTATGAAAAGTTCACGTTGAAATACAAAAAGCTTCATATGGATTATGTTAATTCATATTTAAGCGATACACTTATTGCATAATCAGAACTCAGGATGTTGTGATGTCTCACAAGTCGAAAAAGCCCTTCTATTTAGCTTTTCCTAAGGCCTCTTTGGTTTTCACCTTACTTGTTATGGCTGTAGCGTTAGTTGGAGCTCAGAATCTCTATTTTCGTGGCGATTACAAGGTGTTCTTTGAGGAAACTGACCCGCAGCGAATGGCCTTTGAAGAGATGCAAAATGTTTTCAATAAAACTGAAAACGTTGCGTTTATGATTGTGCCGAAAAGTAATAATGTCTTTAATCAAGATACGCTCAATCTCGCTTACGACATAACCGAAGCGGCTTGGCAACTCCCTCTATCGACAAGAGTTGAGTCGATTTCAAATTATCAGCACACTTACGACCTCGATGGCGACTTAATAGTTGAGGACCTCATTTTTGAGAAGCTGCAAAATAGTAAAGATATACCCCGAATAGAAAAGGTGGTGGATTCTACCCCTGAAGTTCTAGGTAGGCTGGTTTCAAAAAACAAAGAAGCGTTAGTTGTTGATACTACAATACAACTTCCTGAGGGAGATCAAACTAAAGCGGTTATAGAAATTGCGACAGAAGCAAAAGCAATTAAAGCTGAGATGGAAAAGCGTTACCCTGGCCATGAGATCTATTTGACAGGTATGGTGGTCATGAACGACGCATTTGCCGCTGCAGCGCAAGATGACGCTGAGACGTTAATCCCAGCCATGTTTGTGCTGATTTTTATCGCCATAGCTATCATTGTGCGCTCTGTTTGGTCGGCTGTTTTTACTATGGCAGTGGTTGTGGCGTCAATCGCTATTACTATTGGTTTAACTGGCTGGATGGGTATTTACTTGAGCACAGCGACGGTTAATGCGCCTACGATGATTACAACCCTTGCCGTTGCTGACTGTATCCATATTATCGTTGGTGTTAAATATTTTTTGAGTAAGGGGTTTTCGGCACATAACGCTATCCAGCAAAGTGTGAAGGTAAATAAAAAGCCTATTTTTATCACAAGCATAACAACGGCAATTGGATTTCTTATGCTCAACTTCTCTGCCGTGCCTGTTTTAGCACATTTAGGGAACATGACTGCGTTGGGAGTCATGCTTGCCTGTGTATTTTCATTAACTGTACTTCCCTCCATGCTTGTTTTACGACCCCTGAGTAGCGGCAGTTCAATCAATAATGCACTGTTTATTCGTTGGGGAGAGTTTGTGGTTAAAAATCATAAAACATTGCTTGTCTCTTCGCTTAGCGCCATTGTTATCATAAGTGCGTTTGCAACGAACAACAGGCTTAATGATGTAGCAGTAAAATATTTTGACGATCGAAGTACATTTCGACAAGCCGTAGATGTGAATGAGAAAGTGTTTGGCGGTATGTCTAACATCGATTTTGTTTTGTATACCGACATCCCATATGGCATAACAAAGACTGCTTTCCTTGATGATGTTGCACTATTCTCTGAATGGTTGAACAATCGAGAAGAAGTAAACCACGTTCTGACATTCACGGATACGTTGAAACGTTTGAATAGAAATATGAATGGAGACGACGGGGCATTTTCTGTTATCCCCGAAGATTCCGAATTAGCATCGCAGTACTTACTGCTCTACGAAATGTCACTGCCTTTCGGCCTAGATCTCGGTAACCAAATAGATATCGATAAGTCCGCGTTAAGGGTTGTCGCTGTGATCGAAAATTTAGGTAGTAGTGAAATAACGCAACTAGAAAAAGATGCGAAGGCTTTTTTCAATTCTTTGGAAAATAATTACAGAATTGAAGCCGCAAGTCCGCCACTAATGTTTGCTCACATTGGTGAACGTAATATGAAGAATATGGTATGGGGAAGTGTTCTCGCGCTGGCTTTAATCTCAGGGCTCATATTATTTGCTCTTAGGTCGATAAAATTAGGTGTCGTTAGCCTGGTAACTAACCTACTTCCCGCTGCCATTGGTTTTGGTGTGTGGGGTATGCTGTCGGGTGAAATTAATATGGCCCTGTCTGTAGTCATCAGCATGACGATGGGAATTATTGTCGATGATACAGTGCACTTTTTATCGAAGTATCAAACTGCCAGAGAAGAAGGTAAGAGTGCCCATGAAAGTGTTATTTTTGCGTTCAGTTCAGTGGGTATGGCATTGACAACAACGACTATTGTCCTAACCCTAGGATTTGCGGCGTTAGCCTCATCGAGTTTCATGCTGAATGCACATATGGGAATATTAACCATAATTATCATTGTGGCTGCATTAATTGTGGATTTTATTTTCCTCCCCGCTTTATTGGCTTGGATGGGTAACAACAGTCAGCCTAAAAGAGAGAGTTATTTATGATATCAACACAGAAAGCCGTTCCGTTCCTACTTATGCTTCTCATGGGGGCATCCCATGTTGTTGCATCGGAAACTGAAACCGCAAAGGCACTTTCGATCGCAAAGGAAAGAAAACAGAGGGATATTGGGTGGGGGACTACCGAGGCAACAGTGACGATGATTTTGGGCAATGGTCAGGGGCAAGAAGCCCGGCGTGAACTCAACGTTAAATCACTGGAAGTGGCAGATGATGGAGACAAAGCTCTCACCGTTTTTAATTCCCCACGCGATGTGAAAGGCACCGCGTTTCTGAGCTTTTCTCATGCACTAGAGCCTGACGAACAATGGATTTACTTACCTGCATTAAAGAGGGTAAAACGAATATCTTCGCGAAATAAAAGCGGCCCCTTTGTTGGCAGTGAGTTTGCCTTTGAAGATATGACCTCATATGAAGTGGAGAAATTTTCTTATGAATATCTTGGTGAAGAAGAGGTGAACGGCGAGGTATGTTTTGTACTAAAACAAACACCTAATTATGACTACTCTGGATACACGTCACAGAAGGTGTGGATTGACAAGTCTCACTATCGCGTTCAAAAAGTTGAGTTTTACGACAAGAAAGATACGCTGTTGAAAGTACTTAAACCTCAAGAATATCAACTGTATAAAGACAAGTTCTGGAGACCTATGCGAAGTGAAATGCGAAATGTACAAACCCGTAAATCGACCTTCCTAATTACGGAAAATATTGACTTTGACACGGGTTTGTCAGAAAGCGATTTTGATAAAAACAGGTTGAAAAGAGCGCGATGATAAGAGCTTTTGCCTTATGTGCATTACTAGCTTTAATTAATGCTAGCTATGCAGACGTAGAATTGACTGGCTCTGCGGGGTTTGACCAGCGGTATTTTCTTCAAGATGCACTGTATCAACCTCAGGAGCGCTCATATAGCTCAGCATTTTTGATGCCTGAGATTTATACGCAGTGGAATGATGGAGCCGATACGCTTGTCGTTAAGCCGTTTTATCGTATTGATGAGCATGATGATGAGAGAACGCACGGCGATATAAGAGAGTTTCAATGGTCACATTATGCTGACTCTTGGGAGACACGAGTAGGCATTGGGAAAGTGTTTTGGGGGCAGACTGAGTCTCTGCACCTCGTAGATATTATTAATCAAACTGATTTGGTAGAAAGCGTCGACGGTGAGGTCAAACTTGGTCAGCCTATGGTAAATATCAGCTATTTCTCTGACTACGGTATGTTCTCTTTTTATGCATTACCGTATTTCAGAGAGCGGACATTTCAGGGGGAGAACGGTCGCTTGCGTCCGCCAGATGCCATAGGTGAAGCAGTGTACGAGTCTGATGACGAAGAACAAAATCTTGACTTTGCAATCCGATGGCAATCCTCAATTGGTGAATGGGAGTTAGGGCTGTCTGCATTTTCAGGAACCACTAGAGAGCCTGAACTTTTTACTACTGTAACCCAAGATGGCGAACCAGTGATTTTTCCTTTTTATGCACAAATAGACCAAGTAGGAATTGACGTGCTGAAGGTGTCAGGCGCATGGCTTTTAAAATTAGAGTCTATTTACCGGAGCGGACAGTCTGAAGATTTTGCAGCGCTAGTCACCGGTTTTGAGTACACTAAACATGGAATTTTGAGCTCAAACTACGGTTTAGGCTTTTTAGCCGAGTACCAATATGATGAACGAGATAACAATTTCTTTGCCGTTGGTCAAAACGACTTGATGGTGGGATTGAGAATTATCGCTAATGATATCGCAGGAACTGAGGTATTATTTGGCCTTGTTCAGGATTTGGAAGAGTCTTCCACCTATTCAGGTTTTATTGAGGCCTCAAGCCGACTAACCGCGAATTGGAGTTGGAAGCTTAATGGGTACTTCTTTTCTTCAGAGGATATTGAGGACCCATTTTACTTTTTACGCAGAGATGATTACGTACAATTTTCACTAGAATATTATTTTTGAGGTTTAGATGAAGCAGTATTTATGGATAGCAAGTGCACTAGTCGCAGGAACATTATTTTGCTCAAAAGCAGAAGCTGCACCTGAAAACTATGGAGTAGTATCTGTAGGATATACGGATTTTGAATTTAATGATGGAAGCGATCGCGAGTTCGCCTACAGCGTGGCATATGGTCATAAGATTGACAGGCAGTGGTACGCCGAGGTTGGCTACCTAAATCTTTTCGATTATTCGGAAGATGATTTAGAGGCCGAAAGCGAAGCGCTTTACTTAGCTTTACTGGGCAAAGCTAGCAGCACAGAGGGCGAGTTGTTTTATAAACTTGGCGTAGCCCGTGTAGACGTTGCAGCCACGGTTCCATGTGGCGACGATGCCGCTCCCGCATCATGCAATTATGACGATGGTCTTGTTGCTGGTTTAGTGGGTTTAGGATTTGACTATTATGTTTTCCAAAATGCAATGGTGCGCTTCGAATATACATACATTGGCGGTGAAGATAGCTTTTCTACTAACATGCTTAATCTAGGATTTCGCTATAACTTCAATTGATTAATCGTCCGATCAATCCAAAGGACCCGTGAAAGAGTACTAATTTTATTAAGTTAAGGAAGGTACTTACAATGAAAAACGAATTAGACAGCAAGTTTTTACTTCAAGTGTTCGACAAAATTCGTCAGCATGGCTCGAAAGAGGGTGACGAATACAAGTTAATGGGCATTACGGCATTTACTGACCACGATGGATATACTCTGTATATTGAGGACGTCAATGTGAAGTTGCGATTCGGGTTTCATAACCAATACCATTTTGATTACGACTCCAGTGATCACTATGATTCCTTTGAGAAAAAGCTGAAGCAGATCGACAAGACATATTAATTTCATCTAAAAACCCTTCAGACTGAGCCGCTTCTGCTAGCTTTAGTTTATGTAAGTTGCATGTGACTAATTTTAGCAGGGGTGGACGTCGTTCAGTTTCCCTTTCATAGCCCGTTATAATTCGTTCTGATATAATACTCCCTCTATTATATGTTGGAAATGCATCTTGGCCGCGGCAATTAAAGCTCCTAAATTTAAATTATCTTTTCTTGGCCCTCGTTATTGGCTGATCTGGTTTGCAGTAGGCTTGCTGTATGTCATTACGTGGTTACCTCTGCCTGCGATAAGGGTTATTGGTGCCGGCGCTGGCAAGCTTATAGCCCGCATCGTTCCTAAACGAGCAAAAGTAGCGAGGCGAAATATTGAATTATGGAATCCCGCATTATCGAATGACGAGTTGGACCGCTTGTATCATGAGAATATTCGACGAACCGGCATGGCGCTTTTTGAAACCGCCATGGGTTGGTGGTGGCCGACATGGAGAGTGCAGAGAGCGTTCGAAATAGAAGGTGCTGAACATATCGAAGCAGCCAAAGCTCAAGGTAAAGGTGTATTTGGGATGGCGCTTCACAATATGAACGTAGAGTTTGCGTGTCGTGGTATTGGCTATTCTTATCCTAGCGTGGCTTTTTACCGTAAACACAATAACCCCCTTATCGATTATCTTCAGTATCATGGCCGCAACCAATCAAACAAATACATGATAGATAAACGCAACGCTAAAGCGTTGCTTGCTGCTATGGACGATAAAGAGCTTTGCCTTTACTTACCTGACCAAGACTACGGGCCGAAACAGAGTATTTTTGTTCCATTTGGCGGGGTTAAAGAAACGGCTACAACAACTGCAACTTTGATGTTTATTCGCCGCTCCGAGAGCATTCCTATGTTAATTACGTCGCAATATACAAAGCGTGGATATAAAATTAAAGTTTTTCCACCGCTACTTGGTCTTGGTGAGATGGACGATCATGCAGCGTTAACATTATTAAATGAACATATCGATAAAGCGTTAAAAGAGCAGCCAGAAAGCTATCTATGGATGCACAAGAGATTTAAAACCAGGCCGTCTAAAACGTCGCCATCGCTGTATCAATGAGAAAGATATAAGCAAGAAATTTAAAATATGTAAGAACCAAGCAATAGCGATAAAAAGTTCAGGGTAGAACACTATTTTATGGCCTGCTCTACATAGCGGCTTTCACGAAGAGAATAAAGATTAGGTCTTAGGTTTTATGGGGCAACAAAGCTACTCAAGCACATCTTTCTGGGCGAAACAAATCATACTGGCAGTAGTGCTAGTAGTCGCCGCTGGCATACTTATTTACTTTCTTGATGTTAAGGAATCGGCCCCCGTGCCTGAGAGCCAAAAGAAAGAAAAATCAGTATCTAAAGGCCTCAGTGAGTTTTATCGTGAGTTCAGAATGTCTGCAACTGATCCTCTTAGAGAAGAAAAGGGCGACTTTGTGCTAGATATTGCTGGCGTGGATCCGAATCTTGATAGCAAACTTGAAAAAATGGCGAGCAAAACCCGTCCAGTGGAGTCGAATTGGACTGGTGAGCATAAATTCCGCACGTTCCAAGAAGGGAATACGTTGCGTGAGGCTATTTCTCAGTACGCTCAAGACGAGGGAATGCAGCTAATATGGAATCTAGAGCAAGACTTTGTGATAAAGCATCAGTTTCAGTTAGACAACACCGTGTCAGGTTCATTAGCGAATATAGCGAGTGCGATAGACAGCAGTTTTGAGGGCGAAGTGAAAGCCTATTTATGCGCAGACCAGCGTTCTTTAATTGTAACAGAAGAGGAAACTAAGCTGCTGAAAGAGCAATGTGAGCGGGTTAATTAGCACACAATACATTTCAAGCAGCAAATTCCAAGCAGCAATTAGCCTCATGGGATTACGTTTTAGGTAGCGCAGGCAGTGCCGAAAAGCATTTTCCAATGTGTTTTCACATTTTCTCGTATTGCGTCGAGTTCTTCAGTCTGATCAGCAAATTTTGAATCGGCCAAGGTTAAATGATGATATTGTTCTCTTAATTTTAAGTAGGCATTTTGCAGACCGCTTGCAGTATTCGCTTCGATAATACCGTTTTCAACGGCATTTTCTAAAATTCTCAGGTTATCGGTATACTGCGTCATTGATTCGGTTTTATTAGAATTCGCTAATACCCAGTATTGAGTCATAAACTCAATATCGGTAATACCTCCTACGCACTGTTTTAAATCTACTTTTTGCTCTGATTTAGACAATAAATGCTCACGCATTTTTATCCGCATTTTACACACATCTTCAGCAAGGCTTGATGGCTCTCTTTGTTTCGTCAGTACGCGCTTGCGCACGGCATTGAATGCTTCAAGTACATCGTTATCTCCGCATATGGCTCTTGCTCTTACCAACGCCTGATGCTCCCAGGTCCATGCTTCCTCATTCTGGTATTTTTCAAAACCATTTACATGGCAGCACAGTAACCCTGCATTGCCTGAGGGGCGTAAGCGTAGATCCGTCTCGTAAAGCTGCCCAAATAGTGTTTTTGTGTTTAACAAATGCATAATGCGTTGAGCAAGCTTTATATAGAACTGCTGAGCTTCTATTTGCTTTTTGCCGTTTGTACTCATACCACTAGGAGCGTTGTGTAGAAATACTAAGTCTAAATCGGAGCCATAGCCTAACTCATAGCCTCCTAGCTTTCCGTAACCTACAACGCCAAACCCCTTGTCAGTGCCTTCTAAGTGGGAAGGCGTGCCATAGCGTTCACTCATTTGCATCCACGCGGCGCTAACGATATTTTCCAGTATTACTTCAGCTAATACAGTCAATTTGTCGCTTACATTGGCAATGGGAAGTGAGTCACTGATATCGCTAGCGGCAATTCGAAGCTGCTGACACAACTTAAACTGACGCCAGGCATCCATAAGAAGCTCCACATCATCTTGCTCAATGCGAAGCATGGATTGTCTAAGCTCTTGCTCGTATTCCCGTTTGCTGGTGACTATATCTGTGTTTTGTTGACCTAAATATAATGGGGTAAGTAGCTCGTCCAGTAATAATGGAAAGCGCCTAATCTCTTGTGCTACCCAGCCACTTCTTTCACATAGCTTCACTAGTTGCTTCAGCACATCAGGGTTTTCTAGCAACAAGTCAAGGTAGGTTGTGCGCCCGGTGATAGCCTCTATCACTCCTAACAATCGGGATAAAACTTGAACAGAGTTAGAGGGATGCTGAACAACCAGCACGTATAAAATTTCAGGCAGTAGTTTTGAAAGGGTATCTTCTCCGCGCTGCCCTATTCGGTAATTTCGTTGAGTATCTTTAAACTCTAGTAGCGTGTTGAAGATACCCATGGCCTCACGGCTTGAAAGATGCTCACTGAAAGCGTCAATAAATTCATTGCTCTTCAACTCTAATTGCCATGCGTCTTGGCAGGCAGTGAACAGCGTATCTTCTTCAGAATGGATTTCGTGTGATTCCTCCACAAGCTCATTAAAGTGCCCGTGTATAGTTCTCATCGTGGTATTTAGGGTGTCTAAAAAGCCATCGTAGGTGTCAAAACCCATCACGGCGATAAGGGCCTGTTGCTCCCAATCTGAATCTGGGAGTGTTTGGGTTTGCTTGTCGCGACATTGTTGCAGCGTATGTTCTACTTTGCGTAAGAAAAGGTAATTATTTTTTAATTCTTGCGTAACATCACGTTCAACAATATCCATATCTGCAAGGGCGGTAAGTGTAGTAAGTAGCGACTTACTTTGCAGGCTAGGTTCTCTGCCTCCATGAATAAGTTGAAAACTTTGAGCGAAGAATTCTACTTCGCGAATACCGCCAGCCCCTAATTTAATATTATTACTCAGTTTTCTTCGCCTGATTTCAGTGGCTATCAACTTTTTCATGTTGCGCAAGGCATCAAGGGTAGTGAAGTCGAGGTAGCGGCGAAAGGTAAAGGGTTTGAGGATGTCTTTGAGAGCTTGCGCATCGTGAGAATTATCGTCGTTAATAATGCGAGCTTTCACCATAGCAAAGCGTTCCCAGTGGCGGCCTTGGTCTTGGTAATAATCTTCCATAGCAGCGAAGTGCATGACTAACGGGCCAGAGTCACCAAAAGGACGAAGACGCATATCTACGCGGTAAACCTGTCCATCAGTGGTAATTTTATTCAGCGATTGAATAAGCTTTTGCGCTAACTTGGTAAAAAACTGCTGATTTTCAATACTCTTGCGACCCCCTTGAGTTTCGCCTTTTTCAGGATAGGCAAAAATAAGGTCAATGTCGGAAGAAAAGTTAAGTTCTCTGCCACCTAATTTACCCATTCCCAAAATATACATATGTGCGGGGCAGGGCGCACGACTTTGGCTTTGTGGATCTTTGGCAAAAGCCCTAGCGCTGTGAGCTGATATAGGTGTGCCGGATCGCGCTGAAGCATCGCTATACAGCCAGTTATAGGCTGCAGTTATCAATGTATCGGCAAGGGCGGAAACTTGAGCGAGAGAGGTTGAAATAGTTTGTTTATTTAGCACATCTGCATAGGTTATGCGGGCCATCTCAGTATTTCTGCATTCCCGTAACGCTGACAACAGCTCATCTTCAGTTTTAACGCCTTCTAAGCGTTTTGAAACCTCGGTGTGATAATACTGTGAAGGAACAATTGTGTTATCACTCTCAGCGCTGTCAGCATTGTCGATGGAAGGTGGAAGACTAAGAATTCGCTCTAGCGTATAAGGATATTGAATGAGGTGTTCTGCTAAAAACGCTGAGCGAGAAAATGCCGTTAGAATATCAGACTTATTGTGCTCCAATAGTTGTTGGCTAGGGCTATGCTTAATATTTAACTCATGATTTTCATTGTTATTGTCGTTTTCGTCCGAGCTCGTTGCTGTACTAGGTTGAAGAGTTTCGGTTGCGAGCACTGACACTAATTGATGCCAATATTTTTGGGCTAGTTCAACGTTAGCCATGCTATTTTCCTTTTCTATAGGCATAATACTCGCATTAACCTCAAGTCTTTTAAAAATAATTACTTTACAACGTGTAGCAGCAATGTGTACCAGCGCACGAACGCTAAACTACTCTACAGAAAATAATGATGGTTTTGCTGCCCGATTTAAAAAGTCGTTTATACCGTTGGTAAAGTGCAAGGAGTAAAGATAGCGTGGAAGCTTTAGTAAAACTAGTACCTCTTACCGAAGAATTGTTGATCTACCTTGCGATGGACGTAGGCATAGCGCTTGCGCTTCTTATGGTAATGAAGTGGCTAACAGGGGCTTTTAGAAAAACATCAGTAACCGATGAACTTGGCGTAAAAGATAATTTTGCATTTGGTATAAGCATTGCCGGTGGCATGTTATCGCTTTGTATTGTGCTGAGCTCTGTCGTTGGGCGGCATGTGGGAATGGGCTATAAAGATGCCGCAATGGCTATGCTAACTTTCGGACTCATAGGCATCATATTGGTAAAGTTTGGACGCTTCGCTCATGACAAACTTGTTCTTAACAAGGTCGATACTCCTGAAATGATTGCAGAGCGCAGTGTAAGTGTTGCCCTAGTGGACGCGGCTAGTTTAGTTGCAAGCGCCATTGTGCTTCGCAACATTATGCTGTGGGTGAACGGAAGCGACATGAATGCGGTTATTGCCATTACAACCGGGTTTGCGGTGGTATTGACTATGCTGCTGGTAATGACTCGTATACTGGAGTTTAGGTATGCTAGAGATAATCAGAATGACTCTTTTCAAGGTGCGCTAGAAGGCGGTCAGATTGCCCTTGCCATAGAGCATGCAGGCAACCTTTTAGGTACTGCGATGATAGTGTCTGCGGCAAAAAATTTGCTTATTTACGAGCCCACGGGTTATGTCAGTAACGTTACAGGATGGCTATTGGTGAGTGTGTGCTTAACCATCGCATTGCATTTATTAGTACTGGCAAACAAAAAGATCATTCTTTTTGGAATGAACTTCCGCCAGGAAGTCGACCAACAGCACAACATTGGTGTGGCTGCTTTGGGTTTCACGCTTAGTATTGGTAACGCCATGATTATAAATGCGGTGTTAGGTGGGTAGTTTTAGTTGCTTAAGAGCTAATAGCTATCAGCGAAAAGCTATGATCTTAAACAATAGTCTTCGTTAATTGATTAGCTCGTCTTTTATACAATTGAGTGTGAGTGTACTGCCCTTGTTGGTTAATTCGAGTTTACCAGATTGAATAATTTGGTTTTTCTGAGCTCGCGTTAACTTTTTAATTTTATATTCAAGTACTGCGGCATCTGACTTACCAGACAGCCGAAAGATAGCACGAAAGGTGAGAGGACTTTTTCCTCTCAGTGCTCTTGCCCCGCCTGCTTTTTCACCCCTATGCTGAGCGATTCGCCGTTTGGGGTCGGTAGTAATACCCGTATAAAGCTGCCCAAGTTTGTTTTCTATCAAATACAAATACCAGGTAGAAGAAGTCTTTGCATCACCAGTTAAGCACTCGCCAGAAAATGTCTCGCTAGAACGACCACTAAGGGAACCTGCTTTAATAACTGCCTCCGACTCATTCATGCTTTCACCTTGCTGGGCTAATTTTTTTAGCGTGCTTGTACCCGGAGAAATTAGCTCGCTGGTGGGTATTGCTCCACATGACTGTTATACTCATTCCAATAGTTTAAAAGATCGGAAAGGGTTGTTTTCCCATGATATTACCAGATTTTACCAAAGCGAAAGTGCTTATTGTCGGCGACCTTATGTTAGACCGGTATTGGAGTGGCGGCACTGGGCGCATATCTCCTGAAGCGCCTGTACCCGTTGTTAACGTAAATAGTGCTGAAGACCGCCCAGGCGGCGCCGCCAATGTAGCGGTAAATGTCGCTACGCTAGGTGCAAAAGTGACGTTATTGGGGATGTGCGGTAACGACGAAAACGCCAACATTTTGAAAGAACGTCTGCACACTCACGACATAAACTGTGAGTTCTTTCCCGTCGATGGTTTCGATACGATCACCAAGCTAAGAGTAATGAGCCGCAATCAGCAGCTGCTTCGTTTAGACTTTGAAAAAAGCTTTGCAGATACCGACAAGTCTGCGTTAGAGCAAGCGTTTGATAATGCGCTGGATACAGCCGATATTGTTATATTAAGCGACTACGCAAAGGGATGCTTAAGCAATCCTGCGGCACTCATTGAAAAAGCGCTGGCGAAAGGTAAGCGGGTGGTTGTAGATCCTAAAGGTAGTGATTTCAAAAAATACGCAGGTGCATCCCTAATTACGCCTAATATGGACGAGCTTCAGGGCGTGGTTGGTGAAGTAGGTTCTGAACAAGAGCTAGTAGAAAAAGCAGGTAAATTAAAAGAAGAGCTAAATATAGGCGCGCTCCTAGTTACCCGATCTGAAGACGGTATGACATTGTTTGAGGGTGACAATACAGAATTTCATTTGCCCGCTAAAGCCAAAGAAGTGTACGACGTCACCGGTGCTGGGGATACGGTAGTGTCTACCATTGCGGTTGGAATGGCGAGTAAGCTTCCCCTTCAAGCGTCCTGCGTGCTGGCTAATTTGGCCGCTAGCGTGGTGGTAGGCAAGCTAGGTACATCTACGGTGTCGAACACAGAGCTAGCGCTAGCCTTGGGCGAAGAATCTGTTCATCTCGATGGCGGTGTAATGAATGAAGATCAGCTTGCTATTGCGGTAAAAGCGGCAAAAGAGCGAGGTGAGCGCATAGTAATGACCAACGGTTGCTTTGACATCCTTCACGCGGGCCATGTTTCCTATTTAGAAGAGGCTTCGCAGCTAGGAGATAGGTTAATTGTTGCTGTCAATACTGATAGCTCGGTAACCAAGCTTAAAGGGCCGGGGCGACCGGTGAACAATGAAAGCCGAAGAATGGCTGTGCTAGCAGGGTTAAGCGCAGTAGATTGGGTTGTACCTTTTAGTGAGGACACGCCTCAGCGTATTATTGCCCGATTACTGCCTGATGTGCTAGTTAAAGGTGGCGATTACAGTGTTGGCCAGATAGCGGGTGGTACAGACGTTATGGAAAACGGTGGAGAAGTGAAAGTGCTTAGCTTTGCCGATGGCGTTTCTACCACAGGTATTATTGAGAGAATAACAAAAAATAAGTTGGGGTAGGACAAGTAAAAAATGGTGTAATATACACCCTCTTACGCTTTAGCGTTGATTTGCCTGCTAACAAAAATAGCGAGTTTAAGCAACTAGTACAAATTGCTATCATAAACAGATATGCGCGCTAATTTCAGCGCGTTGATAACAGTAACATTACACGGTGTTTTTCATGTACGAAAGTTATTATGGACTTAACTCAAAACCGTTTCAGCTAACGCCTGATCCTGCTTTTTTCTATGGAAGTAAGTGGCATAAAAGAGCGATGTCATATCTACAGTATGGATTGTCTCAAGCCGAAGGGTTTATCGTAATAACAGGCGGTATAGGCACAGGGAAGACCACCGTTGCCAACAGTCTGCTTGAAGAGCTTGAAGATGATATTGCTGCTGCGCAAATCGTGACGCCCAAACTATCGCCTGATGAATTGGTGAAGATGGTAGCGTCGAAGTTTGATATAGCAACCGAGGGCAGAAGCAAGGCTGAAATCTTAAAAGCCCTAGAGGTTTTTTTATACGAGTTAAATAGAGCAGGACGCCGAGCGCTGCTTTTGGTAGACGAAGCGCAGAACTT
This sequence comes from Alteromonas sp. BMJM2, assembly GCF_027257845.1. GTDB lineage: Bacteria > Pseudomonadota > Gammaproteobacteria > Enterobacterales > Alteromonadaceae > Alteromonas. Next base: position 79,811 of record NZ_JAPVOT010000005.1, on the reverse strand, counting down.
GCCATTAGAGTCTATTGAAGAGCTGCGCATGCTGAGTAATTTTCAGTTCAACGGAAAGCCGCTCATTCAAAGTTTTTTACTAGGGCAAGAAGAATTGCAGCCCATATTGCGCGCGCCCAATATGGAGCAGTTTAGACAGCGTATTGTGGCATCTTGTCACTTGGCGCCTCTTACCTTGGAGGAGTGCAAGGCCTATATTGAGTACCGGTTACATCATGCTGGATACAACGGCGTACCGCTTTTTTCTGACGAAGCATTTGAGCGCATTCATATTTTTACTCGCGGTATTCCTCGTAAAGTGAATACCCTAATGGATAGAATAATGTTGTATGGCTTTCTAGAAGAGCTAAACACCTTTGATGCGAAAGCAATTGACGAAGTTATAAACGAAGTGAAAGCTGAAATGTTTGAACCGGATAAATCCGGTGCAGAGGCAACAGAGCACTTGGAATTTGCCAGTAGCCCTGAAAATATAACGTTAATGACGCCCAAGGGAAACGTTATCCGAGATACAAAATACTACCTCGACATGCTCGGTGAACTAGTTGATGCTTTAGATACCGCTATGTCTCAAAAAGTCAAAATGACTCAATATGTCGATAAATTGATGAAAAAGAAGTTTAAGACTTATGTGAGGCTGAAGAGTGATGATAGTAAAGTGGAGTGATAGAGTTTAGAAAGCGCAAAAGGGCAAAGAGCTATTGGCTCTTCATTACTATTGAAAAGGGCAGCTTAAACATGCCCTTTTATCTGAATTCTCTGCCTTAGTTCGCTTATCATCATATGGGGAAAATATAATGAATCAATTGAATGTATAAGTAATACCAAGCGTTAAGCGTCTATCGGTGAAGTTTGCGCCAAAGAAACCGTTTACAACGCCGCCAACACCGTTCGAAAGGTCGCCGCTTCTATCAACGTAATTTAAATCTGCGTTTACAGTTAGCGACCTACCAAATCTTCTTTCTAGCCCTAGGGATGCATTCCAGTTCTCACTGTCGCCATCTTCAAAAGTGTCTGACCGTTGGGTGATGTCCGCGTAGTTGACGCTGGCATTAATATTGGTATAGCTTCCTAGCTTGTAAGCTAACGTAGAGCCAACAGAATAAGTTCGCGTCAATCTATCTTGATCTATTGCATCATCTTCCGAATAGCGGAAAGATATACCAATAGTGATCCTTGAAAAATCATATCCCATCTGAAAGTTTCCGGCTTTTCGAATAATAATATCGTCGTTAAATTCAAGGTTTTGGGTAGTAACTTGAACAAACTGTTCATCTGCGTTTGGCACGTAGCTCAAGCTGTTGGGTTGGAAACAGCTGGCAATTGAACCAGAATTAGCCGGGCACACAAATACACCCAAATTTTCAGGGTTTGCAAGTAACCTTGAAACGTTAGTAACGTCCTCAGAGTAACTGAAAGCACTTCGGAAATATTTTGAGTTATAGCTGATGTCTGCTGATGCAGTTTCGCCAAAGAAACGTCTGCCATAGGTTGCGCTTACTTGCGTGCGTGAGCTCAGTGCCCATTGCATATCAAGGCCTACGAAGGTTTCGTTGTCGTCATCCTCTAAGTCAGAGTTGGTTGTATTTGCAGTTAAAGAAATGTAACGATTTTCGCTTTGTCTATAAGTAATACCCGCACCATATGAATCGAAGGTTCTCACGAGGCTAGATGTGTCTGTACGTGATGATATTTGATTTCCTTCATGGGCACCGGTAATTCTTAATGCCCAATTTTCAAATATATGCCAGTCAGCAAAACCAGAGGCATTGCGTGAAATGAAATCGCCTTGATTAGCTTGAGCTCGGTCGGTGTTCTGAAAACTGCCTGTTAAGTTCCAAATAAAGTGATTTGCCTCATCACCGTTAGTTAAGATGCCTGAAAGTTGATAGGTGTCATTATTAAGTGCAAACCCATTATTTAATGAGGTTCTTTCAGAGGCCACGTCTGAATAAGATGCTTGGCCCGAACCACGTATCCAGTCTCCCTGAGACAACTTAGTCGTTACACTTAATCTATTTGAACGTGTTTTTGCTAACGCATCTGCATTAGTGAAAAAGTCAGAAACTAAAAAATTTCCAGCCTGTGCATTTTGATAAGTAAGAGCTCCAGTAGTTTGAAAAATTAGTAGCTCATCAAACGGTGCCCAATTTGCTGAATAACTATATTCACCATAGGTATCTTCGCGACTATCATCATTTCTGTCGCGCTCCAAATGGGTAAGCTTTCCTTTCCAGGAGCCGCTGAATGTTCGCGACTGATACGATGCATTGACACTTGGGTTTACCAAAAACGTGGTAAACGTAAAGTTTTCGTTTTCAAGAGAGTTGACGTCTTGAAACACAGTTTCAGCTGATGCATTTGCGGTTATATTTAAATCGGCAAATGCAGGAGTTGAGAAAGCAAGTGCTGAAGATATAATTGCACCAAGTCTAGCTAGAACAAAAAAAGAATTAACTTTCTCGTTCGGAATAATAATATCCATAATATCCGCTTCCATCGGTGTCGTTATGCACAGACTTGTTCACTACAAAACCAATCGCCATGTCAGGGTTGAGTCTCTCTACTGACATTTTGATATCACTAATTTTAGCTTTTCCCTCTTCAACAACAACCACTGCTTGACCTGCAAAGTTTGCTAATATGGCACTTTCATTAATGCCAATTAGTGGGGGCGTGTCAAAAATTACAACTCGATCAGGGTAGCGGTTAGCAAACTCATCTACAGTTTCATGCATCTTTTGACTCGCCAGGAGTTCGGTAGATAGATGATGAGATTTTCCTGCAGGAATGATTTTTAACTTATCTATATTAGTCGGGTAAAGTACCTCGGAAATGTCTTCCACATCACCAGTAAGGTATTCCATTAACCCTTTTCTTTTCTTCAGTCCCAAGGTATTCAGTACATTTGGCTTTAGAACATCGGCATCAACAAGCAAGACGGTTTTATCCTGTTCTGATGCAATACTCATTGCCAAATTAGTGGCAGTAAATGTTTTACCTTCTGAAGGTCTACTACTAGTAACCATTATTATATTAGGATTGTGAAGAGTTTTTGCTAATGCACCAAAAGAGTTTGCAAGAAGTTTCCTTTTTATTTCCCGATATTCTTCATTGATTTGCTTTCGGTCTCCACTCAAGGAGATATGACCGTTTTCGCTAAGTCTTGCAAAATCGATAACAAAAGGCTCAGGCGATTCTCCTATCTGCTTCTCATGTTTTTCTTTTGGACTAACGTTTGAGAATGCCGAATCTCTCATTTCAGGTAAAACTTCGGCATCTGAAGCCTTCGCGACGTTGGCAGTCGGAGAGCTTTCCTGCTCGGCTGCTTTTGCTTCCCTTTGTTTTCTTAAAGCTTCTTCTATCGTGTTCTTCATGAAGTTAATCTTCCGACTACGTTTATGTTCATAATCTCTGCTGCTACAAGAACGCCGAATATTAAGCAAATAGCGCCTGAAGAGATCACAAAAATAAACACGCGTAGCTTATTTTTACGTCGTATTTTATCTACATCCAGATGACTTACCGTACCCCATATAGGGAAATCAGATAGCCTATTGAGCTGCTTAGGACGAACAAGAACTGGATTAAGTTGGCTAACAATAAAGGCAAGTCCAATACCTCCCCCGAACCCCAAAAATAGTGTCAAGGTATAAAGGATTATTCGATTTGGACCAGACGGCTTATTGGCGACTAAGGGCGGCTCAATAATTCGAAACTGAAGCTCTTCTGCCGAGACCTCCGCTCGTCTAGATAAGTCTGCTGACTCTCTTCGCGCGAGAAGCTCTTCATATTTTTTCTTCATTATTTCGTAGTCGCGGTTTAAAGCCGTTGACTCCGCTTCAATCTGTGGAATTAAATCAACTTTTGATTCTAATTCAGCAATTTTTCTCTGAAGGTCAGTTTCTTTTACTTCCAAAGAGGCAATTTCACTTTGAAGTCTACTCATCTCCAACTTAATTTCTTGAGTCAGTTCATTCATAGGTGCTTGGCCGTCAGATTCCATCGATGCTATAAATGATTCTATTTCTTTTTGTCTTGACTCCTCCAAGCTTTCTAAGAGTTGCTGAGTTTCGATAACGTCTGGGTGTTTAGTTGTGAATCGAAGTCTCAGGCTGTCGAGCTGTTCTTCAAGTGTTTGAATTCTATCATCATATCGGGTTTTTAGTATCGTATCTTCCTGATTAGAAACCGAAGAATTGCGGACAGTTGTGCTTTTCTTTATTTGCGACTTGAGTGATTCGACTTGCTGAGTTGTTTGGCGTATTTGTAATTGCGTATTATCCAAATCCGCCGTTAACTCTTGAAGGCTTGAGTAATAAGAGCCTGACATCGGTAGGATATTATTATATTGCCTTTTAAAATTTGCCAGACGCTGCTCGGCCTCAGAAAGCCTCGATTCGTATTCAGCAATTTGTTCTTCCAAAAAACGACCAGCGGTATCTGTATCTCTTCTGTTATTGCCTAAGGATCCCTCAACAAAAAGATCGAGTGTTTCCTGAACGACCCGCTGCGCAGTCACTGCATTAGGATGCTCGTAGCTTATATCATAAATATTATCTCTGCCGGCTGATCTCAATTGAATTTCACTGGCAAGTCTCGTTACTAAATCTTCAAATTCCCGCTCGGAGTTTGTGGTTAAATCAAGGTCGCTTTCTCTAGCAATCTTTTCAACATTTGATCTACTAAGGAGTGTCCTTGCCATCATCCTGACCTCAGAATCTGGGTTTGATTGGATAGCTAGTCCTTGAAGTAAGTGTTGCAAAACAGAGCGTGTATCTACATAAACCTGAGCTTTTGATGTGTATTCGTCTGGAAGTGTCGCTACCGCGACGAAACCAATGGGGCAAACCAGCCACGATACGATTATCACATAGCGTTTTTTTATCCAAATACCCTTTACCAAGTCCAATAATTGGACCAGTGTTTGTTGAAAATCGTGCATTAATAAGTTCCGTTAACTGCTATGAACTAAAACCATGCTTCTGGTATTATCACTATATCGCCTGGTAACATGTCTACGTTTTGAGAAATGTTGCCTTCCCTGACTAAGTCGTCAATATTCACTTCAAACGTTTTTTGTTTTCCGTTCACAACGCGGATAAGTTTAGCATTATTGCCATCGGCAAATTCCGTGAGACCTCCAACAGCTATCATTAAGTCTAATAGTGTCATATGTTCTGTGTAGCTTACCGCACTTGCATTGGTTGCTTCTCCAATGACTCGAACCTGCTCGCTAAGCGGTCCAGAAAAACTATTTACACTTACTGTTACTCTAGGATTGTTGATGTACGTGGACAATTGTTCTTCGATTTCCCTCGCGAGCATCGTGGGAGTTCGGCCTGCTACATCAATATCTTCCACCAAAGATGTGGTTACTTTTCCATCGGGCCTTACAAGAAAGTTTCCAGAAACTTCAGGGTTTCGCCATACAAAAATCGTAAGCGAGTCACCTGGACCAATTAAGTATTGATAATCGTTAACATTTGTTGTTAGCGATTGTCGAGTTGTTGCTTCAGGAAGGGTGCTTGTATTGCTGCATCCATTTATCCCAATTAAAAGTAGAAAGGTGGAACAAGCAAAAATCGCTTTAGACTGGAACATAAGTGATCGTCCTACACTCATTATGGTTGATTTACAGAATTTCGCGTTTACCCTACGGTAATTAACACTATAATGCTAATAAGATTTCTAGTCTATTACAATAAATCCCTTTATGATGAGGGAAATGCTGTAGGTTTTGGAGGCCAGGGGTGGCAAGCAACAAGCGTAATCAAAGTAAACGTTCCAACATTCTTGTTCTTTCGGAAGCGTTACTCATTTCTTATATGGGTTATATTTCTCATTTCATTTTGACGCAGATGGAGATGGTCGAAGCGGTAACTATTGAAAAACTTATCGTTAATGTAGGAATGCTAACTGTCGCTATTTTACTTTGTTCTTTATCGGTAGGCCTATATGAAGCGAAACTTCGAGAAACGTTTAGAGGTATAATTCGCCGTATATTTGTAAGTGTAGGGCTAAGTTATTTTTTAGTAGAAGTAATAAGTCGCGCATTTTTTGATAACCTGCTCATGGATTCGTATTTTCTCCCTGCTGCCGTCAGCGCAATTATTATCACTTTGGTGGTTTTTCGGTATTTTACCAATAGGTTGGGGCTTCTCGGTCTGGGAAAAGCCAGAATTTTAGTCCTAGGTGCTGGCGAACGAGCTTCGATTATTGAAAAACGAATGCGTAGAGATGTCGATAGGATAGGTTTCGAACTTGTTGGTTTTGTCCCAATTCCAGGCGATAACAGGGAAGAGGGAATTAGAAAAGAGAAATTAATTCATCTGAAAATTGACGAAAGCTTTCAACAGTTTATATCTGACAACGAAATAGAAGAAGTAGTGATAGCCTGCGATCAACGCAGAGGGACGCTTCCGGTAGAAGTTTTGTTTGACTGTAGGCTTCGAGGTATTGAAGTCACCGAGTTACTCGATTTTATGGAGAGGGAAACTGGCCAAATCGTAGTAAATCTTATGTACCCGAGTTGGGTGATATATTCAAACGGGTTTCAAACTCAAAATTATCTTCGAGATTCATTGGACTACACCTTTAATACCATCCTTGCTCTTTTCATTTTCATTTTTGTTTGGCCTATCATGCTCTTCACCGCGATCGTTATCTATATCGATGATGGCCGCAGAACAGGAGTGTCTGTTTTCTACAAGCAAGAACGTGTCGGCTTAAATGGCAAACTCTTCAAAATAATTAAATTCAGAAGCATGCGGCCCGATGCTGAAAAAGATGGCGCAAAGTGGGCCAGTAAGAACGATACCCGTGTAACGCGAATAGGTAATTTTATTCGTAAATACCGCGTTGATGAACTTCCACAGTTGCTTAATGTTTTTAGAGGCGAAATGGCCTTTATAGGTCCACGCCCCGAAAGGCCTCAATTTGTAGAGCAGTTAGTTCGTGAAGTCCCGTATTATAACCAGCGCCACAACGTCAAGCCTGGTTTAGCCGGATGGGCACAACTCAATTACCCTTATGGCGCTAGCGTGGAAGATTCGATGGAGAAACTGAAATTTGATCTCTATTATGTAAAGCATCAGAGCCTGTTGCTAGACATTCTAATACTTATTAGAACGGTCGAGGTTGTTTTGTTTGGCAAGGGTCGATAAACGTTAATAAAGGTGCTAAAGGGAATTAAAGTATGTGGAATAGTGTTAGCAGGCTTAAGCACTTTTGGGTGTTTATCTTACTTGTATGTATTTGGGGACTGTTTAACCTTCCAGTATTAGAGACGGTTTGGGTGCATGGCTTTGATGATGGCACCTATTCCCACTCTTTTCTCGTTCCATTTATAGTGCTTTATTTAGTTTACATTTTAGATTCCGAGCAGCGAATTAACTTTCGCTACTCTTTTAGTTGGTCATGGGCTCTGCTTTATGTCGCATCAGGTCTGATGTTATGGGTTGCTACGTGGTCTCAGATTAGCCTTCTCTATTGGCTTATGTCTCAAATTATCCTCATAGCGCTGATTTTCCAGGTTTTTAAATTCAATATATCAACACTGTTCCCGGCTGCGTACCTCGTCTTCATTTTTCCCTTTTGGGGAGCATTCGCCGTATTTTTTCAAAACCTATCCGTGTACATGGTCACGCTTATAATGTCATTTACAAATATACCTGTATACGTTGAAAGCGAATTTGTCAGCATACCTTCTGGTATTTTCGAGATTGCGGAAGGGTGCAGTGGCTTAAGATATATTATTGTCGCATTAGCAATTAGCAGTCTCTATATTTTTTTGTACTTGCGGACAGCAAAGTCTGCATTAATTCTTACAGCTTTCGCCCTGGTAGGGGCACTCGTTACAAACTGGATTAGAATTGTACTGCTTATCGTCATTGGTCATTTCACTGAAATGGAAAGCTCGCTTATGACGGACCACAATAATTTTGGTTGGTACGTTTATATACCTGTTGCCATTGCACAGTTCTATTTAGGCGGTAAATTAGAACTGTTTGAGGCAAAGGCATCCGTTTCACGTATAAAAGAAAAGAAGGGAGCCTCGGAAAAGCAACCCAAAATTGCTCTTTACTTTGCAATTATAGGCGCTATGGTATTTTCTTCATCAACGGCCATAGAGCTAGTAAACGAAAATAACGACTTACAGTGCAAAAGCGAAAGCGTTGAATTTAGCCCTCAAATATCGCAGTTTGACCATGTTTGCGTTAACGCAAACGAACAGGTTATAAAGCTCGATTATATTTTTACTGGGAAGAAGTTAGACAGCAAAGCGACCTACTTTTTAAACGACATGCTCCCTGTAAACTTTCAACTTATTGAAGGGTATAAGCAAGCATTATGGAATATTAAATTAGTGGAGAGTGAGAAAGGTTCTTTGCATGCAATTGCTTACAGGTACAAATTTAACTCGCAGTACTACGTAAATTCAAAAGACTTGAAAAAAGCTCGCATAATAGGAGCTTTATCGGGTAACACTGTTGTTGAGATTAATTGGCGCATTGTGAATTGCGAAATTGACTGTAAGGCAAATGATATAGTGAGATTGACTGAGTGATCTGCTGTCAAGATGTTGAAGTTATTGATGATTTTGAGGGAATGATAAAAATCAAAGATAGTTGGTTGTCACTTTATTCTCGTTCTAAAGTGAAAAGCGTTTTCAATAGTTTTGAATGGGTATCTATTTGGTCTGAGCATTATAAAGCCTACATTGAAAGACTGTTTATAATTACGTTTAAAATTAAATCTGAGTTGGTCGCTATAATTCCGCTCTATATTAGAAAAAATGACAAAGACATATTATGGTTCGTAGGAAGTGGAGAACCGGAAGAAGCTGAAACTTGCAGCGAAGGACAGGATATATTATGCCTTAGTGAGACAATTTTTCCAAAACTTCCTTCGTTAAAAAAACTGGTAAGAAACCAAGGAATAAAAGAAGCTAAATTTACCAATGTCCGTCGGGACAGTTTACTGATGAAGTGGATTCAAAAGGAAAAAAATAGAGATATCTGTGCCAGCGTTGGCTATCGTTTTTTTATCCCAACATGTCCTCTAGATAAAGAGCTTGCTAAGAAAACATTGAGAGGGAGGAGAGCCGCCGAAAAGGTTAATGCAGTTGTCAAACGCATTGAGAGCGCAGAAGAATTAGAAAAAATCTATCCAGAATTAATAAAACTGAATAGTCAACGCTGGACGGAAAAAGGTGAGCAAGCTATTTTCGAAAACGTAACATTCAGGCAGTTTCATTTGTCACTCGCTCATGCGTTGTTAGAGTCCCATAAGTTGTCGATAGTTTCATTAGAAAAAAACAATAAAGTCATAGCAATTAATTACTCAATGGTATCTGGAGATGATTTAATCTTTTATCAGAATGGTGTAGATACAAAATATAAGCCGAATCTTTCGCCAGGAATGCTATTGCACTATCACCAATATTGCTTTGCCAAGTCAATGGGTTTAGCTTCTTACGACTTCATGACTTCTGCTAACTTAAATGGTTATAAAAAGAATTTGGCAAGCGAACAGGAAGAAGTCTTTAAAATGGACGTGTTTTTTAACAGTAGTGACTACCATATTTCTAAAATGAAAAAGTCAGTAAAAAGCATTATTAGAAGAGTGATAGTTTAATGAGTGCAGGGCCCAAAAGGGTAAATGGATTCAAACAAGAACCGATAGCTTCTCCTGCTTCTTTTGGTTTCTTTCTACTGTGCGTCTACACGTCCTTAGTGTTGATTCGACCTCATGAATGGCCTGTCTTTGATATACAGTTTCAAGTTTTACGTGTCATCTTAGTATTAACGTTTTTTACTTATGTATTCACGCTGAAACCGAAAGTGTGGAACATCCAATGCACTTTACTCATACTGCTTTTTTTCTCTATGCTGCTTTCAGAGATAAGAGCGTACAGATATTTTTCTGATTTGGGGGCTGTAATTGATTGGATAAACTCTAATATAATTCCATATATACTCTTCTTGGGTTTTTTATCTACATTAAGACGACAAAAAACGATACTTCTCATTTCGATACTTTCCTGTGTAGTATTTACCCTACATTCGTATGTGCAAGTGACTAGCTTACTGGGTGAGGGCTGGGCTGAAACTGTGATTACACGCTACGATGGCCCAGAACCAATCAAACAGGCTAGGTACATTGGGATATTTAATGATCCCAACGATATGGGAATGTTTTTGGTAATGAACATTCCTATCGCCCTTTATTTTTTCGTATCTACTGATAGATTCATGAAGAAAATTTTTTGGGTTGGTATCTTAATTTGGATGTTACTAGGGATTTATTGGACAGGCAGTCGCGGCTCATTGGTAGGTCTTTTAGCTGTAATGGCGGCAATATTTTATTTTAAGTTTGGAAAAGTAAAATCCATTATTTTAGGAATGGTGTCGCTGCCGATAATTGCTATAGCACTAACTTCATTTAGATCCATTGGTAAAGACGACCAAAGTTCCCTAGACCGTTTAACAGCGTGGTATGAAGGTATCCAGATGTTTAAACATCGTCCTTTGTTTGGCTTTGGGAAGGAGCGATTTTTAGAGTATCATTCGAAAGTTGCACACAACAGCTATGTTACTGTTATGGCCGAACTCGGGGTATTCGGCTATGTCTTATGGACTTCATTTCTACTAATTACGTTTGTTTATTTAATTAAAATACTGAATACAAAAAAAGTAGCGCAGCCTAATGGCTCAAACTATGCGGAAGAAGTAATACTGGCTAAATACCTTCTAATTTCTATGGTTGGATACTGCTCTACGGCTTTCTTCATAAGTAGAAGTTACATCATGTTTTTTTATATGTTTGCAGCAATGGCTGCAGCAAGCTTCGTCCGAGTAGAAAAGAACAAATCTGCCAATCTAAAGCCATTGGTGTCTAGTGAAGTTTTTAAGCTTTTCATATTCAGTGTCGTAAGTCTTATTTGTCTTTATATACTAATAACAATATTGTTAAGTTTATAGCAACGCTTAGAACTTTCCTCGTAGTATGTATTTCAATAGAATGTTGGCGTTGTCAAAAACAATCTAATAATCCAGCATTAGCGGCGGTTGACTCAATTACATCGTAATTCAAGACGTACTCTCTAGGAGTTTCGTTGATTAACTTTCTGAAACTACTTGAATGAACTTGAAATGGAACCTCTAAAAAGATGTACAGCTTTTTAAGGGTAGCTTCTAAATTTTCATTCAGATCTTCATAGTAAATAGTTATGAATTTATCTCTTGGTAGAGTCGCAATTTTAGCAGCTATAGCCTTTGATTCTAGGGTATCCTTTTTTAGTTCATCCAAAACTTTTTTTACATTCAAGCTGCCTTTAGGTTTACTTTCTTTATCGCTATCAGATTCATTAGCATGAGCTATACCTGTTGACTCCATGTACACTTTCGAAATAGCGCGATCCAGAAGATTCCGTCTTTTCAAATGAATGAATTTATCTGTGTTTGTAGCTAAATATTTCCACAACCCTTTGTTTCTTTGTTCTTGAGAATACATAAGTTTGAAACCTACAGAAAGACAATGATGTGCTGTCTCAGTCTTGGAGGTGAGTTTTTTGAGATACTCTCTGTATAGATACTCTTTAAAAAACAATTTATCGAGCAACGAGGCTGACTTCAAGAACCTTTCATAAAGCACCACATCAGTGTGAGCAAATCGCGGGTAATCAACATCGGGATTGATTCGGAATAGTTCCGTATAAGATTTAATATTCCTATGGTTATAAAGGATATCGCAAAGCCAAGTTGAGCCTGTTCTTTGAGTTGTGAAAATGACGTAACTTCGTAATCTACTCTCTTTCATAACCCTCCATTCAGAACTATGTTTTGTTTTATCTAATCACAAAATATATAGATATAGAAGAGCAGCTTCTAGTAACTACTTCCGATTTTTGCTCATTTTAAATTATTGTTAGTCAACATGCACATCGATCTTTATACTAATTGTGTTATGTGGTGGCCGCTGGATTGAGTTGACAGCCTGCATACCTTTTTTCGTTAAATTTTAAGGCAATCTTACAGTGTCAGAACAATGTAAAACTAAAGCGTTATTTGTTATATCAGATACACCCTACGATACTTTGGATATAGAAAATATTGAAAGAGGCCTGGTGCCCTTATCTGGAACTCATTCAAGCTTTTTATTAGTGACTCATTACCTTTCATCCCAGAATGGCTTGGAGATTGGTCTATTTATATTGTCTGGGAAAAAGATCAAGTCCGAACGAATATTATCTTTTCAATCACTTGAAGAAGCAATTAGCTGGAAGGAACAAGGTCAGTTGATTCTCTGCACAGCTGATGATGAGAGAGCGTTGAATAAGGTTAGCGCGTTTGGAAATAGCTTTTTTCTATGGCTCCATGTTCACTTAAATCATAGGCTCATTTCGCAATTAGAAAGTAAGTTATTTAGTAAACTCATTTGTGTTTCAGATACAGTAAGGCTTACTGGACTACACAGTCATAAAAGTAATGATCTTATGCGTATCTATAATCCCTTAAATCCTCATTTTATAAATTATGATAAGAGCGACGATTTTTCTCGTGAAACAAAATCGCTAGTTTTTTCTGGTTTTATAGGTGAGAACAAAGGTGTTCATCATCTCTTATTACTTTGGCCGAAAATAAAAGAACATGATAACGAATTTAAACTGTATATTGCTGGCTCAGGAAAATTATATGATTCAAATGCAAAACTAGGATCGCTAGGTATTGCAAGTTCTGAATTTGAAAACAAATATTTGGTACCACTACTTGAACACTATGGCTCCTTCGAAAATGCAGGTATCCATTTTCTAGGGTCTCTGAAACCTTGCGACCTAAAATCTCTATATACTAAATGTTCGATTGGCATCGTAAATCTGAATCAATGGGAGAGTACTGAGACTTTTTGTTGTACTGGTATCGAAATGATTGCGTCGGGGCTTAAAGTTGTTTGTTTAGACAAAGGCGCTTTAAAAGAAACTATAGGCATCTTTACGCTGGCTAACTTAATTTCTGTAAAGGATTTAGCCAACCTGCCTGAAATTCTCACTCTTATCAGTAAAGAAGAAGTGAATTCAGTTATGCAGTCTAAAGATGCTGAACTTATCAAAGAACGTTATTCTTTATCAACGGTAGGTAATGAATGGGCCCGTTTACTTCGTAAAGAAGAAACACGCTCGGAAGATAAATGGAATGCGCCAAAGGGAAAACGGTATTACATAGAAAAATTAGTTAGTGCATTTCAACTGTCTAAATTGTATCGATTAACTATAACGTTTTTGAAGCGATAATTTGTTATGTAACACGCCTATTTCTCAGAAAATTTAATGTTGTCCGTATTACTGCGTGGAGAACAATTTTCAATAGTGATTTATTCGTATAGTAGCAAGGACTTTGCTTCCAGAGGATAATTAAACCTGCTAGGCCCATCACATTTTTAATTTTGAAATCAATAAGCGAACTGAGTACCGCTTTCATGCCACTAGATCCACTAGTTTGATTACTATGAGCCTTAAATACCTTTGAATAAACATCTAAGACCTCTAAAAACGTATCAACATCCAACTCTTTTAAAAAACTTTTGTCAGCATAATGTAAATGATTGAGTATTGCAGGTGATACATCGACCGACAAATCAGCCAGTTGCTCTTGGATCAGCAAATAATGGTTTCTGGTCGATTCTCTCGAGTTTGCAACACTGACTTGATTCTCATGATTATGATAATTATGTAGAGTATCGTCTATGTTCGTTATATAGCCACCATTACGAACAATATCCACCCAAAGTGCGTAATCTTCGCAATGTTTATATTTAGTTGAATAACGTAAGCCATGCTCTAACAAAAATGACTTTCGTATTATAGTAGAAGGGTGGGATACAGGAGGATAGAAGTATACCTCAGCTGCACAAATTTCAGGTGAGTGAGACATCTCTATTTTTGTTTGCGTACTGCCGAAGGTTTTGTAATCACTGCCGCAAACTACGATATTTTCATTAGCCTGCATGAACGTCACTTGCTTTTCTATTCTATCGGCGTTTGAGTAATCGTCGGCATCCTCTCTCACTAGAAGTTGACCAGAAGCTTTATTGATAGCGAAATTCAGTGTGTCAATTAAACCGTGATTGGCTCTAGAAAATAGTTTAATTCTGCTATCACTTTCAGCATATCTCTTTATTATCTGTTCAGATGAGTCGGTCGAACCATCATTGATAATAATGATTTCAATATTTTTATACGTTTGATTTAGAATTTTACCTAACGTTTTTCCGATAGTTTGTTCGGCATTGTATACGGGCAAAAGTACGCTAACTAAATCCGATTTATCTAAGTGTTTCATTTGACGACAGAAGAATAATTTTTAAATGTTCGTAAAGCCATAACATCAGAAGTAAATTTTTGATGAAACAACCGCTTGCTATTTTCACTCAGTTTCTTTCTAAGAGCAGGGTTTTCCAATAGTTGTGTTACCTTAAGCACTAGTTCCTCATGGTCATCAGGGGTGATCAAAAGGCCGGTTACACCATCCGAAACAACTTCAGGAATACCGCCACCAGACGTTGCAATACACGGCAAACCAAATTGCATTGCTTCAATATATATTAGCCCAAAGGACTCGTATATCGACGGAACGACGAAAGCTGTAGCTTCCTGATAATAAGCAAGTAGTTCGTTATCTGGCACAAAACCCAAGAAATTAACATTAGATTCAAAGTCACCAAAATTAGACAAAAAATATTCTTTAAACAGCATGTTATTAGGTGCATGCGGCCTGTCTCTACCAATTATGTTTACTTGTAAATCCGGAAAAACTTTAACTAACTTGGGGATTGCTCTTAATAAAGTAAGTGTACCTTTTCGATTTTCCAATCTACTTACATAGAGTAAAGTATAGCGTTGTTCAGTGTTATGAGGTTGTTCGGCATTTTTATCTACATCCACCCCAAGAGGAATTATTTGAAAATCGCTAAGTTTGTAGTTGTATTCAAAGGCAATAGTGGAAGCATGCGCTTTCGTAGAGGAAACGAGCGAGTGAGAAAGCTTACAGGAGTACTTCTCCATGCTACAGGTCAACCTCTGTGACAAAGAAGGTTGATTAAAGTCCATCTTTAAGGTTTCGAAAAATGGGGTATGTACTCTAACCACGCAAGGGAATTTTCTATTCAATAATTGGAAAATTATGCCTGGAGCCTCCCAATTAGGAAACTCTATAACATCAAGTTTTTTAGTTCTTATAAGGTGATCACAGATCTTTTTTACTTGTAGGCTCCATCCTATGCCGGGTAGTAATCTTTCAACAATTGGAAAGTAGCGTGGCTTCCTCCTGATGACAGTTACACCATCTGTGTGATTTTCGTCCATATCTCTTTTCGTAGTTTTGCAAATCACATAGACATTGTTACCTTTTAAGGTAAGCGCTCTAGATAAATTGCTAATGTAAGTACCTATGCCACCACCATCTTCAGGCGGAAACGAATCACAGACTAAACAGATATTCATTCAAATCACTTATGAAACAAAATCGTTGGGCTAGAAGAGAAAAGTATGCCTATATAAGACAGGTTGAAAGTTCCAGTGTCAATTGAAATTAACGTTGTAACTCAAAAGTTTTACGGTAAGTACTTACTAAAAATAAATGATATTTAAGCACATCTAAATAAAATACAGTCTAACCCGCAAGATTAACTGCTCCTTAGATTTTAAAGTTAGACGAGGTATGTACCGATTGTTACTATAGGCATTATTCATATTTAGTTAATCGGTCGCAAGCGGAGTTTTTTTGAAACAGGTTGTAATTGGAGTTATTACTTATAAACGGCCAAGTTGGTTAAAACGCCTTGTGAGTGAGTTAATAAAACAAAAAACTGATGGTATAAAATGCAGTGTTATTGTGGTGGATAATGCCAACGACCCTGCGACTAAATCAGTTGTAGACTCATTTTGCGTGCCTGAAAACTCTACACCCGTAGCTTATAAGGTTGAGCCAGTCCGGGGTATCGTTGCTGCTCGTAATCGTGTGGTTTCGGAGTTCCTTTTGTTAAACGCTGATTTTCTGGCGTTTATTGATGATGATGAGTGGCCTGAAAATGATGATTGGCTAATGAAACTAGTGAATAAAGCGTTGGTTTCTGAAACTGATGTTGTAACTAGCCACGTGGTTTCAGTAGACGAGAGACTGGGAAAAAATTGGGCGACAGAAATATTATACCCACAAAACCACCTAGAAGAAGGTCAGTATTTAACCACTTTTTACACTAACAATCTTTTACTTTCTCGTCACCTTCTTAAAGCTATGCATCCATGTTTTGATGAGCGGTTCGCTATGACCGGCGCCAGTGATTATCACTTTGCTCTTAAATGCCAGTCTAAAGGCTTTAAATGTATATATACCAACTCCCCAGTAATAGAAGAGTTTCCAGACTCTAGAGCTAACATAAAATGGTTTTGTCGTCGCGGTTTTCGGTCAGGAATTGGCTATACACGAGCGCATTTGTTTGAGGAGCCTTTCGGGAAAGTCCTCATAAAATGCATTGCACTATCATTGGTACGGTTTTTAAGGGGAGGGGGCTTGATCTTGAAATCTCTTCTCACCATGAACAAAGCTACTTTTGTAGATGGCTTATTTAGGATCTGTTCCGGTGCAGGAACTATCGCTGGCTTTTTGGGAATTAAACACAATGAATACCAACATACTCATGGTAGGTAATATTTTTGCAATTATCGTGGTAGCGATATGGAATCGCAATTGAGATGAAAGCTGTGCAGCACTATTATCGTAAAGACGTGGATGGTTTAAGGGCCATTGCCGTGATTCTCGTTATTCTATCTCATTTTAAGATTCCGTTTTTCGACGGCGGCTTTATTGGTGTTGACATATTCTTTGTCATTTCTGGCTTCGTTATAAGTAGGCTAATTCTAGTACAACGTTCAAACGACAGCTTTTCCCTGTCGACCTTCTATATAAAACGTGTAAAGCGTTTAGCTCCAGCCCTTCTCGTAATGGTTTTTTTATCCCTCGGAGCGTTTGGGTTTATTTTGTCTCCACAAGACTTGATAAAATCACTAGAGGGTAGTTTGTGGATTAGCGCTTATTTGGCTAATGTTTTTCATTGGTTGAACTATGGTGGTTATTTCTCAGAGAGTGCATCCAGCGCTCCTTTTTTACACACTTGGTCTTTGGCGATAGAAGAACAGTTTTACTTATTGTGGCCTCTACTCTTTATCGCGTTATATAAGAAAAACTCGAAGAAGCTCCTTATTATAGTCGTATCACTGCTAGTAGCCTTGAGTGCGCTACTTTCAGAACTTTCATTGAATTTTACATTTGGCGCATCGTATTATTTACTTCCAACTAGGGCTTTCGAGTTAGGTATTGGTTGTATAATTGGACTTATAGGGCCCCAGATTATTCGTAATCAGTTATTAGCACATATTGTATCCGGCAGCGCACTCATCTCGTTGTTGATACTTGCCATTACTTTCGATGAAAATACCCGCTTCCCAGGTTTAAACGCGCTATATGTTTGTCTATTCACAGCGATATTTATTTTTAAATATAACGAACGCTCAATTGGCTATAAAATATTGTGTTTACCGATATTCCAAATTATTGGGAAGATGTCTTATTCAATCTATTTGTGGCATTGGCCAATAATTACGTGGATTAGCTATCGCTATGAAATTGTAGGTCCACTTCAAATTGGTATTGCCACTGTATTGACGGTTCTATTTGGTTTTATGTCGTGGCGTTTCGTAGAAAATAGTGTAAGACATAATATGAATATTTCTAACAGAGCATCGGTCGCACTCTTTTTCATTCTCCCGTTGGTAGTGATCATGATCTTACATCAACTGTCATTGCGTTTTAACGGCTTTGCTGAAAGATTCAGTCCACAAGTACAGATGCTTGAAGATTCAAAACGTTTTAAATCTAACGAACTAAGAGGCGATTGTCATTCATCTCTTAAATCGTATAACAATTTGCCTCTATCACAATGCGTATTAGGGGATGAAAAAGGCGCTTTAAAAGGATTTTTAATAGGTGATTCACATGCGAACCACTTGGTTGGTTTCATCGATGTGGTAGCCAAAAGTAAGAATATTGCTGTTACTGATTATACTTTAGACCAGTGTGTACCCTTATTTTCACTCGAGTGGGGGACATCAAATTCAAGAGCACAAGCATGTAAAGCACGAAATACATTGATCAACAATTACATAGTCGAACATAAACCTGACATAGTTTTTATGGGGGGGAGTTGGCCAAACTTTGGCTCAAGCTCAATCTTGATTGATGGTGTTGTTTTGAAAGATCCTCAAACTAAATATTCATATTTTCAACAAAGACTAATTGAAACGATTGAAAGCATATTGCAACATAGCGCTAGAGTAGTTCTATTTAAAGATACTGCGTTCTATTCTGAAATTAAGCCTTCTTGTCCGCTTAAAAAAGCGATGTACTCTCTCAATACATCATGTGAAATCCCTTATTTAGAGAACGAAATGATGGCTGTAATATTTGAAAAAGTGAGAGCCCATTTCAGTGTCGAAGAAGTAGAGATAATTGATACAAAGAAATATTACTGCAAAGGCGAGACTTGCAACCTCGCCATGGATAATACCCTAGTGTATATTGATGAAGACCACATAACATTCGAGGCCTCTAAATTGTTTGGAGAGTTATATCTGAAGTCAGAGTCACATTAGGTTATTGGTAAAATGATTACTGTTATTGTCTCGTTTGTCGCGCTGATTTGTACCTCTTTAGTTATTATAACTTTGGCGGGCCTTCATTTATCGTTTTTTGTAGACCACCCACTAAGCTACTTCCTTGAATTTATTCCAGACTATATTTTAATTATCTTATCGACGACTATAATTTTCACAAAGTTACCCGCTAAGTCATGGGTATTTTTTCTTCTTCTATTGACGATATTTGTTGTATCTCCAATACAAGTCAATATGGCTGAAAAATACAAAAATCAATTGCAGCTCAATACCATCAACATAGCGTCTTTCAATGTCGCTCAGCGAGTTGAAGAGTATAAGCTATACGAATGGTTTAAAAGCAGAGAACTGGATGTATTATTTGTACAAGAAGCACGAGATAAGCAATTTGAAGCATCAGCTGCAAACAACCTATACTCATCTTGTAAGCCCCGGTTATGTATTTTATCAAGGTATCCAATTACAGACTACGAAGTTATTGATAGACGTGCTCTGGGGGGGTGGGGCCTGTTTGCCTCGTTGCACTCCATTAAAATGGGCAAGAACGAGATATTCCTTATGAACACGCATTTTGCATCAATATCCAATTTTGGGTACGAATTCTCGTCTTTCGATGGGTTTTTGTCTAAGATAAGTTTGTTCCGAGAGTCAAAAGCGATTGAATTTGGTTTAGTGAAGTCAACCCTACGTAATTATGTTCATTCAAATCCTCTAATTGTAGCAGGCGATTTTAATATTACAGATAGGAACCCTCAATATAGAGAATACTGGGGTGAGTTTGAGAATCTCTTTCTTGAAACAGGGCTCGGCTATGGTTCTACGCGGATTCATAGCTGGCTTACACCTAGAATTGATCATTTGCTCATTAGCAAAGCGTTTAAGACGAATCGCACTTGGATAGACAGTAATTTAGGAAGCGATCATCTTCCTATTATAGGAAATATTAGCTTGCCGGAAGAACGTCAAAATGACTAGGCCAAATTGTAAGGTGTACGTTGACACCAATTCGAATCATTTACAACAAGTCTACACTGGTCTTGCTTTACTCCATAGACAAGGAAAAATTAATCTCAAGTTAGAGTTCGATAAAAGTGTCAGAGAGTGTGTAGTTCCATTCAGCGTTCAGAGCAATATTTTACACATGGACGTTGACAGAAAAAAAATCTGTTTTGATATGGCTGACAGCCCAGAGCTAAGTGAAAGTGCGCTACAAAGAAGCGATGTTTATTTTAAGCGCAGCTTCAATTCTCGATTTGTGCAACCGAATTTAATATCAAAAGTTAAGCCATATGGCTTAAATTATCTGGTTTACCCAAACGGATTTGATCTTTTTGGGTTCAGGCGTTGTGCTAAGTTTTACAAAACACCCAATTGGTTTAAAGAGGTTATTAAACAAGCTGATTTCTTGGGGAAAATGCACTACAAAGTATCTACCTCATCCCTTAATGCTGCTGCTGTAATGAGAGAGCCCCCCAAAGTTCTCTTCTTAGCAAGGTTATGGGATATCAATTCTGATAGCTATTTTGAAGTGGACGAAGCGTATAGTCAGCAGAGAAGAGATATTAATGAGCAGCGAGCAAAATGTATCACATTGCTTCGTGATGCTTTAGGTAGTCATTTTACGGGAGGGTTACTGGCGACTGATTTTGCATTAAAAGAGCACCCTAAATTAGTAATTAAGAACACTAACTTAACATCTAAGCAAAATTACATCTCAGCCCTCAAAGATCATGACATATGCGTAGCATCGACAGGGCTTCATGGTTCAATCGGTTGGAAATTTGGCGAGTATATTGCTACTTCTAAAGCTATTGTAGCGGAAACAAATGAAAATGAAGTTCCGAAACTTCAAGTTAATAAGCACTATTTAGAATTTAGCTCTGCGGATGAGTGTGTGGAATCAGTTTTATATTTGAAGAACAACGATGATTTAAGGTCCCAGATGATGTGTGACAATCAACATTACTATGAAACTTCACTCAGGCCAGATCGGTTATTATGGAACTGTTTGGAGCAAGTCCTTTGAATATATAGGTTAATTAACACGACGATAAGCAGTGGCGATAAATCATCGGTCTACTTATATATATCTTTAAATTAATGGAGCAATAAGGTTGAGTATTGGAAGTAAGGCTAAAAATGGCTTGAAAGTAGGTTTAAGTTTGGGGGTTTTTGGTCAATGTCTTTCTTGGGTCTCAACGCTCTTTGTAGTCAGAATACTTTACCCTGAAGATTTCGCATTTTTAGCAATTAGCGAGATGATAGTTGGGTTTGCATTGATGTTGTCCAAACTAGGTTTTTTTGGTGCATTAATACGAAAAAAGGATTTGTCGGATGAAGACCTTAATGCCAGTTTCTCCCTTTTGGTGGTTATTAGCTTCTCACTTTATCTATTATTATTGATATCTGCTGAAAGTTTTGAAGGAGTATTGGGCAGGCCTGGTATTAGCGGGCTTATATTAGTCAACGGAATATTAATTCTCATCTCTCCATTTCAATTGATTTACTTAGTTCTATTGAACAGGCAGTTAAACTTTACGTTAATTGCAAAAATTCAAGTATCCATCACCATCGTTCAGTCGATAATGAATTTGGCCTTGGCGCATTATGGATTTGGTTATTGGTCGATTATATATTCACTATTGATGTCTCAAATTTTAACACTGATTTTGTTCCGTCAGTGCTGCAAGAAGCCTCTTAATTTCAGTTTGGATTTCAAAAGAACAAAAGGTATTTGGGAGGATGTTAATAGTAGTTTTTTTACAGCGGTTATTTGGGATATAAACAATCGTTTGGACATTTTTTTTATTCAATCTTTTTACGCTTCTAATATTTTAGGCTTTTACCGTATGTCTAAAACAATTTCTGAAAAGCCTGTAAGCCTTGTATCCAAAGTTGTGCAGAGCATAACGCTAGCAACATTCTCTAAAGTAGCTACTGATAAGGTATTGTTGGCCAGTTATATTAAAGACTCTGTATTCTTCGCAGTATTTATATCAGCTCCACTTTTTATAGGTTTATCTATGACTGCGGAAAATTTTGTTCCTCTTATCTTGGGCGAAAAGTGGATCCCTGCGATTGCAATTCTACAAGTTCTTTGCTTAATGCAAGTAGTAAATTCACTAAAAGAAATTAGTGGTATTGGATTGTTCGCCGCTGGTAATGGCACGAGAAAGGTCATCCAGGCTCTACTTGCACTTGTATTAACAACAATTGCTTGGCTGATTGGTAGCCAGTTCTCAATTACAATAGCACTTATTTTCGTGTTTTGTGGAGAACTATTGTGGTATTTTCTTCACGTAAGAGATTCAAACCGATACCTTGAGCTAAGCGGTTTTTTTCGCGAGTTCAAGGCACCAGTAGCTTCAACTGTTGTAATGGCTTTAGCCATATTTTCTTTTGAACATTTTTTAGCTATAGAATCAAATGTAATCGAATTGTTGTGTAAAATAGTGATTGGAGTACTTACATATTTTGCTACTTTAAAACTTTTATATAACACGTCATTAACGAAGTTTAAAAATCAGCTGATTAAATAATATTCATCACTTTTGAATAAAAGTCGTTATTCAGTTCCCTGCAATAATCAATTGCATTTTCATGAACTTTCGCTTGTTGTAGAAGGTGATCTATTTCGCTTTCTTTACCCATCGGAGTTTCAAAAGGGAATAACGCAAATTTAGATGAAAAAGGGATACAAACTACCTTTTTACCCATCAATATTGACCAGTACATTCCGTGATAGCTGTTAGTAATTACGTAATTTGCACTTCCCAAAAACTCAATGACTTTAGAAAAATCCTCTTGGTCATTTTTCATGCGAGGGATGTCAGAATCAATATTCACAGGTATGTGCTCATGCTCAAAAATAACCTTGTCATTAATTACAGGGTGTTTTTCTAACAGTTTCGGATGCATACAGCTTACGCATGGTAAAAATTCATAGCCTGTTAGCTTGTCTCTAACGCCATAGAGTGAAGAGTTATCTAGATACGTTTTTGTGGAAGGATATATTCTTTTGACATGGTCATCGTCATGTTTATTGTGGCCCACGCCCCAATAAATTATGCTATTCACTTTAAGATTGTTAAGTCTTTGTATACTCTCTTCAAAATATTCATTGTCGAGTAAACCGCCTCCTCCAACAATAATGTTTGTTTTGATTGGTAGCAACTGCAGGCTCTTTGAGATTAACTCAATCTTGTTGATGTGATCATGGATGTCTAATACTAAAGTCTTTTGGTTAAAGTTATAGTAGTGGAGTGGAGACGAAAGAAGGTCTCCAATATTTTTAACGTTGCTTCTATGAGCATTGATAATCATAAATATTCTCTGTAAAGACTGTAGTTTAGTAAAAAGTAAATGTTACTCACATAGGTACTTCACTAATCTTAGTGCCGTATTTTCCCATGTGTATGCGTGAATCGATTGCCTTATTAGTGCCGGATTCCAACTCTGATTTTTTATGTTATGTATCGCTTCAGCAACACCTGAAGCTGAAAGGTCGTCAATAAAAACTCCGTTTAGAGTCGATGAAACAACTTCGGGAATTCCTCCAACTCTTGTAACAATAACTGGAGTTCCTGAAGCTAAGGACTCCATAATTACATTGGGAACGCCTTCTCTATAACTTGGAAGTATTAGCGCATCAGCTTCTTGAATGTAGTTACTTAAACCATCGTGTGGAACCGCACCTATTAATGAAATGGAATCTTGAAGTCCAAGGGACAGGATTTTATCTCTGAGGTGGCCTGTACTGGGCCCCACACCAATTATCTTAAGTGATATTGGGTACCTATCTTTTAATACTCCAATACCCTCTACAAGCTCAAATATTCCTTTTGTCGGTATGATTGAACCGATAAAAACTAGGCTTACAGATTCATTTTGAAATGGAGAAGTTGTGCGCAGAGGAAAACTTTCAAAATCAACACCATTATAAATGACTACAGGTTCTACTAACGGGGCATGTCTTTTTACGACTTCCGCTAATGCGACACTTTTGGTCGATACATAATTAGCTGCTTGAAATGCCCAACGCATTTGCGCTCTGTGCAACGGCTTATTCATAAGTGCATTTACGTCACTTCCAAGGCATTCGATTATCAATCTAAAGCGAAAAAAGCGTTTTAATATTGATGCACAGACACCTTCAGCGTAGGCCCAGCTTGCAATTACATTCTGCGCTTTAGCGAATAATAGTAAAGGCTTTACACACACGATGACTGAAGCCAGCATGAAAAAAGGGTGTAGGAAACTTAGCGCTTTAGGAATATAGAAAAAAGGAAAAAAGTACATGTTTGACTCACCACGGTGGCCATTAATTAACACCTCCTTTATCCATGTAAACCATGGGACTGGAATCAAAAGGGTTATATTTGCATGTTCATCTAGATGGCGAGTTTCTTCTCGATTATAGGTCGCTCTGGTTGATTGCCATGGGAGCGGGTGCAAGTTAGTAAAAAATAAAATGTTTTTTTTCATTATCGATATTTTGCTTCGTAAACAGAAGACACATCGTCGATAGCATAATTCTGTTTAACAAAGGCAAAAGCGCGTCGTCCAACCTGAATTAAGTTATTGCGGTCTCTTATCTGTGACAATAAAAGTCTGTACCAACCATCGGTATCGTTAACGGGATAGGTGAATCCGTTCTCGTTCTGAGAGAGCAGATTTGGTATTTGTCCTACTGACGTGGACAATGCCGGTATGCCTCGCGCCATGGCCTCAAGTAGAGACATTGGTAAGCCTTCCGTTGTTGAGTTAATTAGAAGCAAATCCTGTTGAGAATATATCATATCTTCATCGAGTATTTCCCCATGCATAACTACTGCGCCATGTAGCTTGTGCTTACTGACTAAGCGCTCTATCTGCTCTCGCTCGGGTCCATCACCAAAAATATTCAATACAGCGTAATCGGCAAGATTCCGGCGGGCAAACTCTTCTACCAATTGACTAATATTCTTAAGTGGCACAAGACGACATACAGTACACAGATTTAGGAAGGATTGTTGGGCGATATCATTGGGATTCTTCTGGCAGTACACGCCATTATTTACAACTGTCACAGCACAGGAGGACCAGCCATAACGAACACGAATTCCTTGTTTAATACTTTCGGAAACGGCAAAAATATTATTAAGATAAAGGCGAGCTAGTTTATGCGAACCTTTAACAAAGCTAATAGGCGGTTCAATTTCTCCATGTATAGTGTAGATAACCCGTTTCAATAGGAGAATAGGAAAGATAGGGGCAAATGCTTTAATAACTGCAGGTGAATGAATATGAATACTCGAAAATTTCATTATGACTTTGGCTGCTAGCCATAATCGCTTTACGATATTACCATTGATATTAACGACGTTTACGCCTAGCGCTTCAATTTCTTTCTGAAACGAATCACTTTTATGTCCAAATGACAGTATTTCGACACTTAAGTTTTTTTGGTTTTGTGCTTTAACTAAATTCTTAACGCACTTCTCTGCGCCCCCGACTTTCAGGCTGCTAACACAATGTAGAATTCGCATGTCAGTACTTCTTTGCATAGCTAAACATGCGCTTTATATCTTCCTCGATCATGCCTGGCGCAATTGGGAACCGATGTAAGTCATAAGGAGTATTACATGGGGAGGTGTTAATCCCAGGTTGGAAATTGAAAGCAAGATCGTATCCTGTACTTTTAAGTTCATCAATAACTTGCTTATTGTATGTCGACTTATTTCCAACAGGGTATGAAAAAGCAGATATCCTACTTTTTAGCTGAGTTTCTAAAAGCATTTTTGAATGATTTAATTCATAGGAGAGTTCATCTTCCGATAATTTGGTGAGAATATCGTGGTTATGTGAATGCGCACCAATTTCCATACCTGATTTAATAAGATCATTAAGATGATGCCAATCCATAAACTCGGGTCGCGGATAGCCATTTTGATGAAGCAGTTTTTGTTCTAATAATTCAATTTGCGCTTGCGCAGGTAGCTTACAACTTTTAACTGCATGCAATACGCTTCTTATGAATTGCTCTTGGCTGTTCACGTATACCACTTCATCCTTCCACGCATCGAGTCTCAGGGTTTTTGGCTGATGATACTTTATTAAGTATGCGATTTTATCCCACCAAGGAACTATAGTACTTCCTATCAAGCCTGTCGCAATGAAGAAGGTTGCACTTACATTATTGGATTTAAGTATCGGTAGTGCATGACTAAAGTTATCAATATACCCATCGTCAAATGTTAAGCACATGAATTTAGAGGTTAATTTTTTTCTCTCTTTTATCAACTCTGATAGTGTTTTCAGATCTATTATCTCGAAATGCTGCTTGAAAAACCTTATGTGCCTATCGAGTTCTACCGCCGTACATGAATAAACGCAAGGGTCAAATTCAGTCTCCTGCATACTACCTATTCGATGAAAATTAACGCTGTAGAGTCCATTGGGACATGAACGCCATCTAATCTCGTCGAGGCCAAGCATGCGACCTAGTTTCATTTTGATTCTGGAGATCATGTTATGATAGCTTTTTGAACGTCGGTGCTGATAGTACATAGTCCCTAAAATCATTAGGGCTTCCTTCTTTCCCAGCTTCTGCGGCTTTTACAATATTGTACATTTCTCTAGCGGATACATAATGGAGCGCATATTCATCCCCATCGTTATAACGAGAAGTCAGATAGCTGTGCATTTCTTCTATTGGATTACCTAGAAGTGTATCCATGTCACCATCTTGGGCCCCATGTGTGTGCACTTTAATAAACGTCCACTCAGGTTTACCTTCAACATGAATATTCTGCTCAACCCACAAATCAACTCTGTTAGTAGAAGGAGGAAATGCTTTGCGAACGTCAGAGTTTTCTATCTGCGGAAAAATTCCTTTCTTTTTTACTTTCCAATTTAAACTCAATACTCCTTGTATTAAAAGTAGGTCTCCCCACGACTTACCATATTTCTTGATTGGTTGGCCATTTTCGTAAGACTTTGGCTTATTAGGATCGTCCTTTGCGTAATAGATTGTATTGAGCATTGCTGGTTGTGATTCATCCGGTGATGGGAAGGTGAAATCTGCGTAACATCCAGTTTCCTTTAAAACTATCAGTTCGTCATTTACACCGCACCAGTGTCCTTTCGGGTGAGAATTATCCAGTACCCAATTACCGTGAATGAATGCATAAGTAGGCTTTCCTGTGGAAGGGTCAATACTTAATGCATTGTGCTCTTCGTGAAGGCATTGGGCGAAGCCCGACAACGTTTTTCTTAGGTTATCGCTTGTGTCGTTTTCGTGGTGTAGATGAATTTCAATTTCTCCAAATCCTTTAGCACACAGGTCTGAAATTTTATCTAAATGTTCTTTTCTATACTCTTCCTCCGGAAAGAAAAAGCTGTGCTTTGGATGACAGCCATCAGAGTCCACAAATTTAGATGCCATCTTTGGGTAATCTGTCATCCACCTGTCGACACGCTGTCTCTCGAGCTCAATATTATTTTTATTTTTCCACTGAGGTTCATAGTGGTCAACAAAACAGAACATGATATGTCTGGTTTGCTCTATTTTTGGTCTATTTGCAAGTCGGCTTTTTGCATAATTCCATAGCCAGCTTTGCATTTTTTTCTTTTTGACGATGTAAAGAAAAGCCACTATGAGTAAAGCGAATAGGGTAAATGCAAATGATGCGATCATCGAGATGTCCTTTGCCAAGTAGCAGATAAATTACTTGTTAAATATCTAATATAGCCACGAAAAAGAGAGATGTTCATAGATACAAAGAAAGCGATTAGGGAAGCGAGATGGCCAAAGACAGGTACGCGATTAAACCATTTGAGTCTGCCCAGAATGGCTAGTATGTAAAACCCACTATGCGCTATTAATATTAGTGAATAGATTAGTTCATTATGCCACAGCAAAGCTAGGTTACAGGTAAAAGATATGATCATAAAATGTGGCACAAACCAACGGAGAACTTTATGACTTATATACGAGAAACAACGCCATTTATATTTTGGATTGAGTAACCAGCTAAGCATTGCCAATGCCTGATAATTGCCTGCACCAATTCGAATACGCCGATTAGCCTCATCTTGCATGCTGGGCGCTATTTCTTCAGTTGCCCTTGCTTGTGGAGTATAAAGGATGGATTGATTTTGGCGCGCTACATTCATGACTATACAAAAGTCATCAATAATCGTGTTGCTTGGAAGTGGGATGTAATATTTGGTTTTAATTGCATATATCCCACCGTTTGCACCTAGCAAAGCATCTAATCTTGACTCATGAAACTTGAGAACTTGCTCGTACTTCCAATAAAGGTTGTCTTTGTTATCACCAGAATGAGAATCTACCAAGAGCAATTCCCCACAAACAGCGCCTATTCCTTCCTGACTAATGGAGGTAACAAGTTGAGTAACCGCGCCTTTCTCAAAAGACGTATTTGCATCCGTAAAAATTGTTATATCTGAAGTAACTTGCTCTAATAAATCATTCAATACATTTATCTTACCTCTGTTTTCGTTAAATATGAAAGTAACCAAACGAGGGTCGTCAAATGACGCTAGTATTGAATTTGTGTTATCTGTACTGCCATCAGATGCAACAAAAAATTTAATATTTTCAGCTGGATAGTCCAATGCTAGGAGATTTTTTATTCGTTCCCCTATGCAGCTTTCTTCGTTAAAAGCTGATACAACAATGGTGACTGTCGAATCGTTAATTGGGTTTATGCGGCGTTCTTTCTTTTTCAATGTATAACGAGTATCTCTTACACACTGGGTTAAAGCGCTTACCGATAATAAAACAACGGGGTAAAATATATAGCTGTAAATAATAGCTAAAGAAACAACCCAGAATATAATTTCAATATACTTCATCTAAACTTACTTTGATTTAGCAGGAATGCCGAGCGCAGTTTTATTTGACTTAACGTCTTTTACCACCACAGCATTTGCACCTACTTTAACATTGTCACCCAAGGTGATTGGGCCGAAAATTTTAGCACCAGTACCTATGAATATATGATTTCCGAGAGTAGGGGACTTTCCTTTTTCATCTCCCATTACTACACCGCTTTCTAAAGTTATATTTGCACCGCCTTTTACTTTAGAGTTTATAACTACTCCAATAGGGTGCATGATTACAAAGCCAGGACCAAACTCGGCTTTCACGCCAATGACACAACCATTGTATACTCTGTTGATGTGTTGAAAAAGTAATGCTGCAGGTGCTAGTAATTTGTAGCTCGCGCACTTAGAAGCTATACGAAATAGAATATTAGCACTAGTCCCATCAGTAAAACACGTTCTTAAAAACGAAATGTCGGCGCCATCACTACGAAAAATTTCTTGTTTTCTTTTGAGATCAGATTTTATTAGTTTCAATGTCGACGGCATAGTAGAAATTTCAGCTCTTCCTAGTTACAGATTAATCATTAAAATAACAAATAACGCTTCGTGTTTAATCAAACATACAGATGGTATTGTAACAATTTCGGGTAAATTTTTACTTTTTATTATGATTTATCCGATGCGTATCTCTGAGATATTAGCCCTGGGAAACTTTTGTGCCTTGATCATTAATTATAAAAAGCAACTTATTGCATGCGATGTTTATTTAGCGTGCAAAGGTGGTCTATGCTTTGCACTGAGTATCTTGTTTATCAAAATCTAGAACTTAGTTTGCGTTCGTAATATTTTTTAACTGACGATTCTTTACTATTTTTAGGACTCAATTTCTTCAATAAAACTTTAGCACTTTGGTTATCGCCAGTTGCAATTAATGTTTTAACAAAGAGAGCCCCTGATTTAAAACTATCTTCAGCGTTTTGGTAAAGGTTAGCCGCAAGCTCTAAAGCTTCTTTATCTTTACCTAATTTTAACTTTATGGAAATTGCGGTATCAATAACGTTAATATCGTTTCTGTCGAGTTCGATGGCTTGTTCAATATATTTGTTTGCATCTACTAAGTCCCCTCGTTCCTGCAGTAGCCAAGAAAGGTTATTGTATACATTAATATTTGCTAACTCATCTTCGACCATTTTTTCATAGAACACGATTGCATCCGAAGGTGCTTTAACGAAAAGCCATTCAGCATAACGAACTTTGAAACCAACATCTTCGGGATATTGAGTCATGTGTTTTTGCGCAATTTTCTCAATTTTCACCTTATTATCAGTGGCCAAGTAAGCTTTTAGTAGAAGAATTGCATTTTCTGTGGATTGGTCTTGAGCATAGGTCGATTCAAACGATTTCG
Source organism: Alteromonas sp. BMJM2 (assembly GCF_027257845.1). Classification (GTDB taxonomy): domain Bacteria; phylum Pseudomonadota; class Gammaproteobacteria; order Enterobacterales; family Alteromonadaceae; genus Alteromonas. The sequence continues at coordinate 49,842 of NZ_JAPVOT010000005.1, read as the reverse complement.
CCGCTTCAATCCACCTAGAGTTTGAAGCTGAGATAAAGCCTCTTGCTTTATCTGCGTAGTAATTAGAAGTGTCGCTAGAAATTGAATTAAGTGCTCTTTCAGCTTCAAAGAGGTTGTTATTACGAGCTAAAAAATAGGCCTCCCAACCTGACAGTACTGTCGGTAAGTCTCGTTGACCTAAGTCCTTAATCTCCTCAATCAAACTTAACCCTTTTGCCCACTCCTTTTGTCTTTCATAAAGCTCGAGAGAAAATGAGACAAACTGATTATTCAAGCCATTACTCTCTCTCCAAGCGGTCATCGTTTGTTCCAATTCTTTGTGATTTTCTTCACTAGCGAGTATAGAAGATTTCAACATAAAAAATCGGTTTGGCAAGTTTGATTGAGTTTCTACATCTTTCAAAAGTTTTAATGCTTCTTTCACATTTCCTTTCTTTAAATAGATAAAGGCTATATCGGTTGAAAGGTTAGCGTTCTTATTGGATTGTCTCGCATTAAGTGAAACTAACCAATTGAAATTATCGTCTAGTGAATCCGTAAGATTTGCAGCCCTAATCAAACCTGCCGTAGCATTTGGTGTATAAGTCATAGACAACACTTTTTTGAAACCTTCTATGGCGCCTTCATAGTCAGCGTTCGAAAGTTTATCTGCCGCTATAAACGTATTAGCTCTTGGATTCTGATTATCTATATTGATAATTTTTAAAAAGACCTCTTTTGCTTCTTCCGTTCTATTGGACTTCAATAATGTTGCGCCTTTAAGCGTCAACAAATCGATATCTTCAGGGCTTTTAGCAAGCCAGTGGTTTAAAGCCTCAAACGCAGACTTAATATCTCCACCAGCAATGAATGTGCTAATGTAAAGCTGTCTTTCTTGCGTAGATTCTGTTGATAATATCGTTTTGAAGTCGTCTTCAGTAAAAGCACGCTTGCCCTTTGATTGCAAGAATAGGTTTACAGTTTTGCTAATGCTTGTGTCGCTTAGGCTCAATTTAGAAATTTTATTTACTAGAACGTCAGCGCCTATTTGATTACCTTCCAATTCTAAATCGTCTACTATTTTTAAACCTTGCAAAGCACTGAGGTCGCTCTCTTGAAGTTGGAAGTCACTTGTGTCTGCTATACCCAACTCAAGCTCTGTGGCTACAATGTAAGTATAAATTACGCTATTTCTTTTTATATCTGACTTTATTCTAGAAAAGTGTTCGTACGCTCGCTCATAATTTTGCAGTTGATAATGAGCCACGCCAGCGATTATTCTGACATCTGCATTATTTAATCCAGCATTTATCGATAGGTCAGCATATTTTTTTGACTGCTCAAACTCTTTTCTGTCCAAAAAATAAGCCGCTTTTGTAAGGTTTGCGATAGCACTGTTCTTATTATTTTCTAAAATGTTGTCTGCATAACGATTTGCCTTTTCTAATTCGTTTAGCTTATAACTGGCTATCATTGCATAAAATTTAGGTCGAAAGTCTTGCTTCCTAACTTTGGTCATTTTTTCAGAAATAATCTGAGCAGATTTGTAATCTTGCTCTTTTAATAAGGCTCTCACGAGCTGATATGCAATAAAGTAGTTGTCTTGATTGACTGATGAGCTTGTATTTATCCGTTCAAAAGCGTCTCGGTTGCGGTCTTCGGTTAGAAGTAAAGCCAGTGAGTCTTCCTTTAACTTAAAGCCCTTGTTTACTTTAGTTAATACTAGTATTTCCTGTGCTGTTGTTGGGAGGTAGGAAATATTTTGATTCAGTTTTTCTAACAAAAAATAATTTTCTGTAAAAAACAGAGTTTCTGCATAGCTATCGTAGAAGCTTTGGCTGAAGTCTGGCTTTTCTTCAAGCTTCTCTGCTTTTAGAAATTCCTTTTCTGCATTTTCATAGTGACCCCTCAGCAAATGTGTTTCAGCTAACAGTCGACGAAGTTGAATATTATCTGGAGTGTTTTGAAGCTTTTGTTTAATGATAATAGATGCTTGGGCGACATCTCTATTAACAATGAGTTTTTCAATTTCTGGAATACTCATTTGGGTGCCTTCATTACTACAAGCTATTAGAAAAGTAGTTATCAATATGATGACAGCACATTGTTTCATGTTAGGGATTACCAAATTTTGTATTATTGTGATTACTGTAACTAAGTCATTAGAGAAAAGAAACATTTATAGTGTATAGGCACATGCAAATTTCACTACTTTAGAAACGCTTGATTAATCAATGAAATATAATCCAAGCAAAAAAAAGCCACTCAATTGAGTGGCTTTTAGAAATGCGCTTTATTACTATTTTTTTGCAAAACGTCTTGATAAACCTAAACCTATCAAACACAAGCCCATTAAAGCAGCGTTAGTAGGTGAGGAAGCAGTAATATACAAGTTAGATGAGTCAACAGTCGTCTCTCTTGTCAGCCACTGTGAATCAATGGTAACGTCTATACCATATGTATCGATAATACTCTGTTGGAACGTACTCACAGCAAAGGTGTCATCAACTTCAGGTGCCTGTGTAGCGTCTAATATTTTTAAAGTGGCAAATGCACCTAGACCGTAGTCATCAGCATTAGGCGAGGCAAGTAAGTCGCCTAGGCCGGTCATACCATCAAATGCTTGTACCGTATTTATTAAATTGGTAGCAGAAACGGGCTCGCCGAAAACAGTGAAGTTTAAACCGTCATTAATATTGTAAGCAGATCCTGTAACTGCAACAGAAAGTACCTCACCCGTTTCTGTTCCACCTGCGGTATACGAAAAATTAATGTAGCCGTCGATGAAGCCTGCTGCTAGCTGGTCGTCACCTGCGTTGAAAATGTTGTCACCATTAAGGTCCACTGCTAGAGCAGAAAATCCAAATAGTTCGTATTCAAAATTAAGACCCCAATCGCTAGCGAAACCATCGCGGGGTAGTGGGAACGCTAATGGGCTCAAGCCTGAAATAGTGCCACTGCCAGAGTCAAATACGTGAGTACCGTTGCCAATAACTCCGCTTCCATCTAAATCTAAGTAAGCGGACTTGGGGCTGAAAGAATTAAAGATGAAAGATGTGAAAGGGTCAGACGTCACGCCATCGTTTTCATAATCAACGAATAAAGGATCAGCAGACGCAACTGATGCGCTTCCTGCTAAAACCACACCTGCAAAAATTTTAGTAAGCTTGTTCATGTTGCCTCCGTTTGAACAATTCGATAGATGTTACGCATTGATATAAGCTTAAACTGTGCCAGTTCTTTAAGTACATGATTACTAGCACTGTTTTCAAATTCCGTAAATTGCTGTCTTGCATAATGTAAAAAAAGCCGACACTAGGAGTCGAGGACAATTTTTCTGGCAATCTTGAGCGTTAGTTTTTGCAAAAGGCCCCGATTACCATTTCTTAGGTTGGTAATTTTCATTTTATTGCGATAGGCGTCAAAATGAATTCCTTTTGGAGCGGTCAATACTTCCCCGCGACCTAGTAAAATTTTGAGTGCTGTGGTAGCAGCTACACCTGCACAAAGCTTCACCGCCATAGGTGTTGAAGGGCCTCTCTTTTCTTTAAAGTTCGCTGCTTCAGGAACAACTAGATAGCTTTTTTGGAGCATTGTGGGGGAGAGACCAACCAAAAATTTGAGGCATTTTTCATTTTCGCTATCACTTTCGTTAATATCGAAATAGTCATCAAAGGACATACTTTTTGGTGTAAAACTAATCACGGAAGTGCCCATTCCTAGAGGGGCAGCAGTTACTGCTGGAATGCCATGTGTTCGGCAATAATTAAATACCTGTATACGAATGTCGATAACAAAAAAATCTAAGCTGTCTATATAAATGTCAACATCTGAAAGGAACTCAGAAAGATTGTCTGTAGATACACCGTGCGGAAATACTTCAATAGAGCAGTTAGGATTAATATCTTTTAAAACCTGCTGAAGTACTTCAACTTTTGGTTTATTCATCGTGGATTGAAAGGCACCAGCTTGCCGATTAATATTATGAATTTCGAAGGCGTCGAAATCTGAAATAGCAAATCTTTCAATTCCCAGTCTGGCCAATGTAACTGCGTGCTCAAACCCAACGCCACCCGCTCCGGCGATTGCTACTTTTTTTGATTGAATTGTCAGCTGTTCACTTTCAGTTAGCCAGCCAATGTTTCTAGAAAAAGCTTTTAAGTAATCAAACATTACCATTTTATCCTATAGGGTACTTGTTTACTGACTCTTGGATGTTGTCGAGCATAACCCTAAAGCTCGGTCTTAGGCTTTTGTAAAGTAATGTTGGATTGATGTAGAACGGAGCGCGTTTACCATGGTAGTCAACTATAGGTCCAATCTGTTCAAATTGGATGCCTATGAAACGCATACTGCGCGCCAGCCTTGGCTCCATCATCACATAAGTATGCTTTATATCGTTGTGTATAACGAGAGCGGCAGCAGAAAAATAAAGGCCTATTGCGATAAAGGGAAAACATCGAAGTTCATCTTCTGAATATGTGTGCTGATTTATAACACCAGTAGCTGCCCCAGCATATCGGTCCATTTCACGCTTTCTAAATTTTGCAGGTACCGCAAGCCTTGATATTTCGCATATCTCGTGGCGCTGAAAGTTTTCAGGGTTTAGTGTTTCGTGCGTTATTGAGTTGAGGCAGAACTTCTCGATGGGAAGCTTGTGACCTTTATCTCGGGGTTTAACAAGTCTCACCGTTCCTGCATAACTATCGGAGCTCCTCTGCTTAATTAGGCACGGTGTAGAATAATCGTCAAACTCATCTTTTTCTTCACCATCGGGCCTAACTGGTTCAAAGCCTAACTCATCACAATAAACGCTATGCCTAATTTTATAGCTCTCTGACTTTAGGTTTTCTTTTTGCGCTACAGCGGGCTCTAAGTAAGTAGAGAAATGAGTTGAAATGAAATTCGCTTCACGCAACTTTTGGTATCCACCCAAAAGTTTACCCACTTTAGACGTCGGCCCTACTATCTGTGTAACTTTACCGAGGAATGAGTTTGAATCCACTTTTATACATCGCCCATAGAGTTCTAATTTTTAGTATTTCTCGAGATTAACAAATTCTAGTGCTCATGCATCTAAAACTTTTTGCTAATTATCCAAGGTCGGTCAAACTATTAGTTAGTTTGCTGCTAGTTAAACACCCCTATACCCCGTTTTGTCATTGACAGCGTAAAGTATTCGTATTTTGAAGTAGTCTATCTGTAATATTAGTCTTGATTTTCTGTTATTTGAAGTTGGATACCATACAATTTTGATAGACTGGCGTTTTGTAACGGCTTTTTATTTAATAAAAAGTTGAATGAGGGTCAAAGCGAAGTCGCTAGATTTGACCCTTTTGTCATCGTAAAATCAAACATTGTTTGTACCGAATATAAACACTATATTAGAAGACTTGCCATTATAGTCGAGCAATTAACGGCAAGTTGAAGCCGTTATAAGGAATAGAGCTGATAGTAAATTTGTGGAGAAAACATAGGTTTTTTAAATTAACGGCAAAACCTTGGTGGTCAAATCATTCAGCGTTTCCGGTATTTTCTGAGCTGGTGTAGAGCTCACAGTAACTATGAAGGCTAATTTAAAAGGGGATTAACTTGAAACAGCTAGTGACATTTATATTATGCATCGCTTTTATTTTTGCTTCTTCGACGGCGTGTGCGCACCGGGAAACTGAAACTCCTTTCTATAAGGTTGTTGAAAAAGTATCTGAAAGTACTGTGGCGATAGCTTTGAATTCTCCATTGAAGCATTCCACTCCCAAAATACTGGGCACTGGATTTGCTGTTGGCAATGGCAATTATGTTGTTACAAATTATCATGTTGTATCAAGTGTACTGGACCCAACAATTGTCGAAGACTATGTTGTTTTGAAGGGGAAGGGAACAAAGTTAAACATGATTAAGGGAAGTGTAGTCCATATTGATGTACAGCATGACCTTGCACTCATTGCACTAGAAGGGCGGTTAAAGCCACTGGAGTTAGATGATTCTGAATTGCTTCCCGCTGGCAAAGAGATCGCATTCACTGGTTTCCCGATTGGCGCTGTTCTTGGGTTATACCCCGCAACCCACAGAGGCTTTATTTCAGCCTTAACTCCAGATGCAATCCCTGCACAAAACGCAGATCAATTAACAGCTGAAATGATGAAGCGTTTGGCAAGTACAAGCGTCATCTATCAACTTGATGCTACAGCATACCCAGGTAACAGCGGCAGTCCTATGTATGATGTTAAATCTGGCAAAGTCATTGGGATCATAAATAAAGTCATAGTGAAGGATGCCAAAGAAAGCGCGCTTACAGCTCCTTCGGGGATTTCTTATGCTATACCTGTTGCTTTTATTGAGAAATTATTGTCAAGAGTTTCAGATAGATAAAAAGAATGAAATTGTTTCATCACTGGTATTTCATCAAATCATACTATTTCGCTTCGAAAGCCTTTTTGAGTTTACCTGCACACGAATTTGGCTTTCCACTGGCAATAAATCTACGGGATAGCAAACATCACAACTTTTTTTCAATAAGGATCTTATGAAAATTTTAGTCACCGGCGCTGCAGGCTTCATTGGCGCAGCCGTATCACAGTATCTTATTAATCGTGGTGACCATGTTGTCGGGATTGACAATATTAACGACTATTACGATGTTAACTTGAAGCACGCTCGTCTAGCACATATCAAGGCCTCAAATGCAGCGTCACATTTCACATTTATTGAGATGGGTGTAGAAGAGCGGGATAAAATGACCGCGCTTTTTGAAGAGCATACATTCGACAAAGTGGTGCATTTAGCGGCGCAGGCTGGGGTTCGCTATTCTCTTGAAAACCCCAATGCGTATGTAGACTCAAACATTGTTGGTTTTGTGAATATTCTTGAAGGGTGCAGGCACAACAACATTGGTCATTTAGTGTATGCCTCATCTAGCTCTGTATACGGCGCTAATGAAACTATGCCGTTTTCAGAGCAGCATAATGTAGACCATCAAGTTAGTCTTTACGCAGCTTCAAAGAAAGCCAATGAACTCATGGCGCACACCTACAGTCATTTGTATAACCTACCCACCACCGGTCTACGCTTCTTCACTGTCTACGGTCCATGGGGCCGCCCTGATATGGCGCTGTTTAAGTTTACCAAGAAGATCTTAGAAGGCGATACTATTCAGGTGTATAACTTCGGTAATCATCGCCGTGATTTCACGTATATTGATGATATCGTTGAAGGTGTAATTCGCTCACTTGATAATGTAGCATCGCCAAATGAGCAGTGGGATGGCAAGCAACCCGACCCTAGTACCAGTAAGGCGCCTTATAAGGTATACAACATTGGTGCTCAAACGCCAGTGCATCTACTTCGGTTCATTGAAACCTTAGAAGAAGCGTTAGGTGTAGAGGCTAAAAAAGAGCTATTACCAATGCAGCCTGGCGATGTGCCCGACACCTACGCCGACGTGTCTTCCTTAGTAGCTGACACGGGCTACCAGCCAAAAACGAATATCGACAAAGGTGTGAAAGCGTTTGTTGATTGGTATCGTGATTTCTACAACATCTAAGCTTGCCGTAGTTGTAGATGGCCGAGCGAATCGACTCTCGCAATAGTGCAGGGTCGATTTAGTCGTTTACCGTTTGTTAGTACGTTTAGTAGCAGTTAACGCATCGTGCTCTTTTGCTCAGTGTTCTTTTGCCCGCTGCTCTTCCCATTTGCTTGAATATATCCCGCGTATTTTTTTGGCAAAAATTCACGGGTTGTAGAATATCCAAGGTCGAATAGGGTGTTTTTTATCTCTGGCGTTAGCGAAAAATCCACCGCTGAAATTTCTCCCGTATTCACCACTACGGTGTTGTGCCAATAACGGGCGTTTACATATTCCCTAGACATAGCCGTCATAAATGTTCTGATAAGCATGCCTACATATTGGGGAAGCTGTAATACATTCTTTTTGATTATCCTGCGTTTTTGCATAGTGCTTTGTAGGCGAAAACATACTGATGGTGTGCCGTCGCCCTGCCAGTCTTCAAATAATGCGTCTTCTGAGAGTATGGCGCCGTCTACCAGTAGGTACTCCTTGAATGGTTTAAATGAGAATATGAGGGGGATAGACATGGAATACCGTACTGCTTCAGACACTTTCATGTCTGGTGTGGTTACTTGATTAAACAGTACTGGTCCACCACCATTTACATCGGTCGCTAAAATATTCAAGGCCATTGGCATATCTGAAAACGTTGCGCCTTCTAACTGATCATCAATCCACTGCTGGAATACATCCCCCGATGATAAGCCGCCTTCTCGAAGTAATCTGAACAGGCTGAAAGCAGTAAACTGCTTAAAGTCGGTATTAAGCGCTAGCTCTCGCATTTGTTCAACGGAGTAACCTTTTGCAAATAGTGACGCAACAATAGAGCCGCCAGACACCCCTACAAGGGTGGAGAACTCGATGTTCATGTCTTGCAGCGCTTTAATAATGCCGATATGTGCGCTAAGTCGTGTTCCACCACCTGAAAAAATGGGGACAATACGTGTTGTTGGGGCAGTAGCTATTGCCATACTTCTCTCTGTTTTTAATTGCGCTTAACATGCGGAGCCTAGATACTGAATGGTTATATCTTGAGAATATCGAAGGCAAAATTCGAGCATAAATTAATCATAGTGTAGGGGCGACAAATCACCACTAATATTTAACTATTAGCTTTTGCTTTACAAAGAAAAACGGGTGCTAAAAAGCCCCCGTTTGTTATGCAGAATAATGAAAGGAATTACTGCGCTAGTTTTGCTTTCATTTCACGGCGTTTTGCATGCAGTAGAGGCTCTGTATAACCCGATGGTTGCTCCTTACCTTTAAATATTAGGTCGCTAGCGGCTTGAAAACCGATGGAGTTTTCCAAGTCTGGCGTCATTGGAATGTATTCAGCATCGCTGGCATTTTGTTCATCTACCAACACAGCCATGCGTGACAACGATTCTTTAACCTGGTCAACGCTTACAATGCCGTGCTCTAACCAATTGGCAATGTGCTGCGAAGAAATACGCAAGGTGGCTCTATCTTCCATTAAGCCTACATCATTAATATCAGGTACTTTAGAGCAGCCCACACCTTGATGCACCCAGCGAACAACGTAGCCTAAAATTCCCTGAACGTTGTTATCGATTTCACGTTTAATACCGTCACGAGTAAGGCTAGACGTATCTTCTAACAACGGAATAGTGAGAATGTCGTTAAGGCCGTTGAAGTTTTCGTCTAACTGCTTTTGGACATTAAACACGTTCACATCGTGATAGTGAAGGGCGTGCAGTGTTGCTGCAGTAGGAGAGGGCACCCATGCGGTGTTCGCGCCGGCTTTTAAGTGCCCAATCTTCGCGTCCATCATGTTTTGCATTTCATCAGGTATTGGCCACATGCCTTTTCCTATCTGGGCTTTGCCAGACAATCCGCAGCGCAAACCAACTGCTACATTTGCCGTTTCGTAGGCTTTAATCCACGACATCGTTTTTAATGTCGCTTTCTCTGCAAATGGACCGGCAAGCATAGAGGTATGAATTTCATCGCCAGTGCGGTCTAAAAAGCCGGTATTGATAAATACGACGCGCGATTGTGCTTCCGCAATGCAGGCTTGCAGGTTAACGCTGGTTCTGCGCTCCTCATCCATAATGCCCATTTTAAGGGTGTTACGCGGTACATCGATGATGCCTTCAATACGTTCAAACAAGACATTGGAAAACGCCACTTCTTCTGGGCCGTGCATTTTAGGCTTAACGATATACACGCTTCCTTCACGGCTATTTTTGTACTCGCTGTTGCCGAGCAAGTCGTGCTTCGCGATAAGCGAAGTGATGAGTCCGTCCATTATACCTTCAGGCACTTCTTCGCCATCAAACAGCATGGCGTCGTTTGTCATTAAGTGACCCACGTTACGAACGAACATCAAACTTCTACCTGAAAGCACTAATTCGTTTTGCGAGGTCTTTTGCTCACAAGTTGCGTGCTTTGAAGGGTGATAGATACGATCGCTATGCATAGCGCGCACGATGTTTTTGCCACCCTTTGTCATTTCAATGCGCAAGCTGCCTTTCATTAGCCCAAGCCAATTGCTGTAAACCAATGTTTTATCTTCAGCATCTACTGCGGCAACCGAATCCTCACAATCCATAATAGTGGTTAGTGCAGCTTCAACGAGTACGTCCTTTACGTTGGCTGAGTCGCTTTCACCAATAGGGTGTGTGGGGTCTATTTGAATTTCAAAGTGCAGGCCGTTGTGCGCAAATAATAGAGCAGTTGGTGCATCTATCTCGCCTTGATAACCTTGCCACTGCTCGGTATTGGCTAGGGTAGTCACATCACCATCGGTTAGTTGAACCGATAGTTTCCCCGTTTCTATTTTGTATTTTACCGCATTTGCATGACTGCCTTTTGCAAGGGGGATCATGGTATCTAGATAGGCTTTTGCTTTTTCAACCACCTTCGCGCCGCGAGCAGGGTTGTACGCTTTACCGGGTTCTGCCCCATCCTCTGTGCCAATAACATCGGTGCCGTACAACGCGTCGTAAAGGCTTCCCCAGCGAGCGTTTACTGCATTGAGTGCGTAACGTGCGTTGTTAATAGGTACAACGAGTTGAGGTCCGGCCATGGTAGCAATTTCAGGATCCACATTTGTGGTGGCCGCCGCAACCTCAGTGGGCTGCTCTACCAAGTAACCGATTTTTTTTAAAAACGCGGTGTATTCATTTCCTGGGGCTGGATTACCCGCTTTGTGATAATCATCGATAGCGCGTTGTAGATGTTCGCGCTTTTCGAGTAAAGCGCGATTTTGAGGAATGAATTCTGCAAAGAGGGCTTCAGCACCTTTCCAAAATGATTCTGGCTGAACATGTGTGCCTGGTAAGGCCTGATCGTTAATAAAGCTTTCAAGTTGCTCTGCTACCTGAAGTCGACCGTGCGTGATATATCCTTGCATAACTACCTCTATACATTGCTTTACTAGGAAAAGTTTTACTAGGTAAGTATTGTACTACCTGCCTACGACACTTTTAGTACTGTGCTTTTTGTAATATCTTGGGCCTAGTGTAGTGCGTATAGAGATAGTTTTTTAATTTATGGTTTGTATTGCTGTCATAAATTTCATGAATGCATTGGCTTTGCTATGATAAATCCCAGTATTTCGATGGGTTCTACTGCTTTTATTGTCTAGTAGCGTTGCTACTAAACAGCATTCATTTCGCTCGCCACATCACTAATTAGTCGGCGTAGCCAAATATGACCGGCGTCGTGGTGAAGTAGTGCGCTCCAAGCCATTTTCAATGCAATAGGTGGAATATCAAACGGCGGCTCTTTAATGACCACATCAGGATCGTGCTTAAAAAGCTTCGCTGCTTTACTAGGTAGCGTCGCGATAAGTTTTTGTTTTTTCGCTATTTGAAGCGCTGCGTGATAATGACGAGTAAAAACGCGAATTGCTCTTTGTTTGCCTATCTTCGTGAGCTCTGCGTCCACCCAGCCAAGCTTTTGAACTTCGTTAGGGTCGATACCTACGCCAACGCCAAAACCAGTTTTACTTACCCAAATATGTTGTGCATTGATGTAGCTTTCTAAGTCACAACGTTGAACCAGGGGGTGGTCGGCACTCATCACGCAGCTAAAGGTGTCGTACCACACAACTTTTTGATGGAATGATAAGGGTAGTTCGTCAAAGCGGTTTATCGCCATGTCTACTTTACCTTGTTCTACATCGTGAAACGTCACATCACTTGGCGTAATTAAATCTAACGTGATATTAGGCGCTAAGTCGGCTAACCGGCCAACAAGCTCAAGCAACAAGGTACTCTCTGCATAATCACTGGTCATAATGCGAAACGTTCTCTCGCTGGTGAGCGGATCAAATTCAGACTCTGGCTGAATGGAACTTTCTAAGCGGCCTAGTACGTCTCGAATAATAGGCTGAAGCTCTAATGCCCGTTTCGTGGGCGTCATTCCGTCGCTTGTTCGCACTAAAAGTGGATCTTTAAACAGGTCGCGAAGACGTTTCAAGCCGTTACTCATGGCCGGCTGTGTAATGCTTAGTTGGTTTGCCGCTTTTGTTACGCTGCCTTCTCGTAATAAGACATCCAAATAAACCAGTAGATTAAGATCGACCTTCGCTATATTCATTGCTGTAATGCTCTTTTTGAAGATGATTAAAGAAGTGTATTGTAAAGTGTTTTGCGTCTCTTGTCAGATAAGCGTTTAGTCTTAGTTTACATTTATTTTATTGCTTCAAATAACTGATTTTAAATGATTAATTAATATGTTGCTAACGTTTGGGCGTGTATTTCTCAAACTCATGATGATGAAAGCGGCAAGATATAACATCAATATAATGAATAATACCAGTCCGCATAGATAGTTACCCACTCAGCGAGATTTAAAATGTTCGTAATCGCGGCGTGTTACCGCAGGTGCAGTGGTTCTACATCAAGGTGACACAACAAAGAGTACGGACATTTTAAACTCGCCCTTCGGGAAGGTCTGGCAAGCTTCCTAGCTTCATACTGGGAATTTGAAAGGGAACAGCCATTCCTGCATTCCCAAGCTTCGCTAGGAAACTTGCCAGCGCCTTCCGAGCGGGCAATTATCTATGCCGATTGGTATAATTATAAAAAAGGGCACCCTAAGGTGCCCAGTAAAGGAAAGGTTGGGAACTTTCCGTTAAACGTCGAACTGGTTCATTGTATTGTCATCGCCTGATGCTTTAAGCGCCGCATCACCAGAGAAGTACTCTTTATGCGTATCACCTAAATCTGAACCTGCCATTGCTTGGTGTTTAACACACGCTAAACCTTGGCGAATTTCTTGGCGTTGAACACCGCGTACATAAGCAAGCATCCCCTCTTCACCGAAGTACCCTTTCGCCAAGTTATCAGTAGATAACGCAGTGGTGTGGTAAGTCGGAAGCGTGATTAAGTGATGGAAAATACCGGCTTCGCGAGCAGCGTCTGCCTGGAAACTCTTAATTTTCTCATCGGCTACTGCCGCTAATTCACTCTCGTCGTACTCTACTGCCATTAGGCCAGCACGGTTATAGCCAGAAACGTCTTTACCTTCTTCACTCCACGCATCGAATACCTGCTGGCGGAAGTTAAGCGTCCAGTTGAACGATGGCGAGTTGTTGTAAACAAGTTTCGCATTAGGTACTTGTTCGCGGATAGCGTTAACCATTTCCGCAATTTGCCCAACGTGAGGCTTTTCAGTTTCAATCCAAAGAAGATCTGCACCGTGCTGAAGTGATGTAACACAGTCAAGAACAACACGGTCGAAACCTGAGCCGTCTTTAAATCTAAACAATCCATTTGGTAAACGTTCTGGCTTAACTAGCTTTCCGCCTTGCTTAAGGATTAAGTCACCTTCGTTAACATCGTCAGCGCTGGCAACGTCGGTTGTTTTAAGGAACGCATTATACTGTGCAGCTAAATCGCCTTCAGATTGAGATACCGGTATTTTTTGCGTAAGGCCTGCACCTAATGAATCGGTACGCGCTACAATTACACCGTCGTCTACACCTAGCTCAAGAAACGCGTAACGTACGGCGTTAATTTTCGCTAAGAAATCTTCATGAGGAACGGTAACTTTACCGTCTTGGTGACCACATTGCTTTGCATCTGATACTTGGTTTTCAATTTGAATACAGCAAGCACCCGCTTCAATCATTTGCTTAGCAAGCAGGTAAGTCGCTTCTTCGTTTCCAAAGCCTGCATCGATATCTGCAATAATAGGAACAATATGTGTTTCGTAGTTTTCTATTTCTGACTGAATTGCCGCAACGTCGCCGCCGTTAGCTTTTGCATCGTCAAGTTTATGGAAAAGGTCACCCAATTCACGAGCGTCTGCTTGGCGAAGGAACGTGTATAACTCTTCAATAAGTGATGAAACCGATGTTTTTTCATGCATTGATTGGTCTGGAAGAGGGCCGAACTCTGAGCGAAGCGCTGCTACCATCCAACCTGACAGGTACAAGTAACTTTTACTTGTCGTGCCCTGATGCTTTTTAACTGACAACATTTTTTGTTGCCCAACGAAGCCGTGCCAGCAGCCTAACGACTGAGTGTACTGTGAAGAGTCGGCGTCGTATTCTTCCATGTCTTTACGCATAATTGCTGCTGTATAGCGAGCAATGTCTAAACCGGTTTTAAAACGATTTTGAAGCTTCATGCGAGCGGCGAATTCTGGATTAATACCTTCCCATGCGCCTTTTTGTGCTGCTTTTAAAGTTGCGAAGTTATCAATATCTTGTTGGTATTGCGACATGAGCGTCTCTCCCGTCTATGATTATATTTTTACGTTAACGCTTTTTTTGTTTAGCTTGCTTTTCGTCAACAACGATTCAGCGGTAGGGCGTTTCCGTGAGTTCCATTTCATCCTAATGGGGTTATCGAAATAATAGAAATATATATTTTGCATTGCCGTCATTTATCTTGTGAATGCTCATCGGCTTCTCTACTCTTAGTGTTATTTGCGTTGAGCAATGAGCAGTGGGGGCTAATAAATAGGAAGATTTTGATATTTACATCTATATTTAAGAAGTGGTGAAAAAAAGGCGATATCAATAGGCAGGGGTCTCCGCTCAAGAGTTGTCAATAGTCGACCGATAAAGTTGCTGACGCAAAGTAACGTCTTTTTGAGAAGTTAACTGGCTCTTACAGAGCCTTAGACTTTAGTGCAAATGTGTTCATACCAACCGAGAAGGCTGATAGTCTGGCGTGTCACGCTACAACAGCGTTAATGAGTAAAACGGGCCTATTGCCTTTTTAAATATCGATTAAAAGTGAGTAGTATGAGTAAAAGTGTATTGTCGTCTGTCGACCAACGAACCAAGTTAGTTGGTGAAAATAGGTTGGAACTGTTGATGTTCCAGCTAGGTACACGTCATATCTTTGCTATGAACGTATTTAAAATCAAAGAAGTCATCGATGTCCCAAAAATGAATAAGATGCCTGGCTCCCACGATAATTTGCGAGGTGTAATGAATTACAGAGGCAGCGCAATTCCGGTTATTGACTTGCGCCAGGCAATCAAAATGCGCGGTGTTGCTACCGAAGAAACTGCCAGAAATGTCATTATTACCGAATATAATCGCAGTGTTCAGGGCTTTATCATTGGGCAAGTGAAAAGTATTGTTAACACGTCATGGGATACTATTCAGCCGCCACCTAGCGCAATGGGGAAGTCGAATTATTTAACCGCCATAACGCAAGTGAATATTGAAGGTAAAACGGAGTTGGTGGAAATCATCGACGTCGAAAAAGTGCTCGCTGAGATTATCGATTACGATATTTCAATTTCTGACGAAATACTCGATACCGAAATTGTAAATCACTTCGTCGATAAAAAGGTACTTATTGTAGATGATTCCAGTACGGCAAGAAAACAGATAAGTGATACCCTTAAACAATTAGGGATCGCAATTATAGAGCGTAAAAACGGCGCAGAAGCACTAGCATTGTTAAAGCAATGGGCTGATGAGGGGAAAAACCCCTGTGATGAGATTTTGCTTATGTTCACTGACGCCGAGATGCCAGAGATGGATGGCTACCGTTTAACTGCAGAAGTTCGCAGCGACCCAAGAATGAGTAATTTGTTCATTGCCCTTAATACGTCATTGAGCGGCAGCTTTAATGATGCCATGGTTGAAAAAGTGGGGTGCAACCGCTTTATCTCTAAATTTCAGCCCGATATGCTGGTGGATGTTGCACAGCAACGCATGCGCGAGTATCTATCGGAGCAAAAACAGTAAAGCAGCTCCATGATAGATAGAAATGGCTCTGCGCTCTGACACGTGATATTACAGAGTACCCTGCAACACGAGCTGATAAAAATACAATACTAAGAGCTAACCATACACGCTAGCGCTAAAATTTTGCGCCAGCATCTGCCTTTGTGCTTGTTTTATCCTCACTTCATCGCCCCTACGACCTTTTAGTTTTGTTGTTGGGGTGAGTCTGCTTTACAATTGCATAAAGAAAAGCAATACCTTATTCGTGCACGCTCTTGTAGGCACATGCTCCTCTAAATAAATATCGTTTAGAAGAGGGTATCTTTAAATTAATAAACAATGACTTAAACATGAAAGTACTTTAGTTAAAACCTAACTCGTCGTTGTATTATATTGATTAAAGTGTAACAAGCGCCAAGACGCTCAGGCGTGAACAATGATTTCTAAAACAATGATTTCTAAATACATTACTTAGCAGTATGCGCCGTTTCGTTTTGCTAAACACATTGCGCATGTTATTACCCCGGGAAGTTCAACATGGTTAAACACGTATTACGTGCCTCATTAGTAAGCAGTTTGTCTGTCGCATTCATTGCAGGCTGTACAATGACTAAAAGTGTCGATAACGCTCAACAAGTCGCACCAACAAACGCGCCGAAAAATATCATAATGGTTGTTGCAGATGGAATGGGACCCGCCTATACCACTGCCTATCGCAATTATGTCGATAATGCTGCTACGCCTGAAATTGAGAGCGTGGTTTTCGATGACATTCTTCTAGGCAACGCATCGACGTATCCTGCTAAAGTATCTGGTTACGTGACCGATTCTGCCGCCGCGGCCACCGCACTTGCAACTGGCGTTAAGTCATACAATGGCGCTATTGGCGTTGACGTTGATAAAAAGCCTGTTAATTCTGTTATGCATTATGCGAAATCAAAGGGCATGAGAACAGGGCTGGCCGTTACTTCGCAGATTGTTCACGCCACGCCAGCCTCTTACATCGCACACAATGAAAGCCGCAAAAACTACAACGAAATAGCCGACGATTTTTTCGATATACGCGTAAATGGCGAGCCTGTCGCTGACGTAATGCTTGGCGGTGGAACAGCTTATTTTAAGCGAGAAGACAGAAACCTGTTATCGCAATTTGTTGATGAAGGCTATGAATACGCAGACTCTTACGAAGGCTTGTCATCCATTCCAGCGGGAAGCGATGTTATCGGTTTATTCGCTCCTGTCGCGCTTCCGGCGGTGCTAGACGATAACCGCAAAGATCGCCTTGCGTATCTTACTGAACATGCCATCAAGCACCTTGAAAACGATAACGGTTATTTCTTATTGGTTGAAGCCAGTCAGGTAGATTGGGCGGGTCATGCTAATGATGTTGGCTCAGCAATGGCAGAGATGCATGATTTAGCTCAAACGATTGAATATTTGCGTGACTATGTTGCAACCCATCCTGACACACTTGTGGTGCTTACTGCAGATCACAGTACTGGTGGCCTTACCATTGGTGCGGGTGGTGATTATCGTTGGAGCCCGGAGTACCTTCACACTATGTCGGCTTCTGCTCGCATGATTGCCAAAAAGATGATTGATGAGGACATGCCAGGAGATTACGCTGCACAGCAATTGGGTCTTTCCCTTACCAGTGAAGAACTCGCAATGTTAGATAGTGTCTCAAATCAAGATGAAGAAACTCGTTACGCAGCGGTTAAAACATTTTTGGATGTGAAAACAAACACGGGTTGGACAACGACTGGCCATACAGGTGTAGATGTTGAAGTATTTGCGTTTGGTGCTGGTGCTTCTTCGTTTACTGGGCAAATAGACAATACTGATATAGCTAAAAAAATCTTTGGTTTTCTGGACAAATAGCCAAACCAACCTGTGTTGCTATCGTTTAATTGCACTTGTAAGACGACACAAACATGATTGTATAGAAAGGTTGAATAGAAAGGTTGAATAGAAAGGTTGAATAGAAAGGTTGAATAGAAAGGTTGGATAGAAATACTGAATGGAGAGATTGGTTTGATGAACGATGACATGCGAGCACTACTTCAAGATATTTATGATGAGGTAGAGCCCATGCTGGGTATGGGCAAGGTGGCTGATTATATTCCAGCCCTTGCAACCGTTAATCCACGTCAATTCGGCATTGCGATATGCGATATTCAAGGCCAGATTACGTCGATTGGCGATGCTGGTGTACCGTTCTCAATTCAAAGTATTTCAAAAGTGTTCAATTTGGTACTTGCTATCAATCACTATGGCGAGACCATGTGGGACAGAGTCGGTTGCGAGCCATCCGGGTTGCCATTTAACTCGCTAGTGCAGCTTGAGTACGAAAACGGGATGCCAAGAAACCCTTTCATCAATGCTGGTGCGTTAGTAGTCAGCGACATGGTGCAGTCCCGTTTCGCCTCTCCCCATATCGCGATGCGGGACTTTGTTCGCCGTTTATCGTGTAACGGCGAAATCATGGTGAACAAGGTAGTGGCTGAGTCAGAATTTCAGCATCGCTCAAGAAATGCGGCAATGGCCTACCTAATGAAGGCTTACGGCAATTTTGAAAACGAAGTTGAAGATGTATTGCACAACTATTTTCATAATTGCGCTTTAGAGATGAGCTGTGAAGACTTGGCGCGCTCCATTAGTTTTCTTGCCAATCGTGGCTTGTCAGCGTGTGCTGATGAGCAAGTACTAACCCCTTATCAAACTAAGCAGGTTAATGCGTTGCTTGCCACTAGCGGTATGTACGATGAAGCAGGTAGTTTCGCGTTTAAAGTAGGTTTGCCAGGTAAAAGTGGGGTAGGTGGCGGTATTGTCGCTGTCGTTCCAGGGCGCTTTACCATTTGCGTATTTTCGCCCGCTCTTAACAGTGTCGGGAATTCTCAACTTGGCGTGGCCGCATTAACCTCGTTAAGCGAGCGAATTAACTGGTCTATTTACTAGCGCGTTAATTGGCTCGCGTTTTACGAACCTTGGTAGCTCCAATATATCAATACCCCGTTAATTCCATAAAGCCAGCCCCCTTATGGGTGCCGGTTACGTCAACTCTTCCCTCATAATACGCCAATACGCTGCTATTCCACTGGCCAGATTTGAATGGCGATACAGTAATATCCAAACCTTTACCAGGAATGGTTATCTGCCACGTGGTGGGCACATCACGCTCGGCATTTACCGTAGTAATTTGTTCATTATCTAGCGGCATTATGCTGATTTCATGCAATGCTAATGTTTCTTTACCCCCTGAAGCTGTGATGTAAGAAGCTGTCGTATATATTTCATTGCCTCTATTTATTGTACTCGCACCAGCGTTAGTACCATTATCAGCAGCGTGCATACGAAACGCCATCAGCTTACTACCGTCGTCTAAATGCAGTGAAAACCAGTCCCAACCCATAGCATTGCTGTTAGCTAAGTGGCTTGTCCATTCATGATCGTACCAGCCTAAACCTTTCACGTTAAACGCTGTGTTGTTCATATCAATAGTGCCGCTGGCGTTTATAAAAGGCTGGCTGTAATAGTAGGAGCGAAGGCGCGCGTCTTGAGTTTTTTTACTGTAGCCTTTATCGCCCTGTTTAACGAATGGGCCGTTGGCGGTGAGTGACAGAGCAATGTCTACGGTATTATTGATAGAGAATTGTAATGTTGCGGGAAAAGGGGAGTCGTTTTTTGATTGCCACGACCAATTATCGATAACCGCGTTAAAGGGGGCAGACTTTACAAAGGCGTTTCCTACGCCTCCAGCAGCCAAGCGCTCTTCAAAAAAGTGCTCGTCTTTTGAGTGTAATGACGCATGTCCCATCCACTGCTGTGGCGTAGACCACGAGCTTGCTACCTGAGCTTCTTTTGCACTAGCAAATCGAAACAAGGTAAATTGTAGGCCGTATTCGTTTTTCTCATCATCTTCTAATACAAAGGTTAGGTACCACCACTCAAGCTGATAGTCAGGGTGGCTGCCATGATCCTTCGGTAACACTAAAGGTGTGGTTTTATTCACAGATTGAAACGAGCTGGTTGAAGACTCGTTGTCACGGCCATCTACAGACTTATTCTCAGAGCTATCTTCAGCGCTATCTTCAGCGCTATCTTCAGAGTTACTTTTTGATAGCTCCCCAAAGAAACGAGAAGGCGCTGGCGCATCTGAGCAAGCACTGCAGGTTAATACACAAACGGCCAATACTACTTGAAAGAAAAATTTGAAGGGCTCGATTCTTTTCGTGAGCGTAGGAAAAATCTCTGAGAGCAGGTTAAGCGTTGGTTTCATAGCGGTGCATCCTGTCGTAAATCTACTTTGGGCTTTAGCCGACCTAATGGAAGGGCAATTACCAAGCATATGATTGCGAGCGACACCGTTACACTGCTTACGATAACGCCAACGTCGACGGCCAGTGGATACACCCAGCTAAAGGCAAGCCGATTAACTTTGAAGATAAATACATAGGCTAGATAAACACCAAACGGTACGGCAAGTAAGGCGGTGAGTAGACATAGAAAAATATATTGTCCCAGTAAGCTGAGCTTCACTGCTGCTTTACTCACCCCAAGTGCCCGCAGCACAGTAAGTGACGATGCATTACTGAGCGATAATATACTTAGCGATACTGCAAAGGCGATCCCCGCTACAAGCAGCGTTGTGATATTTAAGCCATCAGTAAGAACAAAGGTTCTATCAAAGGTATCCATCGAAAGCGTGAGTAATTCTTCTCTACTGTAGAGATTGCCCTGGGTGGCGAGTGTTGCTTCCTTCTGCTCAAAGGTTTGAGGCGCTTCAGGTGTATTAGCTGGGAAAGTAGATTGACCATAAGAGATAGCAAGCACGCCAGAAAATGCGGCGTCACCAATAGTATCTCTATTAAAGCTTGAAAGTGGTAACAGCAATTGCGTTTTTATATTGCCGTAATCTGGGTAGATGCCTAATACAGTAAAAGAGGGTGGTTTGTTAAAGAAGCTATTGTTGTGCTTCTTAGAGCTCTCATCGATATTGGCGGCCTTCATCTCTTCAAGAAAAAGTGTGTCGCCCAGTGAAACATCATTGGAAAACGCAAGCTGTTGATTAATGTAAATGCCTTCACCGCTTTCAAACTTGGCCCATGCATTGGGAACACTTGAGTCTACAACTAGGGCATTACGACCATTATCATGGGTAGGGTAACTGCTAATTGAAACAGTGGTAGCATCCGCACTTTTAAAGTCCCTGCTACTAAAATCGTTGCTACTAGAATCAGAGCTACTAAAATCATTGCCAATAGTATTAGACTGTGCAACGAGTTTACCTTGAAGTCGTAGCAATGGTGTTGAGGCAACGCCCTCGGGTATAACAAGCTCAGAGAGTGCTTTATCGGTGTACAAATACGCAGGGGCGTATAATCGCTGTGTTAGCCAACTTTCCGTAGCCGCACGAAAGCTATCGGTCATAACGTTCATGCCAATGTTAGCAGTAAGCGCAATGAAAAAAGCACAGACGGCAAGACGGGTACGAGAAGAAAGCTGTGCAGTACTTGCCACTATAAAGTGTAAAACGGGTTTACTAGGAGGCGTCACCTTCATCACACCGTTGGCCAGTATTGGCAACCAGATAATCACGAGAGAGCAGCTTACCAGCAATAATAGTGCAACAAACAGCAGCGCGTGCAGCGTAGTTGATATTAACGCTTGGGTAATGGCTAAAAGTGCAATGCCAGCTATCGTCCAAACAAGGACAGAGCGTTTTCGCATAGGCTGAGCGGCTTTTACTTTGCTTGTGCTTAATGCAGTGGAGAGTTGCTTTGCTGGAATGAGAGCAAATATGCCCAGCGATAAAAAGGTAACAAAAACCGAGAGCGCGAGTGTGCTGATCAGGTTGACGTCAGGAGTAATAAACACTGCGTTGAAAAGGGACGAAAAAGTGCCGCTTATAATCGGTGAAAGCATTGACGCGGCATAAAAGCCAGCGGCACAGCCAATGGGCACGCTAAACACACAATAAAGTAACAGTTCGATAAGCAGTGCAGTGGTTACATAGCGGCTGCTTATGCCCAGTTGCCTCATTCTAATAATATTGGGTAAACGAGTTCGGTACATCAAGTTCAGCGCGTTTAACACAATAAAGAGAGCTACTACGGCCATTAACGCGCCCATAGCCCATAAATTCAGCTTAAAGCTATCTGGTAACGAGCCTGTATCTTGTTGCGTACTGACATCTTCAAATGCAACGGTCTGTGAAAGCCTTTGTTGTATATCTAGCTTCTCATTTTGTGAGAGAGGAAGTAAGGACAAAAAACCTGATAGGGGCCAAGTGGCCTCAGTGATATTTCGGCGATAAAAGTCTGCTAGCGACACAACAATAGTATCTTGAGGCACTGCAGTGCTTACACTTAGCTGTACAATAGTGGCCGATGAGGATGACGACGTTGAAGTGATATCAGAAGAGGGCGGCAATGCACCTGCCGTTTTAGCTCCCGCTTCAGCTGGCCCCGTAGGTAAGGCTGCAGCTGAAGAGGCTCCTGATGAAGACGCTCCTAATGAAGAAACTCCTGATGAAGAGACTTTGCCGTCTTGTTTGTCATCACGGACTAGTTGGCTATTTTTTTGGCTGCCTTTTTGACTGAGTTTTTGGCTGCCTTTTTGACTACCTTTTTTATTACCCTTTTGACTGCTACTGAAAAACAACACATCGCAGCCGAGCTTTGATTTTGTAGCCGGGTGTATGGCGCCCACAACATGATGTGGCTCAGCAGAGCCCCCATTTGCTGACATTAACCCAGCCATACTATTTGAAATTGAGCCTGCTTTGTCCCCAGCAACTGGATAGCTAAAAAGGGCTTGGTTATCTATTCCTAAAAGAGACAGCTCTGAAGCCGCTTGCGACGTTTCTACTTGGTTATCGCTATTGCCACCTTCAGCGCATGAGAACCTTTGTTCTCTCTGGCTAAACGCTACCAGTTGGGTAAACCCTGCCATTCTCAATTTCGCATAATCAGCTTTACTGAGAGAGTCGTCTTTCCCCACTTCACCCACTTTACCTATTTGAGGCGCACTTGCAGCCTCATCCACAGCTCTGTTGGACATAGCAGCCTTGTCGACAAAAACAATAGTACCGCCATTAAAAATAGAAGACTGGCTGCTGGCTAGCTCACCTTGTGAAGCGCCTTCGTTAATGAGCAGCACGGTAATGAGGCCTGCATTTGCTAAAATGATAGCAAACATGATGAGCAGCGGTTCCCACGGTCTTACCCGCGACATGGCTAAAAGGGCGTTAAGGGTGAGGTTTAAGGTTCTATGCAAAGGGACACTTCATCATTTAAATAATAGGCAGGTTTGACACATGCATTAACTATTGCATTACCTGTTGCATTACCTGTTGCATTAACGACTGCGCTCGCTTTTGCTGTCACTATGCCACCCATAATGACGCCAATCATTGTATTCACTGCAATTCCTTAATCGGCGACTTTTCTTTGTTCAATTTGCCTTTATGTAGCCACAAAGGGAAATTCGCCTTTTTAGCCACATCAGGGCTGTGTGTCACAACCAGTAATGTTGTGTTCATCGCGCTACAAATGTCATAGAGAATATCGGAAACAGCTTGGCTGGTGGCTTCATCTAAATTACCGGTAGGTTCGTCGGCGAGTATTAAAGAGGGCTTGTGTACCAGTGCTCTTGCTATTGCACAGCGCTGTTGCTCACCACCCGATAACTGAGAAATTGGCTTTTTCGCAAGAGGCAAAATACTGAGCTGTTCCATAAGTTCAGTTTGATACTGCGGGTTGTAGTTACCTTTTAATCGCGCGGTAAACGCAATGTTGTCCCATGCATTAAAACAATCAAACAGGTTATAGCTTTGAAATACGATCCCCAAATGATTCTTTCGAAAGTCATCAACATAGCTTCTATTTCTCACTACACTGTTTAAAACAGTCTCTGTTCCAAACGTGCCTTTTTCAGCCGCAGTTAATTTTCGGGCATTGGAGTGAACGTCTTGAAATGAACTTTTACTGCTTTTATACAAACAGTAATCGTTAATTAAAATAATACCTGAGCTAGGCGTATCAAAGCCTGCAATAAGAGATAATAGCGTTGATTTGCCACACCCTGAAGCCCCTTGAATACTCACGGAATCGCCGTTATTTACCGAAAGGTCTAAATCACAAAGGATAGGAGCGCTAACGCCTTCAAACGATTTTGTTAACTTTTCAATTTTCAACATAGGTGGCAGGGGGACCGTTTTGAACAAAGTAAGACGTACATTGTACGGTTTGTCATTAGTTTTGGTGCAACAAAAGTTGTCACATCACGAGGGAGATGTCAGTAATTAGGAAAGGAAAAGGGAAAAACGAAAAAGGAAAAAGAAATATTTTATTTGGAGTTGGCCGCAGCCCATCAGGCCACGACCATGAATAAAAATATATATACGACTACTGATTAATAAAGTTATCGAGCTCTTCACCCGTAATTTTCTTTATTTGAGCAAACAGATACCACAACGCAGCAATCAGTAACACCATACTGGGAATGACGATCACGGGGTAGCTTAGTGCTGTCATTCTGCCAAGCTCTTCGGTGTAGGCCGTTGTGCCAGGTTCGCTGACGAGTATCATTTTTGCCAATATGTAATTAAGCGCAGAAGACAAAAAGAAAGAGCTTGCAACAATATATGAGCTTACTGCCACTTTTTTATTAAACTCAACCTGCTTACCTTTAGCGTCAAGTACCTGATTTAGATGAGGCCAATTGATAATTTGGTCATTTAATATCAACATCTTGACTAACGGCTTTTCGGTATATTGAGTGACTAAAACTGCAATGCCAATAAGGCCGGGGATCGCGGCTTCTTTTATCGCAATATACTCGGCGGGAAGTTTTAATAGGCTAAACCCCCCGGTAAGCAGTACGCTGATGATCCCAAGAATTGAGAAACCATTCACTTTACCCGACTGCTTTAAATCATAAAGTCCGTAGCCGATGGGAAAGCTTAGCGCCGCCACTATGCTCCACGCAGGGCCTAAATAGTCCTCAGAGCTTGCATAGCTCATAAGCACTACAGGAATAATGATATTAAAGGCGAGGTTGCCAAAAAAGCCCTGATTTTTTTGCTGAGGTTGTTGTACTGCTGACATATCAATCTGTAACTTCGAGTTCTGTAATATGATTATACGGAAAGTTACTTCCGTGCCCAGTGCCAAGCGGCAAATAACCCACCTAGAAAGCCAAATAGGTGATATTCAAACGAAATAAACTTTGATGTGGGAAGTACGCCAACTAACATTCCGCCGTATAGCGCAGCAACCACCAAGGAAATGAGCAAATATCGAACTTTATTGCTTCTAAACCCAGCCAATACCAAAAAGCCAAAGTAGCCATATACCATGCCGCTGGCCCCAATATGTGTTGCGCTTCGTCCAAACAGCCATACGCCGAGGCCGCCAATAAGCAGCGCGCAAACAGTAGCAATAATAAAGGTGCGCTTGCCCCATTGCATTGTTAGCCACATGAACAGCATGAGCGGCAATAGGTTTGCCATTAAGTGTGTAGGAGTGCCATGAAGAAAAGGGGCAGTAAAAATAAATGGCAAGTGATTTAAAGAGCGTGGCACAACGCCAAAGGCATTGAGTGAATTACCTGTTAAAAGGTTTGCCACTTCAATTAAAATTAACAGTGCGACTACGGTAAGTATGATGCGCAGCTGCATCGATAGCGACTTCATAACGTGTCCTTTACGATAATGCTAAATAAGTATTGTGAGTAGCACGGTGTTAATATTGCGGTGCTAGAATGTAATACAAGTAATATGGACTTTAGAGCGCACATGGTCACAAATCCTGTGTTCATAAAACCTGTCGCTCATAGATTCTTGCGTTCATAAAGTCTTTCGTTTATAAAATAATGTGAGGCACATAGCGCGAGAGGTCTTGTGTAATGGCAGACGTATCCTCCCTGACTGAAATTCCCGCAGGCATGTCATCTACCAGCCAGCTGCCAATTAGCGTGTAATTATCACCAAAGGTGGGTAAAGGTTCAAAGGCCTGCACGATAAAGCCTTCTTCTCCATAGGGACCGTTGCTTAGCTCATCCTCTTTGCCATCTTGAAGAATCGAAACGTTCGCACCCTCCCGTGAATACAATGGTTTTTTAATCCATTTACCCGACGCAACCGCTTTATCAGCTTCATCGCTGAAATACGATGGTAGCAGGTTAGGGTGGCCTTCAAACATCTTCCACAGCATAGGAAGCAATGCTTTGTTCGATAAAACAGATTTCCAAGCAGGCTCTAGCCAATTCACTTCTGCACTGGCTAGCGCGTCGCCGAATTCTTCCCGAAGCATAAACTCCCACGGATAAAGCTTAAAACAATCTGTGATAGGATTGTCATTTAAATCGGTAAACACACCAGTATCTGCAATGCCAATGTCTTCAATAAACACAAAGTCGGCGAGCAGCCCAGCTTCTGCCGCGCAATCTTGAAGGTATTGCACGGTACCTCTGTCTTCATCGGTATCTTTGCAACAGGCCATGTGAAGTTGCTGAATATTATAATGCTTGGCGATTTCACGGAATCGATGAACCAGTTTTTCTTGCAGGCTGTTAAATTGATCTGAATGCCTAGCCAGTTTCCCATTATCCACGTTCTGCTCTAGCCACAGCCACTGCCAAAAACCTGATTCGTATAGGCTGGTGGGCGTGTCGGCGTTGTTTTCCAATAACTTCGCTGGGCCCGAACCGTTATAAACAAGATCTAGACGAGAATATAAACTGGGGTCGGCATTAAACCAGCTTGATTGAGCCAAATCCCAGTGTTGTTCGGGTATGGCAAATCGGCGAAGTAATGATTCGCTGTTAACTACTTCTTCCACCACGGCTAAACACATTTGATGTAATTCTGCGGTGGGAGCTTCAATATCGTTTTCAATTTGCGCTAACGAAAACTGATAATAGGCACTTTCATCCCAATACGGCTGTCCGTACATGGTATGAAAGTGAAAGCCGAACTCTGAGGCTAGCTGCTGCCAGTTTGGCCGCGGCTGGCAGGGCATTCTAAACATTCTAGCCGCCCCATCCGCCTTTGCGACTACTGCTGCCCCATGACGATTTAGCACGCACGCTACTGCCGAAGCCGCCTCGCTTCATCGTGCGATTAACGGTAGGTTTTGGTTTTAACTGATCTTTACTTACTCGGTAATTACGCTTGCGAATATCGCCATCGAACACATGTCCGTCGGCCGTTATCCACCGTGAGCGAAAAGGCGAGTTGTATGAAGATGAGGTATACAATGGTTGTGAATAATAGCGGTTTGGTGAGAGCAGTGAACTCACCATGTAACCTGCCATAAACGGCATGAAAAAGCTGCCACCACTTGTATTGACGTTGCGGCACTGATTCGGGCCGAATTCGTATTCACAGTCGTATTCTGAATTAAATCGTGGGCTTGTGCGCAGCGCTTCATCAGCTGCGGTTTTATAGGCTGCCTCACACTTTTCTAGTGCATCAGGGTAATCCAACTTGCAGTCATCAATTGATGTATAAATCTTAGCTTCTTCACGCTCAGCGCCGCAGGCAGAAAGCATTACGCTGGCCACGCCTAGCGCCAAGGGTTTAACGCTAAACGTTTTGCGCATCCGGCTTAAATTGATGTACTTACTGCGTTTGGTTTTTGCTTCGGGCTCAGCGTTCGTTTCAGGTAATGCTTGAGTACTCATCCAGCTGCCATCGCTGGTGGAAGTATTTTTACAGCTGGTTTTATAGCTGCTTTCGCAGTTACTATCAGAAAGCGAAGAGCCAAGCGGGCCCTGTTTATTTGTGTTGTCTGTTGAGTCTGTCATAGCGGCTCCCTAATAGGTCATGCATGCTGCGTTGAGCAAGCCTACGGCAATTGACATACTGGCAAGCATCACACCTGCAGAAATCTCGTTGTTATTAATGCGCTCAGCAATTTTTGGCATAAAGCTAAATCGTAAAATCGCAAAAGCCAGAGACTGAGCAATAACGGCAACAATGGCCCAAATGGCGAAGTCGATGACGGCAACAGAGTTTGAAGCGGCACTTCCAAGAGCAATAGCAAAACCGATAATAGCGCCTCCAAAACCAATGGCTGCGGCAACGTTTTTGTCTTCTTTAACCAGTTTCCACTCGTCATGCGGTGTGACTAATGCATACACCAATTTGAAAATAAATAAGAACAGGATTGAAAGGCCAAAGTACAAAGCAAAGTTATCTAGCCCGGCAAGAGATTGCATGATTGTGTCCGTCATATTTTTTGTTCCTATCCGTTAATAGTTATATCTGCTGGTTGAATATCAACGCCCGTTGAAATTACCAAACATCGGTCTAAATTGTTACCTACTTGTTTCTCTTCTCCAACGACTAACAGGGTTTCCACCCGTTCATTGTCTATTGGACGTTCGTAAAGCATCATAAATTGGTCTGTTTTACTAATATCACCGTCTTCCTCATACGTGGTTTCTGTTACTGCCACAGGGGGAGACTCATCGCCAATGGCACCCCATACTCGTGTGAAGGTGTTGCCGTCTAAGTCATAGGTTGGCTGGCTGATCAGTGATGATAAACATTTGTTCCATTGGGCATCACTGCCAATGGTTTGTGTGTCGTAAAAATGCCAAAGCTTAACATCGGTTACGTGGTTTTCACTCATTCCGCCATCGAGAATAACCTGCAAAAAACCATCGTCATCGGTGTAAAACCTGAGTATGGTGCCGCCGGTATCAAGGGGTGCCTCGCCTACAGCTTGTATAAGGTGCGAGCGAGCCGCTTTTTCAATAGTTAGCGAGGGCTCTAGCAACGACATTTTAAGGTTATCGAGTTCAAACGAACCGCCTAAATACAGCCCCATTACCTCAGGCGTCTTTGGTGCTGCAGGTTTCGCCTTTTTAAACAATTTACCAAACATATGGGGGCTCCTTTTTAACAGCCTAGTTTGCGGGCTAATCTGCGTCCAGCGTTAACCAGTCAATCGAATTGATTCGACTTAGCGCAATATAAAAAAGGGTGTCACCTGGATTCAGTGTGCCCTCTAATGGAGGATTCACAACCATGTCTTTCACTTGCCCTCGGGGCGCATAACCAATAAATATGGCGTCGTGCTTGCGTTTCAAGTTCATAAATAACTTTGCGATTGAGATTGCGGGGCTCGACGCTGGGATTTTCACCGAAAACTGGGCTTGGCCCTCATCAATACTCAACAAATCGTGGTGCAGCATGCTCGAGCCAGGATCGAAGGCTGATTTCGCCAGCATTTCAACTGCAACGCTGGGGGTGCATTCAACATTAGGACAGTGGTCTTGCAGTAGGCCGACTAAGCTTTCGTCTTCAAAATATGCTACCTGATGTGCATCGGGGTTACGCTTCGTGCAATACAGCGCAGTGGTCATAGTGACGTCGTCATACGGATTATCTAGCAAAATCGTAGATGCAGAAGCAACACAGGCTCTGTCCATGTCTTCATCTTTATTGAACGAGTCTACTTTGACAAATTCGATAACACCGGGCATGGGGTTACTAATATCGGCTTTCACGCACAGCACAATATCAGGTTTAGGGCTCATTGCATTTCGCTCCTGAAGCAGGAGGTTAAGTAGCAACATGGTTCGCTGTTCATTCCAGCCGATAACCAATATGTGGTTGTTAACATCTAAGCTTGTCATACCCAATAACCCTTTTCTCCATTGTTCAGACACCCACGCGGCCAATCGACCAATCACCATGGCAAAAATACTTAACCCCAGCGGGATAACGTATATCGCAACAATGAGTTTGCCGGCAGGGGTAACGGGTGATAAATCACCGTAGCCTACTGTCGATGCAGTGACAGCTAACCAGTAAAAGAAGTCGACACTGCTAATTAACTCATTTTCATTTGCAGCAAAAAGTAGCCAGTAGCTGCTAATTGCGTAAAACGCCGTTACGCCTAAAATGGTGTACCAGCGAGATTCAGCGAAATACTGCAGCATGACTTTGCGCAGTTTTATCCATGGGGACATACAATAACTAACCCGTGTTTTCCGTGCGTTAACTGTGCCTTGAAGCGATTGACTTGTCTAGCTATGCTAAAACTAAAAAAGGGGGAGCGTAAACGCTCCCCCTTTTGGCTATCTTTTTACTTACCCAAAATTCTAGCAAGTTCATCGTCAGCAGATGTTTTTCCGCCTTTAATGCCTGCCTCGGCTAGCCGTTTTTCAAGATCGCTACTCGACTCTTCACCCGCTAGTTCTTCGGCGGCTTGAAGCTCAGCATTACGCATTTTTTGCTTATCTTGAATACGGGACAGTGATTCTGTGGCCGTTTTCATTTTGCTGTTTGCGCCCATGTGTCGTGATGACACTGCAACTTGTGCTTTTTGCACGCTCTCTGTGGCTTTCACCATATCAACCTGCTGTTCAAGGCGGCGAAGGTTGGCTTTAGCTTGCTGAATGTTTTGCGCTAATTGCTTTTCCGATTGCTTAAACTGGTCAAGATATGACTGCTCTTGCGCTCGCTCTTCATTTAGCTCAGACACCTTTTGTGCACAGTCGAGAGCAAGTTGACGGTCATTATCTACTGCTTTCCTAGCATGTGCTTCATATTCTGCGATGGATGAATCAAAGCTTTCTACTTTTTGCTGCGAAAGCTTACATTTTGCAAGAATCTGAGTACGTGCGTGGTCAGATTTGCGTAACTCTTCTTTCGCTTCTCTAATTTCCTGCTCCAGAATTCGGATGGCCTGACTGTCGGCCACTGACTGCGCTGCTTCGGTAGCGCCACCCTTTACTGCGGTAATTAACTTTTTCCACACTGACATTTGCTTCTCCTTCGAAGTAAATTTTAGTTAAGGTGCATTTCGTAAGCATCTAAGAAAGATGCAACGTTCTGAAACAAGGTTTCAACTTCAATAACAATACTCTCGCCTTTCGACTGCGCACTTAGCGCACCAAATGCGGTGTAGTACTCATCGCCACCAATGGTTGATATTCCAACGGTTGTGAGTGGAAACACCATGTGAGAAGACAGTATTTCATGGTCTAACGCGTGCTTGTCTTTCACTTCTGAAGCAGCAAACAAGAGGCTTTCTACTAAAATTTGCTCACCACTGATTGCTAGCCAAGCATCTATGCCGTCTTGATTAGCAATGAGTAAGCAATTTTCCTCTCGTGTTACCACAAAGTCATCAACCTCTTTTAGTAAGGCTTCGATGCTTTCCAGTTCCCAACTCATAGTGTTCTCCTTAAATTATTGAAGCGATAATGTCGTAAATGAAAAAGGTGCCGTTACCTTCGGCATTGCTACTGTAACCAGTATTTTTCATCTTCGCCAACATCTTGACTTGAAGTGTATATCCATTGTGCCATAATCGTCAATAACAAATATGCTTCTTAAGTGTAAAAAAGTGTGTTTTTGTAAAATATATGTCACAAAAGAGTCTTTTTTAGTGATGAATTTAAAGGTTGTGGAGGCAGGTGTTGAACAAAGAATTGAATGCTAAAAATGCATGGAGACAAACCGTAGCGCGGGTGATTAAGTCAGAAATGTCTGTGCGAGGCGTGAAATATCAAGACTTAAGCCAGCGGCTTGCTGCAATTGATATCGAGCAGAGTGCTGATAATTTAAGAAATAAGGTGAATAAAGGTATTATGGGGGCTGATTTAATGCTGCAAGTACTCTATGTGCTTAAAGCTCGCCCTCTAGATGCCGCGGTGTTAGAAGAGATCTTAACCGACCTTCAGCCATAATTTTAGTACAATAGCAGTGTAAATAGCGGATATAATAGCGGGTACAATAGAATTAAGCAGTGAAATGGGAATCGACGGCTACTACGTCAACAAACATAAATCAGCAGGCAAAAAAATACCCAGCAGAGTGCTGGGCATCAAAGATAAAGAATTGTCAGGGAGAACATCATCACTATCTGGGTTGTATCTTAACCGATTAAGTTGATTTGTACTAATTTTAATCAGCCGTAGCTGGTATGAAATTTCATAACGGATTATCGAGCACTATACCTATGCTAAAAGGTATACTGTTTTTCCATTTTTAGTGATCTGCCAATTATTATTTTAGCTACTACTTACCGCGCATTTTTTAATTAACTAGGCAAGAAGAGTATCTCAACACGTTATGAAACTTTCTGATTTTAGCTTCGAGCTCCCTGAAAAACTTATCGCAAAATATCCCACCGAGCAGCGTGCTGCTAGCCGCCTTTTGCGTTTAGATGGAAAAACGGGAACCGTTACCCACTCAATGTTCGCTGATATGCTATCTCTTGTTGAACCTGGCGATCTGCTTGTATTTAATGACACACGAGTTATCCCAGCCAGATTGCTCGGGAAGAAAGAAACGGGTGGGCAAGTAGAAGTGCTTATCGAACGCATTACCTCAGACAACACCGCACTTGCTCACGTGAGAGCGAGCAAAGCGCCTAAACCAGGCACAAAGCTTGTTTTAGAAGACTGCGTTAATGTGACCGTGACGGGCCGTGACGATGCTTTGTTTATTTTGCAATTCGACCACAATGAAACCGTTTTGCAGCTATTAGAAGCTCATGGGCACATGCCATTGCCGCCTTACATAGACAGACCTGATGAAAACTCAGACAAAGAACGCTATCAAACGGTATACAACGACAAGCCAGGTGCGGTAGCAGCGCCAACCGCTGGTTTACACTTTGACGAACACATTCTCAATTCGCTGAAAGAGAAGGGCGTTAACTTAGCCTTTGTCACTTTGCATGTAGGGGCGGGAACGTTTCAACCAGTGCGAGTAGATAATATCACCGAGCACAAAATGCATGCCGAATATGCTGAGGTACCACAAAACGTGGTGGATGCTGTACTAAAAACAAAAGCAGCCGGGAAGCGAGTTATTGCCGTAGGTACCACCTCGGTGCGCTCTTTAGAGTCGGCGGCGAAATTCAGTACGAAGCAAAGCGACGGTGATGTCATTGGCACGTTTTACGATGACACTGAAATCTTTATTTATCCTGGGTTTGAGTTCAAAGTAGTGGATGCGATGTTTACTAATTTCCACTTACCAGAATCTACCTTGATGATGCTTATTAGTGCGTTTGCTTCTAAAGAGTATGTGATGGATGCATACCAAGAGGCCATTGATAAGGAATATCGATTCTTCAGCTATGGCGATTCCATGTTTATCGAAAGAAGCTAGTTCAGAGTTTTTGTAATTACCTCTTAAAATAGCTCTTGGAGTGGCTTCTCGGATAGATTCTCTGGAAAGCGCTTTTAAATAGCGCTTTCCTTAGCTTCCTAAATAGATATCTAAACAACTCCCTAGATAACTCCCTCAATTTTTACTTCAAACGACTATTCTCAAACATCTATTCTCAAACGCCGTTCATTCTTAGATACTCTCTCTTAGAGCCCTCTTTTACAGCCAGATATTCGTTCACTTCAATAGAAACATAGATACAGGGAATGATCTCACGTAAATTACTGGTATAATCCCGCCCCATGATTTCAAACCCAGTTTTATACCCAGCGCACGTTTTTTATTAGGCGCACGTTATAGACCAATTATATCAAAAGCACTTTTATACTTAACGCGTAGAGTGCGCAAAGATGGGAAAGTTCTTACATGCAATTTGAGTTATTAAAAACAGAGGGCCGCGCTAGGCGCGGGCGTCTTGTATTTGAACGTGGTGTTGTCGAAACTCCAGCGTTTATGCCAGTAGGTACCTATGGCACGGTGAAAGGAATGACACCGGAAGAACTAAAAGAAAGTGGGGCACACATATGCCTGGGAAATACTTTTCATTTAATGCTTCGCCCTGGCACGGGTGTTATTCGCCAGCATGGCGACCTGCACGATTTTATGAACTGGGACAAGCCTATTCTTACCGATTCAGGCGGTTTTCAGGTTTTCAGCCTTGGCGACCTGCGTAAGATCACCGAAGAGGGCGTAACGTTCCGCTCGCCAATTAACGGCGAAAAGATCTTACTCACTCCTGAAAAGTCGATGGAAGTTCAGCGTGATCTGGGCTCTGATATTGTGATGATTTTCGACGAATGTACGCCTTACCCAGCCACCGAGCAGGAAGCTCGGGTGTCTATGGAAATGTCCCTGCGCTGGGCCGAGCGAAGCAAAGAGGCTCATGGTGACAACCCTGCTGCATTGTTCGGTATTATTCAAGGCGGCATGTATGAGGGTCTTCGTGACGTCTCTCTTGCTGGGTTAGAAGCGATTGGTTTTGACGGTTATGCCATTGGTGGGTTATCGGTTGGCGAGCCTAAAGAAGACATGATCCGCATTATCGATCACACAGCGCCAAAGATTCCTGAAGATAAGCCTCGCTACTTGATGGGTGTAGGTAAGCCAGAGGACTTAGTGGAAGCGGTTCGTCGCGGTATCGACATGTTCGACTGCGTTATGCCAACCCGTAATGCGCGTAATGGTCATTTGTTTGTAGGCGAGGGGGTTATTAAGATCCGAAACGCTAAACATCGCAACGATACGTCGCCATTAGATGAAAATTGTGATTGTTACACTTGTAAAAATTATTCTCGCTCTTATTTACATCACTTAGATAAGTGTAATGAGATACTTGGTGCACGATTGAATACTATTCATAACTTGCGTCATTACCAACGTGTCATGCAAGGTATGCGCGATGCTATTGAAGCGGGCACAATGGATGAGTTTGTACACGACTTCTACGAACAGCGAGGGCTGCCGGTGCCGGCGCTCTAAAACCGAAATAATAACGAAAATATTTAAATAACGAGAATACTTGGGGAATTTTATGAGTCTATTTATCTCAAACGCGTACGCGCAATCAGCTGGTGGTGCTTCACAAGGTGGCGGCATGGAAATGATAATCATGCTGGCCGTGTTTGGTCTTATCTTCTATTTCTTGCTTTACCGCCCACAAGCGAAGCGTGTTAAAGAACATAAGAACTTAGTATCGTCACTCGGCAAGGGTGATGAGGTGCTAACCCAAGGTGGTTTAGTAGGAAAAATTACAAAAGTGTCTGACGATAAAGATTTTATTGAAATGGCACTTAACGAAGCAAGCAACATTGTTGTACAGAAGTCTTCAGTTACTGCTGTGTTGCCAAAAGGCACAATGAAGTCGCTGTAAGTAAAAAACGCCGGAGCCGAGACGCTTCTCGGCATCGGCACGAAAGGATTATCCAGTGCTAAACAAAAATTCAATATGGAAAGTATTAAGCGCGCTCTTTGTAGTTGCAATGTGCGCACTTTATGCCCTCCCCAATATCTATGGCGAAGATCACGCCGTACAAATTTCAGCAGGTCGTGATGCGGTTGTCACCCAGTCAATGGTTGAGCAAGTTGAGTCTGCACTAGCTGAAAAATCAATTACGCCTAAGCGCATTGAATTCGAAAATGAGCAAATACTTGTTCGCGTTTCAGATTCTGATACCCAGCTTGTTGCCCGTGAAACTCTAGAAAAGCTGCTTGGCGACGATTACTTTGTCGCGATGAACCTAGCGCCTGATACCCCTGAGTGGCTTGAGAGCTTAGGTGGAACGCCAATGAAGCTTGGTCTAGACCTTCGCGGTGGTGTCCACTTCCTTATGGAAGTTGACATGTCTGAGGTGATCACTAAATCGTTAGAAGATGCGGAAAGCGGATTCAGAACATCCCTTCGCGGTGAAGACATTCGCTACCGCGGCGTTAAGCAAGTGGGTAATCATATCGATATTACTTTTCGCGACGAAGACGCGCTTGATAAAGCGAAATTCTTCCTTCGTAACCAAAGCCGTGACTTAACCTTTAACGACGTTGATGATCTTACCCTACGAGCGACGTTTGCTGAGAGCAAGCTACAAGAAATTCGCGACAATGCGGTTAAACAAAACATTACCATTATTCGTAATCGTGTTAACCAACTTGGTGTGGCTGAGCCTCTTGTGCAAAAACAGGGTGCTGATCGTATAGTTGTGCAGCTTCCAGGTATTCAGGATACCGCACGTGCAAAAGAAATTTTGAATGCCACAGCTACGCTTGAATTCCGCATGCTTGATCAGAAAAACGACGTTCGCGACGCATTAAACGGCCGCGTACCGCCGGGCTCTCAAATTATTGAAGACCAGCAAGGTGTGCCACAGCTTTTGGAAAAGCGCATTATGCTTACGGGGAGCCACATCATCGATGCCAACAGCGGCGTTGATGAATATGGCCTGCCAAACGTAAACATATCGCTTGATTCTGAAGGCGGAAACAAGATGTCTCGCTCTACTCGCGGCAATATTGGCAAGCCAATGGCAACCGTGTTCATTGAGTACAAGGCAACTGGTGAGCGCAACAAAGAAGACAAACTCATTTTTGAAAAAGAAGAGCAAGTTATCTCGGTGGCTACCATTCGTGCCCAGCTTGGCAGTAAGTTCCAAATTACTAGCCTAGACTCGCCAAAAGAAGCTCGCGACCTTGCATTGTTGCTTCGCGCAGGTGCGCTTATTGCGCCTATTCAAATTGTTGAAGAGCGCACAGTAGGACCAAGCCTGGGTAAAGAGAATATTGAACTGGGTACTCAAGCCATTGTTTACGGCTTACTCGCGGTGCTTGCCTTTATGCTGGTGTATTACAAAGCATTCGGTATTGTGGCCAATTTGGCGCTGGTGACTAACTTGGTCATGATTGTGGGCATTATGTCGATGATCCCAGGGGCAACACTAACCCTACCTGGTATGGCGGGTATTGTACTTACCGTTGGTATGGCGGTAGATGCGAACGTGCTTATTTTTGAGCGTATTCGTGAAGAGCTGCGCGATGGTCGAAGTCCGCAACAAGCTATACATCACGGTTACGACAGTGCATTCTCAACGATTTTGGATGCGAATATCACGACATTTATTGCGGGTCTAATTTTGTTCGCAGTGGGTACAGGTCCAATTAAAGGGTTCTCTATTACGCTTATGATTGGTATTGCCACTTCTATGTTTACCGCTATTTTAGTCACGCGCGTTATCGTTAACGCAGTGTATGGTGGAAAACGTTTAGAGAAACTGGCGATTTAAGGAGCGTAACATGCAATTATTAAAACTATCCGATACCGTCAATTTCATGCGCCTTCGCGTTCCCGCGATGGTGCTGTCTACCGTGCTAATATTAGGGTCATTCGTTTCGTTAGGCGTTAATAGCCTGAATTGGGGACTGGATTTCACCGGCGGTACGTTGATTGAAGTTGGCTATGAAGACAGTGCTAATTTAGAGTCAATTCGTGCCCAGTTAAATAATGCTGACTTTGAAGATGCCATAGTACAGAACTTTGGCAGCAGCCAAGAAGTACTGATACGTATTGCGCCTCGCGATGGTATAAAAGCGGTCACTATTGGTAACCAAGTTGTTGATGCGTTACGTGCTGACGGTACTACCGTTGATATGCGTCGTATTGAGTTTGTAGGGCCAAATGTTGGTGAAGAGCTAACAGAGCAGGGCGGTCTTGCCATGCTAGTAGCACTTCTCTGTATTCTAATTTACGTGGCAATGCGTTTCGAGTGGCGTTTCGCCCTTGGCTCGGTATCGGCCTTGGCCCACGATGTTATTTTAACCTTAGGTTTGTTTTCAGTACTTCAAATTGAGTTTGATTTGACGGTACTTGCTGCAGTACTTGCGGTAATAGGTTATTCACTTAACGATACTATTGTTGTGTCAGACCGTATTCGTGAAAATTTCCGTAAAATCCGCAAAGGCGAGCCAATTGATATCATCAATATATCGCTGACTCAAACCTTAAACCGTACGATAATTACCTCGTTAACCACCGTACTAGTACTTGTTGCCTTATTCTACAAAGGTGGCGCACTAATACACGGTTTTGCAACAGCCCTTTTATTTGGTGTGGTAGTAGGTACTTACTCATCGGTTTACATTGCAAGTTCTGTTGCTTTAGCGCTGGGTATCAGCAAAGAAGACCTCATGCCACCACAAGTGGAGAAAGAGGGCGCTGACCAAGAGCCGCTATAGTCTTTAGGTGACTACATTTTAAAAAGCCAGGTGATGGCTGAGTAGAAGAAAGTTGCTACAAAAACTAAAAACAAAAAAGGTCGCTGTCTTCACAGCGACCTTTTTATTTATAGGGCATTTTAAAGTGGCCTACTTAGGTTTTCTTACTTAAGGTGCTTAACAAGGCCTTGAACTACTTTGCCGCTGCCAGCAACAATTTCGCCTTTGTGCAGTGGATCGTTACCGCCTTTAAAGTCTGTCACCAAACCGCCCGCTTCACGAACAATTAGCTCGCCCGCTGCAATATCCCAAGACTTAACACCGCGTTCGTAATAACCGTCATGACGGCCAGCAGCAACGTATGCAAGGTCAAGTGCAGCACTTCCTGCGCGACGTAAGTCACCCACTTCGTGGAAAATTTTATTAAGGCTAAGAGCGTATTCGCCAAACTGTGATTTGTTTTTAAACGGCAGACCAGTAGCAATAATGGTTTCGCTTAAATCACGAGGCTTTGATGCACGAATACGGTAACCATTAAGCTGAGCGCCTTGTCCGCGACTGGCTGTGAATAATTCACTGCGGATGGGGTCAAATACAACGCCTTGCTCTAAACGGCCTTTATGAAGAAGTGCAATAGAAACAGCAAAATGAGGAATGCCTTTCACAAAATTGGCGGTGCCATCTAGCGGGTCGATAATCCACTGATAATCAGTGTCCGAACCTAATATCTCTCCCGATTCCTCGCCTAAAAAGCAATGATCTGGGTATGACTGCTGAATTTTATAGATAACCGCTTGCTCTGCGTCTTTGTCAACTTGAGTAACGAAGTCGTTCAATCCCTTCGACTCTGTTGCAATTTCATTATGTTTTTCAAAACCACGAACAATAACTGTTCCAGCCGCACGCGCAGCACGCACTGCAATATTCAGCATAGGATGCATAGATAAACCACCAATTGTAAAAGACCAATGAATTACGCAAGTTGTATCATGTTCAAGTTGTATAATGTTGTTGTAAACAGCATTAAAACTGTACAAAAAATAGCTTGCCTAACTCGAAAACGGGCGGAGTCTAACAGAATCGATGAACGATGCAAATGAATTTGCTAAGCAAGCCTTCTAAATCATCTTATTTAGGTGCTACCCAAGTGCTGCCACACGGTGCAAATAACACCTCTTAACCACTAATCCTAATGCCGTAAATTATTGAGTCATAAGCAAGTGAGTCAAAAGTAAGCCAATAGCCATCTATACCGCTGCTGTGCTACACTTTGTGCTAATTAAAGACGTCCCTGCCATTCTCTTGTAGCAGGCTGTTTGTTGCTGCCTAGCGCGTTAGAGCCTAGCTGCCAATAGCTTTGCATGTAAGAGCGCAGTATGTAAAAGCAAAGTGTGCAAGAACATATGAACGTCGCCTTCTAAGGCACCGCTTTTTAAGCGCTAGTCGTAATAAGACAAAACAACTCACTATTCAGTAAATAGGTATCGCAAGCATGCTTGAAAATATTCGCATTATTTTGGTTAACACCTCTCACACGGGAAATATAGGCTCTACTGCGCGCGCCATGAAAACAATGGGGTTGAGTAGCTTATATTTAGTTGACCCAGTGAATGAACCTGATGGTCAAGCAAGCGCATTAGCAGCGGGTGCAGGCGACGTGCTAGCCAACGCGAAAATTGTCAACACCCTTGAAGAAGCAGTAAAAGACTGTGGACTTGTTGTTGGCACCTCTGCACGCTCTCGTACGCACTCATGGCCAATGCTAGGACCACGAGACTGTGGTGAAAAGTTAGTACAAGAAGTCAGTAAATACCCCGTCGCGTTGGTGTTTGGCCGTGAGAACAGCGGGCTTTCCAATGAAGAACTGCAGCAGTGCCATTTTCATATGTGTATCCCGGCAAACCCAGAATACAGTTCACTAAACCTAGCAGCTGCGGTGCAGACTCTGTGTTATGAAATTCGTATGGCCTACTTGAATAGAGAAACCTACCCTGAAATTGAAGAGGTATATCCTCTTAACGAAGACTTAGAGCGCTTTTACGTACACCTTGAGTCTACACTGGAAAAAACTTCTTTTATCCGTAAGAGCCATCCTGGGGTGGTTATGACTAAGTTACGCAGATTATTCAATCGCTCTCGTCCTGAATCACAGGAGCTGAATATTTTACGCGGTATTTTAGCGTCAATTGATAAATCGGTTAAAGCTAGTGATGACGATGCTAACCAAGCGTCCTCATTAGAAACGACAGATGAAGCAGCAGCTCAAACGACGAGTCAGGATCGTAATTGAGCAAAGAAATAATTAATCAGAACAGTAATGAGTAAAGCATGTTTAGCCGAATAAAAGACGACATTCAAGGCGTATTTCATCGCGACCCGGCAG
The DNA here is from genome assembly GCF_027257845.1 of Alteromonas sp. BMJM2. Taxonomy (GTDB): domain Bacteria; phylum Pseudomonadota; class Gammaproteobacteria; order Enterobacterales; family Alteromonadaceae; genus Alteromonas. The sequence continues at coordinate 9,848 of NZ_JAPVOT010000005.1, read as the reverse complement.
CGCGCAATACGTTTGAAGTTTTAACCAATTATCCTGGCTTACATGCCGTGTGGTTGCACAGAATTAGTCACAAATTATGGAAAGCCCAGTGGAAGTGGCTGGCTCGCACGTTGTCTACGTTTAGTCGATGGTTAACGGGTATTGAAATACACCCCGGTGCTACCTTAGGGCGACGAGTATTTATCGACCATGGTATGGGCGTGGTTATTGGTGAGACCGCCGAAATTGGTGACGACGTTACGCTTTACCATGGTGTGACATTAGGCGGAACCAGTTGGAAAGCAGGAAAGCGTCACCCAACCCTTAAAAACGGCGCAGTGGTAGGTGCAGGTGCAAAGGTACTTGGGCCTATCACCATTGGCGAAAATGGCAAAGTGGGCTCAAATTCTGTTGTAGTGAAAGATATCCCCGACGGCGCTACGGCGGTGGGTATTCCAGGTAGAATTATTGTTACCAAGCAAAAAGATGCCAGTGCTTCAGTAAATCCTCAGCGAGATAAAATTGCACAGAAATACGGCTTTGATGCTTACGCCGTAGCGCCAGATAATCCTGATCCCGTAGCCAATGCCATGGGCATTATGCTTGAGCATATGCATCAGATGGACACAAAAGTAGAAGAGATGTGTAAGGTTATCCAGTCTCTTGGAGGCGATGTGTGCACAGAAAACCTTCATAATATTAGCGCGGAAGATTTTGCTGATACTGGCTTTGAGTTAAATGAAGCTCAGCAAGATAGTCGTAGCCATAAGTCATTCGATCCGGCTATTTGATGGCGTTTTCTATTATGCGAAGTAAAGTGCTGTGGCGCTCTTTTCTAGATGATCTTTTCTACATAATCTTTCTCACCTTATAAGGGCTGCAACAATCTTCGAGTAGTGTATTTATCTGAATGTTAAATGACGCTGAAATAATACCTGACTAAATTACTGGGTCTTATACTTGACCATTTTAGTCAGGTATGTGAAAATTCCGCTATACATATAAAGGCGGGAGACAATAATGAAACTTACCTCTAAAGGTCGCTATGCGGTAACCGCAATGCTTGATGTTGCATTGCACTCAAAGCGTGGCCCCGTTCCCCTTGCCGATATATCCGAAAGACAAGAAATATCGCTATCTTACTTAGAGCAGCTATTCTCCCGATTGCGCAAAGACCAGTTGGTCGACAGCGTGCGTGGTCCAGGCGGTGGTTATTTACTTGGCCGCAGTGCCAATGAAATTGCCATAGGCGAAGTGATATCAGCGGTTGATGAATCAATCGATGCCACACGTTGCCAAGGTCAGGCTGACTGTCAGGGGGGCGATCGCTGCCTAACCCACAGTTTATGGCAGGATTTAAGCGATCGTATCTCAAGCTTTTTACACTCTATTACTCTTGGCGAGTTAATGGAAAAGCATGATGTTCGCGAGGTGGCGGGGCGCCAAGACAACAATACTGCACTTCGCAATATAGCTAACGATATTGAAGTAAGCATTAGGCTTTAAAAAAGGCATTGATGACTATGACGCTATCTACTCCTATTTATTTAGATTACGCCGCCACAACACCTGTGGACCCGCGAGTTGCCCAAGTTATGGCGAAATGCCTAACCCTTGACGGTAATTTTGGAAATCCTGCATCAAGAAGTTATCGCTTTGGTTGGATGGCTGAGGAAGCCGTTGACATCGCCCGTAATCAGGTTAGCGATGCACTTAATTGCGATCCGAGAGAAATTGTATTTACCTCCGGTGCTACAGAGTCGAATAATTTAGCGATAAAAGGCGTCGCAGATGGTTATGCATCGAAAGGCAAGCACATCATTACCGTTAATACGGAGCACAAAGCAGTGCTTGATACCTGTGAGTATTTGCAAGCACAGGGCGTTGACGTAACTTATCTTCAGGTAGGCGCCGATGGCCTAGTTAACTTATCGGAGCTAGAGGGCGCAATTAGAGACGACACTATCTTAGTCTCTGTTATGCATGTAAACAACGAACTGGGTGTAACCCAAGACGTCGAATCTATTGGAAAGCTTTGCCGTCAACATAATGTGCTATTTCATGTGGATGGAGCACAAAGTGTGGGGAAGGTTGCCATAGACCTCAATGAGCTTCCGGTAGACCTGTTGTCGATGTCGGCACACAAGTTTTACGGGCCTAAGGGAATGGGGGCACTTTACGTTCGCCGCCGCCCTAAGATTAATCTAGAAGCACAAATTCATGGCGGTGGTCATGAACGTGGAATGCGTTCGGGCACGCTGGCAACACACCAAATTGTGGGTATGGGCGAAGCACTCGAAATAGCGAGTCGAGACATGGAAGCTGAGAACGAGCGTATTAAAGCGCTTCGTATCGCTTTGTGGAATGGGCTAAGCAAGATTGAGGGCGTATACCTAAACGGCCATGAAGAAAAGCGCATTGCGGGTATTTTAAATGTCAGCTTTGCCAATGTTGATGGCGAAAGTTTGATGATGGGGCTAAATGATATTGCTGTGTCATCTGGCTCTGCATGCACGTCGGCAAGTTTAGAGCCTTCATATGTGCTCAAAGCATTGGGGCGAAGTGATGAACTAGCCCATGCAGGAATTCGATTTAGTGTTGGACGATTTACGACCCAAGACGACATCGATTACGTAGTAAATAAAGTAACAGATGTAACAAACCGATTGCGGCAAGTGGCGTTAGCTTAAGATTTTTTAAAGCAAGTAGCGCAAAATACGTCGCTGAATATTTGAGTGGATTACTCAGGTATTATATAATACCGCACCAATTTTTAAGGCTGCCACCATTGTAAAATGCTTACTGCGCGAGGTTTGTGCGGTGAATTAAGGGAAATTACCAAGACCGTGGGGTAATTTTCCAAGCCAAGGTGAATGGAAGGCTTAGGCAGCAAATGCAGGCAAACAAGCGAGACCCAAACATGAGTGAACAGATCGAACAGGCGTTAGAAAGAAAGTACGATGCTGGTTTTTATTCAGAGATCGAATCGGACACGTTTGAAAGCGGCCTAGATGAGTCGATTATTCGTCGCATTTCCGCAATGAAAAACGAGCCTGAGTGGATGCTCGAATGGCGTCTAAAGGCTTATCATGCGTGGCTTGAAATGGAAGAGCCTGATTGGGCCCATGTGGAATACCCAAAAATTGATTTCCAGGCAATTTCGTATTACTCGGCACCAAAGAGTATGGAAGACAAGCCTCAGTCGTTAGATGAAGTAGACCCAGAACTACTGCGCACCTACGAAAAGTTAGGTATACCGCTGCACGAACAAGAAATGTTAGCAGGCGTTGCAGTAGATGCAGTATTCGACTCTGTATCAGTGGTCACAACGTTTCGCTCTAAGCTAGAAGAGGCTGGCGTTATTTTCTGCCCAATTTCTGAGGCGATTCAAAAGTATCCAGACCTTGTTAAAAAGTACATCGGGTCAGTAGTACCGCGTACGGATAATTACTTCTCTGCGCTAAACTGCGCCGTATTTACCGACGGTTCATTTGTTTACATTCCAAAAGGCACTCGTTGCCCAATGGAGCTTTCCACCTATTTCCGTATTAACGAGATGAACACCGGTCAGTTTGAGCGTACGTTAATCATTGCCGATGAAGGCAGCCATGTGAGTTATCTTGAAGGCTGTACTGCGCCGCAGCGCGATGAGAATCAGCTGCATGCCGCGGTGGTCGAGCTAGTTGCAATGGACGACGCCACGATTAAATACTCTACCGTTCAAAACTGGTACCCAGGTGATGAGAACGGGAAAGGCGGTATTTACAACTTCGTGACCAAGCGCGGTATTGCACACACCAACGCTAAAATTTCTTGGACTCAGGTTGAAACTGGGTCAGCGGTAACATGGAAGTATCCAAGCTGTATCCTTAAAGGCGATAACAGCGTAGGTGAATTTTATTCAGTAGCACTGACCCGTGGACGTCAGCAAGCTGACACCGGTACGAAGATGATTCATATAGGCAAAAATACGCGATCAACCATCATCTCTAAAGGGATATCTGCAGGTAAAAGTAACAACGCTTATCGTGGTTTGGTGCAAATGGGACCTCGTGCAGACGGCGCGCGTAACTTTACCGAGTGTGACTCGCTGCTTATTGGTGATAAGTGTGGTGCACATACGTTCCCGTATATCGAAAGTCGCAACCCATCAGCCATTGTTGAGCACGAAGCGACAACATCGAAGGTGAGTGACGAACAACTATTTTTATGTCGCCAACGTGGTTTAGACACAGAGAAGGCCGTATCTATGATTGTTAACGGTTTTTGTAAAGAAGTATTCAAAGAGCTGCCAATGGAATTTGCCGTCGAAGCCGGCAAGCTGCTCGAAATTAGTCTTGAAGGTTCAGTGGGGTAATCAATGCTTAGTATAAAGAATTTACATGCCAGCGTAGAAGAGAAAAACATCATTAAAGGTCTTAATCTTGAGATTAAGCCAGGTGAAGTACACGCTATCATGGGCCCCAATGGTGCCGGTAAAAGTACGTTAGGTTATGTCTTGTCAGGTCGTGATGGCTACGAAGTGAGTGAAGGCGACGTAACGCTTAATGGAAAAGATTTGCTAGACCTTGAAGTTGAGGAGCGTGCCCGTGAAGGCTTGTTCTTAGCGTTTCAATACCCAGTAGAAATTCCTGGTGTCAGCAACATGGAATTCATGAAAGAGTCTGTGAATGCCATGCGTGAAGAGCGTGGTGAAGAAGCACTAACAGCCGCTGAGTTTTTGAAAAAGGCGAAAGAAGCCTGCAAACAAGTGCAGCTGCCATTAGATTTTCTCAAGCGTGGTGTTAATGAAGGCTTCTCAGGTGGTGAGAAAAAGCGTAACGAAATCATGCAAATGATTTTGTTAGAGCCCTCACTGTGCATTCTAGATGAATCAGATTCAGGCCTTGATGTTGATGCTCTTCAAGTTGTTGCCAATGGCGTTAATAGCCAGCGCGACGGTAAGCGTAGCTTTATCGTAGTAACGCACTATCAGCGCTTACTTGACTACATCAAGCCAGATTTCGTGCACATTCTAGCCGACGGCAAAATTGTGAAAAGCGGCGATGCATCACTGGCTCACGAGGTAGAAAAAGAAGGTTACGCATTCCTAGGGAAGGCGTACGAGGAGGCAGAGGCATGAGTCAATGGCTACAACAGGTCATTGATGGGGCGCAGTGTGATGATTATTTAGCGCCCGTGCGTCAGCAGGCCTTAACGCAATTAAAAGCCGATGGTTGGCCAGCCCGCAGAAATGAGAGCTGGCGTTTTACGCCCCTTACTTCTGTAGAAAAGCGCGAAGCAAAAACGGCAACGCAGGCCGACGTTCTGCCAGTACCCGCTATCGATAATTTAAATGCTATCGATTTAGTGTTCGTTGACGGCGTATTGATCACGCAGGTGAATACGTTAGACGTACCTAAAGGTATGGTCATTACATCGCTTAAGCACGACGATGTGGCAACTCAGCAAGCAATATCGAGTATATACGGGCAAATTAAGCCTACTCGACACATGTTTGGTTTAGTCAATGATGCATTGTGTGAGCACGGTATTTTTATCAGCGTTGAAGAAAATGCCAAAATTGATACACCAGTGCGTATTGTTAACATGGCCACGCAAAACGTCGATGCACATACCCGTGTTGTTGTAAAAGTAGCAAAGGGCGCCAGCGCCACTGTTATTGAGCAAGGCGTGGGTGACACCGATAGTTTAACCACCGCTTTTGCTGAATACGACATTGCCGATGATGCCCATCTAGAGCATTACCGCTTTGCCATGTTTACGGCAGCGGCCAAGCAGCTTGGTGGAAGTCACTTCAAATTACATAGTCGCTCTACATTGAATTCTACTATGGTAGGTTATGGAAGCGATTTATCCCGCCTAGATGTGGATATTCATCATGCTGGTGAGTTTGCCGATGCCAAAATGAATGCCATTTATTTGTTGGCGGAAGGTGAGTTGTTCGACCTTCACTCAACCATTGAGCATGCAATGCCAAACGGTACCACGGAAGAAAATGCACGTGGAATTGTGGGTGATAAGGCTCGCGCTGTATTTAATGGCCGAATTCATATTCACCGCGATGCTCAAAAAACCTTGGCGGAGCTAAACAACCGCAATCTCTTGCTTTCTCGCCGCGGTGTGATTAATACCAAGCCTGAACTAGAGATTTATGCTGATGACGTTAAGTGTGCTCACGGTGCAACCGTAGCTGAAATTGACGAAGAAGCACTTTATTACCTGCTTACTCGCGGTGTACCGCGCAGCAAAGCCTTGGTGATGCTTAATTTTGGATTTATTCAGGAGTTGGTTAATGACGTACCAAATAGCGCAATCCGCGAATGGTTACAGCCGTTACTCAGCGAACGTTTTTCCCAGATGGAGGTGAAATGAGCTTAGATGTTGCTGCACTTCGTGCCCAGTTTCCTATTCTTTCTAAAACGGTAGATGGGAAGCCTCTGGTATATTTAGATAACGCTGCGACAACGCAAAAGCCGCAGGCGGTGATTGACGCCATTGTCGATTTTTATACTGGCACAAATGCTAATGTACATCGCGGTGCGCATCATTTGTCAGATGAGGCCACTCGTCGCTACGAAAACGCGAGAGCGAGTGTAGCAAGCTTTATCAATGCAAATGCCCGTGAAGAGGTTATCTGGACCGCAGGAACAACCGAAGCTATCAACATAGTGGCAAATGGTCTTGCTCAGCTTTTAGCTGAGGGCGACGAAGTCATGGTGACAGAGCTTGAGCATCACGCGAATTTAGTTACCTGGCAGCAAGCCTGTCGAAAAGCGGGTGCTACGCTTAATATTGCGCCTATTTTTGATAATGGTGAACTTGACGTTGATGCGTTTGAAAAGCTGCTTTCGAGTAAAACTAAGCTAGTGGCATTTCCTCACGTTTCAAATGCGTTAGGCACAGTTAACCCGATAAAAACGCTGACAGAAAAAGCGAAGCAGTTCGGTGCTTGGGTGCTTGTTGATGGCGCTCAGGGAATTGCTCATGGCGGTGTTGACGTTCAAGACATCGGCTGCGACTTTTATGTGTTTTCTGGCCACAAACTTTTTGGCCCTACCGGTATCGGTTGCCTGTGGGGTAAAAAAGAAATGTTAGAGTCTTGGCCAGTTTGGCAAGTAGGCGGTGAGATGATTAAAGACGTCACTTACCAAGAGGCTACTTGGGGAGCACTGCCAAATAGACTTGAAGCAGGTACGCCAAATATTGCCGGTGCTATCGGAATGGGCGCTGCGGTTGATTGGTTTAAGCAGCTCGATATAGCCGCGTTGCATGAACACGAGCATGCTCTTTTGTCTTATGCGACAGAGCAAGCAGAAGCCCTCGACGGAATGAAAATAGTCGGCACTGCACCGAATAAAATTGGTGTGTTAAGCTTTTTACTCGACGGTGCACACCCTGCAGATATTGGCTTTATTCTCGATAGGCAAGGTGTTGCAATTCGCACTGGCGACAATTGTGCGCAGCCATTAATGAAGCGCTTTGGTATTCCTGGAACTGCCCGCGCTTCATTTTCAATTTATAACACGCTTGAAGAAGTGGACAGCCTATTTGCTGCACTTAAAAAAGCTAAAATGATGTTGGCCTAAGGGGGCATTATGAGTGTTGAAACGTTTGTACCAAGTACACAACTCATCTCGCTAACAGACAGTGCCGTTAAGCATTTCGAAAGTAAGCTTAAAGAAAAGCCTGGTCAGTTAATTCGTCTATCTACACGAGTGAGCGGTTGTACTGGATATGCCTATGTGCTGGATTTTGCAGATAGCGCAAAAGACGATGATGAAATTATTGAGATCTCACCTATGCTAAATGTGGCTATTGCTGCTGATGCAACGGGACTGCTAAAAAACACTGAAATTGATTATGTGCAAGAAGGTGTTAACGGGGTGATTAAATACAATAACCCGAATGTAGTTGATGAGTGTGGTTGTGGCGAGAGCTTTAACGTAGGTTAATCTCCCCAGCACATATTCTCACAAGTACACAGTCTCACAAGAATACGATCTCACGTAAATACAATAGAGCACTAGCAGTTTATGAAGCAAAAAATGGTGGTAACTGAGCGCGAATGTAAAGCGCGTTTGGTACCGGCGGGGAATCCTGTTGTTATCCCCGAAGGCGAATTCGTCAGCATCACCCAAGAGTTAGGTGGCAATTATACCATCACTTGGAAAGGCAATATGTATCGCATAGACGGTACTGACGCTGGTGCCATTGGCCGTAAAGAAATGGTGCTCAGTTTTGACGAGCCTAGCGATGGAAACATAAGTAAACAGCAAGTGTGGGACGCGCTAGAAACTATTTTTGACCCAGAAATCCCTATTAACCTTGTTTCTCTCGGGCTTATTTACACCGTAAATATTCAACAAGAGAGTGGGGTTGTGGATATTGATATGACATTAACTGCACCAGGTTGCGGTATGGGTCCGGTATTGGTTGGCGACGTAGAGTATCGCGTTGCTATGGTTCCTCATGTCAATAAAGTGAATGTTGAACTCGTATTCGATCCACCTTGGTCTCGTGAAATGATGAGTGAAGAAGCGCAGCTAGAAGCTGGCCTTTTCTTTTAAATTAAAAACAGGACAAACGATGAAGTTGCCTAGCAGTGAAGAAATTATTGATGACTTAGCGTTTTTCGATGATTGGGAACAGCGCTATCAATATATTATTGATTTAGGTAAGTCCATTCCTGGCTTACCAGAAAGTGAGAAGACACCTGAGCATTTGGTAAAAGGTTGCCAAAGTAGTGTGTGGTTGGTTGAATCTTTCGATAACGGTAAAATTACGTTTGATGTAGACAGCGATGCGGTCATTGTTCAAGGCCTTCTCGCGCTAGTGCTTGCTGCCTATAACAATAAATCGCCGAAAGACATTACACAGTTTGATGTGGACGGGTACTTTGAAGCGCTAGATCTAGAGCGCCACATTACGCCCACACGTGGAAACGGTCTGAGAGCCATTGTAGGCAAAATACAAGATTTGGCTCGCGCTAACGTGTAGGCTTACGTTTTTTAAAAGCGGAATTCACATTGAAGTATTTTGCTTGGGAGCAGTTGGCTCACTTAATTAATAGTTAAAATACAATAGTTTGATAGCAGATTAGGATTGTTTTTACATGCGAGTGAAACAGTGCAAAATGCTAAAGCTCAAGGTGACTGAGTAGGTTTACAAATAGTCACTAGTCATTGCGGTCATTATTGCCTATAATTCGCCGCCAAAATTGAAAACACACTTATTTGTTTGGAGAAAAAACATGGCTCTTGAGCGCACTTTTTCGATTATTAAGCCTGATGCGGTAGCAAAAAACGTAGTCGGCGCAATTTACAACCGTTTTGAATCTGCTGGTCTTCGCATCGTTGCTTCTAAAATGCTTCACATGAGCAAAGAGCAAGCGGAAGGTTTCTACGCAGAACACAAAGAACGTCCTTTCTTTGGTGCTTTAGTAGATTTCATGACATCTGGCCCAGTAATGGTTCAGGTTCTAGAAGGCGAAAACGCTGTTCTAGCAAACCGTGAAATCATGGGTGCTACTAACCCTGCTGATGCTGCTGCTGGAACGCTTCGTTCTGACTATGCTGCATCAATCGACGAAAATGCGGTTCACGGTTCTGATGCACCTGAATCTGCTGCTCGCGAAATTGCATACTTCTTCTCAGAAGAAGAGATTTGCCCACGTACTCGATAAGTACGTAGTCAAAGTGAAGTAGAGTTTTTCAAACTCTGAAACGAGGCTCCGGCCTCGTTTTTTTGTTTGCCCAGCGAAGCTGGCAAACCCGTCAGGTTGGAAGAAACCTGAATCACCCTGACTGAGGGGAAGATAATCTGAATGGCAAGGGCGTTGTTGGCCAACGACAGGGTCCGAAGGAAGC
>NZ_JAPVOT010000059.1 GCF_027257845.1 Alteromonas sp. BMJM2 | reverse complement strand
ACGCTTAGTCACTTAACCATACAACCCTAAAAAGCCTTGAGTATCGGCCTCATGTCCGCCTTTTGATGTCGGACAAGGGTAATGTTGTATGCATGACAAGCTAATCGGAAGAATTGCCTTGCTATCTTCTTTGTTAACCGGACATGCCGGTTAACCCGCCTTGCGGCGTTTTCGATAACAAGCAATTCAAGTCAAGTAGAGTAAAAAGTGCGTCTTTCGACTTCTCAATTACTCTTTTGATTGATTACTATTAATATCAGCTTTCCAAATTGTTAAAGAACATTTGATGTTTCCTGCTAATGCAGTACTATCATCTTTAGGGTAAAAAACCCTAATCAATGCTTACTTAAAAAGTAAATATTCATTAGGATTTCACTATCATTTGACACACTACTTAAGCATTCATCCAATTCGATCACTACCGCTAACTTTAGCGAGTGGTAAAACCGTCAGGAAGCTCCGCTTCCGGTAAAGCGGCTTTTACACGACCACTTGCAAAGCAAGTGAAAGGTAGATGGTAGGCTTGGGCAGACTTGAACTGCCGACCTCACCCTTATCAGGGGTGCGCTCTAACCAGCTGAGCTACAAGCCTTCAGTTTATCTGCGCCTAAGCGACTTATCTCTTTACTTTAGCGAGTAGATAAATAACAAGTCGATTTTACCTCGACGATAAGTTATTTATCACGACCACTTACAAAGTAAGTGTTTGCGGTAAAGAGTGGTGGAGCTAAGCAGGATCGAACTGCTGACCTCCTGAATGCAAATCAGGCGCTCTCCCAGCTGAGCTATAGCCCCATAAACTTGTGTCGTTCTTTATTTTCTAGACAAAACAATCTGTGTAGGCACTGCATCAAGGGCGTCTCGACGTAATAGTAAGGAGGTGATCCAACCCCAGGTTCCCCTAGGGTTACCTTGTTACGACTTCACCCCAGTCATGAAACACAAAGTGGTAATCGTTCTCCCGAAGGTTAAACTAACTACTTCTTTT
>NZ_JAPVOT010000058.1 GCF_027257845.1 Alteromonas sp. BMJM2 | reverse complement strand
CGCTTCCTTCAGACCCCACCGTTGGCCAGTGACGCCCTTGCGATTCGGATTATCTTCCCCTCAATCAGGGTGATGCAGGCATCTATTGTCCTGCTGGGTTTGCCAGCTTCGCTGGGCAAACAAAAAAAGCCCCGTGCACTTTCGTGGCGGGGCTGTTATATATCTCACCTAGATTACATGTTGTAATTCAAACCAAGGAAGAAGAAACGTCCTCGAGGGCCTGCTGGACGAGAAAGCGTACCTAAATACGGGTCTTCTTCGAACGCATTATTCACACCACCATACACTTCTAGTGAATCGTCGAAGGTATAAGATACAGAAAAGTCGTGAACTAGCGCCGAACCTGTTGATGTAATGCTGACAAAGTCAGGATTGTTTTCAATATCTTGGTTCTCTAGGCCCGGTAGAAGTTGCGAACTTTCGTAACGCCCTTGCCATCCGATAACAAAATCGCCAATTAAATAATCAACGTTCATATTGACTATCCATTCTGGGCGACTAAACGTGCCAAGTACATCAGTCACTTCATCCGGTGCCGATACGTCGCGAACTTCATCATTCTTAAGGAAGTTGGTGCCGTTAAGCGTAACGTTCACACGAGAAGCCGTATCGAATAGCTCTGCTAGGTCAAAACCATAATCAACACGGAAATCGATCCCTGACGTTTCCACGGCTGCCAGGTTAATAAACCCTGAGCGGAAATTAGAAATAGAGCCGTTTGTAGCATTTCTGTCTACCGCATCACAGAACTGGTTGTTGATCGTTGGTGCATCAACACAGTTAGACGCAATATCAAAACCACTTAGGCTATCGATTAGCCCATCAATCTGGATGTTGTAATAATCTAAAGTGAACACGAGGCCATCAAACACATATGAGCCTCCGGGCTGTCAATGAAAAAAGATAGCCCTTTGACCGCTATTTCAAGATCAATACCGTTGCCTTTTTAGAACTCGTTTACTTCGTCTGTCATGGTTGATGTTAGGCAAATTG
>NZ_JAPVOT010000057.1 GCF_027257845.1 Alteromonas sp. BMJM2 | reverse complement strand
GTGTTAGCTTGGAACCGACGATGTTTATTAGCGGTAACAAGCACCATCCCAAGCAGTATTGCGACGAGAGAGGCTAACGTTGTCAGTAGTACCAATATCGTAAGACGCTGCTGTTTAACACTTTTATTCTGTTCATATCCCAATCCATATCTCGTGCTTTTCATATCTCTGAAGCCTTCTTCAATCTGCATACGCTGGCGATAAATAGCGACGACTTGTTTTGATAATTGTCTGTGAGCAGCGAGTGACGTGGCTAACAACCACGGGTCTTTTGCCCCTTGGGCATGTTTTTTTGAACGTTTGGATGCTTTGCGTGTTCCGTCCGGGTTGCTCGCGTGACGTCCTTTCGCTTTTTGTTTAAAGAGAATAAGCGTGCAGGTAAATGGGTTACTTCTTACTATTTGGCTATTATCAAAGCGCTTAGGGCGACTCGTTGCTTGCGTGTAAAGATAACGAATGCATTGCCATGTATTTCCTTTGTTAAGCGAGTAAAAATGCGGCTTACGAATGCGTCCAACAATATCCCACTCTAGCGCCAGGACTTCCCTGAACCAAGGTGATTTATATCCTGCATCAGTGACGATAATGGGCTGGCAGTGGGCGGGCAATAAGGCGTGTAAGGTTTTTAAAAACGCTTTGTGTGTGGTAGGTTTCTCTTTGGTCTTGTTGCTATGAACTTCTTGATAAAGTGTGATGGGTCTTCCCTTCACAGTTATCGCCGCACGCAAAAGAAAGTGCTTTTTACGGTCATCTAAATCTGACCAATCTATGGAGATAACGGGGCGCGAGGTGTTTCTACAAAAGAGCTGACAGATGGCCGCATAGATAAACGGCACTTCGCTAAGCAGGTGCGGGTTTGAAAGCAAGCGGTCAGCACGTTTAATCCGATGTTTCTCAAACGCTTTGTTGTTAATTCCTCGGCCTATACTCGTGACGGTCGCTGCGCTCCCTTCAAGCAGACTTTTTACACAAGCAATAACCGCTTGTTGCCGGGTTTTATGCATTTTGAAGCTGACAATTGATACGACTTTGTTCACAATAGATAGGGCATTCATGGTTGTTTGGTCTCAGTGATGTTTGGCGATTGATCTGATCACCAAACGTCATGAATGTTCCCTTCTTTTTTATCTCACTGATTTTGCTATTTTATTTGTGGGGATACCTCAGG
>NZ_JAPVOT010000056.1 GCF_027257845.1 Alteromonas sp. BMJM2 | reverse complement strand
TAACGAATGATATGGACTCCCCCACCTTTTCGGCATCAATGTGCCATATTGAAAGTGCGAAGTTTCAACAAAAGTGGAGAGTCCATATGTCCTTAATTAAAGTCGTTGGCGTTGATTTAGCCAAATTAGTTTTTAGTATTCATGGTGTCGATGAGTATGGCAAGACCAAATTACGTAAAACAGTTAAACGAAACAAACTGTTAGCGGAGATAGCCAAGTTACCTCAATGTTTGATTGGAATGGAGGCATGCTCTGGCTCACATTATTGGGCGCGAGAGTTTAGTAAGTTGGGTCATGACGTTCGTATCATGGCGTCTAAGTTTGTTATCCCTTATCGCCAAAGTGAAAAGAATGATGCAAACGATGCTGAAGCCATTTGTGAAGCAGTCTCTCGCCCAAAGACCCGTTATGTCAGCATCAAGAGCGAAGAGCAGCAGGCCGTTTTGTGTTTGCACCGCATTCGTCAAGGAGCGATAAAAGATAGAACCGCTCGGATAAACCGACTCAGAGGTTTATTGTCAGAGTTTGGCATTATCATGCCCAAAGGCCGATACCCTGCACAAAATGCTATCTCAGGCATATTAGAAGACGCTGAGAATGGTTTGCCTCATCTTGCTCGAGAGCTACTCGATGATTTATGGCACAGCATCAAAGGCTTAAATGAAGAAATACTCAAATACGATAGAAAACTCTATAGATTAGCCAATCAAATGCAAGCTGCCAAACGATTAATGAGCATACCAGGTGTGGGAGAAATTACGGCAACGGCTGTGGTTGCGACCGTTAACGATGCAAAACATTTTCCAACTAGCCGTGCATTTTCTGCTTGGATTGGGCTAGTTCCCAAACAATATACCACTGGCGGAGTTGCCAGATTAGGGCGCATCAGTAAACGCGGTGAAAAACACATACGAACGGCACTTATTCACGGTGCCAGAGCGGTTATGGCGAACTGTAAAAATAAGACTGACCGAATCAGCATGTGGATAAAAGACTTAATTGAGCGGCGTGGCTTTAAGCGCGCCTGTGTGGCATTGGCCGCCAAAAACGCACGCTTGATTTGGGCATTGTTGCAGTCAGATAAAGAGTATCAGGTTGATTATGTAGCTAGCTAAAAACGGTTGCACTTAAAAGGTTAACCCCACCGAGTCAAAGCACTAGCTAATGACGATAACACGGTCAGACCGAGAGCATGAAAGCCTGTTTAGTCGGGAAGAGATAAACACTCTGATTAACGAATGAGGCATTGCTCAAGCGAAAATCATCAGGGCGATAGCGTAACAAAGCTAATAAACGCCGAATGTAGAGCTGCTGTCAGATCTTCTTGTTATCTAAAGAGCTATTGCTTGACAAAGGGGAGTCCATGTAG
>NZ_JAPVOT010000055.1 GCF_027257845.1 Alteromonas sp. BMJM2 | reverse complement strand
TTTTTTGTTTGCCCAGCGAAGCTGGCAAACCCGTCAGGTTGGAAGAAACCTGAATCACCCTGACTGAGGGGAAGATAATCTGAATGGCAAGGGCGTTGTTGGCCAACGACAGGGTCCGAAGGAAGCCATAGGAAGTTAGAGGTACACAACGAAAGTGAACCTGATTCGGCAAGGCAGGAGGGTAAGCGTGCAAAATAGCGCGAAGCCCAATACTCGGTCAGTCCTGTTTTGTGTTTGAGGGTGGAATTTCTAACAGGGAGTCAGCGCAGTAACTGGGGAAGCCTGACACCGTCTCTGGTGATGAGCCAGAAGCATCTATGCGAGAGGAGACTCAAGGTAGGTGTTGGTGCGAGGTGGCAGATGAAGCCGTAGTAGTGAGTAAAGTTCGGCCTGTGAAAGCCAGTAATGGTGTGGAGGGTAAAACCGAACTGACCATCAGCAATGTTTGATGGCATCCTTATCAGCCAAAAGCGGTTAAGGATGGCGAAGGGCGGAAGTACATAGTCAGTCTGTGATGAGCAGATATTTTTTTTTAGTGGTACACGAATCGATTAGCTATCGACGTCTTTGTACTTGGTTTGTCGCGGAAGCGATAGACTGGCTACGAAACGGTACAAGGGAGTAATGTGGGCAACGTTGAGTAGATTGCCATTGGGCTAGCACGCTCAACATCCATGTGAAATAGACCAACACGAAGAGAAGGTATCGGCCCCCACACAGCACACTGTCTTCGAGAGGAAGTATGCGGGTTTATTATAGTTTGTACGGTCACTTGCTTAATAAAGCAAGACTGTTCAAGGGATTTAAAAAGGTATTCAAAGCGAAAGGCGCGGCCGGAATAGATGGGCAGAGCCTGAGTGTGTTTGCCTCAAATCTGGATAATGAACTTACACAGCTTCTTCTCGAACTCAAAACCAAACGCTATCAACCGCAACCGGTAAGGCGGGTAGTCATCCCGAAAGACGGGGGCGGTGAGCGTTTGTTGGGTATTCCAACGGTAAGGGATAGGGTCGTTCAACAGTGCTTAAATGACCTCCTAACCCCCATCTTCGAAGAGCAGTTCCATCCATCAAGCTTTGGTTATAGACCAAAGCGGAGCTGTCACGATGCCATCAACAAAGCCACGATGTTCATCCGTCGGTACAGGCGTCAACACGTGGTGGATATGGACCTGTCGAAGTGCTTTGATAAGCTGGACCATACGCTTATCATTAAGAGCATCAAAAGACGGGTCCGTGACGGCAGTGTACTGAACTTAATTGCTCAGTTCTTACAAAGTGGGGTGATGGTTGATGGGCATTGGCAGCAAACAGACACAGGCAGTCCGCAAGGCGGGGTGATAAGCCCCCTCATAGCGAACATCTATCTGGATGCGTTCGATGAGGAAATGAAACAACGTGGGCACCGCATAGTGCGCTATGCTGATGACATCCTTATCTTGTGTTGCA
>NZ_JAPVOT010000054.1 GCF_027257845.1 Alteromonas sp. BMJM2 | reverse complement strand
AGTTCAACTTTTTCTATAGCTGAGAGGTTCTCTATTTTCATAGCAGGTCTCCTAATATATCTAGTGCTACAAGTATAATTGTTTATGAGACAAAAGGCATTTCGATTTCATTGAAGCAGCTAACTTTTCAATAACGGGCGCAGGCACGTAGGGCATAATAGCGAAGCGGCCCTGCGTGTATGCGTCCCAGCGAACGCAGTGAGTGAGTTTATTGAGTTGTTATGTGCGCACAAAATAAGCCTTTGTGGTTGGCTGGTTTAAAAAGTAAAACTGCAACGCAAAATAGCCAGTCCATAGCATAGCCAATGAAAAGTGTGCTAGCGAGCCTAATTGAAAAAGTTGGTTGTTGTTAGAGCTAAAGTGCAAACCGCCATTTAAAGATGTGGGGAGCAGTGAAATAATCAAATTAAGACATATGACAGCGCTGAAAGCAGCCGTAACGAGCATTCCAACCCAAGCTACTTTCATTTTAAAGTGTATAGCAAGAGCTAAAAGGGTAAACCATATGCCCTCCGCGCCGGGACTGTCTCGAACTATTCCGATCCCGATAAAAGAAAAGCCTATGAATAAATTGGCAAAGACTAACAAGCTTTTTTGAATAGATGCCTTATTGCTCACCATATGTTGAATTCCTTTCATAGCACATAACACCCACATAAGGGGCAGTAACACGTGGGCTAAAATCCGAGCGAAGCGACATAGCCCACGTGTTACTGTCCCAGCGAAGCGACTTAATGTGATTGTTATGTGCTACTTACTTTGCTGTAACACTTCTTCACAAATACCGCCTGTGTAAGATATTACGTTAAGCACTTCGAAAAGAATTGAAGTAAACTCATTTTTCATAAAAGCAGCTAGGAATTGATTAGACATCCAATCATTATACTTTTCCCGTTTTTCTCTATCAGAGTGCGAAAGCTCGCCGTAAATAAACACGTAGAGAAGCTCCCTGCGAGTAATATGCTCACCGATTTTAAACATAGAATTTGAGTCTAGATAGCTGTTTAAATGATTTTTGGCATCGGAGAATTTTTCTTTGAGCTCATCAGAAACAAACTCTGATTTAAATGCTTCAGCCATACTATAAAATGATATTGGCTCATTTTTCTGAATAAAAAACCGAAAAGTTAACACAAAAGCATCAATTTGCTCTTGATCTGGACCTCTCTGTTTTATCGATAAATCTTCTCCACGTTTCCATGAAAAATCCACTCCAGAATTATTCTGATAGCTCTTTACGAAGCTACTACTCAGTAGTTTTTTTGCTTTTGTTGTAAATAAGATAAACGGTTCTAAACGTTCCATGTCGTCTCCGTAGCACATAACTTTTAAATAAGGGGCGCAGGCGCGCAGGGCATACTGGCGAAGCCGCCCTGCGTGTATGCGTCCCAGCCCGCGCAGCGGGCGAACTTAATTTTTTTGTTATGTGCCTGCACACTTTCTACTGCC